>CAJTYW010000036.1 GCA_910583995.1 uncultured Christensenella sp. | reverse complement strand
GAATATGTGCCAGAAGGTTTTGAGTCTTCACAAATGACAATATCGGATAATATTCAAACAAATGTAGGTAAGTATACAGCAAAAGTAAAACCAAATAGTAATCATAAATGGAGTGATGATACCAAAACAGAGTTAGAGTTTGATTATAAAATTATTCCACCAGGTATTGTAGTTGAAGACAATTTAAATTGGGATTATTTATATTTACAAAATAATTTTAGGAAAAGTTATTCAGCAAATAATTACTATCATAAAGTTAACGATGAAGATATAGTAAATGTATCGGGTAATATTAGATATGTGCTTGGCAATATAGTGACAGGCACAAAAATATCAACATTTTTAGGTAATATAAGAAACGATATAAAATTAATTAAAATATATAACCAATATGACAATATTATTTATGACGGAATAGCTAGCAATGGTGAAATAGCGGAAAGTGTTGGTAAGCAATTAATTGCAACAGGTTATAGAGTTGAATTATACGAAAATGCTACAGAAACGACAGCTTTTGACACAGTATATCTATCTGTACTAGGAGACCTAAATGGAGACGGAAGAATAACTGCAATGGATTTATTGGTTATCAATCAAATGGCTAAAGACGAAAGTTTGTTAGATTCAATGGAGATAGAGTATCAGCTTGCAGCAATGGTAAACAACAAAGGCGGAATAACCAGTGTAGATAGTGAGATATTAAATAATGTAATGAGTGGAGAGTTAGATTTAAACTTATTCATTAATGCAGAAATAAATGAAAATACAAATTACACTTACTTAATATTAAATAAAGAAAATGGAAAGTATGAGAGAGTAGTAAGCGAAACAGCAACTAATGTAATAGGTAATATAACTATAGGCACAAAGGTAAGTGAGTTTAAAGCAAAGTTAGCTACACTAGGTGTAAATACAGCACAAATAGCAATATATAATAATCAAGACACACAAGTCACAGACGATAATGCGGTAGTAGGCACAGGTTGGTATTACGAGATAAATGGAAGTCAGAGAACATACATTTCCGTACTAGGTGACTTGAACGGCGATGGCAGAATAAGTGCAAGTGATATGATGTATTTAAATCAGATAATAAATGGCGATAAAGAGAGTTTTGAAGATTGCATAATATTATCTGCAATAATACTAAATACAGGAAAAATAACCAGTGCAGATGTGGAAGTATTAAGAGACAATATAGAGAACTTTACAGCTCTAATTGCTTATTAGTAGCCAAAATAATTCTTAAATATAACAGAATAAATTAAAAATAAAATTGTTATCAAGCACCATAAAACATTAGTTTTATGGTGCTTATTTTTTTGTAAAGTTTTAATTATTAAATTTAGGTGTTTTATGCAATAATGCTATC
>CAJTYW010000035.1 GCA_910583995.1 uncultured Christensenella sp. | reverse complement strand
AAAGTACATAGATATACTTATTCTATGTACAAGGTAAAAGGAGAGTTTTATTATGACAAAATATATAAAGCGTGCGGGAATAGTATTTTTTGCTATTGTTTTATCTTTGCTACTTTTTATTGGCATAATATTAACATTAAATGCCACAAATAGCAATGAAGATTATTCCGATTTAGAGAATGACGATATCCAAACTGTCGCAAATGTATCTTATGCTTTGTCTGGGGACACTTATGAAAAAGCAAATACATGGAGTACAGCAATAAATTATTCTGTTAATAATAATGTACAAGTTGATGTTATCTTAACTTCTGACTGGACAACAGAGTATGATAGAAATCTTTATGTTAATATATTTGGTTTCGGAAGTGGATTTACAGCAAACGGTGGTATATCTGTTCCTGCGGGTGCAAATATAAGATTAAATTTAAATGGGTACTCATTAGACGGCAGTAGCAGAAGTATGATAGATTTTATGCAGGTTTATGGGCAATTAACTATATCATATAACCCAAGCGAAACTAAAGATTATAGGCGTGAAATTTCAACAGGAAATGTCACAGGTTCTAAACTTACAGGTGCGAGTATGAATGGTAATCCTTTAATAAAAGTGTCAGGGTCAAGTGCTAGGTTCTATTTTAATGGTGGATACATTACAGGTAATAGCGTTGGTGTCTCAGGTTCAACAAATTATGGCTTTATTTCAGTAGAAAATGGAGCATATTGTGCATTGAATGGTGGTGGCATTTGTAATAATTCTGTATTAGGTAATATAAGTAGTAGTCGTGTATACGCAGCAGTAAAAGGCTCTTGTCATATAGAAGATATTGTAATTATAGAAGATAATGCTAATATGAGTGGAATTTGTGTTGAAAGCGGTTCTGTATATTTGGGTGATTGGGGGAATGGATATATATATGGTAGCAATAAGTATGATATTTATTTGGATGATAATTCTAAAATAGAATTTTTGGATAACAAAGAAAGTGGAACATACGGAGTTTCAGCTACGCCAGGAAGATTTTTCACATTAAGATATGGAAGTTCTTTACATAGTAGAAATCCGATGGTACATTTTAAATTTAAAAATCCAAGCATAAGTGAACATTATGCTTTTATTGACGAAGGTGTAGGTGAAGTTAAATTTGTGCCAAAAAGTCAAATGACCCTTTTAACAAAACCTACTCGTGGTTCAAGTAGTAACTATATAAAAGAATATGAAAGTGCATATTATCCTATAGGGTATGATTCTACTACAATGACAATAAGTGGAAACACATCTTATTCAATTGGCAATCATAAGGCTACTGTGCAACCTAAAAATGGTTGTATGTGGAAAGATAGCTTATATGTCGAAGCACTTGCTTTTGAATGGCAACTTGTCCCAAAGAAACTCGTAAAACCTACTTTGGGAACAAGTACTTTTGTTTATGACGGTCAGTCTAAAAGCCCTACATTACAGAATTTTAATACATCGTTAATGACCAAAAGCGGAACATATTCGGGAATAAGTGTTGGTGCAAGGATTATAACTATCAGATTAAAAAATACAAATAATTATACTTGGAGTGATGGTACGACAAAACCAATCAATTTAGCTTGGAATATAACGGAAAAACCAATAGAAAAACCTGTAACAGGTAACAATGTTTATGTATTTAATAATTCAGCGTACGAATATGTGCCAGAAGGTTTTGAGTCTTCACAAATGACAATATCGGATAATATTC
>CAJTYW010000034.1 GCA_910583995.1 uncultured Christensenella sp. | reverse complement strand
ATGTATAAATGAAATATAATATACACAAAGTTTTAATGTTTATATACTTAGTATTCTAATACAACAAAAAAGGAGTGCAGATGCACTCTTTTTTGCTATTAATGGTACGTATATTTTCAGAATTTAAAAAATCAATAATTGTGAAATAGTATTGTTTTTAAGCCTAAATATTTCTTAAAACTAACTAAACAAATAAAGAAACACCTTGTTACCAAGCGGCGTAAAACTAATGTTTTACACCGCTTATTTATTTGTAAAGTTTTAATTTTTAAATTTAGGTGTTTTATGCAATAAAACTATCAAAAATCGGGGGTAAATAGCAAAAATAGTGTGGAGAAATGTAAAAAAAGAGTACATAGAATAAGTATATCTATGTACATATTATATGAATATTATAAGGTCAAATGTAAGCTTTTGTCAAGGCTACGCTCAAGACTTTGTAAGATATTTAGCTAAATTTAACAAAAAATACATATTCAGTTTTAAAAAATGCCTTAAAAAGTACATAGATATACTTATTCTATGTACTAAATAAAAGGAGAGTTTTATTATGGCAAAATGTATAAGACGTGTAGGTGTAATGTTTTTTGTTTTTATAATATCTTGTATACTTTTGGTTTGTTGCAGTTTGACATATAATTTGCAGGAAAATAAAAATAGAGCAAGCTTGGCACAAGATACAAAAGTGAATACTGAAGAAACACAGCCACAAGCAACAACGCCAGACTTCATATTAAGTGGCTCTTATGACGATATGAAAACTACTTGGAACCAAGCTATTGAATATGCAATGAATAATAGAAACAAAGTTGTAACAGTACGATTGGACAATGACTGGAATGCAGATGATACACCAATTCACTCATTTGGAACTGGTGTTGGATTTGACGGCGGAATCATTTCAATACCTAGAAATGCGACAATTCAATTTGACTTAAATGGGCACACTGTAAATAAAAAACACACTGCACAACATGCAAATAACTATGGAATGGTTTTTGACAATTATGGTACATTTGTATTAAATGATAGTAGTTACGATAGCGAGTTGGCGCATACCATTTATGAGCAAAATAAGGATAACCCTACAAAACTTTTGCAAGAGTTAAAAAATATCAAGTGCGGTAAAATTACTGGCGGTTGGACAACTGGTAGTGGCGGTGGTATTTGGAATGTTGGTACATTTATTATGAATGGCGGAATGATTGTTGGAAATAAATCTAATGGTAACGCTGGCGGAATTTATTCTAGCATAACATCTGATTATATTTATTCTGGAATTATGGAAATTAATGACGGAATTATTGTTGATAACTCAGCAAATGGTGGTCATGGTGGTGGAATTTTTATTCGTGGCAAGAGTACGATTATAAGAAAAGCAATTATTTGTTGCAATACTTCTACTAATTACGGTGGCGGGATATATGCTTCTGATTATACGATATCTATTGATAAAGCATATATTGCTCACAATCAAGCAGCTTATGGTGGCGGTGTGTATACTTATAGTACAGGTGATTTATCAATTAATAGTGGTGAGATAATTCACAATACTGCAACTGCTTTATATGGTGGGATAGGTGTTTCCGAACGCAGTAGAATTTCTGTTTCTGGCTCAATAAAAGTTGCAAATAATTTATGTAAAAATGAGCCATCAAATATGGGAATTTCAGAAACAACTTTGCTATCTTTTAACAAAGAACTTACAGCAGATGCAGAAATATTTATCGATTTTGATAAAGATGTTAATATTTTTAAAGCTTTTACTGTCAATTATTCAGCGTTCTGTGGCAACTTGGACCCAAAAACTGTCTTCATAGATTCTAATATGAAAGCAGTTCCAATAGTGTATAACGGAGAAGTTAAATTTGACTATTATTCAAAAAATGTTTATGACTTTATCTATTTAGAAGGAAATGAGAGAAAGAGTTATAAAGAAAACGATAAATTACACGGGTATAATGATAACGAAATAA
>CAJTYW010000033.1 GCA_910583995.1 uncultured Christensenella sp. | reverse complement strand
GTACATAGATTGTATATATTCTATGTACTTATTTTTTAATTTAAAAGATATAAATTTTGCCCTTTAATACCGATTTTTGTGGGGTTTATTGCAATAAACCGCATTTTTTACAAATTAAAACTTTACACAAACCCAAAAACAATTTAACCATTTATTTTTTTAGTCGTATAGCAAAAATTATTTTTTACAACTTAAAATAATTAGAAAATATTAGTCTGCCTATAAATTAATTTATTATTATTCTAATAAATTAATTTGTTATTATCTAAACCTGCACCTAAACACAAAATTGTATCAGTCACCTTTGCATTTTTAAGTAGCCATTCTTTTGCTTTTTCATAACTATCCACATACACTATTCTGTCGCTTGTTTTACTCATATTCATATATAGTCTTAATGAGTCAAAGCCATCTTCAACTTTTTCTCTTGCACTATATGTCGGCATTATTACTGTAGTCCAATCCCCTTGCAAAACTTTACAAAAATCATTAAACAATGCTTTTGTTCTTGAATATGTATGTGGTTCAAACACTACTATTAAGTCGCCGTCATCAGGTAACCCATATAACGCAGAAGATATGGCAAACTCAATCTGTTTAGGGTGATGAGCATAATCCACTATCATTTTTGCTCCACCTGTCATTATCCCCAAGCATTGAAATCTATTTTTAAGTCCCGGGAAAGTTGCAAGTCCTAATTTGATTTTATCTTTACTAATACCCACATAATCACAAACAGATATTGCCGCCAAAGCATTGTAAACATTTACTTTGTTTACAGAATACAAAGTAAAATCGTCAAATTTTTCATTGTTTTTATAAGCAGTAAAATCTATATTATTGTTGTGCATAACAATATTTTGAGCATTAAAGTCAGCATTTCCGCTACCATAGGAAATTAGTTTCGGTTTTGTATTTTGCAATTTTTCATTAGAGAGCAAATCAAATTCGTCATTATACACAACAGCTTTTGATTGTGACATAAACATAGCAAATGCAAGATAAGTATCTTTAAGTGACTTATAGCAATCTGGGTGGTCATAGTCTACATTAAGCACTACCCCAATATCAGGATTTAGCTTTAAAAAACTTTTGGAATATTCGCACGCTTCCGTTATAAAATATTCATTACCTGTGCCAAAGCCAATATCGCCGATTGAAACAAATTCCCCACCAATATGCGAAGTAAAACTCATATCTGCTACTTTGAAAATCCAAGCAATCATAGCAGTTGTAGTTGTTTTGCCGTGAGCCCCGCTTATTGCAATTATCTTTTCAAAATTTCTTGCAACCAACGCAAGATAGTCTTTACGCTCCATACTTTTTTTTGCAGCAAGTAGCTCGGGGTGATTGCTTTTGATAGCACTGGAAAACACAACCAAATCCGCATTTCTTGCAAACTCTCTGTTTTCGCCAATAACAATATCTGCACCAGCATTTCTCAGCTTTTCAATTGTTTCGGAATTTTTACTATCAGAACCTGTACACTTAATACCTAATTTTAAAGTATAAGCACATAACTTGCTCATACTTACACCACCAACACCAACAAAATGTACCCATTTTAGGCTATAAAAAAAATTATTCATAAAATAATATATGCTAAAGATTACAAAAAATCGACAAAATTTGATTAAATTATATAAAGTTAGTGCATAATCTTGTAAATACCAAATATTTTGTCAAAAAAATATAATTTTTTTCTATAAACTATTGAAAATCGTAAAATAATAGTGTATAATGTTTGTATAGAAATGTAAAAAGGGGGTTAAGAAAATGCAAATTAGCGACATTAGAATAAGAATTGTTAAAAAAGATGGTAAATTAAAAGCGGTGGCTTCAATTATCATTGATAACGCTTTTGCGGTACACGATATTAAAATTATTGAAAACAATAATGAATATTTTGTATCAATGCCTAGTCGCAGAACTCAAGAGGGAGATTATAAGGATATAGCCCACCCAATCAACAGTGAAACTCGTAATATGTTATCCGAATTAATACTTAAAGAGTACTTAAAGAAACAGGCTGAAGACAAATAAATAAATATCCCCACGTTAAACGTGGGGTTTTTCACATACGGGTATAACCC
>CAJTYW010000032.1 GCA_910583995.1 uncultured Christensenella sp. | reverse complement strand
GCTACGCTCAAGACTTTGTAAGATATTTAGCTAAATTTAACAAAAAATATATATTTAAATCCAAAAAACCTTCAAAAAAGTACATAGATATATTTATTCTATGTACTTACAAAATGGAGGTTTTATTATGGCAAAATATATAAAGCGTGCGGGAATAATATTTTTTGCTACTATTGTATCTCTTTTATTGATATTGGGTGCAATTTGTACCCTAAATATTGGGCAGAACAATGATAACTTGCTTGATAGCAACAACAATAGTAGTAGCATAGCGGATACAACTACTTATGATTTTGATTTGAATGGTACTTGTGCACAAAACAAGGTAATATGGAATAATGCAGTGCAGCAATCAAAAGACAATAATGGTAAAAATGTTAATGTTAAACTTTCTGTTGATTGGAAAGCAGATTCAAAAAGTGATGGTGGAACTTCATTTGGTGATGGTATAGGTTTTGATATTGGCAGAATAGCTGTACCTGCAGGTGCACAAATCACATTGAATTTAAATGGGCATACAATTGATAGGAAATTAACTGCTACTTATAATTATGGACACGTCCTTTATGTAAATAGTGGAATATTAACTATTAAAGATACGTCATATAACAAAGAGACTGCGATTCAAACTTTCAGAGATAATCCTGCGAATTTAAGTAAATTGCCATTTGGCAAAATCACAGGCGGAAATTGTGTCGGTGGAGCAAATGGTGCAGGCATTAGAGTGGATTTTGGCGGAACATTAAATTTTTATGGTGGTATTATTGTTGGTAATACTGCAACAGAAAATGGCGGTGCAATAGGTTCCGTAAATGATGGTTATTATAATATAATTAAAATTTACGATGGTATTTTTATGGAAAACAAGGCTAAGTCTGCAGGTGGTGCAATTGCTATTAAAGCTACAGATACATTGATAATGACGGGTGGTATATTATATCATAATGATGCAACTGTTAATGGTGGAGGAATTGCTGTTGTAGGAAATGCACACAGAATTGATATTTCAGATGTAATAATTGATAATAACTTTACAGGTGCTCACGGTGGTGGTTTTGCAATTGTAGGTAGCACATCTTCAAGATTGAAATTTAGCAATTGTGAATTTACAAACAATCAGATAACCGATACAGGTGAACAATATGGTGGTGGCGGAGTTTATTTGACTTCTAATACTGTATCATCTTTTGATAATTGCATTTTTAATTTTAATTGGACAACGGAAGGCAGTTTTGGAGGCGGAATATATGCAAGAGATAATTGTTCTTTAAGCATTAATGGTGGAGAAATGTCTGTTAATATGGCTGGCTATGCAGGCGGATTATATATGGGGCTAAATGCAAATATGAAGTTATCTAACCTTGTAATTAATGACAATATAGCAATAACAGGTTATGCAGGTGGTATTGCAGTCAACTCAAATTGTGCAAGTGCAATTATGGAAAATGTAATAATTAATGGCAATGTATCTAAAAGCTATGCAGGCGGAGTGGTTATTCACTCAAATTCCTTTGTAAAAATGAAAAATTGTACTGTAAGTAGTAATCAGACAGATGGTAACGCAGGTGGTATTCACGTTTCTACAAGTAGTTATTTTGAAATAAATGGTTGCATTATTGAGATTAATTATTCAGGCGATATGGGGGGCGGAATTTTTTGTAACACTGATGTTAGGTGCGAGATAGAAAATAGCATAATTATAAATAATACTGCAAAAAGAGGCGGTGGTATTTATGCTGTTGCAAATTCCTTAGTAAGAGTAGATAGTGATTGTGAAATAGGTAACAATTCTGCAGATATTGGTGGCGGAATTTATGTTAATACTAATGAGTGTATATTAAATACCAGTCAAGTTTACAATAATAAGATTGTAAATGGAGAAGAGACAATTAATAATGATATTTATCTTAACAATCATAAAATAAATATCAATAGCCAGTTAGTTTGTCCAGAAAACAATAAAATTTATGTTCAGTTGTCACAAAATTATAGCAAATTTACACCTTTTACTATGGGTTACACATATTACGGAAATGGCGATATAAACCCTAGTGATATATTTGCTTGTACAGATAGTGGTATGGTGGCTACTTTTAGAAATGGAGAAGTTATTTTTGAAAGCGCAGAACAAAGTATTTATGACTTTATATATTTAGAAGGAAATGAAAGAAAGAGTTATAAAGAAAACGATAAATTACACGGGTATAATGATAACGAAATAA
>CAJTYW010000031.1 GCA_910583995.1 uncultured Christensenella sp. | reverse complement strand
CTTACGAAATGTAAAACATAGATAAAATTTTGGTAAAGAGAAGTGGGCTGTGGGTAATGCAGCAGATAGATGCAATAAAACAGGCAGAATAAGAGTGCGGAATGTAGCGGAAAAGCTAAAATAAAAGAAGTACTAGAGTAGATATAGATAAACAAAAGAAAACTAGTGAAGAATGCTAAAGAAGAAGGTATTGAATTTTAGGCTAATGCCTATGATGTTATTAGTAGCTATAGTAGGGATATTGAGTATATCCCTATTTCATTTTTTAGTGGCAATAATAGGGATAGTAGCATTTGGTATAGTGGTATTAGTAGTAGGGGTTGTTGAGAGATACAGGAAGTATTTAGGGCGGGTAGTAATACTATTTATAACATACATAGTGTTTGTATTGGTAGGTGGAGCGGTAATCACAAAAGCGACGACATATGTACCACCGGTAAAGAGTGCGGTAGTAACAGCAACAATAAATTCAGATAGCATTATGGAAGGGGAAGAGTTAGAAAGCGGGAGCAAATATAGTTTAGTATTAACAGATGGTAGTTATGTAGATAAAGGAAAGACTACAAAGCTAGGTGGGAAGATAAGTGTAGAAGTGGTACTACCAAAGGATAAGAAGTTTAAGGTAGGAGATATAATAGTAATAAAAGCGGACATACTGCCGAAAACGGTAAAGATAGCAGAATCGGTAAACATATATAATTATATGGAAGGGATACGGTACAGGTTAGACAATTCAGAGTATATGGATATGTTGTCAGCGAAGCCGAACTTTAGGGAAAGCATAAAGATAAAGTGCAGAGAAGCAATGCTCAAGTATGTCCCGTCAGGTGAAATAATATATAGTATGGTGTTTGGAGATAAGATAGCAATGGATAGTGAGTTTGTATCTTCAAGCAGGAAAACAGGAATCGCCCATTTATTTGCAGTAAGCGGATTGCATTTGGGAATAGTGTCCGGTGTAGTGACATATGTAGTAAAGAAAATAAAAATCCATCGGGTAATAGAGTTAATACTGGTGGTAATGTTAACAGGAGCATATGCAGTAATAGTCGGGTTTGGACCATCGGTGACAAGAGCATTACTAATGTTGGTGGTGTATAAGACAGGTAGACTATTAGGGTTAAGGTATTGTGGGATATCTTCCTTAGCGATAAGTGGGATAATAATCTTGCTAATAAACCCGTTGACATTGTATAATATGTCCTTTCAGATGTCGGCAATGGCAATGATAGGGATATTATTTTTTGAAAAGCCACTAGAAGAAAGAATAAGAACAAGGTGGAAAAAGTTAAATAAATTCATAGCACTGAACTTAAGTGTAAATATATCAATAATTCCAATAACGTTACATTATTACGGAAACGTATCATTAATATTTTTAATAGCGAATTTGCTAATCGTCCCAATAATCACAGTAATATTTCCAATAAATATAATAGTAGTAATAATAGCGGCGGTAGTGCCGGAAGCAAGTTATGTAATAGTACCTATAGGGTACATATTTTCATTTATAGAGCAAATAACGAAAATAATGGGAGAAATTCCGTTTATAAGTATAAGGCTGACACTAAGTATATACAGCGTAATAGGGTATATAATTGTAATGGTAGTAGTGTCAAGATATTCAATGGTAAGGAAACTGCCAAAGCGAGTAATAAGCGTAGGGGTAATTTTAATAATCTTGACGGCATCGTTAGTTACAGGAATGGGAAGACTGGACGGTAGTGTAAAGCTGGAGAGAATAATAACAAACACAGAGTATGATGTGGTAATGATGGATATACAAAATAAACATTATTTAATGGTAAATGGGAAACTGAATGAGAACACAATGTATGAAAGTATGAGCTATTTGAAAGAGAAGAATATACAGAGCATAAGTGGGATAGTGAAAAGTAGAATAGAAGATAATGAAATAGAGATAATAAAGAAGTTTAAGGAAAAGGTGGAGATAGAAGAGATAATAACACATAAGGAAAGTATACAGCTAAGTACAATACTGGATATAAAGGTGATATATGCAAGAGTGGTAGGAGAGTATATGATATCTCCAATAACTGAAGAGATAATACAGCTGACAGGCAACGGGAAAGTAATACAATTGATAGATAACAGAAAAGGAAGAATAACGAGCTTAACAGAAGGGATAGATATATTGTATATGGTGGGAGAGAATAAGCTAATAACGGATAAAACAACCAATTACTATGTGAGTGATATAGGTGTGGAAAATAATATTCCCCAATCTGTGAATTCCTACTTTACATTTATCCTAAAAAATGATACAATAAGGGTAGTGTAAAGATAAATA
>CAJTYW010000030.1 GCA_910583995.1 uncultured Christensenella sp. | reverse complement strand
ACAATTTGTGTTACAGGTGTGGTGGAGAATAATAGCAACAGCATAGTAAATACTAACTCACAAAATAATGCGCTTACAGAAAATAATAATACAGATAATGATAGCATTGTAAAAGTTCCGTCAATGGATAATGTTGATTTTGACATTCCTGTATCAAATGCGGAAATACTTTTGACTTGCCCGTGTCCTGATGGCGAGCCTTGCTCTTGCGGCACTCTTGCTGAAATTTGGAAAAATGCGATAACTTATTCTATTACAAACAAAGTAAATGTAAGGGTTACTTTGGACAAAGATTGGGTTGCGTACTATGACGATAATGAGCAAAAGAATGTTTTTGGTAATGGCGAAGGTTTTGATAATGGTCGAATCACTATTCCGTATAATTCTCAAATCACTTTAGATTTGAACGGACACAATATTGACAGACGACTTACTATCCCAACTATTTCAGGCCAAGTGGTATGTGTTTTGGGGATTCTTAATTTGGTTGATTTAAGTTTTACAGGGGATTCAACAAATTATGATAATTTGGATAAAATGGGTAAAATTACTGGTGGTAATAGTTCTGACAATTGCGGTGGTGTAATTGTTTGGGGTGAAATAGATAAGGAAATAAGTTCTAATAATTCCGTTTTTAACTTTTATTCAGGAGCGATAGTAGATAATATGGCAACTGATATGGGTGGTGGAATTATGGGGCGTTGTGCTACTGCTAATATATATGGTGGCATTATTGCAAACAATAGCTCAGGAAATAATGGCACATCAACTAATAATTCGCACGGTGGCGGAATTGCTATGATAGGTGGTATTCTAAATGTTTATAACTGCTTGATTTCAAACAATTTTGCATATCATGTAGGTGGCGGGATTATAGTTGTAGATTATTTGGAAAAAAATGGCTATCTTAATTTGTACAATGGTAAAATCAAAAGTAATAGCGCAGATAGTGGTGGTGGAGTTGCACTTAGCGGAAAAACTTATGGTGAAATATTTAATTGTGAAATAACCGATAACAATACTCACGGAAATGCAGCAGGATTATTGGTTAATGATTATTCGGAAGTAAAAATGTATGGTGGATTAATCTCACGAAATAATGCCGAACATTATCAATCAGTTACAACGACTGCTGGTGGTGCTGTTTTGTTGACTCTAAATGCAAAAATGACCATTTATGGAGGAGAAATTAGCTATAACACTATGAGTGCGAAAAATGACGCTTATAAAGTTAATTGTGCAGGTATTTTTGTTTATAAAGAAGCATTGCTAAATTTAGCTGGCGGAAAAATCATAAACAATACTTTAAAAGGTACTTTTACTAGCAATGAAATTAACACAGAATATTGTGGTGGTATTTATACATTTACAGATAACTCAAGTAGTAGCAAGCAAGTTACAATAAGCGGTGGTGTCCAAGTATATGGCAACAAAGTTAATACTACTAATTCTGATTTACGCATAAGAAATGATGAAAAAATATATATTAGTGGAAAATTGGTTAGTAATGGGCAAGTTGCGAGAATTGGTTTATGTGGTTCATTATTGCCTGATTCGTTAGGATACTCAGATTATGGAAATGGAGATTTAAATCCGACAACTTTATTTTTTTCTAATCAAAATATATCTTTTTATTGTAAATTAAATTCATCAACAGGTGAGATAAGCTGGAGAAATGATTCTTCTGGTAAAAGAGTTACTTGGAATTATAGTGGTAGTTTAAATGGCTCATTAAACGAAGAAAGTAAATTTGATGCTATAGTTGCAGAGTATAAATATGGTAATTCTTATAAAATTACTTGTAGCGCAGGCGAATTTTATTGTTTAAATAGTGCAGGTAATTATGAAAAAGTTAGTGAATGTACAATTTCAGATGCAGGAGAGTACGCGTTCTATTATAATGCAGAATCAGATTGTTTAAACCCTGTTTTCTATTTTACTATTACCCCAAAGCAAGTAGATATTTTGTGGAAAGAAGACTCCTTTGAATATAATGGTAGCTCACAAAAGCCAATAGCGTATATAAAAGAAGACGCAAATTGCAAAGTAACCACAATAGGAGAAAAGGTAAATAGCGGTAGTGGTTATATTGCTTCTGCAACTGAACTATCAAATAAAAACTACAAGATAAATAGTAGTACAATGAACAAAGCTTTCAGTATAGCAAAAGCCAAATTAGAAAAACCTTATGCCGACCTAACTGATTTGAAATTTGATGGAAGTGAAAGAGAGTTTTTGCCAGTAGGCTTTGATAGCAATACAATGAATATTACAAACAATACTGCAATTTATGTAGGAAATTATACAGCTATAGTATCTTTGTTGGATAAAAATAATTATTTATGGGCAGATAACTCAAATCAAGATATTACTTTTAAGTATTTTATAACAAGTGAATATGAATTTGTTTATATCGATGACGAAGGATATAGAAAAACATATAAACAAGGTGGAATAGTACACGGCGTAA
>CAJTYW010000029.1 GCA_910583995.1 uncultured Christensenella sp. | reverse complement strand
GGCTTCCGTCATACTCAAAGTTTATCTCTCCACTAGGCTTATTTAACTTTGCTTTTGATATGCTGAAAGTTGTGTACATTGTGCTACTATTTATCTTGTAGTTTTTGTTAGATAATTCTATTGCTGACACTACATACCCGTTTCCACTATGCACCTTTTCACCTATTGTGGTTACTTTGCAATTTGCGTCTTCCGCTATGTAAGCGACTGGTTTTTGAAAGCTACCATTGTAAATCATATCGGTGTTTTGCCACAAAACATCTACTTCCTTAGGTTCAATAATTATTGTAAAATTCAAATTCAAATAATTTTCAGCTGTATAAAAAGAATACACACCTGCTTCTTTAACAGTAAAAGATTTTGCAGCTGTTCCATTTCCTGTTTGGTAAAAGTTTTTGTCTTCCATTTTTACAACAAAAGGTTCACCGCTATATGTTACAATAGCTTGAGCAACGTTATTGTTATTAATACTGCCTGACTCTGTACCTGCCCAACTCCAAGTTACACAAGATGTAGGCTTTGTACCAGTCGACATAGCAGCTTCTGTAAATCCATTTTCCGTAACAACATTTTTTACCAATTCATTAGCTTTGTTAGAAAAGAATACCAATTTTGGACTAAAAGAATTATACAAAGCAAACCCTGTAGTAAATTCTTTATTCTCAGCAGTGTCAGAATCTTCATTTGCAAAGTAGACGCCAATTTTTGCTATACCATTTTTAGTAAGTGTATCACCAACACGAAGCTTTACATTGTTGTCAATATGTAAATCGGAATCTATAAAGGCAGAATCACCTTTCCCTTTAACTTTGTTGCCGTATGCTTGTAATCCACCACCAACTGTTAAATTTCCTGTCCTTTCAAAATAAATGCCACCACCTTTTGCAATATCTGTGGATTCGACCGTATTGTTATGTACAACACCGCCATTTAAATAAGCAAAACAGTTTGTCATTATATAAATTCCGCCACCAGCTACCCCAGTTGTATCGTTGATTATTTTATTGTTCTTTATAAGTCCGCCATACATTTCCAAAACAGCGTAATTTTGCATTCCAATTCCTGCACCTGCATCTATTCTGTTTGGAACACCTGTCCTGTCAATAATGTTGCCTGACACTTCTCCACCATACATTGTAAGTTTAGACTCTCTGTAAACCAATATTCCCGCAGAGTTGACGATTACTTCATTATTAATGATTTTTCCGTCATAAATTGTCCCTACTGAAGAATAGTCCAGTGCAAAACCACCACCACAACGACCATCGTAGTTATATGATATTTCCCCATCATACATATTAAAAATGCTTGTATCAGCATATAGTCCAATACCATATTCGTCCTTTTTGTGAGCAATGTCTTTATTCATTCTGTTATAAGATATTTTTCCACCATACATATTAAATATAGTACCACCAGTCAAACATATACCTGAACCATGCATATTTGCAAGGTTTTCACAAACTGAACCACCAAGCATATTTAATGCCCCGCCAGAAGTATATATTCCACCACCTCTATATTCTGCTTTATTATTTAAAAAAATGCCGTTATGCAAGTTAAAATCTGAGTTATATGAGTAAATACCACCGCCATTACCTGCAGAATTTAGCATTATCATACCTTCATAAAAATCAAAACCATTGGCAGAAAATACTCCTGCACCGTGATGGGCGACATTGTCCATAATTATACCACCATACATCGCAAGCTTACCAAGTGAACGAATTCCACCGCCATAAGCACTTATTTCACTCGCTCCACCAGTGATGATGCCGAATTTTTCTTCTCTTAACCTGCTTTTTAAATTTGCAAAATCATTATTTTCTGCTTTACATTCATTGTAAATAGTAATAGCCCTTTCTGCATCATAATTGGAATCAGTCACTATTAAATTTCCGTCGTTTGTAATTACAGAACCATTCACTCTTTGCTTTCCGTCTAATCTTCTATCAAGCATATTACCATTTAAGTCAAAAATAAGTTGTGCTTTTGAGGCATAATAGATAGATCCATTATAAAAGCCACCACCAGGACCAAAATATGTATCTAAAGTTTCGTGGTCTTCTGCTATCCAGTCATTCTGCAAGACTACTTTAATTGTTTGATTGGATTTTTGTGCTAAACTATAAATATCACTCCATTTTGTCGACATTTCGTTAAAGCTACCACCTAACTTGATTTCAATATCTGCTTTAGGGGCTTCATAAACTTTAGAATTTGAAGGCAATTGTATATTACCTGCTGAGTAATCTGTACTTACATTATTTTCAGCAATTTCATTATTTTGCGAGTTAGTATTTACTATGCTGTTACTATTATTCTCTGCCGCGCTTGTGGCGTACATAGTGCCTAAAACTAATAATAGAGATAGTACAAATGCAAAAAATACTATACCCACGCGTTTTAAACTTTTTGCCATAATAAAAATCTCCTTTTATTTAGTACATAGAATAAGTATATCTATGTACTTTTTTGAGAGATTTTTGGCACCAAATATGTATTTTTTGTTAAATTTAACTAAATATCTTACAAAGTCTTGAGCGTAGC
>CAJTYW010000028.1 GCA_910583995.1 uncultured Christensenella sp. | reverse complement strand
GCTACGCTCAAGACTTTGTAAGATATTTAGTTAAATTTAACAAAAAATATATATTTAAATACAAAATATGCTCCAAAAAGTACATAGATATACTTATTCTATGTACTTAAATAAAAGGAGAGTTTTATTATGGCAAAATGTATAAAGCGTGCGGGAATAGTATTTTTTGTTTTAGTACTATCTCTACTACTAGCTGTAGGCACAATATGCGCTACAGGTGTGGTAGAGAATAATAGCAACAGCATAGTAAATACTAACTCACAAAATAATATATTTGAAGACAGTAATGCAAGTACAGATTTTTCTGCAGGAAATATAGGGTTGCCTTCAAATTCTAAAACTTATGAAGTGCCTAAAGCTGATTTTGAATTTGAGCTAAGTGGCAATTTTAGCGAAATGTCAGCAAAATGGAATGAAATTTTTGCATTTTCAGAAAAGACAATACAAACAATCAAAGTAACATTAAAGAATGATTGGATAGCAGAAGACCACGTAGAATATGAAACATATTTTGGTGATGGCACTGGCTTTATAAATGGGGCTATTTATTATGATTCTGGGGCACCACTTATTTTTGATTTAAATGGTAAAATGCTTGATAGAAGGTTAAATGGAAATCAAATATATTGTGGAATGGTAATTATGGTTGGTGGCAATGGGAATTTTATAATAACCGATACCAATTACAATGCAGAAAAAGCGATTGCTGTTTACAACGGGTGTAAAGCTGAAAATAATGACTTTGCAAACTTGAAAAGCAAGTTAAGAGAGAAGGAACTTGGTATCATCACTGGTGGTTCAACTAATGATAAAACTTTTGGTGGCGGTGTGCGTGCAATCGGCAATCTTGCAATGTACGGTGGTATAATTATGGACAATACTGCTAATTGCGGTGCAGGAGTGTTTAGTTCTAGTATATTTAATTTTTATGCAGGTATAATAATGCGAAACACTGCAAATGTCTTGGGCGGTGGTATTTACGCCCTTAATTCAGAATTAAACTTGCACAACGGCATTATTTTATACAATGATTCAGAAAATAGAGGTGGTGGAATTGCTGCTGAGGGAGCATTGTTTAATATGGTTGGCGGTATGATTTGCGAAAACCACACAAGTATATATGGTGCTGGTGTACAGATTGAAAATGGCGGAACATTTAATATGTATGGCGGAAAAATTTCTTATAATAGAATGAACAGGTCTATTCATCACGAAAAAGATGAATATGGTGGTGGAGTTTATACAGGTAGTAGCTTTTTCAATATGTATGGCGGGGAAATTTCATATAATTATGACAGCAGATGCGGTGGTGGACTTATACTTCATCATCGTTCAACAGGTGTAATTTATGGCGGTAAAATTATTAACAATGAAACGATAGTCCTTGGCGGTGGTATATTTGTTTATAATATGTCTAAACTTACAATATATGACATTGAAGTGTCAGGTAACATAGTTGACAGAGTAGAAAATAGATATGACGCAGGTGCTGGTATCAGCTTGGAAAATAATAGTGTACTTGAAATGTATGGCGGAAATATTACAAACAATAAAATAATAAATGATGAATCTACAAATCGTAGTTGTAATGGTGGTGGTATTTTTATAATGGCAAATTGTTCTGCTTATTTAAATGGTGGTGTCATAGCTAACAATTCAATCGAATCTACTGCTACAACAAGAGGTGGTGGCGTTTACTTTCAAAATACAGGTGATTTGCGTGTAGGAGGTGCTGTGCAAATCTACGGAAATAAAATTAAAGGCGCTGACAATGCTGACTTTATAGATTCCGATGTGAATATTGATAACGATAAGAAACTTTATATTTCAGACGCACTAGCAAAAACTGCGCTTGCAAAAATTGGAATTTACTTTGATAATACGGATATAGAGACTAATCCAGATAAAGAATTTACTACAGGATATCGTATACATAATAATTTCGATGCACGACTGGCATTCTTTTCAAACAAAGAAAACGAAGTAATAAAAGAAGTTGTTACGGAAAATGGATTTAGTGAAGCTGCAATGGAAAACGGAACAAAACCAACAGCTTGCCTAACTTGGAGTTGGGAAGGTTCACAATCAGGTAGCACTAATGACAAAGATGTTGTTCAAGTGGTTGTAGCATATAGCGGTGAAGATTTTGTTATAGAGGTGGAAGGCAAAGACTTTTATATAACAGGTGGAAACCTTGCAAAATCTTTTACTGTCAAAGAAGCGGGAATATATTCTTTTTATACTATTGAAAATTGTTTGAATAATAATTTTACTTTTGTTGTTGAACCCAAAGAAGTAGATGTCTTGTGGAAAAATACTGATATGATATATAATGGCGGATATCAAAAGCCAATTGCATACATAGCAGAAGATGCAAATTGTAAAGTAACCACAACTGGTGAACAAATTAATAGCAGAAGTTATATAGCAACGGCAATAGAACTATCAAACAAAAATTACAAAATAAACACTGCTACTATGACACAGACATTTAGTATTAATAAAGCAAAGTTAAATAAGCCTAGTGGAGAGATAAACTTTGAGTATGACGGAAGCC
>CAJTYW010000027.1 GCA_910583995.1 uncultured Christensenella sp. | reverse complement strand
ATGTATAAATGAAATATAATATACACAAAGTTTTAATGTTTATATACTTAGTATTTTAATACAACAAAAAAGGAGTGCAGATGCACTCCTTTTTGTGTTTTTTAATTGCTATTTTACTACAAGGATTAATATATTTTTATTTGAAAATACATTATAAAACTTATGATTATTATATATTAATTGACTTATTTTAAGCCAAATAATTTCTTAAAATAAGCTGATTTAATAAAAATTTACCTTATTATCAAGCGGTATAAAACTCGTGTTTTATACCGCTTATTTATTTGTAAAGTTTTAATTTTTAAATTTAGGTGTTTAATGCAATAATGCTATCAAAAATCGGGGGTAAATAGCAAAAATAGTGTGGAGAAATGTAAAAAAAGAGTACATAGAATAAGTATATCTATGTACATATTATATGAATATTATAAGGTCAAATGTAATCTTTTGTCAAGGCTACGCTCAAGACTTTGTAAGATATTTAGTTAAATTTAACAAAAAATACATATTCAGTTTTAAAAAATGCCTTAAAAAGTACATAGATATACTTATTCTATGTACTAAATAAAAGGAGAGTTTTATTATGACAAAATATATAAAGCGTGCGGGAATAGTATTTTTTGCACTAGTATTATTTTTTTTATTAATGGCAGGCATTTTTTCAGTAAACGCAGTGGAAGGCAATGGCATTATCAATGCTAATGATGAAAGCATTGTTGGCAACAACTCAGATACAACTTTGATTGATGATGAATTTGTTCCTGATTTCACTTTAACAGGCGTTTCTAATTACGATGTTTGGGAAACAGCTGTAATTACATCTATTCTCCAAGCTGGTGACCCAGTTAAAGTATTAATGACTGCCAATTGGACAGCAGATCTTATAGAAAGTACAAAAACATCTTTTGGCGCAGAAGAAAAAGGCTTTTATAATGGTGAAATTTGTGTGCCAGCAGGGGCTAATATAATTTTAAATCTTAATGGTTACACGATAAATCGTAATCAACCAATTATGATTGCCAACGGAGCGGTTATAGTTGTTCGTGGTGAACTTACAATAATGGATAGTAAATATAATTTTGATACGGCAAACAAATTGTTTAATGCGTTGCCAACTGGTTTAAAATATTCCTTAAATGTGGGAAAAATTACGGGTGGCAAAAACAATGGAGATGCAGGTGGTATTTATTGTGGTGCCAATTCAAAGCTTAATGTCTATGGTGGAATGGTATATGAAAATTATGCTTCTACAAGTGGCGGTGGAATATTTGGTGATATTGGTAGTGAAATTAATTTTTACGATGGCGTAGTTGTTAATAATACTGCAGTTAATAGGTTTGGTGGGGGCATAGCTGTTTCTGCAGGAACACTAAATATTCATAACGGAATAATTGCAAACAATATTTGCGGTACGCACGGAGCTGGTGTTTCGGCAGATTCGGCAAGTGGTGCAGATGGTGGACTAAAGGCTTTTTTTAAAATGTATGACGGAATTATAGGGTATAACTACTCAAACAATTTTGGTGCAGGGCTTGCAATATATGGTGTTGATGCGGAACTTCACGGTGGACAAATAATTAATAATCAATCTGCAACTAACTCAGCGGGAGTGACTGTGTGGAAATCTAATGGCATTCCAACTTATTTCAAGATATTCGATGGCTTAATTGCAAGAAATAAATTGGATTATCTAGGACATAATGAAGATAATGGCGGTGTGGGACTATTAGTTGGTGACCAATCTACTATTGAAATGCTTGGTGGCGAAATTTCTGAAAATGTAATGACAAGTAGTATAAACAAAAAAATGAATGGTGCTGGTATAAATGTAATAACAAGAGGTAATTTAATTTTAAAAGGCGGTACTATTAAAAATAACATTATTACCGATTCTAATGGAAAAATTTCTGCAGGTGCAGGTGTTGCAATTAGAGATGCTAATTGTACAATACAAATAAGTGGTAATCCACAACTTTTTGATAACTATTGTAATGGAAAAAATTCAGATTTGTATTTGTGTAGTAATACTAAAATAGCTATCCAAGATAATTTGAACTGCCATATTGGTGTTGAACTTGCAGAAAATTACGGAACTGGTACATTTACAACAGGTTATGGTGCAGGTAACACTAACCCTAGTGAGTTTTTCTTTAGTAATGATGGTGCAAGGCTTGCAACATTAAATGGCAGTGAAGTGTCATTTGAAAATACTGTTGAGAGTGAGATATATGATTACATATATTTTGAAAATGGTAAGCGTAATAATTATAAGGATAACAACTTAACTCACGCAGTAAACGATTATGCAAAAAGTAAACAAGTAAACGGCGGAAAGTTGATATTAGGAAATATATTACCAAACACAAGCGTAAATACCTTTATACAAAATATCAATTTTGATAGAACAAAAGTAAAACTATATGACAGCAATAATAAATTGATATATGACAAAGGAAATAGTGTAACAGGCGTAGACAGCAGTTTATATGATAAAAGATTTGAGCTAGCAGTAGGCACAGGCTGGAGATTGGAGACATACACAGCTAGCGGAGCAAAAATAGAAGAGTTTGCTTTGTCAGTATTAGGTGACAGCAATGGCGATGGCAGAATAAGTGCAAGTGATGTGACATATATAAGAGAAATAGCAAATAATACAGAACTATATAATAACTTAAATGCGGAAATTAAACTTGCAAGTTTAATAATAAACAAAGGCAAAGTCACAAGTGCAGATAGTGAAATTGTATTGAATGTAATTGCTCAAAAGCTTACGATAGATTTATTCTATTAAGATAATAAAAAAGGATTGCAAACGCAATCCTTTTTGTGATTTAATATAATTTATTTTTTAATAATACGCAGTTGTTTTATATTATGAAAGTCAAAATTTAATCAATTTATTAGACCGGAACCAATGGATATAAGCCATAATATTTCTTAAATTTGACAAGTAAATAAAAATTTACCTTATTACCAAGCGGCGTAAAACTAATGTTTTACACCGCTTATTTTTGTGTAAAGTTTTTATTTTTAAATTTAGGTGTTTAATGCAATAATGCTATCAAAAATCGGGGGTAAATAGCAAAAATAGTGTGGAGAAATGTAAAAAAAGAGTACATAGAATAAGTATATCTATGTACATATTATATGAATATTATAAGGTCAAATGTAATCTTTTGTCAAGGCTACGCTCAAGACTTTGTAAGATATTTAGCTAAATTTAACAAAAAATATATATT
>CAJTYW010000026.1 GCA_910583995.1 uncultured Christensenella sp. | reverse complement strand
GTGAAATTATATTAAATGTAATAAATCAAAAGCTAACAATGGACTTGTTTTTCTAAATAAAACAAATAAAAGGAGTGCAAACGCACTCCTTTTTTAAGTTTGTAATACATTTTTATTTTAATAAATGATTTTATATTGATAATGTGTACATTAATCAAAATTGAATATATAAATTAAAAATTGCTATAAATTAGTAATTTTCCAAAAATAATTGCAGTTTTGCAAAAAAAGTGATAAACTAATAATATATTAAATTTATTAATAGTATTATATTGTAAAAAGTTTTGTAATTAGATAGTTAGGAGAAATAATGAAAAAATTTGATTATTACTATGTCAAGGCGGTAGGAAATATGCTATCTGCAACTGAGTACTTGCTTAAAGCATTTGTGCCTACAAAGTCGCGTGGTTTAGTTAAACAATTAAATGTGTCTTATGGGGATAATAAAAGTCACAAATTGGACATTTTTTATGACCCTAATTCAAATACGGAAAAGCGTCCTATATTCTTTTATATTCACGGTGGCGGATTTATTTCAGGAACAAGAGAGCTTAGAAGAAGATACTGCACATTAATGGCAAGACAAGGATATTATGTTGTAAATGTTGGGTATAGATTAGCACCTGAAACACATTTTCCAAACCAATTAAATGACGTTTTTAAGGCGATAGAATGGGTGCTGAATAAAAAAGAAGAGCTAGGTTTGGACGATAAAAAAATTGTAATTGCAGGTGAGTCTGCCGGTGCTTATTTTGCAAGTTATATAGCGGCAATTACAAAAGATAAAAGCTTATATGCACAAAATAATATCGATTTTCAGCTAAAAAATGAGTTTGAAGTAAAGGCTACAGTGCTTATTAATGGTGCATACGGCATTGAGATTTTAAAATCAAAAGTTCCGTTTTGTAAAAGTTATATGAAAGCTTTTTTTGACCTGAAAAACGAAGATTTTAAAAAAGAAGAGATTTTAAAAAAGAAGATTTTCAGTCCGCTTAACTATATAAAAAATGATTTTCCACAAACTGTTGTTATTAGGGGAAAATACGATATTTTTGACATAGGTACTAAATCACTTTTAGAGACTTTGGATAATGAAAAGGTGAAATATTCTCTTTACACAACCAAAGGTATTGCAGGATTACACGCGTTTTCTATTATTCCGATTTCTAAAGATGCAGTGTCTGCTCAATATTTCACTATTAAAAAACTTGAAAAATATTTGCAGGAATAGCTTGATTTTTGTTTTTTAGTGAAAGGTAGTTTTTTTAAATAAATAATAAATTTTTCTGCAACTAAAGCAGTAATTTAAGGAGTTATTATGAAAAATATGATGGATACATTGGGCAATACCCCGCTTGTTTTTGTCGAAGAGATAAATGGTAGCAAGATTTTTGCAAAGCTTGAATATTACAATCCAACTGGCAGTGTCAAAGACCGACCTGCATACTATATGATAAAAAAAGCGTTGGAGCGTGGCGATATAAAAGATGGCGCAACTATTATTGAGCCAACTTCAGGAAATACTGGTATCGGGCTAGCTTTTATGTGTGCAAGAATGGGTATGAAAGCTATTTTGACCCTGCCAGATAATATGAGTGTGGAAAGACGGCAAATTTTAAAAGCACTAGGTGCAGAGTTAGTTTTAACGCCAAAAGCTTTGGGTATGCAAGGTGCTATTGACAAAGCACAAGAGCTGAATAAGCAAATCGAAGGTAGTTTTATCCCTAACCAATTTGAAAATCCTGACAATGCTTTTTCACATTATGAAACCACTGCTCCTGAGATTTTTGCTAGTGTTAATGCTGATTTTATTGTTGACGGCATAGGTTCGGGTGGTACACTTATGGGTATTAGTAAATATGTAAAAGATAACAAATACCCTACGAAAATCGTGGGTATTGAGCCTGAAGAGAGTCCGCTTATAACAAAAGGAGTGACAGGAAGTCATAGTATTCAAGGCATAGGTGCAAACTTCATACCAAAACTTTTGGATATGAATTTGATAGACCAAATGATGTGTGTCAAATCTGAAGACGCCGTTAAAGGTGCAAAAGATTTGACATTAAAGTTCGGAATTATGGGCGGTATAAGTGCAGGTGCAAATTACGCCGCCGCAGTTAAATTGTGTAAGGAGAATGTAGGCAAAAACATTGTTATTATCGTTCCTGATAATGCAAACAAATATTTGTCTATGGGTATTTATGGCTAAGATAGTAGTTGGTATGAGTGGTGGTGTAGATAGTTCGCTTACAGCCGCACTTTTAAAAGAACAAGGGCACGAAGTTATCGGACTTTTTATGCGAAATTGGAAAGAAACTGATGAAATGGGTTGCTGTACCGCAGACGAAGATTTTCAAGATGTAAAAGATGTTTGCAATAAAATAGGTATACCTTATTATTCAGTGGATTTTAGCGAAGAATATTATGATAGAGTGTTCAAGCATTTTGTGGAAGAGTACAAAAAAGGCAGAACGCCAAACCCCGATGTGCTTTGCAATAAGGAAATCAAGTTTGATACATTTTTAAAATATGCTCTAAAAACAGGTGCGGATTATGTCGCAACAGGGCATTATTGCAATGTTGAGCATAGGGACGGAAAAAGTTATTTAGTTAGGGCGCAAGACGATAATAAGGACCAAACTTATTTTTTAAATCAATTGACATCTGATCAATTAAATAAAGTGCTTTTCCCAATAGGTGATATTGACAAGCCGACTGTGCGAGAACTTGCTAAAAAATATAACTTGTCAACAGCAGAAAAAAAGGATAGTACAGGAATTTGCTTTATTGGTGAAAGGAATTTTCGCAAATTTTTATCTGAATACATACCAATGAAACCAGGAAAAATGATGACAGTTGACGGAAAGGTTGTAGGTGAACATCAAGGTGTATTCTATTATACTATAGGGCAAAGACGTGGGCTTGGTATTGGTGGCAAGCAGGACGGAAATGGTGCAAGATGGTTTGTGCTAGATAAAGATGTAGAAAAAAATATCTTATATGTATCTCAAGGCGAAATGGATATTTTATTCCATAATTGTTTGGAAACAGACGATTTTAATTTTATTCCAGAAAAACCACTAGAGACAGAGTTTGATTGTTTGGTGCGCATTCGCCATAGACAAGCTCTTCAAAAAGCAAAATGTATTGTAAAACCTGCAGGTGGCGTAAAGCTTATTTTTAATGAAAAACAGCGTGCTATAGCAGAAGGTCAGTATGCAGTAGTTTATCGGGATAAATATTGCCTTGGCGGCGGTGTTATAGAAAGAAAATATAACATATAAGAATTACTTTTTATTGGCATTAATTTTATATAACCATTGCAATATAGATAATTGACACAACCGCTTCAAGCTTGTATTATCATCAGTTGCTGTCAAATGCTATTTTGTATCGCGGTGGGCAAATGGATAATTTTCAATTATATAATATAGATATTAATATATAATAAAAATAAAAAGCTTTTTGTTTTAGTTAACTTTAAAAATATGTCGTTAAAAATACTTATAACCTATTATAAATGTGTTAAATTATATAAACAAAACCATATAAAAAGCCTTAAAAATCAATCTTTTTAGGGCTTTTGCAAACTTTAAAAAATTTTTTTAAAAAATGGCGATTTTTTGTTGACATATCCTTATAGATGTGGTATTATATACAAGCTGTGATAAATACAGCTAGGTGAACCTTGACAAATGAATAGATAGGTTAAGGCGAAATTCTTGTGGCAACAAGA
>CAJTYW010000025.1 GCA_910583995.1 uncultured Christensenella sp. | reverse complement strand
ATTTCCATTTATATCTTTTTGTTTACCGCTGAATATCTGAACTGCAACAACAATATCGTAAATCCACACACCTATAAAACCTAATACACCAATTCCAACAAAGGATAAAAATACAGATGCTACAGTCATTACTATATTGATTATACCCTTTTGCTTATAACCTAAATAAAACCAATGTATACCTAAATGACCGAGAAAGATAGCTAATAAGCCTGCAACTACTTTTTGTTTGTCACCTACTTGACCGCTACCACCTTTATTTAATATGCTTGCCCCACAATTAAGACAAACTGCTGCATTTTCATTAACAGCATTACCACAGTTAGCACAAAAGCCTTTGCCTGTGTTTTTAGCTGCTCCACAGGTTAAGCATACCGCTGCATTTTCGTTCATTTCATTTCCGCAATTTTTACAATACATTTTTAATCTCCTTTTTTCTTATGCAATTATTTTTTATTATGAATTAAGTAGTAAATATATCTCCTTTCTGCTTTTTGTTTGTTATCACATATTGATAAGTTGCTTAATCTTTATATTAACCTCCTAATATTCATTTATATCATATGAAATATCCATAGGCATTATTGGATTAGAATTTACTGGGAAATCACCATTATCTTCTGATTTATCCATTGTTTTAATTAATTTATTCTCAACTTTATCATTGACTATAGACATTTGATAAAACTCCGTAGGACTATTCGGACTTACTACTTTTCCAAACAATTTTCTGTCCTTCTCATATAATCCCATGTGCCAAGAACTATATTTGCCCAAATCAATAACTTCATCATTGCTTATTGTAAAATAGTGATGGTATCTTGCTTGTTCAGCACCTCCATCTTGAATAATTAACTCATCAACGCCATTATCATCAACATCAAACAAGAACCAAGTACAACATACTATATCATTATAATAACTATGACTTTTTTCACACTCTGAACGATATTTTTCAATTATCGGTTGATAAAGAATATTTGTCGACCAATTTTCATTTTCAGGTTTCCAATCTCTATTTGATATACAGATATAGTCAGCTATAGTATCATTTGTAGGAATACTCTCATATTGAAAATCTACAGCTATATCACTAATAGTGTATGAATATGCATAATACTGATTATCAATCCACTTAATACCATTTGTCTTTTTCTGTAAATCAGCCCATCTAATATCAGTATTGATTATACCGTCTATACTATAACTTTTATTAGAATTAGAGGATGTAAAAGAAACATCAGTAATTTCGTCATTATCGTATGGAATTAATGGTTTTTCACGACCAGTCCAAATTAAAAAATCAAATGGCACATCTTGTTCATTATATCCAATCATTCTTTCTTTACTGGGAGAAGAAGGAATCCACCCTGATGTATCAGTAATAATATAATCTGTTCCATATAATTCAATTAATTCTCCAAAAGTCATTCCTAAAAAATCAGTCATTTTTAATTGTTTTGCTTTTAATAAAATTGGTTTTTCTAAAACGACATAATCACTATCAATAGTAACAGTTATACCATAATATTCATACTTGTCGTGATTAAACGATAAAGAATATTCACCTTGAGGTAAATTCAAATTAAAATTACCCTTTTCATCTGTTATAGCTGTTGCAACAGGTTCTAAACTATCACTTGAATTATCAATAAATTCTACTTTGACATATTTTATCGGATTATTAGTATCATTATCTTTAACAAATCCAACAATAGTGCCACTTTTATATAATGTAATGTTTTCAAGGTTAATTGTTTTTCCCTTTCTGACATCTATAGATATTTCCTGTTCCTCATATCCATCAGCATTAATTACAAAACGATAATATCCGACTGGCAAATCATAAGAAAATTTACCATTTATATTAAATCTATACTCATCTAAATTGATTAACCCACCGCCATTATTACCGTAGCTTCGACACTCCATTTTAACATTATTAATGCTATTACCTGTACTGTTATCAACAAATTGTCCCTTTAGCGTTCCTTTTCCGTCAATACTCCCTATAGGTAAACCACTTTTAAATATATCGTAGTTTTCATTTGCTTTTATAACAATTTTTCCTTTATCTTTACAATCATCTAAATATGAATTAGATTGTTTTTGAACAAATAATGTAGTATCTTCAACTAATGGGTAATTAGAACTATCACTTTTTAGGGTTAAACATTTAAAAAGAATACTCCTAGTTATTTTCTCATATGCAATATCTGCTTTATTATCATATCCAACTACTGCAAAAGCACCTTTTTCAAGAAAGGCATCAGATATTTTGTCATTCTGTAGAGAATGGCAAGAGCCTAGAAACACAAATGAGTAATTATTGCTGTTTTGCATATTTTCTTTTATCCAAGAAGATGTAACTGCATAATAGCCTCCGTCTTCTTCTGTCATATATAGTTTTTTGCTAGCTATTTCTTCACAATAATCCTGTTTATTTTCTTTAGTAACTTTTTCTCCAGTAATTAACGCAGGCTCTTCGTCACATTCATTAAATCCTCCGTGACCTTCAAATATTAAAATACTATATTCCCCTAAATTTTTTAATTGATTTAATGTAACTTCCTTATCTTTTATTTTATCATCTTCAAAGTAATTGTAATTAGAATTTTCATCAGTAATAAATGAAACATTATCACTAACGCTAATGTTTCCCCCTATTTCATATTTACTGTTATTCGCCCAACCATCTATTTCCGCTTGAATTTGTTTCCAACCACTTCCAAAATTATTCCAGAAGTTATTGCTTGGCTCTAGCGTTACTATTCTTCCTGTAGAACCTCCAGCTAATGACCGATAAGTTTTTGGAGTAAACAGAATAGTTATACCCCCATTTGTAACAATACTTATAGAATTATTCCCAACTTTGTAATTTTCAATTTTTTCTGAATTTTTCCTTAAAACTTCAACGGCTTCATTTAAAACATCTTGTACTTTATCATAATCAACATATCCATCAGAAAGGGTATATTTTTTTTGGATTTTATCTAATTCAAGGCGTATATATTCATTGTCATTCCATTGCTTTTCTGTAATTTCTTCATAAAATGATATTTCTAACCCTTTTTCAAACTCATTACCAACTATATGATAAGTTCTTTTTCCTTTTTCGTCACTTTGAATATGAAATGTAGATGAAAACAAATTATCGTTTGCTATTTCATCTCCATTTGAACCATTGTTATATAATTCGCCAATTAATTCATCTTCACAGTATAAATATACTGATAAATTTTCATTTGTAACTTCTTGATTGAATTTTGCAAAGAAAGTAATATCTTCACCCTTACCAACCATTACATTATAATCATCAACATAAAAACTTGTAAGTTCTAAAGCACGAATATATTTAGTATCATTTTCAAATGAAAATATTTTGCATTGCAAGTTACTAATAATATAATACTCAATATTATTTACTTTTATCTTTTCACTTAAACTAATTGCAGGAACACTGGCAAATTTTTTATTAGTAAAGTTAAATTTATCTTCAGTCTGCTTTTGAAAACAAATAATACCAACTACAGATATAACTGCAATTACAACACATAATACAACTGAAATTATTTTAGTTGTTTTTTTGAAGTGTTTAGTTAAGCAAAAAATCAATGTTGCTATACTTGCTAAAAACAGAACTATAAAAACTATCAAAAAAACATTATTTATATTGAATTCTTTATTATTTTCATCATTAATAACACTGGCAGTAAAAGAAAAATTAATTTCATCATCTGCATCAATATCTATAGTATTACTTAATTTATTTTGATTATCTTCTTTTATAATAAAATTATCAGGCAAAATTGTTTCTACTGATAAATCTTCAACTGCAAAATCATTTTTGTTAGATATTGATGTATTAATTTTAATATCTTCATTTAAAGAATACTCCTCTTTATCTGTTGTTAATTGTATCTCTAAACCATTATTTTCTAATGAAGAAGCAAATGCGGTTATATTAAAATTTGAAAGAACTATTATCACTATAAAAACAACAGGTAAAATCTTTATATATTTCTTCATATTTTCCTCCTATAATTCGACAAAATACATCATTTAAAAATATTTTATCATTCTTTTAATTATTAAACAATTGCTACAAAACAAATAGTTTTTGATTCATTTTTGTAGCACCTGAAATTAATTAATATAAAACGATATAACATAATATGTTGTAAAAATATTAACATTTTAGGTTTGTTTTGTCAACACCTATTGCCTTGTTTTTTACAGTATGATGTTATGCTATCATCAACATAATAGGTTAGGTGATAATATGAAAGATTACAAACACAATATGGGTTTAAGAATAAAAGAAGAAAGAAAAAAGCTTAAACTTACACAAGAAGAAGTAGCTGAAAAACTTGATATTTCCGTTAAACATTTCAGCGAGGTTGAAAGAGGCTTAACAGGCTTATCAATAGAAAACCTTATTAAATTAAGTAATATTCTAGGTGTCAGCATTGATTACATTGTTAAGGGTGAAGCTGACAAGGAAAAATGGAATTGCACATTATCAGCATTACATGAAGTTCCAAAAGGTAAAGAAGATATAATCAAAGATTTAATTAACATAGGTATAAAACTGACAAAAAATTAAATAGTTATTTATAGCAGACAAGCAGAAAAGCTTGTCTGTTTTTGTATATAATTGTTCTTTTATGAGGTAACAAAAGTGTTCTTTTTATAACAGAACACTCATAAAATTTAATAGGTAAATTTATATAACCGCAACTGCTTGATAATACGCAAAAAAATGTTATTTGACGATGTGGGGTCTCGGCTTTAACACCCGAGACCCCACACCGTCATCATACAAATACATATTGAAATAAATTTTTATATTATCTATATATCAGCAGTTGCGGTTATTTCTTAGTGGTGAGATAGTATGAGTAGTGGTTTTAGATTAGTAGATAGAGATTATTTGATATTAAGTGAGATAGACAGGTGGAGAGTTATATTAGGCAGGCATATTTGTAATATGACAGACTTTACAGGTCAAAGAGCCTGTGACAGAAGATTGCAGAAATTATTAAATGCTGGTTTTATTAAGAGAGAGAAAATATTATATGGCGTTCCGTACATATACAGTCTTACATCAACAGGCAAAGCCTTAATAGGTGTATCAACATCAAATGAACATATCAGAATTGAACAAATCACACACGATATTTTAGTTGCAGATACAGCAGTCTTTTTCAATCGAAAGTATAGTTTACCATATTCAGATATAATCACAGAAAAGCAACTGCACAGGCAAGATGGATTTTCTAACCGAAAACATCAGTCTGATTTTATATTTAATCATAATAATAAAACCTTTTGTGTTGAAATTGAATTGACCTTGAAATCAAAGGACAGATTTAAGAAGAATATTATTGACAATTTCAATAACTATGATTATCAAATATGGATAGTTCCTGATTTACATACGAAAATATACACCTTTCTTTCAGATATGAGTATGAATTACCCCAACATTAAAATCATTGAAGCAAAGGAGATAAAGACCTATGAACATTGATAAGCTTATTGAGCGGTGCGGACAAATACGGTTATTATATTTTACTTGTCTGCATAGCTATA
>CAJTYW010000024.1 GCA_910583995.1 uncultured Christensenella sp. | reverse complement strand
TACGCTCAAGACTTTGTAAGATATTTAGCTAAATTTAACAAAAAATACATATTCAAATTTAAAAAACTCTCCAAAAAGTACATAGATATACTTAGTATATGTACAAGCTAAAATAGTAAATTTTGTTAAATATGCAAACATAAAGTCTTATTAACAAAAGATTAAATTGAATTTTTATCTTAGCAGGTTAAACAAATTAATTTTATTTATTTGCTTAGTTAAAAAGTTGTCAGATATACCACAAAAAAGTGTAAATATTTATTATATAGTTATTTAATGTTAAAAAAGTTTAAAGTATTGACATTTTATTGCAGTTAGGTGTAAAATATCTATATGGATAATTTGTTTGATTTAATGGAAAATACTAATAAACTAGCGCCTTTGGCAGAGAGAATGCGTCCAACAAGTTTGGATAATTTTGTTGGGCAAAGTCACATTGTTGGCAAAGGGAAATTGTTAAGACGTGCAATTGCGGCGGATAGTCTTGGCAGTATAATTTTTTATGGCCCGCCGGGGTGCGGAAAAACTACTTTGGCAAATATAATAGCAAATACAACTAAGGCAGATTTTGTAAGATTAAATGCGGTGTCTAGTGGTGTTGCGGAAGCTAAAAAAGTTATTGAAGAAGCTAAAGAAAGATTGAGTATGTATGGCAGAAAAACTTATCTTATGCTTGACGAGTGTCATCGTTGGAATAAAGCACAATCTGATTCAGTGCTTGCGGGTATAGAACAAGGCTATATTGTTTTTATAGGTTCTACTACTGAAAATCCGTTTATATCAATGACTAGAGCTATTGTATCTAGATGTAGGATTTTTGAATTTAAAAAACTTAATTCCGAAGATATTAGGAAGGCATTGACTGCAGCTATTGCCGATAAGGAAAATGGACTTGGAAATTATGATATAACAATAACTGACGATGCGTTGGGACATATAGTGTGGGCAAGTGATGGGGATTTGCGTACAGCATATAATGCTTTGGAACTTGCAGTGGTTACAACTACCCCTGATAATAACGGCAAAATTGTAGTTGACAAAGATATTGCTGAAGAATCTATTCAGAAAAAAGCACTTTCAATTGACGAGTCAATGTATTATGATATGCTTAGTGCGTTTTGCAAAAGTTTGCGTGGCAGTGATTCTGATGCTGCGGTGTATTGGGCTATACGCCTGATTGAAAGTGGCTGCGACCCTATGCTAATTGCAAGAAGACTTATCGCTCATAGTGCGGAAGATGTTGGTATGGCTGACCCAATGGCACAATTAATGGCGACTTCGGCAATGTTTGCAATTCAAAATATAGGTATGCCTGAAGGAAGATTGCCACTTGTGAATAGCATAATTTATGTTTGTGAAGCAAGTAAATCAAATAGTGTTGTAAATGCACTAGATAAGGCGGTGGAATTGGTTAATAAATCTAAAGATGATATTGTACCTTTATATTTGCGTGATGCAAACTTTAAGGTGGAAAAAGTAGAAGGTTACAAATATCCACATTCTTTTGGTGGTTGGGTTGAGCAACAATACTTGCCAGATAGCTTAAAAGATGAAAAGTTATATATACCTTCTGCAAACGGAAAAGAAGCAAATTTGGTAAGAGCAAAAGTAATTAAGAAAAATAAGGGTTAAGCTAATAGGTATACTAAATACTTATAGTGTAATAAAAAATAAAATAAAAATCTAAATAAAGTACTATAAGCTTTAGTTTGATTTTAAATTATTAAACTTGTAAAATAGCAATATAAAATTTTTATTTTACAAAAAAAGGAGATGTTATGATTACAATAACTAATTTGTCCAAAAAGTATAAAAATGCTGAAGAATACGCAGTGAAAAATTTGAGCCTTACTATAAATGATGGCGAAGTTTTTGGTTTTATCGGAAGTAATGGTGCAGGTAAATCCACTACTATAAAATGTATAACTGGCATTTTGCCGTTTAATGAAGGCACAATTGAAGTTGCAGGTTATGATTTGGCAAAGGACGCAATTTCAGCAAAAAAGAATATTGGTTATGTTTCAGATAATCATAGCGTTTATGACAAATTGTCTGGTAGGGAATATGTTAATTTTCTTGCCAATGTTTATGGTGTAAGTAAGGAAGTTAGGGATAGCAGATTAAATTATTTGGCACTAAGATTTGATTTGCTTGACAAATTGGATAGTCCTATAAAATCATACTCTCACGGTATGAAACAAAAGATTTGTGTAATTGGTGCATTGATTCACGAGCCTAAAGTTTGGGTACTGGACGAACCGCTTACAGGACTTGACCCAAAATCTGCAAAAGAATTAAAAGAGCTAATGAGAGAGCATTGCGAAAAAGGGAATGTAGTATTCTTTTCTTCCCACGTGCTTGAAGTTGTAGAAAAATTGTGCGATAGAGTAGCTATAATAAAAAATGGTGAAATAATAGCATTGTTTACAATGGCAGAGCTTGAAGAAAAACAACAAGGTAAGTCATTGGAAGACATTTTCTTGGAGCTTACAGAAGGCAAAGTTTGTGTAGATAAAGAAAAGTATAATGAAGTGACATTAAATGTTGAGAATAATGGAAAAGAACAAAATAATATATCAAAAATCGACCCTAATTTGATAAAAGTCAATGGTAATCAAGAAAAAACAGCTTGCGATAGTCAAAATGATTTGACAAACGAGCAATAACGAGGTGTGGTATGACAAGAGCATTTTTACCACTATTACAAAATAATCTTCGGATTATGTTTGGATTAAGCAAAGATTTCAAACAGCGTCGTAAAGATATGGCAATATACATTGCACTTGGGTTACTTTTGTTGCCTATTGTAGGAGTTGCTTGTTTCTTTTTGTATTATCTTGCTCAAAATACGACAATGGATATGCTTGCAAGTATGATATCATCAATTATGTTTGCAAGTGAAATGATGGTTTTATTTTTTGGTGTGCAGTCTACAATATCGCTATTGTTTTTTGCAAAAGACAATGAGCTATTAATGGCATTGCCTGTAACAGGGCTAGATATATTTGTTTCAAAAATGACAACAATATATCTACTACATTTAGGACTTGCAATGTTAATTCAATTGCCTGTTGTATTGGCAATGGGTATTGGGGCAGGTATTAAAAGCGCTAGTTACTATATTTATGGATTGCTTGGCAGTTTGCTAACACCATTTATTCCGCTTTTTATAATCACAATAATTGCAATACCGCTTGGATATATTATCAGCTATTTTAAGCGTAACAATATTATTGGTACTATTTTGGTGTTACTGTTGTTTGGTGGATTTTTTGCTGGATATTATTATTTGATATTTGCAGTTCAAAAGGCTGTTCAAGGCGGTAACTTTGATTTAGGACAAGTACAAGCTGCAATGCAAATTATGTCGTACATTATTTATCCAAACACATACATTGCAACAAGTATGGTAATTGATGGCATAGATGCTTTCAAAAACTTTGCAATATTCTTTGCAATAGTAGCGGGGCTTGCTGTTGTATCAATGTTGCTTTCCGCTGTTTTATACAAAGGCAGTGCAAGACGTGGTTTGGAAAGTGGTAGTAAAAAGAACTCAAAAATAAAAGATAACAAAGTCCAATCTGTTTATGAGTCACTTTTAGTTAGAGATGTAAAAAGTTGCCTTGGTGAGACAAGTAGTGCAATAAATTATCTTTTAGGACTTATTATTCCACCGATTGTTATGGTAATGATGGGGTTAATTTATGGCGGTGACAATCAACTTGGTGGCACTGCACCATTAAATATAGTTGCAGTTACATTGGCTCTGATATTCAGTTGCGGTATGAACTATTTTGCAATAGTGGCTTTTTCTCGTGAAGGTAGACAGTTTGATGTTTTAAAAATGTTGCCAGTTAAAAGTAATGTAGTTATAAATCAAAAAATTATGCTTGCAAGTATTTACACTTTTGTGGTAAATTTGATATTAACAGCTAGTATGTTTATAGCAAAAATACATTATGTGGTGGTTATAATGATATTTGTAACTTCTTTGTTTACAGGCAATGCTATAAACATTTATCTGATTTACTCAGATTTGAAATCGCCTAATTTTGTGTGGAATACTAATAAAGAACTTTTTAAAAACAATTCTAAATCACTTACTGCACTGGTTATGACCTTGCCATTTGTGATTGTGGCTATAGCAAGTATAATTTGTTTCCAAAACATTTTTCCAAATGTTGTAGGCAACAATGAATTGCTTTTAAATTTTATTGCAATGACACCAGTATTTTTGGCTTCTGTTATTAGTTTTGTGGTAGTATTACTTGTGATTTATCCAAAATTAAGTACAACTTATGAAAAAATGGAATTTTAATAGGAGACTTTATGAATAGAGTAATGGCTTTGGATTTTGGTGATGCACGAATCGGCATTGCTATGAGCGACATAATGAAAATAATCGCAAATGGTTATGAGACTTACAAAAGAGTAAACGAAGAAAAAGATTTACAATATTTAGTAGGTTTGGTAAAACCTAATTTAGTGGACGAAATCGTTTTTGGTTTGCCTATAAATATGGACGGCACAGAAGGCGAAAGAGTGACAAAAACAAGAGATTTTGCAGATAAATTGCAGCAGCTTTTGCCACAAACAAAAATACATTTTCAGGACGAAAGGCTTACAACTGTTACAGGTGAGAGAATGCTAATAGAAGCAGGCGTAAGACGAGAAAAGCGTAAAGGGGTAATTGATAAGATTGCAGCAACAATTATATTGCAACAATTTCTTGACTGCAAAAGATAAATGGTAATTGCTATAATATAATGAATAAACCTGTAAAAGTTAGATAAATTTAGTTTTAATTGCATAAAAAGACAAAAAACAGATATAATTTTTAAAAAAGGTATTGACAATTTTTGGTAATTATACTAAGATTAAATTATAAGTTTGATTTAATCTAACTTTTGTAAGGAGGTCTCAAATGGCAGAAACTATGGACGAAATGATGGAAGAAGAGTGCGATATTATCACTCTTGTAGATATGGACGGCAACGATGTTGATTTTTATCACGTGGCTACTATTGATTATAAGGATAAATGGTATATTTTCTTGCAACCAGTTGAACAAATTGATGGTATTGCAGAAGATGAAGTTATTATTTATGAGCTAGGTGTTGACGAAGATGGCGATGACAAATTTATCCCAATCGAAGACGAAAATTTGCTTAACGAAGTATTTAATGAGTATTTGAAGGAAGCTGAAGAAGAAGGTTTCTGTGACTGTGATGACGAATGCGGTGAAGATTGCGATTGTGGTTGCAATGGTTGCAGATTAGGCGACGGCGACTGATTTTAAACAAAAATTACTGCAAACTATTCCGTAAATAGGGGTAGTTTGCAATTTTTTTATTTATTCAATTTGTTTGTGCTACAAGTTTGTTATACTTGTAATAATAACAATTGTTGAACTTGAATTTTGGAGAAAGATTATGACTTTGGAAGAATTAAAAATTAAAGTGAAAACGGGGGAATTATACTCCTGCGATAATGAAGAATTGGCACTTGACCAACTAAAATGTTTGCAAACATTGTATAAATACAATAAAACTAAGCCGTTGCAACAAAAAAGGAGAGAAAAGTTGCTAAAGAGTATGTTTGCGGAAATAGGTGAGAATTGCTATATCGAACCACCGTTTTTCAGCAATTGGGGTGGTAGAAATGTTCATTTTGGCAAAAATGTTTATGCCAATTTTAATTTAACCTTAGTGGACGATGCGGATATTTATGTTGGTGATTCTACTATGTTTGGACCTAATGTAACGGTATGTACTGCAGGTCACCCAATTAATGCAAAACTAAGAGAAAAAGTTTATGAATTTAATTTGCCTATACATATCGGAAAAAATGTGTGGCTAGGTGCAAATGTGGTGGTAATGCCTGGGGTGACAATTGGAGAAAATTCCGTAATCGGAGCAGGCAGTATTGTTACAAAAGACATACCAGCAAATGTAGTTGCTTTTGGTACACCTTGCAGAGTGCAAAGGGAAATAGGCGAACGCGACGATAAATTTTATTTCAAAGATATGCAAATCGACCCTGATTTGCTAAAAGATTAAACTAAATGATATATTAACTAGTTGTTTAAAATATTTCAACTAGTATAAAAGTCAAATAGTATTGATAATGTATATAAATATGATGTTTTTGTGGTGCAAAAACATCATATTTTTTGCGTAAACAATATTATACGACTTAAAAAAGTGTAATAATTGTCAAGAGTTATTACGCTTGGTTATGTAGTTTAAAATAAATGTAAAGTGTCAGAAAAAGTATACTTTTTCTGACAC
>CAJTYW010000023.1 GCA_910583995.1 uncultured Christensenella sp. | reverse complement strand
TATTTTCGTCTAGTAACAAATAGCTATATCCTGACTCTACACTTGCTCTTATTACATCTGCCGTACTTATTGTTAAAGTACCACCATTTACATAATTTACTATTACATTGTAATTGCTATTTCCTGTAAATACGCTGTTTGTATCAAACTCTTCTACGCTTATATCGTATTTGCCAACATTTATTGCACTATCTGTTGTTACGCCGTCTTTTGTAAACATTGGGATAAACTTGCTGTAATCTATATTAAACACACTGTTTAATGATTTTGTACTATCTTGACCTAACAATGTTGCTAACAAGTTATACCATTTGTCACCAATTACTATGCTATTTCCTGTATAACTTTTTGCAACATTATCCGTTGTAATATTAATAGTTAAATCGGCAGCTACTATTTTAAACCTTCCGTATTTTGACGCAGGGTTTGCCTTATAATTTGCAGATGCCAATGATAATACTCTAGCATAATAGTCTTCACCTACATCTTTTGCACCATCTACAACATTAACTGAACAAGTATCGCCTTCTATTAAATCACTCTTTTTAACATTTACTTTTGGGGTTTGATAAGTACCATTATATGTCAAAGTTGTCTCCCATTCCAAATTAACTTCTTTGGGTAATATGGTAAGCATAATTACATTTGTAGCACAATCTTTGCTGTTATAATAAAACGCATAGCTACCTGCATTTTTAGCTTCAAAATATTTCATTTCTTCACTTGTACTATTTCTTAAAAAAGTTAAATCATTTCCGAAAGTCAATTTATAATTTTTGCCGTTATACGGAAGTTGTATTTCGTAATCAGTTGTATCCCATTGGCTATTACCATTTACTATATGCCAAGGAATTTTCTCCAATGTTTCTGTTGTTTCCTGTAGTCCTGCTTCGCCATTAATGGTTGCAATTTTTTTTGTTGAATCATCTGAATAGAAATACCATTTTGCTTCTGACCTATTAGCTATTGAATAACCATTGGTAAATGTTTCTGCACTATAAGCTGCCGACAATCTTACTCCGATTTTTGACATACTTGTAGCATTTGACAAATTAGAGTAGATAGAAATGGTTTGCCCTTTTTCCAAATATACATTTGAACTTTCACCATTTGTTTTGGTATTTCCATAAATTTGCACGCCTTGGCTTTTTATTGTAATTACATTTCCTATAGCAGGATTAGTTGTAAATTGCAATCCACCTACATTAGAACCTTGATTATATGCAATTATAGTATGCTTTAAATTAATTGCACTATAAGAATATATTGCACCAACATTATCTGTACATACATTATGATGAATATTTAAGCCGTCAAAATTTGCTAAAATATCTCGGTTCAAAAATATTCCTGCAGCATTACCATTTGCAGTATTATATGAGAAAGTTGAATTTAACATATCTACAAATTTAGCAACCATTACATAAATACCCGCACCATATAATCCTGAATCATTATAACTTATGTCCGTACTGGTAATGGTGACGCTATTTGACGCAGAAACAAGTATTCCTGCACCCCTACTTCTTGCAGTATTGTGTGCTATAATCGCATTAGAAATATAAAGTTTGCCATTATAGTTAGAATACCAAATTCCACCACCTTGCCTACTTGTAGCATTGCTATCATAATTAACTACATCTTCATTAAAAGAAATAATTCCGCCGTAAATATTCAAATCACCTTGGTTACAGCCAATACCGCCATTTTCATGGGCACTATTATTGAATATCAAACCACCATATATGTTACATGCAGCATCTGTTACTATACCTATAGCTCCACTCGCATAAGCATAATTTTGTGCAATAATTCCACTATAAAAATTAAGCTCACCACCTGTAAATACTCCTATTCCACCACCAAAAGATTCAAAACTCTTGATTGAACCACCTGTTATTTTGCCATACTCAAGATTATTAAAAGCTCCGCGTAAGTCATTTTTAACGCTTTTATATTGTTTATACAAACCACTTACAGCAACTGCATCATACTTACTATCCATTATATTTAATTTACCCGCAACAAATATAACATTACCTCTTTCTACATCTTGTTTTGACAAAATAGTGCCATCGTCTTTAAATTTAACAAGGTTTCTGTTTATTGTCTTTCCGTTTAAATCCAAGGTAATTTCCACTCCAACATTAACACTAATTCTACCAACATTAAAAGCATTAGTATTACCAAAAGAAGTTGTATAAGTACTATTAGCTTCAGCGACCCAGTCATTCATTAATACGACTTTTACATTCTTTCCTGTTTCTAAAGATTTTTGTGTTGCTTTTGTCCAACCATCTGCTATTTGCGTGCAAGTTCCGCTTAATTCAAACACATATTCAGATTTTGGAATCTCATGAGTTGTACTATTTGACGGCAAGCTCAACTCATCGTTTTCAATACTTACACTTTCATTATTTTCATTTACAAGTATATTATTTTGTGAGTTAGTATTTACTATGCTGTTGCTATTATTCTCTACCACGCCTGTTACACAAATTGTGCCTAACGCCAGTAGTAGAGATAGTACTAAAACAAAAAATACTATACCTACACGCTTTATACATTTTGCCATAATAAAACTCTCCTTTTATCTAGTACATAGAATAAGTATATCTATGTACTTTTTGGAGCGTTTTTTAAAACTGAATATGTATTTTTTGTTAAATTTAGCTAAATATCTTACAAAGTCTTGAGCGTAGCCTTGACAAAAGCTTACATTTACCCTTATAATATTCATATAATATGTACATAGATATACTTATTCTATGTACTTTTTTTTTACATTTCTATACTCTATTTTTGCCATTTACCCCCGATTTTTGAATGGATTATTGCGTAAAACAAGAAAAATAACAAATTAAAACTTTACAATAAATCAAGCACCGTAAAACTTGCGTTTTATGGTGCTTGATAATATAGTTATATTTAATTTATTTTGTTTGATTTAAGAAATTTTGTGGCTCAAATTAATATTTTATTAATTCTTCTTGCCTTTTCCTTTCTTGCTATCTTTTTTATCGAAATCATTATCTAGAGTATCCTTATTTTTACCACTGCTTTCATCATTAGCTACTAAGTCAATTTGACTTTGCAATTTTTTAACTTTTCGCAAATCATTTTTCTTAAAAGCGTAAAACATAATTTCGTCTTGTGGAGATTCCAAAACTTCCAAATTAAGTATATCTGTTTCCTTCATTACAAATGTCCAGTCTTTATAACCGACCTTATAGTTATTAACGATAGTTCCACGAACATTTACAACTTCATTAGTTTTAGCACTTGCATTTGATGTATTGGTAATATTATCTCCTGCTGTTTCTGTCTCACTTTTTACAGCTGAGTATTTTTCATAAGGGATTGCTTGTTGTGGCGGTGGTGACTTTTTATTTCTCTTAACAGCCATTACAACAATTAATAGTACAACTAATATCAATAAAACTGCTATAACGCCAATCAATATCCAAACATACAAAGGCAATTTTTTAAGCATTTCGCCAAAATTGTCTTGTTTATTACCGCCGTTATTGTTGCCGTCAGTAAATGGATTTTCCTTTGTAGTAAATTTATATGGAGTTGTCTCTTCTACATTTTCTCCATTATAAGATACTACAACATTACCTTTGTATTCATTTTTTATTCTTAATATTATTTGATAATCTGTTTCATATTTAAGTGTTGCATTTCCTGCAAGCTCATCGCCTAACACAACATCGCCGTTACGCTCACAAATGACATAATCAAAGTATTTTTCTATCTCTTGAGTGTAGTTTGAAATTAGTGTTGCCCTTCCATTATCTTCAGCATTCTGCCAGCCATCTACTACTAAAACCAATTTTTGAATTTCCAATGTAGTTTGACAATTTGCTTTAGTTCCGTCAAGCCAAATAACATTATCTGTTTGCCCACCATTATTGGTATTCATTCCGTTTTTAAATGAAATTTGAATTCTGTACTCATTAACACCAAAGAATAACCAGCTACCATTAACTTTATCCAACTCGTTATTATCTTTGTCAAATACTTTTATATCAAAGTAATTTGCCCAATCTTTTGGCAAGTTTGTAATGCTACTAAAATCAAAGCCATCTGCTTTAAATGTCTTTGTTTGTTTTTCAGAAGGTTTTGCAATCTTTAAGCTTTCAATCTCAAAATCAAATTCTTTTTGACCAACAATAACAAAGTCGCCTATGTCATCTTTCAAACTAACATAAATTTTATATTTACCTGCAGATTTTGGCAAAGTTGATAGTAAAACACCTGCTTGCGTTTTATATGTTAGCACCAAAGATTCAGCATTTAAACCGCCACCGCTAACATTAAAAGTTGGTGTTTGCCCATTACCATTAAAAGTAACTTTACTATCAACAAGCGTTACCATAACACTATTGCTTGTCGCACCTGTTTGTAAAATGTCAACAGTTTCTGTAACTTCAGCACCATTTATAATTAATAAACTATTAGTACTATTAAAGTCAGTGCCACTACTTTTTAACTTAGCTTTTACATAATATAAATTTAATTTAGTAACATCATATTTTGCAAATATCTCATCAATAGTAGTTTCCTTTGTGCATAATTCATCTGTATAATATTTGTATTCTATACAATCAGTTAATGATTCTTCAATTTTAAGTATAGGTATAGATATAGTTATTCCGTCTCTAGTTTCTTCTTTAGAGTCCCATTCTGCAGTAATACGCTTTTTAGTTATTTTCCAATTATGTTGCAATTCCGCAATTGTGTTTATTTCAGCTATTGTCGGAATATTATAGTTGTTGTTAGAACTTGTAATTTTTACAACTTTAGCAGTATAGTTTGCATTAACATTTGTTTGAGTATTACCGCTATATGTTATTGTTAAAAAATCAGGTAATCCAGAAATGATTGTAACCGTTTGATTTCGTGCGTTATACTCAAGTGAATCTGCACTCCACTTGACATTTGAAAAGTCTAAATCTGCTTTATTGACAGTAACCTTTAGCCATCTTATCGTACTTGTCTCTAAATGACTTGTGTCAGAAGTATTAGGCTCACCTTTAAACCTTGGTGCACGATTTTGCTTAACAGACTCTGTTTGGTCACTTGTCCAACCATATTTAGCTGCATCATCGTCTACCTGAGCATAAATTTTATTTGTCCATTCTTCTTTTATTTCAACTTTAATCCAATAATCACCTGCATCTTCAAAAGCTTTTAAACTATTAGGATAAGTAACCTTTATGTATTCATTATCTTGCTCATACAAAGTTTTGTCATACCAGCTTGTGTTACTATTTTGTTTTACAATATCACTAAATGGTTGAGTTTTTCCATTGTATGTAGTTGTCAAATCCAATGGATTTTCTAATTCATTTACAAGTCCTTTTATTACTTCGCTTAAGTTAAGGTGTATTGCAGGTCTAACATAATTTTTCTCACTAACACTTGATGATGAACTTACACCATTAGATTGCAAAATAAGTGCTTGATTGTAATTAGTTCCTGAACGCAACCAAGTTGTTGTGTTTGAAGATAATTGATTTGCAGACAAATCCCATATAGAACCACTTAAATTAATAGTTCCATAATTTCCGCCCACTTCAGTTATACTTGGTATCCAAATATAGTCATTTCCCCAAGCATCATAACTTACATTATCACCGCTTGGCGTTGTAAACATATCGCTAGGTACATATAATGGTTGACTCTGCCAACCAGATGACAAATGATGTAGTGCATCATTTGATAAGTTGTAAAAATTAGTAGTACCAAATCTTGTCCAAGATTGAGTATGTTGATATTTTATATATTTTGGTTGAACTAAGTATTTAGTTGCAAAACTTCCGCCAACAAATTGTGCAAAACTAGAATTTGTTAAAAGATTTTCCCTTAAGCTACTTCTGCTATACGCGTCATTACCTTTTACAGCTGAGCTATTAGGATAAAAATCACTATTTACATTTGAATTATCTGCCATATATAAAGTAACAACAATATCTTCCTTTCCACTTAAAGTATTATCTGTCAAGGTTAAAGCAGAGACAATCCATTGATAACCACCAAGAGTTACCACAAGTCCGTCATTAATGTTACCTACACTTGAATTGATTGTTGATGCGGAAATTACATAAGAATCTGTTTGATTATCCTTGCTTGCCTTTATGTAATTTATTGGGTCATTGTTTGCAAACAATTTCTTTTTTAAATCAAATACAGCAAGGCTGTTAAATTTATTAGAAGCATCGTCATATAGTTCTGCACCATTTGCAACAGGTGTAGCAGCACCACTATTTGTTAATGCTAAAACTTGGTTAGGAGCAAGGAAAGTCGATGCTAGTACACAAGTAAAAAGTACAATTATTATTGAAATTATCGCTATTAAAAAATATGATTTCCTTTTATCTTTGCACATAACAATCTTCTCCTAAGTAACATAATTTTAAATGAATTAATTGTACATAGAATATATACAATCTATGTAC
>CAJTYW010000022.1 GCA_910583995.1 uncultured Christensenella sp. | reverse complement strand
ATATAATATGTACATAGATATACTTATTCTATGTACTCTTTTTTTACATTTCTACCTACTATTTTTACCATTTACCCCCGATTTTTGATAGGATTATTGCATTAAACACCTAAATTTAAAAATAAAAACTTTACAAAAAAATAAGCACCATAAACAATCGTTTTATGGTGCTTGAACATATTGTTATTTTTAATTTATTTAGTTGAATTTAAGAATTATTTTGGCTTAAAAGACGTTGTTAGCAATCTAAAATTAATAGAATATGTCAATAGTTAACTTGTATGACATTATGTTTAAAAGTATTTCACTATCCACCGATGTAACTGACCCTTTGTTCAATATCATACACGCAAGCTTTACTTCCGTATCTAAACTATCGTATAAATTTTTATCATTTGCTATAGCCCTTATATACATAACATCACTTGCACTTATTCTGCCGTCGCCATTTACATCACCTAATACAGAAATATACACCTTTTCTATAACCTTTTTTTTGTTAAACATATCATAAAATTCTATGTACCACCCTGTACCAATTACTTGATTACCTATATATTCTGGTACAAATCCTGCAACTATTATTCCGCAATATATGTCGTTGCCATTATTATCGCATATATTTATTAAGCTGTTATCACTTTTCAAACTATTAAGAAGAGTATAAATAGTTGTATTGTTTTTAACACCTAATATATATCTTGTTTCTCCGTTTGTAGTTGCAATTTCTTTATCATTGTTGTTATGCTCATATCCATTTGTAGCATAACTTTGTCTTATATTATTACTATCTTTATAGATATATTCAAAATCGGAATTTTCATCAAAACTTACGCCTTTTCCTATTGTATCTTGTCCTGCTGCAGTTAAATTAAGGTGTATAGCGGGACGAATGCCATAAGCACTAGAAACAGGTTGTGATACCATTCTGCTCTCACAAGAAATAGTATAAATATTTTTATATCTACCAGACATCGTGGTCGTATACCCACTACGCAACCACGCATAATTATTGCTAAAATTTGAACTACTATATGTCCAGCGTCTCTGTTCTTCACTTAATTTCCAAATACAAGTCGTATTCAAATTATTTGAAGTACCAACTTCTGTCAGTGAAGGTATCCATATATAGTCATTTCCCCAATCATCGTATCTCTTTCCGCCAAATATTTCATCAGGTAAATATTCATCATCGTATGTCCAGTTATTAGACATCTCACCTAGTGCTTCGTTAATATAATGATTAGTTTTTCCACTCTCCCTTTGAAAGGCAGTTTGATTTTGTTGGTATTTTATATATTTAGGCTGTACTAGATATTGTTCTGCAAAATCACCACCGCTAAATAATGACCACGCATTTTGTCTCAAATACATATTTCTTATAGAACTATTACTATAAACATTATCTCCGCGCTTATCTCCTACAGGATAAGTTTCATTAAACTGGCAATTTTGCTGTGAATAAGGTTCGACTAAATAAAGAGTTAATACAACATTATCTTTTTTGTCACCAATATCTGCAAGAGTTAGCGATGCCGCACTCCATAAATAACCACCTAATCTTACAACCAATCCTTCTTTTTCATTGCCAACTCTCTTGTTAATTTCTGAAGCAGGTACCACATTTGCTTGCGTTTGTACATCTGTCATTGATTTTATATAACTCACTCCTTCATCTTTTCCAAACAGCTTTTCTTTTAAATCATATAGTACATCATAATTAAAACTACTACTTTTAGTATCCCATAATGCTTTGCCTTCCCCTACTTTTACTGCTGTATTATTATTCTCTAATGCAAAAACATTCTCAACCTGTTTAACTGAAAGTATTACTAATGCAGATATTATTGCAAGCATAAAAAAAGCAACTAACATTGTTTTAATTTTTAAACTACTTCTATCCTGTTGATATCCTAAATGTTTCATATATACTCTCCTTTATTTAAGTACATAGAATAAATATATCTATGTACTTTTTAAGGTGTTTTTTAAAACTGAATATGTATTTTTTGTTAAATTTAACTAAATATCTTACAAAGTCTTGAGCGTAGCCTTGACAAAAGCTTACATTTGCCCTTATAATATTCATATAATATGTACATAGATATATTTATTCTATGTACTCTTTTTTTACATTTCTAGCTTGCTTTTTTGTTATTTACTCCCGATTTTTGCAAGGATTATTGCATAAAACAAACAAAATCACAAAATAAAACTTTACAAATAAATAAGCGGTATAAAACACTCGTTTTATACCGCTTGGTAATAATGTTATATTTAATTTATTCTGTTTTATTTAAGAATATATTTGGCTTAAAATCAATGTTTGATTAAATCAAATCTTTAATTATACTTAAATTATGAGCAAACATTTATAAAAATTTATTAGATTATTCCTTATTGTTTTTATCCATAATCAAGTCAAACTGAAGATATTTTGATAACAAGGTTGCCATATATTCATTACTCTCATTCATACCTTTGTCAATCCAATTAAACACAACTGCAAGAATACCATTGCTAACAAAAACCTTATCATATTCGTACACATCGTAATTTTGATACATATACTCAAAACTCATTCTTAACATTTCAACATTCAAATTCATTTTGTGCATTATTTTAAAAACATCGCAATTATTACGAAAATACTCAAATAATTTAACAAAGTTTTCAAAAACATACCCTAAGTCGAAATTAATTGAACTATGCCAATTTGCAATCAAATCTTTAAGTTTTTGTATTACAATATCTTCCTTTGAAGTGTAATGTCGATAAAAAGTGCTGCGATTAAATCCTGCTTTTTTGCAGATTTCCTTAACGTTAATGTCTTTATAATCACTAGTTTCACATAGTGATATTAAAGCATCATAAAAACATTCTTTAGAAAAATTATTTGTATTCATTGGCAACACACTCCTTGATTTGTCGCAATTTGTCACTGCTAAAAAATTTTTATTTGACTGCAAAAGCAATAATATGCTATTATTATTTATACAGGAAATTATATAATTGCAAAGTTTTTTATTCGCATTATGTATAATTATATCACTTTTCTTACAAAAAGTCAAAGTCAAAACTAAAAATTTTGAAAAGGAGAAATAATGAAAATCGCAATGACTGGAATAAGTGGTAATATGGGTTCAGAAGCATTAAAGCAAACCTTTGAATTACCGACTGTAGAAATGATTCGCGTTATATTACGAAACTCAAAGAAAAACAAAATTTTAGCAAAAAAACTTGAGAAAACTTACGGAAAAAAAATACAAATAGTGTACGGTTCTATTGACAATCAGGAAATTTGTAACGCAATTGTTAAAAATATGGATTATGTAATTCATATGGCAGCAGTTATACCCCCACTATCCGACAATAGTCCGCAGGCAAGCTTTACTTGTAACAGAAAAGGCACTGTTGCACTGGTAAACGCTATAAAAAACATAAATCCACAACCTAAATTTATACATATTTCCACCATAGCTCTTTATGGTAACCGCAATGAAAAGCACCCTTGGGGACGCGTGGGTGACCCGCTTTTGATTAGTCCATTTGATGCTTACGCAAAAGACAAATTGTTTGCAGAAAGATATGTTTTGGAAGCAGATTTGGACAATTGGGCAATTTTGAGACAAACTGCAATGTTGCACCCAAATCTTTTTAAGGATAATATTTCAGACGGACTTATGTTCCACACTTCTCTAAATGCTCCGCTTGAATGGGTTACTTCTTATGATAGTGGCCGTCTTATAAAGCACATTATAAAAAGAGATAGTAATGACGAAGTACCACAATTTTGGAAAAAGATTTACAATATAGGTGGCGGTTTAGGTGGCCGTTACACAGGATATGACACTATAAATGAAGGTTTTGCAATAATTGGCGGTAGTATTGAGAAATTTTTTAAACCTAACTATTTCTCCACTCGTAATTTTCACGGCATATGGATTGCAGATGGCGATAGACTAAATGATTTATTCTATTATCAAAATGATACTTTTAAAGATTTTTGGAAACAAATTGCAAAGGCTCACCCAATGTTTGCACTTGGCAAACTTGCACCTAAAGGTCTGTTAAATTTATTTCTTTTCAATCGTTTGCTTAATGATGACAATTCACCTAGCAGATGGATAAAAAACAACGATGAGCCTAAAGTTTTAGCTTATTTTGGACATACTAATATAGGAAATACTCTTCCTAAAAAATGGGAAGATGTAAAATTGCTAACAAAAGGTGATTTTGGTGACTTTGAAAATATTAGAAAAGACACAAAAACCAATTTGCTAGCCCACGGCTATGACGAAAGTAAACCATTAAATACCCTTACTCTTGAAGAACTTCAACAAGCAGCTATTTTCCGTGGTGGTAAATGTCTTGCAGAAGAAGCCCCAGAAAACGAGTATGTAAAAATCAAATGGCAATGTTCAGAAGGACATATTTTTGAAAGTTCCGTATACACCGTGCTTGGTGGCGGTCACTGGTGTCCGGAATGTACAATGCCAGACAAGAATTTTAGCTGGAGATTTGACTATTTATCTACTAAAAGTCCATTTTTTGCTCAGCTATGGTATGACTCTCATAGCAAAGAAGAAAATTTTGTTTATTATATTGACGATAATGACCGTCAACAAATAAAGAAGGATATATTATGAGAATAGGCTTTTTTGCCTTTACAGGCACAGGCAACACTTTAAGGGTTTGCAAAATGCTTGCAAATGAACTTAGTGCAGATGATACTATCTCTGAAATAAACTTAATAAAAGATATACCTAATGCTAATATTGTGCTTGACTATGACAAAATTGTAATTGCATACCCTGTTCACGGTTTTAACACCCCTACTCCTATGCTTGATTTTTTAAACTCTTTGCCTAAATGTACAAATAACAAACCTTGCTATATTGTAAGAGTATCAGGTGAAGCACTAGCTTTAAACAACGCAGCGGGAATTATTCCTAAAAGAATACTTGCAAAAAAAGGCTATTTAGTTAAAGGTGAATTTATGTATGTTATGCCTTATAACATTATTTTTCACCATACAGATAATATGGCTACACGTATGGAGAACGCTGCTAAATTAATGGCTACTAAAGATGCCAAACAAATCGCACAAAACACAGGTAAACTTACAAAAAATAATCTTTTTAATAGAATGGTATCTCTTGTTTGTCGTGTAGAACATATTGCGATGCCACTTTTAGGCAAACATTACAAAACAACAGAAAACTGCATTAGTTGCGGAATATGCGAAAAACTTTGCCCTACTTTTAATATAAAAATGGCAGATGGTAAGCCGATTTTTGGCAAAGATTGTGTTGGTTGTATGGCTTGTGCTTTTCGTTGTCCTAAAGATGCAATTCGTATATCGCTACTTGACGGCTGGCGTGTCAATGGTGCTTATAATTTTAATGACACCCCTGCAACAGACGATGAAGTATGCGACTATTGTAAAAAATCTTATTTAAAGTATTTCCACAAAGCGGAAAATTTAAAAAATGACAACAACTAATAACTTATAAATTAGTATTACCAAGGGAGTGCAAAGTCACTCTCCTTTATATAAAAAAACACTTGTTTAAACAAGTGTTTTTTTATTTTAAAAATATAATAAAAGCTTTATTTATTAGCCTTAAAGCCTGAGCCATCTGCCGCGTCCTTAATTCTACCAACTTCAGTATTATCACATTTTCTGTCACGCAACTCTTTAAGTGGATTTGGTGATGTCTCAAAGCGATAATCCGCACCAAACTTGTTAATATATTCATCAATCACAATATGAGAAGGTGTCATATCTGTGTTTGGATTTATAGTAGCTTGATACTTAAAGAACTCTGCATCTTTTGGCAAGTTATTAATATTTTCATACTCTTCACCTACAGAAGTAAATTGTGCAGTATTTTTTATAATATCCCTTACATAATTAATATTTTCGTGTAGTGATAATGGTGCTGGGAATTCGCCATTAGGAATAACTTGCTCCCAAGTCTTCTTATCGTGCTTTTGTAGTAACTCTGCAGCACTATGCAAATGTGCAATCTCAATAGCCAAATTCTCTTCCCACAACGCTTTAATACACTTGTCTGTTTCTGTCATCATACAAGACCAATACAAATAACACTCAACATATTCGTGCCACAAATTCATTTCAAACCAATTTGCATTAGCATCCATTAAATCTTCGTATTGAGTAACGTGTTCTTCTTCAACCAAAGCAATCTCTTCGTACAATTTACGGGTTAAATCGTCTGTAGCCAAAGTTGCAATATTCATATAATAGTTCATTGTTTGTTGCTCTGCAGCTGTAATTATCATAGTACCTAAAATAGTCTCTTTATCAGACATTTTTGAATTTATACATCTTCTGACATTGTCTTTTGGAAATCTATGATGAGAAATTGTTGGGCGCGCAGGCATAATTTCCGTATAACCGCCAACCAATCTTTCTGCAATAACGCCTTGATTCATATACAATAAATCAGAGTATCTGTATAAATGGTCAAAGTCTTCAAGCAAAGCAAAATCAAGTGCTTTTTTAACATAAAAATCTTTTTCTCTTTTTGCAAGCTCTGCAGTCAAATCTACGGCTAACTGTTCATAGCCGATTGTTTGCTCAAGTTGAGTTTCATCAGCAGGTTTTAATAGAGATATTTTTAATTGTTGTTGTTTTTCTTGAGCACGAACCAATGCTAAATCTCTACGCAATTCTGTACAAGGGAAATGCCTTGAAAATTGATGAGAAAACCAGTTTGCTTCAAATTCTGTACCATTCATTAAAATAATACGTGTTTTTGTGTAAGGGTCAACTTCGTTTTTATTGTATGCTTTTGGATATAAGCCTTTCCAGTTCTCAAACGCATTTACTAACGAAATCGGCTTTTCTTTAAATGGATTCATATTTTTTTCTCCTTAAATAAAATTTCTTTTATATTATTATTTTTTCCAAAACAATCAAAAAAATACAAATCCTTAATTTTTTATTTTATTTACCTATAAATTATTTTTCTTTTTTTCTTTCAATAAATCACATAGTTCGAGTTGGCTCTCAAGCAATTTTCTAGTGTTTACTTCTATTTTACCTATGCAAACATAATGATTTCCTATAAAATAAAATGGAATTAAAGCAATCCCTAAAATTGCAGTTATAATAGCAATTCCTGCAATATACGTAAACTTCATTCCACTATTTACAACAATCAATATAGTGACTAATGCTAAAACTAATATCGAACATACAGATATTGCCATTCCCCCTATTCCTATCCATCTGCAAACTTTGCCAAACCTTATAGTTTTAGTACCTATATCCTTATCCATATTACCTCTAAAATCATTTTTTATTTTTCAAAAATTAATCCAAATGAATATGTTGGTTTTATAATAATTGTATACGAGTATTTCCTGTAAGTCAAGTCAAATATTAAAATATATTCGTATAAGAATATATTCGGCTAGTTTAGGATATAAATTTATATATACTAATTCTGGGAGAATAAAAATATGAAACTGATTGAAGCTGTAGCAAAAAGACTAAATAATCTACTAATTGAAAACAAAATGACTCAATATGCTTTATGCAAGAAGATAGCAATTGACCCGTCCAATATTTACAATATTATGTACGGAAGATGTAAAACAATAACTTTAGACAAATTGTTTTTACTAGCTGAAGGTTTTGATATGACTGCTCAGCAATTTTTAGATGACGACTTATTTAAACCTGAAAATTTAGAAATCAACTAAAAAAGTATTTACAACTTGTTAAATTTGCGATTATAAAAACTGCTTGGTAGGTATATTTATACTTATCAATGCTATTCAATGTAAATTTTAGCTTGAAATTATCTAACAATTTTATTGTACAATAAATACATTTTATTTTAATAATTATTTAAGCATAAAAAAATTAGGAAAGGATATCCTTTCCTAATTTTTATTAATTTCAAATTAAATTTTAGTCTTCATAAATGGCTATTATACCAAAATCGATGGCTTCTAAATTAAGGTTATCGTAAATGTAATAATCAAAGTCAAATATACATATTAGGACAGATAACCTTGCTAAATGTTTGATGTTTTCTATATCTTGTGCACTTGCTTCAATTGAAATAGTATCAAACTCAACAAATTCAATCTCTTCTGTATTAAATTCGATATTAACATTGCCTGTTATTTCGCCATATACAGAATCTTTATATTCCCATTCGTAATTACCTTGTTCTTTTGTAATATACATTTTTGCAACATCGCCACTCTCAACATCTTCATAAATAATAGTAATTAAATCTGCATTTTGTTCATTGTAGACAATTTTAGTAATAGAATTGTACTCAAGATCATAATCTTGATATGTATAAGTACCTGCTTCAGAATCATATTTTCCATCTTTTTTAATACTTTTAACTACTTTATCAAATGGTGAGCCAAATAACCAGCAACCGGAAAGTACCATTGCTGCGACACAAATTAGTACAACTACAGCAGCTATAGTAATTTTCTTTTTCATAAACGCCTCCATAAAATGAATATTAATTAATAGTTTTAAAAATAAATTTTTACAACTCTATAAACCTATTTACACATAATAACCTAAAAATGTGATTTATAAATAATGGTTATAAATTTGTCGAAATTTGTATTTTTAATAAATATATTATATAAATTATTACATTTTTTGTCAAGTATTTTAATGATATAAGAGTACAGCCAATATTAGAAGTATTTACCAAGATATATAGTAGCAAAAATTTTTTACAAAAATTTTACAATAAAATGATATGATAATCTTTAATATAATGTTACTAAATAAATATCAAGTAAAAAAATTTTAATTACGTAAAAAATAAAAATACCCCCGATTTTTACGGGGAATATTTTTTATTTTCAAATGCGATTGTCCTTTAATTTTAATGTAATTGCTTACGATTATATTTAAATTAAAACAACCGATAATACTATCCATAAAGCCATTTAACTAAACTGGCAACTACTTTGTAGACGCTTATCTACTTTTTACTTCATTCCTACCTTCTTTAACATTTACAATACCTATTAATAATTATACTTTTAAGCTAATAGTACTTGATTATAATTTAAAAAAAGATAAAATTTAAAATAATACCGATTTTTGAAAGGTTTTTTATAATTTATTTACCGTTGTATGCGACTACATTAAAACAAATATTCATTAAAAAAACTCTTTATAAAAATTAAATAAGGAATATTTAAATAATTATTAGGAAACATCATAGTTAAAAATAATTTGCTACACTAATATTATAGATACAAGCAAGCAAATATAGTCTTGAATGTTGCTAACCTGCTTAAATATGTATTAATTTCCAAATTAAAAGTAGCCAGAGTAACCAGCTAATATGAATAATTTACAGGCAACCACAGCAATATTCTTTACTAAGTATACAAAAAAGAAAGCAACAGATATAGAAAAAGAACTACAGGTCAATAAGGTATTAAGATAAAGAAGAACGAATAAAAGTATCTGAGTAAATAAAATAATGGGAAACAAATATTTAAAACATAAA
>CAJTYW010000021.1 GCA_910583995.1 uncultured Christensenella sp. | reverse complement strand
CTTTCGACAAATCTTTTAACCCCTTTACATTTCTCTTGTTATTACGAAATCACCCAGTTTCAGCCATATTGATTCTAACAAAACCCATTTAAAGATATATTCTTATGTTTTTAACTCTAATTTTTATCTATTTTAACGATAATTTGATAAAAATTATTAACTAATATCAGCTCTACAATATGATTATTTATCAGCTTATATATGCTAAATTTTCGCTCATCACCCATACCCAACATATTATCCTTGATTATTATTTCAATATATGATATAATTTTTAATTAGGAAAAGATTAAAAAATTATTCTATAATTTTATTCAAATGGATAAACTTTTATAATAGCAAATAAAGCAACTACTATTTAGGAGAATGATTGTGAAAGATTTTGAACCGATTGATGTCAAAAAAATATTAAACACACATCAATCAATACTAAACGGAACAATAAAGATTATTAAACAAAATGACGCTGCTAAATTTGATAGCAAAAAAGCAGCGGAAGCTTATGTTGCAGCAGAAGTATCAAAAATTTTAGATACAGTATCTGTAGAAGAATTAAGCAGATATAAAAGCGGCATTAGAGTAAAATCTTTACTAAACAACAATGTCAATACCTTTGCGGACTTGGAAAAAGTTTCCACAAGAGCACTTATTGATATAAACGGAATAAGTCAAGAAACTGCCCTAACAATAAAAAAGATTTTGGCATTTGTTAAAAACAAAATTACTCAAGAAACAAAAATTAGGCTTAGTGCAGACAACAAAACCGAATACTCTACTGCTCTAATTAAAAATGTTTATTTATATAAATACAATTTAAACGCAGTTAAAGATTGCAGAAAATTCTATTCAAAGTATTACAATCAAATAAGAATTTTAGCAGAAAGTACTCTGCCGATGACAAACAATTTCAAATGGTTTTTTACATCAAAATCACAAAAGTCAGCGGCTATTGATGCTTATAACAAATTAAAATGCGCGCTTGAAACAGAGCCATTTTTGAAAATTCAAGAAATTATTGAAAACAACAAGCAAACTAGTTTTTCGGCAAATGATATATGGGAAGATTTTGAAAAGAATAGTATTGAATACTTTACTATTCTAGAAGAAATTGTGCCGGGGCTAATAGGTTCAAATGACACATTCCAAGGATTGCCTGAAGAGTTAGCCGAAGAAGTAAAAGGTCAAAGCTTAGATTTACTAGGTTTAAAATGCACATTGAGAAAATATCAAGAATGGGGCGTAAAATACATATTACACCAAAAAAGAGTTTTGCTTGGTGACGAAATGGGTTTGGGAAAAACTATTCAAGCAATTGCCACAATGGTTGCAATGAGAAATGGCGGAGAAAAGCACTTTTTAGTTGTTTGCCCTGCAAGCGTACTTACAAATTGGTGCAGAGAAATACAAAAACACAGCGACTTAGAAGCCATAAAAATTCACGGAAAAGATAAAAAAGAGAATTTAGAATTATGGTTAAACAAAGGCGGGGTTGCTGTTACCACTTATGAGACCACATCCATTTTTGAACTTGAAGACCAATTTAAAGTTTCGCTTACCGTAGTGGACGAAGCACATTACATAAAAAATCCTGAAGCTAAACGCACAGAAAACACAAAAAAGATATGTAACAAATCAAAAAGCTTATTGTTTATGACAGGTACTGCCCTTGAAAACCAAGTTGAAGAAATGATATCGCTTATTTATATACTTCAACCTGAAATCGCACACTCCGTCAAAAATATTACGGTAATTGCTTCTGCTCCAAAATTTAAAGAAAAAATTGCACCTGTTTATTACAGAAGAAAACGCACCGATGTACTTACAGAACTTCCAGAACTTATTGAAACAGAAGAATGGTGTGAACTTTCTTTTGAAGAAGAACAAATATACGAAAAGTCTGTAATTGAGCAACAATATGCAGAATGTCGTAGGGTGTCATTTAATATTGACGATTTAAGCAAGTCAACAAAAGCAAACAGATTGCTTGAAATTATTGAAGAAGCCGAAGAAGAAGGTAGAAAAGTAATTGTATTCTCTTTCTTTTTAGACACTATACAAAAAATTGCTCTTATGTTAGACAGTAAATGCTACGGCCCTATCACAGGCGCTGTCCCACCCAACAGAAGACAAGAGATAATCGACGAGTTTGAAAAAGCCCCAAGCGGCAGCGTACTTGTCGCACAAATACAATCAGGCGGCACAGGTCTTAATATCCAATGCGCTAGTGTTGTAGTAATATGCGAGCCACAGTTCAAACCTTCAACTGAAAACCAAGCAATTTCCCGTGCATACAGAATGGGGCAAGCAAGAAATGTGCTTGTACACAGGCTACTTTGCGAAGACACTATTGACGAAAAATTGACTAAAGTGTTAAAACATAAACAAGATATTTTTGATGCCTTTGCAGACGAATCAGTATCTGCTCAAAAAAGTATGGAAATTGACGACGATACATTTAGTAACTTAATGAAAGAAGAAACAGAGCGTATTAATCAAAAGCGTGGAATAACCGCTAATGACAATCAAAAAACACCGGAATAAACCGGTGTTTTTATTATATATAAATATACTTTAATTAATATTCTGCAATTTAATTTTTTAAAAATTCGCTCACATTTTTGTTTTTTAGTCTATAAATAATAAACGCATATATAATTGCCACAAAAAATACAACGCCTGCAATTGCAACACCAAGCATTGCAACAATGCTCATAAAAGTAATAGGCAAATTAATTGAAAATGCTGTACTCATTGCATATTTTAAAATATAAAAACCGCAGATAGTAAAAATTATCGCAATTACAAAAGATAATAAACTTACCCACAACAATTGTAACAAGAGCAACAGGTACAACTTGCGTCTAGACATTCCGTTTGCAAGCAATATTCCACTATTGCGGTAAAACATTTGAGCAAACTTGTTTATTACCAAATAGACAACGAGCATCAAACCAATCAATAAGGTGCAGCCTAAAAGTAAAAATATTACATTTGCAACTTCCTTCATTGCAGTAATATTTTGTATATCCGACATAACGCTATAACCGATATACTGCGCATTATACTCCTTTTGCAGATAGGATACTAAATCTTCACTAGGCCAATTTTCAAAATCGTAGATATAAAATTTCTCTTTATCTATGCTGTTTTTAAACAAGTCATTTTCAATGTGTGCTATAACAATCGGGTGAAAATAATGAGAATATTGATGACCTACCAAACTGCAATAATTATCGTTTAAAATCCCTACTACTTTTACCCCTGTAATTACGGGCGAATCAGTTTTTACAGACACAAAATCTATAACATTTCCCAAAACTTCTTCGCCTATCCCAAACCAAGCAAGATATGAAGAAGAAAGGACTATTTCATCATTGTTTTGCGGGAAATTACCAGTAATAAAATCAGTATTGCCATATTTTACTTTAGCTTCCTTGTAGTCATTAGAAGTAAAAAAGTTATTGTTTTTTGCTCCAAAAACTTCAAAACTACCATATTCTTCTGTTGTATAAATTTTTCCGTTAAATTTGATTTTTATCAAATGATTGTATAGCGAGCCATATCCCGAATATAAATTCTCATTACTTAAAAAAGTGTTTTTAACAATCTCTAAACTTTCAAATTTAGCATCTATTTTGCCACCATCAAACTCATTATCATTATTAGAAATAAAATAGTTTGCCGAAATAGACTTTTCCGCAAGTTCATTCTGCTTGTCTGAAAGCGCCACGCTAAACACGGAAAACAAACTTATCATAAACACCATACATACAAGAATTACAACAAATTGTATATAAAATTTCTTGTATGCTTTTATATTTTTTAGCGATAATATCAAAACATCTTTCATAACTGCTCCTTTATCATTTGAGCAACCATTTTATTTTTGGATTTTCTTATATTCAAAAAGTATGCAATAATAGTGACAATAGCTGTTAAAACCAAAAACACAAATGGTAAATAAATATTTAAAGTAGCTTTTATTTTCATATCAAACAATTTTGCACAAAGGGTCATTATGTAACTATTGAAAAAGTAGCCAATAATCGTTGCAAATATCGTTGCAATAATAAGCATAAATAAAACTATCAAAAAATATACTGCAAAAACTTCTTTTTCAGTAAGTCCCAATAGTTTAAGCTGACATATATATTTGTTACGGCTCATAAGCAAAATTGATACAAAGCTATATATTACAATGATTATTGCAATAAATATAATAACTGAAAAAATAGATAATACCATTTCCATAAGTCTGACATTTTCAAAATATGTTTCGTATACAAAAAAGATACTTACATCAAAACCTTTGTGTTTTAGTTTGTTGTAAACCTTATATGTATCGTAAGATTTATCAAATTGTACTTCAATATAGTCAGCCACAATATTATCAGGCACAGATATCATATAATATCCTATATTTACCAATTCTTCCGTATCATTTATTAAGTCAAAATCATAAATACCGCAAACTGAAAAAGCCCTATTTGATATAGTAATTTTATCACCGACTTGTGCTTGTAACTCTCTAGCTACAAAAGTGCTAAGCATAATTTCGTCAACATTTTCATTCCATCTACCTTGCAAACCAATATTAGACTTTTCATACAAGTCTTTAAGTTTATATGAATTATAAACGATTTTCCCATTAAATGAATATAAAACAGTAACATCTCCTTCTTGTTTGCTTTGTTCCGTTTCAAATATATTACCATTGCTACAAGTCAAAGTTGTACTAGAAGTAAAGTTTTTTAATGTTGCAAAAACAACGGCATCGTCACAATATTTTTTAAAACTATCAAAATCAGTTTCATTAACAGAAAATGACAAACCTTTTAAATCTTCATTCAATGAATTCTCAAAGTTTTTTGAGTAGTCTATCAAAATATTAACAACTCCATTTAAGGCAGACAAAAACAAGGTGATAATAATTGTTATTAGTATCAAAAGTTTATAAACCGATTTAATTTCTTTTTTAATGAGCCAAAATAATTTTTTCATTAATTATTACCACTTAAATTGTTATCACTTATAATTTTACCGTCTTGCAGAGTGATTATCCTTTGTGCGATTTTTGCGTCCTGCTCATCGTGTGTGACTAAAATAACCGTTTTCCCTTCATTATGCAAAGTCTTTAAAATTGCCATAATTTTTGCACTATTTTCCATATCAAGATTGCCACAAGGCTCATCTGCAAGTATAATTTCAGGCGATTTAACAATTGCACGAGCAATTGCAACCCTTTGTTGCTCACCGCCCGATAAAGTTTTGACTTTGTTTTTAAGTTTGCTTTCTATATCAACTTTTTTAGCTATCTCAGTTATAATTTGCTCATTTTTATGTCCAAAACTGCCACCGATAATAAGCGGTAATTCAATATTTTCATAAACAGTATACTCTGGCTCAAGATAAAAATTTTGAAATATAAAGCCAAGTTTTTTATTTCTAAATTCAGATATTTTATCATTGGTTAAATTTTCAATCTGCAACCCATCTATATCTAAGCTACCACTTGTAAAATTATCAAGCGTTCCTATAATATTCAAAAGTGTGGTTTTGCCACTGCCTGACTTTCCCACAATTGATACAAACTCATTATTATTTATTATAAGATTAATATCATTTAATGCACAAAATTCTTTATTGCCATTGATAAACTTTTTGGTTATTCCACTTAATTTAATCATAAAACACCTATAAAAATTATTAATTTATTAAAGCATACAATATCAGCAACGTCAATCCCGTTTACAATTTTAGAAATTAATATGTCTATTTTGGAAGATTAAGTTACAATTTAAGCCTAAAACCGACATAAAAACAACTCACCGCTACTTAATGCAGCGGTATCTACTTTATTAAATCATAAAAGTATATTTATTACAAATCTATTATCAGCTATTCCATATCGGCAATAACCATTGTAATTTTGCACTATTTCTTGAACGCTTTTTAATCCATAGCCGTGAATAAGTTTATCCATTTCCTGCCTAGGCTCATTTTTAGTTTCCCCAACAGGATTATACATAGTTATGCTAAGATGGCCTTCTAATTGTTTAATATCTAGTTCTATTGTTTGATTTACATTTGTAGCTTTTATACTATTATCAAAAATGTTGCCCAGTATCACGCAAATATCGATTATATTATACTCTGAAAAATCGGACAACCAACTTGTTACTTTTACAGCGATATTCTTTTCTTTTGCAACATTTATTTTTGCATTCAAAAGCGAATCGACAGAATCATTTCCCGTATACTTAATGCAATTTGCACTTTCTACTAAATTACAAACTTTTTTTATCTCATTTTTTGCAGAGTTAATATCCGAATCAATAAGATTATCAATCGCATACAATTTATGTTTTAAATCGTGATAAGTTTTATTGGAAACAACATACTTTTGCGTTAAATCAAAATAATATTGCTTTTCAAGTTCCAATTGCACGGCTTGATTAGAAATTTCAATCTCTTTTTCCTTTTGTTTTTCAATAAAGTCAAAAACAAAAAATACTACAATATTGCTTATAAGCAACATTAAAGTAGATACTATTACAAGTATAATGCTCGTCATATCATTATCGCTGAATATAAAATATGACAAAACTATAAAAACAATTATTGAAAATAACGGTAACATAACAAGCATAAGCAATGTTTGCCATTGCAATTTTGCTTTTTTCTTGTTTGTAAAATGTGTTAAAGCCTTTACCAATCCCAGCAATATTAGTTTTGAACCAATTGACATTGGAACAAACATACCTATATTATTAAGCGTTTGTTCCACACTGCTTTTAAAAAATGCACTTACTAACAATCCAATCAAAATCTCAAAAGCTGTAAGCAATATAAATGTCAAAGCAAGCAAAAATATTCTCTTCCAAAAATACACTTTGTATAACAAGGTAAAAATTGCCATTAGTATTACACCGGACAGCACAAAAACAGCTTGCCACGGAATATACACATTAAATAGCGTATTAATTACCGCATACAACAAACCACTTACTATATATATCCATCTTTTGTTATATCTTCTCTCGCCAAAAGATTTAAATATTTCGTCAATTATAATAGCTTGCAGTACACTTGAAATACAAATTATAATAGCTTTCATTATCGTCATATTTTTATACCTGTAAGCTTTTCGGAATATTTGTTTTTTAAATTTTTTATATATTTTTTGCTAATAGGCAACTCTCCACCTTCAATTACTGCGGTATATTTTATAATTTGCTTTAAATATCTTAAATTTAACAAAAAGCCATTGTGTATTCTAACAAAATAATATGGTGATAACTTATCTTCAAAATACGCCATATTTCCACTTGCATATTGAACATTTCCTGAAACAGTTATTATCTTGATTTTTCTAGAATAATGCTCAATATACACTATTTCTTTTATTTTTAACACTATTTCTTGCTTATTCCAAGTAATATGCAGACTTTCATTTAAAGAAAAATATAGTTTTAATGCTCTATTAAATTCTTCTTTAAATAACTTGCTATCAATCGGCTTAACTAAATATTGAAAAGGCATTGACTTAAACGCTTCAGAAATGTACTGGGTGTAATTGGTAATAAAAAATATAATTATATCCTTATTTATAGCCTTTAGATTTTTTGCAATATCAACGCCAAGATTGTCAGGTAATTCTATATCCAAAAACACTAAATCATAAGTTTTACCGCTTTCAAACAAATCTTTTCCGCAACAAAACTTGTCCACAGCACAAAACTCGGCATTGCACTCAAAAATCAATGACTCTATTTCATCTCTATAAACTTGTTCGTCATCACATATTGCTATGTTAATCATTTTGCCATTCCTTTAAATAAGTTTTATTTAGCTTCTTATGCTTTAATAATTATTTTTAGCATTTGCAAAAACTTAAATCAATCACTAATTTTATAGCCAAGCTCTAATCTTACTTCCCCACGCTCAACATCTCTATTGCCATAACAAGTTTTGTCAAAGCCTATAACTTGAAAACCTTGTGCCAAATAAAAAGCTATGCCGTCTGAATTGCTTGTTTGCGTTTCTAACATAATGTATCTTACGCCCACTTTTTTTGCTTGTTCTTTTGCAAAATCCATAAGCCTTGTTCCAATACCTTGTCTTCTGCAATTTTTATCCAACCAAAGTTCGGTAACTCTTAATCTATTTGACCATTCTTCATAAAAAAGTTCAATTACAGCTATTAATTTATTGTCTATCTCAATCCCATAAGCTTTTGCACCTTGAAAGTAATCCGCATATAGCCAATCGACACCCCTATCCGGATTTACAAAAGGTTTATCAAACTTTTTTTTCACCAAATTGACCTTGTACTCTCCAACAATACTATCAATATTCAAATCATAATAAAAGTTTGAGACATAGGAAAAATCCAACTTATGCCCTTCATATTTCGCTTTATCTAATAATACAATTTCCATAATCTTCCCCAACTTTTACCTACAAAACTTATATTATGCGTCAAAATAAATGTTACACTAATAGCCTTTTAAGGTATTGCTACTCTTTTAGAGAGTAGCTTTTTTCTTTTAAAAAAGTTTTTATACATTTATTTTATCATATAAAATTGCTAATTTCAATATCTATTTAAATTTTAATAATTATTATGGTTATTTATAATTAGTAAAAACTATTTAAATAACAATACTTTTACAATGCACTTTTAAACATACAAAAACTCACAATAGCTTTATTGTGAGTTTTTGTTTTGCAAATTTTATTTAATTTTAACTTGTTTTATTTGCCGATTTGATTCCAAAAATCTTGTAATACTTCGTTGAACTCTTGTGGTTTGTCTAAATTTACACAATGTCCCGCACCTTCAAAAATGACTTTACTGCAATTTTCTTTTTTAGCCCAATCTTCTATTATTTCCATTTCCATAGGCAAGTCAAATTCCCCACAACCAATAAGCAAAGGGAACTCTTTTGGTTGCTTTGGATATTTGTTTATAAGTTTATGCAAATCTGCCAAATACATTAATGATTTCTTTTTAAACTCAAGGTTGATATTATAAAATTTTTCTTTACCTTCAACAGTATAAGCAGAAATTTCTTTGTTTGCTTTTGCAAAAGCTTTTATAGATATCATAGCTTTAAACACTAATTTCATTTGTGCTGCAGAATTAGCTTTTTGTTTTTGCTCGTCAAAATCATTGATATCGTAACCACCAAAACAAGCCATACTTTGCACTTTATCCTTATAAAAATTAGCAAAGTCTTGTGCAATAACCGCACCTAAAGACACACCGACAAAATGTGCTTTTGCGATATTATGTTTTACCAAAATATTGTTAGTGTACTCTGCCATTTTTTCAATTGTAGCACCTGTTTTGTCATTTATGGAATTTCCGTGTCCTAAAATATCAATAACAAGTATGTTATACTTATCCTTAAAATACTGCACTTGACTATCAAACATTTTATGATTCACAAATGCGGCGTGGAAAAAGACAATCCACTCTTCACTATTAGTTGTGGTTTGCAAATAATAAGCTAAAGGTTCTAAATAATACTCTTTCATATACTTGCTCCTTTTTCAATATTTCCGTCAAAAATCGGGGGTAAATGGTTTTTTAGTTAAGATTTTA
>CAJTYW010000020.1 GCA_910583995.1 uncultured Christensenella sp. | reverse complement strand
CATATAATATGTACATAGATATATTTATTCTATGTACTCTTTTTTTACATTTCTACCCCTTGTTTTTGCAATTTACCCCCGATTTTTGATAGTTTTATTGCATAAAACACCTAAATTTAATAATTAAAACTTTACACAAAAATAAGCGGTGTAAAACGAACGTTTTATACCGCTTAATAATAAGGTGATTTTTTATTTTATATTATAAATTTAAGCAATTTTATGGCTCAAATTTATTGTATATCAATTAAAAATAATAGTTAAATAGCTATATAATAAATATAAACACATATAATTAAAAAATAGCGAAATGAAAATCACTTCGCTATTTTTGTTGATTTTAAAAACAACATTGTCGCAATTATTCTAAATTAATTAGTGTAAATAATTGCAATTTGACTAACTCTTAAATTTAACATTATAATTAATAAATCATTTTTTCCAATAAGACTCTGAAGTTGTTGTAATAATGTGCGTAGGTTTAATATTACCGCTTTTATCCATTACGATTTTAGTACCACCAAAGAAGAAACTATCATTCCAAGGTTTTGGAGAAGGTCCTGCTTTTAAGCCATAACCATAAACTACTCCGTCATACTCAAAAACACAATCATTTTCGTGGTCGTGTCCTACAAACCAGCCTTTTAGTCCTAAATCTTTCATTGCATCAACGATACCTGTATTGTAAAGTGCGTGTCCAGGAACATAAGAAATTCTGCCAAGTATACCTTTTAGCTCTTTGCCGTCAATGATAGGATAATTTATAGCATTATTATCTGTATCGCTTGCAGGTTTAATTACAGGTCCGCCACCACTATTAGGAATATTAGAACCAGGTATTGTCCAAAAACTATTTTTACCTACAATTTCTTTATCCAAATCGTCGCTATTAGGATTGTCGCTTTTTTGGCCATCAATTTTGCCATTTCCACCCGCAACATATTTTAAAACTACATCACCCATTTCATAAGGAGCACAATGTGTGAAGAATATACTAGGCACTGTATCCCCTGCAATTTTATTTATGTTTGTAGCTTGCCATTTGCACCATTCGATTTGTGCATAAGGGAAAGGTCTTTCTTTGCTTTTTCTGCCTTCTTTTTCAAAAACAGAATTGATTAAATCTTTTGAATATTTTGCATAAGCACTATTGTCAAGCATATAAAGAGATTGAACAATTTGATTGCCTTCTTTTACATTAATGACATAATTACCAAGCAAGTCGCCATATTCGTCACCCAAATTAGTTGGGCCTTTTTGGAATAGGCAGTGTCCGCCTTTTTCTCTTGAAACTTTTAAATATTGGTCACCTGACCAGTTAGGCGTAGCTCTCATTTCATTATCGTGATTACCAAAAACAGGTGCCCACAAAAAATCATATTTGCTAGCTAATGCTTCTATTTTTTTGATAAAAGTCTTTAAAAGTTCGGGAACACCTACACCTGAAACATTATCACCGGTAAAAACCACCAAATCAGGGTCAGTTCTTTTTATGACTTCTTCTGCAGTGTCAAAAGCTGCATTGTTATCTTTACCACTAGACCAAAGTTGCATATCTGTCAATTGAACAATGGTAAAATCTTCTTTATCTAGATTTTTTTCTACTACAACGGAATCTTTGGTAATGTCATAAGCTGCACTAGGCCCACTCCATACATATTCGTATGCACTTCCGTTTAAAGGTATAAACAAAACACAAACAGTAATGATTATACCAAGCATAATTACGCCAAGTACACCACTTACAACGCAAAGTAGCTTTTTATTTTTTACAGATAACATAATTTTCTCCTATAGAAATCCAATTATTTTGCAACGACAAAACAATTTAAATTAAAATAGTTAAAGTACTATTTCTGTAAATATTATATATTTTATTTTAAATATTGTCAATAAGGAATTTATAAAAAAACAATTTAAAAAAACTAAAAATATTATTAAAAGTAATTAATAATTATAAAAAAATTTAGAAAATTGCGACTAATCGCTGTTTTTCAAGAATAATGCCTATCTTCTAAGCAGTTTACCGACTCTATTCATCATAGATGTCTTGTGGTCGAACATTGAATGTGCATATCTATTCAATGTGATTGTTGGGTTTGCGTGTCCTAAAATTTCGGATAAAGTTTTTACGTCCATTCCGCATTCCAACGCTCGGGTTGCAAAAGTGTGTCTTAAAGAGTGGAAACCTTTGTGTGCGACACCCAAATCGCTAAGCATTTTTTCAAAAAATCTTTGATATGTGCGTATTCCTGAACCATAATTTGTCCTGCCCGGAATGACATATTTTGAAGTTGCATTCCTACGCATAATCTTAAGATAAGGTACTAATTGCTTTGGCATAGGTATTATCCTGTGAGAATTGTGAGTTTTTGGTGTATCAATTACTTTGATATAACCGTCATCACCCCAACTGTCGTGACAAGATTTAGATACTTTGATTATACATTTTCGCATATCCAAATCGTTCCATTCAAGAGCAAGCAACTCACCAAGTCTTATGCCGGTATAAAGCGATAACAAAACACCAAAATATTTCGGTTTGTCAATAAAAACGATAAAGTTTTCTATTTTTCGTTGCTCGTAGATAGAAAAACATTCCACTCGTTTAGTAAGAGTTTTAGGCCTTGATAAATACATTGAATATTCTTTATCCACCAAATTCAACTCGACTGCTTTGACAAGCGATAATTTCAATAAAGAAATTAAACCGTGAATAGTTGTGCTTGCATAACCTTTTTCCTGCATATTGTTGACAAATTGTTGTAAAACTGTTGTCGACAATTCACAAAGGCGATACTCGCCGATTTCAGGCAAAATGTGTTTTTTTGCCAATTGACAATACTTAGCGTATGTCCTCTCTTTTACTTGTGGCTTTACGTAGCAGTTTAGCCACTCACTGCACCATTGTTTGTAAACCATAATAGGTTCCTCCAAAAAAAAATTATTTCACTTTTTCAAGTGATACTTTAATTATAATTCACAATCGTTGGTTTTTCTATAGATTTTATTTACTTTTTCAGAACTTTACAATATATTTTCAATATTTATTTTACAAATAATATATTGTAGACAAAAATTCTCTGCAAATTTTTAAGTGTTTTTAACCTTTTTTATACAATCAAAACACTTTGACTTTTGCTTAAAATTCATTTATAATACAAATTAGATATAATTTGTAAAATATTACCCAAAATCCATTTTAAATTTTTACATATTATACAAGTTATTTGAGAGAGATTTTAATATGAAAAAAAAGAGCATTATTTTTTTAGTTTTTATCGCAATTATGCTGTGTTTTGCACTAACTGCTTGCAATAATACACCGCCAGCAGGACTTACAAGCGAACAAGAAGAGTTTTATAAAACTTGGCAAAGTAGCATTAAAGATAAAACGCCTATTACAAAAGTCGCAATTGTTGGCTCGCACGATAGCGGAATTTCCGTTACTACAAGTGCTTTTAAAGGTATGACTAAAACTCAAGATTTAACAATCGGCGAACAATTGAAATATGGTTGCAGATATTTTGATATTAGAGTAAACAAAAAAAAGAATGGTGAACTTACAATTTTTCATAGCATTGATACTAGCGGTGAAAAATTTTTGGATATAGCAAGCGATTTAATACAATTTATTAAAACTTATACAACGGAATTTTTAGTTCTTGATTTTCAGCATTTTAATAATGACTCTCAGCAGGCTGTTATAGATGCTATTAATTCTACAGGACTTGTAGATTATGCAATTAAAAATAATAGCGAATTATCTGATTTGGATTTTGCGAGTAGCTTAACCGTCAAGGATATGCGTGGAAAAGTCATAATAATTTGGGGTAGCAACCAAGCAAATGGCAATACTTACCCTTACCTTTTTAGAAGAAATAACGATTCCTGCACCATTGAAAATGCTGTTTTGGACTCATTATATAACGGGGACGACAACTCAAAACCTAGTGAGAAATTTATTAATGAAACTATCCCAAAATATTTTGAACATATATTGAATAAAGAAAAAGGGCTTACTGTGCTTCAAGCACAACTAACAGCCCCCACATTAGGAAATGTAAAAGATTTAGAAAATGGTCATAATGAAAATATGAGTAAATTTATTAGAAGTATTGAACAAAATGCTGAGCGTCTTTTTAAAGTCAATATTATTATGCGTGATTTTATTGGTAGCGATTTGGAAAAATCAAACAGCATATTGCACTTGAATTTAGGCAAAAAGATAGTAAAAGACGATTGTATCAATAATTTTGAAAAAATGACAAAACTCTGATAAGTAACTTATATATATAAAATAATTATGAAGAACTGTAAATTTAATTAATATGCAAAAAAAACAGCGGAAAATTCCGCTGTTTTTAATTTATTATGCTATTTTTAAACTATATTCTCTAAGCTATATTTTTTTGAACAATATCACAATTGCACTCATATTTACTATCGTCTGTCAAAATGATTTGATTAATTTTATCAGCATAAATTTTTCCGCTAATAGGATTTTTGACAGATAAAATTTCTCCAATAACAGTTGCGTCTACTTCTGAGTATTCAAAAGAAAAATCTGTACCTTCCATAGTGCAATCAATCAATTTTAAATTTTTGCAATAGCATAAAGGTTGAGTGCCTATTATTCTGCAGTTTATTAAAGTCAAGCCTTCTGAATACCAAGCAAGATATTCCCCTTTTAAAACGGAATTTTTAACCACAACATTTTTTGCGTGCCAAAAAGCGTCTTTTGTGTCAAGGTAACTATCTGTAATCTCAACATTTTCAACATACTGGAAGGAATATTTGCCGCTAAACTCAACCTTGTCAAGTTTTAAGTATTTAGATAGTAAAAAATTATATTTGCCATCTATGCTTGTATTTTTGATTGTTATATTGCTGCTTTTCCAACCAAATTCGTCAGAGATTATTTTAGTATTCTCTATATTAATCAAATCACATTCCCTTACAGCTTTTATACCAAACAATTTGCTATCCTTAACATCAATGCCGTTTGTATACCAAAGGCTTGCACGACAATTTTCCGTCATTTCCACCCCGTCAAGTTTTACATTTTGTGAGTGCCAAATGGGATAACGCAAATTCATATAACAGTTTTGCAAAGTTATAGTCTCTGTCTCCTTTAATGCAGATTCGCCGTCTTCTACTCCGTCAAAACTGCAATTTTTAAGCACCAAATTTGTCTCACCATACAAATCTCTTTCATAAGGAAACTTTTTGTTTTCTATTACTCTTACGTCTTTCATAATTTCTCCTGTAACATTTAAGAATATATTATCTAAAAGTTAAAAAATTCTAACTATATTTTATAACAAAAATCGAAATATGTCAAATGCTTATGTTTTATGATTTACCATAACTAATTAGTATAACACGTAAAATCAAGACAAATTTTTACACAAAAGAAATTTTTTTTGTAAAGTTTCCTGTCAATATTGACATTAAAACAAAAAAATTATATACTTTAATTATAAATTATCTAATTTAAAAGGAAAATTATGTTTAAGGAAAAGTTATTGAGAATTTTTAATACTAAACTAAAAATTATTGCAACTATTTGCAGCATATTTTGGTTTATTTTATATTTTGCACTGGGTTCTGCAATTTTTAAAAATATGTGGAACACATCTCCTGCACTGCCTTTTATCGGCGGTTTATTTGCACTAATTCCCATAATATTAATGATTGCAAATTTGTTGTTTTTTAGGAACAAGTGGTTAAGCATTTGCGTTATTATAGAAAGCGTGATATTTAGTTTAATATGCTTTTTATTCTTTGCATTCGTCCTATCTAAACTAAATTATTTTTTAATAACAGGCATACCATATTTTATTGCTGCCGCATTGCTAGCTTTAATTTGCTTTTTTGTATTTGCTTTTCCAAAACTACAAAAAACAATGAAAAAAATTACGGCTATAAGCATAACAATTTCCGTTTTAGTAGTTTGTTTGGTTTGCGTATTTGAAGCTACACCTTTTTACATAAGTGCAGGTGCAACAGTGTTTGTGGCAGATGACGAATATCAAATTGCTTTTGCAACATCTCACAATTCAACAGGTGCAATCGAAATAGACGGAACTACATATTACGACCAAACAGATGGTGAAAATAATATTTCCACTTTGCATAAAATAAGTATACCTGCAAAAAAACTAGACAATGCAAAAAATTACTCTATAATTACTCAAAGCGTAATAATATATTCTGCCTACTATCCTGCTAAAGGAAGGAAGATAAAACAAGATTATACCTTCCGCCCGATTGATGAGAGTGACGGAATTCAAATTTACAATTTGTCCGATACTCACGAATGTGTTGCAGGACCTAGCAAAGCTGCATCTTGGTTTGATGATAAACTTGATTTGTTGATTTTAAACGGCGATATTATAAATGATGTTTCAAGCGAATATCAAATATCCTTGATTTATAAGCTTGCAAATAAAATTACAAACGGCTCAAGACCTGTCTTGTATACTCGTGGAAATCACGAATGTAATGGTAAACTGGCATCTAACCTATCTAAATATGTAGGTTCGACAGAAAATGGTATGTACTTTACTTATGATATTGGAAATTCCGTTTCTATGCTTGTGCTTGATACCAATAATGATATGGCAGATAACAATGCACTTATAAATCCAATTGCAAACTTTAACGCTATTCGTAGCAAACAAAGTAACTGGATTAAAGATAATGCTAACTGGAATAAAGGCAAACTAAACTTTGTAGTTGCACATATGGCATATCCATTATCCGGTTACCTTAATGAAAGTTGCGCTTGGAGCGATTGGGCAAATGAATTAGTTAATTTGACAAATAATAAAACAGATTTACTAATAAGCGGTCACTCACACAGAACAGACTTTATTGAGCCTAATACGGAAGATAATGCAAAAGCTACTTTCCCTGTTTTGCGTGGGTCACTTAGAAGCAACAAATATAGCGACAGAGAAGGCATATCACCAAATGAATTTACTGGTACTGCAATAGAAATTATTAATGGCAAAATAACAGTTAAATTTACCAATGCTAACAAACAAATTGTTAAAGAGTTTGATATAAATATTTAAAATTTATAGCATTATAAATTAAAAATTTTATTTATTGTCCAATTAGATTTAGAGCAAAAAAACCACCACAATTTGTGGTGGTTTTTACATTTAGTACCGATTTTTGAAACAATTTTATTTATTTAGCCAAAGTTATATTTAGTTATTGTTTTTGAATTGCAGCTTTTATTGCGGCATTAATTTTCTCACGGGTAGAAAGTTGCCATTCGTCGCTATGCGGGTAATTTGAAAAAGTAATCGGTTCAATACCTTCTTCCAAAATCTGCATAGTTCTTTCTTTTCCAATAAGGCTCTCAAGCAACTGCAAGGCACGCATATCCTGAAAACTATCGTAAAACACTTTTAGTCTTAAAGATTGTAATGGCTTGCCATTCTCTCCCGGATACACAACATAAGAGTCGCCTGAAGGGAAATTACCGCCTGCATCTGTTTCTGTAAATGGGTCAACAGGACCTACAGAAAACTGCTTGAACCAGAAGTTATATCCCCAATGTAAAAAGCCTTTAATATCAAATTTATACATTTGATAGCCTAGTACTCTATTGCGTTGAGACGGCATTGAGAAGAACTTGTTAGAAACATTTTTTACTTGAGCACAGCAATAGTATGTCCAAAGTTCAGGCACATTACCGATAAAAGCTTCGATATGGTCATTTGCGGGAACAGGCAATTTAACAAGTCCTTTTTTGTAAAACTTGAAATTGCTTAATGCGTCCATTATTTTGTAATCGCCAAATAGTTCGCTAATAATATTGCTTGCCTTTTTATAATGTCTTATAACTGCTGTAAACGGCTCATCTGACACGTGGAAATAAACTCTGTCCGCAATACCCTTTGCGTTCATATATGGTTTGAAACTTGCTGCAAAATCTGTCAAAAATTTACGATATTTTTTGCCAGATGCTTTAGTATCCCAACCAAAAATTCTCTTTTGAACGCCGTCAACTTCTGCCATAATTTTAGGACATTTTTTTGCACCCCATTGAGTGAAAAAATGTGATATTTCAAAATATTTAATTCCTACTTCGTCACAAATCTCAATCCATTTATCCAAAGCGGAATAATCAAACAAATACTCACCATTAACAACTTTAACGCCGACTAGTTGCACAGTAGGTCTTTCACCACCAACTTTTGTATCAAGTGGCGGAGTAAAAATAGGTGTTAAAACCATATTCATACCATAGTCGGTAGCTACTTGTAAAAAGTTTTTAACATATTCCCAATACTTATCTGAAAAAACATCTATATTGTAATGCACTGCTATGCAATCGGTATGAAACCAATTGGTATTAATAAGTGTTTGCGGTGGAAGTTCCGCATCTATTATATCCAAGGTAAACTCTGCTTTTTCTTGAGCGTCGCCGCAAGTAAATGTAACAGCAATGTTTTGCTCCCCTACTTTTAATGTAGGGCTAGGTATTATCTCAAGCCAAACACTATTCCATAACCCTGCTTTTGCTTTAAAACTTGTCTCTAACGGACGCAATAATTCAGGAAAGTAACCCGCTTTTTTTCTTAAAGTATAATTATCTTGCAAAACTGCTGTAGGGTTTTTAGAATAGATTTCTTCCACCCAATACAAATTAATATTATCCTTGATTTTGCTGCTAACTGCTATATCAATATCACAATCGGTATCACTGCAAAAAGCAACTTGTAATTGTACTTTTTCGTTTTTCATACAACTTAGCTTTGTAAATGGCTCTGCTTTTGGCGGCTCATCTGAAAACACTTTGTACAATGAACTTAATGGAATAACTTTTATCATAAACTTCTCCTTTAATACTAATTAACAAATTCATATAGGTATATTTTACCACAAAACAGCAATTATTTCAATAGTTATTTTTAAATTTGTTTTAAAGCAAATAAAAATTGTCTGTTTTTAATTAAACAGACAATTTAGTACCGATTTTCAAAGGTAAATTTAAAAATTTTTATTTTCCATTGCAGGGTTATTTATCAATTTTCCGCTATCTTCAAATCTTGAGCCGTGGCAACTACAATCCCAACTATGCTCTCTTTTATTATACTTTAACGCACAACCTAAATGCGGACATCTTTTAACTGTTGGGCATAACATATTGACTAAAACCATACCTAAATTAGCAAACAACTGAGTTCTTAAAATTCGTCTTTTTGTCTCAAATGTTTTGTAATACTCGTTAGGTTTACCACACATTATATCTTTTAAAATACTAGCTCCTACCATTGAGCCTGTCATACCCCATAAGTTAAAACCTGTCACCACAAAAACATTGTTCAAATTTCCGTAATGACCTATATACGGCATATCGTCAAGGGTAACGCAATCTTGATTTGCCCACAATCTTACTTGCTTAGCATCGGGATAAAACTTTTCCTTAAACGCCTTAAGCTCTTCAATCGCTTTTGTGTTTGTGCCTGTCCTATGCTCACCTTTTCCTATTATCAAATAGTCATTATAACTTCTAAAATAAAAACCTTCGTCTTTATCGTCTATATAACTTCCGTTTATTTTGCTGTCATTTTTTATTGCAAGCACATACGAACGCCTTTGGTGCATTTTTACAAAAAACCAACCGTGAGTGTTAATAAACGGAAAATGACTTGCAACTACAGCCTGCTTAAAATGTATTTTTCCGCCATTTGTATACGCCGTATTTCCCTTTATTTCTGTCACAAAAGTTTTTTCATAAACTTGTAATTGTTGAGCTATTGCATACAAAAATTTAAGCGGGTGAAATTGTGCCATATCCTTAAACTTTACTGCACTTCTTATCTCAAACGGCAAATCTATCTCACTTACAAGCTCTGCATCATACCCAAGTTGTTTTAATGCTTTAATCTCGTCATTAAGCACATATTCTCTTGAATACATATATGAAGGCGTGATTTCAAAATCACAATCAATTTTCTCTTCTTCAACAAGTTTTTTAAACTCTTCTACCGCTTGCAAATTAGCATCTAAATAGTGTTTAGCCTTGTTCTCGCCATAATACTTTATCATATCTTTATATGGCATATCGTGTTGTGCAGTTATAACGGCAGTAGTATTTGCAGTCATTCCACTACCAATTGTATCCCCTTCAACTAGCACTACTTGCCTGCCTTGCTTTTGCAAATAGTAAGCGGTAAGAACTCCCGCCATTCCGCCACCTATTACCAATACGTCACAAATTATATCCTTATTTAATTTTTCAAAATTTTTATCTTGCGAAAAATCGCTCCATATACTTTTATCCATATTTTTAGTTTGTTCAATTTGTATAATTTAATAACAAATTTAAAAGCGATATCTCAAAGATTAAAATACACTTTCTATTATCACAAATTGCTTAAAACAAATAAAAGGAGTGCGTTTGCACTCCTTTTATTTTAATTACTTTAGAAAAACAAGTCCATTGTTAGTTTTTGATTTATTACATTTAATATTATCTCAC
>CAJTYW010000019.1 GCA_910583995.1 uncultured Christensenella sp. | reverse complement strand
TTTATGTTTTAAATATTTGTTTCCCATTATTTTATTTACTCAGATACTTTTATTCATTCTACTTTATCTTATATTGTTCTATTTAAATAATGTTATTGTAGATATATTAATATGATAGTGTTTTACCAAATTTATTCATAATGTCTATTTTATGAGCTGTAAGAGAATGAGCATATCTTTGTAGCGTGATAGCAGGGTTTTTATGACCTAATATTTCTGATAATGTTTTGATATCCATTCCAAATTCTATGGCGCGTGTTGCAAAAGTATGTCGTAGTGAATGAAAATTTTTATGTGGTAATTGTAATTTTTTTAAGATTCTTTCAAAAGTTTTTTGATACGACCGAGTTCCAACCATATTATTTGATTTAGTTGAAATAACAAACTTTGATGTTGAAGTTTTATATTTAGCTTTTAATAAATTTAGTATAGCAGTTGATAACGGTATTATTCTGATAGAATTTTTAGTTTTTGGAGTATCAACATATATACATAATTTATCTTTGTTTTTTATTTCACAAGCTGTTTTAGTAATAGAAACAAATTTATTTTTGAAGTCTATGTCTTCCCAAGTTAAAGCTAAAAGTTCTCCGATTCTTATACCTGTGTAAAGACATAATATAATGCCTATATAATTATTTTTTCTATTATGCAAACAATATTTTTCGATTATGGATTGTTCATATTTTTCAAATGCAGTTATTTTTGTTTCGGGATTAGATGGTAGTTTTATTTTTGCGCTATTATTTATATTAGTAATATTTAAGTTGTAAGCTTCATTAATAGATTGTTTTACTAATCTTGCTATGTTAATAACAGACCCTTTTGCTAGTGCATTTCCTGTTATTAAATTGCCTTGTTCTAGCTTTTGAATAACAAAATCTTGTAGCAAAGAAGGGGACATATTATCTAAATCATATTCTCCTAACATAGGCTTAATATGCGTATTTATTAACCTTTTGTAATAATCATAAGTTTTTAGTTTTACAGCAATTTTTACATATTTTTGTAGCCATAAATCAAGCCACTCATTGTATTTCATAGTTTCCTCCAAAATTTATAGTTTTCATAAGTGTGAGCATAAAAAAAGACCGTGTTTTTATATAATACAAGGTCTTTTTTTTTCTTTAGTTTATATAAAATTATAACATAATTTGAAGAAAAAAGATATACTTTTAAATAAAATTGTTATAAAATTTTTAAATTAAGTAATAATTAAATCGAGTATTATATAAAATAGCGGTTTATTTTTATTGTGGTAATGAATGGTCTTTTTAAAGGAGACCATTTTTTTATGCGTGATGGAACACAAGTTAAATCAAAATCTAGAGTCCGTGATAAAGGTGAAGTTTTTACTAATGAGAGAGAAGTAAATGCTATGCTTGACCTAGTTAAACAAGAAACTGAGCGGATAGATAGTAGATTTTTGGAACCTGCTTGTGGTACAGGAAACTTTTTAATTGAAATAATTAGACGAAAACTCGAAGTAGTTAAATCGCGTTATAAACAAAGTCAGTGGGAATATGAGAAAAATACTCTTATTGCTGTAATGTCAATATATGGTGTTGATATTATGGCAGATAATGTTTCAGAGTGTCAAAAAAGACTTTTTGATTATGTATATAAGGAATACAAATCACTATTCAAAACAAAAATCAGTGAAAACTTTCTGCAAATTGTTGAGTTTGTATTAAACAAAAATATTTTGTGTGGTAATGCCCTTTCTATGAAAACAAACGAAAATGTACCAATAGTGCTTGCTGAATGGTCATTTGTTAAAGGTAGCCTTGTGCAAAGAAGAGACTTCAGTTATGAGCAACTTGTAACCCAAAATGATAAGGATACTTTGTTTGGAGATTTTATTGAAAAACCTAGCAAAACTTATCCGCTTACACATTATTTAAAATTAAAGGAGAACGAATGATGATAAACAATAATCATAATCCTGACGTATTAAATTGCTTGGCGAACCTATCATCCGATGAAGTTTTTACAAGTCCAAAAATAGCAAATGCAATGTTAGATATGTTACCACAAGAACTATTTAAAAATCCTAATACAACTTTTTTAGACCCTTGCACAAAATCGGGAGTGTTTTTGCGTGAAATTGCAAAAAGATTGTTGGTTGGGCTTGAGCCGATTATCCCCAACTTGCAAGAGAGAATAAACCACATTTTTACTAAACAGCTATACGGAATTGCTATCACTACTCTAACAAATTTGTTATCTCGGAGAAGTCTTTATTGCAGCAAAACAGCAAATGGTGAGTATTCCATTGTTGATTGCTTTAATAATGATGCTGGGAATATTAAATTTGATAGAATAAATCACACTTTTATTAATCATCGTTGTAAATATTGTGGGGTTGGTGATACTATTGATATCTATACCCGTGACGATAGTTTGGAAAATCACGCCTACCAATTTATACACACAGAAAAGCCTGAGGAGTTATTTAATATGAAATTTGATGTAATTATAGGAAACCCACCATATCAATTAAATGTTGGAGTTCAACAAGAAAGTTATGCTATCGCACTATATCACAAATTTGTGCAACAAGCTAAAAAACTAAATCCAAGATATTTATCAATGATTATTCCTTCTCGTTGGTTTGCTGGTGGTCGTGGATTGGATGATTTTAGAGATGAAATGTTGAATGATAATAGATTAAGAGTATTGCACGATTTTATTAATGCTTCGGATTGTTTTAGCGGTGTTGAAATTAAAGGTGGAGTTTGCTATTTTCTTTGGGATAGAGACAATAGAGGTATGTGTGATGTTTATACTCATAAAGATAATGCTGTTTCACACTCAATAAGACCTTTACTTGAAAAAAACAATGACACATTTGTTAGATATAACGACGCTTTAACAATAATAGGTAAAATTTCAAAACAAAATGAAAAATCATTTTCAACTATTGTCAGCCCGCAAACACCGTTTGGACTTTATTCTAGTTTTAATGATTTTTCTACAAGTGGTCCAATAAAAGTATATGCAAATAAAAAAATTGGTTATATAGGAAAAGATTATATTATATCCAAAAATGCTAATTGGATAGATAAGTGGAAAGTATATGCCCCAAAAGCAATTGGTTCAGGTGAACTAGGATCTGATAAAGTTAAGGCTTTTATTGGCGAGCCAAATTCAATATGCACACAAACCTATATAATGTATGGACCTTTTAAAGATAAAAACGAATGTGAAAATGTTATATCATATGTAAATACAAAATTCTTTCACTTTTTAATGGGACTAAAAAAAGTTACACAAGATGCAATGGCAAAAGTTTATACGCTTATTCCAATGCAAGATTTTTCGAAACCTTGGACTGACAAAGAATTATATGCAAAATACAATATAACTAAAGAAGAAATTGATTTTATTGAAAGTATGGTAAGACCAGAAGTAGGAGAGTGAAATGAGAACAATACCTACCTCAAATGAATTTATCTGCAAAGACATTCTTGAATCTATTGATTCAAATAAATATGCTAATTTAGTTTATAAAGATTGTCCTGACCTTCAAAATAAAAATATTGGGATTGAAGTTACCGAAATATGTGATCCAAAACATAAAGAAATGTCTGGAAATTTTAGAAATATAGTAAACAATATAGGCAATAAAGAAAAGCAGTATGCAAAAATAAAAGAAAATGGTGGAGATATTTTTCAAGGAGTCGCTTTAGCTACCCCAAAAATCATTAATATTGATAAATTTTTGAAAACTGAATATGAAAAAAAATTAAAAAAGTTAAATAAAAATTATACATTAAAAATGACTAATGAAATTTTCTTTTTTGCTTATATTCATAGGGATATAAGTGATGATGAAATAAAAAACATTATTAATATTATACAAATACTAAATACACATTATCAAACAAGTTTTGATATTGTGTATATATGTAATACGAATAATTTAATAAAATATAATGCTCAAAATGACACATTGAACATACAAAATATAAGAAAACAATATTATGCTGCACTAATCAAATTAGCAGAAAAGAGACAGGAGAAAAAATAGAAATGACTAAAGAATTTTTTCCAAGACAAATTAAACCGCAGATTTATGCGTATGAAGATAATAACCCAATTTATAACGGAATGTTAAAAATTGGTTATACTACTACAAGCGTTGAAGATAGAGTTGCAAGCCAATACCCCGTTTTAAGACCGGGTGAGTTGCCATATAAAATAGTTTTTGCAGAAAGTTCTATGCGTGAAGATGGTTCATATTTTAATGACCACGATGTGCATAGATTGCTAATCAAACAAGGCTTTGAGCAATTATATGACAAGAATGGCAAAGCAACTGAATGGTTTAAATGTTCTGTGCAAGATGTAAAATCGGCAGTATTTACACTTAAACACAATATCCAAAACACTGAACAACGCACGCAAAACTTTAAGTTACGCCCTGAACAACAAAATGCTATTGACAAAACTATTGCGTATTTTAATGAAATAAAAAGAGATAACCCCAAAATTATCCCTCACTTTTTGTGGAATGCAAAAATGCGTTTTGGCAAAACTTTCACTACTTATGAGCTCGCAAAGCAAATGGGCTTGAAAAAGATTTTAATATTAACTTTTAAGCCGGCTGTTGAAAGTTCTTGGGAAGAAGATTTAAAGCAACATATAGATTTTGAAGGTTGGCAATTTGTTTCAAGACATACTGCTTTAACTGGCGAAAATTGTGATAAAGACAAGCCTATTGTTTGTTTTGGCTCATTTCAAGACTACCTTGGACTTAAAGATGGTATGATTAAGACTAAAAATGAATGGGTTCATACAACAAATTGGGACTTAGTAGTTTTTGATGAATACCATTTTGGGGCTTGGAGAGATAGTGCAAAAGACTTATTTGAAAAAGAAGATTACGACAAAGATTTATCTAACAAAATATTTACTGACAACCAATCTGAAAGTGATATGGAAGAAATAATGCCTATTACCACTAGTTATTATTTGTACTTGTCAGGTACACCATTCCGTGCGATTGCAAATGGCGAGTTTATGGAAGAACAAATTTTCAACTGGACATATAGTGATGAGCAAAATGCAAAAGAATCTTGGATTGGAGAGAATAATCCTTATGCAAGCCTACCAAGAATGGTGCTTATGACTTACCAATTGCCAGATAGCATAAGGGAAATTGCTTTGCGTGGCGAATATAATGAATTTGATTTGAATACTTTTTTTGCTGCGAAAGGTGAGTATGAAAATGCAGAGTTTATCAACAAAACTGAAGTACAAAAATGGCTTGATTTAATTCGTGGTAGTTTTTCTGAAACTACGGTTGACAACTTAAAGCAAGGTGCAGAAAAAGCAATATTACCATTTACCACAAACAAAGCAAATTTGCAAGAAATATTACAACATACATTTTGGTTTTTACCTAATGTTTCTAGTTGCTATGCAATGAACAACTTGTTGCACGAAAAACAAAATACATTCTATCAATATTATAATATTGTTGTTGCCGCTGGAAATCGTGCAGGTGTTGGACTTGATGCACTTATTCCTGTTAAACGAGCAATGACAAGCGAACCACTTAAAACTAAAACCATTACTTTATCTTGTGGAAAACTCACAACTGGTGTAACTGTAAAACCTTGGACTGGAATATTTATGCTTCGCAATTTGTCAAGTCCAGAAACTTATTTTCAGTCAGCCTTTCGTGTACAATCGCCTTGGACCTTGAAAAACCCTTCTGGCTTAAATCCAAATGAAGAAGAAATCATTAAAAAAGAGTGTTACATATTTGATTTTGCACCGGACCGTGCGTTAAGACAAATTCAAGAATATTCTTGCAGACTAGATATAAGCGATACTAACCCAGAAAAAAAAGTTGCAGATTTCATTCGATTTTTGCCAGTTCTTTCTTATGACGGAATGAGTATGAAAAATATAAGTCCGGGTGAATTGCTTGACATTGCAACCAGTGGCACTACTGCAACTCTACTTGCCCGCAGATGGGAGAGTGCTTGCCTAGTAAATGTAGAAAATGCAACTCTTGCAAGACTTTTAAACAATCCAAAAGCACTAGAAGCATTGATGAGTATTGAAGGGTTTAGAAATCTTAATATGCAAAGCGATATTGAAATAATTATCAACAAGTCAAACGCTGTTAAAAAGATAAAAAAAGAGGCGGCAAATGATGGTCGTGATTTAACTGAAAAAGAAAAGAAAGAAATTTCAGCAGAAGAAAAGGAATACAAATCAAAACGCAAACAAATTCAAGAAAAACTTATCAAATTTGCCACTCGTATTCCAATCTTTATGTATCTTACTGACTACCGTGAGCAAGTATTGCGAGATGTAATTACTCAACTTGAACCAGGTTTGTTTAAAAAAGTAACAGGTTTAGAAGTAGGCGATTTTGAACTATTGACTTCTCTTGGCTTGTTTAATGGCGAAGTAATGAATCAAGCAGTTTTCCAGTTTAGAAGATACGAAGATAGCAGTCTAACATATACCGGCATTAACAAACACGAAAATGAAGTTGTTGGTGGTTGGGACACATCCATTCATTACCAAGATTTGAAAAAAGTATAACAAATGAAATTTTCAGTAGTTTAGCAATATAAAATTTAAATTTATAAAAACAAATAAAAGTCGGGGATACCGACTTTTATTTTGTTTAATATCATTATGTAATTTTTTGTCATTTAAGCGGGCAGATGAGTGTTAAGCTTAATTTGATTATTCGCTTTGGTCTTCAAGGTAACGCGCACTTTCTGCAAATTTGATAACAGATTGTACGGAATTTTCACAACCTTGTTTTGTAGAATAAGATTCACCAACACCGATAACTGTATGAGCATTGTTATATAGCTTATATCTCCAGTTATTTGCTTTATCCATATCGATTTCAAAGTTTTCTATAACGCAAACTTTTTTGAATGCGATAATTGAATTTGACTTTGGCTTTGTTTTATAAGATTCACTCTCAAACAAGATTTGTCCGTTATTTGCAAGCAATCTAAAGTGATATGGTCTTGTAGAATTATCATCGTTTTTGATTATTACAAACTTACCGAAAGACTCTACATTAGGGTCAGTTGTAATCAAAGGTAATTCGTCAGGTGCAACTTTAGCTGCAGTTTGTTTGCTTTCTACTGGCTCTTCTTTTTTAGCCTTAGTAGTTTTCTTAGGTAATTTATCTTTACCAACTACAGCAGGTTTATCACTAGCAGCTTTCTTTCTTGGGTTAGTACCAGTTTTCTCTTCAATTTCATTTGCGATTTGAGCAGCAGTCTTTTTAGTTGTTTTAGTTTTCTTTTTAGGTAATGCTCTTGGAGCAGTAGTAGCAACAGCTTCTTGCTCAGCAACTTCTTCTTGTTGAACATAAACTGGTGTAACAACTTTCTCTTCAACCTTTTCTTCAACTTTTTCTTCAGCTACTTCTTCCACAACTTCTTCAGTAATTGGTTCGCTTTCAACAGGTGTTACAATTTCATTTACCACAGGTTCTTCAATAATTTCTTCCTTAGGCTCATCTTGTACTTCAACTGGCTCAAGCACAACTTCTTCTATAACTTCTGTTTTTACAGGAGCAGGAACGCTTTCAACCTTAACTGTTTTTACAGGAGCTGGTATACTTTCAGCTGTTACTTGCTTGATTGGTGCAGGAACACTTTCTGGTGTAACTTCCTTAATAGGAGAAGGAACTGTTTCAGGTGTTACTTCTTTAATAGGAGAAGGAACGCTTTCAGGTTTGATTGCAACAACTTTCTCTTCCGCAACTTTTTCAGTTACTTCTTCTGCAATTGGAGCAACTTCAACAGGTTCTTCAGTAATTTCTTCAACAGGTTCTTCAGTAATTTCTTCAACTGGTTCTTCAGCTGTTTCTTCAACAACTTCGTTGTTTTCAGTTATTTCTGTATCTTTTTTCTTTGATTTAATTGGCCTTTTGCCAGCTTCTGCAACAGGTTGCCAATCAGGTGAAATCTCTTTAGTTGCTTCTTTAAAAGATTTCTCTTCGTTATTTACATTTTCGCTGTTAGGTTCTGCATTTTCAATTGCTGAATTAGCAGCTTCTTGTGCTTTTTTAGCTTTTTTCTTTTTCTTCTTTGAGCAAGCAACGGCAATAGTTACGATTAATAATAAAACTACAACTGCTGCAGCGGCAACTATAACATACCACCAAAGCACAGAAAAAGTAGAAATTTTGAATGCTTCGTCGGTCATAAAAGTCACTATTTTACCCCATAATTCTTCCATGAATTTGCCTCCAAAAATTGTTATTATTATAAATATAGCACAGAAAATAATAAAAGTAAATTATTTTAATAAAAATTAATAAATTTTTTGTAACATTTTGTTAAATATTGTTAATTTGCGGCATAATTTATTGTATGAGTACAGAGAGTGTGTTGGCAATAGTATTTGCCTTTTTAGGGCTGATTTTCGGAGCATTATTAGCAATTTTTATGCAAAATAAACAGGAAAAATATGTTAAGTACGCAGAAAGTCTTGCAAGTGGTTTTATGCTTGCAGTAGTGTTTTTTGATTTGTTGCCAAATGCGACTGAAAAAGCGGAATTTATTACAGTATTTTTTGGGTTACTAGCAGGTGTAGTCATAATTTTGCTAATAAGTCAAATAAGTGATAAAAGAATGTGTACAAAATTACCAAAATGTGCTATAATGGTAAAAGATAATAATCCCACTAGCGGACAAAGTTTGCAAAGCGGAAAAAACATTAATCTTAGTTTAATAAAAAATCTTACTACGGCTTTTGCGGTTGCTTTGCACAATATCCCCGAAGGTTTTGCGTTAGGTGCATTAAACGGACAAGAAATGTTGATATCAACTGCAATATTAATTGCTCTTCATAATATTCCTGAAGGAATAGCAATGAGTGTGCCACCCGCTAAAATAGGAATAAAATGGTATAAAATTTTGTTTTTTGCAGTAATTACAGGTTTGTGTACCGTATTAGGTTGGGGCATAGGTGTTTTAGTAGGCGGTATTTCTGAACAAGTTATTGCTTTTTTACTTGCGTTATCGGCAGGTGCAATGTTGCAAATAGTGTTTGGCGAAATGATGGGGAGTAGCGACAATAAAAACAGCGGTCTAATGACTTTGGCAGGACTGCTTTTTGGAATGGTAATTGCAACACTAGTGTAAGTTATAAATATATATAAATTTAGTTAAATAATCTTTATCATACTTAGGATTAGGTGAAAAATGGAAACATTGATAAAAAGTGGAGCTCAAGCAATTGAATTGGGGGCAGAATTGATTAAAGCAGGAGAAGTGGTAGCTTTTCCTACTGAAACGGTTTATGGGTTGGGCGGTAACGCACTTGACCCTACTTGTGTATCAAAAATTTATGCGGCAAAAGGTAGACCTGCAGATAATCCGCTAATTGTTCATATATCTAAAATAGAAGATATTTATCCGCTTGTTTCTGAGTTTAGCGAGAGAAATAAAAGGGTTGTGGAAAAATTTATGCCAGGTCCTATAACTTTGTTGTTTCCTAAAAGTGATATAGTGCCAAGTAGTGTAACTGCAGGGCTTAAGACGGTAGGTATAAGAATGCCAAAGTCGGAAATAGCACGAGAGTTTATTGAAAAAGCAGGAGTGCCTATTGCTGCACCTTCTGCAAATGCAAGCACAAGGGTAAGCCCTACAACCGCACTGCACGTGTATGAAGATATGAAAGGGCGTATACCGCTTATTATTGACGGCGGGGATTCGGAAGTGGGGATTGAGTCAACTGTATTGGATTTGACGGGGGATATTCCTACTATATTGCGTCCAGGTGCTATTACACCTGAAATGCTTGCGGAAGTTGTAGGTAGTGTTCGCACTCACAAAGGTGAGATTATAAGTACTGCTCCTGCACCGGGAATGAAATATAAACATTATGCACCGACTGTGCCTATGGTTGTGGCAAAAGATATGGAAAGTTTGCTTGCAGAATATGACAGCAAAAGCAAAAATGGTGTTGATGTTGTTGCTTTAATAAGGGGACAAGCTGCAGGAATGATGGGAAGCAGAAGATTTGTAAATTTAGGCGAAAACGACAAAGAAGTATGTCGCAACATATACAAAACTATGCGAGATATAGAAAAAGTTTGTGAATACATTATTTGTATTGACTTGGGGGATAACGGATTGTGCAAATCTGTAATGAACAGAGTGCTTAAAGCTAGCGGGGGAAAAATAGTATGAAAATTATATTTGTTTGCACAGGGAATACTTGTAGGTCGCCATTAGCAGAATATATTATGCGTGACTACTGCAAAAAGAATAAGCTTGATATAGATGTTGAGTCTAGGGGACTTGCTTGTTCGAACGGAAAATCAATTTCCGAAAACTCATATAAAGCTTTGCAAGAGATTGGTATTGATGCAAGTTTGCACAAATCTAAATCTTTTACTTTGCGTGATTTGTTTGATGCTGATATAATAATTGCAATGACAAAAAGTCATAAAGATGCATTGATTTATCACTTTAAAGCGGACGATAAAGTAAAAAGCTTTAATGAAATCACTGGTTTAGGCGAGATAAATGACCCTTATTGTTTGGGACTAGATGTTTATAGAGAGTGTAGAGAAAAAATACAAAAGGGCATTCCTATTATAGCTCAAAAACTGACAAAAAAGTAAACAATTTAGACATTGTTTGTCTATTATAACTATAGTTTTTATTAATTAATGTAAAATTTTGAAATTTACTATTGTAAAATTAAAGGTTATGTAGTATAATGAAATTTAGTAAATATTGGATAAAATTATTTAAGGCGGTGTTTTATGAAAATTGCTATTGGCTGTGACCACGGTGGATTTGTTTTGAAGGAAAGTGTTGCTAATTGTCTTAAAAAGCGTGGCATTGAGATTGTTGACTGCGGTACAAATTCGACTGATAGTGTTGATTATCCTGTTTTTGGAGAGAAGGTTGCAAGGTTGGTTGCAAAAGGTGAGTGCGATAAAGGTATTGTTATGTGCGGTACTGGAATTGGAATAAGCATTGCTGCAAATAAGGTTAAAGGGATAAGATGTGCGTTATGTCACGACGAGTATACTGCAAAAATGACAGCTATGCACAATAATTCAAATATTTTAGCTATGGGCGGAAGAGTTGTAACACCTGAAAAGGCAGTACAGATATTGGAAACTTGGCTTGATACACCATTTGAAGGTGGCAGACATATAAACAGAATTAATATGTTTACAGAGATTGAAAATAAGGAGTAAGGTATGATTGAAGATTTATTGCAAGAGATTGTTGCTTTGGAAAAAGAGCAGGACGCAAAAGTCAGATTAAGCGTGCAAGAGAGCAAAGATATTGTACTTAAAGCAAAAGAGAAAGCTGTAGCTATTAATGAAAAGGCGGAAGAGAAAATTAAAGAGCTTGCTTTAAAAAATCAAGAAAAAGCAAATAAAGATGCTAAAACAAAGTGCGATAAAATAATAAGCGATGCAAAAGAGAATGCGGAAAAAATTATTGAAAACGCACAAACAAATAGTGATAAAATTGTAACCGATATAATTGGGAGGTTAGAAACAAGATATGCCTAATGCAACTATGAAAAAGTTAATAGGCGTTGGAAACACAGGTGACAGAAAACAGTTGCTTAAGAGTCTTACAAAGCTTGGCTGTCTTGAAGTGACTGAATGTAAATGTGATTTTTTGGAGAAAAGCCAAATAAATGAGAGCGAGTTTGATGAGATTACTTTGAAACTTGCTAAGCTTGACTTTGCAAAAGAATTTATAAAAGAGCAAAAAGTTGTCATAAACAGCTTGATAAAAAAGAAAGTGCTTGATATTAAACTTGAAAAGCCTAATATGCTTGAGAGAAAGCCGGAGATAGCTTTTGAAGACTTTTGTAACTCAAAAGACTGGGAGTTTGAAGTTTATGATAAAATTGCAGGTTTAGAGCAAATGAAAAGTGAACTTATAGAGTTTAAATCAAAACTTGCAAAAGCAAAAAGCTTACTGGCACAAGTATCAATTTATAAAGATTTGAATTGTAAGTTTACAGATTTTTGTGGTACTAAACACTCAGATGCTATTTTGGGACAACTGCCAAAGTCTAAAGCGGAACAGGCTTTAGAGATACAAAATGCTTTTCCTGATAGCGTAATTGAAATTTTTGGCGAAGGTCAAATTTGTGCAATAGCGGTTTTATGTTTAAGAGAGAGTAGCGAAGAAATTTTGTCTAAGCTTGCAGATTTGGAATTTGTACAAAATAATCTTAACATAAACGAAATTCCAAAAACTAAAATATCCGATTTGGAAATTGAAATTAAACAATTGGAATTTGAGATAAATCACGTTGCAGAAGTTGTTGCAAGAGATTATATTACAAATGAGTTTGATAATAAATGTAAGTTGTTGCAAGATTTTTATAATGTGGAAATGCAAAAACTTCAAACAGAAAAGTTAATGTTTGAGACAAAAAGCTCATTTATGTTTGAATGTTGGTATCCTACATCTTGCGAAGAAACTATTGTTACCACATTGGAAGAAAGTCCGCTTGCTTTGTATTTTTACACAAGAGAGCCTATAGAAGATGAAATTCCACCGACATATACAATGAATAACTCAGTGGTTACATCTTACGAGAGTGTAACAAATATGTTTAGCGTGCCGAACTATAAAGAAATTGACCCTAATCCGTTTGTAGCATTTTTCTTTATACTATTCTTTGGTGTAATGATTAGTGATGCGGGATATGGATTGCTTATGGCGTTGGGTGCAGGTATTATGCTTGCGATTAAAAAGCCTAGAAAGCACGAAATGAGCCTTGTCAAAATTATATTTGCAGGCGGTTTATCAACAATTATATGGGGTATATTGTTTGGCGGATATTTTGGTATTGATACAAATGTGATAAATGGTTGGTTCGGGTTCCCTGAAGGTAGTTCATACTGGTATTGGTTCAGTCCTTTGCAAAAGCCAACGATGATGCTTGCTTTGTCATTGGGACTTGGTATTTTCCAAATGCTAGTCGGTATGGGTATTAATGCTTACGCATTATTTAAAGCAAGAAAACCATTTGATGCAATATTTGGTGTGTTTAGCTGGTATGTATTGCTTGGTGGTATTGGCTTGTTTGCTTTGGAAGCCTTTTTGATAAAAGGTAACTTGGCATTAAGATATAGTGGTATAAGTATGCTTGTAATCGGTCTTTTTGGACTTATGGTAGCAGGCGGTCTTCATAAAAAAGGTGTTAAGATTGTATCGGGTGCGTTTGGTAACCTTTATAGCATAATCAACTTTTTCAGTGATTTGTTAAGCTATACAAGATTGTTCGGACTAGGACTTGCAACAGGCGTTATTGCAATGGTATTTAACCAAATAGCAATGGTAATGATTCAGATTTTGCCTGTAGTTGGATATGTAGTAGCAATATTCTTGTTGCTTGTAGGACATTTGTTTAATATCGCAATTAATACTTTGGGTGCTTATGTTCATAATTCAAGGTTGCAATTTGTTGAGTTCTTTGGAAAGTTTTATGAAGGCGGCGGCAAATTGTTTGTACCACTTGGAAGTAGTATGAAACATTACAATTTCACTTTAGAGCAGGTTGCGGATAACAAAACAGCAAAAGCAAAAAAAGTCGGTTGATAAGTAAAAAAACTATCAAAAATCGGCATTAATTAAGTTATAGTAGTGTGATAATTGCTTTTTTAAAGCTAAATCACAAAGATTATAAATAAAAAACAAACTTCATTTCAGGAGGAGTTAAAAATGAGTTTAGGAATATTTTATGCAATTTTAGGTGCAGCACTAGCTGCCGTATTTGCAGGAATAGGTTCTGCTGTAGGCGTAGGCTTGGCAGGACAAGCAGCAGCAGGACTTACTGCCGAAGACCCAGATAAGTTTTCAAAAGCTTTGATTTTGGAACTATTGCCAGGTACTCAAGGTATTTACGGATTGATAATTGCATTCATCGTATTTATTAAAATCAACTTGTTTGGAGAGATGGCAACACTTACTGATGCTCAAGGTTTAGCAATTATGGCAGGCTGTCTTCCAATGGCTATTGTTGGTTTGATTTCTGGTATTTATCAAGGTAAAGTTGCTGCAAGCAATATCGCTATGATTGCAAAAAGACCAGAAGCATTTGGTAAAGGTATTACTATTACAGCAATGGTTGAGACTTATGCTTTGCTTGCATTGTTGATTTCTTTCTTAGCTGTATTTATGTATCAAATTTGATTTAAGGATATATTATGAATAGCAGTAAAGTTATTTTAGACAAAATAATAGCAGATAACGCTGCAATTATCAAAAATAATTTGGATAGTGCAAATAATACTGCAAATGAAATAGTTGCTAAGGCAGAGCAGGACGCTGCTGCCAAAGTGGCTGAGTTTGAAAGTACCCTTGCCGCAAGTTATGACGAGATAATAAGACGCAGTGTTGTTGTAAGCGGGCTTGATGCTAAAAAGATTTTGATGAACGCCAAAGCACAGGCTGTTGACAGCGTATTTGAAAAAGCCTTGTTAGAATTATCCAAGCTTGACAAAAAAAGGTATCTTGCCATTATAGAAAGCATATTGAAAAAATATGCAGAAGATGGTGACACTGTTATTATTTCGGAAATTGATAAAACAAGAATAACTCAAAAGTTTATTGACGATATGGCAAAAAAGCTTGGTATTAAGCTTACGCTAGCTAAAGAGTATGGCACTTTTAATGGTGGCGTTATTTTGGCAGGTAAAAATTCCGACAAAAATTTGTCATTTGATATGGAACTTATGAGTATCAAAGAAGAGTGTGAAACACAAATTGCAGATATGCTGTTTTAGGGAGATTTATGGCAGGACAAAGTTTAATCTATTCAAATGCCAGAGTTAAGGCAATGGAAAATAGTCTTTTGACAAGTGAAAAAATTACCCGAATGGCGTATTCGGATAGTTTGGTTGATGCTGTCAAAATTTTGTACGAAAGCAGCTATGGCGGCGGAATGACTTTGGATAATCCTTATATTTATACAGAACTTTTAAAGGCGGAAGAAAAAAGAGTTGCAGACTTTGTAAGAGAAGCTATGCCTGATAAAAGCGGACTTGAAACTTTGCTTACAGTAAATGACTATCACAATGCAAAAAGCTATTTAAAAGCAAAATTTGAAAAAGATTTGGATATTAGTCTTATGTTATTGCCCGAAGGTAATATTGAGCCAGCTGTTATAGAAGAGTGTATCCAAAAAGAAGATTATTCTAAACTGCCTGAAAATATGGCAACTGCAATAAAGGATATTGAATCTGTCTCAAAAGAAGGTAGCATATCACCAAGATATAATGATATTACACTTGATAAGGCAATGTATAAAGATATTCTTGCTGCTTGCAAAAAAGCAAAAGTTAAAAGTGTGACAAAATATTGGCTTGCAAACATTGATTTTATTAATGTTTCAACTTTGCTTAGATGCAAAAGAATAGATGCCGATATTTCATTTTTAAAGGAAAACCTTATTGCAGGTGGAGAGATTAATGATTATATATTGGAAGGCTTGTATAAGGAAAGTTTTGATATAATTGCAGAAAAGTTGAAGTACACTACAATCGGCGAGATTATTGTTGTTGGTGTAAATGAAGTTAAATCGGGAAAAGCTTTGGTTGAATACGAAGTTTTGTGGGATAACTATTTGCTTAATATCTTTAAGGAAGAGAGAGCTGATGTTTTTTCCGTTGCACCGATTGCAGGCTTTTATATTGCAAAGAAAATTGAAATCAAAATGGTAAGAATGATATTGACTTGTTTGAAAAATCGTGCAAACTTGCAGGAAATAAAGGCAAGATTGAGAGGTTTTTATGCGTAAAGAGAAGATAGCAGTTTTAGGTGATAGTGATATCACGCTTGCATTTAAAGCAATTGGTATGAATGTGTACAATGCAAATTCTGTTGGTGAAGCAAGTGAAAAATTGAGATTGCTAGCAAGAAATTATTCGGTAATATTTATAACTGAAGATTTGGCAGTTCAAATTGAAGAACAAATTGCAAGGTACAGAAACAGGACTTATCCTGCGATAATACCAATTCCTTCTTCAAACGGTTCAACAGGTTATGGTATAGAAAATATCAAAAAAGATGTGGAAAAAGCCGTTGGAACAGATATATTGTTTAAGGATTAAAAAAGTTTTATGAAACTATTGCAAAATTATTTGCAGTAAAATTAATGGTAATTAAGTTTTAATATAAAGGTTATTGATTGAAAAATTGAGTTTAATATAGAAAAAAATAAGCTTTATATGATTTTAAAGATAAAATAATACATTTGGTGTGTTTAAACTAAAAGAGAGGTTAGCCAATGAGTGATGGAAAAATTATAAAAGTATCCGGTCCGTTGATTGTTGCCGAAAATATGCACGATTGCAAAATGTTTGATGTGGTTCGTGTATCAAGCAAAAATCTAATCGGAGAAGTAATCGAATTAAGGGGAGACAAAGCATCTATTCAGGTTTATGAAGAGACAAGCGGACTAGGTGCGGGTGAAGTTGTAAAAACAACAGGCGAACCATTGTCTGTAGAACTTGGCCCTGGATTACTTGAAGGTATGTATGATGGTATTCAAAGACCGCTTGACAAGTTGCTTGAAGCTTCAGGTGATAGAATTTCCAGCGGTGTAGATATGCCGGCCTTAAATTATGAAAAACTTTGGAATTTCGTGCCTGTAAAAAAGGTAGGAGATAAAGTTGTCACAGGCGATATTTTCGGACAAGTACAGGAAAATACCGTATTTAATCACAAAATCCTTGTGCCAAAGGGCGTAGAAGGTGAGATAATAGAAATTAAAAGCGGTGAGTTTACTGTAAAAGACACTGTTGCCGTAGTAAAAACTTCTAAGGGAAAAATTGAGCTTACTATGATGCAAAAATGGCCGGTAAGAAAAGGCAGACCTTATAAAACAAAAATGTCACCAAATAAACCACTTATTAGCGGACAAAGAGTAATTGATACATTTTTCCCAGTTGCTAAAGGCGGTTGTGCCTGTGTCCCAGGACCATTCGGTAGTGGTAAAACAGTTGTTCAACACCAACTTGCAAAATGGGCAGATGCAGATATAATCGTTTATGTAGGTTGCGGTGAGCGTGGTAATGAGATGACAGATGTTTTGAATGAATTCCCTGAACTTATCGACCCAAAAACAGGCGAATCATTAATGAAGCGTACTGTTCTTATTGCAAATACATCAGATATGCCAGTTGCAGCTCGTGAAGCTAGTATTTACACAGGTATAACTATTGCGGAATATTTTAGAGACCAAGGCTATAATGTAGCCATTATGGCAGATTCGTCATCAAGATGGGCGGAAGCTTTGCGTGAAATGTCAGGTCGTTTGGAAGAAATGCCGGGCGAAGAAGGTTACCCTGCTTATCTATCTTCAAGACTTGCAGAGTACTATGAAAGAGCAGGTATTGTAAAAACATTGGGTCAAGACGAAAGAACAGGTTCAATAACTGCAATTTCTGCGGTATCACCACCGGGTGGTGACTTATCAGAGCCAGTATCACAAGCAACTTTGCGTATTGTTAAAGTATTTTGGGGATTATCTGCATCACTTGCTTATAGAAGGCATTTCCCTGCAATAGATTGGTTAACAAGTTATTCATTGTATGACGATAAACTTTCCGATTGGTATAAAGAGAATGTTGACGATAATTGGTCATTATATCGTACTCGTGCGTTAAAGATTTTGCAAGAAGAAGCAAATCTTGACGAAATCGTAAGACTTGTCGGTGTTGATGCTTTGTCACCAAAAGACAGAATGACTATGGAAACAGCTAAATCTATTCGTGAAGATTATTTGCACCAAGATGCTTTCCACGAAGTTGATACTTATGCAACACTTAAAAAGCAATGCACAATGTTAAAATTGATATTGGAAGCACACGATTTAGCTTTGAAGGCTATTGATGAAGATGTGGAAGTTGACGAAATACTTGAACTTCCTGCAAGAGAGGCAATAAGCCGTTCTAAATATATTGAAGAGAGTAATCTTGCTAAGTTTAACGAATTGTCAAAACAAATGGCAGATGAAATAGAAACACTTATTTCTGAAGGAGAATTATAATGCTTAAAGAATATAAGTCAATTAAAGAAATTGTTGGACCTTTGATGCTTGTTGAAGGTGTTGAAGGTGCTAAATTTGACGAACTTGTAGAAATTGTACAAGAAGACGGCGAAATTAGGCGTGGTAAAGTTTTGGAAGTTAATCGTGATAAAGCTTTGGTACAATTGTTTGAAGGTTCTCAAGGTATTCAAATGAGTACATCAAAAGCAAGATTTTTGGGTAGAAGCTTGGAGATTGCTTTGAGCGAAGATATTTTGGGTAGAGTATTTGACGGACTAGGCAATCCACGTGATGGTGGTGCTCCTATTATACCTGAAAAAAGAATGAATATTAATGGTAGTCCTATCAATCCCGCAGCAAGAGATTATCCTGACGAATTTATTCAAACAGGTGTTTCTGCAATTGACGGATTAAATACTTTGGTAAGAGGACAAAAACTACCCGTGTTCAGTGCATCAGGCTTGCCACACGCAGAGCTAGCCGCTCAAATTGCAAGACAGGCAAAGGTTTTAAATACTAGTGATAAATTTGCGGTTGTGTTTGCAGCAATCGGTATTACTTATGAAGAAGCAGATTTCTTTATGCAAGATTTAAGGAAAACAGGTGCTATTGAAAGGGCAGTAATGTTTATGAATCTAGCAAACGACCCTGCCATTGAGCGTATTGCAACACCTAAAATGGCACTTACTGCAGCTGAGTATCTTGCATTTGAAAAAGGTATGCACGTACTAGTTATTATGACTGACATCACCAACTATGCAGAAGCATTGCGAGAAGTTTCCGCAGCTAGAAAAGAAGTTCCAGGTCGTCGTGGATATCCAGGTTATATGTATACAGACTTAGCTACTATTTATGAAAGAGCGGGTAGAATAAGAGGTAAAAAAGGTAGCATAACTCAAATTCCTATTTTGACAATGCCTGAAGATGACAAAACTCACCCTATCCCTGACTTAACAGGTTATATAACAGAAGGACAAATTATTTTGTCAAGAGAACTTCATAAAAAAGGCGTTGAGCCACCTATCGATGTTTTGCCGTCATTATCGAGACTTAAAAACAAAGGTATTGGTAAGGGTAAAACTCGTGAAGATCACGCAGATACAATGAACCAATTGTTTTCTGCCTATGCAAGAGGTAAGGAAGCAAAAGAGTTATCTGCAATTTTAGGTGATGCAGCTTTGTCACCTGTAGATAGACTTTATGCTAAATTTGCAGAAGAGTTTGAAGCAAAATATGTTTCTCAAGGCAATCATACTGACCGTACAATAGAGAATACTTTGCGTATTGGTTGGGAGCTATTGACAATTTTGCCAAGAGCAGAAATGAAGAGAATAAGAGATAAATATTTGGAAGAATATTTTGATAAAATGAAAGTTGAGGACTGATTATGGCAAGTAAATTGAAAGTCAATCCTACACGAATGGAGTTAAGGCGGCTTAAAAACAGGAAAAAGACTGCCGTTCGTGGACATAAATTGCTAAAAGACAAATCGGACGAAATGATTAGGCAATTTATAGGATATGCCAAAGAAAATATGCGTTTAAGATTGGAAGTAGAAAAAGAGCTAAGCAGTGCTTTGGCTGAGTTTATGCTTGCAAAGTCTGTCAGCACAGACAGCGTAATTTGGGAAGCTTTGAGTATGCCTGCAATCGGTATGGAGTTGGAACTTGGTACAAAAAATATTATGAGTGTCAATGTGCCTAGCATTGAGATAAAAAAGACTGAAAGCACAAGTTTATATCCATATTCTTTTGCCAGTGTTACAAGTGAGCTTGATAAATCAATTAGCACAATTTCTACTTTGGCAGAAAAACTTATTAAGCTTGCAGAAGTGGAAAAAACTTGTAATATGCTTGCAACAGAGATTGAAAAAAATCGCCGTCGTGTAAACGCTTTGGAATACATTATGATTCCGCAAACGGAAGAAGCGATTCACGATATTACTATGAAACTGGACGAGAATGAAAGGGGAAATATAGTAAGATTGATGAAAGTTAAAACTATGCTTGCAAACAGAGAATAATAATTTTAAAAAAATATAAAAATAGTGCTTTAAGGCACTATTTTTTTGTTATATACCGATTTTTGAAAGGTTTTTTGTACAATAATACTTTAAAATAGTTGATTTGTTAAATGGTTTTTTATTATATAATTTGTGTTAAAGTAGTTTTATTTAATTGAAATTTTTACTATTTTTAATTTTTACTCATATATGAAAATTTGCAGCATATATTTAAGTATGTGAGGTGAAATATGAAAAAGTCAATTCATAAAGGTATTATTTTCAGTTTGATTATTTTAGTTGTTTTAGTTATGTCTGTTATGCTTGTCGGTTGCAATAAAGTTGATAAAAAATTGCAATCTATGCAAAGTAATATATCTTATTATAATAACGAAATGCTTGTTGCAGAAGACGCTAATTTTTACATTGAGTTAGTTAGTGGCTCACGCGAAAAAGCTTTGATTGCAGATGGTGAAGTTGGTGAAATGGCAGAGTACTGCACAATGAATGTTACACCTGTTAATCTTGATATGACAAACAGGTCTTTGACTTTCAAAGTTACAGGCGAAGCTGGTGTTTATGAAGGTAGTTTGGAAAAAAGTATAATCGGTATTAATTATACGGCAAATATTGAAGAGTTACAAAAACTAGGTGCTATCAAAAATGTAACTATTACTTTGGGCGAACAAAATTTTGAGTACACTTTGTCTAATATCAATACAAATGGTATTGATTACAAAAAAGCTGTTGAAATCGTATATAACAATTGTGCTGAAGATTTGGAAAGTATGTTTGACGGTAATAGTTTTAAAAGTGAAATTTATATAAAAATTTCCTGCGACAGGTCAAAAAATCCTAAAGAATATTTTTGGTTTGTAAATGTTGTGGAAAACAGCGATAATATGTTTTGCGTACTTGTTGATATGCAAACAGGCGAAATTATTGCAAAAAAACATAGATAATAAAATTATATTTTAAAATTTTGGTTTGCCGTAGTTTTAGTTATAATAAGAAATTGCAGAAAATTTAGTTATTATTAAAACAAAGGGTAGACTAATGGGAATCAGTCAAGTAGCTATGTTTAGCTACTTGACCTTTTGCTATGTATTAAGGTAGCTTGTGTTTTTTATTATTTGCAATTGAAGTTGTAGTTGTCGTTACCGCAGCTATTATTGCAGCCACAACCACCACAGCAGCATAACCAAACAATAAGTAATGGGATAATGCAACCGCAACCATTATTGTTGCAGCTATTACCACAGCCGTTACCGCAACCGCAGCAGCAAATAAGTATTAAAATAATCCAGATACATGAGCAGTTATTACCACATCCGTTCATAACATTTACCTCCTTAATTTGTTGAGATGTTTATCTCTAGTTAATAGTACGCATATTTTTTTAAAAGTGTTACAAGCTTCTTGACAAAATTTTTAATTTATATTATCATATTATTACTATTGAATTTTAAATAAAAAAGGGATTATCTTAATATTTTGCTTATTGTAAGATGAAAACCTTTTAAAATAATAATATATTTAGAGGTATTATATGGGACAATTGACAATGGATAAACTTGTTGCTTTGTGCAAATCAAGAGGATTTGTATTTTCAGGCAGTGAGATTTATGGTGGACTTGCAAATACTTGGGATTACGGTCCTTTAGGTGTTGAGCTAAAAAACAATGTTAAAAAAGCTTGGTGGAAAAAGTTTGTTACAGAGCAACCACTAAATACAGGGCTTGATTGTGCAATTTTAATGAATCCTAATGTTTGGGTTGCAAGTGGACACGTTGGCGGTTTTTCCGACCCGCTTATGGACTGCAAAAGTTGTAAAGCAAGACACAGAGCGGATAATTTGATTGAAAACTACATTGCAAAACACAACCTAGATATTAATATTGCTGGCTGGACTAATGAGCAAATGGAAAAGTTTATTATTGATAATAAAATTGCTTGTCCTGATTGCGGTAACAGCAACTTTACAGGTGTAAGACAATTTAACTTAATGTTCAAAACTTTCCAAGGCGTTAATGAAGATACTGCAAATACAGTTTATTTAAGACCTGAAACTGCACAAGGTATTTTTGTAAACTTTAAAAATGTTCAACGCACTACAAGAATGAAAGTGCCTTTTGGTGTTTGCCAAATTGGTAAAAGCTTTAGAAATGAGATTACACCTGGTAACTTTACATTCCGTACTCGTGAATTTGAACAAATGGAACTTGAGTTTTTCTGCAAGCCAGGTACAGATTTAGATTGGTTTAGTTATTGGAGAGCTTATTGCCGTGACTGGTTGTTGGGATTAGGCATTAAACAAGACAGATTAAAACTTCGTGACCACGATAAGGAAGAATTGTCATTCTATTCAAAAGCTACAACAGACTTTGAGTACTTGTTCCCATTCGGTTGGGGAGAGCTTTGGGGTATTGCTGACAGAACAGACTATGATTTAAAAGCACACCAAACAACAAGCGGTGTTAATATGGAATATACTGACCCTGTTACTAACGAAAAGTATGTGCCTTATGTTGTAGAGCCATCTTTGGGTGCAGACAGAATGGTATTGGCTTTCTTGTGCAACGCTTATGAAGAGGAAGAACTTGAAGGCGGCGATACAAGAGTTGTATTGCATTTGCACCACGCTTTAGCACCTTACAAAGTTGCAGTATTGCCACTTCAAAAGAAACTTACTGAAAAGGCCGAAGAGATTTACAAAAATCTTTGCAAGAAATTTAGTTGCACTTTTGACGAAACAGCAAGTATTGGTAAAAGATATCGCCGTCAAGACGAAATTGGTACACCTTATTGCGTAACAATCGACTTTGATACTTTGGAAGATAACTGCGTAACTATTCGTGAGCGTGATAGTATGGCTCAAATTAGAATTTCTATTGACGAGTTAGAAACATACCTTGCTAAAAATTTGGAATATTAATTTAAAAAATCAATCCTACCGATTTTGTCGGTAGGATTTTTTTTGTATAAGAAAACCACGTGCTAGGCACGTGAGTTCAAAAGATGTTAAAC
>CAJTYW010000018.1 GCA_910583995.1 uncultured Christensenella sp. | reverse complement strand
ACTTATTCTATGTACTAAATAAAAGGAGAGTTTTATTATGGCAAAATGTATAAAGTGTGCGGGAATAGTATTTTTTGCTATTTTTATATCTTGTCTTTTACTAGTTTGCTACAGTGTAGCATATACCTTGCAGGAAAACAATAGTAACGCAAATTTAACAAAAGATGAAAGCATAACAAGTACTGCAACTTATGCAAGTGTAACTATTGCAGAAGAAATTTTGCTTGACGGAAAGACTTGTAAGGAACAAGCAGAAAAATGGAGTCAAGCAATTGAAAAGTCATTGACTGGTAAGCATATATTAGTTACTTTAATGGCGGATTGGATTGCAGAAAGTGACGCATCTTACACTACTTCTTTTGGTACAGGGGTTGGACTTAATGAAGGAAGAATACAAGTACCACCAACTGCTAATATTACGCTTGATTTAAATGGACATACCATAAGCAGGAATTTAACAGCAGTAAGAAGACGCGGTCAAGTAATAGTGTTATATCAAAGCACTTTGACTATTAAAGATAGTCAGTTTGATACGGCAAAAATATTAGATGCTTATAAAGCAAACCCTAATAGAGATTTATCTGTGTTTGGAGCAGGTAAAATCACAGGTGGATTTGATGACAATAATGCAGGAGCTATTTATATGGAAGATAATTGTTTGCTTACTATAAATAGTGGAATGATTTGCAATAACACTGGTTTTAATGGTGGAGCTGTGCATTCTCATATCAATTCAACTTTGATAATGAATAATGGATTGATATGCAATAATATTGCCAATAGTAATGCTAATAATAATGGTGGTGGCATATATGCAGATTCACATTCCAATATCATTATAAATGGTGGGCTTATACATAAAAATATGGCTAATGGCTTTGGTGGCGGAATTTATTGTGTAGTGGGTGACTCTAGCATTAGTGGAGGGATAATTTCTTACAATAAGGCTTTAACCAGCATAGGAGAAGGTGGCGGAGTTTTTTATGATGCTACAAATGTAAATATTACTGGGGGGACTTATGAATACAACTATTCCGAGCATTGTGGGGGTGGTATTCGTATAGGCGGTGATTGTGATACTGCCTTTGTCTCAGGTGCTTACATAAATAATAATGAATCTAAAACTTATGGCGGCGGTATAAGAATGGCTTCAAGTTTGTCTTGTGAAGGAACTGTGAAAGATTGCACTATTATAAATAATAAAGCAGGTGTGCGTGGTGGCGGTGCTACATTTGAAGTTAATATAAAAATTGGTGCAGGATTGAAAATATATAATAATACGCTTAATGGAAAAATTAATAATCTTGGAGTTATTGCAACTTTAAAAATTATAGAAAATTTAATGAAAGACGGAAAAAATACTAATATAGGTATAACTCATTACGACAATGTCAATTTTACGAGTGGGTATACTAGTAGTGGCAATACTTTGTCACCAGATAGATTTTTCTTTTCAGATGTTGACGGACATATTATAACTAAAAACTCTAATGAAGTTATGTTAAAAACAGGCACAAAACCTACAGCTAAAATCAATTGGAGTTGGGGTAGTAATGCAAATGAAAAAACAACAAATTCCAGCGTGATATTGCCATACAAAACAGGTGGATACAATATTAGTATAGGAGGTGGTAGTTTTTATAAAAACACAACTGCAAGCAATAAAGTAAGTGGGACTTCTTTTGCAATAGCTGAGCCGGGGAATTACGCATTTTATGCTGATGGAATTTATTTAAACCCAACTTTTAATGTGACAATAGAAAAGGCAAAGACTAAAATTGCAAAGCCTGTTAATAAACAATATGTGTTTATGTATACAAATAATAGTCAAATTAATTTTATGCCTGAAAACTTTGATGCAAATACAATGGAAATAAAGTATAATAGGCAAACATTGCCTGGCAAATATACAGCTGTTGTCAAATTGAAAGATAACTATAACACAACTTGGACAGATGGTAGTATAGCTAATTTGAATTATGACTTTGAGATTATACATAGCGGTATTTTGCCAAATGATATTTCGGGATATGAATACATTTACAAAGACAATAATGTAAGAAAGACTTATTCAAGCGGAAAATATTTTCATAAAGTGAATGATACAGATATAACATTAATAAATGGAAATAACAGATATGTAATGGGTGGGATTAGAGTAAACACAAAATTATCTGTATTTTTAAGTAATTTAAGAAATGATTTAAATTTAATCAAAGTATATGATAACAACAACGCAGTAATATATGACGGAATAGCTAGCAATGGTGAAATAACTGATAGTGTAGGAACACAAATAGTAGGTACAGGATATAGAGTAGAACTATTTGAAAATAGTACAAGCACAACTGCTTTTGACACAGTATACCTATCCGTATTGGGAGACATAAATGGCGACGGAAGAATAAGTGCAAGTGACATAGCATACATAAGAGAGATAGCAAAAGATAACAGCATATTAAACACAATGTCTTTGGAAAATGTGCTTGCCGCAATGATAAACAACAAAGGCAATGTAACAAATATAGATAGTGAGATATTGCATAATGTAATAAGCGGAAATATTGATATAACTACATTCTTAAGCACAGCTGAAAATGAAACTAATAATTACACATACTTAATATTAAATAAAGAAAATGGAAAGTATGAGAGAATAGTAAGCGAAACAGCAACTAATGTGCTAGGAAATATATCTGTTAATACAAAGTTAAGTGAGTTTAAAGCAAAGTTAGCTACACTAGGTGTAAATACAGCACAAATAGCAATATATAATAATCAAGATACACAAATCACAGACGATAATGCGATAGTAGGCACAGGTTGGTATTACGAGATAAATGGAAGTGGAAGAACATATATATCGGTACTAGGTGATTTAAATGGTGACGGAAGATTGAGTGCAAGTGATATTATGTATTTAAATAATCTTGTAACAAATGGGTATACAGCAATTGAAGATTATGTGATTTTAGCAGCATTAATATTAAATACAGGTAGCATAACCAAAGCGGATAGCGTAGTACTAACAACTATTTTGGATAATAATTACAAATTGAACAATTATTAATTGGGTAAAAAAACAGGCAGATATTTAATCTGCCTGTTTTTTTATGTTAAAATTAAATTTAATAGTATTTTTGTTTTGTGATTATAATAAAATTGCATTATTCTATTTATTTAATCAAAAAAACAAATAAAAGCTAGTCAAAGAAATAAATAAGAAAGAATTTTGCTCAAAAATTTTCCATTTACTATTTAAAATATAAAAAATATATGATATACTTAATATAAAAAAGATTAATTTTGATTTGCATAAGGCAGGGGAATAATGGCTGAACAAATTTGGATAATTGATGACGAGAGAGAACTTGCAGATAGCGTGGCAAAATATTTTGGAATGTTTGGTCTTGCTGTGCATACCGAGTATACAGCGGATAGTATAAAAGCAATTTCAAGTGATGTAAAAGTTGTCTTACTGGATATTAATCTTGGAAGGCAAAGTGGTTATGATTGTATTGAAATTATACGCAAGTTAGCACCACAGGCAAAAATACTGCTTATTTCCGCAAGAAATGCTGAGTGTGATATGTTAAAAGGTTATCATTTGGGGGCAGATGATTATATCGTAAAACCTTTTTCTCTTCAAGTACTTTTGCTAAAAGTTAAAAATTTGATTGCTAAAGAAAACTTAGGAGTAGAGTGCTATAAAGATTTGATGGTAGATAAAGATGCTATGACAATAAAGCGTGGTGCAGAAGTAATACATTTAAAAAATATGGAATTTAAACTATTTATCTATTTGTTTAATAACCGTGGTAAAGTTCTTGATAAAGACGATATTATTTTGAATGTTTGGGGAGAAGGCTATTATAGTGACAATACCTTAAATATCCATATCCGTAGAATTAGGGAAAAATTAGAGAGATTCTCCGGAGAATATATTGCCACAATTTGGGGGACAGGATATAAATTTTTGTAAACAAATTAATTTGTAGATATTTTTAGTTTTGCAATTTAAAAGCTATAAAGCAAATTAAATTTGCATTTAATACCGATTTTTGTAACATTTTTACCTTTTAATTACAGCGTTTATGTGGGGCATATATGAAAAAATTTATATGTAGTATAGTTTTTGTGTTTATAGTTATTAGTGCTATCGCTTTGGGGATAGGACTTGGTTTTGACTATAAAAAAGTGGATACTGTGTATATAAATGAAGTTATACAATGTTTGAATAAAGGCGAGAGCGTTGAAGAAATAGTTTATGATTATACTTTGATAGACAAGACAGGCAAAGTATTATTTACCACTAAGCAAGTAAACGATATTGATTATAATACAAGATTAAGTAGGGCCTTGGCAGACGGGGATATTGTTGTTGATTATGGCGATAATAAAATCATTTTTTACACTATGGCTAAAGAAAGATTTTATAATATGCGAAACACATTGATTTGGATAGTGGCGGCAGCATTTGTTGTAATGGGAATAATAATGGCGATTGGGTGTTATTTGATTTACAGGCGTACTATTAAACCTTTTAAAAATTTAAAGAGTTTTGCTGAAGAAGTTGCAAAAGGTAACCTGGATTCACCATTGATTTTAGATAAATATCTGTCATTTGGTGAGTTTGGGGAAGCTTTTGACATTATGCGTAATAATTTAAGGGAAAGTAGGCTAAATGAGCAAAATGTGTATATGGAAAGACGCAGACTTTTGCAAGAGATTGGACACGAGATAAAAACTCCGCTATCTACAATAAAAGCGATAACTGAATGTAACCTTGCTGTAAGTGACGATGAAAATTACAATATTATATTGAGAAAAGTGAATTCCATTGATAATATGGTAAACGATTTTTATCAAAAAGCACTTGAAGAAGAAGGACAACTTAATGTGTTTATTACAAAACACAGCATAGAAGAATTTAAAAACTTGATAGTAGAAAACGATTATAATAAAAAAGTGGTTTTGGGCGAGATTGTTTGTGGCAATGTGCTGTATGATAAAAAAAGAATGGTACAGGTTATTGAAAACATAATCTCAAACTCATATAAATATGCTGATACCAATATAAGCGTAAAAATGAGAATTGAAGATGAAAAATTAAAGGTAACATTTAAAGATTACGGCGACGGTGTTGCCCCTGAACAACTATCATATATAATGGATAGATTTTATCGTGGCGAGAAAACGGAAGAAAAATTGGGACAAGGTTTGGGACTTAATATTTGCAGAAAACTTGTTGTAAGAATGGGCGGAGATATTAAGTGCTATAACGATAACGGATTTGTTGTAGAGCTAACTTTGGATATGCTTAAAAACTATCAATAATGTGAAAAAGCGGTTTAGTACCGATTTTCGGAAAGAAATAAGAAAGAAAAGAAAGATTACAGAAAAAGATTGTGGCTTACTTTAGTAATATAATGTAGGTGACGGAATAATTAAGTCATCTACATTTTTTAAATATTTGATTTAAAATTTTATCCGCCAAAAGGAGATTACCTATGGAAACTAACCAATTTGAAAACATAATAGAAACTGAAGGTTTGTGTAAATCTTTTTCGGTAGGCGGTGTGCAGCAACACGTTTTGAACAACTTGGATTTAATGATTGCAGAAGGCGACTTTACCGTAATAATGGGCAATAGCGGTAGCGGTAAGTCTACCCTTTTGTATGCTTTGTCTGGTATGGATAAACCTACACTTGGTAGCATAATTTTTGCAGGTGAAAAAATATCCGACTACTCAAATGACCGACTTGCAAAATTTAGAAGAACTAATTGCGGATTTATTTTTCAAGAAGTTTTTTTGAATGACAATATGTCAATTATGGATAATGTGCTTGCAAGCGGATATTTATCGGGACTTTCGCGCAAAGCTGTTTATGAAAAAGCTTGCGAATACTTTGATTTGGTAGGTATACCTGCCGAAATGTACAAAAAATTCCCTTCTCAAATGTCAGGTGGTGAACTTCAAAGAGTGGGGCTTGTAAGAGCAATTATCAATAACCCTAAAGTGATTTTTGCAGATGAACCGACAGGTGCTTTAAACTCTGCGAATTCTATATCCGTATTGGATTTGATGAACAAATTTCATAAGGAAGGCAAAAATATCGTAATGGTTACTCACGATATGAAAAGTGCAGTAAGGGGAAATCGTGTGCTTTACCTTAAAGACGGAGTTATTTTAAATGATATTACACTTGGAGAGTACGATAAATCAAACGAGAAGGAAAGGTTAGAAACTCTTAAAGCCTTTTTAGACGAAATGGGGTGGTAGTATGTGGAGTATTATTAAATCGCATTTCCATAAAGGGAAAACGGGCTTTTTTATAACAGGTTTGTTTGTAGTTTTATCTGTAATGATGATGATAATCGGGCTTTCAATCTGCCTTGGTATGGGGGATTTATATTACAATGCCCGTAACCTTTCAAATTCGCCTGACCTTGCAGTTTTTGTCTATGAAGAATTAAACGGAACTTTATCAACAAGAATGATAAGTGCTATAAATGAAAGAGACGATATAGAATGTGTGGATAGTCAGCCGATGCTTTGGCAGGAAATGCCTGTAAACGACAATAATTATCAATGCACTTTTATTTTTTGCGTAGGTAACACTATGTCACTAAAAAAAATCGGTTTTTTAAATATCGATGACCAAAACAACAAATTTAAACCATATATTCGTAACCAAGTGAGCGGTGAAGGTTTTAAAATTTATGTAACGGGAAACTATTTGATAACAGGTCATATAGGCGATAAAGTTATGTATCGTTACAATGGTGAAAATTATTGGGGGTATGTTGCAGGTGTTTATGACGATATGACCAAAATTTATTCAGAAGTTTATTACTATGTTGAGAATGATTTTTATCAAATGGTGAGTAGAAATTCAAAAACAGATGAGAGTATAATAGAAGAGCAAATAATAAATGTGAAGTTTACCTATAAAGATGATGCGGAGAATGCAAAAGCACAGCTTGAGTGCGGAAAAGCCTTGATGAATGTTGCAAATGAATATAATTACGAACAAGTTCTTTTATTTGGCGATGATGCAAAAATAATTGGGGCGGGATATAATGACAGACAAACTTTTAAGGACGCAACAAGTTCATTTATTTTGATATTGGGTGCTGCAATGATTACATTTTCCGTCATTGTCGCTATTATAGTAGCTTTGGTAATAGGATTTTTGGTACGCTCATCAGTTATGGACGAAGTGAGAAATTTAGGCGTATTTAAAGCATTAGGGTATACCACGGATATGTTACGACTTAGTTATCTTGCAATTTATAGCGTAATAAGTGGTATTTGTATGATTATAGGTATAATTTTGGGTATTACTTTGATGCCTACATTTGTAAATATCATAACTGATATGGCAAGACTTGAGTGCAGCAAAGCAATAGGCTTGAATGTTGGAAGTGTTTTTGTTGCAATAGCTTTGATAATTTCAGTTATAAGTGCAGTTGTAATGCTTGCAACAAGTAGAGTTAAAAAGGTTACTCCATTATCTGCAATGCGTAATAATTTTGAAACACACTCTTTTAAAAGAAATTTAGTGCCGCTAGCAAAATCTAAACTTCCCGTTAATAGCACACTTGGCGTAAAAAGCGTAACAAGCGAAGTTAATCGAAGCGTTATGGTAGTTATAGTAGTGCTTATTATGTCATTGTTATGTTCCTTTGTTAGCGTTGTGTTTTATAACTTAAAAGTCGACCAAACTGCAATTATTAATATGGCAGCTACCGAGAATCCAGATTATATAATAGGTTTAAGATATGAAGATTCAGACCCGTATTTTGAAGCTATAAGAAGTATGGACGGATATCAAGCGGATATGCTTGCGGAAGTATATTGCGGTGGCTATATCGGCGATAGCGATGATTGGATACGCGGTGAATTTTTTGAAAGGTTTGATATTTTGCGTACTGATTTTGTTTATAAAGGAAGGTATCCAAAACATAAAAACGAAATAATAATAAATGAAAAATTTGCAAAACAAAATGGTTTTGAAATAGGCGATAGCTTTACAGTGTCTTTTGACGAACTTACTATGAATGCAGTAAAAAATGAGTATGTAATTGTAGGGTATTTTCAATCTATATTTGAAAATTGCCATTATATGGCCTTTTTAGATAATATAATTGATATATTATCTGCAGAAGAAGTAAAAACAGCACCTAGAATGTTTTATTTTGACAAAGATAAAGTACCAACATATGACCAAATAACGCAAGTATTAAAAAATGTTAATAATGAAGAAAATATACATTATGGTGCATTTCTTACCGGAAAAGTTAGGCTCGGAAATATGATTTTGAATGTTGTGGAAACAGCTGCTGATGCCGTTATGACTGTATTTATTGCTGTTACCGCAATTATAATTAGTCTTTTACTTGTAATGCTAATAAAATTAAAATTATTGCGTGAGCGAAGAAATTATGCAATATATAAAGCACTTGGGTACACTACACCTAATATAATGACGCAAATAGCAGTGGCAATGGTAATTTTGGGTGTTATAGGCAGTTTGATTGGCGGTATAGTCGGTGCATTAATAACTTCACCAATGCTTACAGCAATGGGTAGCTTTATAGGAGCGGGGCACTTTGCCTTTATCATACCTTGGGGATATGTAGTTGGAATAATTGTGTGCATACCGCTTTTAATATATTTAGTTTCAATGCTTTGTGCTATACCTGTACGAAAAATCGCTCCAGCGACTTTGCTTCGTGAAAGGGGATAAAAATTAACGGTGCTTGAAAAAGCACCGTTTTTTTAAATTGGTATTGTATAATCGCAAAAAATATGGTAAAATAATACTATTAATAGGAAATATGTTTATTTTAAAATTTAATAACAAAATTACCTAATAAATTAGTTTTGACAAATATTGACAAATTTAAAAAAAGGTATTGACAAAAATTTATTTTGTGGTATAATCAACTAGGTTGGACATATAAGTTCACATATTGCGTGAGCGTTTCTACAAACTTGCTAAAGTTTACTATGCCGCTTGTGTATAGAAAAACTTTAGCTATTTTTATTTTAAGGAGAAAAATTATGTATGATTTGATTATTGTCGGTGCAGGACCTGCAGGTATTTTTACCGCATTGGAACTTGTAAAAAAAGGCTCAAAAGACAAAATACTTATTATTGAAAAAGGTCGTTCGGTAGAAAAACGCGTTTGTCCAAAGTCAAAAACCAAACAATGTGTAAATTGTAAACCATATTGTAACATTACAACAGGTTTTAGTGGTGCGGGTGCTTTTTCTGACGGGAAATTGTCATTGAGTCCTGAAGTTGGCGGTGATTTACCAGAACTTATCGGTACAGAAATGGCGGAAGAATTGATAAAATATGCTGACAGCTTATATCTTGAGTTTGGTGCTGATAGTAAGGTGGAAGGTGTAGGAAATACAGAAAAAGTAAAAGATATTCGTAAAAAAGCTATTCAAGCGGGCTTAAAACTTGTGGATTGTCCTATAAGACATTTAGGTACTGAAAAAGCACAAGAGATATATTATAAGATAGAACAATATCTTTTAAATAACGGCGTAGAAATTAAATTTAATGTAAATGTTGAAGATATTATAATCGAAAATGATGAGTGTCTTGGTGTAATTGCTACAGAAAATAAGGAAAAGGTTAAATATTTTGCAAAAACTACTGTTATAGCAACAGGTCGCCGTGGTGCTGATTGGCTTGAGAGAATTTGCGAAGAGCATAAAATTTTGCACGAAGCGGGTGTTGTTGATATTGGCGTTCGTGTGGAAGTGCGTAATGAAATTATGGAAGAAGTCAATAATGTGCTTTACGAATCTAAATTAATAGGTTACCCAAAACCATTTAAAAATAAGGTAAGAACTTTTTGCCAAAACCCCGGTGGTTTTGTAAGTCAAGAAAATTATGATAATGATTTGGCTGTTGTAAACGGACATTCTTATAAGGAAAAGAAATCTAACAATACTAATTTGTCTATTTTATGTAGTGCTAAATTTACAGAGCCGTTTAATCAACCAATAGCTTATGCACAAAAGGTTGGGGAACTTACAAATATGCTTGCAAATGGCAAAGTGCTTGTGCAACGTTATGGCGATATTTTGGACGGAAAACGCACTTGGCAAAAAGAGCTTGATAATAGCAATGTAAGACCTACTTTGCCTGATGCAGTGGCGGGGGACATTACAAGTGCTATGCCATATAGACCAATGTTAAACATAATCAACTTTATAAAAGCAGTTGACGAAGTAGTGCCTGGCTTTGCAAGTCCTGAAACATTGCTGTATTCGCCTGAATTAAAGTTTTATAGCAACAAAATTAAAATGGATGATAAACTTAATACAAACATTAAAAACCTGCATTGTTTAGGAGATAGTTCAGGTTGGACTAGGGGACTAATGATGGCATCTGTAATGGGTGTAAAAATGGCAAGAGAACTTTTTGTTTAACATAAAATTAACTTGTTTTATGTAAAGAATATACAATAAAATTTGTAAAATTAAAATATGCGTTAAATAAAAAAATAACTGAGCGGAAACTCAGTTATTTTGCATTTAAGCACGATTTTTGATAGGTTTTTTATTGTTTTTTAATCGGTAAATATAATTAGATACAAACAAATTTGTATTAAAAATTGGTTTTAATAAATCAATAAATATATTAAATGTTATCTTTATTTACTTCCACTCCGCCTAAATAGGTTTTTAATAAATTACCTTTTTCGTCAATCAAATTAAAGTCTGCAAGCATACCTACTTTTATGTCGCCACGGTCAGTCATTTTCATTAATTTAGCTTGGTTTAAAGATGCCATTTTAACACATTCGCCAAGCGGAATATTTAAATTTTGGCATAAGTTAGCAACCATTTTGCTAATAGGTGTTACGCTGCCTGCGTAAGTGTTTAGTTCCTTAATTATAGCAACATCTTCTTCAATAACAATTTTTTGTTTTGATATGCCACTACCCAAGAAAAACTCTCCGCCGTGATTACCTGCAATAGCAAGTGAATCGGATACTAGACAAATTTTATCCGCACCTTTTAGTTTGTAAATCATTTTAAATAATGGGTTAGGAACGTGTCTGTTATCTGCGATAACTTCGTTATAAAGTCTATCATCTGTAAGTCCTACTTCAGTAAGTCCTAAATGTTTGTGTGGTGTAGTCCTTCTTGAGCAACGAGAAGTGCAGTTGTACATATGTGTAACACTGCTTGCACCGTTTTTTGTAAGTGCATTAATTTCGTCATCAATACTTGCATCGTGTCCCATACTAATTTGTAAGTTATTCTCCGTACATTTTTTTGTAAACCAATCACTGCTTTTTTGGTCTGGTGCAACAGTTATTCTAGAAACTATATCTTTGTTATCCCATACCCATTCAGTGTTTTTCTCATTAGGCTCTAAAATATAAGCAGGTGGGTGTGCTCCCGGTGCTTTCATTGACAAAAACGGACCTTCTAGATGTGTGCCGTATATCTTTGCATAAGGTGAGTTGTATTTGCGAACATTATCAAGTGCTGCAAGAGTAGTTGGTAAATCCGCTGTAAGAGTTGTAGGGCAGTAAGTTGTAGTACCTGTAATCAAATGATATTTAGAAATTTCTTCAATTGCAACTTTAGTGCCTTCCATCATATCGTGACCGCCACCGCCGTGAGTGTGAATATCAATATAACCGCTTGCCAAAATGCCGCCTTTTAAATCATAAGTAATATCCGCACTACTTATGTCAATGTTGCTTGCAATATCATATATCTTGCCGTTATTAACTGCAATATCGCATTTTTCTTCAATTTTTCCGTCTATAATCGGTCTTACATTTTTAAATAAAATCATAATAACTCCAAAATATTTAATAAAATAATTATAGCCTATTTGCAATTTAAAATCAAGATATTTTGCATATTTAATTTTAAATAAGCAGTAATAAACCATCGATAATGGCAGTTTTTGCTATTATATTTTAAGCCTAAAATCTTCTAATATATATAAACTATTTGCAAAACAAAAAAAATATGTTATGATAAATATGTACAATTTTACTTAAAATTTTACGTGAGGCAAATTATGAGTGAAGATAAAAACATTTTCAAGGAAGAAGATTTTTCAAATCGAGAAAGTGCTAATACGACGGATTTTTCGGCTAAAACGGGGGAGACATTGACAGTAAATGATACTGGAGATGTTTCACATAATGACATTTCCGAAGAAGAAAAAGTCATTATGCCTAGTGATATAGCTGAAGACTTAACCGCTGTTGAAAGTGATGATTCTATTGGTGATTTTTCAGATAAAGCTCTTGCTGAAGGCGTAGTATCTATGGGTATTTTTGGGGAAGAAAAAACAAACCCAAATGATATTAAAGAAATTGAAGATGAACAAAATGTTCTTCAAAACACAAGCATAATAGAAAATTCGGAGAATAATCAAAATAATAGCGATTTATCTGCAGAATTTGAAGAAATGCAAAAAACTACTGTTATTAATGGCGTAAAACATAAACAAAGAAAAAGGAAAAGGAGAAAAACCAAAGTCAGAAAAATTGTTGTGCGTACTTATGCAACTGTTATTTCTGCGGTTTTATGTATTGTTTTGATATACTTTGCATCTTCATTTTTTCAAATTACTCCGCCCCAAGGTATGGCAGGTGCAGACTTGAAAGTCGATATGACAGGTCTTCCGCATATGGTAGGAACAGAAGGTTCTGTCGATTTGACAAAAATGTATCCTAATGGTAAAAACTTTAAAAAAGTTATTGGTTCAAGTACAACTAATATTGTAAACGGAATACTAAAAGTCAATGAGCTAGAAGATTTTGTTGTTTCATTTACCGATATGGTTGATGATAAGGAAGAAACGGTTGAAAAAGATTTCCAAGTTGTACCTAATGCTGTAAATGTAGATAATTGGGAATCATTTACAAAGGAATTAACTACTAAAAGAGCAACAGATGATGATTCAGAATATGCTGCAATATGCGTGCATACTCCATATATGGCAGCGCCGTCAATGGAAGGCGTTAAGAAAGGCAAAATGGAAGGTTATACCGTTCGTAATAATATTTATGGAAACGGGTGTAAGATAAATGTTTTTGAAATTGTATGTTGCCGCAATAAATTTACAGGTGGTAAACTTTCAAAGCCATATTTACAAGGTAACGGACCTGTACAAGGTTGGGGAGCGTTCAATATTCTTCCAAGAGATAACGAAGAAGAAATGGAAAACCCAATTATTATGCAAGATTTGCATATTATGGGTAATGATATGATTACCGAAGAAGGCGGTAATTTGGCAGGCGTTAGCGATACTATTATTGAAAAAAGGGGCTTAAAACTATTTAGTAATTACGGATATCTTATTAATTTGGCAGGTGCAATGGTAGGTAACGAACCAGTAAAAGCTAATCTAAAATTGAAACATTGCGTTTTGGAAAACGGACACCAAATTATTCACGTTAGAAATAGCAATATGGAAATGGAAGGAAATATTATCCGTAATGCGTCAGATACAACAATATCAATTGCAACTTATGCAAATGAGAAAAGCGTGATAACATCTAGAAACAATGTAATTGCAAATTCATTAACAGGCGGTGTAGTATTTTATTGTTATGATAGCAATATTAGTGCAGCAAATGCAGAAGATAGTTGGAATGAATTAGAAATTGTTAAAGGTAGTTTCCTTGATATTTATAACTGGAAGTTGCAAGATGGATTGGCATTTATGCCAGAGACAGAAAGTGCAGCAGGCGTTGCAAACCCAGTTGCAAAAAGTGAAATACCAAAATCCAAATACGATACTTTAAAAGCGGAAGTTGAAGGTGAAAAATATATCCACTTTGCAATAATTAAATTGAGAACAGGTGGCGGACTTGCACAAAATGGCTCTAAAGTTATTAATTATCAAGATATTGGATATCAAACTTCAAGAGAAAAAGGATATGAAAATGGTTTCCCATTGCCGGGTGTTGCAGCTGCAATAATCAAAGATATTGATGTTTGGGGATATTATGAAAAAGGTAATTTAGCAGTAACTCCTACAGCTGTTTTGAATCAAGAAACTGTAGAAAAACTATATGAAGAATTAAAAAATGGTAGAAGTTAATGATTTAACTTAACATTACAAATATGACATAAAAAAGCAAAAGCAGTGAATGCTTTTGCTTTTTTTATTCACTAAAATATAGCTTTTTAAAACTGTAAATTTTATTAATCAAAATACATTAAATTGTCAATTAATATCGATTTTCGGAATATTTTTTTAGTCTTTTGAAATATTTTATAAACTTGCAACAGCAAAAATTATTTTAGTGATTATGTGTATTGCAAAACTAAATAATTTAAGTTGATTATTTGTATACTCAAGCTTAATTTGCAAATTTTTGTTGAGCGTAAAAGCATAGGTTTGTGATATTTTCTATAAGCAAAATACATTAGGCTTTGTTGGATAGAAAGTTTACTATGACAAATTAAGGCAACTTGCTTTTTGATAGTAATTTTAAATACAAAAAAGCAATATTAGAAAAATGTTTGCTAAAAGGCAGTTTGCATAGATAAAAATTTAAAAAAAGTAAAATTTTTTTATGGCGATACATCATATCATTTTAGTGTAAGATTATCAACAAAAATCGGGGGTTGTTTGTAGTTTTTCTTATATAATAAGTAAAATTATGACAATTTTAACTTAAAATCACAAAAAAAAGGTATTTACAAAATCAAGTTTAAATGATATACTATAATTGCATAAAAAGTATTCTTAAAGCGAGGGGAATTTATGAGAGAAGAGGAAAGAAATAGTGTTGACGAATTCGGTGAATTCGAAGAACTTGATTTAGCTAGTTATGACGAAAAAGTCTATGCAAGTTCTGAGAAAGAAGAATCCGCAACTACTGAACCTGCTATCGAACCTGCTAAAGCCGTTGAAGATGTTGTAGAAGAGTCAGAAGACGATTCTGCAAAAGAAGCTGTTGTCGAAATGGACGCAGATGCTTATGTTGCTGCAGAATTCGAAGAAATGGATAAGGTTTATTTAATTAACGGCAAAAAATGTAAGGAAAGAAAAAAGAGAAAAAAATTAAGCAAGCAAGGTAAAATCATTTTAAATAGTGGTATTGCTTGTGTATGTTTGGCATTATTCCTTACTATCGCAATTATGTTTGGACCACTTTTAATGAGCATTTTGTTTGCTGAAACAAAGACTCAAGGTTTGGGTGGTGCAGAACTTATTGTTGAAATGTCAGATTTACCATTCTACTTTGGTACAGAAGGGCAAGTTGATTTGACAAAAACTTTCCCTGGAGGAACAGGATTTTCTATTACAGAAGATGGTGGCGGTGCTACTATTAAAGGTGCAACTAACTTGACTGTAACCGAAGAAGGTGAATTTAAACTTAAATATAACTTGGTCGGTGAAAACGGTTCTACAACAGCAATGGAAGTTGATTGTATTGCAGTTCAAGACGGCGTTAATGTAGCAGACTGGAATAAGTTTAGAAATGCAGCTGCTTCAAATAGTATTATTGTTATGCAAGACAATATTGCAAGTCCAAAGCTTGAAGCTGAAAAGAGAAAAAATCACGGTGCTGTTACAATCAAAAACGATGTTTATGGTAATGGTAAAATCATAAATGTTTTTGAGCTTGTTTGCTCAAGAACAAAGGTAAGTAACAAGATATATGGTACTCCATATTTACAAGGTAACGGTAAAGTTGGTGGTGATACTGGTATTGCTATCAGAAATAAGGAGAGCGGCGAACGTTTGATTTTCCAAGATGTACACGTTACTGGTAATGATATGAATACTTACGACCCAGATGCAGTGCCTGAAGGCGAAACTCCAGAAGGGGAAGTTGCTCCTACTGCAGATGAGAATAAACCTGCTGGCAATATGAAAGGCGTAACTAAAGAAACAATTGAAAAGCGTGGTGTATTGTTGTTCAGTAGATATGGTACAATTGTAGACGTTGCAGGTGATGAAGATGACAAGGCTAATGTGTATATCAAACACTGCTTGTTTGAAAATGGTGCAAAAGTTTTACACTTGGAAGCAGTTGATATTGAACTTGAAGGTACAATTGTAAGAAACGCTGCAGATACTGCAATTTCAATTGCGACTACTGCTAATAAAGCAAGTTACATACTTTCAAGAAACAATGTTGTTGCAAACTCACTAACAGGTGGTATTTTGTTCTATTGTTTCGATAGTAATATAAGCGAAGCAAACGCAGCAGAAACTTGGAATACTTTGGAAGTTGAAGAAGGTACATTCCTTGATATATTCAACTGGAAAGCACAAAGCGGTTTGGCTTTCTTGCCTGAGACAGAAGACTTTGCAAGTATAGCAAACCCAATTGCAGCCAGCGAAATTCCAAAGAAAGATTATGACGAATTGAAAGGTATTGTTGATGGTCAGTATTATATCCACTTTGCAATTATAAAAATCAGAACAGGTGGCGGTTTACCAAGAAATGACTCTCAAGTAATCGGTTATGATAGATTAGGTTACAAGACAGCAAGAGAAATCGGGTTTACAAATGGTTTCCCAATTCCAAGTATCGCAGGTGCGATTATGAAGGATATTGACGTTTGGGGTTACTATGGTAACAGCACAGGTGAAGTAACACCTACACAAGTTCTTGGTGGCGAAACTGATGACGATATGATTAAATTCTACAACGAATTGAAATTTGGTAGAAATTATGACGAAGCTGAAAAATAATTAAAAACTAAATCACTTCTGTTTTTGCAGAAGTGATTTTTTATGCCTAAAATACTAATAATCTTATTTAATTTTATTATTTTTAAACTAAATCAATAATTTTTATTTAGTTAAGTTTGTATACTATTTTTATTGTGAGCTTTAATTTATAAGATAGTAGGCTGTGTTTATAGTTATTTAATATAGTTATAACAAGATTATAAAATATTGCTATAAATACTTTAATTATAATATTATATTTTTTTAAAAACTCCTTTACTTTTTATTATAAATGTAGTAAAATAAATATGTATGAAATGGAGGAAATATGGAACTACAAAATATTGTTGAAAATTTTAAATTAAATGGAAAAGTTAAAAATATCGAAGCCTATGGTAATGGACACATAAATACTACATTTTTGATTGAGTGCGACTATAATGGCGGGACATTACGTTATATTTTGCAAAAAATAAATACAAATGTTTTTCCTAATGTGGAAGGACTTATGAATAACATTCAAAGTGTAACTACTTTTTTAAGAAATAAAATAGTGGAAAATAACGGCGACCCTGATAGAGAAACTTTAAATTTAGTTCCTACTATTGATGGTAACAGCTATTATACTTGTAAAGATGGCTCATACAGAGTTTATAAATTTATCGAAGACACTGTTGCTTTGCAAATTGCAGAGAGTAACGAAGTTTTTGAAGGCGCAGGTTTTGCGTTTGGTAATTTTGTAAAAATGTTAAATGATTTTGATGCAAGCGGTTTGTTCGAAGTTATTAAAAATTTCCACAACACTGCTGATAGATTTAAAAAATTTATCAACGCTGTAGATAAAGATGCTGTTAAAAGAGCGGAAAGCGTTCGTGAAGAAATAGACTTTGTTTTAAAAAGGTCTAACATTTGCGATAACATAATTAGCTTAATTGAAAGCAAAACTATTCCGCTAAGAGTAACACATAACGATACAAAATTAAACAATGTACTTATAGGTAGCGAAAGTGGTAAGCCTATTTGTGTTATCGATTTAGATACAATTATGCCAGGTAGCTTGCTTTATGACTTTGGCGATGCAATCCGTTCAGGTTGCAATACAGGACTTGAAGACGAGCCGGATTTGTCAAAAGTAGGTTTTGATATTAGCTTGTTTGAAAGCTTTACTAAAGGCTTTATGGCAGGAGTTGGTAATTGCATTACTGCTGTGGAAAGAGATTTATTGTCACTTGGTGCAATTATGATGACATTTGAGTGCGGTATGAGATTTTTGACAGATTACTTAGAAGGCGATGTTTACTTTAAAATACATTATCCTGAGCATAATTTAGTAAGATGCCATACACAATTTAAAATGGTTGCTGATATGGAAAGTATGCGTGACAAAATGGACGAAATCGTAAGGAAGTATAGTAAAGTATGAAAAGCTATTTTGTAAAAAGAACAACTGCAATATTTGCAGAAGATGTTAATTGGAAACAAATTGAAAGCCTTGAGCTAACATCAAATAATGGTGATGGCAGTGCGATTTTGTGGACAAAATGTTATTTAGCTTACAATGATAAAGGTATATTTTTTAGATTTGAGATTGAAGATGACAAAATCAATTGTGTGATGAAGGAATATAATTCTGCAATCTACAACGAAGAAACTGTGGAATTGTTCATTCAGCCAACCCAAGATAAAACTCAATATTTGGAGTTTGAATGGAATGGTATTGGTGGCGTATTTTGTGCAAAAGTAAACAACAATCTAGAAGGACAAACTACTTTGGATTTTACAAATGAAAACATTATCGACAGCAAAATTTATGCTACGGAATATGGTTGGGTTGTTCAAGGATTGTTACCTGCAAAATTATTCTTTGGTGAAAAGTTGGAAGGTAATTGGCACTTTAACGCATACAGAATAAAAAGAGCTGCAGATAAATCTCAAATTTTGCTTAGCTATAATAACACCATTGCGGAAAATTTTCATTTACCTGATAAGTTTGCAGTTATGGAGTTTGAAAAGTAAAATTAGCATTTATTAAAAACATATTACATTATTGTATAGAATATAATATATAATTTAAGTAGAGCGATAATGTAATAAAAATCAATTTAAAATATATTTATATTTAGGAGGCATTAATATGTCAGTATTAGTTACAGGTGGAGCAGGCTATATTGGTAGCCATACAATTATCGAGCTAGACAAAGCAAATCGCGATGTTGTAGTAGTAGACAACTTTTGCAATAGCAAACCTATTGCATTGAAGAGAGTTGAAAAAATTATCGGTAAACAAATCAAGTTTTATCAAATTGATTGTTGCGACGAAGCGGCTCTTCGCGAAGTTTTTAAGGCTGAAAAAATTGATTCTGTTATTCATTTTGCAGGTCTTAAGGCAGTTGGCGAATCTGTTGCTATTCCTTTAAAATATTATGAAAACAACTTGATTAGTACACTTTCTTTGTTAAAAGTTATGAAGGAATTTAATTGTACAAATCTTGTGTTTTCTTCTTCTGCAACAGTTTATGGTGCTCCAAAGAGTGTGCCTATCTCTGAAGATTTCCCACTTTCTGCAACTAATCCTTATGGAAGAACTAAATTGTTTATCGAAGAGATTTTAAGAGATTACAGCAAAGCAAATCCAGAAATGAATATTGCATTGCTTAGATATTTCAATCCTATCGGTGCTCACGAAAGTGGTATGATTGGTGAAGACCCTAATGGTATTCCTAACAATTTGATGCCATATATTACTCAAGTTGCAATTGGTAAGTTAAAACAACTTAGCGTGTTTGGCGACGATTATCCAACATACGATGGTACAGGCGTTCGTGATTATATCCACGTTTGTGATTTAGCAAAAGGACACGTACTTGCTATTGCAAAGCTTGAAACTAATCCAGGCGTTGTAACATATAACTTAGGAACTGGTAATGGTTATAGCGTTCTTGATATGGTTAAAGCTTTTGAAAAAGCTAGTGGCAAACCAGTTAGCTATAAGATTGCTCCAAGACGCCCTGGTGATGTTGCTGAGTGCTATGCTGACCCTGCACTTGCTTTGAAGGAATTAGGCTTTAAAGCAGAGTTTGATTTGGACAGAATGTGTGCAGACAGCTGGAGATGGCAATCTAATAACCCTAATGGTTATAACGAATAATATTATTTGAATCAAAAATTTCGGTAATTTTAATTGCGGTTTAAATATAATTTAACTAAATAATTTGCAAAATTTTTAATTTGATTTTAAAACTAAAAATTTAGCATAAAATACAATTAGTACCGATTTTTGTACAATAATTATTACTTAGAGGATAAAAATGTTTGATTGTCATTCACATTGTTTTCATTCTGTAGATAGTCAGGCGCCTATTGATGAAATGATAGAAACTGCAATATCAAAAGGTGTCAAATATATGGCGTTTACCGACCATTTGGATAGGGATTATTTGTATGGTGATTCAATTGACAAGGATATAAAACAACTTGATATTTTATATCACATTGCAGATACTGCAAGAGCAAAAAACAAATATAAAGGTCAAATTGAAATTGCTTGCGGGGTAGAGTGCGGCTTTTCAAAGGCTGCAGAAGGCGATTATATTAACTTGCTTTCCGATTGTGATTTGGATATTGTTTTAAATTCCGTACACTCTGTAAATGGTATGGATTGTTATCATAGTGAATACTTTGAAAACAAAAGCAAAAAGCAGGCGTACAGCGAATATTTGCTTACCGTGTTTGATAGTTTAAATGCAAAATATAGTTATGATGTAATTACTCATTTAGGTTATGTTTGTAGGAAAGCACCTTTTGAGAATAAGGATATGAATTACACCGAGTTTTCAGACATTATCGACGAGATTTTGAAAGGCATTATCAATAGAGATGTTTCACTTGAGCTAAATAGTCATAACCGCGGTATAAATACACCTTTTTTTCCATATTTGTCTATAGTAAAAAGGTATTTAGAGCTTGGCGGTAGTGAATTTACTTTTGGCACTGATGCTCATAGGGTAAGCAGAGTAAACGATAAATTTGATATTGTTAAAGATTTTTTGCTTGCAAATAATCAAAAGTATTTGAACATATACAGAAATAGACAAAAGATAAAAGTGGATTTGACAAAATTAAAATAAATTTGCATTGCTATAAACGAAAGCTTACAGCAATTTTAACATAGGAGTAACAATGAGAGTATTTGATAACGCAACGCAAGAGTTGAAATACAAAGTATTGAAAGAAGTTGCTAAACTTGCTTTTGAAAACAGGCTTGGCGATAGTTATTATTCAATTCCGCGTATTTTAGTGCCGGATAGTTCTCCTGCAATGAGATGTTGTATATACAAAGACAGAGCAATTGTAGAAGAAATGGTGCGTAATATAGTTGGAACTTGGCGAGTTCCCAATCATTTACTTGATGTACTTGATATAGCTTGCGACGAGTGTCCTATTGACCGTTATACAGTAAGTGAAGGCTGCCGTGGTTGTATATCTCACAGATGCGTTTCAAGCTGTCCTGTTCAAGCAATTCGTATTGGAAAAAGCAAAAAGGCAGTTATTGATATTGATAAATGTATTGAGTGTGGTAAATGCTTTAAGGCTTGCCCATATAACGCTATCCGTGAAAATGTTAGGCCTTGTGTTCGTGCGTGCAAGATTGGTGCTATTAAGGTTGAAAAAACTAAAAAAGCAAGTATAGATTACAACAAATGCGTAAGTTGTGGAGCTTGTATGGTAAAATGCCCGTTTGGTGCAATACAAGATAGAACATACATACTTGATACAATCGATATATTGAAGGAAAGCGAAAACAATACTAAATACAAAGTATATGCAATGGTTGCGCCTTCTATCGGTACTCAGTTTAATTATGCAGAAGTTGAACAGATTTGTACAGCACTTAAAATTTTGGGTGTCTATGACATTTTTGAAGTGGCAACAGGTGCAGATATTACAGCTTTCAAAGATGCTCACGAATATGCGGAAAAAGGTGCTTTAATGTCATCTTGCTGTCCTTCTTTTGTGGAATATGTTACAAAACAATTCCCACAACTAGCAAGCAGTATTTCTGTAAATCCGTCACCTATGGTTGAGTGTGCTAAACTTATTAAAAAGATAGATGAAAATTCAAAAGTAATATTTATAGGACCTTGCGTTAGCAAAAAGAATGAAGCTAAATTGCCTAATGTTAGCGGTTATGTGGATAATGTTATAACTTTTGAAGAGCTACAAGCATTAATTGACAGCAGAGATATTAAAGTTGAAGAATTGGAAAAAACGCAATTAAAATCCGCATCATATTTCGGCAGAGTATTTGCAAGAGTAGGCGGTGTTAGCGAAGCTGTTAAAAATATGATTAATGAAGAAAACTTAAGCATAACACCTGATATAATTTGTGCAGATGGACTAGATAATATAAAAATTGCATTGCTTAAAAACAACAAAGGTTTAGCAAAAGGTTTGTTTATCGAAGGTATGGCTTGCAGTGGCGGTTGCGTAAATGGTCCAGGTTGTGTAAATCACGATGCAAGAAGTATTAAAATGATGAACGAGTATAGCGAAAAAGCTTCAAAGGAAAATGTAAGCAAACAAGTAAAAGAAAATTTAAATAAATAATTTGCATAGATGTTATAAAAATTGCAGGTTTATCCTGCAATTTTTTATCATTTGTTTAACTATTAGTATATTAATGTCTAAATAAATACTTGTATAACATAAATTATTTTGTTTTTTAATAAAAAATGTAAAGAAAGTGCAAATATTGACTCTTTTTGCCTAAGAAATGTAATATTTTTGAAAAAATAATAAATGTATAAAAAAAATAATTTGACTATTTTAAAATATATGCTTATAATTAATCTATAAAATCTATAGTTTATTGCGGTATACTGCTACTGATAAACAATAGGCTATATCAAATTTCGGAAGTACTAACTTCATAAAACTTTTTACAATTCTATTACCGGAATCGGTACGGCTAACGCTGTACCGATTTTGGTATTTATTGTAGGATAAATGAATATTTTTAAAACTTTACTATGTATGATTGATAAGTTTTAGAAGATAGCAATATCACTTTTTTATTATAATTTTTATCCTGTACAATAATGAATTAAGCCATAAACTTTCTTAAATAAGATTAATTAAGTAAAAAATAACCATATTATCAAGCACCATAAAACGTTAGTTTTATGGTGCTTGTTTTTTTGTAAAGTTTTAATTATTAAATTTAGGTGTTTTATGCAATATTCCTTTCAAAAATCGGGGGTAAATGGTAAAAATAGTAGGTAGAAATGTAAAAAAAGAGTACATAGAATAAGTATATCTATGTACATATTATATGAATATTATATGGTAAAATGTAATCTTTTGTCAAGGCTACGCTCAAGACTTTGTAAGATATTTAGCTAAATTTAACAAAAAATACATATTCAAATTTAAAAAACTCTCCAAAAAGTACATAGATATACTTATTCTATGTACTTAAATAAAAGGAGAGTTTTATTATGACAAAATGTATAAAGCGTGCGGGAATAGTATTTTTTGCTATTGTTTTATCTTTGCTACTTTTTATTGGCATAATATTAACATTAAATGCCACAAATAGCAATGATAATTTTTCAGATTTAAAAAATGACGAAATTCAAACTGTCGCAGATAAATATTACGATTTGAGTGGTGACACTTTTTCAAAAGCTGATATATGGAATGAAGCAGTAGCTTATTCTGTTGACAATAAAAAAAGTGTTGAATTAAAGTTGCTTAGTGATTGGACACCTAGCTATATGGGAGACGCTGGCTATCAATTTGGTTATGGAAGGGGCTTTACGAGTTTTTATGGTGGTATTTATGTTCCAACGGGAGCTAGTATAACATTAAAATTAAATGGGTACTCAATAATCGGGAATGTAATGTATGAAGCGTTCGTTATTGACGGGACATTAACAATTTCTGGCTCAAACAACTCCAATTTTAAAAATGAAATTTTAACAGGAAATATTACAGGCTCTAAAATCACAGGTTTTCAAATGCAAGGTAGTGCTCCTTTAATACGTTTATCAAACACAAGATCTTATTTTCAACTAGGCGTTGTGGCTATTACAGGCAATGAAGCTAATATCATATCTTCAGATGATTATGGATTTATTTCAGTAGAAAGTGGAAGTTGTAAATTATATGAGGGGGGATTTTGTAATAATTCTGTGCTAGGCAATATTAATAATAGTCATATATACTCAGCTGTAAAAGGTTCTTGTGCTATAGGAAACGCTGTAATTGTTGAAAAAAATGCTAATATGAGTGGAATTAATACTAATGGTAAAAATATATATTTTGAAAGCGTAGCAGAAGGATATATATATGGAAGCAATAAGTATGATATTTACTTAGGTAGTGGTAAAGTAGTATTTTACGATGGCAAAGTTAAAGGAACATACGCAATTGCAAAGACTACTGGACAAATTTTTACGGAAGGTTATAGTGCGTATAAGTATGATAGTAATCCGGCTATGATATTTAAATTTAGAAATCCTAACTTAAGCGGGGAATATTATCCTATTATAGATAATAGTACAGGTGAAGTTAAGTTTGTAGCAAAGAGTCAAATGAAATTTGTAGCAAAACCTACTCGTGGTACAAGCGACAATTATATAAAAGAATATGGAAGTGTTTATTACCCTATAGGATTTGATTCCAATACTATGACAATATCCGGAAATACTTCTTATGGAATAGGCAGGGAAGTAGCCCGTGTAAGGATTAAAAGTGGTTATTTATGGTCAGATAATTTAGGAGCAGAAGACCTTAGTTTTGAATGGCAAGTTGTCCCAAAGAAACTAGTAAAACCTACTTTGGGAACAACTACATTTGTGTATGACGGTCAGGCTAAAAGTCCTACATTACAAAATTTTAATACATCATTAATGACCAAAAGCGGTACAGAATCGGCAACAAATGTTGGTACAAATAGCATTTCTATCAATATATATGACACATATAGATATGCTTGGAGCGATAACACAACAACATCAATAACTTTAAATTGGAGTATAACAGAAAAGCCAATTGAAAAACCTGTAACAGGTAACAATGTTTATGTATTTAATAATTCAGCGTATGAATATGTGCCAGAAGGTTTTGAGTCTTCACAAATGACAATATCGGATAATATTC
>CAJTYW010000017.1 GCA_910583995.1 uncultured Christensenella sp. | reverse complement strand
GATAGCATTATTGCATAAAACACCTAAATTTAATAATTAAAACTTTACAAAAAAACAAGCACCATAAAACTAACGTTTTATGGTGCTTGATAACAATTTTATTTTTAATTTATTCTGTTATATTTAAGAATTATTTTGGCTACTAATAAGCAATTAGAGCTGTAAAGTTCTCTATATTGTCTCTTAATACTTCCACATCTGCACTGGTTATTTTTCCTGTATTTAGTATTATTGCAGATAATATTATGCAATCTTCAAAACTCTCTTTATCGCCATTTATTATCTGATTTAAATACATCATATCACTTGCACTTATTCTGCCATCGCCGTTTAGGTCACCTAATACTGAAATATATGTCTTTTGTCCGCCATTTATCTCGTAATACCAACCTGTGCCTACTACCGCATTATCGTCTGTGACTTGTGTGTCTTGATTATTATATATTGCTATTTGTGCTGTATTTACACCTAGTGTAGCTAACTTTGCTTTAAACTCACTTACCTTTGTGCCTATAGTTATATTACCTATTACATTAGTTGCTGTTTCGCTTACTACTCTCTCATACTTTCCATTTTCTTTATTTAATATTAAGTAAGTGTAATTTGTATTTTCATTTATTTCTGCATTAATGAATAAGTTTAAATCTAACTCTCCACTCATTACATTATTTAATATCTCACTATCTACACTGGTTATTCCGCCTTTGTTGTTTACCATTGCTGCAAGCTGATACTCTATCTCCATTGAATCTAACAAACTTTCGTCTTTAGCCATTTGATTGATAACCAATAAATCCATTGCAGTTATTCTTCCGTCTCCATTTAGGTCTCCTAGTACAGATAGATATACTGTGTCAAAAGCTGTCGTTTCTGTAGCATTTTCGTATAATTCAACTCTATAACCTGTTGCAATTAATTGCTTACCAACACTTTCCGCTATTTCACCATTGCTAGCTATTCCGTCATAAATAATATTGTCATATTGGTTATATATTTTAATTAATTTTATATCGTTTAACAAATTATTTAACAATACCAACATTTGGGTATTAGGTTTTATATTACCAATTACATATCTTGTCTTCCCATTGGCTAAAGCAATATTATTATCATTTATTTTATGGTAGAAATTGTTTGCTGAATAACTTTTCCTAAAATTGTTTTGCAAATATAAATAATCCCAATTTAAATTATCTCCAACCACAATACCTGGGTGAGTTATGGTATATCTATACTCTAACGCTGTCATTGTATCATCTGCCCATTTATAATTTGGTTTTAATGCTATAATTGCAGTGTATTTGCCAATGGCTGTTTGAATGTTGCCCGATATTGTCATTTGTGAAGATACAAAACCTTCTGGCACATATTCATACGCTGAATTATTAAATATAAAAATATTTTCGCCTGTTACAGGTTTTTCAATTGGTTTTTCTGTTATACTCCACTCAAAAGAAATTGGTGTGGTAGTATTATCTTTCCATTTTAAATTAGTTGTGCTCTTCAAACTGATAGTTACAACATAAGTACCTACATCTCTTTTCAAATATTCACCACTTTCCTCAAAATAAGAATAAACATAATTTTTATATGTAAGCCTTTTCCATTCACCATCATACACAAATGTATCTATTTCCAAAGTTGGCTTTTCAAGAATTAGTGGTTTAATCTGCCATTCCAAAGTAAATTCTTCATATCCGTAATTATCTTTCCATAAATAACCAGCCTTAAGATTTATTTTTGCCTTATGAATACCAACACCACCAGTATGATTACCTGTAATTGTCATCGCATTATCGTCGAAGCCTGCAGGAATAAATGTTTGCCAACCACCATTATAAGTTTTTATATAATTGTCGGTTGTGCCACGAGTAGGTTTTGCTATAAGTTTCATTTGACTTTTAGCTACAAATTTTACATCACCAGTACTATCGTCAACAATAGGATAATAATCACCTACATATGTATTCATTTTATTAAATTTAAATATGTTAATCGGATTTCTACTTCTCTGTGATACTGAGTAAGATGATGTAAAAATTTGCCCTGGAGCAACAGCAATTCCAAATGTTCCAGTAACTGCATCTCCTAAAGTAAACTTCAATTTAGTTCCATTCAAATCTATATCATATTTAGTGCTTCCATAAATATAGCCGTTAGCACGACCTAAAGTTATTGAGCCACTTTCAACAAAAACTCCACCCATGTTTGTATGAGTCTCTTTTATGACTATGTCTTCTATAATACATTGAGAATTACCAGTAATTAACACTGCAGAAAATTTTTGATTAGAAGTTTGTGGATTTGCAACTCTATTATTACAAAAAGCACCCCTTATTAATTCAGCATTTGCACCATTTTCTATTTTTAAAAAGCCATAATTGTTTATAGAACCATATGAACTCATCGTATTTTGGCTAATCCAGCCCCCATTCATTTTAAAATAAGCATTTGCTCCATTCACTACAATAATAGATGAACCATTATTTAAACTAGCCCCTTTTATTTGGTTTTTATCTGGTATATTACTACCACTCAAAACTATTCCTTTATAATCCGTGTAGCCGGCGTGCTTGAGTTCAAGATTTCCTTCAACAGTTATTACTGGTAAATAAATGTTGTTGGCAATTATTGAATTATCATTTAAATTCAATATTATATTAGCTCCTTCAGGCACAAAAATACACCCATACGCTGTAAAGCCATTTCCATAGCCGAATTGTGTTCCGTCTCCCATAAAGACAGATGTCCAATCACTAAGCAACTTAACTTCAACACTTTTTTTATTGTCAACAGAGTAAGCTACTGCTTCATTCCATAAATCTTTTTTGGCGTAAGTATCTCCAGTCAAATCGTACTGTTTATCTGCTACAGTTTGAATATCGTCATTCTCTAAATCTGAAAAATTCTCATTGCTATTTGTGACATTTAATGTTAATATTATGCCAATAAAAAGTAACAAAGATAAAACAATAGCAAAAAATACTATTCCCGCACGCTTTATACATTTTGCCATAATAAAACTCTCCTTTTACCTTGTACATAGAATAAGTATATCTATGTACTTTTTGGGGCGTTTTTTAAAATCGAATATATATTTTTTGTTAAATTTAACTAAATATCTTACAAAGTCTTGAGCGTAGCCTTGACAAAAGCTTACATTTGCCTTTATAATATTCATATAATATGTACATAGATATACTTATTCTATGTACTCTTTTTTTACATTTCTATACTCTATTTTTACCATTTACCCCCGATTTTTGATGGCATTATTGCATAAAACACCTGAATTTAAAAATAAAAACTTTACACAAAAAATTACACCCTGAAATATTAGTTTCAGGGTGATTTATATAAGATAAATTTTTATTCATTTTATCTCAATTTGAGAAAACTTTTGGCTTAATTTGCTATTTACAATTTATTAGAATTTGAATTTTACTTTTTCAATTATTTTTTGAAGCTGAGTATCACCCAATCCTAAATACTTGAATCTGTTATACATTTCGTCAAGTAATTCGCTTTCCTGCATATCAATATTTTGAGATACAAAATCTGTCAAATCATTATTTTCTTTTGAATAGTCAAGATAATTAATAACAGCATCCATCATTATATCGGGCAATATAATTTCGGGTATTTTTTTGTCAATTAGTACAGTTTTATACACATTGAAAAAGCCTTGTGGTTTAATTTCTACACATTTAATTTCCTGATATTCATAGTCTACAATATGCAAAGCAATTTTGCCTTCATAGCAATTACTATCTAAATATGCAAGCAGCGTAATTAAATTAATTTGACAAAACATATCTTCGTCAAAAAACAAATGTAGTTCGTCATATTCAAAGGTAAAAAGTGGTGAAAGCGGATTAATAACTATATCTTCATACTCTTCTACCCCTACGCCGTGTACGACACAACGCTCAAGTTCAAAATCGCCACTAAAGATATCTTGTATAGTTTCTCCATCACACATACCTTCATTAAATGGTACAATCTCACCACCTAAATCGATATTGTTTTCCGTTAAATATGACAACATTGCCATACCATTTACTACATTTAGTCTTGCCATAATGATTATTTAATTACTGCTCCTGATTGTTATTTGTTATATCTTCACTTGTTGGCATTTGATTTTTCTTAGCTACTCTACCGCCCGTACTCAAATTTCTTTCCATAAACGCTATGCCTAAATTGACTTTACAGCACTTTTCGATAACATATTGAACAATAAACACCACCGTAAGTGCAAAATGAGAAATTATATCAAGCATTGTATCTATCAAGCTATTGCGTTGCATAGATTGTCCCGGGATAATATGGTCAACGGCAAATTCGTACATTTCCCAAATTGATGCGTAAGCCATACTAATTGCAAGCAAAATAAGTATATCACCAAAAATTGACTTGCCCCATATTTTTGCAATTTGCCCAAGATAAATTGCAACGATGCACAAAATATAGCCTAGTACTGCGTGAGTAATTTTGTCATACCAACCAAGCATTTCACCCATCATCAATACGTCAATTCTGAAAACTCCAAAACAACTACCTACAATAACGGATGCAAAAACATAAGTGACATAAATTATATGTAGCATTATAGGGAATCTGTAACGGAATATTTTTTCGATTAGCATTGGTACGAAGGCAAGACATATTGCCACTAATGCACTACTAATCCTACTACCCATTGGCAAATTTTCAAAGCCAATTTTTAAAAGTGCCAAAACCAACATAACTATGCCAAAAACAGCAAGCGATGATTCCAACAAATAAAGGACTAATCTTGATTTTTCAATTTTTCTATCCAAGTATATCTTTTGCATAAACTAATTGTTATTTGCAAAGTGAGTAAGCTGCTTCGTCCACTACCACTACAACATCATTGTGCTTTTGCAAAATGCTTGCAGGACAATTCTCGCTAACTTCGCCTTTAATCATTTGATAAACAGCTTGAGCTTTGTTAGCACCATTTGCTACTACCAAAATCTTTTTAGCGTTCATAATGTTTGCAATACCCATTGTGATTGCGTGAGTAGGAACTTCGTCTAAACTTGCAAAAAATCTTGCATTATCACGTCTTGTGCCTTCTTCCAATTTCACAATATGAGTTGTACTGTCAAATGGAGTGTTAGGCTCGTTAAAACCAATGTGTCCGTTTGCGCCAATACCAAGCAATTGAATATCTTGTGGCATACTATTTAAAAGTGCTGTATACTCTTCGCACGCTTTTTGCATATCGGCTGCTTTACCATTTGGCAAATTAGTGTTTTCAGGCTTAATATCTATACCTTTAAACAAATTATTATTCATAAAATATACATAGCTTTGGTCTGACTCAATACCCAAACCAACATACTCGTCCAAGTTAACAGATTTGATATCCTTATAGCTTGTACCATTTAATTTGTGGTCTTCAATCATTTTTTTATATAGTCCAACAGGGCTTGAACCAGTTGCAAGACCGATTACTGCACTTGGATTATTTTTAACTACATCAAGCATAACTTTTAAAGCTTCTGCTGCTAATTCGTCTGTGTTTTTAGTTACTATTACTTTCATATTACACCTCTATATTTTATTATATAAATAGTATATATCAATATTACTGCGTTGTCAAGGGATATGACAAGTAGATAAATATGACTATTTACAATTAAATATATTGAAAATAATAGCACTATATGTTTATAAAAGCAAATTTTTAAATAAATGTCGCAAAATGTCCATTAAAAAAATTTTATCTTGCGGTTTATTGACTTTATCATTTTACTATGATATTATTAATATAATAACTAAAATTATAACAGCGTTTAGTCTTATTAATAAATTTTGAAATGTTCTGACAAATCGCTTGGAGAATAAATGAATATTTTATTTGTAATCGACCAATATAATTCTCACAACAACGGAATTTCTATATCTACAGCGCGATTTGCAGGTGCTCTGCGTGATGCGGGACACGATGTTCGTATTGTAACTACAGGGACTCCTTCTGAACACTTATATATTGTTCCTGAAAGATATGTTCCTATCGCAACTCGCTTTGCTCACGCACAAGGTCAGCTATTTGGTAAACCAAAGAAAAAGATTTTGAGTCAAGCTATTGAATGGTGCGATGTTGTACATTTTGTTATGCCTTGGAAATTATCACAAAGCGGTCTTAAAATTGCAAAAAAACTTAATAAGCCTTATACTGCTGCTTTTCATATTCAAGCAGAAAATATAACTTACAATCTAGGCATCAACAATTCTAAATTGGCTATTAATATAACTTATGCTTTTTTTCATAGGTTTTATAAAAAAGTTAATCATATTCACTGCCCAAGCAAATTTATTGCAAACGAACTAAAGTCTCATAACTATAAAAATAAACTGCACATTATAAGCAATGGAATTAATGAAAGCTTTGTTCCTGTAAAATTGGACAAGCCTGAAAATCTTAAAGATAAAATTGTCATTACTATGGTTGGCAGACACTCGATTGAAAAAAGACAAGATATACTTATTGATGCTGTTGCTAAAAGCAAATATAGCGATAAAATTCAACTAATTTTTGCAGGCAAAGGCCCTAAAACAAAGTATTATCAAAAACTAGCAAAAAAACTTCCTATAATGCCTATTTTTGAATCTTATATTCAACCTGAATTGGTAAAAATTTTGCAGTATAGTGATTTATATGTTCACGCATCTGAAGTGGAAATTGAAGCAATTTCCTGCTTGGAAGCAATGGCTTGTGGACTTGTACCAATTATTTCAAATAGTCCAATTTCCGCAACTAAACAATTTGCTATTGACGATAAAAGCTTATTTAATAACGGAGATAGTGATGACTTAGCTAAAAAGATTGATTATTGGATTGAGCACCTAGAAGAAAAGGAAGAATATTCTGAAAAATATGTTAAGCACGCAGAAGATTATAGTCTTCGCAGAAGTATAGAAAAATTTGAAGAAATGATTGCCGCCGCAATTGAAGAAAATAATAATAAATAAATCTTGCAATGGGCATTTTAAAAAATTTTTACACAAACAAACAGCACGCTAAATTCGTTTGGAATTACAGCGTGCTGTATTTTTTATAAAATAGCGATTAATGTAAAGGTATTTTTATTATTTTTTTTAACAACAACCATTCAAAAATCGGGCTTAAATTAGCTAACAACAAAATCATCTGGCAAATAAGCGTGTGGTGTTATTCTTATATCCGCACTGCTAGAAAAATCACAAGATGAGCAGCCTAGCAAAGTTTTTTGTTTATTATATTTATCTCCTGTCATACTGCTATCAAAGTTCATTGGTTTTACATAAACAAATCTAATATCTCTAGCTTCATAAGTCAATGTACCACTAATCATATCAAAACCTGCCAAAACAGTCCTTGCAAGTTTATTGTTGATAATAGCCTTTTGGAAAGTTATACCATTTTCCCAAGGGTGGATATCATCTTTATTTCTGTCCTTTGCGTCTGCATAAACAGGTAATGGTCTGTTCATAAATACCTGTGTATTCAAAATCTGTCCTGTAACTTCCTTGTATTTAAAACTCAAATTAATAACTGTATTTTGGAACCATTCTACAAAAGTATCACTGCACTCTTCTGCAGTATCAACAAAGTACAACAAATTAGATACTTTGTTTGAGCGGTCTACAATTTCCAAAACATAGTTATATTTGTAGTTTTCGCCACGCATTACCATACTATTTTTAAGTTTGCTATCTGTAAGAATACGCATAATTTGTTTTTTATTTGTATCACCTGCGACATCTAACTCACCAATAGAAGTTGCCCAAGGAATACCCAAACTATCTATAAATGAAACGGCTTTTTTCATAACTTCGCCATTGTTTCTTGCATTAACAATATTACCGGTTATAGCAATAAACTCTGGATTTCTGTCCTTGACCATTTTGCTAATCATTTTTTCTCTCACCAAGTCAGTATCACTGCCGTCAAAACGAATATCTGTCAAAATCAAGGTTTTAAGCATAGAATCATCACCTGTAGATATTTGTCTTTTTTCCACATTGATATCACAGCCAATCAACACTGCGATTAATAACATACTTAAAACTAAAATAGCTATAATTTTCTTTTTCATACTTCACCAATCATTATATTTTTTGCAAAAAACAAATTAAAATACTTGTTTACTATTGTAATATTGTAACATTTTTATAAAAAAAAATCAATAGTTATTATATATTTAATTAATATAGAAAATTTTTGACAAAAATCATCAATAATTTTTTAACTTTTAATATCCTGAAAAATCAGAAAAAATACAAATTTAATGGTATTTTATAACTAAAATGCCTTTTTTTATTATTGCAAACAGTCAAAATTAAATTTTTATACAAAATATTATGCAATCATTAGTTTTAAATAGTTTTTTTTGTAAAACTTGACTACGACAATATATTTATGATATAATAAATTATCTATAGATAATAATTGGAGATAACAATGCAAAGAATATTTATTGTGCTGTCGTCAACAGACACCACACTTGCTAAATCTATAAGAAAATGTACAGGTACGGAGTTTTCGCATACTTCCCTTGCCTTAGATAATAATTTTGAAGAAATGTATAGTTTTTCAAGAAGAAAAACAAATAATCCTTTTGTAGGTAGATTTAAAAAAGAATCCTTTGATACAGGTATATTTGCAAAATCAAAACAATGCCTTTGTCAAATTTATACCGCTAAAGTAACTGAAGAACAAATTTCTAAAATTAAAGAAAAACTTGATTATTTTGCAAACAGCAAAAAAAAATTCAAGTTTAACAATTTAGGCTTATTTGCCTGCTGGTTTAAAATAATATTTCCAAGAAAATACAAAAGAGTATGCTCTCAATTTGTATCAGAGTGTTTGACTTATGCTTGCCCTGAGATTATTTTGCCAAAGCATTATTGGATTATGCAACCTGAAGATTTCAAACACGTTAAAAACATTGATTTAATTTTTCGTGGTCAAATGCAGGATATCCCAAAAGGACTTAGCGAAGAAGAAATTGAAAGCTTAATTGAAAAAAATAAAAATTATAACCCTAACGAATTTAAAGAAAATAGGAAGAGAAAAAAATGAGACTAGATAAATTTTTAAAAGTCAGCAGGGTTATAAAAAGACGTACTGTAGCAAGCGACGCTTGTCAGGACGGAAGAGTTAGCATTAATGACAAAGTTTCAAAACCCGGTGCTAATGTTAAAATTGGCGACATTATAAAAGTCACATTTGGTGACAACATATTTTGCTTTAAAGTACTTAAAACAGACGAAGTAACAAAAAAAGAAGATGCAAGTCTTATGTATGAGATTTTAGGTGGTAGCGATGAAAGTTAATGTTATCATTCCTTGTGGTGGACAAGGCACTCGCACAGGCTTAAATTTTAACAAATTACTTGCAAAAATCGGTACTAAAAGTGTTATTTATCATACTGTAAGCAGATTTTTTGCAATTGATTGTGTAAGCAAAATAATACTGCCTGTACAAAATAATGAGTTAAATATTTTTTCTAAATTACTAAGTGATTTTAAGGAAAAAATAGTTTTTTGCGAAGGCGGTATAACACGCACTCAATCTGTTGCTAACGGACTTAAAGTTGCAGAAAACTGCGATATAATAAGTATTCACGACGGAGCAAGACCATTTGTCACAAATGACATTATAATGGATAGTTTTCACGTGGCTCAAAAGTATGGTTCTGGTATTAGTGGTTATACCCCTACCGATACAATTGCAGTTAGTGAAAATGGAAAAATAACCACGCCTTTGCAAAGGGATAAGTTAATTACTCTTCAAACCCCGCAATCTTTTGATGCAAAAAAAATAATACAAGCATACAGTAATATTGTTTGCGGTCAGACTTTTACAGATGACTCAAGCGTATATGCAGCTTTTATTGAGCCTTGCACTATAAGTTTGGGCAGTCCTACAAACAAAAAAATAACTTACAAAGAAGATTTGATTACTTTTGAGAATTGTTATATAGGTGTAGGATATGACACTCACCGATTGGTAGCTGACCGTGACCTTATACTTGGCGGAATTAAAATCGAACACGATAAAGGGTTACTTGGACACTCTGATGCGGACGTTCTTACACACGCTATTATGGATGCAATATTTGGGGCTTGTGATGAGAGAGATATAGGCTGTCACTTTCCTGATACCGACCCTAAATACAAAGGTATAAGTAGTATACTTTTATTAAAAGAATGTATGACAATAATAAAAAGCAAAGGCTTTTTAGTACAAAATATTAATGCCGTTATAATGTGCGAAAAGCCTAAACTTGCAAAAATTATACCCGATATGATTAATAATCTAGCAGGTATAATTGAAATACCAAACAATAAAATCAATATTTCCGCAACTACAACAGAAGGTTTGGGTTTTGTTGGAAGAGAAGAAGGAATTGCCGTTCATTGTAATTGCATTTGCTATAAAGTTTGAGATAAAGCTAAATCTTAAATTTTTAGCTACACTTAATTTAAAATAAACTTGACGTATAAATTATTTATATAGTAAGGAGGGACAATGCTAGATAATTACTTGGAAAACTTGGAAAAAGAACTTATAGCACAAGAATATTTTGATATTGAAGATGCTTTAAGACAAACCAATAATCAAATACGCCGTCTTAAAAAAATCGGTAAAACCGAAGAAGAAATTGTTGAAGAACTAGGTCCTATCAACGATTATATTGACAATCTTTTCGTTGACAACTGCCCTAAATCAAAAAATGAGATACTTATGAACGATATCATTTTTTGGGGAGTTGCCACACCTGTTGCTTGTCTTTGTACACTTGCTATGATTTTTATCGCAATTTTGTGCGGAATTAGTGGTGCAATATTTTTGGTAAAGGCTTGGACTGACCCTGTATTTGCAACTGCTGGTATGAAAGTTTCTGCATTTATATTAGCACTTTGCGGCGTTGCAATGTTTGGACTTACAGGCTTTTTAACATACAAAATTGCCCTTAAAATGAGATATGGTATTTTACGTCATTTAAGATTGAAAAAATATAGTTTGGAAAAAGTTAATCAAGGCGAATTTGATGACGATGATGACAATTAGAGAAATAAAAGAGAGTGACCGCAACGAATATATTGCAATGGCAACACAATTTTATTCTATGCCTTGTTGCGTGCATAATGTGGATAAATCTCATTTTGAAAAAGCATTTGACTATTGCTTGCAAAATAATCCTTATGCAAAAATCTTTATTCTTGAGAGGAATAAGCAAATTATAGGATACGGGAATATTTCTTTTACCTATTCTATTGAAGCAAATGGCAATGTCGTTTGGGTTGAAGAACTTTTTATTAAACAAGAATTTCAAAATAAAAGTTATGGTAAAGCTTATTTTGATTTTATACACACAAACTTCCCTGCTAAGCGTTATCGCTTGGAAGTAACAAAAAGCAACATTAATGCTATGAAATTGTATGAAAGACTAGGCTATGAATTTTTAGATTATATTCAAATGATAAAAGAAAGATAAAAACAGAGAGAAATATCATTCTCTCTGTTTTTTTATTGCAAAATTATTATATTTTAGTTGAAATTTTGTTTTAAATTATTATTTCGCATTTTATTTGCAATCAATTTGTATTTAGTAATTATAAAATCGATTTTATTTAGCACCTATCAAAAGCTAAAATTATTGTCTCCACCAACTTGGTATATATCTTCTAAGAGTATTTTCAATGCCGCAAGCTACAGCATTTGGGTCACTCATAAGTTTATCGCAAGCAAGCCTAAACACCATAATTCCGCCACAGCCACTGAATAGTGCCAAAGCAGTTTTGTCACCTGCTAATGCTGGAGAACAAAAAGCACTTGTCATATACACATCTTTATCACATTTTACATTTTCATATATACTATCAAAATACATATTTTGACCATTAACATAACGCCAACTTGGCCAATATGGGCCGCCATCAATTGGTCTGCCATAAGATGGAATACCTATGTTAATTTGACTTAAATTTGCACCTTTATCAATAAAATTCTGCAAGCCTTTTTGTGCATAATACAAAGTAGATTGATAGCCATCAACATTAATATCGTCGTATGCCATATATTGAATTTGGTCTATTCTTTGCATTGTTTCCTTGCTCATTTTTAAAGCAGCTGCAGATAATGCTGCAGAAATAATACTACTTTCCTTTACTGCAGTCATTTTTTCATCTAATTCTTGTATAAATGTGTCATAACATTTCCAATCCGCTTTAGTTTGTGGATATTCCCAATCAATATCCAAGCCGTCTAAATCGTATCCACCTTCAGACTCTGGTTTAATAAACTTGTTTACCATTTGTTCGGCAATTCTTGTATGATTTGCTGACATAAGCTTATTTACACCATTGTGTCCATCACCGCCAGCACCATCAGCAAGTGCTGTAATTATTATATTTACTTTATGTGGATTGCTTTTTTGCTTAACTATCTCTTTTAATGCTTTTATTTGCTTTGCAAAGTTGTCTTCACCACCGACAAAAGACATTTCGCCTTTTTCATTCCATTTAACAACATCAAAAATGATAATAGTGTTGTAAACATCATAATATCTTGCAAAAGTGTTTATCTCTTCTGGACTTCGTTTTAAAATTTCTGTCGGAACATCAACATCTAATCTTTGATAAACGGTTGTATTAAAATTATCTTTGGCATTTGAGATATTATATAACTCAAAACTCTTAATTTTACAAGTGTCTTTCTTAAATTTTTCTATCACAAGTCTTATGCTATCAGTTGCTACACTATCAAAAGAAATAATCCTTCTCTCTTGCATTTTTTCACTTGAATAAATTGTCTTCCAATTACCGCCGATAAAAACATCTAGTCTAAAATACATAACACTGTCGCCTATTTCGGATATAATTGCAGTGTTGAATGTCTTGCTACCATTAAGTTTAAATTGAACAACATTAGACTTTCCGTCATTTATTGCAGTCCAATAACTACTACCTTCTTTTAGCAAATTTTGCCTTCCTGAAATTTCCTTATTAGTCAAGTTATCACCGACAATTTTTGCATCTTTCATTAAATTATCCGCTTGTATATCCAATTTTACATCTGGGAATTTGCTTGAACTACACCCTGCAAAAACACAAAGTAAAACAATCAATAATACAATAGTAAAACAACTTAAAACTTTTCCTTTCATTACGCACCAATCCTAATTTATAATTTAACCCCTCTGACTATATAAATTATACCACAATTAACAACTTTTTACAATCAAAAAGTATATTGCTTTTTAACATTAAATATGTTATAATTTATTTGTATTATGTCTGATTATGTCGGAGGAAGTATGAACTATTATAATTTAGGATTATTTTATCATATATCTTTAGCAATTTTAATGATAGCTATGGTTTTGCTACTTATATACAAATCATACACTAGCAAAAACACATTCTCAAAATGGAATGTATGTTTTTTAGTTCCGTTATTTGCAATTTTGTACGCAATGTATTTTACCGCAAACAAATATATTGGCGAAGAAGTAAATGCCTTTATTTTATTTAGCTTTTTAAATGATGTTATTGAAGTTGTGAAATTTAAAATTCCTGTTGCATTAGTTAGTAATATAAGCAAAGAAATACCAATTTACTACTCAAGCTTTATTATGGCTTATGCGGCAATAACTTTTGCAACAATTATTAGCGTTGCAAGCATTTTTGGGCAAAGATTAACCAATTATTTCAGAAAAAAAATTTTACTACATAAAAATTGTGACATTGTAGTTGGCGACTCAGAAACAAGCTACAATTATATGAAAAAGAATGACAATTGTATACTTCTAGGCACAGAGATGTCAAAAACTCGTTATACTGACTTGATTAAAGAAGGTATTTTAGTTATTAAAGTCCCTTTAAATGCTAAAAAACTTAAAAGGTATTTAAAAAATAAAAAATATAATATTATTGTTTTTAGAGATAGCAAACATTCTTACTCAAGTATTATCAACACTTTTGACAATGCAAAAGCACTATTAACCCCTAAACTTCCTGTGATTTTTAGCAAAATATCAAATTATTTTGCAGATAAAAAACAGAAAAAAGTGAGCAACACTGAAGAAAAAGAAGCCGTAAATACAGAAATTACTACAACAGAAAATAAAGAAAACAATGAGAAAAATAATTCCTTTATTAAAGTGTTAAAAGAGAAAATCAAAGCTTATAAAGAACAAAAATGTGCGGAGAAGGATTTATCTGTAGTAAAATTTCAAATTTATTTGGAAGCAAACCAAAGAGAATTAAAAATATTGAAAGACAAAATTTCCAACACTCAAAAAGACAATGTCAACATTTATGGGTTTAGTAAATACGAACTACTTGCAAGAACATTTGTTGTTGAACACCCTATTTCAAGGTATTTACCAGAAGATTTTGTAAACGATAATCTTACAATTAAAAATGATAAGGATATTAACATTGTCTTTATTGGTTTTGGTAAAATGAATTATCAATTATTCAGAATGTGTACTACACAATTCCAGTTTGCAAAACAAGAAAATAATAGCAATAAACTTAGTGCGAAACTTGTAAACTACCACATATTTGACAAAGATTCTTCAAATTTGCATAATGAAATTTTCTCTAAAATCAACTATGAATTTGACAAAAAATTTGCCGATACCCCTGATGAATACTTTGCACCACCTGAGAGAATTTGCAATATAATACCGCATAAAATAGATATAAACTCTATTAGAGCGAAAAAATTATTTGAATCTTATGTAAATGAAAATTCTTATACTTATTTTATCATTTCCCTATCAAACGATTTGGAAGACGCATCTTATGCACAGACTTTAAAAAGAATTTTGCCTAATCATAATTACAAAATCTTTGTTCGTGCTAAAAATGAAGCGGAAGAAAAATTGAATGAATTAGACGATAATATAATTTATTTTGGCGACGAAAAAAATCTTTATACACACGCAAATATCGTAAATAATGATTTAACCGACCTTGCTAAAAAAATGAACTTTATTTACAATAAGTTAAACGATATAAGAGATGAAAACATCAAAAAAGAAAAAGTAGGACAATCCGGTATTGTAAATGAAAATAAAGACAGCAAATTATTGGTAGCTATTAAAAAACTTTTCCATATAAAAACCACAAAGGAAATTGTGGACGAGTATATGAATAACAGCAATGCAAAACGCTTAGAGTTTTATGCTAAAAAGAAAAATAGCATTGCACTAACCAATTATATTGATAATATGTGGTATAACCTGCAGGCTATTGAACAGACTTCAAATTTATATCGAGCTTTAAACTTGCCTTTTAAATTGTATTTATTAGGATTTACAATGGTGAAAAATAATAAAAACAGCAAATGCAATGGTATTAATGAGTCATATTACAACCATATTTACAAAGGCGACAAAAAGCTTGATTATAATAATAACAAATTCTTTACAGAAACACAAAAAAGTAATGTACTAGCTTTTATGGAACATAGTCGTTGGAACGCGCTTTATATTATTTATGATTTTACTAGAATGTCAAAAGAAAAAATAAATAAAAACATTGAAAGCGAATTTGAAAGATTAAGTAAATTGACTTCTCAAGCATCTGAAAAGGAAAAATCTCCATTTGTTTCTCACAAGGATTTAGCTAATAAAGAACACGGTTGCCTTACAACATATAGTGAGTTAGAAAATTTGATTAAATATAAATATGAACAATTTGTAGATAAAATCCCAGGATTTGATAAGGACAAGCTTAATAAAGAAATTGCACAAATTTATCTTTATGACTATTTAGATTTAGATAATATTTACGAAGCAATAAATTCCATTGGTTATTCTATTTACTGCAAAAATTGCGGTAAAATCGATTGACTTTAAAACAAGCCTTATTTTGTAATAAGGCTTGTTTTTGTTTTATAAAATCAAAATTTGTATTAAGAAAATTTATAAATACTGCAGTTTTTTCATTTTTATAGTTTGAAAATTTATTACAGTAAAAGTTTTATGTTTTTTATTCAATATAAAAGCTTAACTCAATAAAAACAAAAAATACACCTTTGTTATAAGGTGTATTTTTTTGGTTAATTTCAAAAAGTATAAATTACTTAATTTCGCACTCAGCGCCAACTTCTTTGAACTTAGCAGCGATTTCATCAGCAGCTTCTTTAGCGATAGCTTCTTTGATAGTCTTTGGTGCGTTATCAACGATTTCTTTAGCCTCTTTAAGTCCAAGACCAGTGATTTCACGAACAACTTTGATAACTTTGATTTTTTCAGCACCAGCTGATTTCAAAATTACGTCAAACTCTGTCTTTTCTTCTGCTGCACTAGCTGCTGCACCACCTGCAGGAGCTGCAACTGCCATAGCTGCTGCGCTTACACCAAATTCAGTTTCGATAGCTTTTACTAAATCATTAAGCTCAAGAACTGTCATACCTTTTATCTCTTCAATCATTTTTGCGATATCTGCCATTTTTCATTCCTCCAAAATTTATAAAATACAATTAATTTTCTTTATTTTTTGCAACTTCAGCAATTGCTCTAGCAAAGCCTGAAAGACCGCTTTGCAACATACCACACAATTGACATAATAAAACGTCCTTTGATGGAATACTAGCTACTTGGTTTACTACATTTGCGTCAATAAATTTGCCATCTAAAAGACCGCATTTAGCTTTTAAAGCTTTAACAGTCTTGCTGTTGTCAATAACAACCTTTGCTGCTGCAAGCTCATCACCATTAGCGAAAGCGATTGCAGTTGTTTTTTCAAGATAACTATCAAACTCATTGAAGCCTAATTCATTTAAAGCACGCTTAACAAGTCTGTTCTTTAAAACTTGGTATTTAACATTGTTAGCTCTGAAGTCACTTCTTAATTTAGTGTCTTGCTCAACATTGATACCTTCGTACTCAACAAGCACGAATGCTTTTGACTCTTGAACAGCTTTTTTGATTTTCTCAATTTGCTCTGCTTTAAGTTCTTTAGCAACTGACATTATTACCTCCTAAGAATTTAATCAAATATACTATATATCTCATTAAATAAAATTTTTAAATTTAAAACAAAAGTCTCAACCGCAGACGCAAGTTGAGACTTAGAAAATACAATCTAATCTGCACCTCGGTGAGCAACATTATACCAAAAAAACTTGGAACTCACTGTCTACGGTATCTATTTACTTTTAGATTTTAACACATTAATTATTTTTAGTCAACAATTTTTAATATAAAACGGACTAAAATCATAATTATTTTTAATTATTATCAATTTGTAATAAATTACAATTAATACTAAGATAATTATTTAATATTAACTTTAACACCAGGACCCATTGTTGATGCAATGCTTACGCTCTTGATATAAGTACCTTTTGCTGCAGCTGGTTTTGCTTTTTGAATAGCTTCAACAACAACGTTCATATTCTCGATAAGTTTTTCAGCACCGAAAGATTTTTTACCAACTGGTACGTGAATAATAGCTGTTTTGTCAAGTCTGTATTCAACTTTACCTGCTTTAATTTCTTTAATAGCTTTAGTAACGTCCATAGTAACAGTTCCTGACTTAGGGTTAGGCATTAAACCTTTTGGTCCTAGGATTCTTGCTATTCTACCAACTAGACCCATCATATCAGGTGTAGCTACGCAGACATCAAAGTCTAACCAACCTTCATTTTGGATTTTAGCAATAATCTCTTCTGCACCAACATATTCAGCACCGCTTGCAACAGCTTCATCAGCTTTAGCGCCTTTAGCGATAACCAAAACACGTACAGATTTACCAGTTCCGTTAGGAAGAACTACTACACCACGAACTTGTTGGTCAGCGTGCTTAGGGTCAACACCTAAACGCATATGCAACTCAACAGTTTCATCAAATTTTGCTGTGCCTGTTTTTAAAACAAGGTCCATAGCTTCTGCTACATCATAAGCCTTATTTTTTTCAACAAGTTTTGCTGCTTCTAAATATCTTTTACCTTTTTTCATAGCTACTCCTCCTATTAACCTTCAACCTTAACGCCCATACTACGACAAGTACCCTTAATCATAGATATAGCTGCATCTAAACTTGCTGCGTTCAAATCAGGCATTTTAGTTTCTGCGATTTCTTTTAATTGTGCTTCTGTAATAGTAGCAACCTTTGTCTTATTAGGCTTAGCTGAACCGCTTTGAATATTAAGAGCCTTTTTAATTAGGACTGCTGCTGGAGGAGTTTTCAATACAAATTCAAAAGAACGGTCAGCATAGATTGTCATAACAACCGGAATAATCAACCCTTCTTGTCCTCTTGTCTTTTCATTAAACTCTTTTGTAAATCCAGGAATATTAATACCGTGAGGTCCTAATGTAGAACCAACTGGTGGGCCTGGAGTTGCCTTACCTGCAGGTAATTGTAATTTTACTACTGCTGTAATCTTTTTTGCCATAGTCTGTACCTCCTTGACTACACATAACGTGGTTATAACGAATTGCATTAAAAAATTTACAATTCTTCCAAAATTTATCTCTACTGCAAAATTGCAGCCGAAATCTAAATAATTTTGTTAAACACCAAATGATAAAGTGTTTACTTTTATATTTTAAATGAGAACTTACAAAAATTTAATTAAGCATTAATCTTTTTGATATTGATAAATTCAATATCAACAGGAGTTTCTCTACCAAACATAGAAACGATAACTTTAACTTTTTGAGTGTCAAAGTTGATTTCTTTAACTTCACCGACAAAATCTTTTAACGCACCAGCTAAAACTTCAACCTTGTCGCCAACTTTAAACTCAATATCAGCTTCTGTAATAACTTCCAATTGATTACGCTTAACTTCTTCTTCAGTGATAGGAACAGGTCTTCCTTGTGGACCGCAAAAACAAGTAACACCACGAGTTTGAGTAACCATATACCAAACGTGTTTAGTGTACACCATTTTTATAAATACGTAACAAGGATATTTCCTACGCATAACAACTTTCTTCTTGCCATTTTTTTCGGTAATTTCTTCCTCTTCAGGAACGGCAATGTCAACAATATAATCTTGTAGATTGTTGTTTTCTACCATAGTGCGAAGGTTATTTTGCACCATTTTTTCATATCCTGACAAAGTTTGAAGAACATACCATTGTGGTTTTTCATTATTTGTTAATTGCATATTTTCCATAATAATATCTCCCCATTAACCATTCATACCGATAAGTGAAGAAAATCCTAAACCAAACAAAGCGTCCATAGCCATTAAAACAACTAAGAAAACAACTACGAATATCAAAACGATACCTGTAGATTTTAAAGTAGCTGTCCAAGTAGGCCAAGTAACTTTTTTCAATTCTTCTACCATACCTTTAAATGCACGGCCGATTTTTTTGAAAAACAAAACAAAACCACTTTCTTTTTTGCCCTTGTTTTTGTTTTTCTTGTCCAAACTTTTTCCACTTGTTTTTGCTGGAAGATTAGAAGATGTAGTGTCGGAAATAGTTTTATTATTTTCCTCTAAAGAATCACTAGTCAATGGACTATTGATAACTTTATCGTTTTTCTTATTCTTCATTAAAGAATCCCCCTAAAATTACTTAGTTTCTTTGTGAACAGTATGCTTTTTGCAGAATGGACAATATTTCTTAAGTTCAATTCTCTCAGTTGTATTTTGTTTATTTTTATAATCGTCGTAATTTCTTTGCTTACACTCTGTACAAGCCAATGTAATTCTTGTTCTCATAGTAATACGCCTCCAAAAAAATTACACCCCTTTCGTAGGTGCTTATATACTATAACATATATTTTATATTATAGTCAATTGATTTTGCAATTTTTTTCAAGATATCCCTAATTTTTCAAAATTCTATTAAAAATGCAATATAGAATAGCCACAATTTTTCTAACCATAACTATTCTATATATAATTATTAAAATAAATATTAACAAATTAAATTATCATTATATGCAATAAGATTGCTTTTTAACAACAGCTTTTTAAATTATTTTCTTATATCTTTTCTTTTGATTTTACCGCTGATTGTTTTTGGCAAATCGTTTGCAAAATCTATAATTCTAGGATACTTGTAAGGTGCTGTCAATTTTTTAACAAAGTTTTGAATTTCCTTTTTCAACTCTTCACTAGGTGTATACCCTTTTGCAAGAACTATTGTTGCTTTTACCACCTGTCCACGAATTGGGTCAGGAGCACCTGTTACAGCACACTCCAATACACTTGGGTGTTCCATTAGTACACTTTCAATCTCAAATGGTCCAATTCTATATCCGCTTGACTTGATTAAATCGTCTGTTCTGCCAACATACCAATAATATCCGTCTTCGTCTATCCACGCCATATCACCAGTATGATAGTAACCGTCGTGCAATACAGCATTTGTCTGTTCTTCATCTTCAAAATAGCCCATAAACAAGCCTACAGGTCTGCCTTTTGAAATATCAATACAAATCTCTCCAACTTCGCCTGCAGCACAAGGTTTGTCATTAGCATCAAGTACGCACACCTTATATTGTGGGTTTGGTTTGCCCATACTGCCAGGTTTTGGATTCATTCCCTTTAAATTTGCTATTGCAAGTGTTGTTTCTGTCTGTCCAAAACCTTCCATAAGCTTAATGCCAGTAGCATTATAAAATTGCTTATAAACTTCAGGATTTAAAGCTTCGCCCGCAATTGTGCAGTACTCAAGTGAAGATAAATCGTATTTTGACAAATCTTCCTTAATGAAAAATCTGTACATTGTAGGTGGTGCACAAAATGTTTTTATGTTATATTGCTTAAACAATGGCAAAATATCGTCTGGGTGGAATCTGTCAAAGTCATAAGTAAACACGCAAGTTTCTGCAAGCCAAGCACCATATAATTTACCCCATACAGCTTTACCCCAACCTGTATCGGAAATTGTAAGATGCAAGCCGTCTTCTTTAACCAAATGCCACCAAGCCGCTGTTACAATATGACCGATAGCATAAGTATGATTGTGTTGAACGCACTTTGGATAACCTGTTGTACCTGAGCTAAAATACATAAGCATTGGCTCTGTTACCTTTGTTGGGCGTCTTTCAAAATGACTGCTTGCTTTTTCCATACCTTCGTCAAAATTTTTCCAGCCATCTCTGTCACCATTTACAATCAATCTGTATTTTAGTTCAGGACAACTACTTACAGACTTGTCAACTTCCATAGCAACATAATCGTCAGGAGTGCATACGACAGCTTTGATATGTGCTTTGTTAAATCTATAAACCAAATCTTTTTTCATAAGTTGATTTGTTGCAGGCACAGCCACAGCACCCAATTTATGCAATGCCATCATACAAAACCAAAATTGATAATGCCTTTTTAAAATCAACATTACTTTATCGCCTTTTCCAATACCCAACTGTGCAAAATAATTTGCAGCCTTGTTTGAGTACCTGCTCATATCTTCAAAAGTAAAAATCTTTTCTTCTTTATTTTTTGAAAGCCAAACCATAGCCTTTTTGTTAGGCTTAGTTTTTGCAAGACTATCAACAACATCGTATGCAAAGTTAAAAGTTTCTGGATAATCAAAATCAATATCTTTTAAATTGCCTTTTGCATCAAATGTTTCTTTTACAAAATTTTTATAAAGTAATTCTGACATATTCACACCTTCCTTACTGTTTATCAAAACCAATTTAATTTTATAATATTCTAAATTATTATATCAAATCACCATTAATATAGTAATGTATCTATTATTTAATCATAATTAATAACTAATTATTTTAATTGCAGATATTAAAATATTTACGCTTTTTATTCTTCGATAATAAAATAAAAAACTCGTCTCTAAAATTAGAGACGAGATATAACCCGTGGTACCACTCTTATTGCCGAAATAATCAGCCACTTAATCGTATCAAACAATACGCCTTCCTATAACGGGGAAATCCGATATTCCTTACTAATAGTTCAGGAATATAGCTCAAGGGTGATTAAATCAAAAGCTTTGTATTGTCTCGCACCAAACGACAACTCTCTGTAAACCTGCAAAATGACTATTGTCCCTATCATTGCTTTATTAAATTATATTTGTATTTTATCACTACATTTTTTGTTTGTCAACAATTTTTTTAAAATTTTTTCAAATTTTTATATCTATTTGCACTTTTTATAATATAACCGCAAGCTATTATTAAAAAAATATAAAATGATAGCATTAATAAAAAAATTAATTATCGCAAAATCATATCGATTTTTGAAGGTTTTTTCGTTTTTTCTCTCTTGTTAAAAATAGTAAAAACAATAAAATTGTAATAACTATTGTACAACCTTCCGCAAATGGGAAAGTCCACCATACACCATCTATTCCCAAAAATACTGGGAATGTCATAATGCCTACAACTATCCAAATTAATCCCCTGCTTAATGCAATTAGTACGGAACTTAATGCTCCACCAATAGCTGTAAAAAATCCCGAACCTACAATATTAAAACCTATCATAAAAAAGGCTATTGCATAAATTCTTGCTCCGTGGAACGCCATGTTAATAACTTGTTTTTCACTCTCAGGGTCTTTTGAAAATATTGTTATAAGTTTATCTCCTGCAAAATATACTATTAAAAACACAATCAAACCGATAATCAAATTCAATGTAAGTGCGGATAAAAATGTTTTTCTTACTCTATTCATTTTATTTGCACCATAATTGTAGCTTATTATTGCGTTTATGCCGTCGGAAATACCAAACATTGCAAGAGTGCCAAAGGTGGAAATATAGTTGATTATTGTAAATGCAGCAACACCCGACTCACCTGCAATTTTAATTAACGCACTATTAAATAAAAACACAGCAATTGCAGCTGAACCACATACCACAGCTTCAGATGAGCCATTTGCAACAACTGGCAACATTAGCTTAAAATTAAGTTTGCCTTTAAAATAGTTTAGTACATTTTTTCGTTTAAATAGCGGTATACTGCAAATAGCAAGTGCTATAAAATAAGATAGTCCAGTTGCCAAAGCTCCGCCTTTAACGCCTAAACCACAAACGCCTATAAGCAAATAATCCAAAATAACATTAGCGGCTAAACTTGCTATTGCGCCATACAAATATTGATTAGGTTTGCCTATTACTCTGTCAGTAAATCCCATTAAATACATATTGCTAATAACAGGTGCAAAAAACGATATTACAAAAATATACATTGAAGAATCGTCTATCAACAACTCTGTTGCTTTTAATAATTTTGCAATGTTTCTTGAAAAAACACCGCCAAAAATCGTTACTAAAAGTGAAATAGCAGTAATAAACACACACGCCGTTCTAAATACACTGCGTGCTTTTTCATCGTTACCACTGCCTAAACTTCTTCCTATTAAACTTATCGCACCTGTACAAGTAATAAATGAAACAGCATAAATAATTTGCATAAATGGACCTGCAATGTTTACACTTGCCATTGCATTAAGCCCTGCAAATTTACCCAAAAACAATCCGTCAATTATCGGTTGAGCTCCATTGATTACCATTGCTATAACTGCGGGGATAACATTAATAGAAAAAACTTTTATTAAATTGTCTTCACCTAATCTGCAACTTTGCATATACTACCTTTTATTTCTAATAATAACTCTAACACAAAGTAACAAATTAGTCAATCAATTTACGATTTCCCCCTTTTTGTTAGCTATTTATCTTGCAAACAAATAAAAAAGAGTGCGTTTAAACTCTTTTTTATCTTCTTTTTTTCTAATTTCATACTTAATTTAAAGTATGTAAATTAATAAAAAATATCAATTGAAAGTTTATGCTCAATTACATTTAATATAATCTCACTATCCGCACTTGTTACCTTGCCTTTGTTTATGATTAGGCTTGCAAGCTTTGTTTCTAGTTGTAGACTATCAAATAATGCCTTGTTACTTGCTAGTTCTCTTAGGTATATACAATCGCTTGCAGTTATCCTGCCGTCGCCATTTATATCTCCAAGTACAGATAGGTATACAATATCTTCTTTTGTTGTGCCATTGTACAATTCCACCCTATATCCTGTACCGATTATTTGATTTGCTACTACTTCTACTCCTTTGTCATAAATCAAATTATTTTTACTATCGTACACCTTGATTGTGCTTTTTGAATTTTCCAAATTAGCTACAAATGTAGAAAGTTTTGTATTAGGCAAGATTTTACCTAATACATTTCTACCATTTACACTTGCAATATGTTTATTATTTAATGCCCCAAAATTTTGTCTTACATTATTTTTATCTATAGTTTGGTAATCATATCCACTTTCCTTAGTAGGAGTAATTCCATTTGCCACACCTTGCATTGCTGCGCTTAAATTTAAATGTATTGCGGGGCGTACACCATAAGAAACACTAACAAAGTTGCTACTATAAGAGCCTACTGGACTAAGTAAATAAGCATCATTATAACCATAATTCGTTCCTGACCGTAACCAAGACCAATTCCCCCCAGAGTGCTTACGCTGAAATTGAGTTAATTTCCAAACGCAATCATCAGACAAATAACTGCTACCACTTGCATTATCTACATTCTTCTCATAAGCCCCCGTTTCTGTCATTGAAGGCAACCATATATAGTCTTCTCCCCAATCATTATATCTATAACCATTTATAGTTGTATCACTTGAATATGGAATATGTTGTCCATATTCTTCAAAAAAACCTTCATTAGGCTGCCAACCATAATTATATCCTTCATAATTTTTTTGAGATTCGGGATTCCCTAAAGTGTCATTTTTAAGGTCAGCACCATCATCTCTGCCTTTTCTAGTTAGGTTGCTTTGGTAATTTATATATTTTGGTTGAACAAGATAATTTTGAGCAAAATATCCACTACTAAACATGCTCCAATTTTCCGCTGTTAAAAGCGTATTACGAATTGTGCTACTACTATACATATTCTTTCCAAAGTTATTTATATCATTGCCACTTATGTCGATTGTTGTGTCTAAATATTCTGAAAGACCTTCATTTTGTGTTAAATACAATGTCATTATTACGCTATTTTTATTGTTTGGCGTATCTGCAAGTGTTAGTGATGTCACACTCCATTGCTTACCACCCAATGTTACCACCATTCCTTCTTCTGCATTACCTACTTTACTATTAATTGTCCTTGCTGTTACTACTTTGCCTTTTGACAAATTAAATTCTTCTTTATCGTAATTATTCTCTACATAAGTAGCTGGATTGATTGTGCCAAAAAGTTTACTTTTTATGTCATTTACTACATTTGGGTTAAATGTGTTTGTTACATTATTCCAAAGGTCCGCTCCACCACCTGCTTGCACTGCTCCATTGCTTGTAGTCAACGCAAATACTGGTTGTAAGGCATAAATCAATGTCGCAATTGCAAACAATAAAACTAATGCAAACACCAACATTGTTTTGCTATGAAAATATTATTTAGATTTCTTGATTTTAAGTTTTTCATAATACTCTCCTTTTATTTAAGTACATAGAATAAATATATCTATGTACTTTTTAAAGAGTTTTTTAAATTTGAATATGTATTTTTTGTTAAATTTAGCTAAATATCTTACAAAGTCTTGAGCGTAGCCTTGACAAAAGCTTACATTTGCCTTTATAATATTCATATAATATGTACATAGATATATTTATTCTATGTACTCTTTTTTTACATTTCTATCCCTTATTTTTGCCATTTACCCCCGATTTTTGATAGTTTTATTGCACAAAACACCTAAATTTAATAATTAAAACTTTACAAATAAAATTACACCCTGAAAAAGCTATTTCAGGGTAATTTTAATAATGTTATTTGTTTATTATATAGTTTGTTTTAAGAAGAATTTTGGCTTAAATGCGACAAGCATTCTTAAAAGATAATTGCAAAAAGGAGTGCGTTTGCACTCCTTTTTGGTTGTTTTAGTAGAATAAATCTATTGTAAGTTTGTATGCCATTACATTCAATATAATCTCACTATCTGCAGTTGTTATGCCACCTTTGTTTATTATTAAGCCTGCAAGCTTATATTCTACACTTAAGTTATTATATATTGTCTCGTTAATTGCTAGTTCTCTTATGTATGCACAATCACTTGCACTTATTCTGCCATCGCCATTTATGTCCCCTAGTACAGATAGATATATTGTCTCTACATTTCCACCTACATTATACTCTATATACCATCCTGTTCCTACTGCTAGCTCTAATCTGCTATTTAGCATATCTTCTGTAATTCCTTCTGCTTCATTTGCCCCGCCATTAGTATAAATCAATTTACCTTGGCTGTTATACAAATTTATTTGTGCTGTATCAAATACCAAGTTATTAATAAATGTATTTACCGCTGTGTTTGGCTTTATATTTCCAAGTACATAAGTCGCTTTTCCTTCTTTTATATTTACATTGCTGTCATTCTCGCCGTGTACTAATCCTTTTGTTTCATAAGCTGTTCTCTTATTATTTTCGTCTAGTAACAAATAGCTATATCCTGACTCTACACTTGCTCTTATTACTTGTGCCATACTTATTGTTAATATACCGCCATTTACATAATTTATTGTTACATTGTAATTGCTATTTCCTGTAAACACGCTATTTGCATCAAACTCTTTTACACTTATATCGTATTTACCTACATTAATCGCACTGCTTGTTGTTACTCCGTCTTTTGTAAACATCGGGATAAACTTGCTGTAATCAATATTAAACACGCTATTTAATGATTTTTTACTATCTTGTCCTAATAATGTCGCTGACAAGTTATACCATTTGTCACCTATTACTATGCTATTTCCTGTATAGCTTTTTGCAACATTATCTGTAGCAATATCAATAGCCAAATCCGCAGCTACTATTTTAAACCTTCCGTATTTTGATGCAGGGTTTATTTTGTAATTGTGATTGCTTAAACCTGTTGCTTCTGAATAATAATCTTCTCCAACATTCATTGCACTTCCTGTCACCTTAACAGTGCAAGTATCGCTCCCTAACAAATCACCGCTCTTTACTGTAGCAATAGCTGTTTGCAATACACCATTATATATTATAGTTGTAGTCCATTCTAAATCTACTTGCTTTGGCACAATAGTAAAGGTAAATACATTGTTTGCACATTCTGCTTCTTGATAATAAAATGAGTAACTACCTGCATCTTTTGTCTCAAAAGATTTTAAATTTTCACCTGTACCATTTCTTTTGAATGTTAAGTTACTGCCAAAAGTTAATTTATAATTTTGACCTGTATATGGTACTTGCAAGCTATAATCAGTAGTTGAACCAGAGCTACTACCACTTGTCCAATGCCAAGGTATTTCGCTTAATGTAGTTGTTGATGCTGTCAAACTAACTTCACCATTTGTTTCTGTAATTTTTTTTGTTGAGTCATTAGCAAAAAAATACAATTTTGCACTTGCTTTATTTAAGACTGAATAACCTGTTGTAAATGGCACATCACCATAAGTTGTAGCTAAATCAATACCAATTTTTGTAATTAGTGAAGTTGACGATATGCTTGCATATACAGATATGAACTGCCCCTTGTCCAAGTGAACATCAGATTCTGAACCATCTTGTATTGTATTTCCGTAAATTTGTACTCCCGGTCCTTTTAAAGTAATAACGCTACCTATTGCAGGACTATTTGCAAAAAATACACCGCCTTTAGAATAACCTTGATTGTGTGCTATAAGTACATTATTTAGGTTCAAATTTGCATAAGAAAATATTCCGCCTACGCCATTGTCACACCTATTATTTTCTACTTGCAAATTAGTCATATTTGCCAAAACATTTGTGTTAACAAGCATTGCGCCCCCATTTTCTTTTGCATAATTATTTGAGATAATACTATTTTGCATATTTGTGTATGCTACAGACAATGTGTATATTCCACCTGCATATAAATTTGTTTTATTGTAAGTAACTTCTGAATTTGCAATAGTAAATGTATCTGCAGTAGAGACTATAATGCCACCACCCCTGCTTTCTGCACAGTTGTATGTTATAATAGCATTATCAACAATTAGTTTACCATTTTGATTAGAATACCAAATTCCGCCACCTTGTGCAGCTATAGCATTACCACTCAACTTAACAGCATCTTTATTGAAAGCTACTATTCCGCCGTAAATATTTAAATCTCCACCTTCACAGCCAATTCCGCCATTAGATTCAGCTTGATTATTAAAAATCAATCCATCATAAATATTGATTTCTCCCTTTGTCAAAACGCCAATTGCACCACTTCGTACAGAAAAGTTTTGTGCAACAATACCGCTATACATATTTAACACTGCACCCGAATTTACACCAATACCGCCGCCAATAGAAGACACACTAACCGCGCCACCTGTAATTTTGCCATACCCCAAATTATTAAATGCGTTAAATAATGCTGTTTCATTATCCTTATATTGATTATAACAATTGTGTACTTGGACAGAATCATATTTATTATCCATTAAATTTAATTTTCCATTAAGATAAATTACATTCCCCCTATCCGTTTGGTTGTTTGAAACAATATTACCAGTATTGTCAAATGTAACCAAATTTCTGTTTATGGAATTTCCATTTAAATCTAAAGTGATTTCTACCCCTGACATAATCGCAAGTCTTCCGATAAAAAATGCCTCCGACTCACCAAATGATGTCATATAATCTTCGTTATCATCAGCAACCCAGTCATTCATTAATACGACCTTTACATTCTTTCCTGTTTCCAAAGATTTTTGTGTTGCCTTAGTCCAGCCGTCTGCCATCTGAGCACAAGTTCCGCTTAATTCAACCACATATTCGGATTTTGGAATCTCGTAAGTTGTATCATTTGACGGCAAACTTAATTCACCTTTTTCACCGCCAACACTTTCATTATTTTCATTTACAAATACATTATTTTGTGAGTTAGTATTTACTATGCTGTTGCTATTATTCTCTACCGCACCTGTAGCGCATATTGTGCCTACCGTTAATAGTAGAGATAGTACTAAAACAAAAAATACTATTCCTACACGCTTTATATATTTTGCCATAATAAAACTCTCCTTTTATTTAGTACATAGAATAAATATATCTAT
>CAJTYW010000016.1 GCA_910583995.1 uncultured Christensenella sp. | reverse complement strand
TTTGTAAGATATTTAGCTAAATTTAACAAAAAATACATATTCAGTTTTAAAAAACACCTTAAAAAGTACATAGATATATTTATTCTATGTACTTGAAATTATGGAGGTTTTACTATGGCAAAATATATAAAGCGTGCGGGAATAGTATTTTTTGCTACTATTCTATTATCTCTATTGATAGTAAGTGTTTTGGTTGTATCAAATGTTAAGGATAATTTGACAGAGCAAAATAGCAAGGATATTGTTGCAGACGAAGAATTTGTGCCTGACATAACACTTGTGGGAAAAAATACTGCTATTGCTACTTTATGGAAACAAGCAGTAACTAGGTCTATTAGTGAAAATAAGGAAATCAATGTTTTACTTAATTCCAATTGGTTAGCCCCAATTACAGAAGAAACACATAGTTTTGGAAGTGGTGATGGTTTTACTGAATTTGGTGCATTGCATATACCATCAGGAGCAAAAATAAAACTTGATTTAAATGGAAAGACAATAGATAGATTGCTTACCAAAGAAAATCCAATTGAAGGTGGACATATATTTTTTGTTGAAGGAAATTTGACTATTGTTGATAGTGCTTATGATAGTAGTGCGGCTAGAACTATTTATAATTTTAATAAAGAAAATTATAAGGCATTTTCAGATAATATTTTAAAATTGCCTATTGGTAAAATTCAAGGTGCATCAGCAAATGGTGAAGTTGTAGGTGCTACTACAAATGGAAAAATTACTGGTGCTATTGCAGTTATGCCAACAGGAACATTTAATATGTATGGTGGTATGATTTTAAATAACTTTTCAAAAAGTGATGCTTCTAACACAATTTTGGGTGCAGCTGGAATTTATATTTATTCAGGTACTTTTAATATGTATGACGGAATTATATTTAACAATCAATCAAGCAATATGCGTGGTGCAGGAATTAGTACATTTTGCGGAACAATTAATATTGATGACGGCTTTATAGTTTGCAATCAAAATAATTCAACTTGGGGCGGTGGAATAGCTGTTCAAGGTAAAATGGAAGATGAAGAAATTGTTAATGGCAATTTGAATATGGTAGGTGGTGTTGTTTCTCACAATATTGCGGCACACGGTACGGGAATATGTTCGATAGATTATTCAATATCTAAACTGGAAAATGTGGAAGTTGCATATAATTATGCCGAAGCCAATTCTGCAGGATTATTGGTTTTTTCCGTAAGTGCAGAAGTTTATGTAAAAAATAGCAAAATCATAAAAAATTATACAGGTGGCGTTCGTGGTGACTACAATGGTGGTGCGATTTATTGTAATGCAAAATTAGACCTTGATGGAGTAGAAATTACAGACAATACTTATATGACTACAGATACAAGCAAAATTATTAGAGGTGGCGGCGTTTATGTTAGAGCGAACGGCGATGTTACTATGCAAAATGTTGTTATTGCCCGCAATGTTATAAAAGCGGAAATAAATGACGGAGCACACGCTTATGGCGGTGGACTTGGTGCAGAAAATGCTGAAACTATTAAATTTGGCAGTAATGTAAAAATCTATGACAATATTGCACACGGTGTACCTTCCGATTTGCGATTAGAAAAAGGACAAACTGTTAACATAGTTGATAATTTATCAAATAGTAAGGGAAATTCGCATATTGGTATAAAATTTGCGGAAGATTATGATATGGATTTGTTTACTTCTGGATATGGAGCATTAAATAATGTTAACCCAAGTGAATACTTTTTTGCAAATGATGGCAAAAAGATTGCAACACTTAATAGTGATGAAGTATCCTTTGAAAAAACAATTGAAAGCGAAATTTATGACTTTATATATTTGGAAAATAACAAAAGACAAACATATAAATCAAATAATTTGGAACACGCAATTAATGACTATGACAAAGTAAAAGTCGCAAACAGCGGCAAGTTTATTATAGGTAGCATTTTGCCAAATACTTCAGTAAACAGCTTTATACAAAATATCAATTTTGATAGAACAAAAGTAAAACTATATGACAGTAACAATAAATTGATATACGATAAAGGAAATAGTGTAACTGGTATAGATAGTAGCCTATACGATAAAAGATTTGAGCTAGCAGTAGGCACAGGCTGGAGATTGGAGACATATACGGCAAGTGGAGCAAAAATAGAAGAGTTCAGCTTATCAGTATTAGGCGATAGCAATGGCGACGGCAGAATAAGTGCAAGCGACATTGTATACTTAAGGGAACTTGCACAAAATAAAGCTTTATTTAATAGTTTAAGTGTTGAGAGAAAGCTTGCGTGTCTAATAGATAATAGGGGAAAATTCACTCAAGCAGATGCGGAAATTATAAAAGCAGTAATTGAAAAAGAGAGTAATATTGAATTATATTTTTGAGTATAAAAAAAGCGGCACATTAATTTGTGCCGTTGTTTTTACATAAAAAAATTAAAATGTAATGAACATTCATTTAATAATTTTTCAAAATTAATTTTGATTACTTGTTTGCATTTTAGTTAATCATATTAGGTTGCTCGCCATTATGGGCTTTCCATACACACTCACCAAAATTAAAATTAGTAAATGTTGCAGTAAAAGAAGATTTTTCAGGTGAACAAGCATATATACCAAAGGATATGGTATCTTTTGCAAGTAGTAAATGGCAAATTCTCATTTGATGAAAAATTTCCCCGTCCAATGAGTATTCTATGCAAAAATCGTCTTCCCTACGGCTTAAGCGATACCAAATTGTTTTTATATTTGCTGCAATTTCCATTGTTGCCAGTCTGAATAACCGTTTGTAGTAACAACGCTACCTAAATGATTGAACGCTGTGTTTTCATATTCGGCAGATGCTTTTAACCAATTTTCGCTGTTTAAATAAACAATAATTCCACATTGGTCAAAGCGTACTTTGCTATCGGAAAACTCAGTTTTTACTGTAAAACTAAAAAACTTTTCTTGAGTTTCTGTAAGTAACATTGGTGCATTATCATTTATAAAATGATAGTAGGTTTTTTGCCATAAATCTGTGTTAGGATTAGTGGTTATTGTTATCTTATCATTGCAAATATTATAATCTTTTGGGTTTCTTATCCAACTAAATTTTTTCAAATCCATAATAATTTCCTTATAAATTAAAGTGTAGTATTTGTATCTTCGTGTAGCTTAGACTCAATCTCATTGTATTGTGGGTTGTCATAAGGGTGTAAGTCTAAAACTTCTTTCATAGCGGCGTGTGACCTTTCCAAAAGTTCTTGAATCGCGTCTTTTTTTGCAAGGTTGGTATTAGGATACAACGGCTGCAAAATCTCAAGTGTTACTAATGGTTTTTTGCCAAGCAATTTCCAAATCCCCTTTCTTTCTCTAAAATAAAAGCAATAAGGCAATATCGGAGCATTGGCATCAACTGCAAAACGGAAAGCACCCGATTTAAATTCTCTTAACTTTCCATAATAAGGCCAAAGAGCTCCTTCGGGGAAGTAGTGTAGCACCTTGCCATTTTTTAATACTTCGTTACAATCGTTTTTAAATTTGACTAAACCTTTTAAGTTTAAAGGAATAGGCATTATATTTCCTGCTCTTAAAATGAACCTTACAAATGGTATTTTCATTGTAGGCTCAACTGTCGGCAAATAAGTAGTTTTTGGAAAAGTTGTTGCAACTGACATTGTGCTATCAAAAATCAAACAATGATTAGCAATTGTTATAAAAGCTGTTTTTTGTTTTCTTAAATTTTTAAGTATTTTTTTGTTTTTTACTTTTAAATTGAAATGAAAAAAGTGTATTAGTTTAAAAATCCCTACGCCAAAGAACATAAATATTTTGCTGAAAAACTTTTTTATTGGGCTTTTTAAATAATAGTCATATTTTTCGTCATATTGAACTTTGACTTGATGCTTAAGATGAATTATATGCGCATCTTCACTATTTCCGTCAATTTGGTATTGTTTTTCTTTCGACATAATTTTTCCTTTTAAATAAAAATATGTTTAAGCTTATATTATATTTTTATTATAACATTAAAAAACAAAAAAATCTACTTAAAATGAATTTTTTATTTGTTAGTTGACAAAAAGCTAAAAATAACTTAAAATTTTAATATGATAAAAAGTGTTATTACAGATTACGGGGTTGTAAACTTTGAGTACAAAGTCGCAAAATCCAACAAAATTACTATAAAAATTAAAAACGACGGCAGTGTAAGAGTTTTAGCACCTGCTATAGTAAATTATTCACGTGTTGAAAATTTTGTTAAATCCCGTGCGAAATGGGTAGTTACTAATTCCCAAAAGTATAAACAAAAGTTTGAAACACTTGCAAATAGTAGTTTTGATAGCATTTATATTTTGGGTCAAAATTACCCTATAATTTATTGTGATTGTGAAAAAGTAAAAATATCCTTTTTTAATAACAATATTTATTTGTTTGGAAATAGGGAAAAAGTTTTAAAAAAGTTTAAAAAAACGCTTTTTAATTTTGCAAAAGATTATTTGTTTGAGAGATTTAATATTATAAAAAACGAACTTGAAATAAAAGATGAAATAGCTTTTGCCGTTAAAAATGTGAAAACTTGGTGGGGCAGTTATAACGCTAAAAATAAGATGATTAAATTAAGTTTTAGGCTTATTACAAGGGATAAACTTAGCATTGATTCTGTAATTTATCACGAATTTGCACACTGCAAAGTGTTAAATCATCAAAAGGAGTTTTACAAGGTATTATTAACATATTGTCCGCAATATTATACGCTAAAAAAAGCACTTAAAGATAGCAAATTTGATATATCGGATAAATTTATTTTGGATAAGTAAATTATTTGGTTTTGTGGTAGTGTTTTGCTTGACAAAGGTAGTGTAAATCACTATAATGTAATAAAAATAAAAGGTAGGTATAGTATGGATTTATTAGCAGAGATTTTGGAAATCGCAATGTTAGTATGTTTCGGTTGTTCTTGGCCGATTTCAGTATATAAGAGTATAAAAATAAGAACTTCAGTTGGTAAAAGTGCTGTATTTAATATTCTATTAATAGTAGGTTATGTTGCAGGTATTGTAAGTAAGTTTTTAAAGATGGAGCCATTTATGCTAGCAAATGCAGAAAATGGTTTGAAAAAAGGCATTTTCATTTTTGCTTTAATTATGTATTTTGTAAACTTAGCAATGATTACTGCAAACTTGGTTTTGTATTATTTAAACAAAAATCTTGATATGAAAAAAGCAGCAGAACTTGCAAACACAAATAATAACGCAGAAGTTGTTGAAAATATAACAGAAGAAGTTACTTATCAAAATAATGATAACGATAATCAAAATAACTAATTTAAAGTAAAAAATACTCATTGTCAAATGAGTATTTTTTATTTATTTTTTCAAATCTGAGTTTGCTCAAATTTAACGACTAATAGTTTAAATATTATTGGCTTAATAAATTTAATTATTAAATATTATTATTTGACAATATTATACTATTCTGTTAAAATGTAAATGTAAGGGAAGAACGGTGCAAGCCCGTCGCAACTATTATTGCCGTATAGTCGGAATGCTTACAACACGATTTCTGAATATGAGAAGTAAAATGGATTTTTTATGCGAATTTATATTCGCTATTATTTGTTTGCGACTTATTTTCAGGTCGCAAAATTTTTTTATAAGGAGAGTTTTTATGAAAAAGAAACTTTTAATTGTAGCAATGTTAATAGTTGTGATTATGACAGCGGTATTGCTTGTAGGTTGTGACACAAACAAAATGAATATCGGCTTTATGGCAAGTGCGGATAGTGAAATTGAAATGGTAAAAGTAAACATTAAAGATTATGACGGCAAAATGCTTTCCGACTTGTTAAAAGCAGAAGAGTCATTAGGTGCGGTATTGACTGATAGTGAATATGGCCCATATATAAATGAGATTAAAAACTTAAAACCACAAGGCAATCAATATGTAGCTGTGTTTACAAGTGATGAGAGTAAAAAGAATACCTACGAAGGGGCAAAAGAGCCTATTATTAAAAATGGTATTACATATTATGAGTCAGGTGTTGGTATTAGCGGGCTTCCTGTAAGCAAAGATATTCATTATTTATTTGTTCTATTAGAGTTTTAATTTATGGATAATAGCGTAGCAATTGAACTTTTACAAAAAAAAGCAGAGGAAATAGGAAGACTACCTAAAAAATCTGATTTTTCCCACGAAGAAATTTGTTTGATTAAAGCTAAACTAGGTCCGTGGAATAGGGCTTTAGAGACTGCAGGACTTAAAGAAGTGTCTGAGCATTATATTGCAAAAAAAGAAAAAGTAAAGATTAAAAGACAATTGAAAAAGCAAAATAAATCAAATAGTAAAATTGAATCAAACAATTAAAAATAACTTATGAGTATGAAAAAACCTTTTAAAAATCGGTACATTTTGATAAAAATTATGCTAATTGTAGTAGTTGTCAGCTTGCTTACGGCTACAGGTTTTTTAGTTGTCTCTTGTTCAAATACAAATTATGACCAAAGCGCTTTGACTATTGAATTTAGCAAAAAAATTGCAACTTTCACAATGTCGAAAGATGCTACAATAAAAGTTGAGCGTCAAACAAAATATTTTGTTAAGGAAGAAGTTTTGCCTAAAAAACAAAAAAATATTGGTAATATGGTTCAATATGTTTTTGAAAACGATAATAGCAAATTGACTTTCCGAGTGGAAAAGGAAGGAGCAATTACCAAAGCAGGGTATTTTTTAGAGCAGGGAAAATTTGAGACAAAGTTTGATAAAAGTGATTTGGATTTTATAGACAATAATGGTAAGCTACCTAACGGAATGCAAGGATTGGAAAATTTAATGCTTACAAATGTGGGTAACAATTATTTTAAAACTCTTGCAATTGGCGAAAAATTTGATTTGAGACTATATAGAAATACTGCGATTGTAGATAATTACTCTAGCAATACATCAATTGAGCCAGACTTTAATATACAGGCTGATAATAACGAAATTATCGATTACGAAAAACAAAAGGAAAACCATTTTGTTATAACCGCTTTAAAGCAGGGTGTTACTCAGTTAAAAATTAGTTATAACGCAATAGAAGTTTTAAACAATGATAAATTTTATTTATATAACGCCAGCAATAAAAAAAGAGATGTGGTTATCACCTTTGCGATAGGCGATGGGTTTACTAATGATATTCAAGTTAAGACGGATAACAAAATTTTTGATAGTGAATTTGATACAGTTTATTTTGAAAATGAGAGTGGTAGTTTGGATTTGGATATTAATGGTGCAGACATAGTTAAATGCAATGGTAACACTATAATCGGCGTAAACGATAAATATAAACTTGCAATTTTGGAAGGAGCTAATATAGTCGAGATACAAAAAGACGGAAAAGTCCAGTATATGACAATTTATGGGGCAAAAATAAATATTGTTGTAAATGCAGACAATTTAAATATTGGTAGCAAAATAAATATTAAGGTTGATGGCATTTATAATATTCTTCCTAAAATTAGCGGAGTTTACAACCCTACTCAAAAGCATACAATTGGCGATAGCCCGACAAACGGAAGTTATTTAGAGATAGTAATAAACGAAAATGTTGTTATTAAAGCTAAATATAAAAGTCAATATTATTATTCAAGTAATACGGAGTTTGAGTTTGATTTAAAGCAAGAGTATATTGTAGACGGACAAGTGCAGTTTGATTTACGTTTTTTTTGTGAATGGTGGGGTAGCGATTTAAACAGTCACAGGCAAATTTCACATAGCGGAGTTGATAATAACTTAAATGCAAAATGTAATAATACTTATTTAGGTTGTTTTGAAAAAGTAACTATTATTAAAAAGTAAAATATAGGCAGAAATATGAAAAAAAGAGTTTGTTGTATAATTTTATTCCTTTTTATTATTGCAAGTAGTATATTTGCTTTAGCAGGGTGTGACAAGCCACTTGGAGAAAAGATAGGCGAAGTAACTATTGCAATAGAATGTAAAACAATACTGGAAAATGATAATTGGGATAAAGTGGAGCAGGGATTGATTGATAATAATATAATTCCAAAGGACGGAATCATATTGAAAGAAACCATTACCGCTATTTATAATGGTGACACTGTATTTAGCGTGCTAAAAAGAGTTTGCAAAGACAAAAAGATACATTTAGATAGTGAAGCAGACCCAATTATGAAAACTTATTATATAAAAGGAATCAATCACATTTATGAGCTAAGCGTAGGTGAAAGTTCAGGCTGGCTTTATAGCGTGAATGGTGAAATGCCTAATATTGCATCATCGCTTTACAAATTGACTGGCTCAGAAAAAATAATTTTTGCTTATACTTGCGAAGTGGGAGATTTAGCGTGATAAAACAAAATCCAATAACTATATTGTGCTATTTGTTTTTTGTAATATTTATTACAATGTTTAGCACCAATCCGATAATGTTGGGCATATCTTTTATGTCCGCCATTTTGCTTTATTGCAGTTTGCAAGGGTTAAAAAAAACTGCCATTAAGCTTGGATATAGTATTGTGTTTGTTGTTATTGTAATGGCGATAAATCCGCTTTTTTCCAAACAAGGTATGAATGTGCTTTTTTATATTGGTGAGCTTGTAGTCACTCTTGAAGCAATTAGCTACGGCATAGCAATAGGCGTAATGTTTAGCAGTGTGATGATATGGTTTAGCATAATAAATGTGTTACTTGATAGCGATAAAATTTCATATATTTTTAGTAAATATACACCAAAAATCGGCACTATTTTGTCAGTTTCTTTAGGTTTGTTCCCAAAATATATAGCTCAATACAAAAAAATAGATAACAACTTAAAAGGACTTGGATTATATGAAAAAGTGAATTTTTTAGGCAAAATAAGATTAAAACTGCACGCAATGTCTACTTTAATTACTTGGTCAATCGAAGGCACTCTAACATTATCCGATAGTATGAGCGCAAGGGGATATGATTTAAAAGGCAAAAGAGTTTTTTTGCGATACAAGTTTAATTTATCTGACATTGTTATGTTGCTATTAACTTTAGCTTGCGGAATAACTTTGCTTGTATTTATGGGAATTGGTAGTATAAATTATTACTATTATCCAACATTTAATAAAATTGTATGGGATAGTAATGTATGGATTTATTTTGTGACATTTGCTTTTATGAATGTTATGCTTTTAATTAATGAGTGGGGGCGTATAAAATGGCAATTTACAATATCAAGAATTTGAGTTTTAAATACAAAAACCAAACAAATTTTGCTGTCTGCGATGTAAATTTAGAGCTTGACGAAGGCGGATTTTATATCATTTGCGGGGCATCGGGGTCAGGAAAGTCAACACTATTAAAATTAATGAAAAATCAGTTTTCACTTATTGGTGATATGACTGGCGAAATATACTATAACAATCAAAAGATAGATGATGTGGACGAGCGTGTGCTTGTAAGCGATATAGGTTTTTTGCACCAAGATATAGAAAATGGCTTGGTATGCGATAAAGTTTGGAAGGAGTTAAGTTTTGGACTATCAAATCTTGGCTTTAGTGATGAGTATATAGGCGCAAGAGTTGCAGAAGTTAGCGAATACTTTGGTATAAGCAAGTGGTATAACCGCAAAATAAGTGAACTTTCAGGCGGCAGTAAACAAATAGTGTCTTTAGCGGCACTTATGACTATGAATCCAAAGGTGTTATTGTTAGACGAGCCAACATCTATGCTTGACCCTATCGCTAAAAAGAATTTTGTAAGTATGACTAGCCGTATTAATAAAGAATTAGGCGTTACAATTGTTGTTGTAGAGCATAATATGGAAAACTTTTATGATATTTCAAACAAAATTATTGTAATGGATAAAGGGGCTATGCAGTTTCAGGAAACACCATTGAATTTGCCTAAGTCGCTACAAAATAAAAGCTATGCTAAATATGTAGGGCTTACAGAATTTGCACAAATTTATACAGCACTTTGTGGTGGAGACTCTATGCCTGTAGGCGTTGTGGAAAAACGTAATTGGCTAAAAAGCGTTTTAAAAGATTGTACAAAAAATCCTTCAAAAATCAATACTAATTTGCAAAATGATGAAAAAAAAGAAATAGTTTTATCCGCAAAAAACTTGTATTTTAGATATGATAAAAAAGGCGCGGATATTGTTTGTAATGCGAATTTTGAGCTAAATAGCGGGGAAATTGTTTGTATATTAGGTGGTAACGGCGGCGGAAAAACTACTTTTATAAACTTGCTTAACGGGACTTTAAAGGCATATTCTGGTAAGGTTATAAAAGACAAAACCAAAGCAATTGCAACTCTACCACAAAACGCAAAATGTTTGTTTGTGGAAAACACAGTAAAAAGTGAAATGTTTGTAACTGCAAAACTACTTGGCATAGATAAACAAATTGCGGAGCAGTTGATAAAAGATTTTGAACTTACAGAAATAGAGAATAGTCACCCTTATGATATTAGCGGTGGTGAAGTGGAAAGACTAGCACTTGCAAAATTGTTTTTGACAAACCCCGATATCATAATTTTAGATGAGCCTACACAAGGTATGGATATAAAAGCAAAAGAGTATTTGAAAGAGTTGTTATTACAACAAAAAGCTTTGGGAAAAAGCGTGATAGTCGTAACTCACGATTTGCGATTTGCAGCAGATATAGCGGACAAAGTAGGTTTATTTTTTGACGGAAAGGTTATGGCGTTTAAAGCTGCACAGGAGTTTTTTGAAACAAACTCACTTTATACTACAGAAAGCAGTTTGCTTACTAGAGATTTTGTAAGTGGTTTATATACAGCTGACAAAATAATTGACTATATTAAAATTGATAAATAATTATTTGAATAAAAGATATTAATATATACAGATTTGGTAATTTATGGTAAACAAAAAAAATATTAAAAACTTGATATTTTATATAATCGCTTTTGCTGTTATCCCTATATTGATAGCAGTAGGCATTTTGTTTTTGCCACAAAAGAATTATGCAATAATATCTCTTGTGATTGCCATATTATGCAATATACCTTTATTGATTAATTTTGAAAAATCAAAAACAAATACGCGTGAGCTAGTGCTAATAGCAGTTATGGTAACTTTGGCAACAATAAGCAGATTAATTTTTGCACCTATACCTTCCTTTAAACCGATTACGGCAATGGTAATTATTACAGGTGTTGCGTTTGGTGCTAAAGCAGGGTATATAACAGGTGCAATGTCTGCAGTTTTGTCTGATGTGTTTTTTGGAGCAGGTCCTTGGACACCATTTCAAATGTTGGTTTGGGGGCTAATAGGCTTTTTTGCGGGACTATTGTTCTTTAACAAAAAACTTAAAATGTGGCAATTACTAATATATAGTGTAATAAGCGGAATAGTTTTTTCTTTGATTATGGATATATGGACTGTGTTTGCTGTAGATAATAGTTTTACCTTTTTAAGATATAGCCAAGTGTTACTTGCAAGTCTGCCGTTTATGGCGATATACGCAGTATCCAATTTTGTGTTTGTACTAATTTTGACTAAACCGTTTATGAAAAAACTTGTCAGAATAAAAGATAAATTTGGCGTGTTTAGTAAAAATTAGGTTTTTATAAAAATTTTTGTATATTAAAATTGATAATTGAATTTTTAATTAAAAAAGGCAGTACACTTAGTACTGCTTTTTGGTTTAAATTTAAAATTTACTTTATAAATCGTATGGGCAAACTTTTACCATACATTGTTGATAACTTTGCCGCTTACAAAGCCTGCAATGTTATTTTCCATAATTTCCATAAGTCTTCCGCGTGCTTCCACAGTTGCCCAAGCAAGGTGTGGAGTGATAAAAGCATTTTCACATTCAAATAGCGGATTATCTTTTTCAGGTGGTTCTTTTGTAAGCACATCGCCGCCGTAAGCCAATATTTTTCCACTTTTTAAATTTTCTGCAAGGTCTTTTTCGTTAACTAGCCCGCCTCGTGCAGTGTTTAAGATGATTACATCGTTTTTCATTTTGCTAATACTTTCATTGCAAATCATTTTATCACTTTGCTTGTTTAGCGGGCAGTGAAGAGAAATAATATCGCTATTGCTCATCAAATATTCAAGTGATACCATTTGTGCAATATCATCTGTTCCACCACTTCTTCTATACCCCAAAACATTCATACCAAAAGCTTTTGCAATTACAGCCACTTGTTTTGCAATGTCGCCATAACCGACAAGACCAATCGTTTTGCCATAAAGCTCAATTTGTTTGGTTTTGTTATAGCAAAAGTCAGGACAGTTTGCCCAATCACCTGCTTTAACACTTTGGTTATGTAATCCCACTTGATTGGTTATTTCAAGAAGTAATGCAATAGTAAATTGTGCAACAGAAGGAGAAGAGTATTTTGGAATATTGCAAACATAAATGCCACGCTCCTTTGCGGTTTGTATATCAATTGAATTGTAGCCTGTTGCAAGCATAGCAATCATTTTTAGCTTTGGTAGTTTGTCAAATATAGGCTTATCAATCACGATTTTGTTTGCAAGAATAATATCTGCATCTTTAGCACGCTCAACAATTAGTTCGTATGGCGTTCTTGGATAAAGAATTACTTCACCATATTTTTTAAGAAAATCATAATTGTAATCACCACGAGTTGCAGGATAGCCGTCCAAAATAACAATTTTCATATTTTTTTCCTTGTGTAAGTTATATTTTATTTTAAAATATTTTAGCACAACAAAACTAAAAAATCAAACATTGACAAGGTAAATTGCTTAAAAAGATAAAAATTTGTAGACACTTATTCACGAATGTGGTATACTTTAAATGATAAAAAGAGATAAAAGTAAAAGGATAATTTATGCGACTTAGGAAAAAGAAAAATTTAGAGAATAGATTGCTTGAGTGCGGGGACATACTTTTAGTATATGAAAAATACGATTTTTATAAATTGACTGAAGAAGAAAAATATAATTTCATAGATACAAATGCAGTGTTTGGAAATAGCAATCCCATATATTTGGAGATTGGTTGCGGAAAAGGTGGATTTATAACCGAAATGGCAAAGCTGCACCCTGAAATTAATTTTTTGGCAGTGGAAAAAATAAGTAATGTATTGATTTGCGCTATGGAAAAAGCGATTAGCTTAGGACTTAAAAATGTTAAGTTTTTAAATTGCGATGCGTCAAATCTTGCCTATTACATAAAACATAATATTATAGGCAAATTGTTTTTAAATTTTTCCTGTCCTTGGCCTAAGCAAAAGTATGCGAATCAAAGACTTACAAATCCAAGATTTTTGAGAATATACGAAACGCTTTTAATGGAAGGGGCAAGTATACAGCAAAAAACGGATAGCGCGCAAATGTTTGAGTATTCGGTCGAACAATTGTCACAATACGGGTTTTATTTGTACGATGTCAGCTGTGATTTACATAATAGCAAAATCGAAAATGAAGTTATGACAGAATATGAAAAATATTTTAGCGGAATAGGCAAACCTATTTATCATTTGAGAGCAAGGCTAAAAAATAATTTAAGCAAAATAGCTAATAATAGCGATTTTTGAATGGTTTTTTATGGATATTAGCAATTTATTTAGTAAAAATTTGAATGAGCTATTGTTTATGGCGGATAGTGTGAGACAGGAAAATGTCGGCGATATTATCCATATTCGTGCATTGCTTGAAATATCAAATATTTGCTACAGAAATTGTGCATATTGCGGTTTAAGGTCAGCTAATAATAATTTGACAAGATACGCAATGGAAATAGAGAATATTGAAAAAACAGGCAAACTTGCTTTTGATAACGGCTACAAAACTATTGTTTTGCAATCGGGTGAGAGTAACATTTACGATATTGAAAAATTTGCCGAAATGGTAAATAGATTAAGTAGTATAGGGTTAATAGTTACTTTAAGTCTTGGCGAACTTAGCTATAATCAACTAAAGCTTTTAAAAGCTGCAGGAGCAAATAGGTATTTGCTTAAGTTTGAAACTGCAGACGAGAAAATATATAGCAGTTTGCATAAAGGTCATTATCTTAGTGAAAGGTTGGAATGTTTGAGCTATATCAAAGAACTTGGCTATGAAGTAGGAAGTGGTTTTTTGGTTGGACTGCCTTGCGAGAGTGAAGAGATAGTAATAAAAAATTTAGCATTACTTGAAAACTTACAGTGTGATATGGCAGGTATAGGTGTGTTTATACCGCACAAAGAAACTCCGCTAAAGGATATTAAATGTGGGAGCGTAGAAGTTACAAAAAAATGTATTGCCATAACAAGATTATTACTTCCTAAATGTAATATTCCTATAACTACTTCGCTTAGTGAGTTTGGGGATAAATATTCAATGTTTTTTGGTGGTGCAAATGTAATAATGCAAAACATTACGCCACAAAATTTAGTAGAAAATTATCAAATTTATCCTAAAAATTCAGTCAAAATAGATATGGTAAAAGATAGAGAAAATTTGGTGCAAAATTTGATTAGATTAAATAGAATCCCGCTATAAAGGAGCAGTTATGTACGATAAAAAAAGTAGCAAAGCCGAAGAGTTTATTTGTCACGAAGAGATTTTGCAATCTTTGGACTATGCTAAGCAAAATGCGGACAATATAGAATATTTAGATAGTATTTTAAAAAAAGCAGCTAGCTATGATGGTTTGAGCCACAGAGAAGCTATAACTTTGCTTGAGAGTGATAATAAAGATATAAATAATAAAATTTTTGAACTAGCATATCAAATTAAACAAAAGTTTTACGGCAACAGAATAGTAATGTTTGCACCCTTATATCTTTCTAATTACTGCGTAAACGGCTGTTTGTACTGCCCATATCATTTAAAAAATAAATGTATACCAAGAAAAAAATTACAAGGCGAAAGTTTGATGCGTGAAGTAGTTGCGCTTCAAGATATGGGACACAAAAGACTTGCGATTGAAGCAGGCGAACACCCAACTATAAATCCAATTGAATATATATTGGATTGTATTAATACAATTTATTCAATCAATCATAAAAATGGTTCTATAAGGCGAGTTAATGTAAACATAGCGGCAACAAGTGTGGAAAACTATAAAAAGCTAAAAGATGCTAAAATAGGAACATATATTTTGTTTCAAGAAACATACAATAAGGAAAACTACCAAAGGTTGCACCCTACAGGTCCTAAAAGCAATTATGAATATCACACCGAAGCAATGGATAGGGCAATGCAAGGCGGAATTGACGATGTAGGTATTGGTGTTTTGTTTGGCTTGGATAGTTATAAGTACGAACTAGTCGGTCTGTTAATGCACAAAGAGCATTTAGAAGAAGTTTTTGGTGTAGGACCACACACAATAAGTCTTCCACGTATGCGACCTGCGGACGATATTGATATTAATGATTTTAAAGGCGGCTTAACGGACGAGAAATTCGAAAAACTAGTTGCAATTTTAAGAATAGCTGTGCCTTACACAGGACTTATAATTTCTACTAGAGAGCAAGTAGATGTAAGAAAAAGACTGCTTGAAGTTGGTGTTACTCAGTTAAGCGGTGGCTCAAAAACAAGTGTCGGGGGTTATTCGGAAAAAGAGACTGGCGGGGATAGCAGTCAGTTTGAAATTGCAGATAACAGAACTTTGGACGAAGTTGTATACTGGCTTTTATCTTTGGGATATATCCCTAGTTTTTGTACTGCTTGCTATCGTGAAGGAAGGACAGGTGATAGATTTATGCGACTTGTAAAAAGTGGTGCAATCGCAAATGTTTGTGCCCCAAATGCACTGTTAACACTTGCAGAATATTTGCACGATTATGCAGCGGATAATACTAAAAAATTAGGTTTTAGTGTGATAGAGAAAGAAATAGAAAATATCAAAAACGATAAAGTTAAAGAGTTGGTAAAAAGTAATTTAGCAAACATTGCACAAGGAAAAAGAGATTTTAGATTGTAATTACCCCCGATTTTTGTTGGGTATTTTGGAAATTTTGTTATGAATAAATTAGTTATCGGAATTTTTGGAAAAATAAATAGCGGTAAATCTACTTTGCTTAATAGTTTGGCAAAGGAGAATGTTTCTATTGTGTCAGGTGTGGAAGGCTCAACATCGGACAGCGTATACAAAATGACTGAAATTGATGATATTGGAAGAGTACAACTTATTGATACTGCAGGTTATGACGATAAGGGCGAACTTGCAAAAGAAAGATTAAGCAAAGTTAAAAAAGATTTTGAGCTATCCGATATAGTCATTATTGTATGTAAAGAAAATTTAGACGAAATAGATGAGTTTTATATAAACGAATGCAAAAAAAATAATAAGCAATTTATAATATGTCATAATATTTTGAATAACTCTCAGTTAAAAGTGCAAGACAATGAGTTTTGGGTAAATGTGCAGGATATTAACGGGGTAGATAGCATTATTCAAAAAATAAAACAAAAAAGCGAAAAAAGAGAAGATAATATTTTGGGCGATTTGGTTGGTAGTCACGATAATGTATTGCTTTGTATGCCCCAAGACGACGGAGCACCGACAGGTAGATTGATTTTGCCACAATCTGTTGTTATAAGAGCTATAATGGATAAAGGCGGAGTGCCTATTATTTCCACAAAAGAAAATTTTGAAAGTATCTATTTAAATTTTGGAAATAAGCTTAAACTTGTTATTACAGATTCAAGTATTTTTGATTATGTGAGCGGGATTGTAGGGAATGCTGTTCCATTAACAAGTTTTTCCGTGTTATTTGCTAAATACAATGGAGATATACAAACTTTTGTAGATGGGGCGGAAAGTATAGCCAGTATGCAAGACGGAGATAGTGTGCTTATTATGGAAGCTTGCAGTCATACTTTGTCACACAAGGATATAGGGAGCGTGCTTATACCAAACTTGATAAAAAAATATACTGGCAAAAATATTTCATTTGAGTTTTTGCGTGGCAGAGACGAACCACAAGATTGGAAAAAATATAAATTGGTTGTGCATTGCGGTGGTTGCACTCAAAACTCTGCTTTTATGCTTGCAAGAATAAATAAATGCAAACAAAATAACATTCCAATAACCAATTATGGCGTGCTTATTGCAAAGATTAAAGGAATTTTAGATAAAATAGTTTATTGATATTAAATTTTTTATTTTTTAGCTGTTATCTTTCTTGTTTTTGCTGTAAAAGGTGTTTTTTTTATTCAATCTGATTTAAGCTATACTTTAAAATCTACTTTTTTCGAGCAATTTCAAATATAGTGGAAAAGGTTGTATTTGACTATTTGTTTAAAATGTTGTATAATTAAATGTATAGCATTTGTTATAAAAAATAACATTTCGACAAGTTTTTGCCGAGATAATAAGGAGTAATTTATGTCACAAAATATTTTTGGCAATGAGCCAAATGATAAACGCAAACAGAAACGCAATCCTTTGGAAGGGGTTGTAGGTAAGTTGTCAAAAATGAAATTCAGAACAGCTTTAATCATATTAGGTGTGTTTACTGCATTTTTAATTTTTTGGCAAATATACTTCAGTTTGATATCTTTTTCAATTTACAATGTGGGATTAAGAGCATTTATAATAATTTTATTATTGTTGTGGTCTATACCATTGTTTGTATTTTACACACGTAACAGAAAAGTTGAAGTCAAAAGGATACAGGCTTTTAACAAGGTGCATTGGGGTTGGAAAATACCTTTTGGTATAGCTTTAGTGCTTATTGTGGTTTGTATTTGTCTTGCTATATTTACAACTCCAATGTTTTTAGCAAAAGAGTACAATTCTATGATTAGTGTTCAAAAATATAGTGGTACAGCGGAAGAACCTTTTAAAGAATTTACTGAAGAAGTTGACGACTTTTATGAAGGAAATATGAAAGTTGCCATTATTGATAAATATTTTGCAACATTACTTGGTGAAAAAGTTTTAGGTGAAAGTAGTGGTGGATATGGTAGCCAATTTGAAGTTAACGATTACACTTTGATTTATTATAAAGATAGATTGTGTTGGGTTGGTGCACTTGAGCCAAAAGGATTTTTTGAGTATACTGATTCGTCTAAAGAAGGTACTCCTGGCTATGTGCTTGTTGATGCTACAGAGACAGACTCAAGCATGGCTGCAAAACTTGTAACAACTCACAAACTAAAATATACTCCAGGTGCTTACTTTGCACACGATGCGGAAAGACAAATGTATTTTTCAAATATGGGTGCTTTGCGTGAAAATGAGTTGAGTTTTGAGCTTGATGATGACGGCGTACCATATTACACTCAAGTAATTTATAAGAAAAAGTTTGGTATAACAAGTGGTGACGAAGCAATAGGCTTGCTTATAATGAATGCTACAACAGGTGAATGTAAAAGCTATAAAATAGACAAAGTGCCTGAATGGGTTGACAATGTTCAATCACATAGTATGATACTAAAGCAATTGAATTACTGGGGTGAATATTCAAACGGATATTTCAATACTTGGTTTGCTAAAAAGGAAGTAAATAACACAACTGCGGGCTATAACTATGTATACAATAAAGGTAGATTTTACATTACAACAGGTATTACTGCTAAATCTGGCGATAACGCAATTGTAGGTATGGTGCTTTCTGATTTAAGAACAAAGAAAACTACAATGTACAATATGGTAGGTGCAACAGAACAGGCGGCAATGAAATCTGCACAAGGTATTCTTTCTGTATCTGCGGCAAAGTATTACGCTGCTTTCCCTACACTTATAAACTTTAATGGTGTTCCAACCTTCTATATGGCATTAAAGGACAATGGCGGTAATATAAAAATGTACGCTTATGTAAGTGTTAAAGATTATACTGAAATATTAGCAGCAGGCGAGACCCCTGAAGAAGCAAGAAATAACTATTATAAAAAAATTACTGGGAATGAGAGTGAAAAACCTGTCCTTCCAAACGGAGAAGAGATTGAAGGAACAATCGACTTTATTCACGAATATCCATTTGGCAGTAACTTTGCTTTTTACATTACAATTGACGGCGTAGATTATGAAGAAGTTGCATACAATGTAAAAGGTGTAAAACAATTGTTTAAGGCAAAAGCAGGAGATAAGGTAAAAGTTAGAGTAAATAACGGCAAGATTACAGAAGTAATTAGTGTTAACTGAAAGCTGATTGTTTAATAGTAATTTTTAAGCGTAATGATTTTTACCTATTTAATAGTGAGTAAATTATCTAATTAGTATAAATACAAAAAAACAAGGCGAATATTTCGTCTTGTTTTTTTAATTAAAACATTTAAATGTTAGATAAAAATTAAATTTCAGCTTTTATGCGATAAAATACACTAAATTAATAAAAATAAAGGAGTGCATTTGGCACTCCTTTTGTATTAATAGAAAAAGTCAATTTTTATATTTTTACATATTACATTTAATGCTATTTCACTATCCGCACTTGTGACTTTTCCATTGTTAATTATCAAGCTTGCAAGTTTAACTTCTGTTTTTAAGCTATAAAATAAATCTTTATCATTAGCTATTAGCCTTAAATATGCACAATCGCTTGCACTAATTCTGCCGTCACCATTTACATCACCTAGTACAGATAGATACACTGTTTCTGTATTATTTGTTAATGGATTATTGTATTTTATATACCAACCTGTGCCTACTGCCAAAGCATATCCATTATTCATTTGTTCAGATGTTATACCACCCATTGGACTACCACTATCATATACTAAGTTGTCTTGACTATCAAATATTCCCATATTGTTTTTATCAATATTAAAGACTGATAAATGTTTAACAAATTCATTAATTGATGTGTTTGGTAAAATATTGCCCAATGCGTAAGTTGAAATATTTGTATCATTAAAGCCGTGAAGTAAATCGTTATCAATATAATTTTGGCGTTTGCCGTCTTCATCTAGATAAATAAAGTCGTACATTGAGTCGTGTGGATAGTCAAATATTACTTCGTCATTTTTCAGTTTTGCACTAAAGTTTGCAGGATTTCCTATTTTTCGGTTGCTAGGCAAGAAATAAAGGCTTGGGTCTGCTCCCTTATTGCCGTTATAAGAGTATCCGTAAGTAAATGCAGTTAGAACATTATCTTTAGTAAAGTTAATAAATATTCTTGCGATATTTCCGTCTTTTTCAAGTTTTCCGTCCACTCTGATTTTAAAGTTTTTTGGAATATATAAATTACTTTCTTGCTCATTGCCATTGTAATTGCTATAAACCATAGGATTGTTTGATACGGCAATGGTGCATTTACTATCTTCCATTAATATCCCTGCTACACCTCCACCTTCATTTAAGTTGTTTCTTATTGTGCCACCGTACAAATTTAAATGTGTCGTGGCAAGTGCAATACCTGCAGCGTGAGATGAATCTGTCATAGTATTTCCTTGAACACCTGAAACATTTTCGTGAATAGAGCCACCATAAATGTTAAGTGTAGAATTGTATCCACGAAGCCCGCCAGAACGATATGATTTGTTGCCCGCAATAATTCCGTCATAAAAATTGAATATGCTATCATCTCTTATATAAACTCCAGAACCATTATCGTCAGAAAAATTATCACATACTATGCCGTCATAGTAGTTAAATGTTGAGTTGTCTAGAATAAAAATACCACCACCATTGCCGTGACAATAATTGCCTGTAATAATACCACCATAAAGGTTAAGAGTAGAGTGGTCTCTTAAAGATATACCGCCACCTAGTCTATCATTGCTGTTAATTTCGTTACTAGAACCACCTGTGATTTTGCCGTAAGGTAATTTAGATAAATCTTTTGTTGCAGTCATTTTAGCTGTAGCGGAATTATATGAGCTGTCCTTTATAGTAAGAGTGCTAGCTTGACCAACTGTTATAACTCGTCCAAGTTCAACTGGTGATGCTTTTGTTAGCCCCCTGTCAATTGTATGCCCATTTAAATCTATAGTCATTGTTACGCCGTTTTGAACCATTATAGAATGTGATTCATTACCAAAACCTTGACCTGTACCAAAATAATGGTTGCCTGTAGTAGGTGCTTTCCAGTCATTCATTAATTTAACTGTAACATTTGTACCTTTGTGAGCTTCTGCATAAAGAGTTGCTTGTGCCCATTGAGTTGCCATTTCGGTGTTTGTGCCTGAAAGCTCATAAGTTGAGCCTGCTCGTGCAACACCTTCGTTTGCGACTAAACCGCTATTTTGATTTTGGGAATTTGAATTTTTGTCAGTAGATAAATTATTATTTGCAAATAAACACCCTGTTATTAATAGCAAGGAAATTACTATTACTAAAAATACTATTCCCGTACGTTTTAAACTTTTTGCCATAATAAAACCTCCGTTTGAAAGTACATAGAATAAATATATCTATGTACTTTCAAGAAGAATTTTAGGAAAGTAAATTAAAATTATTGTTAAATTTATCTAAACGAATTACAAAGTATTTTATATAACATTGACAAAAGATTACATTTTAATTTATAATATATCATATAAATGTACATAGATATATTTATTCTATGTACACTTTTTTTACATTTCTTAATACTATCTTTGCTAATTACCCCCGATTTTTGATTGGGTTATTGCATAAAACGCCAGATTTAAAAAATAAAAACTTTACATAAAAAATTAAGCCTTTAAAAGGCGTATTTTTTTGTTTGCTTTAAATTAAAAAAATTAGTTTTTATATAAATATAAGACATAATTAGTCTAACTCTATTGAAATTTTAAAATAATTAAGATATAATAATATTATTAAAATCAATTGGAGTAAGTATGTCAAAACCAAATATTTTACTAATAACATCTGACCAACAGCATTTTTCTATGCTTGGTAAAGTTAATAAAATTTTAAAAACGCCGAACCTTGATAAGCTTGCAGATGAAGGTATGTCATTTGACAGGGCATATTGTCCTAACCCTACTTGTTCGCCATCAAGGTCAAGTATTCTTACGGGGATGTATCCGTCACAGCACGGTTGTTGGTCGCTTGGTACTAAACTACCGGAAGATGTGCCTACATTATCTAAATTTTTTGGCGATAACGGCTATGAGACAGCACTTATAGGCAAAGCACATTTTCAGCCAACCAAAGGTACTGATAAATATCCGTCAATGGAAACACCTGAGAAAATGTGGGATATAGACTTTTGGCGTAATTTTGATAAAGAATTTTATGGGTTTAAAAACATAAAATTATTAAGAAACCATACGGCAGAGCATTGGGTAGGTCAGCATTATGTTGCTTGGCTTGAAGATAATGGCTGCAAAAATTGGAAAAAGTACTTTTTTAGACCGCGTGGCAGAATGTTTAATAAAGAAATGGGAAATTGGAAAATACCTGAAAAATATCATTACAATAACTTTATTGCAGAAGAAACTAATAGTATTTTAGAGTCGTGTAAAGAGAATAATAAACCATTTTTTATATGGGCTAGTTTTCCTGACCCACATTATCCGCAGTTAGTGCCTAGTCCTTGGGATAAAATGTATAAGGCGGAAGATATGGAGTTGCCAGATTTTTCGTTTGAAGAACACGAAAATAATCCGCCGTACTTTAAGGAAGTATTTAAAAAAGTGCCTAAACTTGCTGAATATAAAGAATCGGGGCAAGGCGTTCACGGGTTACATAGACATATCTTTAATAAAAAAAGGCAACAAAAAAAGCTTGCGTATAGTTATGGTATGGTAAGCTTTATGGATAAATATATTGGTAAAATCTTGGATAAGGTAAAACAATTGGGATTTGATGACAATACTATCATAGTTTTTACTACAGACCACGGGGATTTATTCGGACAGCACGGCTTGATTCATAAATGTATTTTCCATTATGAAGATTTGCTTCGTGTACCTATGATAGTTAAGTATAAAAATCATATTCCTGAAGGTGTAAGGTCAGACAGTTTGCAATCTCTTATAGATATTGCGCCTACATTGGTTAATATGTGTGAATATTCTATACCAAATGAAATGACAGGTGAAAATCAATATCCCGTTTGGCAAGGTAAAAAGGAAAGTGTACGAGACTTTGTTATTTGTGAGAATCGTCACGAGCCACACCTTATGCACATTGTTAGTTATGTGGAAAAACAATACAAAATCACTGTTTATGAAAACAGAGAGTATGGGGAATTATACGATTTAAAAAATGATAATGGGGAGCATAATAATCTTTGGAATGACGAGAAATATAAAGATTTAAAAGCAAATATGTTATATAAATACTTGCTTGCGGAAATGGATAAAGACAAAAAAGTTAGCTTGCAATATTCATATAATGATTTTGTGTTAAACATAAATATCCCTTCAAAAATCGCTACTATTTTAGATAAAGACGGAAACAATATGTTTGATAACAATGATTATATTGACTTGAAAATAAATATATTGTTAAAAGCAATAGGGGATATAATAGGTAAAAGACCTATGCGTATGCCAAGGATTGCAGGGGCGTAACGATAAGAATTTTTCAAATATTTAAAAAAGTATAATCCTTTAAAAAAAAGCTGCTTTTATCAAGCAGCTTTTTTAAATAGCGTTGTATTTAATTTTTAATATATTATTCAGTAAGATTGATAATGCTTTTTACACAAAGGCTAACATTCTTTTTGGCTCTTCCAGGGAAGTTTTCTTCAATCCAGTCAAGAGTATCTTTTGAAGTGTGCATTATTTCGAATCCATTGCCTTCGCTATCAACATATTGAGTTGTGCCTTCGTCAATGTCACAATCCCAGTTTGTTCCTTCAAAGTAAATGAATTTAATACCAGCGTTTTTGAAATTAGCGTGGTCTGACCAGTTACCAGTTTGACCATATTCGAATTTTGAACCTTTACCTTCTTGAGTAACAAGTCCTAAATCTTTACCAAAAGTTAAAAGGTCTGCTAGTATAGCTTGAGATTCTTCGTCTGCACCAGTGTATGCGTATAATTTGTCGCCACCTGCGATAGAGTCAATATTAATCATTAATTTTGTTTTTGCTTTTTCTTCTTCAGTCATTCCTTTTACATAAGCAGCACTGCCTTTTAAACCTACTTCTTCAGCACCAAAAGCTACAAATACGATATTGCAAGAAGGTGTTTTGTCGCTGTAATACTTTGCACTCTCTAATAATGCTGCAACACCTGATGCGTTGTCATCAATACCATTACCTGCAGACACACTATCGTAGTGAGCACCAACGATTATTTGTTTAGTTGTGTCAGTACCTTGTTTAACAGCTACTATATTTTGAGAATTATATTCTGTACCTTTCCAATTTGTGTAAGTAAATGGTACAAGGTCTGCGTTATAGCCAAAGCTTGTAAGTTCGATTTTGATATATTCAGCTGCTGCTAATTCTTCTTCACTGGCAGCTTTTCTTTTGCTGAAATCAGTATTGAATTTAGTTAAGAATTTGTAAGCATAATCGCCTATAGCTTCAGTTACGATTGGTGGAGTATTTTCTCCAGGATTTTCAGTTTGTTCATTACCAGAGTTATTATTGCCACTTGGTACTTCAATTTGTCCTTCGTTTCCACCAAGTCCATTATTATTTGGGTCACCACAAGCGGCAAGGCAGCAAGTGAAGATGATACATAGTAGTAATACCACAGTGATTAATGTAATCTTTTTTGTTTTAGCGTTCATTTTTTATCTCCTAAAAATTAATTCCGAATATTTATCCAACTTTTTTGTTGTATATACATATTTTATTCACAACTAATACAAAAGTCAACTATTTTATGAATAAAAATTCAAATATTTTTAAATTTATGCAAAAAACAACGCTTTTTAGCGTATAAAACCCTATTTTTTATACAATTTGTGCATAAAACGAATGGTTCTAGTGAGTTTTATTGGTGGATTGCAAGAATAAATATGGCTAAATAGGTGGTTTAAAGTAGTTGTCACATTTGAATAAGTGAATAAATATACATAAAATGAATAAATATTTGTATATTTTTGTAAAACAAATAATTATGTTGAATATTGAAATAAATTTGTTGATTTTGGATTATTGATTATGATAATTGTATTATAAGTTTTAGGTAATCAATGATTATGCATTAAAGAATAAAAAATTAATAAAAATATATACTAAATATATTAATATTTAAATAATAAATTATTGCAATTATAAAAAAATTATGTTACAATATTGATATTAAAATTGAATTTATTTAAATGTTACATATTTTTAAATAAACAAAGGAGATATGATTATGATAAATAAGAATATGAAAATTGCTGAACTTTTGGAGCTTAATGTTTCAGAAGAAAAAATTAATCAAATTGCAGAAACATTATTTAGCTTTGGTATGCATTGTTTAGGTTGTGCTATGGCAAGTGGCGAAACATTGGAAGAAGCTGCTATGGTTCACGGTATTGACATTGACGAAATGGTTGACGCTTTAAATAAAGTAGTAAACGAATAATAAAAATTTATATTTATTACCATTCCGTTTGGAGTGGTAATAAAATTTTTGCAAAATAATCTTTATTGCAATCTAGTTGTTAATTTATTTTTAATATATTAATCAAATCAATTGTAATAAAGACAAAATATACACAACTACATTTTAGGAGAAAGATATGACAGATATTGAGATTGCGAATAGCACCCAAATGCTTGAAATCACCGAGATTGCAAAAAAGCTTGGTTTAAGTGATAAGGATATTGACCCTTACGGACATTACAAAGCAAAAATAAACGTAAAACCCGATGATAAAAAACAAGGTAAGTTAATTTTGGTAACTGCCATTAATCCGACAAGCTTGGGCGAAGGTAAAACTACTACTTCAATCGGTCTTGCTGATGGAATGGCTAAAATCGGCAAAAAGGTTTGTCTTGCTTTGCGTGAGCCTTCACTTGGACCTGTTTTTGGTATCAAAGGTGGTGCTACTGGTGGCGGACACGCTCAAGTATTGCCTATGGAAGATATAAATCTTAATTTTACTGGTGATTTGCACGCTGTTACTACTGCAAACAATCTTATTGCAGCGATACTAGATAACCATATTCAACAAGGCAATAGTTTAGGCATTGATGTTAGAAGAATTTGCTGGAATAGATGTGTTGATTTAAATGACAGAGCATTAAGAAATGTTATTGTTGGTTTAGGGGGCCGACTTAATGGTGTCCCACGCGAAGACCATTTTAATATAACTGCTGCATCTGAAATTATGGCTGTGCTTTGTCTTTCTACCGATTTAATGGATTTAAAATCTCGTGTTGGTGACATTATAGTTGCTTATAACTTTGAAGGAAAGCCTGTTACTTGCCGTGATTTGAAAGTTGAAGATGCAGTTGCAATAGTTTTAAAGGAAGCAATTAAGCCAAACTTAGTTCAAACTTTGGAAGGCACACCTGCAATTATTCACGGCGGTCCATTTGCAAACATTGCTCACGGTTGCAATACAGTAATTGCTACTAAACTTGCTATGTCACTTAGTGATTATACAATTACAGAAGCAGGCTTTGGTGCAGACTTAGGTGCAGAAAAATTCCTTGACATTAAGTGCAGAGTTGCAGGGGTAGAGCCTGATTGCGTATGTCTTGTTGCAACTATAAGGGCATTAAAATACAATGGCGGTAAAAAGGCTGAATTTGATAAAGAAGATATGTCAGCACTAAAAGGCGGTATTTGCAATTTGCTTGGTCATATTGATAACCTTACAAATGTATTTAATAGTAATGTAGTTGTTGCAATCAACAAATTTATTACAGATACAGATAAGGAAGTTGAGTTTGTTAGATGCGAATGCGAAAAGTATGGTGCTAAAGTTGTACTTTGTGAAAGTTGGGCAAAAGGCTCTGAAGGTGCAGTTGACCTTGCAAAAGCTATTGTTGAAACTGTAGATAACAATAACAAAAATATTACTTATGCTTATGATTTAAATGACGATATTAAAACTAAGATTGAAAAAGTCGCTACCAAAGTTTATGGTGCTGCAAGAGTAGATTTTACTAAACAGGCATTAAACACAATTGCTCAATGTAAGGAATTAGGATTTAATAATTATCCTGTTTGTATTGCAAAAACTCAATATTCTTTTTCTGACGACCAAACAATGTTAGGTAGACCTTCAGATTTTGTTTTCCACATACAGGATATTCAAATTAGAAGCGGGGCAAAATTTATCGTAGCTATAGCAGGTAGTATTATGCTTATGCCGGGACTTGGTAAAAATCCAGCGGCTTGCAATATGGAAATTGACGAAAATAATGTGATTAAAGGATTGTTTTAATAATGGAAAAATCAACTAACTTTATTGAAGATATTATAAATAATGATTTGGAAAGTGGTAAGCACAGCGAAATTATAACCAGATTTCCACCTGAACCTAATGGATATTTACATATCGGACACGCAAAAAGTCTTTGCATAAACTTTGGTATGAAAGAAAAATATCACGGCAAATGCAATTTGAGATATGATGACACAAACCCTGCAAAAGAAGATGTGGAATATGTAGACAGCATTAAAAAAGACATTGCTTGGCTTGGTTTTGAGTGGGACGAAGAGCTTTACGCATCTGATTATTTTGATAGAATGTATGAATGTGCAGTAATGCTAATCAAAAAAGGCTTGGCGTTTGTTTGTGATATGACAAGTGACGAAATTAGGGAAAACAGGGGTACATTGACTACTCCTGGCAAAAATTCACCTTATAGAGATAGAAGTATTGAAGAAAACCTTGACCTTTTCCGTCGTATGAAAGACGGCGAGTTTGCAGACGGAAGCAAAGTGTTAAGGGCAAAAATAGATATGGCAAGCCCTAATATCAATATGCGTGACCCTATCATTTATCGTATTTTGAGAGAAACTCATCACAGAACAGGTGATAAATGGTGCATTTATCCTATGTATGACTTTGCACACCCATTGGAAGATGCTTTTGAGAATATTACTCACAGCATTTGTACTTTGGAGTTTGAAGACCACAGACCACTTTATGATTGGGTAAAAATCAATTGCGGATTTGACCCAGGCCCTAGACAAATTGAGTTTGCAAGACTTAATATGAATAGAACTATTATGTCAAAAAGATATTTGAAAAAACTTGTTGACGAAGGTTTTGTTGATGGTTGGTCTGACCCAAGAATGCCTACTTTGAGTGGTATGAGAGAACGCGGTTATCCAGCTGAAGCAATTAGAGATTTTTGTGAAAGGGTAGGCGTTGCAAAAGCAAATAGCGAAGTAAATACTGCAATGCTTGAGTTTTGCGTTAGGGAAAACCTTAATGCAAAAGCAGATAGAGCAATGGTAGTTAAAGACCCTATTAAAATGATAATAGAAGGTGCTGAAGACGAAGTTTACTCTGTTGAAAACAACCCAAATGCAGAAAATAAGGAATATCATAATGTTACTTTTAGTAATGAGATATTTATTGAAAGAGACGACTTTATGACCTTCCCACCACCTAAATACAAAAGACTTGTTGTTGGCGGTACTGTAAGACTTAGAAATTCTTACATTGTACAATACAAAAGCCATAAATGCGATAGTGAAGGACAAGTTGAAAGCGTTACTGTACAAGTTATCCCAGATAGCAAAAGCGGTGGCGTAAATGCAGGTATGAAAGTTAAAGGCGTTATCCAATGGGTAAATGCTAAAGATTATATACCTTGCACTTTGCACGAGTATGACTACTTACTTATGGACGGCGATGGCGATTTTAATGACAGATTAAATCCTAATTCTCATATTATTTATGATAAAGCAGTTGCAGAAAGCAGTTTGAAAAATGCAAAGCCTTATGATAGATTCCAATTTATGAGAATTGGTTATTATAGTGCTGTTAATAGTTATGGTCAAAATGGTAAATACGAGTTTAACAGGATTGTATCATTAAAAGATAGTTTTAATATAAACAAATAAGGAAAATTATGGAAAAAGCTAAAAAAATATTGGTGGTTTTATCTTATACCTTGCCGGGTATTATATTTGCAACATATATTTTGTTTTTGTGCTTTATGCCAAAAGAAATTGCAGTGCATTTTAATTTGCAAGGTAATGTGAATAGATATGGTAGCAAGTACGAATGGCTTATTGTAGCATTTTTATTTTATTTAGTACCACTTATTATGGCGGTAATCTTTGACAAGGTAAAAATGTCGGACAAGTTGAAAATTGTAGGCTTGAGTGTGGCAGTTGTTGTATCTATTACATTTATTTGCCTAACAATATTCTTTTTAGTAAAAACAATTAGCACAAGTGTTTCTGCAATCATGTATTTGGAAAATAGAATTTCTATAATTCTAACATTTGTTGGTGCAGCGGCACTAATTGCAGCACATATATTGCCATTTGTTTACAATAAGGAAAGGTTTAAAAGCGAAATTGCAAAAAAATATTCTTATGTACTTTATATTTTGTTAGGGGTATGCGGTTTTGGCATAATGATTGGCACTATGTTACTTAGCAATTTCTATTCGTTTATTATCTTTTTTGCATTTATTATTCTAAGTGTTTTGGCGTGGTTTGTATTTAAAAACATTGTTAAAAAGAAAAATACAGCAAAAAATTAACTTATATAGATAATAATATTATAATAAAAATATGGATATTAAAAAAGAGATTGGTGCTAGATTAAAGCAAAGCAGAAAAGATGCTAATTATACACAAGCACAAGTTGCAAAAATGTTACTGATGACACAGCAACAATATAGCAGATTTGAAAATGGTGTTTTTGAGTTGAATTACTCACAAATAATATTTTTATGTAAACTATATGATATTTTTGCAGACTTTTTGCTTGGACTGAAAGATATCTGATTTTAAGAAAATTAAATTATAATTACAAAATTATTTTGCAATTTATGTAACTTTTATAAAGTATATTAAGTTGTTATTTATTAAAAATCTAAACAAAAAATCTACTAGTATTTAGCTAGTAGATTTTTTTATTTTATAGTAATTTTGTTTTTAATTATAGTAATTAGTCAATAACTCTAACTTTTAATACGCCAGCAAGTTTTTGAATTTCATCAAGTTTTTTGCTTTCAATTGATTTTTTCAAATCAATAATCATATATCCAACATTGCCACGAGTTGCAGTTGCGATATTTGCCATATTGTCAGCAACAATCTTTGTAACTTCGCTTGTCATATTGTCATTGTTTTTGTAAGCAATTGTAAGTCTATCATTGTTAGCTTTTGCAACAGAAAGTCTTGGGAAGTTAACGCTGTTTACAATGTTACCATTCTCCAAATAATCTTTAAGTTCGTTTGCTGCCATAATTGCACAATTGTCTTCCGCTTCAGGTGTAGATGCACCTAGGTGTGGTACGGCAATAATATTCTTTTTGCCAATTAGTTCGCCACAAGGGAAGTCAGTAACATATTTAGCAACTTTACCACTCTCACAAGCACTAATAATATCTGCATTATTAACAAGTTCACCACGAGCACAATTGATAATACGAACATTATCTTTCATTAATCCAATGCTGTCTTTGTTAATCATATATTTTGTTGTGTCAGTTAATGGAACGTGAACAGTAATATAATCACTATTTTTGAATATTTCATTTAAATCTGTAGTAACTTTAACATTAGCATTTAAAGTTTTTGCTGCATCTTCTGAAAGGTAAGGGTCATAACCGATAACGCTCATACCCAAATCAATACAGCTATTAGCAACCATTCTACCAATAGCACCAAGACCGATTACACCAAGAGTTTTGCCAAAAATTTCAGGTCCGATAAAAGCTTTTTTACCTTTTTCAACAAGTGCTGCAACATCACTTTGTGGGTCTAAAGCTGCTGTCCACTCAATAGCATCAACCATTTTACGGTTAGAAATTAGCATATCTGTCAAAACCAATTCCTTAACAGCGTTTGCGTTTGCACCAGGAGTGTTAAACACAACAACACCTGCATCTGTCATTTTGTCAAGCGGAATATTGTTTACGCCTGCACCTGCTCTTGCTACAGCAAGCAATGTTTTTGCGATAGGGTAGTCGTGCATTTTGAAGCTTCTCAAAATAATTCCGTCAGGGGTGTCACACTCGTTAGTCAAGTTATAATCTTTAGTCAAAATGTTGTTTACAAGTGGACTAATTTCATTTAATTTTAAAATATTGTACATTTATATGCTCCTTATTTGTTTTCTTGCTCAAATTTTTTCATAAACTCGATTAAAGCAACAATACCTTCTCTTGGCATTGCGTTGTAGATAGATGCTCTCATACCGCCAACAAGTTTATGTCCTTTGATAGAAACAAAACCTGCTTTTGCTGCTTCTTGTACAAACTTTTTGTCAAGGTCTGCATTTGGAGTAACAAATGGTACATTCATAAGTGAACGGTCTTCTTTTACAACTGAGTTTGTATAAAAATCTGAACTATCAATATAATCATAAAGCAAAGCTGCTTTTTCTTGATTGATTTTTTGCATTGCAGTAAGTCCACCAAGTTTTTTAAGGTGACGAAGTACAAGCATTGCCATATAGATTGCAAAAGCTGGTGGTGTATTATATAAGCTTTCGTTTTCTGCTTGAGTTTTCCATTTTAACATTGTTGGGCAGAAATCCATACCATCAGTAATCAAATCTTTTCTTACAATAACAAGTGTAACACCTGCTGGAGCAATATTTTTTTGTGCGCCTGCATAAATCACACCATATTTTGATACATCAACTGGCTCAGATAGTATGCTACTGCTCATATCAGCAACAACAGGGCAGTTGCACTCTGGCACATAGTTAAATTTTGTACCAAAAATTGTGTTGTTGTGACAAATGTGTACATAATCGATATCGTCACGGAACTCTACATTTTTAGGAATGTATGTGAATGTTTTATCTTTTGAAGATGCAGCAAGGCGAATATCACCATATCTGCAAGCTTCTTGATATGCTTTGTTGGAGAAGTTGCCGGAAACAATATAGTCTGCTTTGCCTTTCTTTAACAAGTTAAGTGGAACAGCTGCAAATTGTGTTGATGCACCACCTTGAACCAAAAGTATATCATAATTATCAGGCACATTCAATAATTCACGGAAAAGTGCAAGACATTCTTTATGTATTTCATCATAAAACGATGACCTATGAGACATTTCGGTTACGGACATACCACTGCCGTTATAATCTAGAAAATCTTTTTGTGCTTGCTCTAAAACTTCAAGTGGTAACATAGATGGACCAGCTGAAAAATTGTAAACTCTCATTGGAATCTCCTTTAGCATTTTGCTTTTTTAAATTTATTTTATACTCACAATTATACAACACTTTTATGCAAATTACAAGTTTATTTACATAATTATATTAATATTTTTACTTTAGTGTGATATAAGTATACTTAATAAAACACTAACAGTAACAATTTTAAAACATTAAAATTTGTTTTGAATTTTAAATGTTGGTAGAGCATTAAATAAAGCAATTTTTATAATAAATCATTTTAATAAAACGAATTGCTAAGCCAAAAAATTTCTTAAATTGAACGAAACAAATAAAAAATTGCCTTATAAAAAACGCCCTAAAAACAATGTTTAAGGGTGTAATTTTTTTTGTAAAGTTTTAATTTGTTATTTAGCTTGTTTTATGCAATAATTCTTTCAAAAATCGGGGGTAAATGATAAAAATAGTAGATAGAGATGTAAAAAAAGAGTACATAGAATAAGTATATCTATGTACATATTATATGAATATTATAAGGGCAAATGTAAGCTTTTGTCAAGGCTACGCTCAAGACTTTGTAAGATATTTAGTTAAATTTAACAAAAAATACATATTCAGTTTTAAAAAATGCCTTAAAAAGTACATAGATATACTTATTCTATGTACTAAATAAAAGGAGAGTTTTATTATGACAAAATATATAAAGCGTGTGGGAATAGTATTTTTTGCTATTGTTTTATCTTTGTTACTTTTTATTGGCATAATATTAACATTAAATGTCACAAATAGCAATGAGAATTTTTCAGATTTAGAGAATGACGATATTCAAACTGTAGCAGATAAACAGTACGATTTGCCAGGAGATTTTAATGGCAATATGGATACTTGGAATGATGCTATAAGGTATTCTGTTAATAATGATGTATGGGTTATGGTTAAATTGTTATCTGATTGGAAAGCTAGTTCTAGTAACGATTCAATGGCTTCCGTATATGGTTATGGCAATGGATTTTTAGATGGTGGTATTTGGATACCAATGCAATCTAAGGTTATGTTAGATATGAATGGATATTCGCTAATTGGTGCTTATAATATGAAAAAAAATATAGTTATTAATGGGCGATTATCTATTATTGATAATTCTATCAAAAACAAAGATTATAAAAACGAAGTTTTATCTGGTAATATTTCAGGTTCCAAAATTACAGGTTTTACAATACTAAATAATGAGCCTTTAATAAGAGTATCTGGGGCATATGCATATTTTGATTTGCATAGTTCATATATTACAGGAAACTCTTTCCAAAATTCTTCTTCCGTAACTAGCTATGGCTTTGTTACTATAGAAGGAGGTACTGCTCATTTTTATAAAGGTGCCATTTGTAATAATTCTATTCAAGGAAGTGTTAGTTCCAATCAAAGAATTTCAGCAGTCAAAGGTGAATGTAATCTTTATGAGATTGTAATTGTAGAAAAAAATTCTGGAATGGGTGGAATAGATTCTGATGGCGCACATATAAGTGTGAGTGATGGAAATACTGGTGGTTATATCTATGGCAGTAATAAATACGATATTTATTTGGATGGTGGCAGCGAAATAATTATTAATGATTTTCTAAGGAATGGTACATACGGAATTGCTGTTACTCCGTGGCAAGTTTTTACAAGAGAATATACCCAATATTGGGATGAGCGTAGAAATCCTGTACAATGGTTCAAGTTTAGAAATCCTAGCATAACTGGCGAATATTATGCTGTTGTTGACAAAAGGACAGATGAATTAAAATTTGTAGAAAAATATGAAATGAGTTTTATAGAAAAACCTACTCGCGGTACAAGTACTGATTATACCATAGAATATGGACAATGGTATTATCCTGTAGGATATACTGATCTCTCAATGACAATAAGTGACAACCATCTTACTGGTATTGGCAAGCATACGGCTAAAGTTGAACCTAAAAGTGGTTACTTATGGGCTGAGACTAACGAATTCGAAATTATTTCGTTTGAATTTCAAGTTGTACCAAAGAAACTTGCAAAACCTGCTTTGGGAACAAGTACATTTGTGTATGACGGGCAAGCTAAAAGTCCTACATTACAAAATTATGATACATCGTCAATGACAAAAAGCGGTACAGACTCGTCAACAAATGTTGGTTCATATACCATTAATATTAGTTTGCTTAATACAACTAATTATAGATGGCAAGATAATACTACAACACCAATAACTTTAAATTGGAGTATAACAGAAAAACCAATAGAAAAACCTGTAACAGGTAACAATATTTATATATTTAATAATTCAGCGTATGAATATGTGCCAGAAGGTTTTGAGTCTTCGCAAATGACAATATCGGATAATATTCAAACAAATGTAGGTAAGTATACAGCAAAAGTAAAACCAAATAGTAATCATAAATGGAGTGATGATACCAAAACAGAGTTAGAGTTTGATTATAAAATTATTCCACCAGGTATTGTAGTTGAAGACAATTTAAATTGGGATTATTTATATTTACAAAATAATTTTAGGAAAAGTTATTCAGCAAATAATTACTATCATAAAGTTAACGATGAAGATATAGTAAATGTATCGGGTAATATTAGATATGTGCTTGGCAATATAGTGACAGGCACAAAAATATCAACATTTTTAGGTAATATAAGAAACGATATAAAATTAATTAAAATATATAACCAATATGACAATATTATTTATGACGGAATAGCTAGCAATGGTGAAATAGCGGAAAGTGTTGGTAAGCAATTAATTGCAACAGGTTATAGAGTTGAATTATACGAAAATGCTACAGAAACGACAGCTTTTGACACAGTATATCTATCTGTACTAGGAGACCTAAATGGAGACGGAAGAATAACTGCAATGGATTTATTGGTTATCAATCAAATGGCTAAAGACGAAAGTTTGTTAGATTCAATGGAGATAGAGTATCAGCTTGCAGCAATGGTAAACAACAAAGGCGGAATAACCAGTGTAGATAGTGAGATATTAAATAATGTAATGAGTGGAGAGTTAGATTTAAACTTATTCATTAATGCAGAAATAAATGAAAATACAAATTACACTTACTTAATATTAAATAAAGAAAATGGAAAGTATGAGAGAGTAGTAAGCGAAACAGCAACTAATGTAATAGGTAATATAACTATAGGCACAAAGGTAAGTGAGTTTAAAGCAAAGTTAGCTACACTAGGTGTAAATACAGCACAAATAGCAATATATAATAATCAAGACACACAAGTCACAGACGATAATGCGGTAGTAGGCACAGGTTGGTATTACGAGATAAATGGCGGACAAAAGACATATATTTCAGTATTAGGTGACCTAAACGGCGATGGCAGAATAAGTGCAAGTGATATGATGTATTTAAATGAGCTTATGTCAAGTGATTTGAATAATGCAGAAGATTATATTATTATTTCCGCTTTAATACTAAATACAGGAAATATAACCAGTGCTGATAGAGCTGTCTTAGAAGCAGTTTTTGAAAATACTAATACTATAAATAACTATTAATAGTAAAGATTTTTTGTAATAATTTTGTAAAAGACATTATTACATTTAATTAATATAATTCACACAAAATGTAAAATAACCGGACTTAATTAGTTCGGTTATTTAATTTTATATTGTGTGGTAATTTTTAAAAATAGTTCAAATTTGACTTTTATAGTAGTTTATATTATAATATTTACTATTAGTATTATTTAGGGGTAAGGTATGAAAAAAGTATTTGCAAGTTTGCTGTCATTATTACTTATTATAACTTGTGTATTAGTTTTAGTAAGCTGTTCGCTTAATCCTAATACTGAAATAAAACAATTTACGATTACAGGAGATTTAAAAGTTGGTATTTTATCTGATAGTCAATTGCCACCCGATAAAGATGACGACAACGGAGTTAATAAACAAAATTTAATAAATGCTTTAAGTGGACTTAAGGCAAATGGTGTCAATATGATTATTTTTGCGGGCGACATAGGTAATGAAGCTAGCAATTATGCTTACGATACTTATAATGAATGTTACAAAATCGTTTTTGGCGAAAACAAAGATAACTGGCCAATTGTGCAAACTATTATGGGCAACCACGATTACTGGGGTGCAAGAGATAGAATGCTTTCAAAATCCAGTTACAGAAAACGCTTTGAAGAAAAAATAGGACATAGTCCATTTACTCATTATGTTGTCAATGGTTATCATTTTATTGGTGCAAGTCCCGAGCAAGGTTCGCCAATGGAAAACCAGCACAACACTATGACAAAATGGATTGATAATCAAATTAGTCAAGCGGTAGCGGACGACCCTAATAAACCAGTGTTTGTTATAACACATAATAGTGCTAAAGATACCGTTTATGGCAGTGAAGATTGGGGCGATAAAAAACTTTATGATATATTTAAAAAATATCCGCAAGTGGTAAATATTAGCGGACATTTACATTATTCTATATTGGACGAAAGGTCTATGTGGCAAGGCGATTTTACAGCTTTTTCAACTCAGTCAGTTTCATATACCGAGCTTGAGAATGGCAAAGAAAACGGCACAATACCACCAAACGCCGATATTACGCCAATGGGGGAAATTATGGAGTTTGCTAGCGATAAAATTTTAATCAAAAGATTAAATTTTGGCAAAAAAGACCCTTTAACATCAATGTATGGTGTGGAAGAAAAGGAAAATATGCGTTGGGAATTGCCAGTGCCTATATCAAAAGATAAGTTTACTTACACAAGTACGCAAAAGGAAGAAAAGAATACATCACCAAGTATGTCAGCAAACAATGGCAGCTTTAAAATTGAAAATGGCAAAACTTATTTAACTTTTGCGGCAGGTACTGATGATGACTTTGTACATTCTTATAAATTGGTTTGGAGTAATGGTTGCGAGACATTGTATTTTACCGATTTTATAAATGGAATAAATGAAATGAGTAAACAAGTTACATTGCAAATAAATTTAAATCCTAAGGGTACTATTTTAGCTAAAGGCAAGTATAATGTTAAAATTTATGCGGTAGATAGCTATGGCAAGGTAAGCAGTAATTTTACTAGTATTGATAATGTGGAAATACAGTAAAATTTAAAAATTAAGCGTTAAAAATCGTGGCTAATAATAAAAATTAAAAGGAATAGGTAAATAAAAATTATGAAAGCTAAACCTACAGCAAGACAAATAGAATGGCAAAATGACGAGTTTGGTGCAATTATACATTTTGATTTGCCAGTATATGAGCAAAAGTTTCAATTAAAAAGACCGCTTGACAAAATACCACAATTGTCAAGTTATAAACAGTCAAACTTGATGTAAGACAATGGGTACAATCTATCGCCAAAGCAGGTGCTAAATATATCGTATTGGTAGCAAAACATTGTTCGGGCTTTGCGTTGTTCCCAAGTAGCATGGGCGATTATGATGTTAAAAATACTGAATATCAGACAGATATAGTGGCAGAGTTTACTAAAGCCTGCAAAGAGTTTAATATAAAGGCCGGGGTATATTATTCCACAGGTTGCAATGGATATCAAAGTCATATTGCATATAAAAACGGGTGGGACGATAAAACCGCTTTAGAGCATTACAATAAAGTTTTGGAAACACAAATAAGGGAACTTTGGAGTAATTACGGCGAATGGTATGAGATTTGGTTTGATGGTGGCACCAGACCAGTTGAGCAAGGCGGACTTGATATTGCACCAATTTTAAAAGAGTTGCAACCAAACGCAATTACTTTTCAAGGTGAAAGAGTTAACCCAATCAATAACACTAGGTGGGTAGGTAATGAGCGTGGTTATGCTCCGTTTGATTGCTATTCCACAATTTCAGGCGAAAGTCAGTCTGACGGAGTTGTTGAAAATGATAGTCTTGCAAATGGCGACAGATTAGGCAAATATTGGCGACCTGCAGAAACAGATGTGCCAATGTGGGCTAAAAATAAGTGGTTTTTTACAGGCGGCAAAAACTGGTGTGAGAGTAGCGATAAGTTGTTAGATATTTACTATAATAGTGTAGGTCATAATAGCAATTTGTTGTTGGGTGTCGTAGTTGACAGAAATGGACTTGTGCCTGAAAAAGATGTACAAGTTTTAACAGAGCTAGGGGATAAAATTAAAGAGAATTTTGCAAACCCTATTGCAAAAACTAGTGGTACGGGTAATTTGTTGGAGTTAGAATTTGATTGTCCTAAGGCTGTTAATCAAATAGTTTTAAGGGAAGATATTTCAGCAGGACATAATGTACATAACTTTGAAATAATAGCGATTTTCGGTGGAAAAAGCAAAAAAATTGCTTGTGCAAAAGTTATTGGAAACAAAAGAATTTTCCGTTTGAAAAAAGTAATAGCCGATAAGTTGATTTTAAAAATAACCGATTCAGATGATATTGTTAAAATAACTGATTTTTCCGCATACAATGTGGATTTGCATTTGTCTTTTGCAAACAAATTAAAATTGTTTTTTAAAAAATTTATTTAATAAAAATTTGTTACATTATTTATTAAACGGAGTATTTTATGAACGATACTAGTCAAGATATAAAACAAGTTGATAAGCATTGCACAGCTGAAGAATTTTTGCTTAATGACGACAATAGTCCACAAACAAAAATGGTAAGAAAGGCTTACAACGAAATGGATTGTATGTTTGGCACTTATGTCCCACATTATGTGCCTTTTATGGTAAAGTCGCTTAGGCGATTAATAGTCACTTGTCTTGCAGCAGTTTTATTTTGGACATTTATTAATGCAATCTTGTCTTCCGCTTCAATAGGAGCAAAAATCGGTTTTGCATTTGCAATGGTACCTGTTTTTGCATTTTGGGTATACTTTTTCTTTTTAGCAATGCCAAAAAAGCATTATGTTTACTTTTTTAAGCATAATGGTAAATTGTATACAATACATTACAATAAATTGCGTAGATATTTAGCAATTCGTTTGTATATAAATGGTTATTATCGTTATAATTTTACAAAAAAAGCTTGGAAAGAAAGTGATGATAGCCTTATGGGACCATATTTGCTATTCACACGCCTAAATTTAGCAAGTGAGCGTGGTGAAGGTAAACCATATTGTAATATTAGAAAAGGGCTTTTTGAGAGAACTATTATAAGAAATTATTCATATTGTATACACGGAATATATGATTATTCGATTTGTGTTTTTAAAAATGAACAATTGAAAAAAATTAAATATGCAAAAGTTTTGAAGGCTCGTAAACATAGTGAAATAGCGGAAAAACTTAAATTTGTTGAAACAAATAAAATTCATTGCATAGATATTCCAAAATCATTGGTGGAATTTTGCAAAGAGTGTGGTTTAGATGCACCTATAGAGTGTGAACATTTGCATTATGTTGATATGGATTGATTTGCAAAATTGCTGTCAAAAATCGCTACTTAAAATGTTTTTGGAGATAAAATGAATAAAATATTGAAAGAAAATACTCCAACTATTTATACGGAGAGATTAATTTTAAGAAAGTTTACAATAGAAGATTTGCCGTACTATTATAAAATAATGGCTTGTAAGGTAACTAATAAGTATTTGCCTTGGTTTCCGCCTGAAAATTTGGACGATGCTTTAAAACTTTTTCACAAAAACTGTCTTGATACTTACGATAATCCTTGTGGCTATCGCTATGCAATTTGTTTAAAGAGTGATAATATTCCTATCGGCTATTGTGGGGCAAGTGGGACGGAAAGTAATGATATAGGATACGGGCTATTAAAAGATTATTGGAATATGGGTATAACAACTGAAGCCGTAACCGCACTTGTGGATGCAATGAAAAAAGCAGGTTATCCATATATCACTGCAACACACGATATAAATAATGTATATAGTGGAGCGGTTATGAAAAAGGTGGGTATGCAATATAAATATTCATATAAAGAAATGTGGAGACCTAAAAATTATCTAGTCACTTTTAGAATGTATCAATTGAATTTTGATGGCAAAGATAGAACATATTTGGAGTATTGGGATAAATATCCGCATTTTGTTGAAAAAGGCTTATAATTTAAGCGGAAATATAAATGAGTAATTTGGAGACTGAAATGGAAGAATTAAATGAAAAAACAACACCCATTGTAGGTGACTTTTTGGATAGTAAAGACAAATGCAGAGAGACCAAGATGATAAGAGATGCTTATAATAATATGGATTGTATGTCAGGCATCTATACTCCACATTATTTTCATATATTAGGCATAATATTCTTTGGTATTTTAACTACTTGTTTTTTTGGTTTTTTGATTGGTGTATTTATTTTTTTAATGATTAGGTACCCAGGAGTAGGTGGTTACATTGGCTTGAGCATAGCAACTGTTATTGTGTCTTTCATTTGGTTTTGTGTTATGAAAAATCTAAATTGTGGGTGGAGAAAAGTTTATTTCTACAAACACAATGGTAAATTAGTTACAATACATTATAGTAAGTATTTAAGATATTTTGGAATTTGTTTAGATAACGATAAATTTTATCAATATAATTTCAGAAAGAAAAGTTGGAAAGAAGAAAGAATAAAATTCGGTCATTTTATGGGAACATATTTATTATTTCCTTATTACTTTAGTGAAAATGCTAAATATAATAAGGGATTGTATAAAGTAAAAAATAAAATGAAATATGGCTCAAAAGACAGATTAACAATCAGTTCTGAGCGTGATTATGAAAAACGCTGGCAATATCACAGTTTTTTTAAATTTGAAAAAGATAATCTAATAAGTATTAAATGTAAGAGACGGTATAGGTGTTATACTGCGCCTCATGGTGATAGTGCGATTCAATTTCATTATTTGCGTATTAAGGAAATTAATAAGGTAAATTGTATTAGTGTTCCAAAGTCATTTATAGACTTTTGTAATGAACAGGAGATAGAGCCACCTATAGAGTGTGAACATTTGCATTATGTAGAAGAACCCTTTTCATTAAATTAAATGATAATTAATATAAATATAATAGAATTGGCGATTATTGTGAATGACAATAATTGTCAATTTTTTGTAAAAGAGTTTCAAAAACTATTGATTTTTGTAAAAAAATGTAGTATATTAAAAGTCCACCCAAAAAAGTTTTAAATTTTTTTAAATTATTGCTAAAAATAGTTGACATTATTCTTTTTTGGTGGTAATATGTCAAAGTTGTCTCAAAAAGATGACAAAAAATAGCATTTTGGTTTAAGTAATTTATTTTGGTTATACTAAAATAAGTATTTCGACAAAATTTTTAAGAAAGTGAAAAATTCTTTTAAATTTCTTGAAATTTTGCTTGACAAACAAAAATCACTGTGTTATTATTGAGAAGCTGTGACAAATACAGCTAAGTGAACCTTGACAAATGAATAGATAGGTTAAGGCGAAATTCTTGTGGCAACAAGA
>CAJTYW010000015.1 GCA_910583995.1 uncultured Christensenella sp. | reverse complement strand
AAAATGTATAAAGCGTGCGGGAATAGTATTTTTTGTTTTAGTACTATCTCTACTATTAGTATCTGGTGCTATGATTGCAGTAACTAGTACAATTGATAATAGCAATGAAGTAGTCGGTAATACGACTGCAAGTGATAGTGATGAGAGAAATATCGAATATGTTGATTTAGGCGGAGCTACTTGTGCGGTTATGGCGACTAATTGGAATAATATAATCCAAAATGCAAAGTCCACTGGTAAAGCTTATGTAAGACTGACAAGTAATTGGACAGCTGCACCAACTGCAGATAATACTAATACTTCTTTTGGCGAATATGCAGAATCTTTTAACAAAGGCGATATACAAATTCCTACTGGAATGCATATTACAATAGATTTAAACGGCAAAACGTTAAATAGAAATAAAACTTCATTAGGTAGTATGGGACAGATATTTGCTGTTGCAGGTAAACTGACCATAACTGACAATAGTTATTCTTATGATACGCTTTTAGAACGATATGAATACGTGAAAAATTTGACATTGGACGCACAAATTAATTATTTGAAAGGTTTGCCAATAGGGAAGATAACTGGTGGTTGGACGCCTTCTGCTGGTGGCGGTATTGATTCTGTAAGTAGTACTGCAGAAGTAGAATTTAATAATGGAATGATTATAGGTAATAAATCTAATGGTAATGGCGGAGCGGTTTTTATGCAAAAAGGTAGTTCCTTTACTATGAACGGCGGAATAATAATTGATAACGAAACAAATAATTTAGGTGGGGGAATTTATATAACAGAAGGAAATCTTAATTTAAATGGAGGTATCATACTTGGAAACACTGCCGGTTCTGGTGGTGCAGGAATATATAGTATCAAATGCAACACTATTATTAATGATATAATCGTAACAGGTAATTACTCTAATGGAGATGGTGGGGCTATTGTTGCTTGTGGGGGCAACATTGACATTTATGATTGCCTTATAACAAAAAATAGTGCTAGGATTAATTGTGGCGGGGTAATGGTTACTAATTACAATTATAATTTAGCAGATGAAGTACAAGCAATTTGTAATATTTATGGTGGTGAAATATCGTATAGTGATGCTAGGTATGCAAGTGGTTTGTTTATTACGTGTGGTGCAAAATGCAATATGAAAGACGAAAGAATAGTAAATAATCACGCAAAAGAAAATGGAGCCGGTATAGATTGCTTTATTAATACAGAGTTTGTTATGGACGGCGGTGTAGTAGAAAATAATTTTGTTGAATATTATGGAGACACTTATCGCGCAGGTGCAGGTGTGCTTTTAGGACGAAACACAACTTTTACAATGAATGGCGGAAAAATAATTAATAATAAAGCTATTTCTTATTTTGAGAGTACTGATAATATAATAATCGCTAGTGGTTTATTGATAGGAAAAGGTGAAAAATGCACAGTAAATTTAAATGGCGGTACAATTAGTGGTAATATATCTGATGGCTTTGGTGCAGGAGTTGCTTGTCAAAATTCGACAGATATGGATTTATATGTGGGTGGCAATATAATTATTACAGGTAATACATTTAATGGAAAAGGTTCAGATTTGTATTTAAATAAAGACCAAAAAATCAATTTTACAAGTCCGCTTACAAGTGTTTTTAAAATTGGTATAGATTTAGCAGACGATTATGGCACAGGAGTGTTTACCACTAACTTTGCAGCAAGCGGTAATACAAATGCAAGCGATTATTTCTTCAGCAATAATGGTGCAAAAATAGCAACACTAAATGGTGGGGAAGTATCATTTGAAAATTCTATAGAGAGTGAAATATATGACTTTGTGTACTTAGAAAACGGAAAGCGTCAGAACTATAAGGATAACAACTTGATTCATATAGTTAATGATGAGCAAATCAAAAAGCAAGTGAATGGCGGAAAGTTGATATTAGGAAATATAATGCCAAACACAAGCATAAATACATTTATACAAAATATCAATTTTGATAGAACAAAAGTAAAACTATATGACAGCAACAATAAATTGATATATGACAAAGGAAATAGTGTAGCGGGTGTAGACAGCAGTTTGTATGATAAAAAACTTGAGCTAGCGGTAGGCACAGGCTGGAGATTGGAGACATACACAGCTAGCGGAGCAAAAATAGAAGAGTTTGCTTTGTCAGTATTAGGTGACAGCAATGGCGATGGCAGAATAAGTGCAAGCGATGTGACATATATAAGAGAAATAGCAAATGATACAGAACTATATAATAACTTAAGTGTAGAATATAAACTTGCAAGTTTAATTTTAAATAAAGGTAGTGTCACAAGTGCAGATAGTGAGATTATTTTAAATGTAATTGAACAAAGGATAACAATTAACTTGTTCTATTGAAAATTTAAAGGTGGAATTATTCCGCCTTTTATTTTAAGTAGTTTTTAGGTCTTAAATTGCTAAAAACCTCTTAACATTAGTTAAGTGGTTAAAATTAATTTGAGTTTACGTTATCAATTAATAAAGCTTAATTTAAAATTAAATCTATATGATAAATTGCGTAATGCAGCAATTTATCATATTTTTTACTATTTGTTTTTTAGACGAAGATTAAGCATTAAAAGTGCATTGGTTGAAATTGGATACCTTTTGCGGCACATTCGATTGTTTCCACTACATAATCCATATTTGTGACTAGAGAGCGGGGCTTTCTTACAGTGTCATCTTGATATAGCGGTGCAAAGTAAAAGTGCTTTCTATTTCGCATTTCACCGATAACTTCCGCACTTGCACCCAAAGCATCGTTTGAGCAAAGAGCAATAACTACAGGGCGTTCAATTCTTAAATGTGCTTTTACTGCCATAGTAACAGGTGTGTCGGTAATACCATATCTTAGTTTTGAAAGAGTATTGGAAGTGCAGGGGCATACACACATAATATCGCATTTTACAACAGGACCTAATGGTTCTGCACCGACAATTGAGTCAACGACTTTTTCGCCTGTAATTTCTTCTACCTTTTGTCTAAACTCTTTGGCAGCCCAAAATCTTGTATCTAAATCGCGTACATTATAGCTGAATATTGGGATAATTTGATGACCTTTATTTACTAAATCTTGCAAAACAACCAAGCTTTTTGATAGGGTGCAAAAAGACCCGCAAAAGCAAAAACCTATTAGCATTTTACACCTCCAAATTTCTTAAAATTGATTGGGCAAGTATTTCTCCCGCAGTTTTTGGGGAGTATTTGCCAGGGATTCCAAGTGCATTGTCATAGGCAAGTCCTAAGGAATTTATATCGCACATTTCGACACCTGAGTAAGATGCTAAATCAAGTATGTAACAAGATTTTTTAGCACCTTTGAGTTTTGATAGTGGCAATATTTTTGCAGGGATAGTGTTGATGATAACATCATAGTCATTAAACTCGCTATCTAAATCGTAAATCTTTTTTCCAAGCAGTCTTGCCATAGATTGTTCTGTGTAATCGTTTGAAAAAATGCTAAAATCAACATCAAGACCTTTTAATAAAGTTGCCATTGCTTTTCCGACCCTGCCATAACCTAAAATTGCAATTTTCTCACCGAAAATCGATACATTTGTGCCACGGATAATAAGCATTAAGGCTCCTTCTGCAGTTAAAAGTGCATTGTCCATTGCAAAAATTTCATCGGATAAAAGGTTGTGGTGAGTTATATTTTTTATTTCTAAAATCTTTTTTTGCATATCGTTTAGACTGCCACAAAACAAATCGCTTCTATCGGGAATATTCATAAGTTCGTCATTTGTAAATCTCTTTTGCGGACCATAGCAATAGTATGCCGCTCCTGTTTCGGTATTGTTTGCAATTGAGCAAACTTTGTATTTTTTATTTTGCAAATACCGATAAGTATAAAACATTCTTGTATCACTAGTATCAATTACAAAAGTTGGCGTTTTCATAATATTCTCCTATTTCCATTTGTTACATACTATGAATAATGTACAATTGTTGTGTCAAATTCATATAGTGTAGTGGAGGATAAAAATATGGAAAGATTACTTGTTGCCGGTAATACGGCAGATGGTTTTGTTAATTTATTCGGTGATTTTATCAAAGGCAGTCGCACTACATATTTAAAAGGCGGTAGCGGTGTTGGTAAAAGCACTTTTATAAGAGAGTTTGCAAAGCGGGCTGAAGATTTAGGTTATGAAACGATAAAAGTGCCTTGCAGCAGTGATATAAATAGTTTGGACGCCGTAAAAGTTTTAGGACTTAATCTTGTTATGTTAGATGCTACAAGCCCGCACGTGTTTGAGCCAGAATTGTATGGTATAACAGGGGATATTTTTGATATAGGTAAGCATTTAAATCCTGATGTGCTTGCGCCTAAAACAGGTATTTTGCGTGAATTGCTTGATACAAAAAAACAGGCATACAAGTGTATGTACAATGAATTGCACTGCGTAAAAAAACAATATGAAAATATAGATAATTTATATAATGCTTATTTTGACGATGACGCTTTTAATAATTTGTGTAAAAAAGCTTTTGAAAGCTTAGATTTAACTTGCAGTGATAGTAAAATTAAAGCATTTGTGGATTATATTGCAGGCGATGGCTATCATAACATTGCGGGAGAGTATGTTCAAGGTAGGCAGATAGTTTATATAAGCGGTAGGAGTAGTTTTGCAAAATATTCCTTGCTTGAGTATATAGCATCAAGACTTGATAAGAAAAAGGTTAGATATGAAAGCTACTATACTTTGCTAAATCCTAAAAAATTGTTTGCAATCGGGCTTAAAAATGTGTTTTTAATGTGTAGTGATAATGGGGAAGGCTTTGATACTGATATTTGCTTTAATATGAGTAGAGTGCAAAGTGATATTCCGCTTTTACTTGAGCATAGGCATTGCATAAATTACAATTTAAAAAGAGCAGGTGATTACTATATGCGTTCAAGAGTTGCACATACTGAAATTGAAAAGGCGTATTTGCCTGCTATGGATTTTGCAGCTTTGGAAAGAGAAAAACAAATATATTTAGACAAATTATTTGATAAAAATATTGACTTAACCTAAGTTTGTAGTATACTAAAAATATGGGAAATATAATAAGGTGTAGTTATTGCATTAGCGGTAACTAAAACCTTATTATTTATTTTAGCGGATATAAATTGAATATGTATACAATGTGCTAGACATAATAAAGCAATAAAATGCTCAAAATTATTTTGCTAACAAATAATTAGTAATATTTGTTTTGAATTAAAATATTAATATATAAATTGAAAAAACTGCGCAAAAATCGTGGGTATTTGAAATTTTAAGGAGTTAGGACTTGATAGTTTAAAGTGTGCGGAGATTGCAAAATTATCATTATCCAATCGTGCAATATTGACAAAACGAAGATTTTTGGGGTATAATGATATAGTCAGCATCTTGGATATGGTGCAGGAGAATGTTTTATGATTAATAGTAAAATTATAGTAGGAAAAGATAGCATTAAAAAGTTGAGTTTTGAAAGTTATTTTAAAGATTTAAAAAGCGTGTTTTTGATTGCCGATTTGCAAGGTGATATAAGCGGTGCAAAAAGTATGGTTAAAAAAGCTTTGGGTAAAGATATAAAAGTTACTTACTTTCAACTTAAAGCAAGCGAATATGCCGAAATATCGTCAGTTAATAAATGCTTTGAAATGGTAAAACAAGCACAGACTGACCTTATAGTTTGTGTAGGCAGTGAAGTCGCATTAAACATAGCAAAAGCTGTTAAATATATGCTTGCTAAAAAAGTGGACAAGTTTGAAGTGTTGAGTCAAGGACAAAACGATACTGAATTAATTGATAACGAAACTGCACAAAAAAATATTGAGATTATAAGCGTTTGTGTGGGGGCCTTAAATCATCAACAGATTTTGAGTGGTTATTTTGAAATAAAAGACATTGCTAACAATGTTTTTTATAGATTTAATAAACAAGTGACAATACCTTGTGCGGTTATCTGTGACGATAAGGCAATGGATAAATTGAGCAGTATAAATAAACTTGGAATAGGGCTTGCAAGTCTTATTATGGCACTTGTCACAATAACAAATGAAACAGACGAGCAAAAAAAACTTGCAAGTTTGAAAGCAATAGAAATTGTAACTAAATACGATATTGATTCAAGCAATTTAATAGTGGCGGAAATGTATGCTGGCTTAGATTTTATAAATTTAAATAATAATCTTTTGAATGAATTTATACTTACTGCAAAAAGTTACACATTTGAAGTGTATTCCTTAATTTTATTACTTGCAATTAAAAATAGTGTAAAAAATATTGTAGATATGTTAATTGTAAGTGATATTGAGTTAATGGGTAGCGTTTACGGCATTGAAAGCTATTGCGGTGACGAAAAATTGTGGAAAGATAATTTTTATAACGAAATACAAAAAAGATTAGACAGCTATTTTGCGGATAAAGATATACCTAAACAACTTAACGAAATAGGTTTAAATTCCGCTCAAATAGAAGATATATTTGAAGAGTTGGAAGGTTTTTACGGACAAAGTGAAAAACTATCCAAACTTAAAGATATGGTATATAGTAATTATTAATAAGGTTTATTTAAGGTGATATTATGGATATGGACAAGTTAAAAGAGTTTTTTAAAAATGATACTTTAGCTCAAACAATGGGAATTGAGATTGTGCAAGCAAGCTTTGAAAAAACAGTTTGCAAAATGGTAGTAAGCGATAATTTTCTTAATGCAAAAGGCGGCGTTCACGGTGGCACTATTTACTCTCTTGCAGATTATACATTTGCAATAGCAAGCAATTTAGGGGGTAAACTTTCTGTTACATTAGACGCTCAAGTGACTTATTTTAGACCTGCTAAAGATAGAACTTTGCTAGCTACAGCAAACTTGATTAGTAGCACAAAACATACTTGCAACTACAATATTTCTGTAACTGACGGCGAAAATAGACTTATAGCTACCGTTATTGTAAACGGATATAGAAATGATATAGATATAAATTTTGATTAATTTGGTGTTTTTGCTTTACAAAAAATTTTTATTTTGATATAATACATTTGTTTGAGTTTAACTCAATCCTTACTCTTTCAAAAGAGTCAAAGACCATAAGGAGGTGCTATATGTCTAAATACGAAATTCTTTACATTATCAATAACAACGCAAGTGACGAAGATAAACAAGCCGTTATCGATAAATTGGAAAGCATTGTAACTAGCAATGGTGGCACAGTTGAAAATATTGATAAGTGGGGTACAAAGAAATTTGCTTATACCCTAAGTGATTATTCAACTGAAGGCTATTATGTGCTAATGAACTTTGAAGCAAACGAAAGCGTTCCAGCATTGCTAAACAGACAAGTTCAAATTATGGACAATGCTAAAAGATGTATGATTATTAAAAAGTAAGCCTATTTAAAGGAGTAAATTATGAACAAGATTCAAATTATTGGCAGATTGACTGCTGACCCTGAACTAAGAAGTACAGGAAGCGGTGTGCAAGTTTGTTCTTTTACAGTTGCTGTAAATCGCAGATTTAATAGAGAAGAAACAGATTTTTTCCCTGTTACTGTTTGGAGAGATGCTGCTGTAAACTGCAATAAATTTTTAGCAAAAGGAAGCCAAGTAGGAGTATGTGGTTCACTTCAAATCAGAAGATATGATGATAAAGATGGTATCAAACGCACTGCAATCGATTTGGTAGCAGACGAAGTTGAATTTTTATCAGCAAGAAATGAAGGGGGACAAGCTCCAAGCAATAAACCTGAAACAAAAGTGTCTGAACTTGACGAAGTTGAAGATGACGATATGCCATTTTAATAAGGTTTATTAATTAATATTTTTTTAAGGAGATTAACAATGGAAGATAAGAATGTAAAACGTCCTGTTAAAAAAATGCCAAGAAAAAAGGTTTGTATTTTCTGTGTTGAGAAAGTTGATGAATTAGATTATAAAGATGTAGCTAAATTAAAGAAATTTATCACAGAGAAAGGCAAAATCCTTCCTAGAAGAATGAGCGGCGTTTGTGCTAAACATCAAAGAATGGTAGCAACAGCTGTTAAAAGAGCTAGAGTTATGGCATTAATTCCATACAGAGCTGACTAATTTAAATTAATAAAAAATGGTACATTTTGTACCATTTTTTTTATGCGCATAAATTTTGCTAAAAAAGCAGTTGAATTTTAACAAAATAATAAAAAAATATGTAAAAAATTGCTTTAAAAATATTGAATTTTTACACGAAATGTGGTATACTAAATTAATACTAACGATATTACATAATGGAGTGACTTATGAGAACAGATAGCAGACCTATTAAAACAAAAAAAAGTATTAAACAGGCACTTTTGATTTTACTTAAAGAAAAAGATATGTCAAGTATCACTATTAGTGAACTTGCTGTTGCTGCAAGTGTCAGCAGAAAAACTTTTTATTTGCATTACAAAGATATTTCAGATATTTTAGACGAAATAAAATGTGATTTACTTTCTCTTTTTAATGAAAGCGTTATGAAGGAAAGAAGAGTAGGTTTTCGTGTGCGTATGCTTAATTTTATTAACAATATTGTGCAAAGAGTTAATGCTGATGAAAAGTATTACGCTTTAATGGCAAGTTCTAACTATGCAAAAATTATCTTTGACCCGTTAGAGGATAAATTGAAAGAAGAATTGATTTTTGCACTTGATACAGAAACAAAGCTTGATGCGGAAAGAAAAGAGTGTTTAGTTGACTTTTTGATTGGTGGTATAATAAATAGTGTTTTAAAGTGGGCTAAAAATCCTGACGGAATTTCAACTGAAGCGGAATCAAATATTTTATTTGAAATTATTAATAACAATGTTTCTTGTTATTTAAATAACGATATAAACGGCTATTAATAAAAGCACTTATAAATTAATTGGTTTTATTTTAATTATAAAAAGAATACAATTTACTATATATAATTTTGGAGGCAAATAATGAAGGTTTTAATGGTAAATGGTAGTCCGCACAAAAATGGTTCTACTTATACAGCACTTACAATAATTGGAGAAGAATTAAAAAAATACGATATAGACTATGAGATTATGTGGGTAGGAAATAAGGCTATAAGCGGTTGTATCGCTTGTAATAGTTGTAAAACTACAGGCAAATGTTTTATTGACGATATTGTAAATGAATTTATGGAAAAGGGCAAAAGTTGTGACGGATTTGTTTTTGGCTCGCCTGTATATTACGCAAGTGCAACAGGACAAATTACTTCATTTATGGATAGATTATTTATGGTAGGCAGACAATCAATGAAATACAAGCCTGCTGTTAGTATCGTTTGTCAAAGACGAAGCGGTGCTACAAATGCTTATGACCAACTTAATAAGTATATAGGTATTAGTAATATGATTCAAGTTCCTTCACAGTATTGGAATATGATGATAGGAAGAACAGCCGAAGATGTTTTGAAAGATGAAGAAGGCATACAAATTATGAAAAATCTTGCAAAAAATATGGCTTGGCTTATTAAAATGAAAAAAGTTGCAGAAATTAATGGTATAGGTACGCCTGATAATTTATAAAATAAAATTATATTTAAATTATAGGTAAAAACAAAAATTTATTAAGCCTTAATAATAAGGTAAAGACAATTGCAGGTTTACTAAATTTTAAGTTACATTAAGATAACAAATCAATTAATTTAGCTTTTTAATTGGTTTTGTTGACTTATAAATATGGCTATGATAAAATAGTAACAATAAATTATGGAGATAAACTAATGAATGAAATTTTAGAAAGAGTAAATAGGCTGAAAAAGGAAAAAGATGCCGTAATTTTAGCACATTTCTATGTTGACGGCGACGTTCAGAAAGTTGCAGATTATATTGGGGACTCATATTATTTAAGCAAAGTTGCAACCACTCTTTCCGAAAAAGTTATAGTATTTGCTGGTGTAAATTTTATGGCGGATAGTGCTAAAGTATTAAATCCTAACAAAAAAGTTATTTTGCCGGATATTACTGCAGATTGTCCTATGGCACATATGGTTACAACCGCTCAAATTAAAAAAGTAAGGGAAATGTATGATGATGTTGCAGTTGTTTGCTATATCAATTCCACACTTGAACTAAAGGCGGAGAGTGATGTTTGTGTAACCAGTGCCAACGCTGTAAAAGTTGTTAGAGCTTTGCCTAACAAAAATATTTTCTTTATTCCTGATAAAAACCTTGCACACTATGTTGCGGAGCAAATACCAGAAAAGCATTTTATTTACAATGAAGGATTTTGCCCTGTTCATAATTATATGGCAGTAAAATATGTTAAAGATATTAAAAAACAATATCCTGAAATCAAAGTGCTTGCACACCCAGAATGTCCTAGATTAGTGCTTGAGTATGCGGATTTTGTAGGCAGTACTTCGGGTATTATCGATTATGCAAAAGCTAGTAAGGACAAGCAATTTTTGATTTGTACTGAAAATGGTGTCTGCCATAAATTAAAGGAAAATAACCCTGACAAAATGTTTATTTTTAATGACCTAAGCATTTGTCCTGATATGAAAAAAATAACTTTGCAGAGTGTAATAGATTCTTTAGAAAGCTTAACTCCTGAAATTGTGATAGACAAAGATTTGTGCGAAAAAGCATTAAAGCCACTAGAAAAAATGTTGGAGCTTGCAAAATAATTCTTGCAAAAAAAGTTGTTAAAACTATAAAAAAGTGTTTGAAAATCGATATTAAACCACAAAAATACGTAGGACAAGAAGGAATATATATGGACAATTTTTATGATGTCATAGTAGTGGGTACGGGTGTAGCAGGATTGTATGCAACCTTAAACTTAAATAGAGATAAAAAGGTATTGCTAGTGACAAAAGACGAAGTGCTTAATTGTGATTCGTATCTTGCACAAGGCGGTATTTGTACTTTGCTAGATGAGAAAGATTACAAGCCTTATTTTGAAGACACCTTAAAAGCAGGAAGATTTGAAAATGATTTGATTGCAGTACACGATATGATTGTGCAATCAAAAGAAATTATTAACGATTTGATTTCAAAGGGTGTTAACTTTGATAAAAACACTGACGGAAGTTTAAACTATACTAGAGAAGGTGGACATTCAACTTTCCGTATATTGCACCACAAAGATGTTACAGGTAAAGAGATAACTTCTAAACTTTATGACAGAGTAAAGGAACTTGATAATGTCACTATAAAGGAATTTTGTCTTGTTATGGATATTATAAAAGACGGAAATTCTTGTGTGGGAGTTGTTTTAAAGGAAAAGAATAATTTGCCAGTAGCTGTTTATTGCCGAGATGTTATTTTTGCAACAGGCGGACTTGGCGGTTTGTTTGTAAATTCTACAAACTTTAGTCATATTACTGGTGATTCCTTTGCTATTGCAATAAGAAATGGTGTGGAACTAAAAAATATCAATTACATTCAAATTCACCCTACAGTATTATATTCTAAGTCTAAGGGCAGAAGATTTTTGATTTCAGAGTCTGTACGTGGTGAAGGTGCAAAACTTTTAAATAAAAATGGCGAAAGATTTATAAATGAATTATTGCCACGTGACGTAGTTGCAGGTGCGATTATGGAGCAAATGAGAAAAGATAACACTAAACACGTTTGGCTTGATTTTAGTGATATTTCAAATGCCGAAATTTTGCATCATTTCCCTAATATTTACAATAAATGTTTGGAAGAAGGTTATGATGTGACAAAAGAACCGATTCCTGTAGTGCCTGCTCAACATTATTTAATGGGTGGTATTCGTGCAGATATTTGCGGTGTAACTTCACTTAAGCATTTGTACGCAGTGGGTGAGACCGCAAATAACGGAGTACACGGAGCTAACAGACTTGCAAGTAATTCTTTACTAGAAAGTCTTACTTTTTCTAAAAATTGTGCAAGAGTTATTAATTACGACAAGTCTGAATTTGTAAATAGTACAGCAAAGATTGATTTGAAAAAATATAGCGATATACAGCAATGGCAAAATGAAAATAAAAAACTGGTACTTGAAGAAATAAGAAAAAATGACGAGGTGTTTTATGATAAATGGTGTAACATTCAAAGCAAACGTTGATAAATATATTTTAATGGCATTGCAAGAAGATATAACTTCCGAAGATGTAACAACAAATGCGATTATGCCTTACGATACAATGGGAGAAGTTCAGCTTATAGCAAAACAAGACGGTATTTTGTGCGGTATTGATGTATTTAAAAGATGCTTCTACTTAGTGGACGAAAGCGTTAAGTTTGATATAAAAAAGCAAGATGGTGAGAGAATAACTAAAGGAGAACTACTTGGAACTATCACAGGCAACATTAGTGTATTGTTATCTGCTGAAAGAATAGCACTTAACTATTTGCAAAGAATGAGCGGTATTGCAACCTTTACAAATTCTTGTGTAAAACAGCTTGAAGGTTACAAAACTAAACTTCTTGATACAAGAAAAACTACACCAAATATGAGATTTTTTGAAAAGTATGCAGTAAAAATTGGTGGAGCATATAATCACAGATACAATCTTACTGACGGAGTGCTTATAAAAGATAATCATATCGGGGCAGCGGGTAGTGTTGCAAAAGCTATTGAAATGGCAAGGGAATATGCACCTTTTGTTAGAAAAATAGAAGTTGAAACAGAAAATCTTGATATGGTTCGTGAAGCAGTTGAAGCGGGTGCCGATATTATTATGTTTGATAATATGGATAATGAGACTATGAAAAAAGCAATTGAAATTATTGCTGGCAGAGCACAAACAGAGTGTTCAGGCAATGTTACAAAGGAACGACTAAAAGAGATAGGCGAAATAGGCGTTGATTTTGTATCAAGCGGTGCTTTAACTTATGCGGCTCCTTTGCTTGATTTGTCACTTAAAAATTTGCATACAATTTGATTTGTAGTGATTAATACATTAAAAAATTAAAAAATGAGCTGTGTTTTGGGCTCATTTTTTGTTTTTATTTTACTATTGCTAAAATAAGCAATGTAATTATGCAGAGTGTCATTATAAAAATTTATAAATTTGCAAAATAAAATAGGAAGAGTAATTTATCTTCCTATATTTTTTTGTTTATTAGCAGTGTAAAGTAATAATATATTTATTTAATCGTGTTTAATATTTTTTACAATCACGCCGTGGTTTGCACCTAGCTTGCTTATTACAATAAATGTATCTGCAATATCTGAATTATTTGTGCTAATTGTATAAATATTTTTAGGTATTAGATTGTACTTAGTAAGGGTAGCAATTACTTCTGCCATTCGCTCCGCTTTATGTACAAGATAAAAAATCCCACCAAATTTTAAAATTTTGCTTGTGTTTTGTACAAGTTCGTCCAAAGTCAAAGCTATTTCGTGTCTTGCAATTGCAATGTTTTCTTTCTCTCTAACTTCGCCACTATTGACTTTGTAATAAGGTGGATTGCAAACCACTATATCCGCATATCCTTTTGGTATAATAGCTGTAATGTCTCTTACATCGTGATTATAGATTTTTATCTTACTATCCAAATCATTCATTTTGACAGAACGCATAGCCATATCTGCCATATCGCTTTGAATTTCAACCCCGATAATTTCCTTACAATTTGTCTTTAAACCAATCAATAAACTTATTATGCCACCGCCGGTGCATAAATCTACAATTTTACTTTTGCTATTTGCAGATACCATATTGGCAAGCATAACAGAGTCAGAAGTAAAGCAGTATTTATCTTTATGACTGATAATATATCTGCCATCAAGACATAAATCGTCAAGTCTTTCGCCGTCTTTTAAAAAATCGTTAGGATTCACTTTATTACTCCAATTCTTTTGTGTCGTCGTCATCGTCAGTGTCTTCGTTGTAATGTGTTGCAGATTTTATGTCTGAAAGTTTATATTCGTTTACAACAATTGCACCTTCTTCATTTTGAATTTTAGCTTTAATTGTTTTATGCAATAAGTCAACGCTATCAACAGTTGCTTCTCCATCATTAGTAACTATTGTAGCACCTACCTTTGGCATTTCACGCAATGTTTCAACATAATAATCATTTTCATATTTAAGACAGCACATTAGCTTACCGCAAACGCCGCTAATTTTTTGTGGATTAAGTGATAAACCTTGATTCTTTGCCATTTTAATAGTAACTTTTTCAAAATCGGCAAGGTGAGTGTGACAACAGCAAACTCTGCCACAAGGTGAAAGTGCCCCGCGTATTTTTATATCGTCACGCTCATAAATTTGTCTTAACTCTATCCTAGATTTTATAACAAGTGCAAGGTCTTTTACCAACTCTCTAAAGTCTACCCTGCTTTCTGCAGTAAAAGAAAATATAGCTTTACTTCTGTCAAAAGTATAGTCTGCATCAACTAGTTTCATTGGCAAGCCGTGTTTTTGTATTTTCTCAAGACAAACGGAATATGCCCATTTTTTCTTTTCAATATTTTCCGCATTTTGTTTAATGTCTTTTTCTGTTGCTTTTCTTATAACTTCCTTTAACGGCTTAATAATTTCGCTATCGTCAACAAAATGATTGCCGTTTGCAACAGTGCCAAACTCTAACCCACGAGTAGTTTCCACAATAACTCCGTCGCCTTCGTTAAAGTTAATGTCCTTTGGGTCAAAGTAATATATTTTTGTATTTGAATGGAATTTAACTCCTATTACTTGTTGCATATTTTTCTCCTTTACGCTTTATCTTTTTAAATCATTATTTATTATTAATCAATTGCAGTAAGATATTTGATTTCCGCAAGCTTTAACAAAAAGTTGGTGTTAACAGCTTGTAGATTGCAATTGCTGTTTAGCCTTTTGGTTGTATCCACAATAAGGTCTGTCAAATTTGCAAGGGTAGCCAAGCTGTATATTGCTGCAAGTGCGTTTGGAATATTGTTTATTATATCTTCTATAGTGCCAGAAATAATTCCTTCTATTATAGACATAGAGTATAGTACTTGTTCCTTATCTTCACCAAGATATTTTAAATATTTACCGATAAGTGATGTTTGAGTATAACCAGTCAATAAGTTTATCATATTTTGGTATGTTTGTTTGAATTTTTCGTCTGTTATTAAAGATTTAGCATCACTAAAATTACCTTTACTGAATTTTACTGCAAGCTCTATATTTTCCGAATTAGTACCGATTTTTGCAAGCTCTTTTGCAATATTTTGATTATCCCATATATTAAGATAAATCTTTTTTGTTCTTGATTTTATAGTTTGCAGCATAGCAGATTCGCTACTTGTAAGCAAAATTATAATTACATTCTCAGGCGGCTCTTCTATTGTTTTTAATAGCTTGTTTTGGCTTGCTTCATTCATACTCTCTGCATTGTAAATCACATAAGTTTTGTAATTGTTTTCAACTGCAGTAATATTGGTGTCTGCAATCAAGTCTTTAATGTTTTCAACCTTAATTGCCGTGTCTGTTTTTAATTTGTAAACATTTGGGTTATTATTATGTTCAAGCCTTTCACATTCAAAACATTGCCCGCAAGCATCGTGAGAGTTACAATATAAAATTTGCAACATAGCACAGGCAAAGTTATCCAAAGTTTCTTTATCTTCGGATATAATCATATAGCTATGAGCAATTCTGTTTTGAAAAGCATCTTGCTTTATAATTTTATATGCTTTGGACTGTTTTATAATGTCAATGTATTCTATCACTTAATGATACCCCTTACTTGTAAATTGCGAATTATAGAGTTATGAGTGTCAAACTTGCTTCCGCGTGGAGATATACTGATTATCCTGTTAGGGTACATATCTACCGCTTTTTTATATCCTTCATAAACCTTTTTATGAAAATCTAAAGATTGTAATTCCATACGGTCATTAGCATCTCGTCCACCTTTTCTTTTAAAAGCTTCGTCAGGTGGCAGGTCAAGAAAAATAGTAACATCGGGCATATAATCGCCGCATACTGTTTCATTTAAAGCACTTATTGTTTTAGCACCAATGCTTCTTGCAAAGCCTTGATATGCCATTGTGCTGTCAATAAATCTATCGCAAATAACAAGTTCTCCACCATCAAGTGCAGGGATAATAACTTGTCCCATAAGCTGTGCACGGGCAGAAGAGTATAACATAGCTTCGCATAAAGGTGTCATTTCACTATTTTCAGGGTCAAGGATTATTTTTCTTATCTTTTCGCTTAGTATATTTCCACCTGGCTCACGCAAAAACATTGCTTTTTGCCCAGTCTTTTTCAAATACTCTTTAAGCATATTAACTTGTGTAGATTTGCCCACACCTTCGCACCCTTCAAAGGTTATAAACTTTCCTTTTGACATATTTACTCCTTAAATATCATTGGTTTTAACATTTGTAAATTTGAATTATTTATTTAAAATTTATTATTAAATTCAAGCTTTAAAGACAGGTATTTTGCCGTCTACCAGCCCAAAAATCTCCACATTGCTAGTTGTTAAAAATTTAATAATATCCTTTGTTATCACATCACCTATTGTAAGTAATGGTGTCCCTGGGGGATATATCCCGATATTACTTGCACATATCTTGTTAGTGCAGTCTTTTACATTTTCAAATATGATTTTTTTGTCTTTAATATCGATTTTTGAAGGCTTTTTTATATCTAATTTAGTTGTTTTGTCATAAATTTCTATTTGATTAAGCGCATTAGCAAACGTGATTAAGTGTTTATAATTATAAGGCGTTACTATTGCAACCATTATATCATAATAAGTCATTTCGATATAAATATTTTTTTGCTCTAAAGCTTTTGCAATTTTAGAGCAGTCTATGTTTTTAGCACAAATACATAGCCTTGTAATATCGTCGGTTTCTAATACGCTATATCTATCACAAAGTATACTTTTGAAATTTTCAATTTCCTTTATACAAGCAGAGTATAAGTTTTCGCCATTCAAATAAAACTCATAAATCGCCTTGTCAATACTTGCCATTGTAAGATAGCTTGGACTTGATGAGTGTATTAAATTTCTTGAATAACAAAGTAAATCGTATAGCTCTTTGTCATTTGTTATAATTCCCGCTCCGCCTGTAAGCACTGGCAATGTTTTGTGAAAAGATAAAATTGTAATATCTGCAACACTAGTATTAAGTGATGGAAGTTTGCTACTAAAAGGGAAGTGCGACCCGTGACTAGCATCAACTATTACAATTGCTGTAGTGTCTTTTAATTTTTGGATATCCTTAACTTTTCCAAAGTAATCGGGCGAAGTAATGACAATCGCATCAAAGTCATTTGGGTTGATATCTTCTATATTATCACTTTGCGTAACTATAAAGTTAAAAAGGTGTGCATAATTATATACACTTTTGTGCGTGTCACCTAATAGCAATAATTTGCTACCATAGTTTTTTACAGCAAAAAGTGAAATTGCAACACCCGAAGTTGCACCCGTAGTAAGCATAAGTGAATATTTGCTACCATAAGCTTTTGCAATGTTTTTTTCTGTATTTGCAATAATGCTTTCGCTTTGCATTAAATTATCGGAAAAAGATAATTCAGTAATATCCATTGCTGTTTCAATATCAATACACTCACCATTATGTGACGGCATATGAAATCTTATTGGGTTAGAGTCTCTGTATTCTTTGACTTTGTCATACAAATCCTTTTGCATAAAGCTACCCCCTATTTTCACATACAAATTTATTATACTATAAAAAAACAATAATTGCAACAGCATTAAAAAAATATTTCATTTTATTTTTATTTAAAAATATATATGTAATATATAAATCTATTATTGACAACAATTAATTTAAATGCTAAAATATAATAGGTAACTTTTAACAAATTATTTTTTAAAATTTGATTTTAGGATAAAAATTTTAACTTATACATAAAGCTTTAAGTACTTACGATAAAAAATTATCGATGCAAATATATTGGAGAGAGTAATGGCAAAACAACTAAAAATAGCTTTTTTGGGCGGAGTTGGCGAAATCGGTAAAAATATGACTGCTGTGGAATATGGCGATAATATTTTTATAATTGATTGCGGTTCAATGTTTCCGACCAATGAAACTCCGGGAATTGACTTAGTTATTCCGGATTTTAATTATATTATAAAAAACAAAGACAAAGTACGAGCGATACTTTTAACACACGGACACGAAGACCATATCGGCGGTATGCCTTATTTATTAAAGGAATTACCCGATGTTAAGGTTTATGGCTCAAAACTGACACTTGCTCTTCTTGAGCATAAACTTTCAGAAGCAAAAATCACAATGCCTAAATGCGTTTGTGTACAAGGCGGTAGTAAGGAAAAAATAGGTGTTTTTTCTGTAGAATTTATTAAACAAAGTCACTCAATTTCAGGTGCATTTGCACTGGCGATAACTACACCTATCGGAGTGATTTTTCATACTGGTGACTTTAAAATTGACTATACCCCAATTGATTCGGAAAGAGCGGATTTGTCAAGATTTGCAAGACTTGGTGATGATGGTGTATTATTGATGCTTGGTGAGAGTACCAATATCGAAAAAAACGGGTATTCAATGAGTGAGAGTGCAGTTGGCACAACTATAGATAAACTTTTTGCAAACAATTTGGACTCTAGGATAATTATAGCGACCTTTGCAAGCAATGTTCATAGATTGCAACAAATTATAAATATCTGCGAAAAGTTTGGCAGAAAAGTTGTGTTTAACGGCAGAAGTATGCTAAAGGTAAGCGAACTTGCAAAACAAATTGGGGAATTGAATTATAAACAAGGCACAGTTATTGAAACTGAAGAAATGAATAAATACCCTAATAAAAAGATTTGTATTATTTCCACAGGTTCGCAAGGTGAGCCTATGAGTGCATTAACTCGTATGGCTAACGGGGAAGATAAAATTATTGTAGGCAAAAACGATGTTATTATTTTGTCATCTTCGCCAATACCAGGTAATGAAAAATATGTATATACCACAATAAACAATTTGTACCAAAGGGGTGCTAAAGTTATTTATGGCTCACTTGACGAATTGCACGTTTCAGGTCACGCTTGTAAGGAAGAATTAAAACTTATGCTATCTTTGATAAGACCTAAGTTTTTTATACCAGTACACGGCGAATATAGACATTTGAAACAACACGAAGAGCTTGCGATGTCTTTAGGTATTCCGCAAAAAAATATTGGCATTTGCGAAATAGGTAGTCAAATAGAAATTAAAAAGACAAAGTTATCACCTTGTGAAAACGTTGTAGCAGGTAGCGTTTATGTAGACGGACTTATGGACGTAGACGACATAGTATTACGAGATAGAACCCAACTTTCAAAAGACGGATTTGTGGTATGCTTGCTTGGTATCAGTTTAGAGTCAAATAGTTTGGCATCAACACCTGATATTATTGCAAGGGGACTTCAATTTACCGATGATATTTTGGAAGAAATAAAAGAAGCAATCTGCAAGATGTTTGAAGGCTTTTCTTACCACGGTAGCAGTGATAGGGGGAGTTTGAAAGCATCTGTCAGAAGAATTATAAATAATATTATCAAAGCAAGACTAAAACAAAGACCAATGATTTTACCTATTATTATGGAAATTTGATTTGTTGAGTAGTTTTGCGATATATTTATAATTTTAAATGGTTAACAAGTCAATTAAATTAAGACTTATAATTAAAGTTTGTAATTTTGATTATTTTGGAGTTGATTTATGTGCGATTTTGCATTAATGTTTGAAGAAATCGAAAAATCCGCTAGGGAAAGATTTATACCTGTTATATTGGACGATTCAAAAGAAGAACTTTTGGCCTTGGTAAAAAAAATCAAGCCTAAAAGAATTTTGGAAATCGGTACAGCTATCGGGTATAGCGGTTCATTAATGCTTACTTGTGAAAAAGATGCAATACTTGATACTGTGGAACTTCTTGAAGAAAGACGAGACGAAGCTACCCAAAACTTTAAAAAATTTGGAGTAATTGATAGAGTAAATAGCTATCTTGGCGATGTAAATGTATTGCTACCAGATATAATTAAAGATAATAAATACGATTTGGTTTTTATTGACGGACCAAAAAGCAAATATCTGAATTATCTAAATATGGTAATTAGCAATATAAACAAAGGTGGATATGTTTTTTGTGACAATGTGCTTTTTAGGGGGCTTGTTGCAAATGGTAAAAAACCACCACATAAATTTAGAACTATAGTTGTAGGACTTAGAAATTTTTTGAAATATATAGTTAACAATAACAATTTTAACAGCGAAATAAAAGAGAAAGGAGATGGCATTGCCATTATAGAAATTTTAAAATGATAGAATTATTAGCACCAGCGGGTGACTTTAATAAACTTAAAACTGCCATACATTTTGGGGCAGATGCAGTATATGTGGGTGGTAATAATTACGGACTTAGAAAAGGTGCGAAAAACTTTACTAATGACGGCTTGACTGAAGCAGTTGAAGATTGCCATAGTAAAGGCAAAAAACTTTATGTTACCTGTAATATCGTTGCACATAATAATGATTTTGAAGGACTTTCTGAATATCTTGAGTTTTTAGAGAGCATTAAGGTAGATGCTGTTATTGTGTCAGACCCAGGTATAATTTTGTTTTGCAAAAATATACTTAAAAATACAGAAATACATTTGTCTACTCAAGCAAATGCTACAAATAAATATTCAGTCAAATTTTGGGCAGATTGCGGTATAAAAAGAGTTGTGCTTGCAAGAGAGCTAAGTGTTAGCGAGATTAAGGAAATAAAAGATTTTGTCCCACAAGTGGAGATAGAAGCTTTTGTACACGGGGCAATGTGTGTGTCACATAGTGGAAGATGTTTATTGAGCAATTTTTTGACAAAAAGAGACGGAAATCACGGTGATTGCGTTCAAGCTTGCAGATGGGAATACACAATAAACGAAGTTAATAACGATAATAAAAAACTTGTGCTTACTGAAGACGAAAGAGGTTCATATATATTAAACAGCAAAGATTTAAATATGCTTGCAAACATCAAAGATTTGATTGATGCAGGTGTTTGTTCATTTAAGATTGAAGGAAGAATGAAATCACAATATTATGTAGGTACGGTTGTAAATGCTTACAGAAAAGGTATTGACAAAGTTTTAAATGGCGAAAATGTTCCTGAATATTTGCTTAAAGAACTGTTAAAGACTGCTCATAGAGATTATACAACAGGTTTTTATTACGGGGATAATGATACAATAAGTTATAAAAATAACCAAACTGCAGGCGAATATGAGTTTATGGCAGAAGTTATTGAATATGATAGTAAAAAAGGCGGAATTTGGGTGGAGCAACGCAATAGATTTGGCGTAGGCGATACTTTGGAAATTTTGTCTTGCAATGAAGATTATTTGGGTAAAAATATCAAAGTTGAAAGTATGGAAAATGTTGATGGCGAAATGTTTGACGATGCAAAACTTGTTCAACAAAAATTGTTTATTCGTACAGATTTTGTGCTTTCCGCACGCGATATTTTAAGAAAAAAGGTGGTAAAATGTTAGAAAAAAAGTGCATTTTATTGTTGTATGGCGAAGGTAGATATGACTCAAGCATAAAAGCAGTAAATGAGTATATATCTTCTTCAAAAGATGCTTATGTTGTTGCAATAAGCGATAAGGAGTTGTACCCATTTTATTGGTACAAAATGGCTTTTTATGCGTATAGATTTTTTAGCAGGGGTTGTGCTTGGATAAATAACTTGCATTTGAGTATTAATACTATATGGAATAGGCTAAATGTAAGCAAAAGTAAAAAAGAGTGCAAGGAACTTGTAGAACCTACAGGCGGACTTAAAGGTATACTATACAACTGGACAGAGCAGTACAGAAGAATAAGAAATATTTTATTGAGATACAATCCTGAAGTTGTAATTTGCAGTACGCCTAAATTGCTTAGGGATACAGTAAAGGCTTGCGATAAAGCAAAACTAAAGGATATTGATATTTGTGCCATTATTACAGATTATTGTTTGGACGCAAGATTTGTAAATTATAAAACAAGCAAATACTTTGTTCAAAATAGTGATGTTAAGGAAAGATTGATTTCCTTAGGCATTGACGAGAGTAAAGTAGACGTTGTGGGAACTCCGCTTATAAAAGATAGTAAAGAGCAGTTTGATAAAGCTCAAGTACTTGAAGAATTGGGGATTAACAATGACAAAATGAATATTGTTATTGCTGGCGGAAGATATGGTCAATCTGCAGTAAGAAATGTATTTACTAGCCTTGCGGAACTTGAAAATGATATAAATATTATTGTACTTAGTGGTGGTAATAACGGGCTTGTTAAATATTGCGAGCTTATTACCAAAAACCGCGGTATTGAAGATAAAGTATATTTAATTGAAGAGATTGATAAATTCAGCAAGCTTTACAGCATTGCGGATATTATGATAATTTCCCCTACAGCTGCAATTAGTTATGAAGCAATGTATCATAATTGCAATATTATTTTGTGTAATGGTGGTGATGCGTTAGAAAATAGAAATTCACATTATCTTGCAACAAATCAACTTGCTTTGCTTGGCAGAAATAATGACGAACTTATTGCAAGTATTTCCAAATTTATGTCAGATGGCGAGTTTGCAGATAATATGAGATATGCACAAAACGAATTTGTTATCCCTGATTGTGATAAGGTTTTGGGTGATATTGTTATAAATATGGCGGAAAAAAATCGTCAGGCAAAAATTGAAAATGCAGAACAAATTAAAAGTGCAGGCTTGAATGAAATCAAAAAATTGGAAAATATTGAAGAATTAGATAATCTTGAAACGGAAGAAAAGGAGCAAAATAATGATTAAACATATAGTAATGTATAAATTGAAAAATCCTTCAATTGAAAATTGCAAAGCAATGGTCAATAAATTTATGTCAATGGAAGGGAAAATAGACATTTTAAAAAGCGTTCAAGCAGGTTTTGATATTTTAAAAAGTGCAAGAAGTTTTGATGTTTGTTTGGAGTGTGTTTTTGATAGCAGACAGGATATGGAATTGTATCAATCACACCCTGTACATATCCCTGTAAAGGAATTTGTGGGCGGACTTGTGGAAAAAGCTCATTCTGTAGATTATGAGTTTTAATAAAAAATGATTAAAAGATAAAAGGAATAGGTAAAAGTAATGATTAAAGCGACAATTAATTTGAAAGGCGGCAAAAAAATAAATTTGAATTTGGATACTGAGTGTGCACCGATATCTACTGAAAACTTTGTAAAACTAGCAAAAGATAATTTTTATAATGGTTTGATATTTCACAGAATAATCCCTAATTTTATGTGCCAAGGTGGCGGTATGACTGTGGATATGGAACAAAAGGACAATTTAACACCAATTAAAGGCGAGTTTTTGTCAAACGGCGTTAAAAATATGAGAAAACACAAAGCTGGTACTATAAGTATGGCAAGAACAATGTTTAAAAATAGTGCAACTTCTCAATTTTTCATCTGTTCTGTAGACACTCCATTTTTAGATGGTGAATATGCTGCTTTTGGTGAAGTGGCAGATAGTGAGAGTATGCAAGTGGTTTTGGATATGAGCAATGTCAAAACACATTCTATAGGATATTTTGATGATGTACCTGTAGAACCTATAATTATTGAAAATGTGGAAATTGTGGAGGATTAATATATGGCAAGAATGACATTAAAAGAGTTGGGGGAGAGATTTAGCGAACTAGGTGGCAAACAAGTTGAAATAAGCGGTTGGGTTAGAACTATCCGTGACAGCAAAAACTTTGCATTTGTAGAGCTAAATGATGGTAGCAGATTTAAAACAACTCAAGTTATTGCAGATAGCGATATTGAAAATTATAAGACTTTGGTAAGCCAAAATGTTGGTGCAGCTATTAGCGTAGTCGGAACAGTTGTTTTGACACCAGAGAACAAACAACCTTTTGAGATAAAAGCAGAAAGTTTTGAAGTGGAAGCAACAAGTACACCTACTTATCCATTGCAAAAAAAGAGACATTCTATTGAGTTTTTGCGTGAGATAGGGCATTTGCGTCCAAGAACAAACCTTATGCTTGCAACTTTCAAAATTAGGTCTGTTGCCGCACAAGCTATACATAGCTTTTTTGCAAAACAAGGTTTTGTATATGTTAACACTCCGCTAATTACTGGTAGCGACTGCGAAGGTGCGGGTGAAATGTTTAAGGTAACAACATTGGATTTGGATAATCTTCCAAAGACAAAAGATGGTAAAATTGATTACTCAAAAGACTTTTTTGGCAAGCCTGTTAGTCTTACAGTAAGCGGTCAATTGAATGCAGAGTGCTATGCTTTGGCTTTTGGCAGTGTGTATACCTTTGGACCTACATTCCGTGCAGAAAAAAGCTATACAGCAAGACACGCAGCTGAGTTTTGGATGATTGAGCCAGAAATTGCCTTTGCCGATTTGCACGACGATATGGCAGTTGCGGAAGGTATGATTAAATATGTTATCAATGATGTTCTTGAAAAATGCCCTGAAGAAATGGAATTTTTGAACTCTTTTGTTGATAAAGGTTTGATTGAAAGATTGACTAAGCTTGTAAATAGCGAATTTAGGGAAGTGACTTACACTGAAGCTGTTGAAATTTTGCAAAAACATAACGAAGAGTTCCAATACAAAGTTGAATGGGGTGTTGATTTGCAAACTGAACACGAAAGATTTTTGACTGAGCAAATTTTTAACGGACCTATTTTTGTAACTAACTATCCAAAAGATATAAAAGCTTTTTATATGAGAATGAATGATGACAACAAAACAGTTGCAGCAGTGGATATGTTAGTTCCAGGCGTTGGCGAGATTATCGGAGGTTCTCAAAGAGAAGAAAGATACGATTTGCTTGTAAAACGCATTAACGATTTGGGATTAAAAGAAGAAGACTATTCTTGGTATCTTGATTTAAGAAGATTTGGTGGCGTAAAACACTCTGGTTTCGGTTTGGGATTTGAAAGATTGATTATGTACTTAACAGGCGTAAGCAATATTCGTGACGTAATTCCATTCCCAAGAACTACAGGTAGCTGTGAGTTTTAATTGCTAATGTATAAAATGTAAAAACAATAAGTAAAAAAAAGGGGGATATAGCAATACTTTAAATTTAATAGAGTATTGCTATTATTTTAAAATTATGAGTGAGCTTAATAATCATTTAAGGGTAAAAATTACCGATAGTAAAACGGAAAATGTTGCTGTTTATGGTGGTGTAAGAGTATCTGTATTGACAGAAAAAATGTTCCGTGTTGAAGTAAGTGAAGACGGGGAATTTTGTGACTTGCCAACTCAAAAAGTTTGGCATAGAGCATTTGCAAACCCAAAATACGATATTGCGGAAAGCAGTAAACACATAACAATAAAAACTGATTTTGTAACAATAAGCATTAATAAAAATGGTAGCTTTGCAAATGCGATATTTAAAGATGGTCGAAAGGTTACATCACCTAATGCAGGTAATTTAAAAGGCACTTGCAGAACGCTAGATGGAACTGTTGGTGCAGTACCGCTTGAAGATGGAGTGCTATCAAAAAATGGTGTTGCAATATTAGACGATAGCAACTCACTTTTGTATAATAGCGAAGGCGAATTGTGTGAAAAAACTTGCAAAAATCGGGACTATTACATATTTGCGTATGGTTACAATTATCGAGAAGCTATAGCGGATTTTTACAAATTAAGTGGTATGACTCCGCTTATGCCAAAGTTTGTGCTTGGCAACTGGTGGAGCAGATACAGAGCTTATACGCAAGAAGAATATCTTGGTGTAATGGATAATTTTATTAAAAGAAATATCCCGCTTACTATTGCTACAGTTGATATGGATTGGCATTTGGTTAATGGGCTAGATAATAAGTACAGAACAGGTAATATTTATCCGTGGGAATGTACAGGTTGGACAGGATATACTTGGAATGAAGAGTTATTCCCTGACTACAAACAGTTTTTAAATGAATTACATAGCAGGAATTTAAAAGTGACCCTAAATCTTCACCCTGCACGCGGAGTAAGGGGGTATGAAGTTATGTACAAAGATATGGCTGTTGCAATGGGAGTTGACTATCAAAAAGAAGAGCCTGTTAATTTTGATTTGACAAACCCTAAGTTTGTTAACAACTACTTTGACATTGTGCATCACCCTTATGAAAAAGAAGGTGTTGACTTTTGGTGGATTGACTGGCAACAAGGCAAAAATAGTAAAGTCGCAGGACTTGACCCGTTATATGCTTTAAACCATTATCATACACTTGATAATGGCAGAGATAATAAAAGGGGATTGATTTTGTCAAGATATGCGGGCATAGGTAGCCATAGATATCCACTTGGTTTTTCAGGCGATACAAATACTACTTGGCGTTGCTTAAATTTCCAACCATATTTTACTGCAATTGCTACAAACTGCGGTTATTCTTGGTGGAGTCACGATATAGGCGGACACCATTTTGGCGAAAAAGACGATGAGTTATATTTAAGATGGATTCAATTTGGAGTATTCTCTCCAATTATGCGTTTGCATTCTGCCCAAAACGATATTATGGGTAAAGAACCTTGGAATTACTCTAGCATTACAGAAGAAATCACGAGTGATTACTTGAGATTCCGTCATTCTTTAATACCATTCTTGTACACAATGAATATGCGTACTCACAAGGACGGAATTGGGCTTATTGAGCCGTTATACTATGATAATCCACAAGATAAAAGGGCTTATGATTGCAAAAACAGCTATTTGTTTGGTGGCAATTTAATAGTTGCGCCTATAACGGAAAAAACAGATAAATATACTTTGACTGCAAAATCAAAAGTATTTTTGCCTGCAGGTAGATGGACTGACATTTTTACAGGAAGAGTATATAATGGTGATTGTGCCTTTAATGTACACAGAGATATAAGGTACATACCTGTATTTGCAAAGGAAGGTAGTATACTACCGCTTGCAGAGTGCAGTGATAACAATATTGATAATCCGCAAACTATGCGTCTTTGGGTTTATAGCGGTAACGGCGAGTTTGATTTGTACGAAGACGATGGTATTAGCTATAACTATCAAAAAGGCGAGTATGTTACAAGAAAATTTGCCGTTGAAGAAAGTGGCAAAGATTTGATATTTGAAATTAATTCAACAATAGGCGATAGCAAGTTGTTTGCAGATAGAAAGTTTGTCATTGATTTTAAAGATATTAAAAAATGCGATAAGATAGAAGTATTGCTAAATGATAACCCTGTTGACGTAAGTAGTATTTGTGAAGATTTTGTTGAAGTTGAAATTACCTTAAAAGCACAAGATAAGTTGCTTGTTAAACTTATAGATTTTGATAGGATTGACAATGGTACAATTAATGAAAATATTGTAAGAATATTTAGTAAATATCAATATGGAAACACTGCTAAAACTGCGATATATAACAAATTTAAAAAGGTAAAAAATGCTGCAGACTTGCAAAAAGCTTTAAGCGGCGTTGTAGGACACTGCCGGTTGAAATCTGTATTAAAAGAATTACTATATATGAAATTTTAAGTATAAAAAGTGTCAAAAATCGGTATTAATTTAAAAAACACACCCTAATAATTATGTAGGGTGTGTTATTATTTTATTAATGTTATAAGTTTTATTTAAAATTATGTAGCAAAAAAGTTTGTTAAAAAACTATAAACTAGCTTTTAAAATGCTAATAATATCTTGCCTATCAAGCACTTTGTATCCGCCTTCCATAATAAGTGTGCTATCTGCGATATTTTCAATCATATCTTTAGTAACACCTAAGTCAGTTAAGTTTAACACAAGACCAATTTGTTTTAACCAGTTTTTCATACTCTCTAAACCTTCAAGTGCAATTTCTTCTTTTGACTTGTCTTTTTCATCAATACCCCACACATTAACTGCATAGCGTACAAATTTGTCAAGGCCATAAGGCATAATGTATTTGTAGTAAGGTATGCTTACTGCAGACAATGTCATACCGTGAGTAGCGTTTGTGTGAGCACCTACTGCTTGACCTAGCATATGAACTTCCCAGTCTGTAGTCTTGCCTTTAGCAACAAGTGTATTAAGTGCCCAAGTTGCTATCCACATAATATTACTTCTTGCAGTATAATCAGTAGGATTTTTTACAGCGACATTTGCACTATTGATTAGTGATTTTAAAAGGCCTTCCATAATGTAGTCGCTAGTGTTATCGTCCGTGCCAGAAAAATATTGTTCCAATATATGTGACATAATGTCATAAATACCAGCTATCATTTGATATTGCGGTAGAGTAAAAGTGTATTCAGGATTTAAAATAGAAAATTTAGGAAATACATTGTCCCCAAATACGTGACCTATTTTTAATTTTTGTTTAGTGTTTGTAATAACAGAACCGCCATTCATTTCGCTACCTGTTCCAACCATTGTAAGTACGCAACCAACAGGTACAATAGGACAATTTACATCATCAAAACGGATATAATATTTGTCCCACGCGTCTATATCTTTGTTTAAATTTACAGATACAGAAACAGCTTTTGCATAATCGCACACAGAACCACCACCAACTGCAAGAATTAAATCGGCTTTAGCAGTTCTTGCGCGCTCAATGCCTTCAAGCAGTTTGTCGTAAGTAGGGTTGGGCATAACGCCTGCATCTTCAAATATATTTTTGCCGTTTGCCTTTAAAATATTTATTACATCATCATAAATACCATTCTTTTTGATTGAACCGCCACCATAAATCAGCAACACATTTTTACCATATTTTGGTAGTTCTTCATTTAGTCCGTCTAAGGCATCTTTTCCAAAGTACAATTTTGTTGGATTTGAATAAGTAAAATTTCCTAACATAATCTTCTCCTTTTTATTTTATTTTTTAATTTTATATTTATTTGTACAATTAAATATCAATACTTTTAATAATTTTTGCAGGAACTCCTACTGCAACGCTATTTTTAGAAATATCTTTTGTTACAACTGCTCCCGCACCGATTATTGAATTTTCGCCTATTGTAACACCTGGGCATATCGTAACATTGGCACCAATCCAAACATTATTTTCAATCACTACAGGTAAAGGATTCATACTTTTTCTGCTGTTTGGATTAAAATCGTGATTAAGTGTTGCAATGACAACTTGCGGACCTATAAGTACATTATTGCCAATAAATATACCGCCTTGGTCTTGAAAAGTACAACCTGCATTTATAAAAACTCCTTTCCCGATTTTAATATTTTGTCCATAATCTGTTGTAAATGGCGGAAAAAGCGTAAATGTGTTGTCAGTTTTTTCTTGCGTTAATTTAAAAAATAATTTTCGAACTTTATTTGCACTATGGGATTTGTTATTCATTTTCATAGTGATTTTTCTTGCTCGCTCAGCCATTTTATGCATATATAAATGTAGGGGACTTCCTGCAAAGATATATGTGTGATTTGACATAAGTTTTCTAAACTCGTATTTATCCATAAACCGCCTAAATTAGTTTAATTTCTTTTCAACTATATTTTATTACGGATTGGCTGCTATGTCAAATGCTTATATTTTATAGTCAGCTATAATTGACAGCTATATATAAGATATGCTAAAATATAAATAGATAATATAATTTAGCGGGGATATATAATGGAAATTAGGGAACTAAAATATTTTTTGGCGGTTGCAAGGGAAGAAAGTATATCTAAAGCGGCAAAAGTTTTGTTTGTAACTCAGCCCAATCTTTCAAGACAAATGCAAAATTTAGAGAGTGAGATAGGTGCTAAACTTTTTATCCGTGGAAATCGTAGAGTGACACTTACTGAAACAGGTAGGTTGCTTAAAAAAAGAGCGGAAGAGATTGTCGATTTGTACAATAAAACGCAAGCGGAAATTAAAATGCCACAGGACGAAATTGAAGGCGATATTACAATTGGTAGTGGTGAGTCTTATGCTTTGTCTTCCGTAATTAAAGTTGTAAAAAATATGCAAGACGAATATCCTAAAGTTAAATTTAATCTTTGTAGCGGTGATAGCGGTATAATATCCGAAAAGTTAGATAACGGACTTATTGACTTTGGAGTATTTATTGAACCATTTGATGTCACAAAATATGATTATTTAAGGCTTCCATTGCAAGATACTTGGGGTGTGATTATGCGAAAAGACAGTCCGCTTGCCAAAAAAGATAAAATAATCCCTGAAGATTTGTGGGGTTTGCCACTTATCCGCTCAAGACAATCTTTAGGTAAAAATAAGATTACGGAATGGTTTAAAAAAAGTGAAGACGAATTGAATATTGTTGCAACTTATAATCTTCTTTATAATGCGTCAATTATGGTAAGGGAAGGTATTGGATATGCAGTAACTTTGGATAAAATAATAAATATTACCGATAGTAGCGACTTGGTTTTTAAACCGCTGTATCCCGTACTTAAATCTTACCTTAATATTGCTTGGAAAAAATATTCATTACTACCAAAATGTGCGGAAATATTTTTGGAAAAGTTAAAAGTTAAATTGCAGTAAAAAATTGTCTTTATTATAAAGTTATTAATTTTAATATAATTGTAAAACTGATATAAAGGGGTATATATATGAAATTAAATAAAGCATTTGCAACAAGAGTTAGAGAATTGTTGAAAGAAAAGAATATGACACAATACAAACTTGCTCAATTAACTGGTTTGTACCATAGCACTATGACAGATATTTTAAATTGTAAATATCAAACACCTAATTTTAAAAATATGTCATTAATAATTAAAGAGTTGGGTGTTTCTTATATAGAATTTTTTGATAGTCCAGTATTTGATTTTGACAATTTAGAGTTAGATTAATAGTAACCCAACTATTTTTTAAGTAGGGTTATGTTACAAATTTTTATAAAGACTTTGCACAAATTTTGCATTTAAATTTTGACAAAGTACTAGACAAAATTTTTGTTATGTGGTATATTATTAATGTAAACTTTAATGTAGGTACGAGAGACCACAAAGATTTTACATTTATATTGGTTTAGGCTGTTTTTGGATAAAGGCTAAAAATATTTTAGGCAAGTATTATGTGGATTTTACTCGTATCTTATTAAGATGCGAGTTTTTTTGTTAAGGAGAGTTTTATGCGTAAAGATTTGTTGGGACTTGAAGGCTTAAGTCGTGAAGAAATTGAAGAAATTCTTGATACCGCAGATGTTATGCGTGAGCATTTAGACAAAGGTGAGATAAACCTTGACTATTGCCGCGGCACATCTGTGGTTAATTTATTTTATGAAAATAGTACAAGAACAAGGACTTCTTTTGAAAATGCTACAAGATTTTTGGGTGCTAATCAAGTAAACATTGCAGTTGCAAGTAGCAGTGTTGCAAAAGGTGAAAGTATGTACGATACTGTTAGAACATTAGAGAGCATCAAAAACAACATTGTTGTAATAAGACATAGTATGGCAGGTACACCGCATTATATTGCAAAAAAAGTTGATGCTCATATTGTAAACGCAGGTGATGGACAACACGAACACCCGACTCAAGCATTACTTGATATGCTTACTATGCGTAGACATTTTGGAAGATTGGAAGGTCTTACAGTTGCAATTATTGGTGATATTAAATATAGCAGAGTTGCAAGGTCAAACATTTTTGGACTTTTGACAATGGGTGCAAAAGTTAAACTTTTTGGAATTAAAACTCTTATGCCAAAAGGCATTGAAGAAATGGGGGCTACAATTTGTAATAGCATTGAAGAAGCAATACAAGGCAGCGATGTTATTATGGGACTTAGAATTCAGCTAGAGCGTCAAACAAGCGGACAATTCCCTACAATTAAGGAGTATTTTACTGAATACGGAATAACAATGGACAGAATGAAACTTGCAAACGAAAATGCAATAATTATGCACCCTGCACCTGTTAATAGAGGGGTAGAAATTTCAGGCGAAGCTGTAGATAGCGATTGTTCTAGAATTTTTGAGCAAGTGACTAATGGTTTAGCGGTAAGAATGGCAATAATTAAATTAATGGTGGAGGGAAAGTAAAATGTTTATAATCAAAAATGTAAAGCTTAATGGCGAATTAACAAACATTATGATAACAGGAAATAAAGTTTCCGGCATAGTTAAAGATTTAGGCGAATTTATGGATATCCCAAGCATTGATGGAAATGGCAATACAATTCTTCCTGCTTTTGTTGATATTCACACTCATTTAAGAGAACCGGGTTTTGAGAGTAAAGAAGATATAACTAGCGGATTAAAAGCTGCAGTAAGCGGTGGTTATAGTGCAGTTTGCCCTATGCCAAACACCAATCCTGTAACAGATAATAAGTATATAGTTTCTTATATAAAAATGAGAGCAAGAGAAGTAGGTTTGGCAAGAGTATTTCCTATAGGTGCAATTTCCAAAGGCTTAAAAGGTGAAGAACTAGCGGAAATGGCAAGTATGCAAAGGGCAGGTATTGTGGCAGTAAGTGATGATGGAATGCCTGTTACAAATAGCAACCTTATGAGAAAAGCAATGGAATATGCAGACGGCTTGGGAATGATAACAATAAGCCACTCTGAAGATAAAAGTCTTGCAGAAGGGCACGCAAACGAAGGTGCAAATGCTACAAGAGCGGGAATAGAAGGTATTAGCCGTGTTGCAGAAGAAGCTATGGTTGCAAGAGAGATACTTTTGGCAGACAGCTTGAATGTAGGCGTTCATATTGCACACGTATCAACTGCAAACAGCGTTGATTTGGTAAGATGGGCAAAAGCAAAAGGAATAAAAGTCACTTGCGAGACTTGTCCACATTACATTGTAGGAACAGATGAGTTAATTTTAAATTATGACTGCAATGCAAAAGTAAATCCACCACTTAGAGAAGAAAGTGACAGACAAGCTATTATTGCAGGATTACTTGACGGAACTATTGATGCTATAGCAACTGACCACGCTCCACACACAAAATCTGAAAAGGACAGAGAGTTTGCCTTGGCACCAAATGGAATAAGCGGATTAGAGTCAGCATTTAGTTTGTGCTACACAGCGTTAGTAGAAAGCGGACTTATGAGTTTGGAAAGACTATCTGAACTTATGAGCAAAAACCCAAGCGATATATTAAATTTGCCTTGTGGTGAATTGGTTGAAGGCGGACTTGCAGATTTTGTAATTGTAGACACTGAAAAGGAATATGTGATTGACAGTAGTAAGTGGTTTAGCAAAGGTAAAAACACACCATTCAATGGCAGAAAAGTAAAAGGTCAAATTATGACAACAATAGTTGACGGAAATATAGTTTTTAACAGATTAACGGAGGAAAATAAATGATTATTGATAAGTTGATTGATGCAATTAAAAGAACTGATAACCCATCTGTAGTGGGATTGGATACTTGTCTTGACTATTTACCAGAAGATATGCTAAATAAAGTAAATAGTTTGGAAGATGCAGCAGAGCAAATTTTTGAATTTAACAAAAACATTGTTGACAATATATATGATATAGTACCTGCAGTAAAAGTACAAGTTGCTTATTATGAAATGTATGGATACCAAGGTTTAAAAGCTTTTAAACAAACTGTAGATTACGCAAAATCTAAAGGTATGATAGTTATAGCAGATGTAAAAAGGAATGACATTGGCTCAACAGCAGGTTGCTATAGCAAAGCTTATTTGAGCGGAGTGCAAGTAGGTGACAAAAAGATTACTGCTTTTGACAGCGACTATATCACAGTAAACGGATATTTAGGCAGTGACGGAATTTTACCATTCGTTAAAGATTGCAAGGAAAATGACAAAGGATTATTTATTTTAGTAAAAACTTCTAACCCTACAAGTGGCGAACTTCAAGATAAAAAGTTTGAAAACGGAAATACCTTGTATGAAGAAATGGGTGATTTGGTAGAAAAATGGGGTTCAGAGCTAATCGGTAAATACGGATACAGCAGTATTGGTGCGGTAGTTGGTGCAACTCATAAAGAGCAAGCGGAGATAATAAGAAAGCGTAATCCACACACATTCTTCCTAATCCCAGGTTATGGTGCACAAGGCGGAAAAGCTGAAGATTTAGCAGTATGCTTTGTAAATGGTATAGGCGGTATTGTAAATAGTTCACGCGGTATACTTTGTGCTTATAAAAAGGAAAAATATCAAGGTTTAGACTATGCAAAAGCTGCAAGACAAGCAAGCATTGATATGAGAGAAGATTTAAATAGTGCTATTAAAAAGTAATATAAAAACAATTGTAAAAAGTTGAATAAACCATTCAAAAATCGAGATTAAATTAAAAAACAAGCAATTTTATTGCAATAAATAAACTTAAGGAGAATTTATTATGCCAAAGGATAAAGACATAAAAAAAGTATTGGTTATCGGTAGCGGTCCGATTGTAATTGGTCAAGCAGCAGAGTTCGATTATGCAGGAACTCAAGCGTGTCGTGCATTAAAAGAAAATGGTATAAGTGTTGTACTTGTAAATAGTAACCCAGCAACTATTATGACAGATAAGGAAATGGCTGATAAAGTTTATCTTGAGCCATTGAAAGAAGAGGTTATCAAAAACATTATCAAAATTGAAAAACCTGATAGTATTCTTCCAACCCTTGGCGGTCAAACAGGACTTAACCTAGCAGTTGCTTTGAGTGAAAGCGGATTTTTAAAAGAGCATAATGTAAGACTTCTTGGTACAAATGTAGAGACTATCAAAAAAGCAGAAGACAGAGAAATGTTTAAAGACACTATGCTTGAGATTGGCGAGCCAGTTATTGATAGTGTAATTGTAAGTAAGGTTGAAGATGCTGTTGATTTTGCAGAAAAGAATGGTTTGCCTATCATAATTAGACCTGCATACACATTGGGTGGTACTGGTGGCGGTATTGCAGAGACTATGACAGAGCTTAAGGAAATCGCAGCAAGCGGTATAAAAGCTTCAAGAGTAGGACAAATCCTTGTAGAAAAAAGCGTTGCAGGCTATAAAGAGATAGAGTTTGAAGTAATGAGAGATAAATCTGGTCACGCAATTATCGTTTGCGATATGGAAAATGTTGACCCAGTTGGTATACATACAGGCGATAGCGTAGTTGTTGCACCTTGTCAAACTTTAGAGCCAAGACAATTAAAAATGCTAAAAGACGCATCACTTAAGATTATCAATGCTTTGGGAATCGAAGGTGGTTGCAATATCCAATACGCTTTGTCAGTGGATAGCGATAAATATTATTTGATAGAAGTTAACCCACGCGTTAGCCGTTCTTCAGCTTTAGCATCAAAAGCAACTGGTTACCCAATTGCAAGAGTTAGTGCTTTGGTTGCAATCGGTTATAACTTGGACGAAATCGTAAGCAGCAAAACAGGAATGACTTTTGCTCACAAATCTCCTAATGTAGATTATGTGGTTTGCAAATTCCCACGCTGGCCGTTTGATAAATTTACTCAAGCAAACAAAATGCTTGGTACAAGAATGAAAGCAACAGGCGAAGTAATGTCAATTAGCAATAATTTCACAGGTTCTTTCTTAAAAGCAATTAGGTCATTGGAGCTTAATATCAATGGTACAACACTTGATAAATACAGCGATTTGACTTTAGAGCAAGTGCTTGAGCTAGTTGCAATCAAAAACGATGAGAGAATTTTTGTTATTATGCAAGCACTAAAAATGGGTGCAACTGTAGAGCAAATTAATAAAATTACTCAAATCACTCCTTGGTTTTTGGAAGAGATGCAAAAAATTGCTTTGGCAGAAAATAATATTGCGAAAATCGGCATTAAAGGCTTAACAAGCGAGCTTTTGAAGGAATATAAAGTTCTTGGTTTATCTGATAAACACATTGCAAGACTTGCAGGCTGTGCTGAAATAGAAATTAAAGAGCTTAGAGAAAAATATGATATTTATCCAAGTTACGGCTTGATAGATGTTGTTAGTGGCGGTGCAGAAGGCGGAAGTCCTTATTACTACAGCAAGTATGAAAATAAAGTTGTTACACCAAAACAAAATGAAAAAACAGTTGTTGTTTTAGGTAGTGGTCCTATTCGTATAGGTCAAGGTGTTGAGTTTGACTATTGCAGCGTACATTGTACTTGGGCATTAAGAAAAGCAGGTTACAGAACAGTTATTATCAACAATAACCCTGAAACAGTTTCAACAGACTTTGATACTGCAGACAGATTGTATTTTGAGCCTTTGACTGTGGAAGAAACATTAAATATTCTTGCTATCGAAAAACCTGTAGGTGTAGTTGTTCAGTTTGGCGGACAAACAGCAATCAAACTTACAAAAGCTGTTAGCGATGCAGGATACAAAATTATTGGTACACAACCAAAAGACATTGATGCTGCAGAAGACAGAGAAGTGTTTGACAATGTGCTTACAGAACTAGATTTGACAAGACCTAAAGGAGATACTGTATTTACTGCAGTTGAAGCTATAGCAGTTGGCGAAAGACTTGGTTACCCAGTACTAGTAAGACCTAGTTATGTACTTGGCGGACAAGGTATGGAAATTGCCTATAATGAAACAGACCTTGTTGAGTATATGAACATTGTTAATAGTGTGGAACAAGAACACCCTATTTTGATAGACAAATATGTAACAGGTATGGAAGTTGAAGTTGATGCTATAAGCGACGGAAAAGATATTTTGATTCCGGGTATTATGGAACATATTGAAAGAGCGGGCGTTCATAGTGGTGATAGTATTAGCGTATATCCACCAATGCACATTTCAGATGAAATGACAAAACGCATTATTGATGTTACAAAACGCCTTGCTGTTGCTTTAAATACTAAAGGTTTAATAAACATTCAATACATAATTGCAAACAACGAACTTTATATTATCGAAGTTAACCCACGTTCTTCAAGAACAGTGCCTTACATTAGTAAAGTTACAAACCTTCCAATGGTACAACTTGCTTTGAGATGTGCTTTGGGTGAAAGCGTAGAAAGTTTGGGTTATGGCACAGGCCTTTACAAAAAAGCAGATGTTGTGGCAGTAAAAGTTCCTGTATTCTCAAGTGAGAAGTTGCCAGATTTGGAAATTTCAGCAAGCCCAGAGATGAAATCAACAGGTGAAGTTTTGGGTATTGGTGAAAGCTATCCTGAAGCATTGCTAAAAGGTATGATTGCAAGCGGTATTAATTTGCACCACGATAGTGGCGTTGTAATAAGCGTTTCAGATAACTTTAAAAAGGAAATATTGCCTGTAGCTCAAGCTTTAAATGATTTAGGCTTTAAGATTTTTGCAACTGTAGGTACAGCTAAATTCCTTGCAGAACACGATATATATGCAATGGCAGTTAACAAATTGGTAGAAAAGAGAAACGGCGATATTGTATACCTTGCTAAAAAGGGAATAATAGAACTTATTATCAACACTCCTACTAAAGGTCGTCAATCTTCAAGAGACGGATTTAAGATAAGAAGAACTGCTGTTGACTTGGGTATTTCTTGTTTGACAAGTGTTGATACTGCTATGGCATTATGTCAAGCTTTAAAACTTAATAAAACAGAAAAAGACTTAAAACCATTTGCTTTGCAAGACTTGAAATAATTTTTAGCAGTTTTGATTTAAGCAGTTGAAAAAAATCAATTAAACATAAAAAGTTGTAAAATCACTTTTATAATAAGATTAATAATTGATTTTTTAGGTAAAAATAAATAATGTAGTAAAATGAAAATTTATGATTTGGGAATTTTATAAAATTATTAAAATTCCCGCATAATCATAATTTTAAAATTATAAAAAGTTTAGCTTAGGAGTTAAAATGAAAAAGGATAGAATAGTTACAATAATCAGCAATAAATTGGTAGCAAAAGATATTTATGAAATGAAATTGCAAGTTTTTGATTTCCCTTGCGATATTCGTGGCGGTCAATTTATTCATATAGCAATTCCAAATGAAGTACATTTGCTTAGAAGACCATTCTGCATTGCTGATTTTGATAAAAAGGAAAAGACAATTACTGTTGCTTATGCTGTAGTAGGTGAAGGAACAGCTATTTTGAGTACTCTAAAGGAAGGAGATACTTTAAAAGCACTATTCCCATTAGGAAACGGCTTTTACTTTGACAGCAATGTCAAAAAAGTTGCAATGGTAGGTGGCGGTATGGGCGTTGCAGTATTGCCAGCTATTCCGACAGCCGACCCTGACTTGGAGTATGTATCATTTTTAGGTTTCGCAAACAAAAGCAAAGCTGTTTTTGTTGATGAGCTAAGAAAGAAAGGCGAAGTTTATATTGCAACAGATGATGGTAGCGTTGGCGTTAAAGGTTTTGTTACATCTTTATTAAAACAAAGCTTAGATTATGTTAAACCAGATGTAATCGTGTGCTGCGGACCTGAAGTTATGTATAAAGCACTAAAGAAGGAAATGGAAGGTATTGATATTCCTATTTATGTATCTTTAGAGAGAAGAATGGGCTGTGGTATTGGTGCTTGCCTTGTTTGCAACTGCAAAGTAAAAACCGCAAACGGCGAAAAATATTTGCGTGCTTGTGCGGACGGACCTATCTTTAAATTGGAGGACATTGTACTATGAGTAATTTAAAAGTTAATATTGCAGGTGTAGAATTTAAAAATCCTATTATTACAGCTTCAGGAACTTTTGGTTTTGGAAGAGAGTACAGCCAATATTATGATTTGTCTGTGCTTGGCGGTATTTCTACAAAAGGTATGACTATAGCAGAAAAAGCAGGTAATCCTACTCCAAGAATTACAGAGATAAAAAGTGGTATGATAAACTGCGTAGGACTTCAAAACCCCGGTGTTGATTACTTTTTGAGTGAGCATTTGCCTTGGCTTAAAACTGTGGATACAAGAATAATTGCCAATGTAGCAGGTAGCACTATTGAAGATTATATCAAAATGTGCGAAAAAGTTTCTGTTGACGGCGTGGATATGGTTGAGCTTAATATTTCTTGTCCTAATGTTAAAGCAGGTGGAGCATCACTTGGCGTCGACCCTAAAAATGTAGAGCAAGTTACTCGTGCCGTTCGTGATGTTTGCAAAAAACCACTTATGGTAAAGCTTACACCAAATGTAGCAAATATCAGTGACAATGCAAGAGCAGCGGAAGCTGGCGGTGCGGATAGTGTTTCATTAATCAATACTTTAAGTGGTATGGTTGTAAACTACAAAACAAGAAGACCTATTTTGTCAAATAACCACGGCGGTATTTCAGGACCTTGCTGCAAGCCAGTTGCACTTAAAATGGTTTGGGATTGCTATAATGCCGTTAAAATTCCTGTTGTTGGTATGGGCGGAATTATGACTTATACCGATGTGCTAGAATTTATGATTTGCGGGGCAGCAGCCGTTCAAGTAGGTGCAGCAAATGTGTTTAATCCAATGGCAAGCTATGACATTGTTAAAGATTTGGAAGCTTATGTAAAAGAGCAAGATTTGGATATTAACGATTTGGTAGGAAGTTTGATTGCACAAAATTCTTCTTGCACAACATCTTGTCATTGATAAGTTAGTCAAAAAAACATTCAAAAATCGGCACTAAATTTAAAATTTATAAAAATTATTGATTACCACCTTAAAATTAAAGCTTTTAAGGTGGTATTTGTTTGATAAATGGTTGACTTTATTTGATAAAGCATATAGAATAATAATGTATATGTCTTTAATACAATTCAGGTATTATTTTAAATAACCTACAAATTTTAAAGTCATAATCAGAGTTGTGCTTGGTAACCAACTCTTAAAACAACAAAACAAGGAGAATAAAAATGAATAGGTATTCAAGTTCTGTAGGAACTAAAAACAAAAGGGAAATTGTACTTTTGAAAGGTCGCCCTTGTATTTGGGGCAGGTGTGCGTTTTGCGATTATATCCAAGATAATTGCAAAAGCGAAGAAGAATGTTTTTGTGTAAACAGCGAAGTTTTGGATAAAGTTACGGGTAAATATTCCGCACTTGAAGTTATAAACTCAGGTAGCGTTTTTGAACTTGATAGCAAAACTTTAAACAAGATAAAGCAAGTATGCACGCAAAAAAACATAAAAAGACTTTATTTTGAGTGCTATTATTCTTATAAGGATAGGCTTGACGAAATAAGAGAGTTTTTTGGTATAGACATTATTTTTAAGTGCGGGATAGAAACATTTGACGAACATTTCCGCAACAAAGTATTAAAAAAAGGTATTGTGTTTGATAGCCCACAACAAGTAGCAAAATACTTTGATTCAATTTGTTTAATGGTTGGAATTTGCGGTCAAACAAAAGAAAGTATATCTAAAGATATAGATATTTTGCTCAAGCATTTTAAGTATGGGTGCGTAAATGTTTATTGCAATAACAACACTCCTATAAAAGCAGATGAAGAACTTATAAAATGGTTTGACAGGAAATATGGCGATATGTTAAGGTCACTTGACAATATAGATTATCTGTACAATAACACAGATTTTGGAGTGGGTAGCCTATGAGAAATCGTGCTGTTAAATTGGTTAGGATAGCTATAATTACAGCTTTGTATGTGGCTTTATCGCTTGCAATAGCACCACTTGCTTTTGGGTTAATACAAATCCGTTTTTCTGAAATGTTGGTGTTACTTTGCTTTTATAATCGTGATTATTGCTATTCAATGATATTAGGTTGCTTTTTTGTAAATTTGTTTTCACCACTTGGTTGGATTGACTTATTGTTCGGCACTTTAGGCACAATATTATCAGTTGTTGCAATTAGGTTTTTGCCAAGAGATTATCTTGCGTTTATTCCACCCGTTTTGTGTACTGTGTTTGTAGCTTTAGAGTTTAATTTGGTGCTACACGAACCATTTTGGTTGTCTCTTGCAACAATTATGGCAGGAGAATTTATTGCAGTCGGTATAATAGGAACGCCTATTTTTATGTTGCTTTCAAAAAGAAAAGAATTTTTGAAAATGGTTGGGGCAGATGACAGATATTTTGCAATTAAGGAAGAAATAATCCGTGCAAAAAAATATCGAAAAGTTTTGAAAGAGTTTCGTGCTGAGTTTAAAAAAGATAAAAAATAGAATATTAATATAGATATATTTGACAATATTATTTTAATTAAAAGCAAATTGGACAAAAATAATTAACAAAGGAAAATAAAGAGGGGATTAAAAATATGGCAAACGAAGAATTATTAAATGAGAATATTTGCGACAATACGCTCAATATTGAAACAGCGGATAAAAAAGAGGAAAGTGCTGTTAATTATCCTTATAAAAATGAAAAAGGCAAAAAATTGCCTAATATATTTAAAAGATTTTTTAAAAGAGCATTTGATTTGGTATCTAGCTTAAGCTTATTTTTATTACTTAATGTAACCTTGATATTTCCTATAATAATGATTATGGTTGCAATAAAAATGAAAGGTAATCCATTTTTTGAGCAGGCAAGACCAGGACTTAATGGTAAAATCATTAAGATTTATAAATTTAGGTCAATGACAAACGAAAGAGATGCAGAAGGTAATTTGTTGCCTGACGATGTTCGCCTTACTAAGTTTGGTAAAATGTTAAGAAATACATCATTGGACGAGTTGCCAGGACTTATTAATATCATACTAGGACAAGTTAGTGTTGTTGGCCCGCGTCCGCACCTAGTATCTGATATGATGTTTTACAGCGAAGATGCTTATCGCAGACAACTTGTAAAACCAGGCCTTACAGGACTTGCTCAAATTAGCGGAAGAAACAATATAACTTGGGAAGAAAAGTTTAACTATGACTTAGAGTATATTGACAAAATGGGTTTCTTTTATGACTTGGGATTAATTTTTAAAACTATAGGAAAAGTACTTAAAAAAGAAGATATTGCTACAGAAGGAATGGTTACTCACGAAGTGTATGGTGATTATCTTTTAAGGTTAGGTGCTATCGATAAAGAAACTTATGACGATAAAAACAGACAAGCAAAAATTATCCTTGCCGATATTAAAGAGTATAATCAAACTTTAAAAAATGCGAAATAACTTATTAAAATAGCTATAATATAATAAATATTTTCTATTAGAAATTGGCTAGAATTATAACCTAATGTACAAATTTAACAACTAATTTAAGCCATAAAATCTCTTAAAATTTATAAAATAAATAAAAAATTACTTTGTTATCAAGCAGTATAAAACATTAGTTTTATGCTGTTTATTTTTGTGTAAAGTTTTAATTTGTAAATTCGGGTGTTTTATACAATAATCCATTCAAAAATCGGGGGTAAAGGGGAAAAAAGAAGGTTCGAAATGTAAAAAAAGAGTACATAGAATAAGTATATCTATGTACATATTATATGAATATTATAAGGTAAAATGTAAGCTTTTGTCAAGGCTACGCTCAAGACTTTGTAAGATATTTAGTTAAATTTAACAAAAAATATATATTCTACTTTAAAAAATGTCCCAAAAAGTACATAGATATACTTATTCTATGTACACGATAAAAAGGAGAGTCTTATTATGGCAAAATATATAAAGCGTGCGGGAATAGTATTTTTTGCTACTATTTTATCTTTACTTTTAGTGATAGGTACATTAAATGCTACAGGTGTAGTGGATAGCAATAGTGACAGCATAGTAAATACTAACACTGATAACAATATTTTTTTAGAAAATGTTGATTATGCTAATCCCGAAAATGTACAAATCCCTAAAAAGGAAAATGTTAATTTTGAAATTCCAAAGGCAGACTTTGAATATGTGCTAAACCACAATTATAATTGTCAAGATTTGGCGACTTGTACTTGTTTGCAGAATATATGGAATGAAGCGGTTCAAAAGTCTTTGGACACAAATAAAAATGTTAAAGTTACTTTAATGACCGATTGGGTTGCAAGAGAGGTGTCTGCAAATTATTTTACCAGTTTTGGTGATGGTATAGGCTTTGATTATGGAAGAATTACTGTTCGTGGTGAAATTACATTGGATTTGAATGGCTTTACAATTGATAGAAAAGCACCTGAAACGATAGACAATGGCGGTGGTTCTTCTATAATTGTTTGGGAGAGTATTTTAAATCTAACTGACTCAAGCTATGATTCTAATGCTATACAACAAATTTATGATAATAATAAAAGTTTGATTACAGAAGAAGATTATAAAAATCGTGATTTTAGCAATACAACTCTTGTACAACAACTTAGACAAGTTAAATGCGGAAAAATCACAGGCGGAAAGACAAATTCCGGCGGTGCAGGTGGCGTAATTGTTTTTTCAAATGATAAAATTACAAAATCAACGCTTAATATGTATGGTGGAATGATTACAGGAAATGAAGCAACCATAAGTGGTGGTGTCGGTTGTAAAACAGCTACAGAATTCAATTTTTTTGACGGATTGATATTTGATAACAAAGCTCAATATGGTGGTGGCGTATATGTAGTTGATGGTGATTTTAATATGTATGGCGGCAAAATCATAGCTAATCTAGCTACTAATAATGGTGGCGGAGTATTTGTTAGCAATCGTCAAATGAATTTTTATGATGGCTTGATTGGTTGTAATACTGCTACAAATCACGCTGGTGGAATTTGGGTTGATACAGGTTTGAAAAATAAAATTTGCTCCTTGCAAATGTATGGCGGTGTAGTTGAAAACAATGCTTCTAAACACGGCACTGGTGTTACAGTTTATAATAGTGGTTATGCAAGAATATATAATGGATATATAAGAAACAACTATGCTGTAGAAAATTCTAGCGGATTATTGATTTGGAATACTTCTCAATGTGAAATGTTTGATGGAATTATTTCTAATAACACTACAAATAGTTTTACAAGCGGTGAAAGGGGCGGAGCAGGTGTTCTTGTAGGACACGGTAGCAGTTTTGAAATGTTTAACGGGCAAATTGTTAACAATAGGCTAACCACAGAAAACGAAACTAGAGTTGTAGAAGGTGCGGGTTTGTATTTGACTACATATCCTAGCGATACAGCAAATTGTATTGCTAAGTTACACGGCGGTATAATAGCAAATAATGTAATTGAAACACCAGCTGGGCTGTCAACTTGTGGGGCAGGAGTTATTGTTTCAGATGTGGGACGCAATGTAGTAAATTTAGAAATAAATGGTGCTATGCAGATTTATAACAACAATGCAGATGGTAAGATATCTGACGTGTATTTAAAAAATAGTAATAAATTAAATATCAACGGCTCCTTGATTGGTAATGGAATGGCTCATATAGGTGTGGATTTAGCTAGTGATTTTGAAGGCGTGTTCACCAATGGTTACAATGTTTACAACTCGACTCTTAAACCAGCTATGCCTTTCTTTGCTAATAATGCCGATAAAGTGATTGTGAAGGAAGGAAATGAAGCAAAAATGAATAGCGGTACACCTACAAGTGCTATAGCTAACTGGTCTTGGACAGGTAGTACAAGTGGTAATACTGATAAATCTATAATTGAAGTGCCATACGATATTAATGGCTATAATATAAAGATTTCATTAGGTTCTAACACTAGTTTTTATATGTTAGGAAAACCTACTCCTGGAACTGAATATCTAATTAAAGATGTTGGTACATACTCTTTTTACACTGAAACTAGCTGTAAAAACCCTGTATTTAATTTTATTATTCTACCTAAGGAAGTAGATGTTTTGTGGAAAAATACTGATATGATATATAATGGCGGATATCAAAAGCCAATTGCATACATAGCAGAAGATGCAAATTGTATAGTAGCCACAATAGGTGAAAAGGTGTATAGTGGAAACGGCTATGTTGCAACTGCAATTGAACTATCAAATAAAAACTATAAAATAAAAAATAATTCAAGTTCTGTTTCTTATAACATAGCAAAAGCAAAGTTAAATAAGCCTAGTGGAGAGATAAACTATGAGTATGACGGAAGTCAAAAGGAATTTTTGCCTATAGGTTTTGATAGTAAAACGATGAATATTACAGGTA
>CAJTYW010000014.1 GCA_910583995.1 uncultured Christensenella sp. | reverse complement strand
ACGATAACTTAAATGCGGAAATTAAACTTGCAAGCCTAATCATAAACAAAGGCAAAGTAACAAGTGCAGATAGTGAGATTTTGATAAATGTTTTAAATAAACAACTTACAATTGATTTATTCTTTTAATATAAAAAGGAGTGTTAACGCACTCCTTTTTTTTGCTATAAAATTAAATATAAAATTTAAAAATTAATCGTATTTATGTTAAAATAAAATTAAAATTAAGCCATAAGATTTCTTAAATTTAGTTAATTAAATAAAAAAATACCTTATTTAAATCACCCTGAAACTAATGTTTCAGGGTGTAACTTTTTGTGTAAAGTTTAATTTTTTGATTTTACTTGTTTTATGCAATAAAACTATCAAAAATCGGGGGTAAATGGCAAAAATAAGGGATAGAAATGTAAAAAAAGAGTACATGGAATAAGTATATCTATGTACATATTATATGAATATTATAAGGGTAAATGTAAGCTTTTGTCAAGGCTACGCTCAAGACTTTGTAAGATATTTAGTTAAATTTAACAAAAAATACAGATTCAAACTTAAAAAACACCTTAAAAAGTACATAGATATACTTATTCTATGTACTTTACAAAAAGGAGAGTTTTATTATGGCAAAATGTATAAAGCGTGCGGGTATAGTATTTTTTGTTTTAGTACTATCTCTACTACTAGTGTTAGGCACAATTTGTGTTACAGGTGTGGTGGAGAATAATAGCAACAGCATAGTAAATACTAGCTCACAAAATAATGCGCTTACAGAAAATAATAATACAGATAATGATAGCGGTATAAAAGTTCCGTCAATGGATAATGTTGATTTTGACATTCCTAAGGCGTATTTTGAATATGAACTAAAGCATACAAGCGGTTGTGAAAATGCACTTACTTGTAATTGTTTGCAAGATGCTTGGTTAGAAGCAACACAAAAAGCTGTTGACACAGGAAAAAATGTAAAAGTAGTTTTAATGACAGATTGGATTGCTAAAGCCGATAGCGAATATAATACATCTTTTGGTAAAGGAGCAGGTTTTTATTTTGGTAGAATAGCTGTACCTGACATAACAAGTATTACATTGGATTTGAATGGACATACAATTGATAGAAAATTGAAAAAAGATAATCCTGTTGATTTTGGTAACGCAATTTATTTGTATCCAAATTCGGTGCTAAATTTGCTTGATAGCAAATATGACGCACAAAAAGTTTATGATATATACAATAATTATACTGTAGGGTCTGAAGAACAAATTCAAAAACTTAGAGATTTGCAGTTTGGAAAAATTACCGGAGCATCAAGAGCTGCTGGTAGTGAGTTTTTCCACGGTGGTGGTATATTATTAGATAACGCTGCTACATTGAACCTTTATAGCGGAGTTATTGCGGGAAACTATGCCGATATGGGTGGTGCGATTTGTGCTGTTAGTAATTCAAATGTAAATATATTTAATGGATTGATAATGGATAATAGTGCGATTCAAATAGGTGGACTTTATATACAAGGTAATCTAAATGTTTATGGTGGAGTTTTTTATAATAATATTGATACCAGTAAAAGATTAGATGACCGTATAAGTATTCAAGGTGGTGCAATTGGAATTAATTCACCTAATGGCGTATGCAATATTTTTGACGGAATATTTGCAAACAACACAGCTGCAGGAAGAGGAGGAGCTTTGTATGTTGGTAATGTGAGTGAACTAAATATATGCGGCGGACTATTTGAAAATAATTATGCGGGTATACACGCAGGTGCGTTTTATATCAATTTGTGCCCTAATGCTAATATTTTTGGAGGAAAAATTGTTGGAAATAGTTGTGCTGATTGGGGCGGAGCAATTTTAGTGCAAACGGAAAACATTTTGAATTTATATGGCGGAACAATAGAAAATAATAGTGCAAGTGAAGGCGGTGCAATTTTTGCAATAGGTGGAGTAAATCTTTGTGGTGGCGTAGTCAGCCAAAACAAAGCGACTGCTGGTTATGGCGGCATATATTCTAGAATTAGTGCTACAATAAGTGGTGGTGCAAGAGTTTATGACAATAAAGTTAATGATATAAATTCGGACTTATATTTTGTAAGTAAAATAAACATTACAGGTAACTTGGCAGAAAACGGAATGGCGTATATAGGAATAGATTTAAATGGTAGTTCGTCAGCAGACTATAATGGAAAAGTTTTGACTTCTGGTTATGTCTCAAGTGGCAATACACTTATCCCGTCTAATTTCTTTTTTATCAATAATGACGGATATGGTGTAACTTTAGCAGATGAAGAAATGGTAGTAACTACAGAGACTTTATCAAGTAATTTGAATTGGTATTATAACGATTCTGTTACAACTAAACCTGATATTACAGTTGAATATAGCGGTAGTGAATTTGTTATAAAATCCGATTTTTCAGAAATTGTAGATGCAAACTCAAATATAGTAGCTGAAACTTTTAGCGTTAAAGAAGTCGGTACATATATGTTTTACGCTAATCAACAGACGGCTAATCAATATTTAAATCCTTCCTTTAGCATTACGATTACTCCAAAACCAGTTGACATAGCTTGTGATAATACAGAGTTGCAATATAATGGTTTTTATCAAAGTCCTACTATTTATTTAAAAGGTGTAGTTAATAACGATTATTGTACAGCAGTTGTAAATGGTTCTGGTCGTGATATAGGCAATTATATAGCAAACGTTTATGAATTAGTCGGTGCTGATAGTAAAAATTATTCACTACCATTTAATGCTCAAATATCTTTTAGTATAGTAAAAGCTCAATTGCAAAAACCAAATGGTAACCAAATATTTGAGTATGACGGAAGTAAAAAAGAATTTTTGCCTACAGGTTACGATAGTAAGATAATGAATATAACAGGTAACACAGCAACTAATGTAGGAAGTTATACAGCTACAATCTCATTAAAAGATAAAGCAAATTATGAGTGGGTAGACAAGACTAATAACGATGTTACTATTAAATATGCAATAACCTTAACCCCACAAGTGGAAGAAGGGGAATATAAGTTTATATATATAGATGACGAAGGATATAGAAAAACATATAAACAAGGTGGAATAGTACACGGCGTAAATGATAGTAGCTTAAATGGTGGAAGGTTAGTACTAGGTAATATCGCCCCAAATACAAGTGTAAAAAGATTTGTAGAAACATTGGGATATGATACAAGCAAAATAGTAATAAAAGATAGTGCAGAAAAAGAGATATATGTAAATGGAGTGCCAGTAGACCAAAGTACTTACGATAAGAGATTTGAGCTAGCAGTAGGGACAGGTTGGAGAGTGGAATACACAACAACAGGTGGAACAGAGATAATATACCTATCTGTACTAGGCGATATAAATGGAGACGGCAGGATAAGTGCAAGTGATTGTGCATATTTAAGGGAACTAGCAAACGATAAAGTTTTATACGATAACTTAAATGCGGAAATTAAACTTGCAAGCCTAATCATAAACAAAGGCAAGGTAACAAGTGCGGATAGTGAGATAATATTAAATGTAATAAATCAAAAACTAACAATGGACTTGTTTTTCTAGAGTAATTAAAATAAAAGGAGTGCAAATGCACTCCTTTTTTATTCAATATTTGTTGTTTAAATCTCAAAAGAAATTTATTGAAATTAACAAATGATTTAACTATTGTTAAAACAGTTTTAATTTAAGTTTATAAGATTGTTTAATTTTTTATCTTTATATCTTTTATTTTTTGAAAGGTTGAAAGTCCTTGTCAACTAACCCATCGCATAATTCTTCGTGCTTTGCGACAATACCCGATTTAACAGCTGTTTGTCCGTATTTGGAACGAATTTCATCTATTGATTTATCCAGATTTTCGCGTTTGCTGTGTGGTATATCAAAAAATGTAGTTTGTCTAACTTCGCTTGTTGAAAGTTTATAAGTGTATACACCTAGTTGCCTAATAGGCGGGTCTTTTTTGAAATTGTGGATTGAGCGTAGCAATTTAAGAGCTTCTTCCGCAATATCTTGAGCATTGCAAGTTGTATAAGTCAGCAAATTATTTTTGTGCGTTCCGTCAAGTGAACAATATCTTATGCTTACACCAAGTCCGTTTGCTATGAGTTTATGCTTTCGTAGCCTTATTGCTACCATTTCAGCAAGTGATGTGATAACTGCTTCCGCTTCGCTTTCGTTTGTCACATCAAATGGAGTTGTTGTGCTGTTGCCTATGCTTTCAGGTATATGTTTTTGTTCTGCAAGTCGAATTTCTTCAGTTTCAATGCCGTTTGCATACAAATGTAACTTTTTACCATTAATTCCAATATATTGTTGTAGAGTGGCTGCATCATATTTTGCTAGGTCGCCAATTGTGTTTATACTAAGTTGTTTAAATAGCTTTGCAGTTTGCCTGCCAACCATAAGAAGGTCTGTTACAGGCAATCCCCAAATAATATCTTTGTAATTGTTTTCGTCAATTACGGTTACGGCATCAGGCTTTTTGTAATCTGAACCTAGCTTTGCAAAAATCTTTGTAAAAGACACACCAACGGATATTGTTATACCAATCTCGTCTTTCACACGCTGTCTTAGAGTTTCAGCAATTTGTTCCCCACTGCCAAATAAGTTTGTGGATTGAGAACAATCTAGCCAGCACTCGTCAATACCGAAGGATTCAACTTTATCTGTGTATTCGCTGTACATTGCAAATAGTTTGTTGCTAATGGAAACATATTCGTCATAATGCGGTTGTACAAAAATTATTTCAGGACATTTTTGCTTTGCCCACCAAATTGGTTCGCCTGTTTTGACTCCTGCCTTTTTAGCTATATCAGATTTAGCAAGTACAATACCGTGCCGTTTTTCGGGATTTCCACAAACGGCAATAGCTTTACCCTTTAAATCGGGATTTAATAGAGTTTCAACAGATGCGTAAAAATTATTGGCATCACAATGCAAAATGATTGACATATACTACCTTTTTTAAGCTTTTAGATAGATGAATAACATATTGTTATACAAAAATGAGTTTTATTTAATAAAAAAGCTTATGTAATAAGTAAAATAGCTAAAAACATTGGTTTATTACATTATTGCTTTATAGTTATTGATTTATTTAAATTTTTCCAAAAGTTAAGGGAAATAATTGTTATAGTAATAATTATGACCAATGTATGGCTATAATATATAAATAGTATAACGCAAAAAAGGATAAATTACAAGTGTAAAAATTAAAAAATCTATTTTAAAAAATGCAAGTACTTAATATAGTACACAAATTAAAATATTCTACATAAAGTAGACTAAATGCGCAAAAAATTGGCTAAAAACTATTAAAATCCTTTAAAAAATCTATATAGTGTGGATAAAATACAATTTTTTAAATACCACTTGCTTTATTTTTAGATATAGTGTATACTAAAATATATAATAATAGCAATATGTAATTGTATAAATAAATGTTGTCATTTGATTTACATAAAGTGTTTGATTGCGTGTAGCAGATAAAAATATATTGTTGCTATTGATTAATTAATGAGAAATGCTTGTGCCCTACGGGATTGATAAGGGTTTGATGCTTGTATAAAGTAGGAATTGTCGTTTTGCGGTATATGGGGCGATTAATTCAAAAACAAATTAATGGAGATTTATAATGAAAAAAGTTACCAAGGCTGTTATACCTTGTGCTGGATTTGGGACTCGTTTTTTGCCTATTACAAAAGCAGTGCCAAAGGAAATGTTGCCGGTAGTGGATACTCCTTCACTTGATATTATAGTTGATGAGTGTATTAATAGTGGGATAACAGATATTTTAATAATTTTAGGAAAAAATAAAAAGTGCATAGAAGATTATTTTGATTATGCACCTGAACTTGAAAAAATATTGTCAAAAGGTGATAAGGCTTGCAAAATAAAAGTAATAAATGAGCTTGCAGATAAAGCTAATTTTTATTACTGCAGACAAAAAGAAATGAATGGTTCTGCTATGGCAGTGCTTGCAGCGGAAGGATTTGTTGGGAACGAGCCGTTTGCAGTGGTTTATGGTGATGACATTGTTTATAACGAAGGTGGTACACCTGCAATTGGTCAATTGATACAAGCGTACTACACTACCGGCAAAAGTATTTTAGGTGTTCAGGAAGTTGATGCTAAAGAAGCTGTTAAATATGGCGCAGTTATAAAAGGACAACAAAAAGGTAGATTTTGTGAAATGAAAGGGGTAATTGAAAAGCCTGCTCTTGCAGATTTACCTTCTACACTTGTTTCGCTTGGCAGATATGTTTTAACGCCTGATGTGTTTGACTATATAAGAGATACTAAACCTGTGAAAAATGGGGAAGTATATCTTACTGATACGATAAATGCTATGGCTGAGACTGTAGGTGTTTATTCTTATGAATTTGAAGGCAAAAGGTATGATACAGGTGATAAATTAGGTTATTTGCAGGCAAATATTGAGTACGGCTTGAGAAATAAAGAAATTGGTGAAGGTCTTGCAAAATACATTAAGGAGCTTGCAAAAACTTTATAATGTGGCTTTGATAAAAGCGATGGCTTTTGTTTAAATTTGATTTTGCTCAAATTTAGCGACATATAGTTTACATTTTACACTAAGAGAAATAATATTAAAATATGCGGATTAATTATTTGTATAACCTATTGTTATATGAATATGATTTAAAGGAGATAAAATGTTGGGTTTATTAAGTGCAATTGCTGCCGAGACAATTATCGGTATTGTTGCTATTATAGTTATAGTAATATCTGTTGGAATTATTATTGCAACTGCTGTTAGAAATTACTTATTGCATAAGAAATTGGTACTTGAGAATGGTGGTGACGAGAGTTTTATTAATAATGACGAAGTGCAGGAAATAGATGAAAATGCTCAAGAGTCATTGCAGGATGAAGATAATAATTCTAAAATAACTGCTCAAGACCAAGAAGAAGCTGAAGAATTAGATGGTGTTAAAGCTGAGTTCTTTGATGAAGAAGTGGAAGGAGAAGAAGTTCAGGAAATAACTTTTGATAAGCAAAGTATTGGTTTCTCTGAAAATCAAACTCAAATTGTGGTTGATGATATTGTTACTGCTCAAATACAGGACGGGCAAGTGAATGATACTGATTTACAAGTAAAATAATAAAAGCAGAATAACAAAATGTTATAAATGGTAAATATACTGCGTTTAGGCAGTATATTTTTTTTGTTTAATTTAGTTGTTGAATCCTAGTTTTTAAGCAGTTGAATAAAAAGCTTATAGGTAATTGATAGAGTGTTTTTTTTGATTGATAAAATGCTAAAAAATCTCTTAAATGTAGATTATATTGCTATCTACATAAAGTAGAATAGCGTTAAAATATCAATAAATACAAGGGATTTGTTAGGTATAAATATAGTTTAGCATTTAAATCTTTCATAGTTATTGCGAGTTAAAAAAACTCTTAATTAAACTTGACTTATTTGTGAGATAAAAAATTCGGTCTGTATTTTTGTACTACTTTAGCAAGCGATGTTCATATTTTTTGCAAATATGTTTGATATTTGATAATTTTATTGTTAAAATTCTGTTATTGTATGTTAGGGATTTTATAGTTAAAAGGGAGATTTGGCAAAAATTGTTGAGAAAATAATCACAAATAAGAGATTTTCTATTGACAATATTTGCAAAAGTTGCTAGAATACTAATGTACACTATTTATAGATAAAATATTATAAATATAATTATATAGTGAAAATCAAATTTGCAAACTTAAATTTTATCCGAAGATAACTGCTTTATGACAATACAAAAGTTGCTATCAATTGAAATGGTTAAAGCTAAATGATTAAATCTAACAAACTTTTAATTTTCGGATAAATTGCATATATTTTGCGAATAACCAAATACTAAAAACAAAAATATAAATTGCATAGATATACGGAGGTTACTATGAACAGAAAAATTACTATTATTGGTGCGGGTAGTGTTGGTGCTTCAATTGCTTACACTGCTGTGGTAAAAGGTGTTGCAAGCGAAATAGTGCTTATCGACATTAACAAAGACAAAACATTGGGTGAAGCTATGGATATTCGTCAAGGTATTCCATTCTGCACACCTTGTGACATTTATGCAGGTGATTATCCTGATGCTGCAGGTAGTGATATCGTTGTTATCACTTCAGGTATTCCTAGAAAACCGGGTCAATCTCGTATTGATTTAACTCAAACAAATGTAAACATTATCAAAGATATTGCAAAAAATATCGTTCCTTATGCAAAGGACGCATTATATGTTATAGTTAGTAACCCCGTAGATATAATGACTTATGTGTTTACAAAAGTTTCCGGTATTCCTGAAGAAAGAGTTATCGGTTCTGGTACTTTGCTTGATACTTCAAGATTGCGTTCAAGCTTAGCTGACCATTTGGCAGTTAGTCAAAAGAGTATTCACGCTTATGTATTGGGTGAGCACGGTGATAGTTCATTTGTACCTTGGTCAATTGCACAAGTTGGTTGCGTAAATCTTGTAGACTACAAAAACAAATTTAGCTGTAAAGACCAAAAAGAGTTTGATTTTGACAAACAAGAAATAGAAACTTATATGAAAAAATCAGGCGGTATGATTATTCAAAGAAAAGGTGCAACTTTTTATGCTATCGCAATAAGTGTTTGCCATTTGCTTGAGTGCATTTTCTCTCAAAGCAATACTGCAATGACAGTATCTTCAATGATGCACGGCGAGTATGGTATTGAAGATGTTTGCTTGAGCATTCCGTTTATCGTTGGACCAGATGGTATTTGCGGTAAGATTTTGCCTGAGCTTACTAAAGAAGAGATTGATAAATTGCACAATAGTGCAAATATGCTAAAAAGCGTTATTGCACAAATTGAAATTTAAGCAATTTTAGTGTGTAGACTTTTGCTTATGGCTTTAAGCCTTAGGCAAAAAAAGTCCTAAGTCAAGGATTGCAAAATTCAATTTAATTTATTGCAGTCCCAAATAAATTATGATTTATTATCAGTGGAGGTAATATGATTTATAGTTATTATCCTGGCTGTACCCTAAAGACAAAAGCTAAAGAACTTGATATGTATGCAAGAAAATCACTTGAAGCATTGGGTATAGAGATTGAGGAACTTGATAATTGGCAGTGTTGCGGAGGTGTTTATCCTTTGGCAAAAGACGAAATCGCTACTAAGTTGTCATCAATCAGAACGCTAAATCAAGCAAAAGAACTTGGTCGTCCATTATTGACACTTTGCTCTGCTTGTCATCACGTTTTGACACGTGTTAACAATGATATGAAGACAAATAGCGATATCAATATGAGAGCAAACAATTATTGTGCTTTTGACGAGCCGTACAATGGCGAAACAGAAGTTATACATTTTTTGACATTGCTTAAAGAAGTTGTTGGTTTTGACAACCTTGCAAAAAAAGTTATTAATCCTTTAAAAGGTCGTAAAATCGGTGCTTACTATGGTTGCTTACTTTTAAGACCAAGTAGCGAACTTGCTTTTGACGACCCTGAAAATCCAACAATTTTGGAAGATTTTATTAAGGCACTAGGTGCTACACCTGTTGTTTACCCATTCCGTAATGAGTGCTGTGGTGGTTACATATCTGTGACAAATAAAAATCAAGCGACAAAAAATGTGGATAAAATTATCGATTCTGCTAAATATAAAGGCTGTGACGAATTGATTACTGCTTGCCCGCTTTGTATGTATAATTTAAATGCTAATGCAAGCGAGAATAATAAAATTGATGTAAAATACTTTACTGAACTTTTGGCAGAAGCTTTGGGTGTAAAGTAAGGAGGGCGATATGAAAAAAGATATGGAACTTGCAAATGAAGTGATTCGTATCAGCGGTGCAAATCCGATTAGATGTATGAAATGCGGTAAATGCTCTGCGTCTTGTCCTTCATTTAATGAGATGGAATATGCTCCACATAAATTTGTTGATATGGTTGTTCACGGCAGAATAGAAGAACTTATGGAAAGTGAATCAATTTTTCATTGTTTAAGCTGTTTTGCTTGTGTAGAGAGATGCCCAAGAGGTGTTGAACCTGCAAGAATTGTGGAAGCTATCAGAGTGGTTAAGCAAAGACAAGCCGGTGGAAATTATTTAGATGCAAATGATATTCCTAAGGTTGTAGATGAGCAAATCCCGCAACAAGCATTGGTAAGTGCTTTCAGAAAATTCAAGAAATAGAGGAGAGAACAAAATGCTAAAGATAGGTGTATTTGTATGTTGGTGCGGTAGTAATATTGCGGCAACAGTAGATGTAAAGCAAGTTGTCGAAGCTGTTAAGTTGCAACAAGGTGTTGTATTTGCAACAGATTATCAGTATATGTGTTCTGAAGCGGGACAACTTATTATGCGTAATGCAATAGAAGAATATAAACTTGATGGTGTTGTTATTTGTTCTTGTTCACCAAGAATGCACGAAGCTACCTTCCGTAAAAATGCGGAAAGAGCAGGTCTTAACCCATTTATGGTTGAGATTGCAAACATTCGTGAGCATTGTTCTTGGATACATAAAAACGTAGAAGAAGGTACTATCAAGGCAATTGCACTTGCAAATGCTGCAATTGCAAAAGTAAAATTAAATGCTCCGTTAATCAGTGGTGAAAGTCAAGTTACTAAGCGTGCTTTGGTTATTGGCGGTGGTATTGCCGGTATTCAAACTGCGCTTGATATTGCAGAAGCTGGTTTTCAAGTTGATATTGTTGAAAAACGCCCTACAATCGGTGGTAATATGGCAAAGCTTGATAAAACTTTCCCAACACTTGACTGTTCAGCTTGTATTTTGACACCAAAAATGGTTGACGCAGCTGCTAATCCAAACATTGAGTTGTTGACTTATAGCGAAGTGGATAAAGTTACAGGTTTCGTTGGTAATTTTAAAGCGACAATCCGTAAAAAGGCAAGATATATTAATACAGATTTATGTACAGGTTGCGGTGACTGTATGGCAAAATGCCCTTCTAAAAAAGGCAAAAACGAGTTTAACTGCGGCTTAAATAACAGACCTGCTATTTATATCCCATTTGCTCAAGCAATACCTAATGTTGCAGTTATCGACCCTGTTCAATGTATTAAAATTACTAAGGATAAATGCGGATTATGTCAAACTGTATGTTCTGCTAAAGCTATCGACTACAAGCAACAAGACGAAATTATTGAAAGAGAGTACGGTGCAATAGTTGCAGCTACTGGTTACAATCCAATTAAACTTGATAAGTTTGACGAGTATGGCTATAGCCAAAGTAAAGATGTTATCACAAGTTTGGAACTTGAAAGATTAATGAATGCTGCAGGTCCTACTGGTGGTAAACTTGTAAAACCAAGTGATGGTTCACACCCACACACTATTACATTTATTCAATGTGTAGGTTCAAGAGATATAAGCGGAAGAGGCAGGTGCTATTGCTCAAAAATTTGTTGTATGTACACAGCAAAACACGCTATGCTTATCCGTGATAAATATCCAGATGTAAATGTTAATGTATTTTATATTGATGTTAGAACTCCTGGTAAAATCTACGACGAGTTTTACAGAAGAGCTGTTGAAGAGTACAATGTCAACTATATCAAAGGTCAAGTTGGTAAAGTTTACGAAAGTGACGGACACCTTGTATTGCAAGCAAGCGATTTGTTAAATAACGAGCAAATTATTGTTAATAGTGATATGGTTGTACTTGCTACAGCAATTGAGCCAGACGAATCTGCAAAGAAAGTGGCTTCAATGCTTACAGCTAGTATTGATACAAATAATTTCTTGACAGAAGCACATGCAAAATTGCGTCCAGTGGAAAGCCCTACAGCAGGTATTTTCCTATCTGGTGTATGTCAAGGACCAAAAGATATTCCTGAAACTGTATCTCAAGCAAGTGCTTGTGCAGCTAAGGTTATAGGCCTTTTGAGTAAAACTAAGCTTGTTACTAACCCTTGTGTTGCACATAGTGACGAATTGTTGTGTAATGGTTGCTCAAACTGTGCAAATGTTTGTCCTTATGGTGCAATCAGTTACGAAACAAAACTTATTAATGACCACGGCATCAGAGAGAACAGAAGAGTTGCAAGTGTTAACCCTGCATTGTGTCAAGGTTGTGGTGCTTGTACTGTTGCTTGTCCTTCAGGTGCAATGGATTTGTTTGGTTTCTCAAATAGTCAAATTATGGCGGAGGTAGAAGCAGTATGCAAGAAGTAAAAGAATTTAAACCTACAATTGTAGCGTTTTGTTGCAACTGGTGTAGTTATGCGGGAGCAGATTTGGCAGGTTCAAGCAGATTGTCATATCCCGCAGATGTAAAAATTATCAGAGTACCTTGTTCAGGTCGTGTAAACCCAATGTTTATACTAAAAGCTTTTGAAAGAGGTGCAGATGGTGTAATTATTTGCGGTTGTCACCCAGGTGATTGCCACTACAGCACTGGTAATTATTACACAAGAAGAAGACTTGCTCTTTTGTATAGTATGCTTGATTTTATGGGTATCGAAAGAAAACGTACTCGTGTAGAATGGGTATCTGCAGCAGAAGGTGTTAAATTTTCTACAGTTATGAACAAATTCGTTGAAGACATAAGAGCTTTGGGCGAATGTGTTAAATTAGGAGATATAAGATGCAAGGATTAGAATTGAAATTAAAAGAAAAATTACAAGAACTTTTGGATAATGGCACAGTTGACTGTGTTATCGGTTATACAAAAGGTGAATTTATTTATGATACAACTCCTGCAATCTTTACAAAAGAAAGTGGACTTGATAACTTTGTTTACAATAGTTTTTGCGGTGCAAATTTGAGTAAATATCTTGTTTCTCAAATTACTTCTGACAAAAAGTTTGCAGTTGTGCTAAAGCCTTGTGATACATATAGTATGAACCAACTAATTACAGAACACAGAGTAAACAGAGATAATATTTATATTGTCGGTGTTGGTTGCAGCGGTCACTTGGATATTGACAAAATCAAAGCTCAAGGTATTAGCGGTGTTGTTAGTGTTACAGATAAAGATAATAATATAATTATTAATAGTATATATGGCGATAGTACAGCCGAAAAAGCAAGTGTACTTTTATCAAAATGTCAGTCTTGCAAAGGTTCAGAGTTAAAAATTGCAGATGAGATTATCGGTGAAGGTATTGAAACTCCAAAATGCGATGCAAGATTTGACGGAGTTAAAAAATTGGAAGCTATGACAGCTGAAGAAAGATTTGCTTTTTGGAAATCTGAGCTATCAAAATGTATCAGATGTAATGCTTGCCGTAATATTTGTCCTGCTTGTACTTGTCGTACTTGTGTATTTGACAATGCAAGAAGTAATGTTGCAGCAAAAGCAAATGCTACAGAATTTGAAGAAAAAATGTTCCATATTATAAGAGCTTTCCACGTTGCAGGTAGATGTACCGATTGTGGTGAATGTTCAAGAGTATGTCCACAAAGTATTCCATTACATTTGTTAAATCGTAAATTTATTAAGGATATTAATGAGTTTTATGGTGATTATCAAGCAGGTGAAGTTGCAGAGCAACGCAATCCACTTGTAAACTTTACAGAAGGCGATATGGAAGCAACTGTAGTTAGTGATAAGGAGGGCAAGTAATGAAGAAGTTGGCGTTATCAAACCTTAATAGTTTTTATAAAGCTGTTAATGATTCAATGAAATTGTATTTGCCTACCCAAAATAATGGTGCGGTAAACTTTTGTGAGTGGAGTGAAGGTGCTAAAGTCAATCTTGACAAAATGACAGTTAAGAGTGCTAAAGATGCTTTCTTCCCACAATGCGAAGATTTATCTGTATTTAAAAAAGACGGCAAACATATCATAGTTGAGCAAGGGGAACTTGTTTCAGAAAATTTTGTAATCTTTGGAGTAAGAGCTTGTGATGTAAGAGCTTTCCATATATTGGATACTGTATTTTTGGAAGGTTTTCTTGATACTTTTTATGAAGCAAGACGCAAGCACGGCATTGTAATATCATTAAGTTGCACAAAACCTGAAGAAAGTTGTTTTTGTACTAACTTTGGTATTGACCCTGCAGAGCCAAAAGGCGATGTTGAAAGTTATATAGCAGGCGATTATATCTATTTTAATCCTGTTACTGAAAAAGGTAGCGAATTTATAGAAAAATTTGCAAGTTTGTTTGAGAATAGTGATGATAAAGCAGTTAAAGAAAGCCAAGCTAAAACTCGTGTGATAATGGAAAAATTGCCACTTAACAATTTACCATTAAATGAGTTTGGTGGGGATAAGTTGGACGCTTTGTTTAACAGACCTGAATGGCAAGGTTTATCTGAAAGCTGTATTGGTTGTGGTACTTGTACTTATGTATGTCCGACTTGCCAATGTTATGATGTTAGAGATTACAAAACAAATAGCGGTGTAAAAAGATTCCGTTGTTGGGATTCTTGTATGAGAAAAGACTTTACAATGATGGCACACGGCACTAACAGACCAAGCCATACACAAAGATTTCGTCAAAGATTTATGCACAAGCTTGTATATCACCCTGCAAACCACAATGGTGAGTTTTCTTGTGTAGGTTGCGGTAGATGTGTTGCTAAATGCCCTGTTTCAATGAATATTGTTAAAGTAATGAAAACATTGGGAGGTAATAAATAATGAGTGAAATTATAAAAGACGCGTTAGTACCTCACGTGGCAAAAGTTATTAGCGTTCGTACAGATACAAACGATGTAAAAACTTTCGGTGTTGTCGGTATTGACGGCGGTATAATGTTTGATCACAGACCAGGACAATGTGCTATGGTATCAATACCGGGTGTTGGCGAAGCAATGTTTTCAATAACTTCTTCTCCTACAAATACTGAGTTTAAGGAATTTTCTATTAAAAGATGCGGTATTTTGACAGAAGCTATTCATCAATTGGAAGTAGGCGATGAAATAACTGTAAGAGGACCTTACGGAAAACCTTTCCCTGTAGACGATGCTTTTGCTAAAAAGAATTTGTTGTTTATTGCAGGTGGTATTGGTATTGCTCCATTGCGTTCTGTTATCAATTATGCAAGAGCAAACAGAGATAATTATGGTCATATCGATGTGCTTTATGGTGCAAGAAGTTCAGGTGACTTAGTTGATTATGAAGAAATGACTAAGGAATGGGCAAACGATAAAGACTTTAATGTTTATGTAACAATTGACAGACCTGAAGATAGCTGGGGCGGACATGTAGGATTTGTTCCTGCTTACTTAAAGGAATTGGCTTTTGATAATAATCGTACTGCAGTAATTTGCGGACCACCGATTATGATTAAATTCGTGCTTCAAGGCCTTATCGAAATGGGCTTTGACAAAACTCAAGTTTATACAACACTTGAATTAAAAATGAAGTGCGGTATAGGTAAATGTGGCAGATGTAATATCGGTTCTAAATTTGTTTGTAAAGATGGACCTGTATTCAGATGTGACGAAATTGACGAGTTGCCTAACGAATATTAATAAATGGAGTAGCTAATAGTGATTAATTAAAAACAAAACCTACCAAAATACAGCGTAATAAAATTTTGCGATTGGTTGGAATAAAACGCGAGTTTAACCTAGTAAGTGAAATTATCAAAAGTGTTTAATTATAATTTCATCTAAAGGGAGTAATGAGCAGCAAATAAAAAGAGGATAAGTATTATGAAAGAAATGGTAAATATCTACATAATGGGTAAGTTGTATAGTGTACCTGCAGAACTTACAATTATGAATGCTATGGAATATGCTGGGTACAAACATATTCGTGGTTGTGGTTGCAGAGCAGGTTTTTGCGGTGCTTGTGCTACAATTTACAGAATTGCGGGAGAGAGTGAGTTAAAGTTTGCTTTGGCTTGCCAAACTAAGGTTGAAAACAATATGTATATTGCTAATATTCCTTATTTCCCAACTCAAAAGGCTCAATATGATATGAACGAAATTAAGCCTACAGAGCAAATTATGATGCAATTATATCCTGAGATTTATAGTTGTATCGGTTGCAATGCTTGTACAAAAGCTTGCCCACAAAACTTAAAAGTAATGCAATATATTGCTTATGCACAAAGAGCAGAGTTTGCTAAATGTGCAGAAGAGTCATTTGACTGTGTATCTTGTGGTATGTGTTCTAACAGATGCCCTGCAGGTATTTCTCACAGATTGGTATCACTTCTTGCAAGAAGACTTAATGGTAAGTACATTATGCCAAAGAGTGAACATCTTGAAAAGAGAGTTAATGATATTTTGAATGGCGAATATCTTGATATGCTTGAGAAAATTGCAAACAAGCCTTTGAGTGAAATTGAAGAGCTTTACAATAACCGTGATATGGAACAAAAATAAGGAGAGTGGCGTATGTATACTGATGAAATGTTGGAATCAATGAAGAAAGTTGAACTTTCTCGCGAAAAAAGAATAGGCCAAGTGCCAAGACGTATGACTGCCGAAGAAAAAGATATTCTTCTTGCAGAAAATCACCCAGATTATATCGAAAGTGCGTTTACTACTCTTAGCGTTGGTGCAAATAAAGGTCAAAAAGTACCTTGTGCACTTGCAGATTTATTGCAAGGCAAAAGCCGTGTTTTAGGCAAAAAGATTGATTTGAAAAATATCAAATATGAATCTGATGTACTTATAATCGGCGGTGGCGGTTCTGGTGCTAGTGCAGCTTTGGAAGCTTATAATGCAGGTTGCAAAGTTGTAATGGTTACTAAACTTAGAATTGGTGATGCTAACACTATGATGGCAGAAGGTGGTATTCAAGCTGCAGACAAGGAAAATGACAGCCCAGCTACTCACTATCTTGATGCTTTTGGTGGTGGACACTTTACTAATAAACCAGAGCTTTTGAAAAAATTGGTTTACAAAGCACCTGAAGCTATCAAATGGCTAAATGATATGGGTGTAATGTTTGATAAAGACGAAAATGGTGTTATGGCTACTACTCCAGGTGGTGGTACTTCAAGAAACAGAATGCACGCTTGTGCCGATTATTCAGGTGCAGAAATTATGCGTGTATTGCGTGACGAAGTTTGGAATGACAATATCGAAGTTGTAGAGTTTACTTCTGCAATTGAGATTTTGAAAGATGATAACGGCAATGCTGCAGGTGCTATATTGTTAAATATGGAAACAGGTGAAGTTACAGTTGCAAAAGCAAAAACAGTTGTAATTTGTACAGGTGGTGCAGGTCGTTTGCATTATCAAGATTTCCCAACTTCAAACCACTATGGTGCAACTGCCGATGGTTTGGTTTTAGCTTACAGAGCAGGTGCTGTATTGCGTGATGCGGATTCTATCCAATATCACCCAACAGGTGTTGCATATCCTGCACAAATGCGTGGTGCTTTGGTTACAGAAAAAGTTAGAAGTATCGGTGCAATGCTTGTAAACGTTAATGGTGATGCGTTTATGAACCCACTTGAGTGTCGTGACGTAACTGCATCTTCTATTATTCGTGAGTGCAGACGCGGCAATGGTGTAAAAACTCCACTTGGCGATGCAATTTGGCTAGACAGCCCAATGATTGATATGATTCACGGCGATGGTTATCTTGAAAAGAAATTACCAGGTATGTTAAGAATGTATCAAAAGATGGGTATTGATATGAGAAAAGAGCCTATTTTGATTTATCCTACACTACATTATCAAAATGGTGGTGTTGATGTTAATAGTGATAGTATGACTACTACAGTAAACAACTTGTATGTTGCAGGTGAAGCTGCAGGTGGTGTGCACGGCAGAAACAGACTAATGGGTAACAGCTTGCTAGATGTTATCGTATTTGGTAGAAATGCAGGTCAATATGCTGCAGCAAAAGCAAAACAAATTCCAATGCCTGGTAAGTTGAACTTTAACCACGTTAAGGAATTTGATAACGAGTGTAAGGAAGCTGGTATAACTTATAAGGAACTTTCTCCTAAGTTGCTTCCAAATTACAACACTATTAAAACACTTTAATTGGAGTAGGATATGAGAGAGTTAGATGTTAAAGAGATAACAAGTGCATTAAGAGAAATGGCAATTAGTATTAATCACCAATTGTCACCCGATATGTGCGATTTATTGAACAATTCAGACAAAAAAGAAGAGTCACCTTTGGGCAAACAAATTTTAGGACAACTAAAAGAAAATATGAAAATTGCCAAAGAAGAAATGATTCCTATTTGCCAAGATACAGGTATGGCAGTTGTATTTGCAGAAATCGGTCAAGATGTTCATTTGGTTGGTGGAAATATTGAAGATGCTATCAATGAAGGTATCAGACAAGGTTATGTAGACGGATATTTAAGAAAATCTGTTGTTCGTGACCCAATTGACAGAGTTAATACAAAAGACAATACTCCTGCTGTTATTCACTATTCTATAGTTGCAGGCGACAAAGTTAAACTTACTTTATCACCAAAAGGTTTTGGTAGTGAAAATATGAGTAAAGTATATATGTTAAAACCTGCACAAGGCATAGAAGGCGTTAAGGAAGCTGTTTTAACTGCTGTTAAAGAAGCAGGTCCTAATGCTTGTCCACCAATAGTAGTTGGTGTAGGTATTGGCGGTACTTTTGAAAAATGTGCTATTCTTGCAAAAAAAGCTTTGACAAGAAGTGCTGCTATTCATAATGAAATACCTTATGTTAAGGAATTGGAAATTGAGTTGCTAGAGAAAATTAATAACTTGGGTATTGGTCCTGCCGGTTTAGGCGGAAGAATTACTGCACTTGCTGTTAATGTAGAAACTTACCCTACTCATATCGCAGGTTTACCTGTAGGTATCAACATTTGTTGCCACGTAAATAGGCACATCTCACGTGAACTATAAGGAGAAAAACTATGGATATAAGATTAAATACTCCACTTACTCGTGATGTTACAGAAAAACTTACCGCAGGTGATTATGTATATTTAAGCGGTACAATCTATACTGCAAGAGATGCAGCTCACGCTAGAATGAACGAAACTCTTGACAGGGGCGAAAGTTTGCCTGTAGATTGGAAGAATAATATTGTTTACTATTTAGGACCAACTCCTGCAAGACCAGGTAATGTTATCGGTTCTGCAGGTCCTACTACTGCAAGCCGTATGGATAAATACGCTCCAAGACTTTTGGATATGGGCTTGATTGGTATGATAGGTAAAGGAAAAAGAACTAAAGAAGTTTTAGATGCTGTTGTACGCAATGGCGGTGTATATTTTGCTGCTGTCGGTGGTGCAGGTGCTCTTTTATCAAAATGTATAAAGAGTGCAGAAGTTGTTGCTTATGATGATTTAGGTACAGAAGCTATTCGTAAGTTGGAAGTTGAAAATTTGCCTGTTATTGTTGTAGCAGATTGTAAAGGCAATAATTTGTATGAAACTGCAACTGAGAAATATAAAAAATAATAAAATTTTAATTTCAAAATAATTTAATTAGGAGATTTTATGAAAAAGTTATTATCTATATTAATTTGCTTTATACTTATAGCATCTTGTTGCGTATTGTTTGTAGGTTGTACTAATAACAATGCTGAAGCAACATTATATTCTGATAACCTAGTACAGGAAATTGAAACTAAGGGTGAAATTTATACAATCACTTTAACTGGAAAGCATCACGTAGATACTTTGGTTTTGGAAGAAGCAACTGACAATGTTGTATCTTTTGGTGTGTATGGAAAAGAAGATGACGGCAGTTATACTTTGATTTACAAACAAAACAGAATTGATAAATACAGAGTATGTTCTTTAGATGAAATTATAACTGATGAGTTGCGTATTGAAATTTATAACAGACAAGGTAAAGTTAAAATTAGTAATATTGAAGTTTACGATAGCACAGCTGTTAAAAGAGAAACACCTTTTAGAGTTGTAGATTACTTCCTATCAACAGACCAAAAATTGCAAAACAACCAAAATAAAAAAGAGTTTTATAATCATTTAAAAGTTGTTGATGATTTGCTATTGTTTGGCGATATTAGTATGGGTTCAGATGCTAATATTGTTTATAAAGAAGGTAAAGAAGATTTTACAACTGATATTAACACAATTAACTTGCTTAAAGGTGAGACAAAAGCAAATAATCCTGATTTGAAAGTTATTGTCAATGTTGATATCAAATCAAACTCAGTAGCAAGTGACGAAAAGAAACCAAATAAAGCTGTTTATAAATGGATAAAAGCAAATATGGCTACAATTGTTTCAAATTTGGTTACATTTGTAAACGAATTTGGTATTGACGGCTTAAATATTGATTGGGATTATCCTGAAAACGGAACTCAATGGAATTGGCTTTCTAAGCTAATTGTTGAGTTAGATAAGCAATTAGATGGTTTAGGTAAATTTGTAACTATCTCATTAAATCCTGATAGTTGTAATTTGTCAAAAAAGGCAAGAAATGCTTTGGAATATGTAAACTTGCAAACTTACGATATGTTTGACGAAAGGGGAGAGCATTCTTCAAATTACGAAACTTGCAGACATTCAGTAGAAACATTTATGAAAAAGTCTAAGTTTACTAAAGATAAAATTATGTTAGGTATACCATTCTATGGAAGAACAACTAATCAATCAAGTGAAATCGTAGAGTTTGGCAGATATTATGAGTCAAATACAAACACAATCAATAAATGGATAAATGTAATTTACAACTATAACTATGTCGGAAAAGAAGATGGTATAGAAAAATATAGTGAATTGTATTTTAATGGTTATGCTATGGTTCGTGATAAAACTACTTATGCAATAGCTAGCGGACTAGGTGGCGTAGCAGTATTTAAGTTTGATTTTGACACTGGTGAAGATAAAGAACTTGCATTACATAATGCCGTAAAAGAAGCAATTGCTCGTGGAATTAAAATAACAGAGTAAAATATTTATTGTTTTATAATACTATATTATCTTAAAAAAGGGTGCTTAAGCACTCTTTTTTTGTGCAAAATAAAGTGAATTTTAAAAATTGTTTAATCAAAACAAGCAAATAAAACAATATTATAGTTAATGTAAACTTACAATTTATACTCTAATTTAAGCCATAAATTCTCTTAAATCTAACAAAACAAATATAAATTTACCTTATAAAAATCACCCTGAAAGGAGCGTTTCAGGATGTAACTTTTTGTGTAAAGTTTTATTTTGTGATTTTGTCTGTTTTATGCAATAATTCTATCAAAAATCGGGGGTAAATGATAAAAATAGTAGATATAAATGTAAAAAAAGAGTACATAGAATAAATATATCTATGTACATATTATATGAATATTATAGGGTAAAATGTAAGCTTTTGTCAAGGCTACGCTCAAGACTTTGTAAGATATTTAGTTAAATTTAACAAAAAATATATATTCTACTTTGAAAAATGTCCCAAAAAGTACATAGATATATTTATTCTATGTACTAAATAAAAGGAGAGTTTTATTATGGCAAAATGTATAAAGCGTGTGGGTATAATATTTTTTGCTATTACCCTATCTTTTCTATTAGTAGTAGGTGCTATGCTGGCAGTAAATACTACTAGAGATAATAGCAATGAAGTAGTTGGTAATAATACTACTGCAAGTGCTACTGACGAAAAAGCAACCCAATATGTAGATTTAGGCGGTTCAACTTGTGCAGAAATGGCGACTAATTGGAACACAATAATCCAAAATGCAAAGTCCACTGGTAAAGCTTATGTAAGGCTAATAAACAACTGGACAGCTGCACCATCTGCAGATGCTAGAGAAACATCTTTTGGTGATATTGATGCACTTTCATTTAATAATGGCGTTATTAAGATTCCTCCTGGAATGCACGTTACAATAGATTTAAACGGAAAAACTATAAACAGAAATAAAACTAAGGTAGGTGCGGGCGGACACGTATTGTTTGTTTTAGGTAAGCTTACTATAACAGACAATAGTTATACTAATGAAGATTTATTAAGTACTTATGAGTATATCTCAGATTTGACTTGCGAAGCTCAAATGACCCATTTTAAAAGCTTGCCTATAGGTAAGATTATGGGTGGTTGGACAAATGCGTCAGGTGGCGGCATTTATACGGCAAGTCCAGATGCTGAAATAGAGCTAAATAATGGAATCCTTATGTCTAACAAATCTAATGCTAATGGCGGAGCAATACATTTACAGGAAGGCAATAATAGCTTCACTATGAATGGCGGGATAATAATGGGAAATAATGCACTAGCTAATGGTGCTGGAGTTTATGCACCTGAAGTTCCTAAAGTAAATATAAATGGTGGTCTTATGATAGGAAATGTATCAGGTAATGTAGGTGGTGCTATATTTGGAAGAAAAGCGACTATCAATATCCATAATACAATTATGACAGGTAACTACGCATTGCAAAATGGTGCATCTGTATATTTAGATGGTGGAGAACTAAATATGTATGACGGATTAATGACTCGTAACAGTGCAGGACATCACGCAGGCGGAATATATGTTTGCAATTATCAGTACATTAATGGGGATAACTATCCAGTAACTTGCAATATATATGGTGGAGAAATATCTTATAACACGTCAAGATATGCGTCAGGTGTTACTTTGTATTATGGAGCAAAATGTAATATTAAAGATGTATATTTGCACCACAATAGTGCAAGTGAAAATGCGGCTGGTATTGCAGTATATTGGGAGTCAACATTGGTTATGGATGGTGGTATTATTTCTAACAATATAGTTAAATACCATACAAACGAAAACCACGGCGGTGGTGGCGTATTAGTCGGTCGTGGTTCAACTATGACAATGAATGGCGGCAAAATTATTGATAACAATGTACAAAATCCTTTGGATAAGGATGTGTATGGTGGTGGAATTTTACTAACCAATTCAGGTACTAATAATTTAATATTGAATAAAGGTATAATAAGCGGAAATACCAGTGAAGGTTTAGGTGGCGGTGTGTGCGATGTGACATCATCAGGAATCTCAGCAATTACTATCGGCAGCAGTATGCAAATATACAATAATACTGCAAGTGGAAAAAGTTCCGATATTAGATTAAATCAAAATCAAAAAATCAATTTTACCGGAAAACTTGCGCAAGATTGCAAAATAGGCATTAAACTTGCAGACGATTATGGTACAGGAGTGTTTACCACTAACTTTGCAGCAAGCGGTAATACAAATGCAAGCGATTATTTCTTTAGTAACAATGGTGCAAAAATAGCAACTATTAATGGTGGGGAAGTATCATTTGAAAATTCGATAGAGAGTGAAGTATATGACTTTGTTTACTTAGAGAATGGAAAGCGTAAAAACTATAAAGATAACAACTTGATTCATATAGTTAATGACGAACAAATTAAGAAACAAGTAAACGGCGGAAAGCTAATATTAGGAAATATATTACCAAACACAAGCGTAAATACCTTTATACAAAATATCAATTTTGACAGAACAAAAGTAAAACTATATGACAGCAATAACAAGTTGATATACGATAAAGGAAATAGCGTATCGGGTGTAGATAGTAGCTTATACGATAGTAGATTTGAGCTAGCGGTAGGCACAGGCTGGAGATTGGAGACATATACAGCAAGTGGAGCAAAAATAGAAGAGTTCAGCTTGTCAGTATTAGGTGACAGCAATGGAGATGGCAAGATAAGTGCAAGTGATATAATTTACATTAGAGAAATAGCAAGTGATATAAATTTATATGATAACTTGGATGTAGAATTTAAACTTGCAAGTTTAATATTAAATCAAGGCGTTGTTACAAGTGCAGATAGTGAAATAATATTAAATGTAATAGATAAAAAACTTGCTATTAATATGTTTTATTAATTAAAGTAACAAATAGTCTAACAAGGGCAAAAATTTGCCCTTGTTTTAATTTTAACACCGATTTTTGATAGTTTTTTTATAATAAAGCTTAAATGGTATGTGCAAGTTAATGCTAAAATATTGCTTGTTTATTTTTTATTTGCAGCAAGTTTTTAAAGCGTATATTAAAAGCGATTATAATAAATTGCAAAACAAGTAAATAAATAAAGAGTAAGCATTTGGTAATAAATTTATAAAAAAATTGCATTATAATATAATTTTTTTGCAATATATATTGAAAAATTGTGAAAATTAGTGTATTATTTTATATATAAGATTTATATAAAAGTAAAGGTAAGATTTTATGAGTAGTTTTGTCCAAAAAAGAAAGGTGGATAAAAATTTAATAGATAAGCTATCTGCTACATTGGGGTGTGGCAGAGATTTAGCTGAAGTTTTGGCTATCCGTGGTTATCAAGATACGGATAGTATTCAAACTTTTTTGCAAGCGGATATAAAAAATCTTACACCAGTATTTGATTATGTAGGAATGCGTGAAGCTAGGGATAGAATAAAGCAGGCTGTCGATTATGGTGAGAGTATTGTAATCTATGGCGATTACGATTGTGACGGAGTATGCAGTACTGCAATACTTTATATGTTTTTGTCATCTTTGGGTGCAGAAGTCAATTTTTATATCCCAAACAGAAAAAAAGAAGGTTATGGAATTAACAGAGACGCTCTTGAAGAAATAGCGGACACATATTACCCAGATTTGATTATTACGGTAGATTGCGGAATTACATCAAAAGAAGATATAGATTATGCTGTTAATGATTTGGGGATAGATTTTATAGTAACCGACCACCACGAACCACCTGAAATATTGCCTGAATGTATTGTGGTTAATCCAAAGGTACAAAGGTTAAACAATACTTTTAATGAGTTATGCGGTGCAGGTATTGCCTTAAGACTATGTGAAGCAATAGGTGGCGAAAAGGTACTTATGTATTACATAGATTTATGTGCCATTGCAACAATTGGCGATATTGTGCCTTTGCAAGGTGATAATCGTATAATAGTTAGCTATGGTATGGAAATTTTAAATTCCAGAGCAAGGCTTTCAGTAAAGTTATTGATGGAAATTGCAGGTGCTAAAATTGATGAAAAGTTTACAAGTCAAGATGTTGCTTTTAAAATTGTACCGCGAATAAATGCAATAGGCAGACTTTCCGATTCCAAAAAAGCGGTAGCTATGCTAGTTGATAGTGACTATTTTTATGTAAAAAGTTTGGTTGAACAAGCAAATAGTTATAATATAGAAAGACAACAATTTACCGATGATTTGGTTGCCGATTGTTTGGAAATGCTTGAAAAATACGATTTGGTAAACAATCGTATAATCGTGTTATATAGTGATAAGTGGGAAGCAGGCGTGCTTGGTATTGCTAGTGCAAAAATCACAAATATGTTTAACAGACCAAGTATACTTATGACAGGTGACGGAGAGTTTTATAAAGGTTCTGCAAGAAGTATAGCAGGAGTTAATATTTATGATTGCGTTTCTGCCTGCAAAGGTTTTTTGCATAACTTTGGCGGTCACGCTATGGCTTGCGGTGTTACTTGTAGCAAAGAAAATATAGAAGCTTTTTGTTTTGCAATAAATGAGTATGCAAGACACCTTGATAAGTCATTGTTTGTTCCTAAAACGGAATATGACTTATGCCGTAACTATAGTGAGATTAGTTTTGAGAATATTGCAGAGCTTAACAAATTAGAACCTTTTGGTATGGATAACCCAAGGGTAACATACAATGTTTGCATAAATACCCCGATTTTCGGCAGGATTTCTACAACAAAACATATTAAATATGCACAAAATAAAGATGTTGAAATGGTGTACTTTGACGGCTCAAAATATTTAAAGAATATCAACAACAGCAATAGTGTTAATATGATATGTGATTTTGGATTGCGTACTTTTGCAAACAGATTGTACGCTCAAGGTATAGTTCACGATACGGAATTTGATTGGGGAAGTTTTACACCAGACGAAAAATATCTTGCAATTAAATATGCGTATTATGTAAAGTATGATAACAGAAGTGTTTTTGACATAAAATATATTGAAGAAAAAGATATTGCTTTAGAAATTGAAGACGATTTATATGGAGTATGTTTTATTGCATACACAAAAGAAACTTTTGATAAATATTCCGCTTTGTTGGGGGATAAATTGTTAAGGGTGGATTGTTCAGTTATTTCTGAAGTAAATCCACTAAACAGGCTTGTACTTGATATGGATATGAGCCAAAATTTGACATATTATAAAAAAATTGTAATACTTGACACATTGCCAAGCCTTGGTGTAATAGATTATTATAAATTGAATATCAATACTAGTGTAGTAATGGTAAAAGACAATATCGCAAATGAATATATTGGGCGAGTTAAAGATAATTTCCCTGACTTGGACGAAATGCGTGAGATATTTACCGAACTAAAAAAGCTACTTTTAGTAAAAACGAAAATCACAAATTTTGCAGATTTATTTAGTGAGTACGAAAAGCAAGGCGGCAAAAATACTATTGCCTTTTATATGGCAATGTTTGTGTTTTACGAACTTAAAATTATTAAGCTAAAAGACGGATTTTATGTGGATTCCACTGTAAAAACCAGTCTTGATAGCAGCACAATATATCAAAGGATTAAGGAGTTAATTTATGCAGGACGCAATACTAAATAAGTTAAAAAACCAATATCCGCAAGAGCAGTATGAAATCATAAAAAAAGCTTACGATTTTGCAAAAAACGCACACGCAGGGCAAAAACGCCAATCGGGTGAAGATTATTTTGTACATCCAGTTGCAGTAAGTGAAATTTTGATTGATATGGGGCTTGATTATGAAACAATTATGGCTGCTTTCTTGCACGATGTAATTGAAGATACACCACATACTCAGGAAGAACTTGAAGGCATTTTTGGCAAAACTGTAGTTATGTTAGTAAATGGTGTTACAAAATTAAACAAGCTGCAATTTAAGTCAAGCGTTGACGAGCAGGCAGAAAATTTGAGAAAAATGTTGTTTGCAATGAGTGACGATATTAGAGTAATTATTATTAAACTTGCAGACAGATTGCATAATATGAGAACTTTGCTATTCAAGTCAAGCGATAGGCAAAAGGAAATATCGCGTGAAACTTTGGATATTTATGCACCTATTGCAGAAAGACTTGGTATGGGTACTATCAAAGGCGAGCTTGAAGACTTGGCAATGAGATATTTAAACCCTGACGATTACTATGCTTTGGTGCAAAAGATTTCCGCAAAAAAGGTTGAAAGGCAAGAGTTTGTACAAAATGTAGTTAAGGATATTAAGGCAAAGCTTGCCGAAATGAAAATTGATGGGGAAGTAAACGGCAGACCTAAACATTTTTACAGCATTTACAAAAAAATGCAAGGTGGTAAAGAGTTTGAGCAAATTTATGACCTAATTGCTGTAAGAATTATTGTTGATACAATTAAAGATTGCTATGCTGTACTTGGTGCTATTCATACAATGTGGAAACCACTTCCCGGAAGATTTAAAGATTACATAGCTATGCCAAAAGCAAATAACTATCAATCTTTGCACACAACTGTAATATCACAATATGGTTCGCCATTTGAGATTCAAATAAGAACACACGAAATGCACGATATTGCAGAGTTTGGTATTGCCGCACACTGGAAATATAAAGAAGGTAGATTGACTACTGACCAAAGCATAATGGATAACAGAATGCAATGGATAAGAAGTATTATGGAAGTCCAAAAAGATTTGAGAGACAATGCGGAATTTTTGCAGTCTTTGAAAGTGGACTTGTATCCTGACGAAGTATTTGTTATTACGCCTAAAGGTAAAGTAGTAAGCCTTCCAAAAGGTGCTACAGGTATAGATTTTGCCTATGCAGTGCATACAGAAGTTGGTAATAAATGTGTGGGAATTAAAGTGGACGGAAAGATTGTGCCTATAAACACCCGTCTTACAAATAACTCAATTGTGGAAGTTATAACTTCTAATGCGTCAAAAGGACCAAGTAGAGATTGGCTTAAATTTGTTGCAACTGCAAGTGCGAGAAATAAAATACGAGCTTTCTTCAAAAAGGAAATGCGTGAAGACAACATTAAGCGTGGTAGGGAAATGTTGGAGCGTGAAGCTAAACATAGGGGATATAGTTTATCCGAACTACTTAATAATGAAGAATGGCTAAAGTATTTTAAAAATCATTACGGCTCAAATAGCAGTATGGAAGATATTTATGCAGAACTTGGATATGGCAACATTACAACCAATAAAGTAATTTTAAAATTAATAGATTGCTTTAAAAAATCTGCAGATAGCTTTACACCAATTATAAGTACTAACAAATTAAGCAGGCCATCAAGCAAAAAAGGCAATGGCATACTAATTAGGGGGTATGACGATTTCTTAATTAGATTATCACATTGTTGTAATCCCGTTCCCGGGGATAAAATTGTGGGATATGTCAGCCGTGGTCGTGGTGTTTCTATCCACAGAGCAGATTGCCCTAATATGAAAAATATCGAAGCGGAAAGAATTATTGAAGCTAGCTGGTCACAAAATATGTCATCTCAATTTACCGCAACACTTGAAATTATTTGTATTAACCGCTCAAATTTGCTTGTCGATATTACTACATTTTTTGCAAACAGAAAAAAATCGCTTAGCAAAGTAAATGCAAAAATCGATGACCAATTGCAAGCAATAATCACTATTGGGGTAGAGATTACCAATATAAACGAACTTGACGAATTGATTAACAAATTAAGGGGAATAGAAGGAGTTGTAGATGTACACAGAATTTGACGGATTTTCAGTAAAAAAGATAGTAAACGGCGGACTTCAAAATAACAGCTACATTATTAAAGTAGGGGATAAATGTATAATTGTTGACCCTGCATCAAAAATTGTTAAGGCGGAAGTGGAAAGTGAAGGTCTGCAAGTTTTGGCAGTGCTACTAACTCACGGACACTTTGACCACATAAAAGGTGTTAGTCCGTTTATGCAAGAAAATGTGCCTGTTTATATCCATCAACTTGATAATCCTAAATGTACAGGCGAAGTTATGGCAGACTGGTTAAAAAGGTTTAGGATAGAGCCTTTCAGTTGCGACAAATTTGTAGCGGATAATGATATTCTGAGTTTTGAAGGTTTAGACATAAAAGTTATTCATACCCCTGGACATTCTTCAGGCGGTGTATGCTATGTTGTAAAAAATGTAATTTTTTCAGGTGATACTTTGTTTTTAGGAAGTTACGGCAGATATGATTTTGAAGATAGTTCGTATGAAGCTTTAAAACATTCCATTAAGGACAAGCTATTTGGATTAAGCGGAGATTATGTTGTTTATCCAGGACACGGGGATAGCACAACTCTTGATTACGAAAGAGAAGGAAATATGATTTTATGGAACTGAAAATTGTTACAAATAGTGAGTTTATGCCTGACTTTATGGATATAGTTCGGGCGTTTTCCCCATCTGTTGTAATAGACGAAAATGAAGAGAAAAACATCATTTATATTGATATAGTAAATGATGCTGTAACATTAAAATTTAAAGAAAAAACTATCAAAAATCGGTGTTATTTGCAAAATTTATCCCAAGTTAAACAAAAAAGTGAGATAAAAAGACTTGCAAAAATAATGCTTTACGATATTTTGTCAGAGCTTACAAATATTACCCTGCCGTATGGTTCGCTAACAGGTATAAGACCTACTAAGCTTTATCACGAATTGCAAGAGAGCGGCAAAGATGCCTATTCATATTTTACAAATTATTTAAGAGTGCCAGAGCAAAGTGCAAAATGGATTGGTAACATTTGCGACAACCAAAAAGGTATTTATACACATAACCCAAAACAAGTGGATTTTTTTGTAAATATACCAATATGCGTGACAAGGTGTAGTTATTGTTCCTTTATTTCTGCAGAGCTTGGCAGAATAAAAAAATGGATAGAGCCGTATGTTGCACAAGCAGTAAGGGAGATAAAGCACGCAGTTAGCTTAGTAGAAAATTTGGGTGTGCAAGTCAGAAGTATTTATGTGGGTGGCGGTACTCCAACAAGTTTAAGCGAAAAGGATTTTGAGAAAATAATTGTAGAGCTTGGCAAAATAAAATGTAACGAATTTACTGTGGAAGCGGGACGACCAGATACCATAACCCGTGAAAAATTGCAAATAATGGCGGATAATGGTGTTACAAGAATTAGTATTAATCCACAAACTTTTAATGATAAAACTTTGGCTGCAATTGGTAGAAATCATACTAAAGAAGATATATTTAATGTCTACAATATGGCAAGGGAATTTGATTTTGATATTAATATGGATTTGATAGCAATGCTTCCGGGAGAGAGTTTTGAAGACTTTAAATATTCTGTTGATAATGCAATAAATTTAAATCCCGATAATATTACTGTACATACTTTGGCAATCAAAAAGGGTAGTAATCTTAAACTTGCAGAATATGATAATAAAATTGAGCTTTTACCTGAAAAGATGATAGAATATTCAAGAAATGCTATTATTTCAGCAGGATATTTGCCATACTATATGTACAGGCAAAAATATATGAGCGGTAATTTGGATAATACAGGTTATGCTAAACAAGGCAAGGCTTGTGTGTATAATATTGACATTATGGAAGAAACGCACAGCATTATTGCTTGCGGTGCGGGAGCTATTTCCAAAAGAATTTGGGGGGAAGAAAATCGTCTTGAAAGACTTGCTAATCCTAAAGGAATAGATGTTTATTTGGAAAGAGAAGATATTATTTTGAAAAGTAAGCAAGAGTTTTTTGAAGATTTAGTTTGATTGCGTGTATTAGGCAGGTTTTGAATTTTAATTGTGACTTTGATAGAGAATAAATGAGCAGTTTATTGTCTAATATTGCAAAAAATAAAATAAATTATATAAAAATTATAAATAATTTGGAAAAATATATCAAAAATTAGTTTACACATTATAAAAATTGTGTTATTATTGAATAGTACCTTAGGCTATGTTTATCAACTCTCCGATGATTTACTTGGCTTGCAGGAATAAATTTTATTTAAGGAGATTAAAAATGGAAGATTTGACACTACTTACTAAACAAGAGATTATTGAGAAGTTTGCTCAATCTGAAGGTGATACTGGTTCTCCAGAAGTTCAAATTGCTTTGCTAACTGCAAGAATTGAAACTTTGAAAGCTCACTTTGCTGTGCATAAAAAGGACCACCACAGCCGTCGTGGATTGTTGCAAATGGTAGGTAAAAGAAGAAACTTGCTTACTTATCTAAAAAATAAAGATATTGAAAGATACAGAGCAGTTATCGCTAAATTAAACCTAAGAAAGTAATAAAAATAACCCGAATAGTAAGTGTTCGGGTAATTTTTTATTATATAAACAAAATTTGTTTTGTGAGAGTATGGTATAAAACATTGCATAAACATTATGTTATAGCACTTTAAAAGATATAAATTGGTGAGCAAAAATGTAAATCTCACAAAAATCATAAAAATAGATAATAAATAACAATTTATATAAATTTTTCAACTAGTCGGTTGATAGTCTTTGAATGGTCAAAGACAGAGGAGGAGATAATGATAGACAGAAAAATTTACAAAACTACAATAGGCGGAAGAGAAGTAGAAGTTGAAACTGGTGCATATTGTGGTATGACTAACGGTACTTGCTTTGTTAAGTGCGAAGAAACTGTTGTAATGGTTAATGCGACAATGTCAAAAGAGCCAAGAGATGGTGTTGACTTTTTTCCACTAAACGTTGATTATGAAGAAAAAATGTACTCAGTTGGTAAAATCCCTGGTGGATTTAAAAAGAGAGAAGGTCGCCCAAGTGATAAAGGTATACTTGTTTGCCGTTTGATTGACAGACCTTTAAGACCACTTTTCCCTAAGGGCTTTTACAATGACGTATCTGTTGTTGCAACTTGCTTGTCAGTAAACCCTGATGTTCCACCTGAGATTTATGCAATGATAGGTAGTTCAGTTGCACTTTCTATTTCAGATATCCCATTTGCAGGACCAACAGGTTCAGTAGTTGTTGGATATATCGATGGACAATATATCATCAATCCAAGTGCAGAACAAAGAGAGAGAAGCAGACTTCATCTTTCTTTGAGTGGTACTAAAGATGCTATCCTAATGGTTGAAGCTGGTGCTAACGAACTTACTGAAGAAGAGATGATTGGTGCAATTTTGTTTGGTCACGAAGAGATTAAAAAGATTGTTGCATTTATCGAAACTATTCAAGCTGAAATCGGAAAAGAAAAGATTGTTCCTAATATTTATCACGCAGACGCTGCAATTGAAGAGCAAGTAAGAGAATATGCAAACGATATGATGGACAAGGCTTTGGAAGAGTTTAATAGACAAGCTCGTGAAAAACTTGAAGAAGCTTTGGAGCAAGATGTATTTGCTCATTTTGCAGAAATTTTCCCTGACGGCAAAAAAGATATTGCAGAAGTTTTATACAATATGAAAAAAGAAAAAGTTCGTGCTAAAATTTTGGACAAAGGTATTCGTCCTGACGGCAGAACTTTAAAAGAGATTAGACCAATTTGGTGCGAACACGGTATTTTGCCAAGAGTTCACGGTAGCGGTGTATTCACTCGTGGACAAACTCAAGTTTTGACAACTGCAACTTTGGGTTCTATAAGCGAAGTTCAAAAGTTGGAAGGCTTAGATGACGAAGTATTCAAGAGATATATTCACCACTATAATTTCCCTGGTTACAGCGTAGGTGAAGCAAAACCTGCAAAGAGTCCTGGTCGTCGTGAAATCGGTCACGGTGCTTTGGCAGAAAGAGCTTTGGAACCAGTTCTTCCAAGTGAAGAAGTTTTCCCTTACGCTATTCGTACAGTAAGTGAAGTTTTAAGTTCAAATGGTTCTACATCTCAAGCAAGTGTTTGCGGTAGCACTTTGGCATTAATGGACGCTGGCGTTCCAATTAAAGCCCCTGTTGCTGGTGTTGCAATGGGATTAATTAGTACTCCAGATAAGAGCAATGTTAAAATTTTGACAGATATTCAAGGTTTGGAAGACTTCCTTGGTGATATGGACTTTAAGGTTGCAGGTACTGAAGCCGGTATTACTGCTATCCAAATGGATATTAAAATTAAAGGTATCAACGAACAAATTTTGCGTACAGCTTTGGCTCAAGCAAGAGAAGGCAGACTTGAAATTTTGGGTAAAATGCTTGCAGTTCTTCCTAAAACTAATGAAAAACTTTCTAAATATGCTCCAAAGATTTTGTCATTTGATATTGACCCTGACAAAATTCGTGAAGTTATCGGTAGCGGTGGTAAAGTAATCAACAAGATTATCGAAGACACAGGCGTAAAAATTGATATTAGCGACAATGGTACAGTATTTATCGCTAGCCCTGACCAAGATATGGCAGAAAAAGCAAAGAAAATTGTTTTGGCAATCGCTAAAGACCCTGAAGTTGGCGACGAAATAGAAGGTGCTGTTGTTAGAATTATGGATTTTGGTGCTTTTGTTGAAATTGCTCCTGGTAAAGATGGTATGATTCATATCAGCAAACTTTCAAAAGACAGAGTTGAAAAAGTTACCGATGTTGTAAATATTGATGACAAAGTTTTAGTTAAAGTTATCAAAATTGACGACAAAGGCAGAATTGACCTAAAACTTATTAAAAAGCTTTAATATAAAAAGGTTTTTAGACAAATTATAGTTATTTAATAAAAAAAACGAACTTTTTTAGTTCGTTTTTTTGTTTATCAAAAGAGTTTTTATGCTTTTATTTACAAATAGTAACAAAAATGTCAGAAAAAGTATACTTTTTCTGTGACCAATAAAGGCAACTCTTCTTTTAATTAATTCTCCTTGTTGTTCTAAATAGCGAACGTAGTTTATCTATTATAACACTGGATAATAATTATGCAAAGCGTTCTCAATAGGGAACGTAAATTTTATTTTAAAATTGTATAATTCTTATTAGTGAACGTACGCTAAAAGAAACTAAGGGGGAATTTATAATGAAATTGACGGAAGCAATTGCAGAAAGAGTAAAAGATTTATTAGAAGAGAAAAATTGGAAACAATATGATTTGTTTAAAAATGGCGGAATTCCACGTTCAACAATATCTAATGTTGTTAACCAAAATAAAAAAAGAGTTAGTGTTGATACTATTTATCAAATTTGTTCAACATTTGGTATAACATTATCGGAATTTTTTTATGATAAGTTCTTTAGCGATATTGAAGATTGATTACTCGTTCTAATTGGCGAACGTAATTTTTTGTTTGAAAATTGTATATTTCTCATTGGCGAACGTATGCTAAAAGAAACTAAGGAGAGTTTATAATGAATTTAACGGAAGCAACGGCAAAAAGAATTAATGATTTATTGGAAGAGAGAAATTGGAAACAATACGATTTATTTAAAAATGGAGGGATACCACGTTCTACTATTTCAAATGTAATAAATTTAAAAAAGAAAAAAGTCAGTTCATACACTGTTTATCAAATATGTGCAACTTTAGGGATTACAATGAAAGAGTTTTATGATGACCCTATTTTTGACGAAGTCAATGACTAGGTAAAAACAAGTCGCAAGTTTTGCTTGCGACTTTTACTTTAATTAATTTTGAATTACATTGCTTACTTTGTCGGCTTTTATGCCTTTTTGTTTGTAAAACTCCAAAATTTTAGGCAATGCTTCTGCAGTGCATTTTGTTGGGTGCATAAGTATTAAATCACCAAAAGTAACTTTTTTGGTTGCACGCTCAAAAATCAAATCGGTGTTTTTGTCACGCCAATCTATAGTATCTTTTGACCACATAATGGTTTGATAGCCTAAATTATTGGCAGCTTTTAATGTGTCAGCTGAAAAAGCCCCTGAAGGCGGTGCAAATAATGTCATTTTGTAGCCGATAGTTTTTTCTACAATATTATGACACATTGTAATTTCACGAAGATTGCCTTCCATATCCAGTTTGTCTTGGTCTTTATGCAAGTAGCCGTGATTTGCAATCTCGTGTCCACGATTACAAATTTCTTTTAGCATACTATCATTTTTACTTACCCAAGAGCCACCTACAAAAAAGGTGGTTTTTACATTATATTTGTCAAAAGTATCTAGCATTTCAGGCAGATATTCTTCACCCCAATATACATTTACCATAAGTGAAACACTGCTATTTAAGCCGTTACCTTTATAAATCGGCTTTGGGGTAGTGCTTGCTGTTATTGCAAGCGGAGTAAAGCACATTGTGACAACCGATAAACTTACCAAAATTAATCCGATAATACTATTTGTAATTAATTCTTTATGTTTCATAAGCACCTCAACTAATTATATGTATATGCGATTAAAATTAGACTAAAAAGTAAATACTTTTGATTATAGATAAAAATATTATTAATTTATATAAAATAAATATAATATATTACATATATTTTTCTTTTAAAGTCTTTACATTGCATAAAAAAAATAGTATAATTATATTGTATATTTATGCACAAATTGAGTTAAATAGCTTGATTTTATGCTGTATGTTAATGCTTTAAGACAAAATATTTAGTACACAAAAGATAAAAGCAAAATTTATTTGCTAAAATAAATTAATACAGCTTTTTAGCGGAATAATGGAGAGAATTTTGGGAAACGATATAACTTATTTTAATAGCGGATTAAAATTGATTCATAAGCAAATGAATGGTGTTCGTTCAGTTGCAATCGGAGTAATGTTTGCAGTTGGAAGTAGTAGTGAAAACGACAAAAATAATGGTATTTCACATTTTATAGAACATATGATGTTCAAAGGCACAAAAAAGCGTTCCGCTTTTGATATTGTGTGCGAAGTAGACGGCTTGGGTGCTCAAATTAATGCTTATACTTCAAAGCAATCTACTTGTTACTACACAATCAGCGTAGACGAATATGCCGAAAATTGTATGGAGATTATGAGTGATTTTATCTTTAATTCCACTTTTGACCAAACAGAAATGGATAAAGAAAAAGGCGTTGTGCTTGAAGAAATTGCTATGAGTGAAGATACTCCCGACGATTTGTGTATGGAAAATTTGGGAAGTAGCTATTTTAAAGGCAGTAGCCTAGGCTATACCATTTTAGGAAATGCGGATAATATCCGTAATTTTACAACAAGCGATTTGAAAAATTATGTTGCGGAAAAATATAGTGCAGGCAATATGGTTGTGTCTGTAGTAGGCAATATTTCAAGGGAAAAAGCGGTTGAGCTTGTTGCTAAATATTTTGACAATAACGCTTTTAGAAGCGATTATAAAATGCAAAAGGTTAAACACACACCAAAGTGTGACAGTGTAATAACTATCAAACCTTTGGAGCAGTCAAATATTGCGGTTGCTTTTCCGAGTTTAGAGTTTGGTGCAGATAATTATATGTCATTGCTTGCTTTAAATTCTGCCTTTGGTGGGGGAATGAGTTCAAGATTATTCCAAGAAGTAAGGGAAAAAAGCGGGCTTGCTTATAATGTATATTCTTACCCTTCTGCATATTATGGTGATGGTGTATTTTCTATCTATTTGGGTACAAATCCAAAAACCACAAGACAAGCTTTGGATAGTATAAAAAAAGAGATTATTAAACTTAAAAGCGACGGCTTAGGTGACGCAGAGCTTGCAAGAGTTAAAAAACAATTGAAAGGTAATTACGCTTTATCGCAAGAGAGTTCCGCTGCTTTAATGCGTGTTTATGGCAGAAATGCTTTGTTTTTGGATACTACTTTTGATTTTGACAAAAAAATTGAAGAAATCGATATGATTACTAAAGATAGCGTAATGGATATTGTAAATTATATCTTCGATTTTGACAAAGTTGTTACAAGCTATGTGGGAAAAGAAATTGATTTTAACCCACTTGATATAATAAAAGGTTAATTTAATAATAAACAAAAGGTGAAAAATGGACAAGTTAGACGAAATATTTATGATGCAAAAGGCGTTTCAGGACGATTTGATTAAAAACAGACATTTAGAGAATATTAAACCTAATGAATGGATTCAAAAACAAACACTTGCTATGATTAGCGAACTTGCAGAAGTGCTTGACGAAGTTAATTTTAAGTGGTGGAAGAATGAAAAGCCTATAAATGAAGATGCAGTAAAAGAAGAACTTGTTGACATTTTACACTTTTTTGTAAGTATGTGTTTAAGTTACGGAATGACGGCGGACGAGTTGCACTCTATTTATCTTAAAAAGAATAAAGAGAATTTTGATAGACAGTACGGCAAGTCAGCTAAATCCGGTTATAAGATAGGCGAATAAGCTAGGTTATTTGGCTTTGTTTGTGAGGGAATATGGCAAGAGATAAAAAAGAAAAAGGTAAAAATGACCATTTGATAGAAGGCAGTATAATGCTTGGTATAGGCATAGTGTTTATGCTTATACTTGTCGGTGCGTTTGGCAAAGCTGGCAAAGCAGTAACTGACTTTTTTGTCGGAACTTTTGGATATGCAGTATATGCGTATTTTTTGGCATTGATTATTTTTGGAATATTAAATATTTGCAAGGTAAAAAGACCTAAAATGAGTATTTTAAGGGTTTTGACTTTGTTAATGTTTTTTGCTATGGTTATAGCATTATTACATTGTGTTTCATCATCTCAATATGCAGAAAACGGCTATGGTAATTACTTGAGGACTTGTTATAACGAGCATAACACCGCAGGTGGAGTAATTGCAGGAGTATTTTTGTATCCACTTTTGCTTGCAAATTATGTTGGTATTGTTATCAGCAGTCTGTTTGCATTGGCTTTTGCAGCACTTTTTGTTTTTTATGATACAATACTTAGTTATTGGAATATCGGAAAAAAGAAAGAGCCTGCACCAGATATGGTTGACTTTAGAAGAGAGAATGGTGACGAGAATAGCTTTGAAATTGTAGAAAGCAGTTTAATGACAGAAACAGATAGCAGTAGTTCAAAAAGAAAGAAAAAAGAATTTTTTGGCGAATATATTCCGCTAGAAGACGCATCAACAGCATCTAAAGTGGAACTTGACAATATAAATTCAGAAGACGATGGCTTTAGTACAAGATTTTCAAGGCTTAAAGACAGAAACTTGATTAATGTTGAGCCTATTGTTACTGATAGTGAAAAAGAGAAAAAGAGTGATTTTGATAATGCTTATAACATTTTGTATGGCAATAACAGCACTACTAAAAAGGAAACAGAGCCTGAAAAACCTGCAATCCCAGATAGTGACAAAGCAGATTACGAAATGTATACAAATGAATACCGCAAGAATAAAATCAAAGATAATTTGAATGGAAAAACTTCTGAGACAAGCAGTAGAAGTGTGAAAGACAATAGCGATTATTTTGCAGTAGATTCTATATCTGTGGACAAGGCAGGTACGGGTAATAAGAAAGAGTACGAAAAGCCGTTTGTTAGCGAGAGCATAGAGAATTATTCAAGTGAGAATAACGACGAGTACGGATTTTTGAACTTGTTAAAGAGAAATGTGGAAAATAAGGAAATTCCTACAACAGATAAAACAACTGAAGAGATAAAAGAAGAGCCAATTGTCACTTTTGAGCCTGTTAACAAAAATTCTAAATATGACGATTTGCCTGTTGAGAATAAGACTGCAACACATAACGAAGTGGACGGCTTTGAAAATCTTTTGAAAAAGCAACGTGAAGAAAGAGAGTTGATTGCTAAATCTCAAGTAGAGAGAAGACATAGCTTTATTGATAATAGTGCCGAAGACGACGAAATTGTTAAAAGAGAACAAAAGCGTAAAGAGAGAAGTGATAAAGGCGGTACTCACTTGTCAAGCAAGCCTGCAGACGATGTGGTAATTGAAAATACTGTGGTTAATACGCCACCACCTATTGTTAAACCTGTCGTGCCTGTAGTTAAGTCTGTGGATACAATTAAAGAAGCCCAAAAACCGGCGGAAGAGATAAAGAAGGAAAAGGCAAGAGTAAAACTTGCGCCTTACAAATATCCACCATTTGAGCTACTTAAAAATTATGATAGCAAGCCTGCACAAAGTGAAAATTTTGACGATAAGATTGCTATTTTGGAAACAACTTTGTCAGAATTTGGTATTGATGCAAAAGTAAATAGAGTTGTTACAGGTCCTACTTTTTCAAGGCTAGAGCTTGTTATGCCAAAAGGTATTCCAGTAAAAAGAGTGCTAAGCTATGTTGACGATATAGCAATGTGTCTTGAAGTTAAAAGTGTAAGATGTCAAATTCCTATCCCGGGGAAAAATGCGTTTGGTGTGGAAATACCAAATGAAACACGAGGCAAGGTAGGATTAAAGTCTGTTATTCAGTCTGATTCATTTACTCACAACAAGCACAAATTGGCGTTTGCCGTAGGGCAAAACTGTGATGGCGAAAACTTTACTGCAGACTTGTCTGCAATGCCACACCTACTTATTGCAGGTGCTACAGGTGCGGGTAAATCTGTTTGTCTTAACTCTTTGATAGTTTCACTTTTGTATAAGTATACACCGCAAGAATTAAGATTGCTTTTAGTTGACCCTAAACAAGTTGAACTTAATATGTATAACAGAATACCGCATATGCTTATACCAGAAGCAGTTAGCGATAAGGATAAAACTTTAAATCTTCTTGACTGGGCAATTGAAGAAATGGAAATGCGTTATACAATGTTTAAGGATAGAAGAGTACAAAAGATTACTGATTATAACGCGACAATAGACCCTAAGAAAGAAGACAAATTGCCTTATATAGTTATTATCATAGACGAGGTTGGTGACTTTATGATGGTAATGAAAAAGGAACTGGAAGAGCGAATTGTGCGTTTAACTCAAAAGGCAAGAGCTGCAGGTATTCACTTGATACTTGCAACACAAAGACCATCTGTTGACGTAATTACTGGTACAATCAAAGCAAACTTGCCTGCAAGAATTGCATTTGCAGTTGCAAGCTTTACAGATAGCAAAACAATACTTGACCAAGGCGGTGCGGAAAAACTGCTAAGGTATGGTGATATGATTTTCTCAGACGGTGTGAACGAACCTACAAGACTGCAAGGTACATTGATAGAAGGTGAAGAAGTAAACGCAATCTGTGACTATGTAAGAGATAACAATGAATGTTATTTTGATAAGGATATTGAAGAATATATACTTAATACAAATAACAATACTACAGCAAATCCTGCTCAAACAAGTTTTGGTGAGAGTACAGGTGAGCAAGACGAATTGTTTGTGCGTGCACTTTACAATGTTGTAACTACTGGTGCAGTCAGCATTTCTAAATTGCAAAGAAAATTCGGTATAGGCTTCCCAAGAGCGGCAAGACTTGTAGATACTATGGAAGAGCTTGGCTATATCGGTGCTTCAAAAGACAACAAGCAAAGGGAAATATTGATAGATATGCCGACATTGCTATCTAAGTATGGCGATGTAAGTCTTGAGTAGAACAATAATATATTAATACTTTGCTTAAGGCGTGTTGATAAATTATCAAAATTTTGCCTAGATAAGACTTAAAGGAACAATTGATTATGAAAATAGGAGTAATTTCATTAGGCTGTGATAAAAACAGAATAGATACCGAAAATATGCTTGCATTTATGGAGCAAGAAGGATATACCTTTACAGGCGATGCAAGCGATGCGGATATTATAGTTGTAAACACTTGTGCCTTTATTGATAGTGCAAAACAAGAGTCTATTGATACCATATTGGAAATGAGCGATTATAAACAAAATGGCAAATGTCAGTGCCTGATTGTAAGTGGGTGTTTAAGCCAAAGGTATATGGATAGTTTGGTGGAAGAAATCCCCGAAGTTGATATATTTGTAGGAACTGCAAATTACAGGGAACTTCCTACTTTAATCAAAGATTTTGTTAAAAACCATTCAAAAATCGCTATTAAAAACGATATAAACAAAAGGGATTTTACTAAATCAAGAGTGCTTACAACACCTTATCATTACGCTTATTTAAAGATTGCGGAAGGTTGTAATAACAATTGTACTTATTGTGCAATACCAAAAATAAGAGGTAAATTTACATCAAGACCAATGGAAGATATTGTGTCTGAAGCACAAGATATTGTAGAAAAATATGGTGTTAAAGAGCTTAATATTGTAGCACAAGATATTACAAGATACGGAAAAGATTTGTATGGAGAATTAAAGCTTGTAGAACTTTTGGATAGGCTTGAAAAAGTGGATTGTAAGTTTATAAGATTGCTTTATTGCTATCCTGAACTTGTGACACAAGAACTTATACATAAAATTGCAAATAGCGATAAAATAGTTAAATATATTGATATACCTATGCAACACGCAGCTGACAATATATTAAAAAGAATGAACAGACACGTAAGACAAGAGTTTTTGCAAAATCTTATTGATAATTTGCGAAATAATATACCTAATATTGCTATTAGGACTACATTTATTGTAGGTTTCCCAGGTGAGAGTGAAGAAGATTATAAAACTTTATATGAGTTTGTAAAAAGGAATAGGTTTGATAAGTGCGGGTTCTTTGCTTATTCAAGAGAAGATGGTACAGCAGCGTACAACTTTGAAAACCAAATTGACGAAGACATAAAACAACAAAGAGTATCTGAGCTTTACGAGTTGCAGGAAGGCATAATGGCTGAAAAAGCCAATAGTTTGATTGGAAAGACTGTACAAGTAATGTATGAAGAAGTTGATTTTGATAATCAATGTTTTGTGGGAAGAATGGCAGAAGATGCACCCGAAATAGATAGACTTGTTTACTTTACAGCAACAGAGCCTGTAGAAATTGGCGAAGTATACAATATAAAAATTACCGAAAGGATTGGACTAGATTTGAAAGGAGAATTAGTATGAATTTACCTACAAGAATAACAGTTGCACGAATTGCTTTAATACCGATTTTTGTGCTGATATTTTGCTTAAGAGAAGTTTTTGAACAATATTATATACTAATGACTATAGTATTTATCATTGCATCTTGTACTGATTTTGTGGACGGACATATTGCAAGAAAACACAATTTAGTTACAGATTTAGGTAAGTTCCTGGACCCTATTGCAGATAAGATTTTGGTTGTTGCGGGTATGATAGTTTTACTTAAAATGAATTTTGTAACAAATAACGGAAGCATTTATCCTGTGCTTGCTCCATATTTTGGTGAGATTTGTGTAATATTAATTTTAGCACGAGAGTTTATAATCGGTGTGTTTAGACAAATTGCTGCAGCTAAAGGTAAAGTTATGGCAGCCGATAAGTTGGGCAAGGCAAAAACTATTATAACTTTAATAGCACTTCCAATGCTTATGCTTGTACCTTTTATCAATGAGCCTTGGCATAAAGCTGTCAATTGGGTTGGTGTAGTATTTTTGTTTTTAGGTTGGGTGCTTTTTGGTATAGCAACTATTCTAACTGTAGTGTCAGGTGTCAATTATGTGTTAAAAAATAAACACGTATTTAAAGATGACGAAGTGGTTAGCAAGACAAATGAAACTGAAATTAAAAATACTTGCTGCGAACAATTAGAAGTAGCTAACTTTGAAATAGAAGAACAAGATGCAAAAGCGGAAGAGAATACTAATTGTGCTTGTAAGGAGAATACAAATGACTGATAAACAATATGTATATCAATGCGTGTTAAGGACTTATGGCTTAGATAACACAAGATTTGAAAAAATTTGCGGTGACCTTAGAACAGCTGAAATCAATATTGAGTTTTTTGAAGATTGTTTGGAAGGAAAAATTATAATTTCTAAAAATTGTGTAGATTCAGTTGCATTAGAGAGTATACTTACCAAAATAAATGTTAGATTAGAGGACTATATTTATTCGGATAAAGATATGGATTTGAATGAGTGCCTTGTTAAGCTTCTTATTAAAAAAGGTGAAATGCTTGGAGTTGCAGAGTCTATAACAGGCGGACTTATAAGTTCTGCTTTATGTGATGTCGATGGGGCAAGCAAAGTGCTTTATGAAGGTATTGTTTGTTATAACAATGGTGCTAAAGTAAGAAGATTACACGTGCCTGCTACTACACTTGAAGAGTTTACAGCAGTTAGCAAACAAACTTGTGATGCAATGATAAAAGGTGTGCTTGCAAACAAAGAAATTGTATACGGATTAGCTACAACAGGCTATGCAAGTCATAAAGATGACGATTTATCGGGATTAGTGTACATTGGTTTCGGTAGTATGTCAAACTATAAAATTGACGAAGTAATGTTTAAAGGTAGTAGAAATGTAGTAAGGAAAAAGGCTTGTAATTACGCTATGTTTAAGCTTATTAAGTTGATTGATAGTGTAGAGAGAACATACTAATATAATTAAAGATAAAACCATTTTTATGGTAGGAGATTTTAAGGAGAAAGTTTATGGCAGAAAAGAAAGCGAAAGTTATGAATATACCTGCAAATGAAAGTGATAAAGCAAAGTATATTGAAGAAGCGATTAAAAAGATTACCGATGTTTATGGTGAAGGCAGTATAATGAAACTTGGCGAACACGAAATTGTTCCTATCGAAGTTATACCGACAGGTTGCCTAACTCTAGATGTTGCACTTGGTACAGGTGGTATGCCAAGGGGAAGAATAGTAGAAATTTACGGACCTGAATCATCAGGTAAAACTACTGTAGCGTTGCACGTAGTTGCGAGTGCGCAAAAGACAGGTGGAATTTGTGCATTTGTTGATGCTGAACACGCTTTAGACCCAATATATGCAGAAAAGCTTGGCGTAAAATTGAAAGATTTGTATATTGCTCAACCCGATAATGGTGAGCAAGCACTTGACATTGTTGAAACACTAGTAAGGTCTGGTAGTATGGACGTTATAGTTGTTGACTCTGTTGCGGCACTTACACCAAAAGCAGAAATTGATGGTGATATGGGTGATTCCGTAGTTGGCTTGCAAGCAAGACTTATGTCTCAAGCTTTGAGAAAATTGACAGCTATTATCAACAAATCAAAAACAGTTGTTATCTTTATTAACCAATTGCGTGAAAAAGTCGGAGTTATCTATGGTTCACCTGAAGTAACTGCGGGTGGTAAAGCATTAAAGTTTTACGCTAGCGTAAGAATTGATGTTAGAAAAGGAGAAACGTTAAAAGCGTCTGCCGATGACATTAGGGGTAATAAGACAAAAGCAAAAATCGTTAAAAATAAACTTGCTCCACCATTCAAAACTGCAGACTTTGAGATTTTGTATGGTAAAGGTATCTCTAAAAACGGTTGTTTGATTGATGTTGCCGTAGATTATAATGTTGTTAAGAAAGGCGGTAGTTGGTATAGCTATAATGACCAAAAAATCGGTCAAGGTAAAGATAAGGCAGTTGATTACTTGGATACTAATCCACAAGTTGCCGAAGAAATTTACGACAAAGTTATGGAACTAATGAAAAACTCAAATAAATAATCTTTTTTAAATGTGGTTACTTATTAATTTTAATAAAAATCTATTTTAATGGTATATATTATTGTTAAAAAATGATATATACCATAAAACATTTAAAAATATAACAAAAGGTATTGACATTGGTGGAAAATTGCAGTATTATTATATTATGGTAAATATGTTTTGCGAACAATATATTTACTTTTGTAACTTGAAAATTAAATAGGAGGTATACTATGTTAAGCAACAATATTACTACTTTGCTTATTGGTGCGGCTATAGATGTTGGGGGTGCAATAGGTATTGCAATTGCAACATTGGTGGTTGGCTTAGGTCTTGGATTTTTGGCTTATTGGGCGGTTTTTGTGAAAAAAGTTAAATCTGCAAAAGCAGCTGCGGATAAAATTGTCGAAGATGGTAAGGCAGAAGCTAAAACTTTAAGAAAAGAAGCATTACAAGAAGCAAAAGATGAACAAAAAAGGTTGCGTAACGAGTTTGACCGTGAATCCAAAGAAAGGCGTGCAGAAATTCAAAAGTCTGAACAAAGACTTTTGCAAAGGGAAGAATTACTAACCAAAAAAGAACTTTTAATTGACAAAAAAATGGACTCTTGTGATGAGTATAAAAAATCACTTGAAGCAAGAGAAAAGGAAATCGAGAGCTTAGAGGTTGAGATTAGTCAATCACATTCAAAAATGGTTGAAGAACTTGAAAAAGTAGCTAATATGACTGTAGAAGAAGCAAGACAAACTCTAATGGACGAATTGTTAGAAGGTGTCAAAAAAGATGCAGGTATTTTGGCTAAGGAAATTGAAAACAATGCCAGAGAAGAAGCAGAGAAAAAAGCTAAGAATATTATTGGTATGGCTGTACAAAAATGTGCTGCAGACCACGCTCAAGAACTTACAGTTTCTGTTGTATCATTACCAAATGACGATATGAAAGGTAGGCTTATCGGTAGAGTGGGCAGAAATATCCGTGCTTTAGAAAATGCAACTGGTATTGATTTGATTATAGATGATACTCCTGATGTGGTAACATTGTCAGGGTTCGACCCGCTAAGAAGGGAAATCGCACGAATTACTATTGAAAGATTGGTAAATGACGGAAGAATTCACCCAGCAAGAATTGAAGAAATGGTTGAAAAAGTTAGACGTGAACTTGACATTCAAATTAAAGAAACCGGCGAAAACGCTATGTTTGATGCAAATGTTTACGGTGTTCACCCAGAACTTGTTAAATTGCTAGGTAGATTAAAATTCCGTACAAGCTACGGACAAAATGTGTTAAATCACAGTTTGGAAGTATCTTATCTTGCAGGAGTAATGGCGGCAGAACTTGGTGCGGATATTAAAATCGCAAAAAGAGCAGGCTTATTACACGATATTGGTAAAGCAGTTGACCACGAAGTGGAAGGCACTCATATCCAAATCGGTGTGGAACTTGCTAAAAAATATAAGGAAAATCGTGCTGTTATTCACGCTATTGAAGCACACCACAATGATGTTGAACCACAAACATTGGAAGCAATCATTGTACAAGCGGCAGACGCTATATCCGGTTCTAGACCGGGTGCAAGACGCGAGTCGCTAGAAAATTATGTAAAACGCTTGGAAAAATTGGAAGGTATAGCAAACTCGTTCGCAGGAGTAGAGCAATCTTATGCAATTCAAGCTGGTAGGGAAGTTCGTGTTATCGTTAAACCAGAACAGGTTGATGATTCATCAACAATCTTCCTTGCAAAGGAAATTGCATCAAAAGTCGAATCAGAACTTGAATACCCAGGACAAATTAAAGTTAATGTTATCAGGGAAACAAGGTCTGTAGAATATGCAAAATAATTTAAATTTTGCGTAACTATTTATAGTATTTAATTATAATAAAAAGCAGAGAATTAGTTTCTCTGCTTTTTGTTTGATATAAAGCACACTTTTATTTTTTTAAATTTTTGATTAGGAGAATATTATGTCAATAGATAAAGTAAAAAATTATTTTAAAAAGTATGGTATGGATAGATATGTGCAAGAGTTTAGTGTTTCAAGCAAGACTGTAGAGCTTGCGGCTTTAGCACTTAATACCGAGCCTAGTAGAATAGCAAAATCCATAACATTTGAAGTAAATGATAATGTAGTAATGATAGTAACTAGTGGTGATACAAAAATTGACAATGCTAAATTTAAGCAATACTTTGGAGTTAAAGCAAAAATGCTACCATTTGATAAAGTTGAAATTATGGTTGGTCACGCAGTAGGTGGAGTTTGTCCGTTTGCAGTAAATGAAAATGTGCAAATTTATTTGGATAATTCCTTAAAAAGATTTGAAACTGTATTTCCTGCTTGTGGTAGTAGCAATAGTGCTATTGAGCTTACTATTAGCGAGCTTGAACAATTCTCAAACAGCATAGCTTGGGTAGATGTCTGCAAAATGACAGAAAATTAATTGATAAGTTTTTAACAAATTGAACAATTTATATTGAGCATATAGCCATAAATCTTCTTAAATTAAACTCAATAAATTAAATATAACACTACTATAAAGCACCATAAAACGCAAGTTTTATGGTGCTTATTTTTTTGTAAAGTTTTAATTATTAAATTTAGGTGTTTTATGCAATAAAACTATCAAAAATCGGGGGTAATTAGTAAAAATAGCAGTTAGAAATGTAAAAAAAGAGTACATAGAATAAATATATCTATGTACATATTATA
>CAJTYW010000013.1 GCA_910583995.1 uncultured Christensenella sp. | reverse complement strand
GTTTAACATCTTTTGAACTCACGTGCCTAGCACGTGGTTTTCTTATAACAAAAAAACAAGTGCTATAAAAGCACTTGTTAAATTATCACATTAATTATTCAGCTGCATAAACACTAACTTGTTTATCAGTCTTGCCCTTTCTTTCAAATTTAACTATTCCGTCTACAAGAGCGAATAATGTATCATCTTTACCGATGCTAACATTCATTCCAGGGTGGAATTTAGTTCCTCTTTGTCTAACCAAAATATTACCGGCTTTAACAAATTGTCCGTCTGCACGTTTAACGCCTAATCTTTTAGCCTCACTATCACGACCGTTTCTTGAACTACCTACACCTTTTTTGTGAGCGAATAATTGTATATTAATAAACATATTATTGTACCTCCAATTCAATAAAATCTGAAAAACCTTGATATAAATCTGACACACCTAATAACATAGTATCTAAAATATTATCACAGATATTGCGTTGTTCCTTTGTGATATTATTTGGAATAACAAATTTCAAATAACCTTCTTCATCGCGTCTTTCAAACTGCATATTTACCCCCGCAACACTTAGTACTCCGAGCATAGCTGTTTGCACTATAGATGATAACGCACTGCAAACTATATCTTCACCTTCTACGCCATAGCCTGTGTGACCATCACAAGTTACTTCAGTAATACTACCATTTTGTTTTACTACTTTAACACTTGTCATTGATTAAGCCTCTATAGCAGTAATCTTTAGTGCTGTAAATGGTTGACGATGACCTTGACGCTTTCTGATATTCTTCTTTGCTTTGTATTTGAAAATATTGATTTTCTTAGCTTTGTCTTGTGCAAGAACTTCTGCCTTAACAACAGCCTTTTTAATATCGCTGCCAGCCTTAATAGTACCATTGTCAGAAATCATTAAAACATCTAGTTCAACTTTGTCGCCAACATTTGCGTCTAATTTCTCAACTTTAATGATAGAATCTTGTTCTACCTTATATTGTTTACCGCCTGTTAATACGATTGCGTACATTACTTTACTACCTCCCTTCACCAGTCTCGCTAAAAAAAATCGGGGGTGAAAACACTTCACACTTAGTTCCCTTATTATGCGGCTACATCAAATTTACCATAAAAACAAATTTTTGTCAAACATTTAGCATTAATTTATACGAAATTTATTAATATAGTAAAATTATATATCATAAAGAAATAAATTACAAACATTAAATACTCTAATATAAACTTATAAATGAAAAATAAAATGGCATATAAAAATTTGATTTTTGTATGCCTTTAGTATTAAATTTATAAAAAATATAAAAAATAATAGCGATTTTCGATGCGTTATTAAGATATTTTGCTAATTAGTAAAAATTAGAAATTAATAAATTAATACATTTACACAAATATAAAAGCTATTAATAAAGCAATTTTGCGTTATCTGGAAGTTCGATAATTCCTGAACGGACTCTTTCACAACTGAATTTTTCTATATGATATAACGGGTCTGGTATTAAATAAATACGCATATTTTCCCATACTGTTGTAAGTTCCTTTTCAAACAAGTTTAATGAAAACATTTTGCTAAAAATTATTGGATTGACTGTAAGTTTAACCGCTTGAATGCTATCGTCATTAAATATTTCGTATAAATAATCTCGGATTCGCATAATAATATGCTCTGCTGAATGCACATAAGCATCTCCACCGCAATATGGGCAAATTTGCAACATTGTATCCATTAGTCTGCTACGCATTTTCTTTCTTGTGATTTGCACAAGCCCTAAATCTGTCATACCGACTAAAGTACATTTTAATCTATCTTTTTTAAGTTCTTGCTCAAGAATTTGCAAAACTTCGCCTTTATGTTCTTCATTATTCATATCGATAAAATCGACTATGATAATTCCGCCCATATTTCGTAGTCTTATTTGTCTTGCAATTTCTATTGCAGCAATTTTATTGGTGATAAACACAGTCTCTTCCAAATTCTTATCGCCAACATACTTGCCTGTATTAACATCAATGACCGTCAAAGCTTCTGTTTTGTCAATTACAAGGTAGGCACCATTGGATAGCATAACTTCTCTTTTTAAAAGCTTATCAATCTGCGGATTAAGATTATAGTGATTAGTAAGAGTATCTGAACCTGTGTAAACTTCAAAAATGTCTTTTTTCTTTCCAAAAACATAAGAAAATTCAGACTCTAACATTTTGCAGACATTCATATCATTGACAATGATTTTATCAATATCGCCACGCATAAAATCTCTGACTGCACGAATAGCCAAATCCCCTTCACTATGCACAAGCGAACATTTAGGACAAGTTAAATAAGTTTCTTTTATCTTTTGCCATTTTTCGTTTAGTTCGTTTATATTATTCAATAACTCTTCTTCACTGCAAGTTTCCGCTTCTGTACGGACAATATACCCACTATTATCTGGTCTGTTACTACGCACAAAATTTTCCAATCTCAACCTTACATCTTCATTATCAATCTTTCTTGAAATTGCAATGTAATCTACAAACGGCTCCATAACAAGCACTCTGCTTGGCAATGAGATATTCATAGTAAGTCTAGGACCTTTTGTATCAAACTGCTCTTTTAGCACTTGGCACAAAATTATATCCCCAACCTTTAGTGGAATTTTATCGGGTGCATTTGTCCCATTATGAGATACCATTTTGCCGTTAACACAAATATCACCGCCATATAAAAATCCATTTTTTTCAAGCCCGATATCCACAAAAACTGCTTGCATACCTTTTAAAACATTTACTACTTTGCCTTTATAAATATTCCCAACCAATTTTTCAGAAGTGGTTTTTTCAATTGCAAAGTCAGTAAGCGTTCCATTTTCCACAACGCAAACTCTTGTACCAGTTATATGAGTATCGATAATTAAATTTTTCATTTGATATACTCCCGCAAAAACTCTTCTGCTGTTAAAATTTTATTATTCTCAATAACCAATTGTTTAGTCCTTACAATATCGCTTATTTTGATAGATAAAGAAAATTTTTCATTTATTACATTAATCAATCTATCGGGACGAAGGTTAGGATTACCTGCAGCAATTACCATTGTAATGCCTTTATCTGACACGTTTATACTGTAAATTAAAGGTGCAATGTCTTGCTCTTTAACTTCCTTTTTAAAGTCATAGCTAATAACCAAACTTTTAAGGTTTGCCAAACTTTCTATTTCTGTTTTATAATGCAAAAAGTTACCTTTTACAAAATATTCACAATAATTTATATTTTTTGCAAAATTAGGATTTTTTATGCAATCATAGCATCTTATTCCTTTCATACCGGCAGGAATATTACTATTAAAGGCATTTAAAAATTCGTCTGCCGTCATATCGTCGTTTGCTACTACAAAATACTCTTCTTCACTCTCTATCCCCAAAGGCAATGGGTGTGATGTATAAGTTATAGGGTGCGGGTTAAAGCCTTCCGACATTTTTACGCTAATGTTTGCCCTTATCAAAGTCCTTTGCAAAACACGCATACTATCAATATGAGACACATAACAAATATTGCCTTTTTTAATATGTTTTAGCACTTTCATAAATAACACCTACCTAGCTTATTTGCTCCGCAACCTGTGCAGTCTTTCTCTCCACAAGCTTTGGTAGTAATTCCGCCATAAGCATTATGTTTTTCTGCTAGTAAGTATTTTTTACTTACGCCGTGATTAATAAAATCCCAAGGCAATACTTCATCTTCATTCCACATACGGGTATAATCTTCAATATTAATACCGCAATCGATAAAGGCTTGTCGCCATTTATCCATATCAAATCTTTCACTCCAACCATCAAATACGCAGCCTGATAAATACGCCTTTTCAATAACATCAAGCAATTTTCTATCCCCACGTGAAAAAACACACTCAATTATACTGCTATCTGCACTATGCCAGTTGTAACGCACATTTTTAATGTGAAGATTATCTATCAAAAACCTTTGTTTTTCAAGCATTTCTTCTTGAGTTATTTGCTTTTCCCACTGAAAAGGTGTAAGCGGTTTTGGTATAAACACACTAGTTGAAACTGTAATTTGAACTGGTCTTTTATTTTTACTATATTGCTTTGCCATATCCTTAATGAGAAAAACAATATCTACAATGCCTTGTAAATCTTCCTGTGTTTCGGTAGGTAGTCCTATCATAAAATACAATTTAAAGCCATTATATCCATATTCCAAAGCGCTTTTTATAGTTTTTTTAATATTATCTTCTGAAATATTTTTATTTATAACATTACGCAATCTTTGACTGCCTGCTTCAGGTGCAAAAGTCAATGAACCTAGCCTGCCACTGCCCATAAACTCAGGTTTATAAGAATCTAAACGCAAAGACGGCATAGCAAGTTTAACATTACCATTGCAAACGCTTTGCTTTAAGCTTGCAATAAGCTCATTTAATGAAACATAATCACTAGTAGATAAGCTTGACAAAGATAATTCGCTATAACCAGTATTTTCAACAAGTTCTTTACCATAATCCACAAGAGTTTGCAGTTTTCTGCTCCTAATAGGTCTATAGTAAAAACAAGCTTGACAAAATCTGCACCCGTTGTTACAACCCCTGTAAAGTTCCAAAACTGCTCTGTCGTGAGTTATTTCTATATTAGGTACAAGTATTTTTGTAGGAAAATATGCCTTATCCAAATCTTGTACTATTGCTTTTTTAACACTGCCTGTAAAACCTGTAATTTTGCCATTTTGGGTAATTGGCTTAACTTTGTCAGGCACATAAACGCCTTCCAAACTTGCAGCTTTTTCCAAAAATTCTTCTTTTGAAAGACCATTTTTTTTGCACTCGTCATACAAAAGTGTAAATTTCTTCAAATTCTTTTCGCCTTCGCCAATCATTATGCAATCAAAAATTTCAGCAAAAGGTTCGGGATTAACTACGCAAGGTCCACCTGCTATAAGTATAGGATAATTGCCACATTTCCTATCCTTTGCCCTAAATGGAATACCTGCTAAATCTAACATATAAAGCACATTTGTATACAATAGTTCATAACCGATTGACATACCTACAATGTCAAAATCAATCAAAGGCTTATTGCTGTCAACAGAAAAAAGCGGGATATTATTTGCTTTTAGCTGTTCCCCCATATCCACAAACGGAGCAAAACATCTCTCGCAAACTATCCCTTCCATATCGTTTAGCATATGATATAAAATCCTAAGCCCTATATTACTCATACCGATTTCATAAATTTCTGGAAAACATAAACATAACCTTGTTGAGCAAGGTTTGTCCATATCAGGCATATTAAACTCCCCACCTACATAGCGGGCAGGTTTTTCTACTTTTAAAAGTATCTCTTTTAGTTCTTTATCCATTTCCTGTCCAATCTAACTTTAAATTTTGCAAAAAACCTTCAAAAATCGGTATTAAACCAAATAAAAATCAACTTGTACAATTATTAATTTTCAAAAACTATATAATTAATTAAAAAATTCTGACGTCACTTAACAAGTGGCATTTAGACTATTTTTTACATTACAAGTGCAGCTGCACCGATAATACCAGCACTATTGCCAAGGCTTGCTTGTACAACTTGTATGTATGGAAGCATACCGCTTCTTTCAAAGTCTTCATTTAATTTTTGTTGCAAAGGCTCCATAACATTTTTACCTTCGTGAGAAATACCACCGCCGATAATAAACATTTCAGGGTGCAACACATAGCCTAAATTTAATAGACCTTCTGCTAAATAATGAAGATATCTATCTACAACAGCTTTGCCTGAATAATCACCTGCGTCCATAGCCAAAAAGGCAGTTCTTCCGTCAACTCCGCCATTTTCATTTGCGATTTTGTGCATTAGGCTATTTGCATTTTCTGCCATAGCGTACTTAGTTTGATTAATTAGTCCTGTCGCACTTGCATATCTTTCCCAACAACCACGTCTACCACAATTGCATTGCTCGCCGTCAATTTCGATAATTTGGTGACCAACTTCACCACCTGCACCGCCATTTCCTTCATATAGTTTGCCGTCAATGATTATACCACCGCCAATACCTGTACCTAGTGTTATCATTACAACATTTTCGTGACCTTTGCCTGCGCCAAATCTTTGCTCGCCAAGCGCTGCCATATTTGCATCGTTACCAACAGCAATAGGCACATTAAAATATTGTGACATTTCCTCTGCTAATGCTACATTTTTGCAACCGATATTTACAGCAGATATTATCATACCTTTTTTACTGTCAACTGTACCTGGTATACCAATACCGATACCCGCCAAATCTATCAAAGAAAAACCTGATTCTTCAAGCAATTGTTTTATGTAATCGGCAGTTCTTGCAAACATACTTTTGTAACCTTTTTCCTGTTCTGTAGCAAAAGCTTTTGTCTTTAAAATTTTACCATCGCTATTTACCAATCCGATTTTAATGCTCATACCGCCAACATCAACACCTGCATAAATCATAATGCACCTCTCTAATTAAATATATTCAAAAACACATTTATATACAATTTAGTATAACATATAAAATTTTAATTTTCAAGTAATATTTACAAATAAATTAAACAATACAAACAATATTACAAAAACATATTAATAAAATCAATTGTGGCAATTTTTATTCAAATAAAAAATCAACTGCACTCTATAATGCAGTTGATTTTAATTTTTATTGCATATCACACAAAATTTCTTTTAAAGTCAGTTTATGGTCGTACTTTTCCATTATTCCGTGAAGTTTATCTTCGTCTACAACATCAATGTCTTCACCTTTTTCATTTACAACTATAAATGTAGTAAGATAATCACGATTTAAAAACCTGAATAGCTCAAATATCTTTGTTTCACGGCTAATATAAATATCTCTTGCTAGAACGCCTTTTTTATAATTTTTCACAAACGACAACCTACCTGCAATACAGCTATACTCTTCCTTTTGTCCGCCAAAAATTGCACCAATAAGCAAAAATACACCTATATTTACTATAGAAATATTAAATGTTACAAACAATGTTGCAAGCCCAAGGCCTATAATAATTAGGCTCAAAATTATACCGACTATTTTAAGGATTTTTAAAGCTTTTATTTTATCTTTGCATAAACTTAAAACAATTCTTGAGCCATCAAGCGGAAAACATGGCAACAAATTAAAACACATTAAAGTTAAATTGCTGTTTAAAAAATCTTGTGTATAAACATAAGATTCAGGCAGTAACCACCATAGTGCAAATGTTGCCAAAGCAAGTACGCCATTGCATATAGGTCCTGCTAAGGCTATAACTATACCTTCCTTGCGGTTAAATTTTTCGCCGCCGTAAATCATAGCACCATAGGGCATCAAAGTTATTTTAGCCATTTGATACCCATATTTTTTACCAGCCAAGCTATGTGCTATTTCGTGTAGCAACACTGTCAAAAAACAACTAAAAAATACCCAAGCCTTGCCTATAATAATATAGTACAGGCAAAGACAAAAATAGAGTGGGTGTATAGTTAATTTGTAACCAAACAAACCTTATCTACCAAACATACTCATAAAAGTTTGTGCTAAAGTACCACTGCTTGCCAAAGTAATCACACTTGAAATAAGCATTATCACAGCAAAGCAAGCACCAAAAATTGCTGCGGTATATGCAACATCAAAAGCTTTCTTTTTATCAATGCTTTTTAAACCTTTAAATTTTTTGTGCTTTTTGCCAAGCTCAACTGTAATATTTTCGTTTGGATAGTTATTGCACTCAACTTTTTCATAATCATCATATTTCATAAAACTCACTCTCCAATTAGTTTACTAAGATAACTTATGCTATAGATTTTTGGATTATTACAAAATATTAGATTAATTTTTAGTAGAACAAAAAACTATTGTTTTGCCTTAAAGCTATCTGCTATACCTTCAAAAGCTATCAAAATTTTTCCGTTATTTTCTATCTCAAGCCTTAAATCACAATTAGTATCTTTAAGATTAAGGTAGCCTGCAATAACTTTTAGCATATCTTTTTTCAAATTTTGCTCAATCATTTGTGGCATTTGCAATTTATCTTTTTTTAATATTTGCAATAGTCTCTCTGAACTTGCCGAATTATAATAGTCTTTATTTTGATTAAACATTATATATCACCTTTATTTAGATATAAATCTCATTAATAATTAAATTTATGCCCTTTTTAACATCATTTTAAGTTTGCCAAACATTCCCCGATATTGTGCAGTTGGGTCATAAAGTCTGCGTCTTCCCGTAATAAAATTATCTGCAACACACTCAAAAGACTTTGTAGCAAGACACTCACCCCTACCAATTTTACCTAATTCCGAAAAAATATGGATTTTGTCATCTTCAGGTATAACACCAATTGGTGCAACACCTAACAATTTTGCAATTTCTATTACAGACATCATTTCACCATTTATAACCATATCACCGCGAATACGATTGACTATAAGGTTTACAGCATTCAATTTGTAATTATGCAAAATGCTAATTACTTTATCTGCGTCTCTTAACGAAGAAACATTGGGAGTTGCAACAACCAACGCTTCGCTGCTTGGTGCAACTGCTCTGTGAAAACCTTTGTCAATCCCCGCCGGACTATCAATAAATATAAAATCAAACCCGTCACTCAATTTAGTAATAAGTCCCCTAAAATCTTTCATACTTATTATATCGCTGTTATACGCATTTTGAGAAGGCAAAATATACATATTAGGAATATCAGGGCTAGATACAAGTGCTTGTTTTATCCTGCATCTTCCCGAAATCACATCTGCCATATCATACACAACTTTATCATCAATACCAACAAGTACATCTAAATTATTTAGCCCAATATCCGCATCAATAAGTAACACCCTTTTGCCACGATATGCTAGCATTGCCCCTATACTTGCTGTGCAAGTAGTCTTTCCAACACCGCCTTTACCGGAAGTTACCACAATCACCCTTGCCATATTCACCTCATAATATTTAAAAATTAACACTAATCATTATACAATAAATATAACTACTTGTTTTAGTGTATTTTATCGAAATATTTCCGAATTTAGGTTTTATTGTTGTATTTACTTATCTAATTAACAAAATCGATAATTTTGCAAAATCATTTAATTTTCTTAATTCAATATAAATAACATTAAATCAACTAATAACGCATTGAAGCTACTATATTTTATCAGAAAAAATAAAAAACACCCCGATTTTCAGAGTGTTTTTATCATAAACCTTAAAAAAATTTACTTTATTTACGATATTAAAATCAATTAAAATATTATCAATTCAAATTATCGATATTAAGCATTCTTGCAAGCTTTCCTTTGTCAAAAAAGAATTTACTTCCGCCTACTGCCACAGCAAATTCAGGCTCGTCCATAATCTTTATATCAACAAACAATCTTTCCTTTAAATAATTTGCAAGTCCGGAAAGTTTGCTTCCCCCACCGCATAGATAAATACCATTTTGCTCAATAATATGCAAGTGAGCTTTAGGAATCATCATACAAACTTGAGCTACAACTTCCACTATTTTATCAATTGAATTTTGTACAAGTGGTCTTAATTCTGTTGCGGTTAGTTTAACTTCATTTTTAGTATTTTGCAAAACTGCTTTGCCTTTTATAATTATTGTTGACAAATCGTTTTCTTCAAGATTTGCAAGTCCAAGTTTAATATCTTCACTGCTTGTTTTATTAATTACCAACTTATATTTATCACTTATGTAATCAATTATTGCATAGTCAATATCGTCTCCCCCTACATTTATTGAACAACCATTTACTATTCCTTCATCGGTGACAATAGCAATTTCCGTATTACTGCTACCGATATTTACCAAAAACATAGCTTTGTCATTATTGATTGCTTTTACAGAAAGTGGGGATTCCACAATTACGACTTCCTTTACGCCTGCTTTGTAAAATGCTTCTTCTATTACCCGTTTCTCGATATTTGTAAGTCCGCAGGAAACATTTGCTATAACGCTAACATAATTTTTTAAAAATTTCCTTGGAGCGATATTATTTATCAATGTTTTTATAAGATAGACAAATGCAACTTCATTATCCACACTACCATTTTTTATAGGATAAATAAGCTGAGCATTGTTACTGCTATTTGCAATATATCTAAGTGCCTCTGCTCCTGCCGCAACATTTTCAAATTTGCTATTAAGATTTGCTGTTGCAACAACGCTAGGCTCAGATATTATAGATGTCGATTCTTTATCTGCAATAACAATATTTTTGCTACCAATATCCACACTCAAACAAATTTTATTCATAAGTAAATATCAACTCCTTACATACACTCAATATTTTATCTAATGGTAGTCCGATAATGGTATTTATATCTCCACTAAAACGCTCAACCACAACGCCATCTTGCACTCCGTAACTACCCGCTTTGTCAAGCGGAGAACCGCTATTGATATAATTTTCTATCATTTCATCGGAAAGACATTTAAAAATTATATCACTTTTATCATAACCTGTTACAACTTGTCCTTTATAAGCAACTGCAAAACCGCTGTAAACTTGGTGACAATTTCCTGATAATTCCTTTAACATTCTAAATGCGTCCTGCCTATCTTTAGGCTTACCATAAACCTTTGTTTTAAACCAAACTATTGTATCCCCTGCTATAACAATATCATTAGGATAAATTTTTGGTAAATCTGCAAGTTTCAGTTTAGCAAGTTCCACCACTATTTCCGCAGGTGTGGTTGCCAAATATTCTTCCTTAACATCTTTTGTCACTATCTCCGTTTTATCAAAATGCGGATTTAAAAGCTCATATCTTCTTGGTGATTTAGATGCCAATATCAATCTTTTATTTATTTTCATAATCTCTGATTATTTTGATTTTTTCTTCTTCCTTCTTAGTATTTTTTGCTTTTTTAGCTTTTAAGCTATAATAAACAATAACTCCAACCAAAACGGGTGCTAACACGCAAGTCAAAACAATAAAGGTAACATTTACGTTTGATGATGCACCATTATCTGCAAACACAGTGCTTATATTTAAAAGCACTAACGCAAGCACAACAAAAATTGTAGAAATCATTTTTTTCATAATAGCTCCAATTATAAATCAATCATTTTTCTATAAATAACAATATTTTTTACTTTAATAAATAAAGATTGATTTGTATAACATTTTGTTATTTAGCAAAAAATTTATAAGAAAAATTTCTTTTTCAACTCTAAAAAGTACTTTTCTCTGCCTAAAATCATCATTAGCAATAAAGTAATAACACCTACACCAAGACAAATATAAATCATAAAATGTACTTGTTTATACATAACACTTGCAATTATTGCAGGCACTGCAGTAACCAAACACATTGCAGTAAGTGGCATTGTAAGCCTTACCCAATCTTTAAACTCAACAAGCATATAAATGAAAAGTATAGCAATACCACCCAAAAAGAATGAAGGCATAGCCCATATAAGTGCCCAATTTTGAGATTCCGTAACTATAAATTTGCCATACATCATTGTTTGAATATAATAGCAGATTATTGAAGCAAAAACGCTGTACCAAAAAATCTGTTTTCTAAAATCCAAATGAAAAAACAGACTTCTGCCTAATGTACACCAAAAAACTGCCCAACCAAACAATATATGATATGCCCAAAAAATCCTATTTGCGGCAAGAAAATTAACTAAAAAGCAAATTCCTATGGAAATTAAGCAAGCGTACAAAAATACTCTAAATGCAATTTCTCTAACTACTATACCTTTTCTTACTTTTGGGTAGCCATAATCAATTGCATCAAGCGGCGTTTCTTGGTCTTCTTCATTTCTTTCTATATACGAACCGCACAAAGGACAATTTGACAAATTTTTATCAACTTTTACATTACATCTAGGACATTTATCAATCATTTTTTCGTCCCCCATTATTACCATTCACAAAAACTTCAAGTCCCCTTTCTGTCAAAAACTTAAAAAACTCTCTCTCTAAATATGAATTTTTGATTGTTTTTACAAAGGTAAACACAGTTTTACCATTAAAACTACAAATTGTCATAGTAGAATTATCGTATTTTTGTGGACCTATAATAAGCTCATATCTTTCAATATACTCAGAAAATTCTTTTGGAACATTCATTCGTCCCATATTTGTCACTATTAAACTGCTTACTCTGTCAGCTTGATTGTAGTAGGCAATTTTCATAATTAGATTTTTTACAGACAATGGGACAGCTCTTATAATCCAATTTTTTTCAAGTGAAAAATTGCTGTTTATAAAGTTTTGGAAATTATCTTTATTGCATCTAATTCTGCTCTCTTCTGCCATTTTTTGCAAAATTTCTTCAAAAGTCATATCTTTTGGAGATGTTTCCTTTAATAAAACATTTACAAAGCCAGAAAACATTCTTACAGTTTGAGAAGGAAAATAGTTTCTCAAATCAACTGAATACTGAACGGAAATAGGTCTTTTTGAATTTTTATTTACAGCATCGTATTTCCTTTTGTTATAAAGGCAATATGCAAGTGCTCCAATAATATACTCATTAAGGGTAACTCCTGCAGCGTGACTTAACTCTAATAATTTTGCAGTTTCCACTTCGCCGTGAGTGACATTTACAACACCTTTAAGCTCCTTAGTGCCTTGTAAATGATATGCACTATAATTTTCAGGCAAAGTTTTTGAGCCTTTTGGATTGTAATATCTGCTGTAACTATCTTCAAACTCTTCTTCTTTTGGAGCATCGTTGTAGTGTAAAAGTGGTCCTCTGTCAACCTTTTTACCCAAAAGATGCAAGTACTTAAGAATTAGTGTATTTAAAAAATTGGTGCTAGCATTTCCGTCACTTATACAATGTGAAAATTCCGCCATAATTCTGTTGCCGGAATACATAACCCTAAACAAAGGTTCTCTATTCATAAAATCAAATTGCCTGCAAGGATAATCACTTTCTCTTGTAACAACTGGTCTTATAGTTGCACCTTGCAAAAAATACCAAAAGAATCCCCTACGCAAAATTACATTATATGAAGGGAATCTTTCAATAACAACATCTAAAGCTTGTTGTAAAACTTCCCTATCTACACGCTCTTTCATAACAGCACAAACGCGATAAACAGCATTCCACCTAGTGTTACCACTAGCCGGATAAATTTTTGAAGCATTATCAAGTTTAAACCATTCCGCAGTATTTTTGATTTTATTCATACCTACTCCTGCTATTTTATTATACACGAAAACTTTTAAATAGTCAAGGCGATAAAAAAAGCTATTAACAAATTATTAATATCTAACAAACTACTTTTAAAGCATAGTCAAATTAATTATAGCTTAAAGTTAAATAAATGAAACATTAAATCGGTAAAATTAATCAAATTTATTACTATTTTGGTGTTTATTACAAAAAAACTTATAAAAATGTAACCTACTCACAAATATTTAGGTAAATAGCAATATTTAAAAAGCTTAATACTTGACAATTAATAGCTCTTGTATTAAAATAATATATAATTATTATAAACTTAAAACAAAAAGACATTAATATTTTGGAGTGTAATCTTATGGATATGTTACAAGTAGAAAAAAAATGGCGAGAAAAATGGGAGAAAGATAAACTTTATAGTTTTGACAAATCAAGAATTGACAAAAAGTACTATGTTCTTGAGATGTTCTCTTACCCATCTGCAGCTAAACTTCACGCAGGACACTGGTACAATTACGGACCTGCAGATAGTTTTGCAAAATTCAAGCGTATGCAAGGCTACGAAGTTTTTGAACCAATGGGCTTTGATGCTTTTGGACTTCCAGCTGAAAACTATGCTATCAAAACAGGTATTCACCCTAAAGACAGTACACTCAAAAATATTGAAACTATGGAAGAACAACTTAAGAAAATCAATGGTTCTTTTGATTGGGATTACGAAATAAAAACTTGCACTCCCGACTATTATCGTTGGACACAATGGATTTTCTTGCAATTGTACAAAAACGGCCTAGCTTACAGAAAAGAAGCACCTGTAAACTGGTGTCCATCTTGTCAAACAGTACTTGCAAACGAGCAAGTTGTGGACGGCAGTTGCGAAAGATGCAAAACCACAGTTATAAGAAAAAACCTTACTCAATGGTTTTTTAAAATCACCGATTATGCGGAAGAACTACTTGCAGATTTAGACAAACTTGACTGGCCTGCAAAAACTATCGCTATGCAAAAAAACTGGATTGGTAAATCTGTTGGTGGCGAAGTTGAGTTTGCTTTGGAAAAAGGCGGTAACTTTAGAGTATTTACAACAAGAGCCGACACTTTGCACGGTGTTTCTTATGTTGTTTTGTCACCTGAACACCCACTTGTTAACGAGCTAACTACAGCTGAATGCAAAAAAGCTGTGGAAGAATACAAAGATATGTGCTCAAAAGTCAGTGAAATTGACAGAATGAGTTCTACCCGTGAAAAAACTGGTGTATTTATTGGAGCTTATGCAATTAACCCAATCAACAACAAAAAAGTACCTATTTGGATTGCAGATTATGTACTATATAGTTATGGTACAGGTGCTGTTATGGGCGTTCCTTCTCACGATGATAGAGACTTTGCTTTTGCTCAAAAATATAATCTTCCAATCACAATAGTTATATCTAATCCAAACGGCAATGACGAACTTCCTTATTGCGATTACGGCGTGCTAGTAAATAGTGACATAGATGATGGATTAACTTCTGAGCAAGCTATTAACGCTATTTTGGATAGACTAGAAAAACAAGATAAAGGTGGCAAAAAAATAAACTACAGATTGCGTGACTGGCTTGTTTCCCGTCAAAGATACTGGGGCTGCCCTATTCCTATTATACATTGCGACCATTGTGGTGATGTACCTGTTCCGGAAGACCAATTACCGGTAGAACTTCCTTACAATGTAAACTTTACGCCAGACGGAAAATCACCGCTTGCAAAATGCGACGAGTATATAAATACTATTTGTCCTGTTTGCGGAAGACCAGCTAAACGCGACGAAGACACTTTGGATACTTTTGTTTGCTCATCTTGGTATTATTTAAGATACCCAGATTCCAAAAACGACAAACAAGCGTTTGACCCTGACTTAATTAACAAAATGCTACCTGTCGACAAATATATCGGCGGTGCGGAACACGCTTGTATGCACTTATTATATGCAAGGTTTTTCACAAAAGCTTTAAGAGATTTAGGATATTTGAAATTTGACGAGCCATTTACTTCACTTGTACACCAAGGTTTGATTTTAGGTCCAGACGGATTTAAAATGAGTAAATCAAGGGGCAATGTTGTAAGCCCAGACGATATTATAAGCAAAGTTGGTGCAGATGCTTTCAGACTTTACTTAATGTTTGGTTTTAGTTATATCGAAGGCGGTCCTTGGAATGAAAATGGTATAGAATCAATCACTAAGTTTATGGACAGAGTGGAAAGGATAGTTAAAAGTGCTTATAGCGGCAAAGCTTCAGAAAAAGAACTTACAAAACAAGATAAAGAATTGCTATACATTTTAAACTCTACTATCCAAAAAGTAACAAGTGATACAGAAATATTCAGTTTTAACACTGCTATTGCAAGGATTATGGAGCTTGTAAATGCACTTTACAAGTACGATACTGCAGCTGACAAAAATTACAAGATATTCCAAGAAGCTTGCTATAACTTAGTTTTATTACTAGCACCTTTCACACCTTGTTTTGCAGAAGAATTGCACGAGCAAATTGGTGAAAAAGGCTCTGTTTTAAACAAAAACTACCCTGTTGCAGATAGCAAGTATCTTGTAAAAGACGAATATGAGCTTGTTGTTCAAATTAACAGCAAAAACCGTGACAAAATCATTGTTCCTGCAGATAGCGACAACAAAGCAATCATTGAAATAGCTAAAAATAGCGATGTTATTAAAAACTTGATTTGCGGAAAAACAATTGTTAAAGAAATTGTTATTCCAAAAAGATTGGTGAATTTGGTTATTAAATAAGCTGTTTTAGGTATAAAAAATTGTAAAATTAAAACAAATTTAAATTATAAAGGAAATATAAATTATGTTAGATTTAAAATATGTTTGCGAAAATATAGATTATGTGACTGAAAAATTGTCTCACCGCAGTGGCAAATCACCTATCGGCGAAGTTGCTCCACTTGCTGCAAAGCGTGTTGAACTTATAAAAAAGGTTGAACAACTAAAAGCAACTAAAAACACAGTTTCAAAAGAAATTGCCGAAATCAAGAAAAATAAAGGAAATGCAGACAGCAAAATTGCCGAAATGAAAGAGCTTGGCGATGAAATCAAAAAGTATGACGACGAACTAAATGAAATCGTTAGTAAACTAAATGAGCTTATGCTTGCTATCCCTAATATTCCTGACGAAAGTGTACCGTATGGAGGCGACTCTGACCAAAATGTGGAAGTAAGACGCTATTTAGAGCCAACTAAATTTGATTTTGAGCCAAAGGCACATTGGGATTTAGGTTTAGATTTGAACATTTTTGACTGGGAGCGTGCAGGTAAAATCACAGGTGCAAGATTTACTGTATACAAAAACTGGGGTGCTAAACTTGAGCGTGCTATTATGAACTTTATGCTTGATACTCACGCATTATCAGGTTATACAGAAGTTTTCCCACCATTTATGGTTAACCGTGATAGTATGATTGGTACAGGTCAACTACCTAAGTTTGAAGAAGATATGTATGCTGTTAAAGGCACAGATTACTATTTAGTACCTACTGCAGAAGTACCTGTTACTAACCTTCATAGGGGTGAGATTTTGGACGAAAAACAACTACCAATTAAATATTGTGCTTACACTGCTTGTTTCCGTGGTGAAGCTGGTTCTGCAGGTCGTGATACAAGAGGACTTATCAGACAACATCAATTTAACAAAGTTGAACTTGTTAAATTTACACATCCTGACAATAGTTTTGAAGAACTTGAAGAACTTACAAACGCTGCAGAAAAAATATTGCAACTTTTAGGCTTACCTTACAGAGTGGTTACTCTTTGCACAGGTGATTTAGGCTTTGGTTCAGCAAAAACTTATGACATTGAAGTATGGATGCCTAGCTACAATAGATATGTTGAAATTTCTTCTTGCTCAAATTATGTAGATTTCCAAGCAAGACGAGCAAATATTAAATTTAGAGACGCAGATAAAAAAACAAGATTTGTTCACACTTTAAATGGTAGTGGTCTTGCGGTAGGCAGAACTACAGCAGCTATCATTGAAAACTTCCAAAACGAAGACGGCTCAATAACAGTACCTGAAGTTTTAAGAAAATATATCGGCACAGATGTTATTAGGTAATGCTATTTACAATATATATTTAAAAATTATTAAACAAAAAAGACTGCAAAAATTTGCAGTCTTTTTGATTTTATATAACAACTATATTTATAATTATTATCTATTTCACTTATTTTAAAGAATAATTAAAGTATGCTAAATTATTGCATCATTGCAAGTTTATCTATAAACTTATCAACGCTTGCAGTATCGCCACCAATAACAATAGTGTCGCCTTTTCTTAAAAAGGTATCGCCGCTTGGACTTGATGTAACCTTGCCACCATTTTTAATAAGAAGTAATGTCACGCCAAATTTTCTACGCATATCAATATCGATAAGCGTTCTATCTTCCCACTTTTGCGGAACTTCCGCTTCTGCTATAGTAAAGTAGTTATCAAGCACCATAATATCATTCAAATGCGGTGTTACAAGCCTTACAGCCATTTTTTGTGCCATTTCCTCTTCTGGCTCAACAACAAGGTCTGCACCTATTTTTTTCAATACTTCTTTATGTTTTCTTCCGCTTGCTTTAGCAACAATAAAAGATGCTCCCTGCTCTTTACAAATAAGAGTAGTTAGAATGCTCGCTTGCATATTTTTACCCATACAAATAATAACTGCATCAAAGTTGCTTATACCAATTGCTTGAATTGCTTGTTCATCTGACGCATCTGCAATAACAGCGTGAGTTGCATACTCACTTGCAGCATTAACCCTGTCTTCATCTATATCCACAACAAGCACTTGCTTATCCATTTCGTGCAGTTCTCTTGCAATTGCACTACCAAATTTACCAAGTCCTATAACAGCAAACTCTGACATTTCTTTTTTAACGATAGCCATAATTCCTCCTAACCTATCAAAATTTTAGCGTCTGTGTATTCTATTTTATCATTAATTTTTTTACGCTTTGCAATTGAAAAACCAATTGTAAGTGTGCCTACTCTTCCAATAAACATAGTAAGACATAATAATAATTTACTTGCTACACTAAGCTTTGGAGTAATACCCATTGTAAGTCCTACTGTTGAAAAAGCACTTGTTACTTCAAACAAAATATTTTCCACATTTGCCATTTGATTATGATTATTTTGCTCGAAAATCAATATTAAAATTGTATTTATCATAATAATCAATATTGCAAGCATTATAATTGTAATTGCTCTTTTTATTACATTTGGATTGATTTTTGTTTTTCCTAAATTGACATCTCTTTCGCCTTGAAGAGTTCTAATCCCCGTAAGCATAAGCACTGCAAGTGTTGTGGTTTTTACACCACCACCTGTAGACGAAGGCGAAGCACCGATAAACATTAAAATCAATGTAAGCATATACGATACAGGAGTAAGTGCAGCTTGAGATACAGTTTCAAAACCTGCCGTCCTTGGAGTTACCGACTGGAATAATGCTGTTAAAATCTTACCACCAACACTCTTATCTTTTAAAACGCCATTCCATTCAGTCGCCATAAAAGCTGCCCAACCAAAAATTATAAGCACTGCGGTTATAATTAAAACCATTTTTGTATGCGGTGTAAGTTTTCTTTTTTTTCTAAAAGCTCTATCCCCAATATCTATAAGCACCATAAAGCCTATACCGCCAATAACTATTAGTGCCATAATAGGTAGACATACAAAAGCATTTTCCGCAAAAGTAGTAAGAGAACCAAATTGGTCGCCACATACTTTGCCTAGCACATCAAAACCTGCGTTACAAAAGGCGGATATTGAAATAAATATGCTTATCCAAACGCCTATACCACCAAAAGCAGGTATAAAACTACACATTAGCACTAATGCTCCGACAAGTTCTATTGAAAAAGTCAATATGAGTATCAACTTTATAGACTTTACAATACCTTGCAATCTATCTTCACTCAAGGCTTCCTGTAACATAAGACGGTTTTTCAAAGTTATCCTTTTTCGCATCATTAAAAACAACAATGTTGTTGCCGTCATTACTCCAAGACCACCTATTTGTATTAAAAACAAAATAACCATTTGTCCAAACAAATTAAACTGAGTAGCAGTATCCACAACAATTAAACCTGTTACACAAACGGCAGAAGTAGAAGTAAATAGGGCGTCCATAAACGGAAACCATTGCATATCATTATGTGCAATCGGCAGACTAAGCAAAAATGCGCCTACAAAAATTATAAGTGCAAAACCGATAACTATTACCCTTACAGGAGTTAAAATTTTAAATTTCTTTTTTTCTATCGCCATAATCTAAGCCATATATTTTAAAATAATCAAATATATTATAACAAATTTTTATAAAAATAACAAGCCTTAATATAATATTTTTTATTTTTATTACTATATTTATATTATCGGAAGTTATCGCAAAGCGGGGTGAAGCCACATTTTGCAGTAACTGACGATTTTTCAAACTAGAAGTACTTGCGACAGCAAGTTTATTTCGTTAGCAATATGAAATTTTAATACCAATTAAAATCTACTTCCTATAGTTTATATTATCGGAAACTGTAGTCAAGCGACACGAAGTGTCATTTGACATCAGCGATTGTTAATTCAAACTGTGCCGACTTGATTTATCAAGTAAAAGTTTAGCTTTTGTATAAATTTGAGTTTTCTCAAATTTATTGACACTTAGTTTATAATAATACTATATTATCAAATAAATAACAGAGCAAATTACAATTATTGTAACTTGCCCTGCACACTATATTTTTTACTATCATTCAACTTGTTCGATTTGTACGCTAACCTTAAAATTCAATTGTTTTAAAAAATCGTCAGCCATTATTCGGCTTGATTCTTTTGGAAATTTCTTTAAAAAACCATCTACCACATTTAATATATCAACATTTACCGATAATCCATAGTTAATTAGTTCTCTCGTCCTAATATCGATAGATTTCATAAGTCTCGTTTTTTCGTCTTTGCTTAATTCAAAAGATATTTTACTATTTGCAAACCTACCTTCCGTACGAATAGTTTTAAGTTTAAATTTAATTTCACACTCCGATTTATCCAAATCGTAACTCATTTTTGCTTTGCTATCAATAATATGAACGCTAAACATTTCGTCCCCATCAACTTTTAAAACACCATCTTGCAAACTCATTTTTGTAAGGCTAAAAATTTGAGTCAAGTTTTCATCAAGCAAACACTGCAAACCATTTTCGTCTATCAAAGCGGTTTTTGATATCAAAAATTTATCTGCTTTCTCTAAATTTTCTTTTTGTTGGTCGGTTGATGGCTCTGTTTCTTCCACACTCACAAGCGGAAGATAATTTATTTTGTTAACATTTTTGGAATTTCGCACATACTCCTGCAAAGATATAGCTGTTACACCAAGTGGAGCTTTAGTCGGTCTTAATTGTCTTACCAACTGCAAACTAGATACTTCACCCGCAGCCACCTGTGCATTCATAATATCTTCTGCCTTGTCTTCTGCCATAACAATAAAAAGGTTATCGTGAACTCTGTCGTCCATAAAGAAAGTATCAACAAGTGCCAAATCGCCATTTTCCATCATATTTTTGCCAAGTATCAAAATAGCAGCTTGTGCAAAGGACAAAATCGCACCTTGTTCCTTTTCTATCTTATCAATTGCAATATCTATATTTTGTGCATTTCCTTTTAGTGTAACGTAGTTATTTCCGCCCCCGCTTGCAACACCGCCATTTTTAGGCAAGACCACTTGAGTGTATAAAGTGTATTCACTGCCATCATAATCAAGACCGATTCCAACCACAATGTTTCTTTTAACCACACTTACATTAAAAACCATTGCATTAAATACAACAAGTGCAATACAAATTGTTATTATTATAACCCATTTTGATTTTAATACCTTTTTCATACTTTCTCCTTCTTGCACCATTTTGTATAAATAAACATTGCAAGCGGAATTGCAAATTCACAAATAATCACAAAATATTTTACATACCCAATTGCAAAATTGTGTGCGTTTTCTAAATTTTTTACCCAAAACATTTCTATTGCAGAAATTGCAATTATATTTATAACAATAGCTATAATTTTGTTTTTGATTATGCAAGATAGTGCATTGCAAGTTGTAAAAAACAAAAGTGTAATTTGAAGTATAGACATTATTATCCAAACTAATATGCTAAGGAAGTTTGTAGCACCTAGTAAATCGCTTAAAGTATTAAATACAGACATTCTGTTAAATGCAAAGTAAACTAGTCCACCTGCTTCGCCATAAACCGCTATAAAAGCTACATAAAACACAATTATTCCAACTACCGCACCAACCACTGCAAGCGGCACAGAAGTTTTTTCCAATATTTTATTTCTATTCTTTTTAACGGTAAAGTATAATAACGGAACATAATCACCGAACCATACTGAAAAATCAACAAAACCATTACCTAATTTTTCATTATTTCCGCCGAAAATCGGTGTTAATTCACTAAAATCCGCTTTAAAGCTAGGTGTCAAAACCATAACAATTAAAATTGCCATAATAAAATAAAACATCATTTCAAATAGTCTTGCTATTGTATTTCCACCTTTTGATGCTAGATATGGTATAACAAGTGCAAAGGCAATTATTATAAAATCTATTCTGCCTTGGTCAAACAAACTGGAAGATGTATAGGTAATAAGCCCTGCATATAGCGTTACTAACCTTATCATTGAATAAACATACATAACAATATGAAAAGCATACAGCCATTTGTTGTTATCTTTTAGCAAATTAATTCGTCTTACAATGTATAGAGTAATAAAAAACATTATCCCTTCAACTGCCATCAATATTCCAATCACTATCCAACTATCCCTTCCCACTGTATCATACATATAAGAAGGTAACATTGCAATTTTAAATACTATCATAACGATAAATGCTATGATTGCAAATTGATTTGTATATATCACATTGTCATTATTATAATTTTTTAATGCCTTTTCCATATTTACCTTATTAATTTTAAATTTAATACCGATTTTTATTCGGTTTTTCTAATATATTATTACTTTGCTCTTACTCTGTTTATTGTAGGTATAGAAAAAGGTCTCTTCTTCATATCTATCAAATTCTTTTTTGTAACTCCGTCTTGCATATCAAGTGGTAACATTGGAGCGAATGGTGCCATATAACTTGTGCCGTAATTTCTTAAACCAACCATATACCCAAATAATGCAAATACTGCTAGTATCAATCCAAATATACCTAAAACTCCTGCAACTGCAACAAACAATATCCTTAGAATACTGCCCGCATCTACTTCGTCAGGCACACAATAAAGTCCTATTGTAGACATAGCCGTAACAAGTAATGTGGGTACAGAAAGTAATCCTGCACTAACCGCTGACTCTCCCAATACTATTGCTCCGACTATAGACAATGCCGTACCTACATATCTAGGCATTCGTACGCTCGCTTCATTTAGTATTTCAAATACCAATAGCAGGACTATCATTTCAATGGTAGGAGTAAGCGGAACGCCTTGCAAACTATTCATTATTACCACTAACAATTTGAGCGGAAACATATGATATTGAAACTCTTGCAAAGCAACATAAGCCGCAGGGAGACTTATAGCTATAATCATTGCTATAACTCTTAGTATTCTTGTTGCAGATGCACGATAGCTCTTTGTATAGTAATCTTCACTTGCTTGAAAATGCTCAAAAAGGACAAATGGCAAAGTAATAACAGTAGGCGAACCATCACAAATTATTGCAACTCTACCTTCAAGCAACTTTCCTGCTATAATGTCAGGTTTTTCAGCTGTACCAACTTGATTAAATAAAGAATGTTTATTATCTTCTATATATCTTGCAATATATGAGCTATCTATAATTCCGTCGCAATTGATTTCAGATATTCTGCTTTTTATTTTCTCCACAACGCCGTTATCTGCAACGCCATCAATATATGCAATGGCAATTTGAGTACCTGAATATTTACCTATCTGCATTAAATCAAATACTAAATCAGGGGTTCTAAATCTTCGCCTAAGCATTGTCATATTAACTTTCATATCTTCAACAAAGCCTTCACGCGGACCACGCAAAACTGTAGATACAGGCGGTTCGGTAATCCCCCTTATCTTATAGTCTCTTAAAGATAAAACAAAAAAACTTTCTGCCCCGTCAATCATAAGTCCAATATCACCGCTTGCAATTCTGTTTATCATTTCTTCAAAGCTTTCGCAAACAATAATCGGGTCGGAAATATAAATAATCTTGTTTAATAAATCCGCAGTAATCGCTCTTGTTTCGTTTATCTCAACGCAATTTTGCTCTCTTATCAAACAATTCCCCTTAGAATCATTTTCGTTTTGCTCACCATTGCTATTAATATCGGTTGAATCGTAATAATTTGTAAGATTACAATTATTATCATCTTGCATTATGCTTGTAATGTCTATGCAATCGATATTTTTGATTGTACTATTAAATCTTTCCGACTGCCTTAAGGCAAAATTTATGTCGCATTTTTTAAGCGGTTCAATTACATTTCTGTCAATTAATTCCTTATCAGTCATACCATCAATATAACAAAGTACCGCTGCTCTTCCCAAAGCAGTAGTGTCAAGTGCCATTATATCTTTTGACCCTTTAAAAGCGACAGCCAATTTTTCTCTATACTCAATATAATTTATCATAATTAAATTATTACTAAAATGGATTTTTTTATACATAATAATAAAAAGAGATTATTGTCACAAACATAAAATTAAAGTAAAATATATGAAAATTATAAAAACAAATTTAAGATTTGTGAAAAATTTGTAAAATTTCATAAAATAATTGTTAAAAAGCACTTGTCAATTATAAACAAATGTGATATAATTTACTATATAAATTGGGGGCTGCCTATGAATTTCAGTAATAATCTTAAAAAAATCCGAAAATCATTAAAATTATCTCAAGCAAAGCTTGCTGAGTTAGTTAACATTTCTCAACGAACTATTTCCCATTATGAAAAGGGTGATAGTGAACCGGAACTAATAATCGTATGCAGATTGGCAGATGCTTTCAGTATTAGCGTTGACCAACTTTTAGGTTACGATGCAAACTCCGACCAAGAAAGATATACAGAATTAAAGAACAGAACTTTAGAGTACTATCATCAAAAGAAAGAAGCTGAGTACAAACTAAAAAATGATTTTCCTATCTGATGAAGTGGTTTTTCAGATAATATAGCATTACTATACCTAAATTATAGTATTAAAAACTTAAACAGCACAACTATGTGCTGTTTTTATATTATTAATATGCTCTTTCCTTTACAATAATAAACAAAAAAGCATCTGTGCATTTCAGATGCTTTTTTTATTTTGTTTTACAATCAAAGTTATCAACATTTTAAAAATTAATTAAAAAGTAAACTTTAAATACATCAATTTCCCAAATAATGAAATTTAGTCATTAATAATAGGTCTAATAATAAAATCAAACTCAAGTGGCTTTTTCAAATTAGGTCTTGCATACTTTTCAGGTTGTGGACCACAGCTTTGGCTACCTGTACCACGAACAAATCCGTCAATTTGAACGCAAGTTGTGTCTGCACTCAAAATCTCTTCCCTATGAGTTGCTTTTTCTATTTGATACCTTGTATAAGGATTTGCATTAAAGTTAAATGGATTTGATACCAACTCAAACATCAAGCCTTTGCCGTCCTTATCCATAACTTTTGCCCATCTGCAATCACTTCTGTTACCTGACTCTTGTGGCATAATGTATTTTTCAGCCATATCCTCTACAGCTACTTTATAAATACCAAATTTGCCGTGTTCGTTAAAATCTGCAAGAGTTTCTCTCTCTCCTCTTCCAAAATATTCTACAGTATCAAAAGATGAAGGCATTTCCAAAGTCAAACCGAATCTTACAATATCATTATAAAACAATAATTTCCAGCCTTTGCTTGCTTTTGCTGTGATATGCAATTCCAAATTTTCGCCTACAGCAATTGTAACAACTACGCTTGCAAGCTTACCATAACCACGAACGGAATATTTGCTTATTACTTTTAAGCCGTTTTCTATATCAAATTTTGTTGAAACGTGACAAGGTTTTGCTTTTAACAATCCAAGTACTGCCCAACCAATTTTTATAAATCTATCGTTATCGATTGGTTTTCTGTACATATTAGGTAGTAACCCTTTATAGCCTAAAGCATTGTTACCGTTTATATACTCTACTCCGTCAATATTATAGCTTTCTATTTCACCTGTATTGCCATTTACAATTAATTTGCCTTTTTCTGTCTTTGCAGTCAAAATATTGTTTGCAATCTCGTGTTCTGGAGCAACAAACATTGGCTTAATAGGAATAAATGGTGTAAGCTCAAATTGTTCGCTTGCAATATATTTATCCCCTTCCATATAAGTGATAATCAAAGTATACTCTGACATATCTCTTGGCAACATTAATGGCATATCATAAGCTATAACTTCGCTTGGCGGAACAAGAATATCAAAGCTACCGTCCTTCATTGGCTCGCCGTTTCTTAATATTTTCCAATCAATGCGAACGCCTTTTGTACTTTTGAAGTAATTTGTATTCCAAATTTCAAGTTTAGTGCCATTAAGTCTTGCACGATAAGGTCTGTAACACTCACGCATATTTAATGCACCAGTGCTTGGGGTTCTATCAGGGAAAAACATTCCGTCTACACAGAAATTGCCATCGTGCTTAGGTTCGTTGTAGTCACCACCATAAGTATATCTAAATTTATGCTCTGGATTATCAACGATATGGTCACAAAATTCCCATATACAGCCGCCTAAAAAGTTTTTATTGTCAAGCACTAATTCTGTATATCTTTCAAGACCACCTGGTCCCATACCCATTGCGTGAGAATACTCTGTCATAAAGTAAGGCTTACTTAAAAATCTTTTATCCTTAATTGTCTTGTTTGCCATTGCTTCAAGATGTGCGTGACTAGGATAAAAATGACCTACTACATCATAACAGAACCTTTTTGTATGTATTGCATTTTCATAATGAATAGGCACATTACCTACAGATTTTAAAAATTTATAACATTCGTCTTGGCATAAATAACCGCCTGCTTCATTACCAAGTGACCACATAACAACGCTTGCACAGTTTCTTGATTTATAAAACATTCTTTTTGCTCTGTCAAGATAATGTCCTATCCAAGCAGGGTTATGGCTTATTAAACCAAACCTTTGATATAGTGGATTACGATAAGTGCCGTGTGACTCCAAATCCATTTCGTCAATAGCGTACAAACCGATTTTGTCGCACAACATTAAAAATAGCGGGTCGTGCGGATAATGTGAAAGTCTTACTGTATTGCAGTTAAAGCTTTTAATAAGCTCAATATCTTTTAGTAAAAATTCAGGAGTAACAACATATCCATTAACTGGGTGTGACTCGTGATGATTAATACCTTTTAGCTTTATAGGTTGATTGTTTAACCAAAAAACATTGCCGTCAATTTCAATATGTTTAAAACCAACAAATCTTCTGAAATAAACTTTATTTACTCCGTCTGAATAGGTAACTATCAACTTGTACAAATAAGGTATTTCCGCACTCCACTCGTGTACATTTTTTATAGCTATGCGCCTGCTACCTTGTTCGCCTTGCAACTCTTCTTTAGCTAAAAGATTGTCATTTTCGTCAAAAAGTTCAAAAGTAACTGAACTTGCATCAACAGCGTTTGTAACTTTAAAATCAAAACTTATTTGATATTCTTTATCAATAATATATTTTGTGCTATATCCAAAATCAAACAAATAGCTTTTATTTTCTTCAATCAAAAATACATCACGGAAAATACCATTTTCCCTAAACATATCTTGGCACTCCAAATATGTACCATTACACCACTTGTAAACTACGGCGACAAGTTCATTTTCACCTTGCTTAAAAAATGATGTCAAATCAAACTCAGCAGTGTTGTGCGAACCTTCGCTATATCCTACAAACTCGCCGTTAACAAACAAATCAAGACAAGAACAAACACCCAAAAAGTTTATTAAATATGTCTTATTAACAGATTTAATATCGATTTTTGTACGATAAACTCCAACTGGAATATCTGTCGGAATGTGCGGTGGATTCATAAAAAATTGATATCTAGTATTTAAATAATTAGGGTTTTCTATACCATTTCTTTGCCAATCCCCTGGCACAGGAAATTTCATAAAATCAGTATTATCGGTGTCAAATTCGTCAGGCATTTCGCTTAATTTTCCGTAATAAACAAAATCCCAATTACCATTAAGTAACCTTACCATTGGGCTGGAATATCTTTCTTTTAACAAATCAATATTTGCAATCACCTTTTTATCTGTATAAGGTATTGCATAAGTTCTAGCCGGCATTTTATTTTTTTCAAAAACTTCAAAATTACAATAATTGCCTGTTTTTAATGAATATTTCATAAATCCTCCAACAATATTTTGCTATATCTTTTAATTATTTTACCATATTTTTATATAAAAATCAATATAATTATTTATTATTTTATAATTTTAAGCCATAATTATGCTGAAAAACCAACTATTTAGTTCATTATAAACCAATTTTTATAACTATTTCAAAATTGCTATAAATGTAGCTTTTTGTAAATTCACATTATTTTATGATATAAAATCAGCTAAAATTACTTAAAACAAAAAATGTGATGTTATACCACATCACATTTTTTAATTATTTATGATTTTTTAAATTGCCACAAATTAAATCAACTCGAACTTATCTTTTATGAAGTTTTCTATATTTCTTGCTACTTGCACTGCCATATCGCTATGGTCACACTCAACAGTTATACGCAATTTATTTTCTGTACCACTAGCTCTTATGAATGCTCTGCCACAATCACCTAAGATATCTTGATAACTTTTTACGCAATTCAATACTTCTTCATTTTTTACAATATCTTCTTTTTTATCAGTCATAAGATTGATATTGATTTGCGGATATTCTTTAATATCGGTAAGCTTATTTAGCGATAATCTATTTTCCACTATAAGCTTACATAAGTTTACTGCAACAAGCAAGCCGTCACCAGTAGTTACCTTGTCACCCAATATGATATGTCCTGAACTTTCACCACCCAAAACATAGCCATTCTCCAACATTTTTTCCACCACATAATGGTCGCCTACATTAGTTCTTATCAAATTAATACCGATTTTTGAAAGGTTATTTTCCATTCCGCAATTAGTCATTATAGTGCCAACTACTGTATTGTTAGTTAAAACACCCTTCTTTTTCATATCTTTTGCAAAGGCATAAATCATTTTATCGCCACTAATTATTTTGCCTTTATGGTCTATGGCAATTATCCTGTCAGCATCACCATCAAAGCAAAATCCTAAGTCATAGCCATTTGCAACTACTTCCTTTGCACACTTTTCAGGGAATAACGCTCCACAATTTTTATTTATATTGTCGCCATTGCAATCAACACCAATAAACTTAGCTGTAATATTTAGTTTTTCAAACACAGCTTTGCTTATAGCGGTTGATGCACCATTGGAGCAATCTACAACTACTTTCAAACTAGACAAATCAGGCAAATCGCTACAAATAAAGTTGATATAATCTTGTAGCAATTCATCTTGCTTTATCACTCTTCCCTTTCTTTTGCAAATAAAAGGATGTTTCTTTTTAATATGCTCTTCAATCTGAATTTCTTCTATATTCAAAAGTTTTCTGCCTTTGTCATTAAATACTTTTATTCCATTATACTCGCTTGGGTTATGAGATGCAGTAATTACAACGCCATAATTTGCATTAGCTCTCATAGTGATATTTGCAACACTTGGAGTTGTAACAATACCCAAATCAATAACATCACAATCAGCATCTAACGCACCTTGTACCAAAGCATTTTTCAAACTCTCGCCTGACTTTCTAGGGTCTCTGCCGACAACAATAACACCTTTATCTGAAGAATAACCTAAAAAATTACCTACCGAATACGCTATCTCTTCGTTTAGTTTTTCGCCGTATATACCACGTATTCCGTCCGTCCCAAAGTATTGCTTATTGTAATCACACATACGATATTTGCTCCTGTTTTCTTTTACAACTTCCCTATTTCTTCCTATGCACATACAATTAGTAGGCAAGTTGATTGTAACTGTTGTACCTGCTGCGATATATGAATTATCCTCTATTTTTATAGGTGCAATAATATTGCTGTTACTGCCTACAAAAACGCTGTTTCCTATAACGCTGCGATATTTGTTTTTGCCATCATAATTAATAAAAATAACGCCACAACCTATATTGCATTTAGCACCAATATCAGTGTCGCCAATATATGCTAAATGTGCCATTTTTGTATTAATTCCGATATTACTATTTTTAATTTCCACAAAATTACCTATACGGCAATCCCTTTCCACAATACTTCTTGTATGTACGTGTGCCCAAGGACCTACAGTAGTATTCTGTTTTATTATAGCATTAGTGACCACACTTTTGGTAATTACCACATTATTGCCTAATGTGCAATCTTGTAAAGTATTTCCGTCATTAATAATTACATCTTTTCCGATAACGCAAGCCCCACGCAAAATATTATTGCAATCAATAGTAGTACCTTCTCCTATAATTGTTTGTTCAGATATATATACACAATGAGTGCTTTTAAAAATTACGCCATTATCAATATGTTTTTGTATGATTGCAAGTCGCTTTTCTTCCATTTCGCTAAAATCATTCATAACACTATACTCCCCCTTAAAATATAAACATTTTGTAAAAGCCTTATACTTTCATTATATTAAAAACTGAAAATTTCGGCACAACTATTGCATATTTTAAAGGTTAATACATCAATATTTTTTATTTTAGCTTAATTTTTTATATCTGTATATTAAATTTATATAAAAATAAACTTTATTTTAAAAATTCATTTTTATTACAACATATAAAAGTTAGAAAAAAATTGCCTACTTATCGCAGGCAATACAATTTTTACTTAACGGCACCTTCCAAACTATAGTAACCTAAGCATACATCTTGTCTGTTTTGCCATTTTCCCCTAGTAAAATCAGGAAACTCGACTTTTTGATTGTTATTTTTAATTGACATTTCAGAAAGTGCAGTAATAACCATATAGGTTGCGGTATCATACACATCAATTGGTGGATAGTAACCATCCAAAAAGGCTTCAACCATAGCATTTAGCACAAGCGAATCCATACCGCCGTGTCCTGCTTTTACAACTGCTCCTTTGTTTTTCCAAATCCTGTGAGCGTATTTTCTTGCATATTTTTTGCCATTATTCCAAATTGGTCTGCTATTAAATTCGTAAAGCTTATTATGTATACTATTATCTTCAAAAACCAAATTATTGTCTTCTGAATACATAGCTTTAGTTCCTCTAATAGTATAACCACGGCTATAAGACCTTGGAAGTGTTGTATCCAGCTGAATTACTACTGTCTGCCCTTTAATTGTTTCGATAATAGTAGTAACTATATCGCCCTGTTTAAACTTTGCATTAACAAGTTCTTTATCGTCTGCTTTTTCTTTTAAAATAAACTCGTGTAATCCTTTGCTACAGCTTGAGTAAGAAGTTAGGCTTGTAAACAAATTGCCACGATTAATTTCCAAAACTTTTGCAATAGGTCCAATTTCGTGAGTCGGATAGTTTTCACAATTTCTTTCCAAATAATTTTTTAATCTGTAATGACGATTTTCCTTTCCAAAAGCAATTTCTCGTCTTAAATCGTGGTGATAGCCACCTTCGCAATGTACAATATCGCCAAAAAAGCCTTCTCTTGCCATTCTTAATGTCATAAGTTCATATTCACCATAACAGCAATTCTCTAGCATCATAAGTGGAGTTTTTGTCTGCTCGTAAGTATCAACAAGTCGCCAACAATCTTCTACGCTGTACGCACCGCCTACTTCCATTGCAACAAATTTACCTGCTTTCATTGCTTCAATTGCAATATCAATATGGCCTTCCCACGCACAAGTTATCATAATTATATCGACGTTTTCATCGTTTAAAAAATCTTTATAATTTGTACTTCCTTTAGGTGTATTACCGCAAACTTTTTTAACTTTTTCTATACCTTGGTCAATTCTGTCTTGATAGACATCACAGATGCCCACAATTTCAACATTTTTCATTTTGACAAGATTAAGTCTTAATAAGCCATAACCCCTACCGCCTAAGCCAATCATTGCAATTCTTGCTTTCTTTTGATTTCTCTCCATAACTCCCCCAACAATATTTTAATTCTCTTTATCCGTAATATTTTTTGTATCTAAAACTATATTTTCTATATTTTTATTGTCATTGTTTTGAATGTTTTCATTATCACTCAAAACATTTCCACTCTCAACAGAAGTAGTTAAACTATCATCTTTTCCCGCAACATTCTCCATTGTGTCTTGCAAATTTTGATTTGAATCTAACTCACCTTGTACAGTTGCAGTCTTATTTTTATTAAAATATTTATTTTTTATAAAATGATATAAAGTAATAATATCTTTTTCATACAAAATATCGCCTAGCTTTTTGCCCTTTAGATATTTGTAAATAAACCATACTATCAAATAAGAAATAGCACCTGCAATTATTCCAACTATAAAACCAAACAAAACATCTGACGGATAATGCACGCACAAATAAATCCTTGAAAAACCTATTAACAATACTGCAAAAAATCCTGTCCAGCTATATTTTTTATTGCCAGCAAGAAAGAACGCCATCATTGCAGCCATACTTGCTGTGGAATGTCCTGATGGAAAAGAAAATTCCGATTCCTGAACGCTACCAGCTGCTTTCCACCAGGTATAAAATATCTTTGTCTCGTCCGCATAAGGTCTTGGCCTTGCAACAAGCGGTTTTATAGTTATATTTGTTATCAATGCTCCAATTGCAATTGCACCAAACATTGTTAAACCGATTTTTCTTGTCTTTTTAAAAGCAATTAATACAAGTGAAATCAAAATTAAAATTATACCGCCATCACCAAAAACAGTGACAAATTTCCAAAATCCGTCAAAAAAGCCACCAGCAGCAATGTGCATATTATGTCCGAATTCCAAAAGAGCAAAATCGAAACTATAAAAAGCTCTGTTTAACCACTCAGCCAAAATATCCTCCTATTTAAATATGGCTGCTAATTTTACTTAGCAGTCGTATATTTATTAATCTTTTTTCAATTCTTCAGTAGGTAAATCTTCAGCGATAAGTTTATCGTGTTTTTCCCTTGTTTCTTCGTCCATTTCCTTTACAAATTTAATGTAAGCGTTTTTATCTTCGTTAGTTCTAATACCTAATAAAGAATGTTTAGCATCTTTAACAGAGATATCAACCTTGTACATATAATTGTAATATCCACTATTAATATAGTAGAATGTATTACCATTTAGTACTGGTTTAACATAATCAGTAACAATATCTTTTTCAATGATTGTTTCAGGTTGTCCTAAATTATTATCATTAGCATCCTCGCCTGTTACATCCATTTTAACTCTCTTAAAAGCATTGCTTTCTGTATAATAAATATATCCGTCTTTGATTGTAACAATATTTGATTGAGTAATTGTAGAACCTACATAGTAAATTTTGTCTTTGTCGGCTTTTTCCACATTTCCATCTGCATCGATTTTAGGGATATACATTTCACTATCTTCAAATACATATACGCCTTCTTCAAAGCTAATATATCTAACTGTTGCACTCTTGCCTGCAAATTTCTTTTCAGCACCAATTTGTTTAAAGTCGTTACCTAGCTTAATACCAAACAAGCCTTTATTGCTGTATTTTTCGTCGCCACGGTCATAAATTGACTTTTCGTAATATACTGCAACAGAGCCATTATCCTCACTCTCTACACTTTTGATTGTGTAGCTTGTTTTGCTATCCTTACCGCTCAAAATAGTTTTAACTTCACCTGTTGATGTAACACATTTAATCTCATTGTATGGGTCACCATCATTTTCTTCAGGAGATTCTGCATAATAAACAGCCATTGATGCATCTGCTTTGCCTGGCTCATAAGTTGAAGTTACAGGGAAATAAGTGTTACCTGCACTCTCCAAAATAACTTTTGACTTACCCTTATATGGCAAGTAAGTCAACTTGCTGTTTTCCAAATAGATAAGTCCGTTATCTGTAAATTTATATTGATTAGTGTTACCTTCAAGTGTAACTAATTTTGTTAAGTTTCTGCCGCTAATTTCTACTCTGTAAAAATCAGTATTAGTCTTTTGCAAAGTGCCGTCTTTTGCAGTTGCAGTTGACGGAGATGTGAAATACAAATAATTTCCAAGTACGCTAATACCATTTGAATTATTGCTATCCATAGCAACTTGTGGCACTAAAGCTTCTACCTCGCTACCATCTTTTTTAGCTCTGTAAATTGCACTTTTTACGATATTGCCATATTTGTTATCCTTTTTTTCTGCAATATCATCAACAGTAATTTTACCATTAACAAAATAAATATAATCGCCTTGAGATACAACTAAACTATTATTATTATAAGTAGTTGCATTTGGGTCACCACCTTTTAGATTAGGTGTTTTTGTACAACCAACTAAAGATATGCTCAAAACAGCAATCAATAACAATGATATTAAAATAAATTTGATATTTTTTTTCATACATTCTCCTATTTTATGCTTTATGGCAAATGCCAATTTTCAATAAAATATTATTCGTCATATTAAATTACATTATTTAGTATAATATAAATAAAGAAATAAATCAATACTTTACAACCAAATTATTGACAATTTTATAAAAAAAGGTGCAATTATGAAAAAATTTTCTACATTTAACGGGCTTTTTACCCATTGTACGACCAATATTCCAAAAAATTTAGGGCAAAATTTAAAGCAAGAAGATATGGGGAATAGCAATTTTGAAGAAAAACTTGAAGACATAAAAAATTTAAATCAAACCGATATTCCTAAAAACAATACCGAAAATAATGAAGATTTTTTACATTATCCGCAAGCGGATAATAATTTTCAGTTTGAAAATGTAGAAAACAGCAATAGTAATGCCCCCGACAATACGGAAAAAGACGATAATATCCAAAAAGAGACAGAAAACTCTCCTAATTATTCAGAATATAAACTTTCCCACAATGCAAAAATGATTTTAGAGTGTATGAGAATGCACGATAAAATAATAAATAATTTTGATAAATCCGCAAAATAAACAAAAATTATAAATTGTCAAAAACTTAAATAAAAAAAGTGCTGTTTTCAGCACTTTTATTTTTCACAAATCTGCAAAGCTACTTTGTAAACCACATCTTTAGGCACATTCCTTTCCGCTGCGGTAAGCTTGATTGCATCTTTTTTTGTCATACCTTTATCCATATTACATTTAAAATGCTCTTCTATACTTAAACTGCACAAATCACTTGCAAAATCTTTGCCTTCAACAATTACTACATATTCACCACGTGGTTCTTCAATTTTAAGTTTGCCAAGCTCGCCTTTTTCCACCCTTTCAAACATTTTGGTAATTTCTTTTATGACAACTGCATTTCTGTCCCCAAGCACATTATATAAAAAATCCAAATCATCATTTATGTTATGTGGTGAACAGTAAAATACCAATTGAATATCTATGTTTTTATAAGGCTCAATTAACTCTTGCTTTTCCTTATTTTTTTCTGGCAAAAAACCTAAAAAACAAAATCCACGTCTTGTTATACCCGATAATGCCATTGCACTTGTCACTGCAGTTGCCCCCGGCACAACAGTATACTCAATACCATTTTCAATTGCAAGACTCACAAGAATAGCTCCCGGGTCGGAAATGCAAGGCATACCTGCATCTGTAATCAACGCAATGTTTTTACCTTCTAGCAATAAATCTATTATTTTTTGTCCACTACTTTTTTCCTTATGCAAATAATAACTTATAAGCGGTTTTTTAATTTGCAACTTTTGAAGAAGTACACTGCTATGCCTTGTATCTTCGCAAGCAATAATATCCACATTATTTAGCGTTTCAATCGCTCTTAAAGTAATGTCTCCCATATTACCAATAGGTGTTCCTACCAAATACAACTTACCTGCCATTTAAACACCCCTTACCAAGCCAAGCACCAAAATAACAATGCTCAACACTATACTCAGACCATTTATCAAACATATAGGTATTAAACGCTTTTTTAACAAAGCTTTGCTATCGCATTTTTCTTCAAGTTCTAACATACTCTCAAATTTTTCTTTATCTTTTAGGAAAAAATATGTCTTATCTGTTTTTATAATAACGCCTTCAAAATTTTCTTTTTTTGAAATGCTATCCAAATCATAAATATTTGACTCAATATACAAATACCCCCGATTTTTGACGGAAAAATAAACTTTTTCACCAACAAACAAAGCTGTTACAACAACTAAAATAATTAGGGTAAAATTGCTTTCCGCAATTGTGTAATCGCTCGCTAAATAAAGGCTTATAGAAAAGGCGTATAACAAAATAATGTATGCAATAATTGTATAATCATTTAAATATTTTATTATCGAATTATTATAATAATTATCTTGCTTTATCCTAAACAAAATAACTACAATCATTTTTGCAATAAAAAATAGCATACTGATAATTGTCAAAAAAATAAATAACCCTTTCATATTAACCTCTTTTTAAATTTTACCATAACGCCAAATTAAAGTCAAGTTTTACACATATCAATAAACTCAAACTGCTCTTTAAACAGCCTTAAATAAAAATTTTCAAAAATTATCAAATTTTATCATAAAATTGTTTGACATAACCTTATGTTTTATGTTAACCTAATACCGTAAAGTGGTTAACATAAATAATCGCTAAAAAATTTACAGGAGCAAAATATGATAAAATTACCAAAAAGCAACCTTACAACTCGTGGCAAAACAATAATGCTTGCTAGAACTGCTGTTTTTACTTGTTTAGTAATAGCAGGTGCATTTATAAAAATTCCTATTCCCGTTATTCCGTTTACACTACAAACATTTTTTGTTCAACTTACTGCATCTATGATGGGACCTTGGTGGGGTGCTTTAGCGATAGGCCTTTATCTGTTTATGGGATTAATAGGGCTGCCTATTTTTACAAGTGGTGGCGGATTTATGTATGTATTGCAACCTACTTTCGGATACTTAATAGGATTTTTTATTGGAACTATTGTAGGCGGAATTATTATAAAACGCTTTAAAAATAAAACTTATTGGGCATATCTTATCGGAAATATAGTAAACTTACTTATCGCCTATGGTTGCGGAATGATTTATTTTTACGCTTTGCAAACATTATATTTTGGCAAAACCGTTACAGCTTATACTATCTTTATCTCATTGTTTTTAATATTCTTACCTGGCGATTTGACTTTTACTTTTATTGCAAGTTACATAGCAAAAAAATTAAACCCTATTATGAACAAAATGGTTTACCAATCTGCAACTGACGAAGATATTCAAAAATTTGAAGCGGAAAAAGCACAAAATACTAAACTTGTTTCCGAACATATTGATAACACTTCTAAATACTTTAATGAAGATAGCACAAAAAATATCATTGATGAAGCTCCTTCAAATGAGCTATAAACTAGAATAATTAAGTAGTTTAACATAACCCCGTAACACAAAATCTTTGCACTAAACTACTTTTTTACAATAATCCAAGACACTCTCTTGGATTATTTTTTTATCCAATGACACACACTTTTGAGCATTAAATCGTAGTCAGATGATTATAAATTGGATTATTCAAAATTTTGTTTGTAAACATAATTATTTTATTTGACTACTATATATAAATAGTGTATTATTTTAAATGCAAATAAACAAGATAATAGTATAATAATAAATCGGAGGCATAATGAAGAATAAAATATTAGTTTTACTATTTGTTGCAATTATGTGTACTTGCATAGGTTTACTTGTAGGTTGTGCGCATACTTGTTCTTTTGGCGAATGGGTTGAAATTAAACCCGCAACTTGCACTGAAAAAGGACTTAAAGAAAGAGTTTGCTCTTGTGGTAAAAAGGAAGAAGAAATAATTCCAATCAATTTATCTAATCATAATTTTGAAGAAATTATTGGCTTGCAAGTAACTTTGCATACTAACGGCACAAAATATCATAACCACTGCACTCTTTGTGATAAAAACTTTGATAAGGATACCGGAACTGAACTAACTGACGAGAATTTGATAATAAAAGCAACTCACCTTGATAGCTATGACAAAGATTCGCTATATTGTGAGTTATGTGACAAATATGTTATAACAACAGCTGAACAATTTAGAGCTTTTAGAGATGATGTAAATAATGGCAATCGTTATTCAGGTAAAACTGTAATACTAAATAACGATATTAATTTAAACAATGTTGAATGGATACCAATTAACCAATTTGGCGGGGTGTTTGATGGCAAAGGTCATACAATTTACAACTTAAAAATCTCAAGTGGCGATAGAGTTGGACTGTTTGGTGACCAATGGCAAGTTGACACTGAAATACGCAACTTTACACTTGACGGCGTAAATATAACTGGTGGTGAATATGTAGGAGCCGCAATGGCAAGAACTGCATCTACTAAACTAATTAACATAAATGTTAAAAACGCAGTTATTAGTTCAACACACTATGCAGGTGGCGTTTTAGGATATGGATATACAACTATAGACGGATGCACTGCAGATAATGTAACTATTACTTGCACGCCAAACGCTGTTGAAAACGGATTTGACAATGGTGATAAAGTTGGTGGTATTGTCGGTTGCTTATTTTCAGGAAAAGTAGATAATTGCAAAGCAACAAATATTACTTTAACAGGTTATCGTGATATTGGCGGTATAGCTGGTATGCTATCTAATGGCGAAGGAGCTGTTAGTGCAAAAAACAATACCACAGATAATATTAAAATTTGTGTCGACCAAGTTACAAATCATTACGGCACTAAAGATGCTAATGCTGGCGAAATTATCGGCAGAGATATAGGTGCTACAACAGAAAATAATGTAAGTACAAATGTTGATATTGAATACAAATTGAAAGAAAATGAATAATAGATTGCATTAATTTAAATTAAATAAAATAGCTGTTCTTTTATCAATAAGCTTTTATAAAACAACAAAAAGTTGACTAAAAAATAGTCAACTTTTCATTTTAATACCGATTTTTAATAGTTTTTTTGATTAAAACATAATTTATTTAATAAAAAAAGCAATTATTATTCTGCTGTAAATTCCGATTTTGGAACTCCGCATAAAGGACAAACAAATTCTTCTGGAACATCACTCCACAAAGTACCTGCCGCAATTCCGCCTTCTTTATATCCTAAACTTTCATCATATTCAAAACCACAAATATTACAAATATAAACCAAAAGTCAATCCCCCGTTATAAATATTTATCTATGAATATTATGCGCAATTTTAAAGGAATTACTATTTTCTTATTCCGTCTTCAAAAACAATTCCTTTATGACGTTTGTAATATTTATCAATGTATTTATTCAAAATTGCTGCAACTTGGGTGCCACTTGTTGCAGGATATACCATATCGTTTTCAATCTCTGGATAACGCACTCTGCTATCTATTTTTGTGCCCGCAAGTTTACTGCTCCAGCCGTCAACATTACTAACTCCAATAATCAATCTGCCAAATGTCCAAGCAAAAGCCATTTCGGATAGTGTTCCTGCCCCACCGCCGATTGCAACCACTGCACTTGCATTTGCAACCAAAGCATTACGCATAACATCAAGACCAGTTGGTATTACAATATCCGCAAATTCGTTTACTTCATTTATATCAAAAGAAGGTACAAGTGCAATAATGTCGCCTTCTTTATACTTTTCGGAAGATTTTGCACCATAGCAAGCTGCTCTCATAACTCCGCCTAAACCACCTGTTTGAATTCTGTAGCCGTTATCTATAAGTGCCTTTCCAATTTCAAACGCTATATTAAATTTATCTGAATTTTCGTCAACCTTTGCATCACCTGCTATTGCTACTATTTTTCTTCGCTCCATACATCTCCTTAAATCAAGTCAAATTAAATTTTTTAAATATACAATAATACTCTATTTATTATTCCTATTATTAGTATTATATTTTATATATTTACAAAAAATTCAATTATTTTTCAATTTTTAAGTAATTTTATGTTTTCTATCACACATTTATTGAATTTTACAAGTAATTTAACAAAGTAATAATGATAACACAAAATCATTCAAACTTTTTACCGCAATTTATGCAATAATCCGCATCTTCTTCATTTTGAGTTTCACAAACTTTACAACATTTAGATTTTAACAATTTTGCACCGCACTTTTCGCAATAATCTGCACTTCCACCGAAAATCTCACCGCATTTTGGGCAATGTTTGCCTTTATCCATACTTTCTAGTATACTGCCGCCAAAATAAAGTTGTTTTGCGGTCATATAATAAAAAGCTCCAATAGCATTAATTATAGCACCTATAATTACTACTATACTACCATAAATATTTAATGTACCATTATTTCGTGGAAGAAGAAACATAAGTACAAATCCAACAACCAAAATAGCAAGACCTACAAATAAAACAGGCAAACCAATTTTAATCATTTTCTTTTGAAGTGCTTTCACTTTGTCTATATCAATAGATTTATTAGCTTTTTTTGCAATACTCAAAACATATTTATTCATTATTTGATTTTTATCCATATTCTCACCTTCATTCAATTTCAGTTTTTACACTACTCTCTGCACTGTCATCTATTTTGACTGCAAGTGTAGTTCCGCATTTTTTACAAAATCTTGCGTTATGACTATTTATGGTATCGCAATTGTGACAATTCGTTTGCAATTTAAATTTTGCACCGCACTTTCCGCAAAAATTATCACTGTCACTTATACTGCTTCCACAAAACGGACATTTACTCATAACAATATCCCCTACGAGACATTTTGAAGTCATATAAAAAGTAAAGCCTACTTTAAATAATGCTGGGGAAAAATTAACTATAAAAGCACCCGCAAATAAAAATACGATAAACAATATCATACCTAAAATATATTGGTCTTTTAAAAGTAACATTATTAAACTCAATATACCTAACCCCAATAACAAAATACCTACAAAAATATTTACAAAGCTTACAATCATTATACGCTTTCCGTTTTTATGTAATTTATCAACACTAATGTTACCATTGCTGTCAGTCACATATTTCATAAAGCGCTCAATCAAATTCGTATACATTTTTGTATAATTTCTATAAAAAACAAATCTCATTTTTCTCTCCTTTTATATTTTTGATTTTCAATTTTTCTTTTTAACATAAAGTTATCTATAGTCAAATACAATCCTTGCCATACCAGTTGTCTTTTCTCAAACCACAATTTTGAAAAGAACTTTCTTATTGGATTTGGATTGTATATTCCGCGTCTTGGCATTTTAACATCAAATTTTTTCAAATATTCATTAAATAATGGTAGCTTAGTTTTAAACCCGTCATAATCTTTTGCTTTTTCGCCTGCCCAAAATACTTCGCTTATAGCAAGCACTCGTGGAAACATATTAAATTTAGCTTTTTTGATATCTTTAACATATTCTGTCCACAAACAAGTCTCATACCCAAACAAGCTTTTTGTATTCTCAATACCTGTAACACCTTGTGTGTTATATGAATCATCTAAAGTTATATAACCATAAGGCAAATCTATGTAATAACCACTACTATTAGAAGTAATCACTCGTCTGCCGCTATTTACTACATCGCAAAATTCCGTATCCTTTTTTGTTCCCCAAAATTGAAGAATTATATCTTTATCAGGCACAATTTTGTCATTTTCGTCAAACTTATTATACCACATAATAGTCTGTTTGCCTTTACTTTTCAAATATTCCGCCATATAGTTTGCAAAATACAATTGAAGTTGTTCCATATTGTCAAGCCCTAATTCATTAAGTTTTGCATTACAATTATCACACAACTCCCAACGCTTCTTTGGTGCTTCGTCACCGCCAATATGTATATACTCGTCTGTAAAAATTTCACATAACTCGTCAAGTATATCTTTGCAAAATGTATAAGTAAAATCTTTTCCAGCACACATTATATCAAATTTAACACCCCAATGCGTTGAAACCTTTAGCTTTCTGTCAAAGCAAGATAATTCTGGATAACACGCCAAAGCAGACATAGTATGTCCTGGAATATCAATCTCCGGTATAACTTTGATAAATCTTTTATGACAATAGTCAACTATATCACGAAGTTCACTTTGGGTGTAAAAACCTTCTTCCTTTTTAATACCAAAATTAGTATGCGAACGCTTGCTGCCAATTTCCGTAAGCTTTGGATATTTTTTTGACTCAAATCTCCAACCTTGGTCTTCCGTCAAATGAAAATGAAAATAATTGAATTTGAACAAAGATATGTAGTCAATTATTTTTTTAATATGCTCTACAGGATAAAAATATCTGCCTACATCAAGCATAAACGACCTAAAAGCATTTCCGGGTTCATCTTCGACTACAGAAACATACATATCTTGAGAAAGTATTTGTTTAATAGTCTGAATAGCTCTGTATACACCTTCTTCACAAACGGCTTTAACAGTCATATTATCATTTTTAACATCAATATAATACCATTCGTTATTTCTTTTCTCATCTACCACCAAAAATTCGATTTTATAGCCTGCATTATCCAAACTTAAATTTGTTTTTTCTTTAATAAAATTTTCCAGTTCACATTTTGCAAAATCGGAAATTTCTCCTTGCACACAAATACAGGAAATACTTATTTTATTTTGTGTAGTTTGCAATTTTTTTACTTTTGGCAACAAACTTACCATAAAACTCTCCCAAAATCTATTTTATTTTAATTATTATATCTATTTTACTACAAAAACAAAAAATAGTCAATATTCAAATAAAAAATATTATCCACATAAAGTAGATAATATTTTTTTGACTTATTTTTCATAAAACTAATTGTTATAAATATTTATTAAACACTTGATTTTAAAGGGGTTATGATATTGAAAATAATTCCACATTCTGAAGATATAGCCGATGATAAATAATTTTGATACCAATCAAATCCAATGATTTTAAAAATCAAGAAACTGTTTATTTAAGAGTTACGCTTTCTTTTTATCATAGTTTTTATTTATCAAAAGTAACGCAGAAGACAATACTACCGCTACAGAAGTAACATTGTGCATTATTGCACCTGTCATTGGGTCAAATATACCAAACAATGACAAAATGATACTTATAAAGTTTACAGTCATTGCTAGTATAATGTTGCGCTTAATTGTAAATATTGTGCGTTTTGAGTGTTTTACGCAATAAACGATTTTATTCATATCACTATTTAAAATAGCCATATCTGCAGTTTCAATAGCAATATCACTACCTAAAGCACCCATTGCAATTGAGCAATCTGCCAATTTTAATGAAGGAGCATCATTTATGCCGTCACCAACCATACAAACTTTAAAGCCGTCTTTTTGCATATTTTCGATTTCTTGCAACTTTTGCTCAGGTAGCAACCCAAACTTAACTTCGGAAATTCCGCATTTTTCTGCAATAAATTTCGCACTCTTTTCGTTATCTCCAGTAAGCATAACTGTCTTTTTACCCATTTGATTTAGCTTTTCAATAACTTCTTTAGCATCTTCTCTTATTGTGTCAGAAAAAGTTATTATTCCTTTTTCAACATTATCGATTATAATACTTACAACAGTTTTGCCTTGCTCAAGGTATTCATTTGCTTTTACATTTAATTGTGGATTAATCAATCCTGATTTTTCAGCTTCAGAGTATGACACAACGGAAATAGTTTTTCCATCAATAATACCTTTTACACCAACACCTTGGATTGTTTGAAAATCTGTTACTTTTTTGTAATCAATACTTCCTGCCTTATTTACCACAGCAGTTGCAAGTGGGTGTTCGGACATTAATTCTATACTAGCACAATAACTTAAAAGTTCTGACTCTGAAATTCCGTCTGTAGCAATATCACTTACAACAATTTCACCTTTTGTAAGAGTACCTGTTTTATCAAAGCAAACTATATCACATTTGCTTATAACTTCCAAACTAGCACCGCTTTTTACAAGTACACCATTTTTTGCAGAAACACCAAGTCCTGCTGCAATTGCTGTTGGAGTAGCCAAGGCAAGTGAACAAGGACAAAATACTATTAGCACTGTTATAGTTCTTATAATAGCTTCAAACACACTTACTTTAAACGCAAAGTATGCAATAATACCAACTAAAATTGCAAGTCCGATAGCTGTTGGAACAATAATACTTGCCCATTTGTCGGCAACTCGTGAGATTGGTGCTTTTTTACCTTCCGCTTCTTCCACAAGTTTTGCCATTTTAGAGATTGTCATATCTTCAAGCAATTTTGTTACTTTTACTTCTATCACGCCAGATTTATTAAAAGTACCGCCATAAACTTTGTCACCTTCGCCAAGTTCTGCCAAAGCGTATTCGCCTGTTACGGAAGATTGGTCTACAGATGCTTTACCATTTATAATCTCGCCGTCTACACTAATTTGCTCGCCCGCTTTAATTACAACGATGTCACCAATATTTATCGCTTCTAATGGTCTTTTTTCTAAATTATTACCTACTTTGACAAATGCTTCTTTTGGTATTAATCCTACTAATCTCTCAATGCCTGCACGGCTCTTTTTTACAGTAAAATCTTCTATTGCACCGCCGATTGCCATCAAAAATGCAACTTCAGCAGCAACAAATACATAACTATGAGAGTGTCCATCACTTTCTATTTGATAGAAAAATCCGACTATCTCCAATATAACTGCGGAAATCATAGCCACGCTTATCAACACCGATGCAGTTATTTTCTTTCTTGCTAAAGATTTAACAGCACCAACCAAAATTGGTATTCCGCAAATTATCAATGCCACCCAAGCAGGATTTACATAATAAAACGCAATTGTCCAAGGTGCATTTGCAGAAATGTGATGCCAATTGAAGTATCCTGCAATCAAAAACGCAAGTGATACAACAAGTTTTACAATATTAATAATATTATCCCTTTTTGCATTTCCGCTTGAGTGTTTTTCTGTACCACAACAAGATGCGTGAGACTTTTTTTCAATTCCACAACAATTCAAATGACTGCCTTCATTGTGTGAACTACAACAAGAATGTTCGTGTGCCTTTTCGTGTTTTTCACCACAGCTACATTCTTCTTTATCTTCATTATGCGCGTGGCAACAAGCTTTTTCTTCAGGCTCGCTATGGTGACAGCAGGATTTTTCTTCTTTTACTTTACTTTCTTCACCACAACAGCAAGAATGTTCGTGTGTCTCTTCGTGTTTTTCACCACAGCAACATTCTTCTTTTTCTTCGCTATGCGCGTGGCAACAAGCTTTTTCTTCAGACTCGCTATGGTGACAGCAAGACTTTTCCTCTTTTACTTTATTTTCTTCACCACAACAACAAGAATGTTCGTGAGTCTCTTCGTGTTTTTCACCGCAGCAACAAGATTTCTCTTTTTCCATAACTAATACATCTCCTATTTATACTTATCCAAAACTTCGTTCAATCTATCAAGTGCTGTCAAATCACCATTTGTAACACTATCTTTTACACAATGCTCTATGTGATTTTTAAGTATTGTTTTACTTAATTTTTGAACTGAAGCTTCAATTGCAGATAATTGCAACAATATATCCGAACAATCTTTGCCATCAGCTAACATTTGCCTAACTCCACGAATATGTCCTTCAATAGTTGCAAGTCTGTTATCAACAGTTTTTGTTACATTTATATCCATATTGCTCTCCTTATACCCACCCCTGTGGGGGGGGATTGTTTTCACTCATAGTATATGATAAAAATTAGTTTTTGTCAATAGTTTTTCTAAAAAAAATTAAATTTTCAGCGATTTTTCAAAAAAATTATTCTGCTTATTTTGCATTAATTATATTATAAAAAATTAATGTTACTATAAATTGCATTTAGCTATTGTCAAATAGCAAGATTTATGCTAAAATTAAAATAGTACATATTTTAAATGCTTTTGTTTGATTGTATATTAAATTATTACCATTGAGTAAAAAATTATCATTGATAAATTAAATATATTATTTAACTGAATTTTTGGAGGAATTTATGAAGCTAAAAGTTAAAATGCTAAAAGACGAGTTTTGGTATGGTGGAGATACCAATATTGGTTTTTTCACACCACTTAGTAAAAAATCTGTTTACCTACATTCAAATGTAATTGTACGCAGTTATGGTCAATCTAACACTTTGTGGCTAAGTAACAAAGGTAGAGTTATATGGAGTGATAAGGGTTTTACAACAAAATTCTTTCTTGGCAATATAACTTGCACAAGCGAAAAGGCGGAAATCGAACTTTTTGAAGCAGAAGACAAAACGCTAAAAGGTGCTTATCTTTATGCAGTAGAACATTTTATGAAACCTGACGGAAAACACCCTAATCCTGTAATGTTTACAATACCGCAATATTGTACGTGGATTCAGTTTGAACATAATCAAACACAAGACAACATTTTGTCTTACGCAAAATCAATATTAGATAATGGAATGCCTGCAGGGGAACTTATCATTGACGATGGCTGGCAAACCAACTTTGGTGAATGGGATTTTGATAAAAATAAATTTGCCAATCCAAAAGAAATGTGTGAGCAACTACACTCATTAGGCTTTAAAATTATTTTATGGATTTGTCCATTTATCAGTCAAAAATCGGTACATTTTGAATATTTGTCACAAAATAACTTGCTTGTAAAAGACTGCGACGGAAATATCGCCTTTAGAAAATGGTGGAACGGACAAGATGCTGTACTTGACCTTTCAAACCCATTAGCAATGAATTGGTTTACCGATTATGCAAAAAAATTGATAGACGAATTTGGCGTGGACGGCTTTAAGCAAGATGCAGGCGATGCAATGTACTATAAAGATGACGACATTACTTTTGGCAAAGTTGACGCAAACACTCAAAGCAAGTTGTGGGCACAATCTGCAATAAATTTTGACTACAATGAATTGCGTGCTTGTTTCCAGTTTGGTTGCAAGGGTGTTGCTCAAAGACTTGCAGATAAATCTCACAAATGGGGCATTTTAGGGCTGGGTGCATTATTACCTAATACTCTTACACAAGGTATAACAGGCTACGCTTTTGGCTGTCCAGATATGATTGGCGGCGGTCAAATGGGAGATTTTGTCGGAAAAGATAAAATGAATCTTGACCACGAATTATTTATGAGATATGCTCAAGCATCTTGCCTAATGCCAATGATGCAATTTAGTCTTGATATTTGGAATATCAATGAGCAAATCAAAAATGTTTGTTTAAATTGTATTGAGTTGCACCAAAAATATGCAGATTACATAATAAATCTTGCAAAACACGCAAGCGTAACAGGCGAACCTATTGTAAGGTATATGGAATATTGTTTTCCAAACAAAGGTTACGGCAAACTAACAAGTCAATTTATGCTAGGTGACGATATTATTGTCGCTCCTGTGCTTAGTCAAGGACATACAACAAAAAAGGTTTATATCCCTGACGGCAAATGGCAATATAAAGACAAAATCTATAGCAATGAAGTCGCAATTATCCCTGCACCTATAGACGAACTTGTTTATTTGACAAAAGTTAAAGATTAATAGTAACATTTTTAAATAAAAAAAACAAACGGTGAATTGCCGTTTGTTTTTTATTCGCTTTTAATAATTGCTTAGTGCTGTAAAGTTCTCTATATTGTCTCTTAATACTTCCACATCTGCACTGGTTATTTTTCCTGTATTTAGTATTATTGCAGATAATATTATGCAATCTTCAAAACTCTCTTTATCGCCATTTATTATCTGATTTAAATACATCATATCACTTGCACTTATTCTGCCATCGCCGTTCAAGTCACCTAGTACAGAAATATATGTCCTTTGATTTCCGTTTATCTCGTAATACCAACCTGTTCCAACTATCGCATTATCGTTTGTGATTTGTGTGTCTTGATTGTTATATATTGTGATTTGTGCTGTATTTACACCAAGTGTAGCTAACTTTGATTTTAACTCACTTACTTTTGTGTTAACTGCTACATTGCCTATTACATTGGTTGCTGTTTCGCTTACTACTCTTTCATACTTGCCATTCTCTTTATTTAATGTCAAGTATTTATAGCTACTATCTGTGTTTACACCTGATTTAAAGAATATGTTTAACTCTATCTCGCTCGCCATTACATTATACAAAATTTCGCTATCTATATTAGTTACTCCGCCTTTATTGTTTACCATTGCTGCAAGTCTATACTCTACATCTATACTATTTAGTATACTATTATCTTTTGCTATCTCTCTTAGGTATGCAATGTCACTTGCAGTTATTCTTCCGTCACCATTGACATCGCCAAGTACAGATAGATATACTGTGTCAAAAGCTGTTGAAGATGTTGTATTTTCATAAAGCTCAACCTTAAATCCAGTACCAACCAATATATTTGCCACACTTTCAGGTATTATTCCATTGCTTGCTATTCCGTCATATATAATGTGACTATTTTTGTCATACACCTTGATTAAGTTTAAGTCATTTCTCAAATTATTCAAAAATACTGACAATTTAGTATTTGTGCTAATTCCACCCATTACATATCTTATGGTTCCGTCTATGGTTGCAATGCTTGAATCATTTACTTTATGAATAAATTTACCACTAACATAGCTCTTTCTAATATTGTTTTCATTATATATATATTCATAACTAGTTCCGTCTTTTGCAACAACACCTGGGTGAATTATTTCAAATTTATATTCAACTGGTGAAGAAGTATTATCATTCCATTTATAATTTGAAGAAATTGGTGAAACAGTGGCTACATATTTGCCAATTTCCGTTTGTGAGTTATTAGATATTTTCATTTGGTCACTATTAAATTTACTTGGAATAAATGTTATTGATGAGCCACTATACACAAAGGTATAATTATCACTTTGGACTGGCTTTTCCAACAATTTAGGTGTTATTTTCCAAGTATAAGAATGAGCGTCATCATTTCCGTTACCCCACATATAATTACTTTTCGGAGTAATTGTTGTTGTATAATTTCCTACATCGCTAGCAGTTTCAGTTCCGCCCATAACCATTGTGTCAGAATTATACCCCTTGATTTCCCTTATTATATATACAGTAGCTCCGTATACATAAGAAGTTTGTTCCAATACTGGCTTATCTATTACTTTTGGACTTATGGTATAATATTTAAAAATCTCTGCAGTAGGTTTTAGTTTATAGTTACTATTATCCACGCTAACCGCTTTTGCGTAATGTTTACCTGCATTGATTTCGCCTTCAACGGTTACATTAATAACACTATTGTCTAGCCCCTTGCATGTTGCAGTAGGGTATTGCTCTTGTCCATTATATGTAAAACCAGTATTATTGCTCCATACTACATCTACTTCATAAGGTTTTATGACTAGTGTAAAGGTAGGATTTACATAGTTGCCTGCCATAGAAAACTCATATACTCCTGCATCTGTTGCTTGATAGTAAGTATATTGCGTTCCGTTTGCTGCCGAAAAAGTTCCCATATTGTTTGAAATTTTGTAAGGTTTAGCATTATATGTAACTTCAAGATAATTATTGGATTCCAAAGTTGTAGTATTTGCAACTGTCCATTTAACTTGAGTAGTTGGCGTTGTACCTGAAACCATTGCTACTGCATCACCACTTTTGCTTGCAATATAGCCACTTTTATCTGAATGGAAAAATCTATCTGGTGACAAAGTATTTCCACTGCTAGTATATCCTTGTGCGAATACCCTACTAGTATTGTTTAAGGTAATACCGACATTTGCAGACTTTAGCTTCTCTTTAACAGTAACCTTGGCGACATCATTTGAAAGCACAAGGTTTGATTGAGCATTACTATCACTTGTATTATTAAAAATATGTATATCTTTACCAATTATAATTTCTCCCGGATCTGGATATGGACGCTCAACACTTGTGGTAACTCCAGAATAGCTACCGGTAGAAATGTTATTATATATTTTTCCACAGTTAAGTTCCAAAGTGCAATTATGTACAATATCAATACCACTTCCGGCTGCTGCTTTATTATCACATATTTCGCCACCATTCATTACAAAAGTAGCTCCATTAAAGCATCTAATACCCCCGCCTATATTTGCACATGTATTGTTTTTAATTACACCACCATACATAGTCATAACGCAATTTGAATACACATAAACTGCGCCGCCATAACTTATAGTTTTATTATTACTCAACTCTCCATCATACATATTAAAAATACTTCTAGAATCCAACATAATTGCGCCAGCATAATGACTTTGGTTATTTGTTATTTTGCCACCGTACATATTAACTACAGTGTCATTATATGCACTGATACCACCACCATGAGTAGTAACATTATCGCTAAGGCTGCCACCATACATATTTATTACTGCAGAATAAGCTTGAATAGCACCACCAATGTCGCTAGTATTTGCGCCAGTAATTTTGCCTGTATTAGTTCGGTCTATTATTGTTAGTGTTGAATCTTTTACAGAAATTACATGGCCAGAAGATATTGTTGCAGTCAACTTTCTATCAATGTTATGTCCATTTAAATCAAGTATAATATTTACACCATCTAACACTGCAATTGTTCCATTAGAAAATCCGTCACCTGTACCCATTGAATGATTAGAATCCGCAATCCAATCTTGTGCTAATGTTACTTTTACTGCAGTCTCTTTCTTTTTTGATTCCGCTACCGCGTTATTCCAAATTTGACTAATTTGTGCATTTGTGCCTGAAATAAAATAATTATTATCTGCGGTTAATTGCGTATCTATTGTATTTAAATCATCTCCGCTTACCAATTTTTCCGCAACTTGCGTTGACATTAAAACAGCAAATAACAATAGACACGATATAAAAATAGCAAAAAATACTATTCCCGCACGCTTTATACATTTTGCCATAATAAAACTCTCCTTTTATTTAGTACATAGAATAAGTATATCTATGTACTTTTTGGGACATTTTTTAAAGTAGAATA
>CAJTYW010000012.1 GCA_910583995.1 uncultured Christensenella sp. | reverse complement strand
AAGGAAAACAGGAGGTTTTTGTTATGAAAACTATTGGTACAATCTCAAGAGGTATTAAAGCACCTATTATTAAAAAAGGTGATAATTTGGTTGACATTGTTGTTGACAGTGTGCTTGCTGCAAGTGAAGAAGGTAAATTTGAATTGCAAGACAAAGACGTTGTTGCTATGACAGAAGCAATCGTTGCAAGAGCACAAGGCAACTATGCTACATTAGAGCAAATCGCTAAAGATGTTAGACGCAAGACTGGTGGCGGTTCTGTTGGTTTGGTATTCCCTATTATGTCAAGAAATAGATTTTCTATGATTTTGAAAGGTATTGCAATGGGCGTGGATAAATTGATTATTCAATTATCTTATCCAAGTGACGAAGTAGGTAACCCACTTATCCCAATGGATATTATCGATGAAAAAGGTGTTAATCCTTATACAGATGTATTTACTGAAGAACAATACTATGCTACTTTTGGCAAAATTCTTCACCCATTTACAGGACTTGATTATATTGAACTTTACAAGAGCTTTGGTGGTGATAATTGTGAGATTATTCTTGCAAACAACCCAAAAGAAATTTTGAAATATACAGACAAAGTTATTAATGCAGATATACATACAAGAAATCGTACAAAACGCATTTTGAAAGATGCTGGTGCTAAAGTATGTTTGAATTTGACAGATATTTTAAATGAAAGCGTTGACGGCAGCGGTTGGAATGAATATGGTTTGTATGGTAGTAACCTTGCTACAGATAACTCAATCAAGCTATTCCCAAGAGATGGACAAAAATTGGTTGATGCTATTGCTGACAAATTTAAAGCTGTTACAGGCAAAAATATCGAAGTTATGATTTACGGCGATGGTGCATTTAAAGACCCTGTAGGCGGTATTTGGGAACTTGCTGACCCTGTTGTTTCTCCTGCTTATACTAAAGGTTTGGAAGGTACACCTAACGAGTTGAAATTAAAATATCTTGCAGATAATGCACTTGGTGATTTGACAGGTGAAGATGCTAAAAAAGCTATGAAGGAATTAATTAAAGAGAAAAAAGCTAATCTTGTTGCTGACCAATCATCTCAAGGCACAACTCCAAGAAGACTTACAGATTTGTTAGGTAGCTTGTGTGACTTGACTTCAGGTAGTGGTGATAAAGGTACTCCTATCATTTTAATTCAAAACTATTTCACAAACTATAGTATAGACTAATTAAATAGTAATTTGATAAAATAAGACTATGTAAAAGTAGTCTTATTTTTTATTGCGCTTAGCAATATGCTTGTAATTTGTTTTGATATTTGATATAATTATTTAGCGAGGTACTTATGAAAAAAGAGAAGAAAAAACGATATAGCCTGCCAGCTACTTCAATAAAAGAACAAAAAGAATATTTTAAATCATTTATTCACTTGCCTATAATAATTAGTGTGATTACATATTTAGTTATGTTAGTTTTTAGTATATTAATAGCGGTTGGGTTAAAAAAGGCATCTGCTTTTTGCGTTGGATTTATTTTTTCATCTATCATAGGAGTGTTAGAGTACATTATTTTAAAAGTAGTATTTTCTCAAAAAATTCTTACTGTTTTGTATTTGGAAAAGATAAGCAAAAGTTTGGATAATTTGCAACAAAATACAAGTAATGAAGAAAATGCAGAATCAGAAGACTTATCTGAAGATACTCACGAGAATGTTTGATAAAGATAATAATTATTATTTAATAAATAATACAAAAATATTAGCTATATTAATAATGTTTTAAAGCTTAAGCTATAAGGTGTGTTATGAAATATACTGGTGCTAAAATAATACTGGAATGTTTAAATAAAATGGGAGTCGATTGCATATTCGGTTACCCAGGCGGTAGCATACTTGATATTTATGAAGAAATTTATAAATCTAAAGGCAAAATTAAACATTACCTAATGTCATCTGAGCAAGGTGCGACTTTTGCAGCTGATGGTTATTCAAGAGCAAGTGGCAAAGTTGGTGTTGTGCTTGCAACTTCAGGACCTGGGGCAACAAACTTGGTGACTGGCATTGCAAATAGTTTTTTAGATTCCACTCCGCTAGTAGTTATAACTGGCAATGTACCTACTACCAAATTAGGACAGGATAGCTTTCAGGAAGTTGACATTTATGGTATAACTATGCCTGTAGTTAAATATAGCTATTTGTGCAAAAATGTACAAGACTTAGAACAAATATTGATTGATAGTTTTGAGATTGCAAAAAGTGGAAGACCAGGACCTGTGCTTATTGATATCCCAAAAGATGTGTTATCTAAAAAATGTGAGTACAATGGCAATCTTACGCCGCAAATTCATAAAAAAGTATTAAATTATTCTCCTGACTATCAAAAGGCAATAGAGCTTATTAACAAAAGCATAAAACCATTTATATATTGTGGTGGCGGTGTAGTAGGTGGTAATGCAAGTGATAAAGTAATTGAACTTGCAAATAAAATGAATGCACCTATAGCTTGCACAATGATGGGTAAAACTGCTATACCAAACGATAGCAAGTTTAATATTGGTATGACTGGTATGCACGGCAATGTTAGTGCAAATAATCTTAAAAATCAAGCAGATTTGATTATTGCTTTAGGGGTAAGGTTTAATGATAGAGCAACTGCGGATAACAAAGATTTCTGCACACAAAAAATAATACACGTTGATATAGATTTAGTAGAATTGAATAAAAATGTGGAATGTGACCTTTTGATAAAAAGCGAAGTAGGAGAATTTTTAGATAACATTCTTCCTTATGTAAATAAATTTGATAATCAAGAGTGGTGGAGAATAATTGAAAGCGAACGCCAAAAAGATTTTGTGTATAAAACTGAAGGCTTTAATCCTTGCAATATCATAAAAACTATTTCCGAATATTTAAATGATGACGACATAGTTGCAACAGATGTAGGTCAACACCAATTATGGACGGCTCAATGTTATCCATTTAAAAAACCTAGAACTTTTTTAACTTCTTGTGGCTTAGGAGCAATGGGGTATGGTTTAGGTGGAGTTATAGGCGGAGTAATCGCAACTAAAAAACGCGGTCTTTTGATTACGGGTGACGGAAGTTTTTTGATGAATAGTAATGAACTTGCTGTTGCTGTAGAAAATAAATTGCCTATTATGATTGTCATAATGAATAATGGTACGCTTGGTATGGTAAAGCAATGGCAACAAGAGTTTTATAAAAAGCACTATTGTGGTGTTAATATTAAGGGCAGGGCAGATTTTGAAATGCTTGCAAAAGCTTATGGGGTAAATAATAGTTATACAATTTGTAATATTGACGAGTTAAAAAATACCTTATCAAAAAATCAAAATTTTAAAGAACCTGTATTACTAAATTGCATTATTGACGACAATGAGCAAGTTTTGCCTTTTGTACATCCAGATAAAATGTAGAATATCACAAAAAAGCAGCAGTTAAGCTGCTTTTTGTTTTTATACCATATAATGGCAAATAACAAAAATATAATTTAGTATATCATAGTTATAATTGCTTACAATACTATTGTAACAGTAAATGTTACTAAGGAGAATGTTATGGCAAAGAGTCAACAAAATTGTGGTAGCAAGTCTGCAAATAAGACAACAAAAGTTTCTACAACTAAGGGTGCAGCAAAGTCTAACACTAAAAATTGCTCAAACTGCAAATAAGTAGATTATTAGCATTTTAGCAAACTCAAAAAAACAAAATCTCTTCTATGTAGAATAGAAGAGATTTTGTTATATATTACAAAATATTTGATTATATTATAAATTTTCTATATTGTAATATTTAGAATAAATAGTTAAATCTATTAGTTTGCCACAATTGCGGGCGTTATCAATATCCTGTTTAGTTATTTTTTTACCCATAGGTACAATGATTTTATCATTTACAACGATATTTTTTTGAAGGACTCTGCCTATTAAAAATCCATAATTACAAATAGTAGTTACAATATTTGTAGGGTCGGTGTTATTGGTTGTTTTGCTTTCTTTATTAACTTTCTTTTTTGCTTTAGGTTTTCTTTTAAATACCATACCATCTTGTGAAATAGACAATATTTCCACATTAAGCAGATTTTTGCTATCAGTTATTACCTTTTTAATCTCAAAATCCTTTGTTATCATTAAATCAACCAATTTTCCGTGAATTTTACCTTTTTCATCAGTTACAAGTTGATTTCCAATTTCATAAAATTTGAAATTAGGGTAATTCCTGTAATCTGACTTATACATAATCAAATCATTGATTTCGTAAATGTTTTTCACATCAATTTTAATGTTTTTAGTAGTTTCGATATAGTCAATTCTTTTATAATTGATGTGAACACTATTAATTGTGCCTAAATTTAGTGCTTGATTGCTATCTATTATTGGTTTATTGTATAAAAATGATAAAAGCATATATTACTCCTTTGTTCTACTTTATATGGTAATATATGCTTTAAATTTTTAAATAATGACTTGTCCTGCAAAACTTGTCCAAACTTTTTTTTACTATATTGGATTTATTTTGCGATATATGGTTAAATTTAAATTTTTATTAGTGCATTTATGATTTATTATTTTTCTAGCAAAGCATCGTTTGGTTCGATTTTGTCTTTACCAACAAATACAAGTGCCATTGTACCCGGACCTGTATGAGAACCAATAACTGGACCGATATAATTTGATATAATAGTTGTTATACCTGTTTTTTCGATAACTTTTTCTTTCAAAAATTCAACTTCGTCAGGGCAATCTGCGTGAACAATAATGATTACATCATTTTCTTCAGCAATCATTTTGTCTTGCATATGACTAATTAAGCTTAGTAATGCTTTTTTTCTGCCTTTTATTTTGTCGATAGTAGAAAGCTTGCCGTCGATATTTACATAAAGCATTGGCTTGATTTGTAATAGAGAACCTGCAATTGCTGCGGTTTTACTAACTCTTCCGCCACGCATTAAGTGGAATAAGTCGTCAGGTGTAAAATAGTGACACAATTTATCGCGTCTTTTTAGAGTTTCATTATAATTATTCTCTATGCTCATACCATTTTCACGAGCTTTAAGTGCATAATATGCAAGCAAGCCTTCACCTGAACTAGCACATCTTGAATCAAGCATATAAATTTTTCTCTCAGGAAATTCCGCCTTTAATTCATCTATAGCGTTTACGATGTTTTGGTATGTGCTACTAAGTCCTGAAGAAAAACAAATGTGCAATAAATCGTTACCTGCTTGTAAAATAGGTCTAAAAAATTCTGTAGCAAAATAGCTTGTAATCAATGAAGTTGTTGGCATTGCACCATTTCTGATTGTATCATAAAACTCTTTGCCTGATAACTGCTTGTCTATACCATATTCGGTATCGCCAATAGTATAAGTCATAGGTATAATTTCAAATTTATCAAATTGCGGTAAATCTTGTGGGTAATCACAAGTCGCATCGGTAGTAATGTAATAAGACATAAATGCTCCTTTTTAATGAAAATATTTTTAATTCGGTATTTTCTTCTTTTGTAAATTAATTATCAAAATTTATTGATAATTTTTGATTGAATGGAAAATTATTTTAACAAATCGTCTGTAGGTTCGATTTTGTCTTTTCCAACAAAGAATAACGCAACAGTACCTTGTCCTGTATGAGAGCCGATAACAGGTCCGATATAGTCGATTATTATATTGGTTATACCTGTTTTTTCAATTATCTTTTCTTTTACAAATTCCGCATCTTCAAGGCAATCAGCGTGAGCGATAAATACAACTTCATTTTCTTTGGCAATCATTTTGTCTTGCATATGATTTACAAGTCCTAATAAAGCTTTCTTTCTACCTTTTACTTTATCTATAGTTGATAGTTTGCCGTCCACATTTGCATAAAGCATAGGTTTGATTTGAAGAAGTGTGCCTGCAACTGCTGCAGTTTTGCTAACTCTTCCGCCACGCATTAAATGATATAAATCGTTAGGCGTAAAGTAGTGACAAATATGGTCGCGTCTTACAATGGTTTCATTATAATTGCTTTCAATATCCATACCATTATCACGAGCTTTAAGTGAGTAGTATACAAGCAATGCTTCACCTGAGCAAGCAGCTTTTGAGTCTAGCATAAAAATTTTGCGTTCTGGAAATTCTTTTTTCAATTCTTCAACTGCAATAAGCAAACTTTGATATGTACTGCTCAAATTTGATGAAAAGCAAATATGCAATACATCATTGCCTGCTTGCAATATCGGTCTTAAAAATTCCGTTGCAGCGTAAGTTGTTATTAACGAAGTTGTTGGCATAGCACCATTTCTTACTGCATCATAAAACTCTTTGCTGGAAAGTTGATTATCAATACCATACTCAGTATCACCAATTGTATAAGTCATTGGAATTATTTTAAAGTTTTCAAATTTATTTACTAATTCTTGTGGGAAATCACAAGTAGCATCTGTTGTTATATAATAAGACATAAAAATTCTCCTTCGCTTAATTGTAATTAGTTTATTATTTACGATTAAAGTTAAACTAATAAAAAAGGTCTCAAAATAATGCCCCGAATATTTCTAACTTTTAATTCATATTATTTATTATAGCATATTTATATAAAATGTATTAGTATTTTGGCATAAAAAGCCTATATTTGGTAAATTTAAGCACGAACCCCATATTTTACCTTTTTATTTTAGAATATTTGTGTATAAATGTCAATTGAACAAATAAAAAATTTAACAAATTAACATATTTATTTTACAATATTTATAGATTTGTTTATTTTTAACTATGTTTATATACAAATTGTTTAGTATTTTTAACTGTAAAATAGCCGTTTTAAGCAAAAATTTGGCTAAAATCCAGTAAAATTAATCAGATTTGACTTGTGTTTGTTAAATTTCAGTAAAATGTGCTGTTTTGACCATTTAAAAATTCTTCTATTTGTCGAATTTTTGTCATAAAAGTGTGTAAAAAAGTCGTTTTTACACAAAATTTACACAAACGGCAAGTTGAAATATTGATTTTTATTTAATTATGTAGTATGCTATGAATATAGAGACACGTGTAATCCACGTAAAAAGGAGTTTATAATGAAAAGAACATTAAAAAGCTTCTTTGTATCTACTCTAATGGTTTTAATTTGTTTAACTTTGGTAGCTTGTGTTAAGGATACTCAAACTAATGAATTGGATTCTACATTACCATTTTCAGACAAATATCCTGAAAATGTAAACACTGAATACAAAATAAGTAGGGAAATGAATGCTATTGAAATGTATGAAGCCGGAGTTAAGAATTTTTTGGAAGCAGACTTTGTTGCTTCTCATCAACTAGGTAATATAACAACTAAATCACTTTTGGGTACTATGAACCAAAAGTTAGATTGTTTCAAAATAAAACAAGATAATAAATATTATTTGGATTCAACATCTTACACAGTAAGTGGTGGTCCTGAAATCAGAATGTGCGACCAAAGTATTTATGAAAATGGTAAATACAGAGTAAGGTCAGCAAACAGTGATGATATAAAAATAAACAAAGATAAAGACGGTATAATCGTATCAAAATGGCCTGCAACAAGTCATTTTAGCAGTTTAAGTGAAGGTTTGGACTCTTTTCCAGATGACCTTACAAGAATGAATATGTATATAGTAAATGCGGATACCGCCAAAAGTTTTACAAGAAGACCAGTATATGATGCAAAGAATAGAACTTACAAATTTAGTATAACTTTGGATATTAGTACTGCTACAGAAGATTATATTCCTACTATGGTTTATAAAACTAATAAAGGTAGTAGTTTAATGAATATTTCAGGAAAAGATATTACATTTAGTAGGTTGAGACTTACAGTTGTAATGTGGGAAAATGGCTTGATTAAAAGCGTAGCAAATGATGAAGCTTATGACATCAAAGTATTTGGTGGAAGTAGTACAACTTTGCTTGCAACAACTTATTTCACTTATGACAGAGCAGAAAGAAATATTAATAATTATTTAACTTTCTAATAAATTGCTATAATTTCTTAATTTTGTAAGAATTTAGTGATTAGCTTTATAATTCTAATATTGTATTTAACTAAAAATCTTAATGCAGCTAATTAAATAGCTGCATTATTTATTTAAAATTGCCATTAAATGTTTAATTTCTACATTATGTGGATAATAATATTTTTAATATATGATGGAATGATTAAGTGACTATTAGTAATATAAATATAAAATAAATAAAATTGTCTTTTAGTTAATTTTTTGATAAGCTATAAATTAATGAAAATAAAATTAGTTAAGCAAGACAGATAGAAATTAAAAAAAAACAGCCTATTATCTACATTGTGTGGATAATAAGCTGTTTAATTTTAATTAGTTATTTGTTTAGTTGAAATCAAAATGAATAATTAAGTCAAATTTATTTTGTAGCTTTGATTAAATCATTCATATTATAAATGCCTGGTGTTTTAATTGATGAGATAAATATACTTGCCTTAACAGCACCTTCTGCAAATACTGCTTTTGAGCTTGCTTCATGTTTGATAGTTATGACTTCGTCATTTCCAAGGAATAGTACTTCGTGTTTACCTACAACTGTTCCGCCACGAACTGCGTGAATACCAAGTTCATTCTTTTTGCGTCTTTCGTTATTATCGTGTCTGCCAAACTTGTACTCAAGTGTGTTATTCATTTCTTCTTTAATTGCATCTGCAATTGAAAGAGCGGTGCCTGATGGACTATCAACTTTCATATTGTGATGTTGTTCTATAAGTTCGATATCAAAATTTTCGCCAAGTAGAGCAGTAGCTTTTCTTACTAAATCAATAAGCAAATTTATACCGATTGACATATTGCTTGATTTAAAAAGTGGTATTTCCTTTGACATTTCGTTTATATAGTCTAAGTCTAACTCACTATAGCCTGTAGTACATAATACTACTGGAATTTTATTTTCTTTGGCATAAGGCAAAATATCGTACAATGCTTCTGCACGAGAAAAATCAATAATTACGTCAGCCTTTACATTAATATCGGAAATACTATTGAAAACGGGTACAGAAAAATCTTTTTGATTTGCAAATTTATCAACGCCACCGATTACATTTGTATTTTCATTTTTATTTAAGCAGTCGTAAAGTGTTTTTCCCATTCTGCCGCCGATACCCCAAATTAATACATTAGTCATATATCCTCCGAAAGCAACTCTATATAGTTGCAGTTTTGTCATCATTTGTGACAAGTCATTTTATAGCAAGCACTTATATTATTTCCCATAACATTTTACTTAGAGCTTGCTAATTTTATTTAATAGTTTTTTAAAGTTTGATATTATCCTTATTTAATCAAACCAACATTGTACATTTCGTCAAGTACTTTAACTTTTCCGTTTTCGGAAATAGGTGTCAAAGGTAGTCTTGGTAAATTTTCGCCATATCCAAGTTTAGAACAAGCAAATTTAACAGGAATAGGATTTGTTTCGCAAAACATTATTTCCATTAATGGACGATATTTAAAGAATAAATCTTGTGCAGTTTTTAAATCACCATTTTGAGCAGCCTTTACCATTTCAACCATTTGTTTTGGTATGATATTACTTGCAACGCTTATTAATCCGTCTGCACCTAAGCTCATAACAGGTAAAATGATACCATCATCGCCACTATAAACTTTAAAGTCGCTATTACGAACTTCGCTTATTACGCTTGCTATTTGGCTGATATTGCCACTTGCTTCTTTTACTGCAACAATGTTAGGTATTGCTGATAAAGCTTTGATAGTTTTTGGCAAAATATTAACACCAGTTCTACCAGGCACATTATATGCAATAATAGGAGTATTGACACTGCCTGCAATTTGAGCGTAGTGAGCAATAAGTCCTTCTTGAGTGCATTTATTGTAATAAGGTGTTACAACAAGCAACATATCTGCACCTAATTTTTCTGCTTCAATGCTGTTTTCTACAGCGGTAGCAGTAGAATTTGAACCTGTTCCAACTATTACAGGTACTCTTTTGTTTATTTTTTCAATTGCAAATTTGATAGTTGCCACTTTTTCATCGTGTGACATTGTAGATGCTTCGCCTGTAGTACCAAGGACAACTAACGCATCAATTCCGTTTGCAATTTGGTCTTCTATTAGTCTGCCATAAGCTTCAAAATCCACACCTTTAAAATTAAATGGTGTGATAAGAGCAGTAGCAACGCCTGAAAACATAATGACCTCCTTTAAGGTAAATAAGTATTTAGCTTATTTTTTAATTGAAATTAAATTAAATTGTAGCAAAAGTAAATAATAATGTAAAATTATCAAAATTTTACTTGACTAAAAATAGTCAAGTAAAACTCAAATTATTTTGATTTCTTTTCCATCAATTTTTGTACAATTTGTACTGCGTTTGTAGCAGCACCTTTACGGATATTGTCTGCAACAACCCATAGGTTACAACCGCTTGGAATAGTTTCGTCAATTCTTACTCTTCCTACATAAGTCTCGTCGTGTCCGCTAGAGATAATTGGCATTGGGTATTTCAAATTAGCTGGGTCGTCATATAAAATAACATTTTCAGCACCGCGTAAAGCTTCGTAAATACCTTCCAAAGTACAAGGTTTTTCAAACTCAACATTGATAGATTCACTATGACTATTAAGTACAGGTACTCTTACTGTAGTAGCTGTAACTTTAATGTTTTTGTCAAGGATTTTTTGAGTTTCTTTCATCATTTTTTCTTCTTCTTTAGTGTAGCCATTTGGCAAGAACACATCGATGTGAGGAAGAACGTTGTTAAAGATTGGGTAAGGGAATTTTTTAGGTTCAGCACCTTTAACACCTTCAACCAAATCATTATAACCTGCAACACCTGCACCTGAAACAGCTTGGTATGTACTATATACAATACGCTTGATAGTGTATTTATCGTGTAGTGGTTTTAATGCAACCATTGCTTGAATAGTAGAGCAGTTAGGGTTTGCAATAATACCTTCGTTCCAATCGATATCTTGTGGGTTTACTTCAGGTACAACAAGTGGAACATTGTCATACATACGCCATTGGCTTGAGTTGTCAACAACGATAGCACCGCATTTAACAAACTCTGGTGCGAATTTTGCAGAAGTAGAACCACCTGCAGAGAAAAGAGCAAAATCAACAGGGTATTTTGCGATATTTTCATTGTTAAGCTCGATAACAGTGTGTGGTTTACCCATAAAATCAATCACTTTACCAGCACTTTTGCTAGAAGCAAAAAGATAGTAATTTTCTACAGGAAGTTGTCTTTCAGTAAGAACTTCCAAAAATTTGTTACCTACCATACCAGTAGCACCAACAACTGCAACATTAAATTTTTTCATATATGCCTCCAAAAATTAAAATCAAAATTTATTTAAAACAAAGCAAATTTGCTTTTGTTATAACCATTTAAAAATTGCAAGTAAACAAAATTAAAAAAGCAGTACGACTATCGTACTGCAATAAAATTATCATTTACCGCTAGCATAATAGTACTCCATCTAAGATGACAGTTATAAGGATTTAGCCTTATACCCAACCTTAACCACTGCAATATGATTAAGACCTCGGCAACCATACCCTTTCTGTCAGTCGGTAATTGCATACCAATCGGCGGACATACTATTGCTGATTGCTCCTCTATTAGCATCTGTTTTACTTTACACAATAATAGCATATTTTTTTTAATTTGTCAAAAGATTTGCTAAAAATAATTGATATTTTTTTAATTTTAGTGTATAGTTAAATATAGTAAAATGAAAAACAGTGTAATTTGAGACAAAAATGTCAAAAATCAAATAGTAAATGTTAAAGCCTTTTGCTTGGATACAATTGTGCTATTTGTAATATGATATGTTAAATTATATTTATTTGACAATATTTGTTTGTTTTAATTGTAGTTGTTTAAAGCTTATAAAAATGTGATTTAACTACAATATGGTATAAAGTTGCACTTATGTGTTTTAGTAAATTTAGGAGTTTTTTTAGATTATGGCAAAAGCAGTAAATTCACAAAAATCAAATAAAGAATCATTTGCATCAAGAGTTTTGAAAAATATGACTTTAGGCAATGATTTGAGTATAAATAGACCAAGCATTGAAACAACTATGTTCCGTCACTGGTGGCGTACATTTAAGTTGAATTATAGTACACTTGTGCTTCAAAATATATTCTGTTTGTTACTTGCTGCACCATTTATAGCAATTGTGTTTTTTGTTATGCCTTATCTTGAGCAATATTGGATAGCACAAAGTGCATTTAACTTTGTTGGTGAATTAGGTTTTGGTTTTACAGGTAGTACAACTGATACTATTTCAGCAGTAAAAGGTATTTATTTGTTTAGATTAATGTTTTATTCTTTGATAATACCTTGTTTTGCAATTATGGGAATAGGTTTGTCAGGTTTGTTTTACTCAAGCAGAAATGTGGCTTGGGGTGCAAAAGTCAAATTCCGTCATTTGTTCCGTGGTATTAAAAAGTATTGGTGGCAATATATGCTTGCATTTACTGTAATAGGTGTTGCGGTATACGGAGTACTTGCATCTATTTATGGTTATTTATATTTGACAACTGCAGGTATGACAAGTTGGTATATGTGGATAGTAATGATTATTGCTTGCATTATAGCTTTGCTTGTTGTATTCTTTATGTTAATGTATTTGCCAATCATTAATATGTACAATTTTAAAATAAAAGACAAAGTTAAAAATAGCATATTGCTTTCAGTCGCATTAATTATGCCATCTGTATTTCTTGCTGCAATTTTGATTGGTTTGCCTATTGCTTTGATTTGGTCAAGCCTAACAAAAATGATTTTGCTTGTTACATTTGCATTGTTTGGGTTTGCAGCTTATACAACTGCTATTCAATGTTACGGCGTTTTTGCGGCAGATAATTATACAACAATTTTATATCAAAATATGCTTTATATTCAAGACAAAGAGCGTCGTCGTGCGGCAAATGTTAACCGCAAGCCTAGCGGTAACAAAAAAAATAAGAAGAAAGGAAAAAGATAATGGAAGCGTATTCAGTTATAGCAAAATTTTATGATAGTGCTAATACTGACTTTGATTATTTAAAATATTTTGAATTTATTAAGCACTACTTGAGCGGAAAAGTTGTTGAACTTGCGTGTGGAAGTGGTGCTTTTACTGATTATTTAATCAAAGTTTGTGATAATGTTATTGCAGTAGATAGCTGTGCGGAAATGTTGGATATTGCAATTAAGCGTCATTTTAAAAACAGAAAATACATTCAGTTTATAAAAGACGATATGTTAAACTTTACACCGATTACAAAAGTTAATGGCGTGGTTGCAGTTTGTGACGGGTTTAACTACATAAATTTGCAAAATATCTCAAAAGTGTTTGATAACATAAGCAGTTATATAAAAACAGGCGGATATTTTATTTTTGACATTAGTAGCAGTCATAAATTGCAAAATATTATTGGAAACAATGTGTTTTTTGAAGATAATGAAGATATAACTTATCTTTGGACTAACAAATTGCAAGAAACTTGTGTGCAAATGGATATTACCGTGTTTGAAAAAACTGGGGAACTTTATAAAAGAGAAGACGAAAGTCATATACAATATATACATAATGAAAATATATTAAAAGATATATTGACAGAAAAAGGGTTTGATGTACAGCTTTTTGATGGGGAGAAATTTGATAAATTGAAAAGCGATAGCTCAAGAGTACTGTTTATTTGTAAAAAAGTTAAATAAATTTAAATCGAAGGTGAAGAATGGATACAATACAAAAGGCAATTTTATTTGGTGGAAAAGCTATAGTTACTGTGGTAAATGCAAAAGATTTGGTGCAGGTAGCTGCAGACAAACAACAAACTAATGACGCTGCAACAGAAGTGCTTGGAAGAGTGCTTGCAATTGGTGCATTTATATCTAGCGGAATAAAAGGTACTGCAATGAAAGTTAGCATTAGCGTAAATGGTGATGGTAAATGCGGTAATATTATTGTTGCGGGAGAAACTGGTGGTATTGTTCGTGGTTTTGTACAAAACAGAAATCCACAAATTAATAAGCTTGACAACAGAAAATATGACATAAATGAAGCAATAGGTGAAAATGGTAGTATTACTGTAATAAAAGATTTTGGGTTAAAAAATCCTTATGTTGGTAAAACTCAATTAGTAAACGGCAGTATTGATAATGACTTTGCTTATTACTTTACAAGTAGTGAAGGTTTGCCTACTGCAATATCAAGCGGTGCAATAGTAAAAAACGGAAAGGTTTTGTCTTGCGGTGCGGTTATTGTGCAACCAATGCCTAATTGCGAAGAAGAATATATTGTTATGTTGCAAGATATTGTAAGGAATTTTGCAGATTTTGGGAGTCTAATTCAAGCTAAAACGCCTGAGCAAATTATAGACGATAACTTTGGACATTTTGAGTGCAAACTTATGCCTGCCATTACGCCTGAATTTAAGTGTAAGTGCAGTGAAGAGAGAATGCAAAATATAATCAAAGGCTTAGATAAAAAGGAACTAGAAGATATTTTGGCAAAAGAAGGTCAAATTGAAATCCATTGTGACTTTTGCAATACATATTACAGATTTGATAAAGATAAAATAAACGAAATTATTAAAAAATAAATATAAATTCAAATATTTAAAGGGGGGGGGATATGATTAGCTTTGATGAATTTTTAAACTCTGATAAAGTTTTTTCAATTGCAAAAAAATATTTTGAAAAAGAAGATTACAATGCTTTTGTTAATTTCATAAAAGGTAATTTTGATAAATGTCCGCCCGAAGTTAAATCTGAGTTGTTGATAATGCTTGGTATAATTTATAGTAGTTGGGGTTCTTATACTCAGGCAATATTTGTATTGAAACTGGCTATCAAATTTAACCCCAAAAACAGTAATGCTTATTTAAATCTTGCAAGGGTTAGTAAAGATGCAGGAATTGATGACGAGTTTAAAGCAGCTTTTGTAATGTATAGCAATATGGATTACGAAGGACTTATAAAACAAGAAGATTTAATTAATTATTTTAACAGATTAAACGAACAAGTTGACGATACAGAGTTTGTGCTTGTTGACGACGACTTTAGAAAGAATAGTTTGTTTGAAAAAGCTACTAAATACCTTGATGCGGGGCAGATAGATAATTCTATCGATTGCTTAAATGAGTTAGTCGATAAATATCCTGACTTTTTGCCAGCTTATGAAGTTTTAACATATATTTATCTTACATTTTTTGACGATGATAAGTTGGAAAAGCTTGCTAAACTAAGGTTTGAAAGATTTCCTGATAATGTGGAAGCAATTGCGCTTTATCTTTATACCAAAAGGTTTGATTTGAGTGTAGAGAATAGCAAACTTATGGAAAAGTTTTTTACAACTCCAATAAATAGTATGCTTACTCTAAAACGCGTTTGTGAAGTTTTTGATGCTTGCGGTAAATATTCTGAGTGTTTGGGGCTTATAAATGATTATGCAAAAAATAACAATGCGGAAAATAACTATGATATTTTGATGATGAGTTTGGTTGCAAATCTTAAATTGCAGGACAAACAAACGGCAGAACAATTGTTGCAAAAAGTCAAAAATTACTATGGTATACTAGGTGTAGGACTTTTGTATGACTACATGAAAAATTGTAATGCAGACGAACTTAAAATTGTAAATTTCAATTGCATTGCAAGTGAAATGTGGGATATAACAAATATTTTGTTTACACAACTTTTTGATAAGGTTATTACAGAAAAGCCTGTAAGTGATAATGAGTTTTGGACTGTATTTGAGTTGCTTTTACTCACTCAAGACGAAGATGTTATTATTAAGTTTTTGTATGAGTTTAAAGAGCAGTTTACACTTAAAAATGCGGAGAAAATCGTATCTATTTTATATTTAAGGCAGATTACTAATATTGTAAAAGCTGGTGTGATATACGCTTTACTTTTGTGCGGTGTGACGCATTTTACATTTCTTGCAGATGGTGGAATTAATAGAGAAAAACTTTTGCCAATAAGCGAATTAGATAATTATCCTGAATGTTACAGAGATGCTTATTATTATGCTTTTGCATATTGCGGACTTAATACAGATACTTTTGCTGACAATGTACACCAATCTGCTATGGAGTTATTGGAAACAATGAAAACCAGTAAAAGGAAATTTAGAGATGAATTTGCTTTGGCTGCAGTGGTAATATGCAATTCCTATGTTATTGTGGGGGAAAACATTGTTGAAACAGTATCCAAAATAGTGGAATGTAATGCTAAAAGGGTAAAGTCATATATCAACATTATACAAAAAAATGGTGAGTTTTTTGATTTGGAAGACGACGACATTTTTGAAATACTTATACGCAGAATCGCAAATAAAATTACAGAAGACTAAAAAATTATACTTAACAAAATTATAACTATGGCAAAAATGATTTTATGTTTATTAGCAATTATTATAATTTTGTCAAACATTTGTTTTTAATTTTTGCAAAAATATTATTAATAAAAATTATATCGCATACAATTTAGTATGCGATATGTTTTTAAGTTGGTGTTTTTGTTTGTAGGAGTAGTAATCGGTGCCGGTTTTGCAACTGGCAGTGAGATAGTTTTATATTTTAAAAATAGCGGTTATTTATCTGTATTACTTGCAAGCTTGATAATGGGTGCTTTGAGTGTTATTTTTTGTTATTTTGGAAAGTTGCAAAAAAAGTCTAAAATAGTCAATAACCTTTCAAAAATCGTGGTATTTTTATCGTCAATAGTCACTTATTGCGTTATGATTAGTGGTACGGCAGAGCTTATTTATACCCAATTTGGTATTAAATATTTTGGGATAATTACTGGCTTGATAGTGGCTGTTTTAATGCTTTACGATATAAGAATTGTCAAAGTTTTGAACTTAATAATCGTGCCATTAATCGTACTTATTATGATAGTTATTTTGGCGATAAGCGGCGGACAGATTTATACGGGTATTGATTTTTCTTCGTCTTTAAAATATGCGGGAATGAATATGTTGCTTGGTGGCTATTTTATGAGTGAAGAAGGGGACAAATTATCTCATAAGCAAATAGCAATGTCAGGGGTGCTTGTGACATTGGTAATGGCATTGCTTATGAGTGTATGTTATATGATAAGTATGCAAGCACCTGTATCTGGTATGCCTGTATTTGAAGTTGCTAGAAGTTACGGACTAGGTGTTTTAGCGGCAATTGTGGTATACCTTGCAATTTTTACAACTTTGATTGGCTCAGGCAGAGCTTTTGCAGATATGATTTTAAAAATTGTTCCGCATAAGTGGTTTGTATTTACTCTGTTTTTTACATTAGGCTGTTATTTTGACGGATTAGATTTTGCAGCTTTAGTAGGTTTTTGCTATGGCGAAATAGGTGAACTTGGACTTATGGTTTGCTTAATGGTAATTTGTAATATGATTTACGCCGTAATTTTAAAAGCAAAAAATAACTACAAAGGGCTAAGTAATAAATTAAAAATTTAATTTAATAATTATTAAAATGTTTACAAATAAATAAAAGTATGATATACTACTTTGTAGTACATATTTTACTGAAGGTGAAAAAATGAAATTTAGCAAAAAAGACATATTTACTATTCCAAACATTTTGACATACATTAGGATAGTGTGTGTGCCATTTTTCATTTGGTTTATACTTGATAAAAGCATACCAAACAATCTTTACATTGCGTTTGGTATATTTATATTTGCATCAATTACAGATATGGTAGATGGTTTTATTGCAAGACACTACCACTTGATTAGTGATATCGGTAAAGTTGCAGACCCAATAGCAGACAAATTATTGCAAGTATCAACACTTGTTTGTCTTACTATTTTGGGTAAAATTGCGTTGGTATTTCCGATAATATTTTTCATAAAAGAAGCTTATATGGTTATAGGCGGTAGCGTGATTGTCAAAATATTCAAAAGTGACTATGTATTGCAATCTAACATTTTTGGTAAAGCTGCAACTTGCCTTAACTCATTGGGTATAGTTTTAGGCTTTTTTGCAGGGGAAGTTAATCGCGCTTATGATATCGCTGTCAATGTGATTTTGGCTTGCGGTGCTGTGTTTGCAATTTGTACTGCCGTGATTTATACAGTGCAATTTTTCAAATTTCGCAAACGCGAACTTAACGAAAAAAGGATAAAGGCTGTTGCGGATAGCGATTTGCAAAGCAATAATCAAGATGAGACTATAGATGTTATTGTTGAAACAGAAATTAAGCAAAAAGCAGATACAATCAATGCAGAAACTATTGATGCTGTAGAAAATGTAAATGATAATAACGATAGCGAAAATAATGATAGTGAGAAATGCTGATGGGAATAATTGATTTTAGATTTCTACTTTCCGAAATATTTGTTTGGAGTATTGATAGATTTAAAAATCCTTATGTAATAAGCGGAATAATAGTAATGGTAATAGGTATTATACTGGTTATTTTCAGCAATAAAATAGCTTATAAAATTACTTTAAAAATGAAAGATGCTGACGATAGAAAGCTAGCCAATGTAGGAATTTTTGTTAAAGTTGTTGCTTTTGCAGTAACATTAATAGGTGCGTTGCTTGCAGTACTAGTTGTGGATTAGTACTTTTAAACTAAAAATCAAGCGGCTAAAATATTAGCTTACAAAAATATAAAAAATGAAGAATTACTGCCTTAATGTTTTGTTTGTTACAAACGATAATTAACGGCGAGAAAAATAGGAAGGTGTTAGTATATGGATATGTCTAAAACATATAATCCGCGTGAATTTGAAGAAAAATTATATAAAGAGTGGGAGACAAAAGGTTATTTCAGAGCTGAAGTAGATAGCAAAAAACAACCTTTTTCTATTGTTATTCCACCACCTAATATTACAGGACAATTGCATATGGGACACGCTTTGAACAATAGCATTCAAGACACTATTGTTAGATTTAAGCGTATGCAAGGGTATTCTACTTTGTGGCTTCCTGGTACAGACCACGCATCAATTGCGACAGAAGTTAAAATTGTTGAAAAAATGAAATCTGAAGGACTTACAAAAGCCGATGTTGGAAGAGACGGCTTTTTGGAGCGTGCTTGGGATTGGAAAGAGCAGTATGGTGGAAGAATTATCGAGCAATTAAAAAGGCTTGGTTCTTCTTGTGATTGGAGCAGACTTGCTTTTACAATGGACGATAATTTAACTAAAGCGGTAAAACACGTTTTTGTCAAACTTTATAACAAAGGTTTGATTTACAAGGCTGACCGTATTATAAACTGGTGTCCTTCTTGCAAAACTGCACTTAGTGATGCGGAAGTTGATTATGAAGAGCAAGATTCTTTCCTATGGCATATAAGATACCCTATGGCTGACGGCAGTGGGGAGCTTGTTGTTGCAACAACAAGACCGGAGACTATGCTTGGTGATACTGCAGTTGCTGTAAACCCTAAAGACGAAAGATATAAAGATATAATCGGAAAAATGCTTATTTTGCCACTTACTAATAAGAAAATACCTGTAATTGCCGATGAGTATGTAGAACTTGATTTTGGTAGTGGCGCAGTAAAAATTACACCTGCACACGACCCTAATGACTTTGAAGTAGGTTTAAGACATAATTTAGAAGTTATCCGTATTATGAATGACGACGGAAGTATGAATGAACTTGCAGGCAAATATTGCGGACTTGATAGGTTAGAGGCAAGAAAAGCAATTGTTGCAGATTTAATAGCTGGCGGATATTTAATTAAAGAAGAGCCTTATAAACACAATGTTGGTGTTTGCTATAGATGTCATAATGTTGTTGAGCCAATTGTTAGTAAACAATGGTTTGTTAAAATGGGACCACTTGCTGCACCTGCAATTAAAGTTGTAAAAGATAAAAAAATAGAATTTATTCCATCAAGATTTAGCAAAACTTATTTCAATTGGCTTGATAATATTAAAGATTGGTGTATTTCTCGTCAGTTGTGGTGGGGACACAGAATCCCTGCATATTACTGCGAAGATTGTGGGGAAATGATGGTACAAGAAGATGCACCTGCAGTTTGTTCTAAATGTGGTAGCACTCATTTAAAACAAGACGAAGATGTGCTTGACACTTGGTTTTCTTCTGCTTTATGGCCATTTTCTACACTAGGTTATCCTGAGCAAACAAAAGATTTGCAGTATTTTTATCCTACAAGTTTGTTAGTTACTGCTTATGATATTATTTTCTTCTGGGTAGCAAGAATGATTTTCAGCGGTCTAGAGCATATGGGAGATATCCCATTCCCTGAAGTTTTGATACACGGCATTGTTCGTGATAGTCAAGGCAGAAAAATGAGTAAGTCATTGGGCAATGGTATTGACCCGCTTGAGATAATTGATAACTATGGTGCAGATAGCTTGAGATTGAGTTTGCTTATGGGTATTGCACCTGGTGGAGATACAAGATTTATTGAAGAAAAGGTTATTAGTTGCCGTAATTTCTTAAATAAGGTTTGGAATGCGTCAAGATTTGTTATGATGAATAGTGAAAATGTCAAACTTAAGGAAATGGGAACATTCCGTTTGACACCAAGCGACAAGTGGATTTTGTCAAAACTAAATCGTACAATTAAGGAAAGCACTAAATGTATGGAAAAATATGATTTAGGTCTTGCTTGCAGTTCGATTTATGATTTTGTATGGAATGATTTTTGTGACTGGTATATTGAGCTTTCAAAGGCAGCTTTGTATGGCGATAATGCGGACAAAAAAATCAATACAATTACTGTATTAAATTATGTTCTTGACAAAATTTTAAAATTGTTACACCCATTTGTTCCGTTTATTACAGATGAAATCTATTCATTTACTAAATACGCTAAATCAAGCATAATGGTTAGTGAATGGCCAGAAATAGTTAAAAAATACAATTATAAAAAGGAAAGGGAAACATTTGAAAAAGTTATGGATATTATAAAAGATATTCGTAATTTGAGAGTGGAAATGAATGTTAAACCTTCTTTAAAAATTGATTTAATCATTGCACCTAGTGTTGATATTAAAGTTTTGGATACTATTATGCCATATATCATTAAAATGGCAAATATTGGCAGAGTGACTTATATAAAAGATAAACAAGAAATTACAGAAAAAGTTAGTGTTATTTTGAGTGATTTTGGTGATATTTTAGTGCCACTTGGTAATCTTGTTGATAATGAAAAGGAAATTGCAAGATTGACTAAAGAGTTGCAAGATACAAACAGTGAGATTGAGCGTGCAACTAAAATGTTAAACAATCAAGGCTTTATTGCAAGAGCGCCTAAGCAATTGGTTGACAAGGAAAGGGAAAAACTTGCAAATTACACTAGCTTAGCAGAGAAAATTAAAATTCAAATTGAAGAGTTAAAAAATGCGTAATTATAAATATTTATTTTGGGATTTTGACGGCACAATAGTAGATTCTTTTGAAGGTTGCAGTTTTGCGTTTAGCAAAGTGTTTGAGCATTTTGGGCTTGATATAAAAAGAGAGAATACAAAACAATTTATAGGACCACCTTTAAAAGTAACTTTTACAGATTTGCTTGGGGAAAACAAGGAACCGTTTGCACGAGAGCTTTACAGGGAATACTATATTAATCAAGGCGGACAGAATATGTGCAAGCTTTTTGATGGTATAGCTCAAATATTGTCTGAAATAAAAAGCTACGGGTACAAAATGTATGTTGCTACAAGCAAAAGGGAAGATATTGCAAGTGAAATGCTAAAAGAGTTTAATGTTCGTGATTGTTTTGATGGTGTGTTTGGCACTGTTGAAAGCGAAGGAAGAATAGACAAAAAAGATATACTTGAATATGCTGTTAAAATGTCTTGCGGTGACAAAAAAGATTGCCTTATGATTGGTGACTCTATATATGATGCAATGGCTGCAAATCAAGTAGGTATGGATTGCCTAGCCGTAGCTTATGGCTTTGGAAATGTAGAAAATATGTCAAAAATCGGTATTATTTCGTGTGCAAACACACCTAATGATTTGTTAAGAATATTAAAAAAGTAATAGGGAATTTGGTTTTTTCAAAAGAATACAAAATTGTTTGCTCACAAAATTATTTACAAATTGAATATTATGTGAGAAAACTTAAATAAAATAAAAGGAGAAAGTTTATGCGATTTTCAAGACTTGCTTTGCAATACCTTCGTAAGAATTTTTGGTATCTTGCTTTAGCTACTTTAGTTCCGTCTGTAATTATGGGATTGCTGACAGAACCTTGCACAAATATTCAATTATTCGCAAATTTTAAACCGGAAACAATGGTGACTTTCGGTGATGTGTTTTTTGCAGTAAGCGAACTAAATTGGAAGTCAGTTGTAGTCGGAATTTTTGCCGTGCCTATATTTAGCGTATTTTTCAGTATTGTATGTGGGCTTGAGTCAAAGCATATGCGTTGGGGTATACTTTCAGGCGAAGGTTTAATGAAACGTGTAAACAACAACTTTTTGCCTGTATTTAAATTAATGTTGATATTTATTTTTGTAATGGAATTGTATGCTGTAATTTGTGCATTATTTACTTTTTTGTGGGTAAAGGTAATACAAAAAACTGCAGTTGCTTTGGCATTAACTATTACAATAAATGTGTTACTATTTATCGTTATGCTTTGTGCTATGGTACTTTTAAGTTTGACATTGCCTATTATGTCTATTACAGGCTTAAACTTAAGAAAAGCAATTGCGGAATCAATTACATTGTTAAAAGGTAAATTCTTTAGAATGTTGTTTGCAATTGTGATTCCTGTAATAATTCCTTATGTTATAATGGCAACGCTTGCAGCTTTTGGTATTATATGGAGAAAAATAATTAACATTTTCTTATTTGTTTATATATTCTCATATTATATTACATTAATGTATACTACTTATTTAGATATTGAAGATATTGACAGAGAAGACCTTAAAAATAAATATTTAAAGTTGGTGGAGGATTAATATGCTAGCGAAACATTCATTTTCAATAACTGTGTCAAGGTTTTCGTTGTTCTATAAGTTTTTGCTGTATTTAAGTTTAGTATTATTAATATTTGCAGCAATATCAATAAGCTCAATGTACTATATAATGAAACCTATTTTTCAAGGCGTTCAAAATATGCACTTTTTTGAGCATTGCTTAACAGCGTTTAAGTCTATGTTTGGTGGAGATTTGTCTGTTCAAAATGCGGCTTTTGGAGTTTTAGGACAAGACTTTGCAAAGATTTCAGAAGTTTTTGCTACAAATAAAAACAATGTTGTAGGTGCAGTTTGCGCTTTGATTGCGTTTTTGTTTTTAGGTAAGTTTTTGATAACAATCGGGCATTACCCTTTATCAGATGTATTAAATAATTTTATGAATAGTAATAGTAAATTCGGTTTTACATCTAACTTGATTGCTCACCTTAAAAAATCTGTTGCTTATAGTTTTATTGATACTTTGATTTACATTCCATTTATGCTACTTTTGGCTGGTTTAATGTATTTGGTATTGTGGGGAGTTGGTAAATTATCTATATTGTTTGCATTAGGGTTATGTGTTACAATTTTTGTTGTAATTATTTCCTTAAAAAGGTCTGTGTTTGCAATGTGGCTTCCAACTTATATCAATGAAGAGTTAGGCGTGTTTAAAAGTTTGCAAAAAGCAATTCTTACAAACAAAGATTTAATTGTTAAAAACTGGGGATTGTTTACCGCTATCAGCTTTGTGGCTTATGGATTCACAATGATATTTGGCTTGGTGACTTTTGGTATCGGTTTTGTAATGGCAATCTGCTTTTTAAATATTTTTTATATGAGTATCGGCTTGGTTATCTACTATCGTAGAAATGAAAGAAAATACTATATTGATGCTGAAACCGTTATTGATAGTAAACACTCTATTAAAGCAGTATACTAATTAAAAATGATTAACAAAAAGCTCAAAGTTAATTTTGAGCTTTTTTATTTTAATTTGTATTGACAATTATTTAGGAAATTTTTTACATTAAAATTTAAAAAGGGTATTGTATAATTGCAATATGTGTGGTATACTAAAGATGTAGAACAACTGCAATATACGAGAGAAAATTGTATTTTGTAACCACATTAATAATAAGGGACTGCGAGTTTTGGTACACAATGTCACGCCCTCGACCTTTAAGGTTATGGCAGGGGAAGACAGCGGTATCAGGTAGCTAACCCACCTCGACAAGCGAGGTTTTCAAAAAGTTTTCTTTCGGTAAAGCGGTGCTACACGCTATTTGCGTTTTTGGGATATGTCTTATGGCATATCCCTTATTTTTTATCAGTTATAATTTTGAAATAGCTATTAATTTTTATTTAAATAAGTATAATCATTTTATTAATAATACAAATTAATCAATGATAATATAAAAAGTTTAAGCCATAAAATTTCTTAAAAAGCTAAGAGTAATTAAATATTTTCCTTATTATTAAGCACCATAAAACAATCGTCTTATGGTGCTTATTTTTGTGTAAAGTTTTAATTATTAAATTTAGGTGTTTTATGCAATATTCCTTTCAAAAATCGGGGGTAAATGGCAAAAATAGTGGTTAGAAATGTAAAAAAAGAGTACATAGAATAAATATATCTATGTACATATTATATGAATATTATAAGGGCAAATGTAAGCTTTTGTCAAGGCTACGCTCAAGACTTTGTAAGATATTTAGTTAAATTTAACAAAAAATACATATTGGGTTCTTAAAAACGCTCCAAAAAGTACATAGATATATTTATTCTATGTACTTAAACAAATTGAAGGAGAGTATTATGAAAAACTTAAAATCAAGAAATCTAAATAATATTTTTCATAGCAAAACAATGTTGGTGTTTATGCTAACTTTAGTTTTTGCGGTAGCATTGCTTGTTTACTCAATAAAACCAGTATTTGCGTTGACTGCAAATAATGGAGCAGTGCAAGCAGGTAATGGTGCAGACCTTTGGAATAATGTAACAAACACATTTAACCCAAATGTAGTAAATGACATAAAAAGTAAACTTTTTGGCACAATCAATCCAGCTACTTATGTAGAGAATAATTACGATAAAGAAGAATTTAATTTGTCAAAAGGCAAAGTAGTAACAGCAAGGACAATTAATAGTAAAGTAGGTAATGCAGAAGAAGGAATGGTGGTAACATTGGGTGGTAAGCAATGGAGTGTGACATCACTAACACTTGCAGATACGCCAAACAATAAAAATAGTGTAATAATGACATTGTATTTAACACAAAGCGAAGGCACATCTATGTATTCTGATTTCCCTTTAAAAATAGGCGCAGCATATGGCAGTGATATGATTAACTATGGTGCAGATATGTATAGTAGCAGTACAATTCGTAATGCACTTTTGACAGCGGAAAATTGGAGTATGTTTAGTAGTGGATATTTTGCCAAAAATTATCTTGTGCAACCAAAATACATAGATTATCAGCACAACTTAACAAGAAGTGGTAGAGATAGTGGAAGAGATTTTAAAAATGATAGCTTAGGTAATGTGATTAATCCATATGATGGTTACACCTGGGGGTGGGATGAAAATGAAAATTGGTCTTCTAATGAAAAATATGGAAAATACATATCTTATGATGAAAATACAACTGTAAATGGGTATAGATACAATGATTGGGGCGAAGATTATATTTGGCTACCTTCAATGACAGAAACAGGGGCATTGAAAGATAGTAATGGTGGTGGAGACTCAATGTTTCCTGATAAGTGCGTCTGGAAATTGACTCCGAATCAACGTAAGTTTTCGGGTAATAGTTGGTCTTGGGTACGTTCCGGTGACCATAGTGCTTACTGTAATGCTTTTCTTTTAAATTCGTCTGGTGGGGCTAGTATCGTCAGAGTTAGCTCTAAAACTGTAGGCGTACGCCCCGCAATACATTTAAATTTAAGCGCAGCATTTGAAGGTGTAGCAAATGGAATTGCTCCAACTAAGGAAAGTGGATATGATTACCAAACTATAGATAAAAATAATGTAAGACAAAACTATGCGACCACAAATAGCAAACATAGTGCAAGCATAGATAGTTCAAGCGTACTTGGCAAAATCTTGCCTAATACAAAACTTTCTACATTTGTGGCTAATTTAGAAAATTCAAAAAGCTCAATCAAGGTATACGATAGTAAAAATAATTTGATTTATGACAAAGGCGCAGAAGTAGTATCAAATCAAATAATTGGTACAGGATATAGGGTGGAATTGTATAATGGAACAACGGCTACAGATATTGTATATCTATCCGTACTAGGCGATGTAAATGGTGACGGCAGAATAACTGCAAGTGATGTTATGTACCTAAGGCAGATAGCAAGCGATAGTGAATTATATAATAATTTGAATATAGAAATAAAGATTGCAAGCCTAATTATAAACAAAGGCAAGGTAACAAGTGCAGATAGTGAGATTATTTTAAATGTAATAAATCAAAAGCTAACAATGGACTTGTTTTTATAAAATAAACAATATATAAGGAGTGTAAATGAAGTGAACTATTTAAGGGTACTTCAAACGCACTCCCTTTTTTAAATGAATAATTATTGTAACAATAAGGCTAAATTAGCCTTATTTTTTTGTGAAAATGTAAATAAAATATAAAATTACGATTAAATTTGACAAATTAATAAAATTAATGCTTATGGTAGAGATAATTTTTCTAATATTATAATAAAAGTAAAGATATATTGCAAAGATATTGAAAAAAAGATTTTGTCATTTTAATAAAAAAAGTTCTATTTTGTGTTTTTTTGCAATAAATTGTAATACAAATTAGATTTTTTCGAGCAAATATTTAAGGTAAGACATTATTCGACAAAATCTCTAAATTTTAGTTATCATATATTATGTATAATAGTATCTGAAGTGGGGGGCGCGTGTTTTATACTTTTAAAATTAAGTCTGTGTACAAAGTATTAGTAGCATTTGTTTTGGTATGTGCTTTGACTGCTTGTTTGTTTATGATTACAAACAGCTCAATTATGGTAAGTGGGGAAAGCAGAAAACTACCTGTTTACAGAGTAGATACTGGCGAGAATAAGGTTGTGGCATTATCTTTTGATGCTGCTTGGGGAGCGGATAAAACTCAAGGCATAATTGACATACTTAACAAATATAATATAAAGGCGACATTCTTTTTGGTAGGCTTTTGGGTTGATAAGTATGAAGATGAAGTAAAAAAGCTTGCAGAAAACGGATTTGATATAGGAAACCACAGCCACAATCACCTAAAGATGTCAACTTTGCAGGACGCAACAATAGTTGACGAAATAGAATATGTCAACAAAAAAGTAGAAAGTTTGACAGGCAAAAGGCCTTATGTATTCAGAGCACCATTTGGGGATTATAACAACAAATTAATTCAAAATGTTACTAATCTGAATATGCAGGCAGTGCAGTGGAGTATTGACACTCTTGACTGGAAAGGATTAAAAGGCGATGAAATATTAAAACGAGTAAAAAGCAAAGCGTCTTTTGGGGATATAATATTGTTCCACAACAATTCTGACCACGTGTTAGATGCACTTCCAAAAGTAATAGAACACTTGTTAGGGGAAGGATATTCTTTTCAAACAGTAAGTGAATTAGTGTATAAAAATGGCTTTACCATCGATGTGAACGGTGTGCAGCATAAACAAAAATAAATTTGGGGAGTTAGTAGATAATGAATTACGAACAGATGAGCAACAACAAATTGGCAATTACGGGCAAAATTTTAGAAGTTCCGGTATTTTCACACGAAGTGTTTGGTGAGGGCTTTTATGAGACAAAAATTGAAGTAAAAAGATTGAGTGAGCAAGTTGATATTTTGCCTATTACTATTTCCGAAAGACTTATCATTGAACACGACATAAAAGTTGGAGATGTGATATCCGTAAGCGGACAATTTAGGTCATACAATAAAATGGTAGATGATAAAAGTAGATTAATGCTAACCGTTTTTGTTAGGGAAATACTTGACGATGAAGTAATAATTAATGGCAATAATATTGATATTGTAGGATATATTTGTAAACCACCTGTATACAGAACAACACCTTTTAAAAGAGAGATTTGTGATGTTTTGCTTGCAGTAAACAGAGCATATAACAAAAGCGATTATATCCCTTGCATAACTTGGGGACGTAACGCAAGATTTATTAAAAACTTGCCAGTCGGCACAAAAATTAGCTTGTCAGGCAGGATTCAAAGCAGAGTATATCAAAAAGTTGACAGCGACGGCATTGTTGAAGACAGAACAGCTTATGAAGTGTCAGTAAGCAAAATTGCTTTGGAAAATATGGAAGACGGCGAAAAAATAGAAGAAATAATTTAATAAAATAGTTGCTTTCGTAGTTGAAAGCAATTTTTTTACAGCATAAAGTTTTTATTTGCAAAATTAAAAAATATATTATTTAGGCTTTGAAATTAAAATAGACAATTTATTGCTATTGACTTTATTGATTGTTTAGGCTATAATAAAAGTAATATATTTAAGCTTGTAGGTAATTTAGGGACTAAATATGAAACTTGATAAATTAAGAGTATTTAAAGTCGGAATAGCCTTTGTAATTATTATGCTTTTTTGGGAAGTATATGATTTTGCTGTACCTATTTTGCTTGATAGAACTTACGGATTATCTGCAGTATGGCGTGGATTGATTATGGGACTTGACAATATACTTGCAATAGTATTGCTTCCTTTGTTTGGTAGCTTGTCTGACAAGTCAAAAGGTAAAGTGTTTGGCAGAAGAACCCCATATATAGTTATCGGTACATTGCTTGCAGGTGTTTTGGTTATGCTACTTATTGCAATAGAAAATACAGAGTTTAATAAGCTTGTAAATGCAGGTGTAAAAAGCATTGATACTTTGGTATCAAAAGGGTATTTGGATAGCAAATATTTGGACCCAATTTATAGGACGATTACTGAAGAAAATCCCTTATATGCACAATTTAGTATCGATTTTCACGCGGCTCAAGTAAAAATGGCACTTGCAAATACTGTAACAAACCCTACATCGATTGTGCTGTTTATCATTGTATTGTTTGTGCTTTTGGTTACAATGTCTGCATTCCGTGCTCCTGTAGTTGCTTTAATGCCAGATGTTACAATCAAACCATTAAGGTCAGGTGCAAATGCCATAATGAATTTTATGGGTGGTATTGGCGGATTTATTTCAATTGGACTTTATAGCTTGTTTGCTCCCGATTATGGTTCTTTTGTATTATTGTTTTTATTGCTAGTAATGTTTATGTATATGTTACTTGCAGGGTATATGCTACTTGTAAATGAAAAGAAGTTTGTAGCTTCTCGATATGAAGAAGAGAAAAAGTGGAATGTGGTTGACGAAGAAGAAACTAGCGGGCAAGAAAAACTCTCAAAATCAAAATTGATAAGTTTACTACTTATTTTAGCCGCAATTTTCTTTTGGTTTATGGGATACAATGCAGTAAGGTCGCATCTTTCTGTTTATGTTACAGATAAATTGCTTATGCAATCATCAGGCGTAGGACTAATCAACTTTGCAAACGGGCTTGGTGGTGCTTTGGCTTTGATTCCTGTCGGTTTTATGTCAGGCAAAATTGGCAGAAAAAAATCTACTTTAATTGGTTTTGCACTTGCAAGCATTGCATTTTTTCCTTGCTTTTTTGTAACCGCAAGCACAAGTTATATTGTAGGCATTTGTTTTGTTCTTGCAGGTATAGGCTTAATCATTGTAAATGTTAATACTCTGCCTATGGTATGCGAAATGTCAAAGGGCAGTAATGTAGGTAAATATACAGGCTATTATTATGTTGCATCAATGTCTGCACAAGCAGTTGCACCATTTTTTGCAGGACTATTTATGGATAAAATTCAGGACAATGTAATGTTTATTTTTGCATCTGTCAATATAATAATTGCGTTTATAGTTATGCTGTTTGTTAAGCACGGAGATAATAAGCCAACTAAGGAAGAAATAAAAGCAAACATTATGGATATTTAATTTGATAATTAATCAAGTTTAAGTATTTTGTGATAAAAACCCGTCAAAAATCGGGGTAAAATTAATATTTAAGCAATTAATTTTGCTAAAAATATAAATTTAATAGGAGAAAATTATGATTTCGATTATTCCAAAACCATTAAAAGTTACAGAAAAAAAAGGTGTTTTTAAATACACTTTTAAGACTACTATAGGCGGAGAATTCCCACTTACTAAAATGCAATTAGTACAAGCGTTTTCAAAAAGCGGAGTGGAAGGCAGTGTTATTTCAGCCAAAGGTGATATCAACTTTGTAAAAGACGAAAGTTTGGACAAAGAAGGATATATTTTGATTGTTGATAATGATGGTATTACTGTCAAAGCAAGTGATGAAGCAGGTGCTTTTTACAGCTTGCAAACATTAAGACAATTGAGCTTAGTTGATACCATTCACAACGCAGAAGAAATTGATATTCCTTGTTGCGAAATACAAGATAAACCAAGATTTAAAAGAAGAGCATTTATGCTAGATGTTGCAAGACATTTTTATGGCGTTAATGTTGTAAAACAATGTCTTGATATGATGGCACTTAATAAATTGAATGTTTTCCATTGGCACTTGACAGATGACCAAGGTTGGAGAATAGAAATTAAAAAATATCCGTTACTTACTGAGCAAGGTTCTAAAAGAAAGGGTACACAGCTTGCGGGTAATAAAATGGAAGACAAAGAATATGGCGACGGACTATATTTCACTCAAGAGCAAATTAAAGAAGTTGTGGAATACGCTAAAAAGTTACATATCGAAGTTTTGCCGGAAATTGATATGCCAGGACATTTGGTAGCTGCAATAAATTGCTATCCTGAACTTTCTTGCGAAGGTAAGCAGATTGATGTTTCAACTCATTGGGGAATATTGGACGATATCGGCTGCGTTGGTGGCGACAAATTAATGCCATTTGTTAAAGACATAATTGACGAAATAGTAGAGTTATTCCCTTATCCGTATTTGCATATAGGCGGTGACGAAGTACCTAAGAAAAAATGGAAAGTTTGCCCAAAATGTCAAGCCAAAATTAAGGAATTAAGCTTAAAAGGTGAAGAGGATTTGCAAGGTTGGTTTAATAATCAAATTTTGCAATACCTAAAGACAAAAGGCAGAAGTATGATTGGTTGGAATGAGATTTTAAGAGCAACCGAACTATCTGACGAAACAATCATTCAATGGTGGATACACTCTGCTAAAATGAGCGGCGTAGACAAATGGCTTGCAAAAGGTAATAAAGTTATTTTAACACCTGAACCTTATCTTTATATGGACCATTGCTATGATATGAAAGATTTGAAGAAATATTATTCAGTAGATTTGGATACAATGGGATTAAATATGTCTTTTGAAAGCCAAGTACTAGGCATTGAAGCACCACTTTGGACTGAGTATATAAGAGAATTAGGCAAATTACAATTCAATATTTATCCGCGTATGCAGGCACTTGGTGAGATTAACTGGACAGCAAAAGAAAATAAAAACTTTGCTGATTTTGAAACAAGACTTCCTGTTCAAATGAAAATAATGGATACATTGAATATTAAATACGCTAATAGAGATGCTTATTTGGTGCGTGGCTTAAAAAATTGGGGAAGAGCATCAAAAGCTTGGCTAAATTGGTCAAAAAACCAAAACCACGAGTATGAAAAATACTGCAAATAATTAATTTTAAGCAAAAATTTTTATAAGGCAATAATCATTTAATTATGGTTGTTGCCTTTTGTAATAATGATTGTAAATATAGATTGTATATTTAAAATAAAGTTAAATGTTTTTTGATTAAGAGTTTATATTGATATTTAATGTTGTTTAGCTAGCGTGAGTTTGCAGAATTATGGCAAATTAGATATTTAAATAAAAAATAAAAGCATAGTTGAAAAATTGTATAATTATGGTAAAAATAATTAGTATAATTAAATAAAAATTAAATATCAAAATTAAAAGCCAGCATTTTATTAAATGCCGGCTTTTTTATGTGTGGAATATTTTATAAATTTTGAATTACAACTACTTAGTATTAATGTTTAAATTTTGTTATACCTATAATTAAAACATCTGTATATTTTATCTTTTTTTATACAATTATAAATAACAAGTCATTTTATGGCTTAAGATATGTATAATTTTGGTAAAATTTAAAAAACCTATTTACTTGAGTGTAAATTAATGCTATTATATATTTATATATGATTAAAATCTAATATTTTAATTAAATAAAGTAAAGGAAGGAAATTATGAAGCTTGACTTAAAAGGAAAGATTAAGTGGGTTACTTCTCAATGGAGTACACCTGCTAAAGGCAACTATGTTACCATCAAAGAAATGGCTGCATACAGTATCGGCGGTATCGGTGTTCAATTTATAGCAGCTGTTGTGGGCTACATTGCAATGTCAGCAGGTAGTTTGCTTATTGGTTCGGTTTATGGATTAACTCCGTCACATATGCAAATTATTGCGGTTGTTGGTGTTTTGATTTCTTTGTTGATTGTACCATTCAGAGGAATGTTAATGGACAATACAAAGAGTAAAAAAGGTAAATACAGACCAATTATTTTATGGGCATCTATTCCAGCGGCAGTAATATCTATTGCTATGGCATACATACCACTAACTGCAGATTACAATACTAAATTTGCATTGATTATGGTTGGATTTACATTGATTAATATTTTTTACAATCAGTTGTTATATCTAGCATATATGAACTTAGTACAAGTTATCAGCCCGAACAGTGAAGAAAGAACAACTATTGTTTCTATCAGTTCTATTATTTACTCAATGGCACCAACTTTGACTGGTTTATTCTTCCCAGTAATTGCAGAACTTGCAGGCGGTACAATGATAGATATCAAAATTTATCGTTTACTATTCCCTGTGTTTGGTATTTTGGGTATTTTACTTACATTCTTTGCATATTTCGGTACAAAAGAAAGGGTTGTGCAAAAGAAAACAAATACAGAAAAAATTCCTTTTGTAGAAGGTATTAAAAGTGCCTTCAGTAACAAGTATTTATGGCTTTATAATATACAACAAATGATGTTGTTTGCAAGAAACGCATCATCACTAATTTTGAACTGGGTATTTATTTACCAATTGCAAAATGGTGTTATAATGGGTCTGCTTACAACTTTAATGGGTACAGCTTCGTTAATTGGTATGGTTAGTGCTCCAATTATAGTAAGATTCATAGGTAAACGAAATTTGAATATTGCTTCAAATATCCTATTTGCTTTTGCTTATGGTTTGACTTTCTTTAGTACAGGTAGTTTCTATGTTACATTTGTTTTGATTTACATTGCAAATGCTGCAAACTCTACATCAATTATTACAGGTCCTGCTATTAATGCCGATATCCTTGACTATCATCAATGGAAAACAGGTAAGAGAATGGACGGTTTCTTCTGTAATATTGGTATAATCACTTCCGTTGTAGGTATGGCTACAGGTTTCGTAATTCCAGCTGTTACAGAGTCTTTTGGTTTGCTAACAAACTATGATGTTTTGTATGAGGCAGGATTTAGAGGTAATTTGGTAAGAATACTAGCTGTAATCAGTTTCATAGGTGGTTTAGCTTGTTGCGTGCCAATGATTTTCTACGATTTAAGTGAGAAAAAATTAAGAGTTATGATGCGTGAACTTAGACAGCGTACTTTGGACGCAGACTTGGAAGCAGGCGATATAACTCAAGAAGAATATGACGAAAAAGTAAAAGAACTTAAAGAACAAGAAGTTGAAGACAAAGCAAAAGAAGAAAAGAGAAAAGCTAAAAAGAAGAAAAACAAAGGCGGTCAATCTGAAGAAATTGCTTTGCCTACAAATGAACTAGAAAGTTCTGTAACAGGTGTTCCTACAGTTGATGCAATTAATCAAACTGCTATGTCAGTAGGAGAAATAAATGCAGCTGCAGAAAGCGAGAACACCGAAGATAATATTGAAGAAACAGATAGTGATAACGAAGGAGGCAAACAATGAAAAAGAAAATTTTATTAGCAGTAATTGCTGTGGTTTGTTTGTTATCTATGGTTTTGGCAGGTTGCTCTAATATTAAAATCGAAAATGTTGATACAGATGTTATCGGTGTAATACAAGATGCAATCAAAAATTCCGAAACAGGTTACTCAACTTATTATATAAGAGAAAAATTCAATACTGATCCTAAAAATATAACAACAAATGAAAGAACAGAGTATATGCTAAATGTTCAAGCTGATGATGAGAGTATTGAAGGTGTAAACAACACTAAAATTAACTTTAGTATTAAATATACTCAAGGTATTACAGAAAGCACAGATACATTTATCTTTGGTAGTTCTTTATCAAAGAATGTAAAGGCAAAATCAGCTACACCAAATGATTATAAATGGTATGTATTTGAAAACTACAAGGTTTCAAAAAATGCACCAGTTTTTACAAAGAATAGTACAGAAATCAAATTTGACGATACATTTAATTTTAAAACATCATACAATGAGAATGGTGGCAAAAAGAATGTAAATATGAGCGATTATACAATGATAAACGCTCTATCTAAATTGAAATCACTTACTAAAGACGATATCAAAGTTTCTGAAAAAGGTAATGCAAAACAAGGTAAAGTTACTACTTATGTTTTTGAAGTTACAAATAAAGACCACGAATACAGCAAATGGGGCGAACTTAAAGTTATGCTTTATACAGATAAAAAAGTAACAAGAGTTATGTCAGTTACTTCTGTAAATGAAATGTATACTTTAGATGTTATGTATCAAGGTCCAAAGATTGATATTCCAAATTATGATAACTTTAGTGAGAGTGATAACCAAATTACTTTGACAAGTGATAGAAGTGATGGTTTGGTTGCATTGTACAAGAAAGAAGCAGATAATAATATTGCTTTTGATTCTGCTATCAATCCAATTGAACTTGCAGAATATGAACTTACTGAAGGTGAAGGCGAAAATAAAGTTATTTATACTTACAAAGTTACAACTGTTGAATCTGCTGTAAACTGGGGCTATGAGTACACTGAAATCATTGTTAAACTAGTGCGTTATGATAATGATGGTAAGGAAATCGAATATACAGGCGATGAAAGTATTTTACCTTATAAGTTAGGACACTATTTTGTACAAACTAAGAACATTGTAAAAACACAAAAAGACTTTACAAGTATGATTCCTTTGGCAGCAGCTGCTGTTGCGGTAATCGCTTTGTTATTAGCTTTAATGGCATTGTTCAAAGCTAAAAAGCAAAATAAAGAACTTACAAAACAAATTAAAGCAATTTCAGGCGAGACTGACGAAGAAGAAATTATAATCGATGCAGAAGTCGAGCAAACTGAAACAACTGAAAATCAAGAAGAAACTGTTGAAATCAAAGAAGAAGTAGATACAACTATTGAAACTACTGAGACAAACGAAGAGACAGAAAAAGCTGAAGATTAATAATATAATTTAGTTTGTTAAATTAAAATTTAAATAGCGGGTAGAGTAATTCTATCCGCTATTTTGTTATATAAGGAAATATAATATTATATAAAATATAAATTTAATTTAAGCTTTTGAGCATTAAACAGATATTATGATATAGCTAAATTGATAAAGATATAATAAATGTTATAAAGCAAATTTTAATGAACTTGATTATTACACAATTATAAATAAGCAGAGATATTATAAAAAATAAACATAAAAATACTCTTACAGCTTTTGTAAGAGTATTTTTGTATTTGATTAAGGTTTTACAACTACTATAGATTCAAGATTTGCTTCTCCCAAACATTTAATTGTAACTGTATGTTTTTTGTTTTTTAGTACATCGGATATGAAACTTTCCTTGCAAACTTCGGTTGTTTCAGAAATATCAATTGAATTTACTTTTTTACCATCAATATAAACTTCATAATTAGTTCCAAAATTTACAGAAGAGAATAGTATCAATCTAATGCCAGTAAACTCAAATTCCATTGAAGAGTTTTGTTTTCCAATATACACACGGCCAAATTTAGAAATTGTATTTTCAATATTCCAAGTACCGAATAATTTAACTTTTTTATCACCTATAGCTGTTCTTGTACCGCCACTAATTTGTAGGATATTTGATATTTCTATTTTGCTCAAAGCTAAATATTTAATAGTAGGTGCGTGGGTATCGGTAACTTCTGCTTTGTAATAGCTAAATGTCATTGTTTCATTAAATTGTACAGGAACGGTTGTGCCTGAAATACTTGCATTTACTACATCAGCTACAAGCGTCCAGTTTTCACCATCTTGGCTTACCCAAACCTTAAGATTTCTAGGTAAATATCTTGAATATTTACTTTCATTTGCACCATAAAAGACTAATCTATTAGCTGTAACTTCTTTGTCTAGTTGAACCACAACTTCAAATGGATTTGATTCACTAACATTTTCTTTGCGTGTATGAATATATGTTTCAATATCCTTGTCAAATAAGTTTTGGATATTATACTTATCTGTACTATCCCAAGGGTTATATTTGTATGAAACTACAGTTTGATTTGCGTCCATAAAATTCTCTGCACTTTTGTATGACCAACTATAATTTTTAGTGTAAAAATATGATGGATTGAATTTGTTTTCAGGGAATTGATAGCTTTCTCTATAAGCATTTGTGTAACTAATAGGTGTTGGTTCTTGGTCTGCAAGTAAGTAGTTACCATCTTTATCTGTTATTGGGTCACCATATTCATCAACCAGTGGCATTCTAATTGGTACTTTTCCTGTTCCTAAACCAATAAAGCTATTATTGTGCGAATTTACAACCAATACCATTTTAAAGTATACCCAAGTATTTAACGTTAAATCATAGTCATTATAGCAGTCACTTCGTGATGGTTCTCTGTTTGATATAGGGAAACCTGCACCATTACCTGTATTCTTATAATGTATAGCTTTTTCGTAGCTATTGCCATTGTCTAAAGAAATAAATAATGCTATATCGCCTCTACCACGGAGCATAAATCTATATTTGGTTGTTTCGTCTACAAAGAATTTACCTTTAATTTCAAGTATTGCATTTTTACCTGACAATTCCGCTCTTTCGTCTGCTGTTAACCAAATATCAGTATTAGAGTTTTGAACTGTGTTTTTGTTGTCGCCTAAAGTTGCTTTTGTATTGCCTTGATAATTAGCCTTATAAGCTTCTTCAGCGTCTAAGTAAGTTTTATCTCCTTCGAACTCGTAAGTTGTTCTCTCAAGCATTCTACCGGTCAATTCGTGTGATTGCTCAAAGCCTAAAACTAAGTCGATATCTTCTACTTTAAAAGCATTATCGTCTTTTGTGATTTGTAGAGTTACTATAATGTCACCTGAATTTAAAGAACTATTTGGATTAAATGTATATAAATAATCGCCTTCTTTTGTTATAGTACCATTTTCAGGTTGACTTATGCTTTTAATTTCATAATCAAAGCCATCTGGTATTACAATACTGCCTGATTTATGAGTTCCATCAGCTTCCATAACATATTTGCTAAGGTCAATCACAAATTTTTGTCCATAAGGAATAACATAAGGCTGCATAGTTTGGAAATATTTATATTCGTCATCGTAAATGTAACTTCTACCTGTTTGGTATACACTAGATACTGGTACAAACATAGGGTAGTCAGCATTTGAAGTTTCACCTATATTTCCATTGTAATTATTAGCTTTTAATATTTCTTTAAAATAATATGTCATATTGTTATGAGTTACTTGTTCCCATTTATTAAAGTAATTCAAATAACTTTGACCGCCACCAAGTCTACGAACTTGGATAAAAGCATCAGCTCCGAAATTATGAAGCAATGTAGCGTATAATGCTAAACCTTGTGCTCCATTTGAAGGAGAAGTACTAGAATTATCGTCAGAAAGTTTTAATATATCGTTTAATGCCCAAGTTGCACTAGTGTAACTGTTCCAACCACCTAGTCCAGCAGAGCCAAAGCTATTTATTCCTCGGTTTGCAGATATTTTTGTAAATAGTGCATAAGACACAAGTGTCAAACCATTGTTTGTAACCTCACCACCATTACCAACGCCGTAACCTTGGAAATTATGATGATATTCGTGGAAATTACCCCAACCACCGCTTTTTATTATCATTTCATAATTTAAAGAGTTTGCCATCCAACTATCAGGGCAGTTAACTGCGTGTTGTCCAGGGAATGCAACCGCAGCACCTGCTGCAACAAATGGGTCATATAAGAAAACAATGTTTTGATTATTGCCTGTTGTTGTAACGGCAGTAACTTTATCCCAAAGCTCAGCAACTTTAAATAAGTCATCGTAAGAGAAATTTTGAGCACGAAGTTTTGGTCCTGAGTGTAGTACACCATTATCCCATACTTCCAAGTCAAAATAAGGCGCAGATGAATCTTTGTTTATTTCAAACTCTTCAGGAGTTGTATGTCCTAAAATGAAATGAGAATAACGAACACCACCTGAAACTGTAACAGTAAATGTTTTTGCTTCAGTACAAATGTAAAGTGGCCCACCTAAGTAAGAACCTACATAGCCAGTCCAAGTTTTTGTACTTTCGTCAAATGTTGCAGTTGTCTTATCAATTACCATTGTATTAAGGATAACTGGGAAACGTTGCATTTGACCTTTTTTTAACCAAATATTGTTTGCCTTTCTATTATAAAGTGCTTGACCGATATGAATCATTATTCCATTTGTTTTATTCATATCTTCTTCACTTATTTCAATTTTAATAACTTCGCCAGCAGGTGCATAAATACCTGTAACATTATACATTTCGTGATTATGGTAAGAACGTGGATTAAAAGTCATTTTTTTGATGATTGCTTTTTCATCATTTGAAACATCACCATAATACATTTTTACTGCAGAAGTATGTTTATATAATTTTCTTTGTTCTCCAGCCGCATTTAATGCAGGATTGCCATTTAAGTATAAATTGCCATCTTTATCCATTTTATTATAAGTATTAGTAGGATAACCATCGCTACCAATTCTTGTATTGATAGAGCATAATTGCCAAGCTTCTGATATTAATTCCCTTCTGTCGTCTTCAGTTATGCCCCTTGGCGTATATCCATAAGTCGGATACATTTCAGGTCTTGTAACCATACCTTCGTTGGTAATTTCGCTATCTTTAGGAATATTTCTATCAACATATCCTAAAACTTCTTCACTATATCCTGCAACTGCAGTTGTTCTATATTCATAGTCATAAGACGCACCTTTTATCAATGAGTTATCTTTAACTGTATATGCAGAACCACCTGGTAGTTTATCTTTATTTGCAGCAACAACGCTTAAAGAAATAGTTAAAATCATAATAAATAATAACAATAATGCTATTGCGGTAATTGCAAAAAGACGTAATCTTTTGTTAGTAACAAAGTCTTTAACGGTAAGGGAAGTCTTTGTATTTGTAGAGTTACCCCCCCCCATTTGTGAACTATTATTTTGATTATCGTTTGCAACTATTGCAATAAGTTTTTCTTTCAAGGATAACTTTTTGTTATTATTTTGTTGCTTATTGCTTTTGTCAGATTTTGCAGTTTGATTGCCTTGATTGTCTTGAGAATTAGCCTTTTTAGCTTTTTTACTTGCAAAAACATTTGCAGTAGTATTTTTGTTGGCGGCTTTGCCATTTGACTCTTTATTTGCAGGTTTTTCAGTTGCCAATATTTCAGCTTTTGCGTCTTTTGCATCAGCTGTTTTCTTTGTCACTTTATTTTCAGTTTGTTTTTGTGATTTTGCTTTAGCAGTTTGACTTTGAGCAGTTTCTTTTACAGCATTTTTGTTGCTGTCAGATTTAACAGTCTTTGGCTTAGCAGCGTTTTCAGTTTTTGTATAAGCATTAACTGCACTTGGTATACTTTCACTACTATTTGCTTTTTTGCTTTCGGTAGTTTTAGTATCTTTTACAGGTTCTTTAGCTAAAGATTTAGCTTTAGTAGCAGGCTTTTCAGCAGGTTTAGCAGTAGTTTTTGTAGTAGCCGCCGACTTTTCAGTAGTTTTAGGCTTAGCTGTCTCTGTAGTCTTTTCTGCTTTTGTCGCTTTTGTACTTTCTTTTGCTGTGCTTTTAGCAGGCTCTGCTTTAGCTGGTGCTTTTTTGCTTTCAGCTTTAGTTTCTGTATTAGTAGATTTTGTGCCGGTAGTGGCTTTTGGCGTAGTAATTTTTGTGCTACTTGCTTTTGTAGTAGTAGATTTTTCACTAGTAGTTTTGCTTGTAGTAGCTTCAGCAGCTGTCGATTTTTTAGCTGCAGCAGGTTTAGCAGGACTAGCTTTAGTTGCTGGTTCTGCTTTTGCAGTTTTAGTCTCTACCTTTTTTGCCGTAGTTTTAGTTGTTTTTTCTGAAGGTGTGGCTGTGGTAGATGGTTTACTTTCTGCACTTTTTGATTTAGAATTTTTTTCTGCCATAGTTAATTCTCCGTTTAATTTTTTTACTAGACAATTTATTATTTATAATAATATATTATAATATAACATAAATGTTGTGAAAAGGCAAGTTTGCAAATAAACTTTTTAAATTTTTCAGAAAATAATTTAGGTAAATATTTCTACTTTAATAGTATCTATGATTCATTTAGATTTGTTTATACTAATTTTTAATTGCAAAAATGGCAATCAATATTGACAAAACGCATTTTTGATGTGTATAATATAAATGTATATTCAAGTTTCAAGTTTAATTATATTTGTTTAGGGGGGGATAATGGAAGAAAGAGAGAAATCAGAGCGAACAGCTCCTGAAGTTGATGCTGAAAAAGTTGAAAGTGCAGAGAGTCATAAAACAGATATGGATAGTGAAATGACAAAAAGAGTTATTTGTTCCTTAGCATATTTTTGTAATATTTTGTTTTTTGTTCCATTACTTATGTACAAAGATGACCCAATAGCAATGCGTTCTGCAAATGATAGTTTAGTTTTGTTATTGTTTTCTGCTGCAAGCGGTATTCTCTTTGGTATAATTTCTGGAATATTTATGTTGCTTGGTTATCTGTCCGTAATCTTTACAATTATTGGAGCTATAATTTTGTTTTTAGCACTTGTAGTTGAAATACTTTTGTTCGCATTTCGTATTATAGCTATTATTAATTTGCTAACAGATAAAGATAAACCATTACCCATAATCGGAAAAATTAAAATCTTAAAATAATTTAAAATCAAATACGCATCTATTTTTAGATGCGTATTTTTTTGTTGTTTCATATTAATTTTTTAGCTAATTTTGCAAAAAAAACTATCAAAAATCGCTATTAAATTTAAATTTGCAAATGTTTTAATAGACTACATAGCATTAAATGTTAACAATTTTTGTGGCAATTTGATTTTGAAAAGCTATATCGTGTTCAACAAAAATCATAGTAGGTTTATACTCTTGTAGTAAGTTTTCCAATTGTATTCTTGAAAATATATCAAGATAATTCAATGGTTCGTCCCAGATATATAAATGTGCTTTTTCAGATAGACTTTTAGCAATTAGAATTTTCTTTTTTTGACCTGCAGAAAGTTTGCTTATATCGTGTATAAATTCATCCTTATTAAATCCCATTTTGTTTAAAATAGCTCTAAACAATGGCTCATTTAATTTATTGTCTTTTGCAAAATCGGATAGCAACCCTTTTAAGTGATTGAATGTTTGTGGGATATATGAAATGGTTAAATCTTTTGGAATGGTTATTTCCCCTTCATATTCAATATTTTCACCTAATAATAGTTTTAGTAAACTGCTTTTGCCTGACCCGTTTTTACCATTTAGCAATATTGCATCGCCACGATTTATCTCAAAGCTTATCGGCTTGCAAATAGGTGTGTTATCGTATTTGATTGCAGCATTGTTAATTCGCATAAGTGTTTCTAATCGGTAACTTAAGCTTTCAAGTTTTAAATCTGTGGTTTTTTCTGTGTTCTGTAGCAAGTTAGATTTTTGTTCAATTGCTTTGTTTTGCCTATTTTCTGTAGCTTTAGCTCTCTTAGCCATTTTAGTGGATTTATGACCAATATATCCACGATCAACAGGTCCATTTCCGTATTTTGACGCTTCAACTTTATCTGTCCATTCGCTAGTTCGTTTTGTTGCTTTTGTAAGGCGAGTGATTTCTTTTTTTAGTTGTTCATTTTGGTTTTCTTCAAAGTTTTGCTGTCTAGTATAGTTTTCAAACCAAGACGAAAAATTACCTTGTTGCAATTCTATGTTACTTTTGTTTATGGATAGTATATGGTCTACGCATTTATCCAAAAACATTCTATCGTGTGATACAAGTATAAAGTTTTTCTTTTTCTTAAGATATTTTGCTACAATTTTTCTGCCTTCGGTATCTAAGTGGTTTGTTGGTTCGTCAATAAGCAAATAGTTGTTGTCATTAACAAATAGGGCAGCAAGTAAAATTTTTGTTTTTTCACCATTGGATAAAATTTTGTAATTGCAATCTAAAATGTTACTATCCAAATTAAGGTATGAAAATTCACGCAATATTTCCCATTCTTCGTTTTCAGGGCATATAGTTTTTAGTAGTTCACTTACTTTTTGGTCTTCGTTTTCAATTTCAAAAGGGAAGTATGTGAACTTAACATTTGAGCTAATATTTCCTTCGTATTCGTATTTATTCAAAAGTAAATTAAGCAATGTTGTTTTGCCTCTGCCGTTTCTTCCAACTAACCCTAATTTCCAGTCAGTGTCTAATTGCAAGTTTACATTTTTAAAAATCGCTTTATCCTTTCCTTCGTATGAAAAAGTTAAGTTTTGTATTTTTATAATCGACATTTTTAATTTTCCTTTTTATAGTTATTTATAAAATTTGTAAAAAAATAAAAGCTACAGAGAAAGTATTTCTCGGTAGCTTTAAACCATTCCAAATATTAACTTTCTTGCTGCGTAAAGAGTCGCAATCAATATTGCAAACTCAATATTAAATTTAGCAAGAAAGAATCTCCATTTCACACCTTTACAAATTTTAATATAATAATTATACCATATTCATCAGCATATTGCAAGCAAAAATACTAAAGTTTCATTTATATGTTTAAAAATATAAAAAATAAAAATCTTAATAGTAATTTTTATATTTTGAATGATAAAAAATATTATGTTTAACTTAAAAATTTAAATTTCAACAAAACAATAAAATGTAAAACAAACTAATTTGCAAAATTATTGTAAAATGTGCAAAAAATGTTTTGACAAACCCGAATATTTATGTTATTATAATTAGGCAATGGAGAAATACCCAAGAGGCCGAAGGGGCTCCCCTGCTAAGGGAGTAGTACGGGTAACCGTAGCGAGGGTTCAAATCCCTCTTTCTCCGCCACCTAAAACCTAAATCGAACATCAGTTTGGTTTAGGTTATTTTTATATAAAGGAGAAATATAAAATGATAAATGAATTATATGGTTTATTTGGAGAAATATTTGAGATTGCTCAATACATAGAATGGAATATTGCTCTTATTTCTTCTAAATCTCAATTTAATAAGGCAAAAAATATTTTTGAAGATATGCAAGAAATGACTATGGGGCAAATTGTAAATATTGCAAGAGAAGTTGAATATTTTGAAAATGAAGATATTGAAGAGTTGGAATATATATTAAATAAACGAAATTACCTTGCTCATCAGTTTTTTAAACAAAATGATATTGTAAAGCATAAAGAAAATTATAAGTTTATTGATAATAAAATAAGGGAATTAAATAACATTCTAAATCGATTTGAAAAATTCAATAATTATATGTCTAGATTTTATAGAAATAATTTTTAATTGATTTTTATCTGCAGACAATTTTATGCCGCAAAAGGCTACCCGCTGGAATTGCGGTGTGTTAGGCTGTTACTGACAAAAGCAATCTAAAACCTGACTTCCAGTTGGATATTGGGTTATTTTAAATTTAGCTTCTAAAATAACAAGTTTGTTTATAAAAAACAATTTTTTCTATTTTTTTAGAAATGTTCTTAATGCGGTGCGATAGCACCGCTCTCGTTTTATCAAGCACACTTGACGACTATTGACATAGCTCAATGATTTATGGTATTATTAAATAGAGATTTTAAGGGGTGGATATGGAAATAAAAAAGTTGTTACAAATAATTAAATTTACCGAAGTTCTTAAAGATACTTGTAGACATAGCTAAACATCCAACGGAAGACAAGAAAGTGTAGCTGAGCATTGTTGGCGAACGGCTTTATTTGCATATTTAGTAAGTGATGAATTTCCTGAAGCAAATGTCGAAAAATTATTAAAAATGTGCATTATTCACGACCTAGGAGAAGCTTTTATTGGTGATATTCCAGCTTTTGAAAAAACAAATTGTCAAGAGATTAATGAAAAAAATCAACTAGTTAAATGGATTGATTCTTTACCATCGCCTTTTGCGGAAGATATAAGTAAAATATATATAGAATACATAAGTTCCAATTCGATTGAATCAAAAATTTGCAAAGCAATAGATAATTTGGAAGCGCTTATCCAGCACAATCAAGCCGATCTCTCCACCTGGCTTCCAATAGAGTATAATTTACAACTGACGTATGGTGACGAGAATGTTGCTTTTTCAAATTATTTAACTGAATTACGCAAGCAAATTCGAAATGACTCTATATCTAAAATAAATATATAAATATTGTTTTGGATCATATCTCCTATGGAAATGGCTTAAGAGAAAAAATATTGGAAATAATATTTGTTTTAGGTACTACTTCTTTGTAAGACCAATCTAAACAAACAATTAGTGGTGAACTTAGTTTTTTTTATTTTAAATGATTTTAATAAATAAGGAGAATTATGTTATGTTTGATAAAAATATGTATGAAAAAATTATGAATGTAAAATGTACAAATGAAGAAATAGAAAATTTTATTTGCAACTCTTCTAGGGTTGAATTAGACAAAGAAAATTCTTTTGAAAAATATTATGATCTTTCAAAACTTTTGCTTGCAATAGAAAAATATCAAAAAGGTTTAATTTCGGATAGGCATCTTGCACATTGGATGTGTGCTTATAATTGGATTATAATGAGTTCATTTAATAATGAAAATGATGAGACTGGTGAAATTTCATGGAAAGAAGTTTTGATTTGGGAACTATCAGATTGGATAGACGCGCTATCATTTTTTGAAGAAGACCCAGAAGCTGGCTACAAATTAGATTCATTTATAGCTGCTTTTACAACCTTAACGAAACTGTATGAAGATTGCGAAAATTGTAATATGGTAATCGCTCCATACGGTTGGAATGATGACGATGTTATTGTTTTTGCAATTAATGAAACGGAAAAATATTTTGCAAGAATTTATACTAATTTTGACTATTTAAATTTAAAACATAATTTTAAACAGATAGACACTCAAGAATTAAAAAAACGTGAAAAGTTTTTGTTAGAGCATAATTATCAGCAATTGCCATATTATTATTTTGACGAAGAAGTAATTTAACATATAAATTGATAATGAGATATAATTTAATTAACCAAATTATATTTGTAAATAATTTTACAGAGAAGCATAATGTATTAATGGTTTCTCTTTTGTATATGCTTAAAAAAAGAGTTTTTTGATATACTACTTTATATCTTTGAATTTAGGAGATATGATATGGCGATGTGGAATCCGTGGCGTGGTTGCAAAAAATGTAGTGATGGTTGTTTGTATTGCATATTCATAAAGGTGATTTTAAAAGAAATGTTAATACTAACGAGATTGTAAAAACAAATGATTTTTATAAGCCCATCCAAAAATTTAAAAATGGCAATTACAAAATGAAGTCAGGTATGGTTTATTTATGTTTTTCAACTGATTTTTTAATAGAAGCAGCAGATGAGTGGAGAGAGAAATGTTGGGAAATGATAAAAGAGAGACAAGATTGTACTTTTTTATTTTTAACCAAAAGAATTGATAGATTTAACGATTGTATTCCCAAAGATTGGAATGACGGATATGATAATGTAGTTGTTTGTTGTACTGTTGAAAATCAAAAAAATGTTGAGTACAAGTTATCTATATTTAAAAATTTGCCGATAAAACGTAAATGTATAACAGCACAGCCATTGCTAGAATATATCAATATTGAAAACTATCTTGATAATATTGAATTAGTTGTTGTAGGTGGAGAATCTGATATAAATGCAAGACCATTAGATTATGATTGGGTGCTTAATATAAGAGAGCAGTGCGTAAGACACAATGTTAACTTTGAATTTAGACAATGTGGAACTAACTTTATCAAAGACGGAAAACATTATAAATTGCAAACCAAAGATTTAATTAAACAAGCAAAATTAGCGAACATCAATTATTCAAGCAAAAAATAATTTTTTTTCTTGAATTTAATTATGTTATTGCACGAAAACTTTTAGAATGTACTTATTTAAAGCAACTGATTAAAAAAATTGGTTGTTTTTTTTGTTAGATTAAAGTTTTAGTAAAAACAATGAAAAACTATTAAATAATAATTATTAAAAGAAACAGGAAAATATTTATTGTTTATAAACTTGCTAGAAAGTAATGATTATTATGGTAATTTTTTATTTTGTAATTATATGAAGGTATTCGTATTAATTGCAAGTTTTGCTATTGATTTTTGTATACAAGTATGATATAATTAACTAAAAACACAGGAGATAAATTATGGCTATACCACAGATAAATAAAGAAGACATTGTTAAAGCATTAAAGTATATTGACGAAAATGGCATTCCAGATAAAAATAAAAGTACAATATATCAACTAGTTACTGAAGACGGAAAGGAATATCCGCCAAAGTATGTTATTGCAGTAGCAGATCATCTTGCAAATGGTGGAGATATTTCAACCAATGGCTTTAATGCGGTGGAAGCGAAAGAATTTCTTAAAAATAAGGGTTTTAAGATTAAAGCAAAAAATGAGTTTGTGTTGACAATTACTGCAGATGATGTTGTTTCTAATGATTCACGGTTTACTATGGATAATTTATTTTTCGGTGATAATTACAAGCCTATCGATGCTTATTTTGAAAAGGCAGATGGTACAATTATTAAGCGTGAACACAATAAAGGAGAAAAGAAAATTTCTAACCAAACTTTGCCACGTATTGCCTGTCAGGTTTTTGAGAAACAAATAGATGAACTTCCTGAGCTTGAAAAAAAACAATTTCCAGTATGTCAATATGGTCCAAATTATGAAATTATTAAAGGAATTTATTCAAATGAAGACGAATTTAGAAAATATCGTAAAACAATAGAATATCTTGTTTATAAATGTGAAAATGGAAAGCAGTTAGTGTTGTACTGCTGGAACATATTTACTACTATTATTTTTGTTCAAGAATGTTTAAAACGATTTGGTTCTGAAGGAGACAAGTTTGTTTTGATTTATAGAGATAAGTTTGAAAAAGAACTTTACAATGAAGAAAATATGGAAGAAGATAATAATGATTTTCCAAAACACAAAAATCAATATTCTTCGTTATTGATTGAGTCAAAAAATATTATTTTAAGAGGAGCTCCTGGCACAGGTAAAACTTATCTTGCTAAAGAAATTGCTACGGATATTGTTAGTAATGGATGTGTTGACGATTATAAGAAACTTAATGATGAACAAAAACAACAAATAGAATTTGTGCAATTTCACCCAAGTTATGATTATACAGATTTTGTTGAAGGCTTACGCCCAAGGTTTAATAATGATGGTTCTGTTGGATTTGAGCTACAAGATGGAATATTTAAAGCATTTGTTGATAAAGCTAGAAAAAATTATGAAAATTCCAAAAAGCCTATAGATGCAATTGAAAAAGAAATCCCTATACAAAAAGCAATTGATGAATTTTTTTCTAATATTGAGTTAGGCGTTGATAAATTTAAAACTAAAAGGGGAAGTGAGTTTATTATAACTGGGATTGAATATGACCGAATTTATATTTCTATACCAAGTAATTTGAAAGCAAATAATATTTTGCTTAGTCGTGATAAACTTGAAAAAATGTTGGAATCAAATTTTGATTTTGAGTTAAATGATATTAAAGAATTCTTTAAGTATGCACGTCGAATGCAGGAACATTCATATTATCTTGCACTTTATAAGGAAATAAAAGAGTTATGTTCCAAAAATAAAATTTTGCCAACAGATGTCAAGAAAGAACAACTGAAAAATTATGTTTTTATTATTGATGAAATAAATCGTGGTGAGATTTCAAAAATTTTTGGAGAACTTTTCTTTGCCATTGATCCAGGGTATAGGGGGGAAAATGGTTCAGTTAAAACGCAATATGCAAATTTACACATTAGTAGCGATGAAAGATTTTATATTCCTGAAAATGTGTATATAATTGGTACTATGAATGATATAGATAAGTCTATTGATAGTTTTGATTTTGCAATGCGTCGTAGATTTCGTTTTATAAATCTAAAAGCGAATGAAAGATTGGAAATGCTGGATTCTTTAAGTGATAATATTAAAGGTGAAGCAATACAGCGTATGACTAGTTTAAACAACGCAATTGTTGACATTGATGATCTGAATGAAAATTATCAGATTGGTGCATCTTATTTTTTAAAACTTCAAACATTATCGTTTGATCAATTGTGGACAGATTACTTAAAACCGCTTTTACAAGAATATATCCAAGGAATGTATGATGAAAAAAATATAATGAAAAAATTTGAACAAGCATATGGTTATAAGGAAAAAGATTTAGGTGATGCGAATGAAGACGGTTTGCATCAATGATAATTCAAGGGAAAATAAAAATAAATTTATAGATATTGCAACGCTAACCGAAAAGATTGCAAATAAATCGTTTGAGCAACTAGAAAGGAAAGGTGTTCTCATTTTTCCTGCAAGCATTAGTGGATATAATGATATAAATAAGGAGCAAATGATTCTTCAAAGTTTAGATGATTTGTACATTGCTGGAAATATAATGGGATTTATAGGTTACGGAGATGAACAACTTGTAATTAAGTCGCGTTTTAGTAATGATAATGACTATTTTTTGCATTATCTTTTAAGCAAAGTGCTGGATATTCCTAATATTATTGATTTAAAAACGAATTCTGAACATAACGATGGGTTGTTTAATATGCTTGTGTTCCTTTTCCCTTATTATTTAAAGAATGCTATTAGAAAGGGACTGTTTAAGACATACATAAGCCATAATTATAACGATACAAATTTAAAAGGAAAAATTGATGTCAATCGCCATATTAGACAGAATATACCTTTTGTTGGAAGAATAGCATATAGTCAAAGAGAATATTCTTCTGACAATGAAATGATGGAGTTAGTACGGCATACGATAGAATTCATTAAGAAAAAAAACTATGGGAATAGCATACTATCAAAAATAAAAGATGAAGTTAGACTAGTTATAGACGCTACGCCTACTTTTGAGCAATGCGATAAACGTAAAATTGTGGCTAAAAATAAGCGAATTCGTATTCAACACGCTTACTATTATGAGTATTGTATGCTTCAACAACTATGTCTTTTAATTCTTCAGCATCAAAAGCAAAGTTTTGGTTCAGACACTAAGCAAATTTATGGTGTTTTATTTGATGGTGCGTGGCTATGGGAAGAATATGTTAATACGATTGTAAAAGATTATTTTTACCACCCTATGAATAAGGGCAGAAAAGGAGCCCAACGACTTTTTAGTGGTAATAATGGATTGATCTATCCAGATTTTATTGGGCGAGATTCAGAATTTCGCATAATAGCAGATGCTAAATACAAGCCGTCTAATAATGTTGGAAATAAAGATTATCTGCAAATGTTAGCATATATGTTTAGATTTGAAGCAAAAAAAGGATATTTTATTTATCCAGAAATAAATAGTGTTGATGACTCACAATTTTGGATGAATAGAGGAAACACTTTTGAAAATAATGTTGAAGCCAGAGATGACATCTGTGTTATAAAGCACGGATTAAAAATACATACAGAAGCTGATAATTACGAAAGTTTTGTTGCAAAAATGCAAGATTATGAATTAGAATTTAAAAGAAAAATTGCAAAATATTAAATATTAATTTTTAATTATACGATATTGTGTAAAGAAAAAATTAATTTGAGTTGTCAATTTTTAAACAAAAAATTTGAAAATTCAGGTGATTTATGAGATGGTTTAATTATTACGGACTTATTATAATGGTATTAATAATGGTTCCAAATATTGTGTACGCTATAAAACATAAAAATAATAATTGCGAAAGTTACAACAATAAACTTGCTGTCTTATTTGAACAAATCGGCAGATATGGGTGCTTTGTTTTTATGATATTTAATATTCCTTATACATATTTTAATTTTTGGTTTGACAATGCACTTGTAGTTTATTTGTCCGTAAATGGTGTATTGTGTCTTGCATATTTAGTATTTTGGGTAATTTGCTGGAAAAGAAATGATAAATTAAAGGCATTGTCACTTTCAATAATTCCGTCAAGTATATTTTTATTTAGTGGCGTAGTTTTGGCAAATATACCACTTATTGCGTTTGCAATTATTTTTGCAGTAAATCATATTTTGATAAGTTATAAAAACTCTTTACTTTAAGATTTAATAATGATAAATGGATAGACCGCAATAAATATTGCGGTCTGTTTTTGTTATAAGAAAACCACGTGCTAGGCACGTGAGTTCAAAAGATGTTAAACA
>CAJTYW010000011.1 GCA_910583995.1 uncultured Christensenella sp. | reverse complement strand
CTACTTTACATTTATCCTAAAAAATGATACAATAAGGGTAGTGTAAAGATAAATATATACCATATAAAGATATTTCAAATATAAATAAAGTTTATCTTAAAGTGTCGGTGTTATTGAGTCTTTAATGTTTATACGCTAAAATTATCAGGAAATATTATGGTCATTCAAGATTTGAGCAAAAATTTAAAAAATGGAGTCAAGCCGTTTTATCTAATAAGCGGTGACGATTATTATTTCAAAAAAACAGCCGTAAGTTTATTTAAGGCTTTGGTTGACGAAATGACTTTTGATTTTAATATCACTTATTTTAACAGCTCAATGACTGCAGATGCTTTGCTTATCAATTTGCAAACACCACCGCTTATGAGTGATTACAGGCTTGTTCTTTTTAGTGGTGATGGCAAAAAGCTTGATAAAGAAAAAGCAAAAAGCTATGAAAGCAAGATTAAAGATTGGTTAAAAAATCCTTGTCCTAATGTTATTTTAGTTATAGTGGACGACGATGATAGTTTTAAGTTTTTATCAAAAATAGCGGAAGTAGTTGATTGCAAAAAACAAAAAATAGTTGATTTGATTCCGCAAGTGGCAAACTATATTTCTGAAAAAGGATTTAGTGCAAATGATGCTACTATAAAGGAATTAATAAATAAATGTAACAACGATATGATGATTATAAGTAACGAGCTTGAAAAATTGTTTGCAATAGCAGATAATAAAAGCATAAGTTATGATATGATTGACAAAATTGTTGTTAATAATATAGAACAAAGTGTTTTTAAACTTACAGACAGCATTGCACTAGGAAATATAGGCGAAGCTTATGTTATTATGGATACTTTGCTTGCATCAGGCGAACAACCGCTTAAGATATTGGCGACAATTGCAGGTCAGTATAGGCGAATGTTTGTATGCAAAGTTTCTCAAGATAGTGAAGCAGCTTTGGCAGAGCAGTTAGGTGTAAATCCTTATGCAGTAACAATTTCCAAACGAGTAGGAAAGAGTTATAAACCAATGCAATTAAAAAAATTGGTAGATAAAATGAGTAATATTGAGTATGCTGCAAAAAATGGCGAAATAGGCATTCTTGAAGGATTAAATTTAGCATTTATATATGCTTGCAATAGGAGATAAAATGAATTTTTTACGAATTGAAAATAATGAAAAAGATAAATCAATACTGACTATTTTAAAAGTTTTGTTGCCTATCACTTATGTTTTTAAATTATGGTTTGAGGCGGAACTGATTTATAATAGCGTAGGTGCTAGCTTAGGCGTGCTATTTGGCAGAATTTTGTCTTATGCTGTAAATGGTGGTTTAGGTTTTCTGTTTGCTTTTGTAGCAGTTAGTTGGTCTTACAGCATTTTTATGAAATCAAAATTTAGTCCCGTAGACGAAAATTGCAACTGCAAAATCAACAAGCAAACTTATACTGCGATTTGTTATTTTGTAATATGTATTACTAATTTAATTGGTGGCGTACTTAACTTTGTACCATACGCATTTCCTATTTCAACTGTATTTTCTATGCTTTTAATGCCAAGGCTAATTACCTTGTTTGCAATTTGCGGTATTATAGCCATATTAAACACTATGTGCAAAAAAGATGAACTAAAGGAACTTATAACTTCAATGGCTATTCCTAGTATCATACTTTTATTGTTGTTGAGGTAAGGTATGAAAAAAAGATTTATTTTATATTTAGTTGCGATTTTCAGCGTGGTTTTTATGATTTTTGCTCTATCCGGTTGCACTTACAACAAAGGTAATCAAGATGTGAGTGTCGCAAATTTTGTTCAAGGCACTACACCTTATGAGACACTAAAAACTTTTGTAAACGAATTTCCTAATCGTACATCAATTCAGCAAATAGCACCTAATAATACAAAAGATGCAGCACTTTGGATTGCAAGCAAACTAAAAGAGTTTGGATATGAAACACCATATAATTTGGGTACAGATAATGAAGGGTTAGATATTTTTACTTACGAAAATACCATAACAAACAAAACAGAAATGGCTTATAATGTCGTATTTAAAAAGGAAAGTTCGTCTAACAAAAAAGTTGTAATTGGAACACATTTTGACAATGTATATGATTTAACTTTGAATAATGGTAGACTTATGACTGACGGAACTTACGATAACGGAGTTGGCGTTGCAACATTAATAGAAACAGCTAGAGTATTAAAAGACAAAACACTGCCTTTTGATTTGGAATTTGTGGCATTTGATGCACAGGAATTTGGTTGGTATGGCAGTAAAAGATATTTGTCAAATCAATTAGACAAAGAAAATATCATTTTAATGATAAATTTTGATAAAAACGCAATCGGTGATTATGTTTATATGTATTCAAGCGAAGCAAAAACTAAACATAATAAATATTTTTATGATATAGCAAAAGAAAATAATTTGTGTATAGCAGATTTGCCGTCATATAGATTCCCTATGTTGGAAGCTGCACCTAGTAACTCTTACTACTCAAATGATTCAAACTGGACAGATAGTGATATATTTTTGGCAGAAGGTATTAATATAATCAATTTTATTTCTTTAAACTACCAAGTGTTTAAGGAGAGTGAGAGTAGTAATAGAAAAAATATATTGTATACCGAAAACGATAATTTTTCTTATGTTGTGGATATGCTAGGCGGGGAGAACGATGCAAAAGCTTTAATAGATAAGCAAATTAATAGTGCAATAAGCAGTGTAGTTTATGCCTTTGAAAAGGAAGATTTTGTTGATGTAATGTCAGTATCAAAAGCTAATAATGGTATGGATATTTTTGCAAATTCAACTATAATGATGATTATTACTTTTGCATTTATTGGAGTAGTAATTATAGCTTTGGTAATCTTGTATTATGCTTTGGGCACTAAAGCAAAAGCTCACGATGTTTATGTCAATACCATTTATGGCAGGTTAAACAAAACTACAGGCAAGATTGAAAATGTTAACACAGCTGAACCTAAAACTTCAGGAGAAAATGTGGGTAGCGTTTTTGGAAGTGAGTTTGATAATCAAAACAAAACTAATGTTGATGCTGAGCAAAATAAAACTACTACTAATAGTGATAAAACAAATGATATTTTTGGTGATTTTTAATAAAGTTATATAATTATGGTGTCAATCAATATATTGATTTAAGATAAAAAAATAATTGCAAGAAAGGCAATAAATCTTTCAAAAATCGGGGGTAAAATCAAAGATGAACGAATATGAGCTAAAATATTTTGAGTGCTTATCGGAAAAATTTAAAAACAAAAAGCAAGTGCTTGCAGAAATAATAAATCTGAAAGCGATAATGAATTTGCCAAAAGGTACAGAACATTTTGTTAGTGATATTCACGGCGAATATGAAATGTTTTTGCATATTTTAAAAACAGCGTCTGGCGTTATTAAAAGAAAAATTGACGAAGAACTTTCTGAAATTTTGTCCGATAAAGAAAGAGCAGAGCTTGCTTGTTTGATTTATTACCCTGACGAAAAATTGTCTATTACAACTAAAACAGATGATTGGTACAGAATAATGCTGTATCGTTTGATAAGAGTTGCAAAATGCGTTAGTGCAAAATACACTCGCAGTAAAGTTAGAAAAATGTTGCCAAAGAACTTTGCATATATAATCGACGAATTGTTAAATTGCGATAGTCAAAGCATTAATAAGGAGAACTACTATAAAGGCATTATCGAAAATATTATCCGTTTTGATTTGGCAGAAGATTTTTTAAAAGCACTTTGTAGCTTAATTCAAAGTTTGGCAATTGACCATTTGCATATTGTTGGTGATATTTTTGACAGAGGCCCAAGAGCGGATATCATACTTGATTATTTAAAAGGAGTGCGTTCACTTGACATACAATGGGGTAATCACGATATTTTGTGGATAGGTGCAGGGCTTGGCGATAGCGGTTGTATTTTGTCCGTACTTTGCGATTGCTTTAAATATAATAATTTAGATTTACTAGAAGACGGATACTCAATCAATCTGTTACCGATTTATAATTTAGCTGAAAAGTATTATAAGCATAGCGATATTTCTTGCTTTAAAACTAAATATAATAGTGACAAAATGGCAAGACTATTAAAAGCTGTTAGTGTAATGCGTTTTAAAATAGAAGATAGTTATAAGAAAAAATATCCTTTGTTTAATATGCAAGACTTAACCGTTTTGGATAAAATTGATTTTAAAAACAAAACTTGGAATGGTTATCCTATGAAGGAATGTGATTTTCCTACAATAGATACAAGTAACCCTTGCAAACTTAACGACGAAGAACAAGAAGTAATAAATAAACTAATACATAGTTTTGTTACATCAGGTAAATTGAAATCACATATCAAATTTTTGCTAGATAAAGGTGCGTTATATCTTTGCTATAACAATAATTTAATGTTCCACGGCTGTATTCCACTTGATGAGAACGGCGAATTTTTAGAAGAAGAATTTGACGGAAAACTATACAAAGGCAAAGATTATATGGATTACTGCGATAAAATGGTAAGAAAAGCATACATCACTCGCAGCAAAGACGATTTAGCTTTTATTTGGCAGCTTTGGTGTGGCAATAAATCGCCTGTTTTTGGCAAAGATAAAATGGCTACTTTTGAAAGAATTTACATTGACGATAAAGCTGTTCACGAAGAAGCTAAGCAAAACTATTTTAATATGCAGGATAACCCTGATGTTTGTGACAGAATATTTGAAGAGTTTGGGCTTGACAAAGAGACTGCACATATCATAAACGGACATATACCTGTTAAACAAACAAAAGGCGAAAGTCCTATAAAAGCTAACGGAAAAATGATTGTTATTGACGGCGGTATGAGCAAACCTTATCAAAAAGTAACAGGCATAGCAGGTTATACGCTTACATATCATTCATACGGAATGGGGCTTGCTGCACACGAACCATTTTTGGGTAAAGACGAAATCGTTATGAAAAATAGGGAAATGCTAACAGTAAAATATGTGGTTTCTCGTTATAATGATAGAATTACAGTAGGTAGGACGGATATAGGCACTAAGCTAAAGGAACAAATTGCAGACTTAAATACTCTTGCGGATTTATATAGCGAAGGAGTTATAAAAGAAAGAAATTAGTGCAAATAATACCGATTTTTGATTGATTTTAAACATAAATGTTTGTTTATAATGATAAATTGTTGATTGTGTTATTTTATAGCAAATTTTTAAATTTATGCAAAATAATTTGTTTTATTACATTTTTTGATATTAAACGATTGGAGCTGCTAACTTTATATTACATAAAATTATATTTAAGCCTTTACAATATTAAAATAATGTGTTAAAATAAATGTGTATATATAAATATATAATTTAAGAAGATGGCTTATGGATATTTTAGAGCTTGCAAACAATATTGAAAAAGTGAAAAACAATATTAAGGCTGTATGTGAAAATTGCGGCAGAGAAAACGATGTGCTTTTGGTTGGTGCAAGTAAAACTATGGAGCAAGAAGTTATTGACTATGTAGATAGTAACAGATTGCTACAAGTTTTGGGCGAAAACAAAGTGCAAGAGCTTACACTTAAATATCGTGACAACCAGTCTTTAGATTGGCATTTTATCGGTAGATTGCAAAAAAATAAAGTAAAATATATCATTGATAAAGTTAAATTGATTCATTCTGTTGACAGCGTTGATTTGGCAAAGGAAATTGACAAGCAAGCTAAAAAGCATAATTTGATTATGCCTTGCCTTATTCAAATTAATATGGGAAGGGAAGAAAGCAAAACAGGTTTTTTCCTTGAAGATGCAACAGATGCTATTGAAGAAATTAGTAAATTTGACAATGTTAAAATTGATGGACTTATGGCAGTTATGCCTATTGCAAGCGAAAGTGAGACAATAAAGCTTTATAAGCGACTAAATGAAGAATATACATTACTTAAGCAAAAATATAATTTTAAATTTTTAAGTGCAGGAATGACTAACGATTATTTACTAGCGATTGAATATGCTAACTCAAATATCGTAAGAATCGGTACTGCAATTTTTGGAAAAAGGAGTTATAATGAGAAGGTTTAGAGACAGAGAAAATTACGATAATTTTGAAAGGGATAACTTTGACCGTGATATGCCAAACAGAGATGGTGGGCGCGGCGACAGAGATAGTAATAATTTTGACCGCATATATGACTCTAGAGAATATTCAAGGGGAGATGATTCCCGCAGGTTTGATGAAGTAAATGGTGGTTATTCAAGACCATCTTCTTATGCTCAAGATGGCTATAGATACGGCGAACCTTCAAGAACATATTCTGATTCACCGCGTGATTATAGGGAAGAGAGATACTCTCGTTATGATTCAAGACCGCAAGGCGAAGGTAGCTATGATAAATATCCAAGGGCTATGCCTGAAGGAACAAGACCTAATATTGTTGCGGACAATGAAAATAAGGTTGTTTTTTCTTCTCCGCAATCTTATGAAGATATTCAAAAACTTATAGACAGCTTAAAAAAGAAACAATCACTTATTGTAGATGTTTCTGACTTAGACCCACATAACACTCAAAGATATTTGGACTTTTTAAGCGGAGCAATTTATGCACTTAATGGTTCATATCAAAAAATTGATAATAAAAAGTTTTATTTTGCACCTCAAGGGGTATCTATCACAATACCTTATGACTTAAGGCAAAAAAAGGAGTAAAAATGATAGCAATATTATTGGAAGTTGGATTATTTGCATTGTTATTATTTATAGATTTGTTCTCAAAGGGTATGATTATGCCATTTTTGGACCAAGTAGGCGGACACTATACTTTGATAGATGGTGTGCTTGGTTTGGAATGGGCAATTAATGATGGTGCATCTTTCAACTTTTTAAGCGGACATCAAGGTTTGTTAATAGCAATTTCTGTAATTGTTATTGTGGTTTTGTTTGTCGGTTTAGTTCTTACAGATGAAAAACCAAGGTTGTTCAGATATGGTGTAGTTACAATAATTGCAGGTGCAATGGGAAATTTGATTGACAGAATAGCATTGGGTTATGTTCGTGACTTTATTGATTATACTTTCTTCCAAACTTGGTTTAATGTTCCATTTGCAGTTGGTAATATTGCAGATATATTCTGTTTGGTTGGCGTGTTAATGATTTTGATTTATTTGCTCTTCGAGTACAGAGAAGGGGATATTTCTTGGAGACATAAAAGGCTATTGTTATGGAGAAAGAAATAATTTGGGACGATTTAAATCTTGAATCTCAAAGCGAATTGCTTGTTTGCGAAAGTTTAACCGCTAAAAGACTTGATATTTTTGTTTTGGAAAAAATAGAGAGTTTGACAAGGTCAAGAATTAAAACTTTGATTGAGAGCGGTGATATAAAAGTAAACGGCGAAATTAAAAAAAGCGGATATTCCGTTAAAATGGGTGATATTATAAGTGTTTGTATACCGCCACCTGTAGAGTTATCTATTTTGCCTTATGATTATAAATTGGATATAGTTTATCAAGATAATGATTTGGCAGTTATAAACAAACCGCGTGGTATGGTTACGCACCCTGCAATTGGCAGTCCGAAAGATACGCTTGTAAATGCACTTTTAAGCAATCTTGATAACTTAAGCGACATTAACGGGGTAATAAGGCCGGGGATTGTACACAGACTTGATAAGGATACAACAGGTTTAATTGTGGTTGCAAAAACAAATAAAGCGCATTTATCGCTGTCTAGCCAAATTGCAAGTAAAGAATGTCATAGGAATTATTTAGCGTTAGTAGACGGGGTTATTAGTAAAGACGAAGGCGTAATAATTGCAAATATAGACAGGAACAAAAAAGATAGAAAACTTATGGCAGTTACTCGTGAAGGCGGCAGATATGCGGAAACGCATTATAAAGTGCTTGAGAGATATCGTAAATATTGTTTAGTTGAGTTTGAGTTAAAGACGGGTAGAACACACCAAATAAGGGTACATAGTAAGCATATTGGACATACAATTGTAGGCGATAGCGTTTATGGCGGTAGTACAAAATTATTTGATAACGGACAATTGTTGCACGCGTATAAAATTTCTTTTACACACCCTACAACAGGTGAATTTATGGAATTTACAGCACCATTACCCGATTATTTTGAGAGTATAATAGAACAATGTAGAAAAATGGTGTGATTATATTGTAAAATAAGTTATCATCAAATAAGCGAAAATACAATTAAATTAATTAGTAAAGTTTAATGGGAAATTAAGTATAGGAGTCTGCAATGGGTATAAAAGCAAAGTTAATGGATACAGGTGCAATGGATAGAGCTTTAACTCGCTTATCTCACGAAATTATCGAAAGGAACGGCGGCGTTGAGAATGTTGTACTTATCGGAATAAAAACAAGAGGTGTTCCACTTGCAAACCGTGTTGCGGAAAAAATTAAAAAGGCTTATGATGTGACTATTCCTGTAGGTATACTTGATACATCTCGTTATCGTGACGATAGAGAAAATATAATTGCACTTATCAAAGACGATACTAATATAACTTTTGAAGTTGCATCAAAAAATGTTGTGCTTGTTGACGATGTGCTGTATACAGGGCGTACGGTAAGAGCAGCAATCGAAGCAATAATAAAACTTGGCAGACCTAGCATTATAGAGCTTGCCGTTATGGTTGACAGGGGACATAGGGAATTGCCGATAAGACCAGATTTTGTTGGTAAAAATGTGCCTACAAGTAAAATTGAAAATATAAAAGTTAATTTGACCGAAATTGATGGTGAAGATAGTGTTTTGCTATTGGATTTGTGATTTAATATCGATTTTTGATTGGTTAATTACTTGTTAAGATGAAAAATAATCAATTTTTATTGGTTGTTTTTTATTTTAATAAGCCATTATAAATAATAATAGAAGGGTGAGTTTATGAGATTAAAAAGATGCCTGTTTGCACTTGTAATAGTAATAATGTCTATTACTTGTATTTTGTTTACAGGTTGCCAAAGCGGTATTCGTAGCAGATACGAAAAGGTAACTACAAAATACAAAAATGGTGTAACAGATTTTGAACACGGTTGGTCTAATTATAACAATGGTTATGACAAAGATGGGGAAGTTGTTGACAAATTGCTTGACTGCAAACCAAACGAAAGGCAGTTGTTACATACAGATAATGAATATTATAACTTTGTACATTTTGGTATGAACACTATGACTGATAAGGAATGGGGGGACGGCACTGAAACAGTTGATATGTTTAACCCTGAAGATGTTGACACTGACCAATGGTGTAGTGTTTTTAAAGATAGTGGTAGCAAAGGTGTAATTTTTACTGCAAAGCATCACGACGGCTTTGCTTTGTGGGATACTAATACTACAGATTTTAAAGTGACAAATAGCGGATATAAGTTTGATATCCTTACAATGGTTGCAGAGTCTTGCAAAAAATTTGATTTAAAGTTTGGTGTTTATTTGTCACCTTGGGATATACACGAGCCAAGTTACGGAAAAGCTGGCGGCGTTGACGATATAGGCAGTTATAATTATGTGTTTTACAATCAAATAAGAGAAGTTCTTGACATTGTAGAAGATGTTGATGTGGAGTTATTTGAGTTTTGGTTTGATGGTGCAAGGGCAGAAGATGCTACAGTAGACAAAGACTTTGCCTATGCTTGGGATGATATTTATGAGCTTATAAATACAAGATTCCCTAATTGTGTAATTGGTAATTGTGGTAATGATGTAAGATGGGTAGGCAATGAAGCCGGTTATGCAAGAGACTCTGAGTGGTCTGTAATCTTATCATCTTTACCTGAAGATAAACAACAATCAAGCGAAGAAGATGCAAAAAGACTAGGTTTGCACTATGAGTCAAATGATAGAGGTAGCCGTGATATTATTAATGCTGCAAACAAAATAAGCAAAGATTGGCAAGTAAAATATTATCCTGCAGAATCTGATGTTCGTATTCGTTCTAAATGGTTTTGGCATAAAAACGATAAGGTAAAAACAGCTGACCAACTTGCAGACCTTTACATAACAAATGTAGGTATGAATTCACACTTTTTACTAAATGTTGCACCAAACAATAAAGGTGTAATTGAAGAAAAAGATATTAATGCTTTGTTAGGTATGAAAAGTATAGTTGATAAAACAATGGAAAAACAACTTATGCCTGTAAAAGTAAGTGTTAGCGGCTATGATGATATCGGAAACATTCAACTAATCGATAATTCTGATGCTCCTATGACTGTACTACAGGACGGCAATTACGGAACAGATAGTTATACAAGTTACAAATTGCCTGACAATGGTTATATAATGGACTTGTTGTTTAATGACCTGCAATCTATTGGAAGAATTGATGTTCGAGAAGATTTAACAAATTCTCAAAGAGTAGAAGCGTTTGAAGTTTGGGCGATTATAAATGGTAAATGGAAATTAGTTGCAGATAATACAATTATTGGTAACCGCAAAATATTTGTGTTTAAAAAAGCAGTAAAAACTAACCAATTGCGTTTTGTGTTTAAACAATCAAGAAGTAATCCACATATAAGAGCAATTAGCGTATACCAAAAGTAATAGATTGCAATTTGCAAGCCATTAACTTTCTAATTAATAAAATTATAAAAAAATAATAATAATTAAAATACACCCTGAAGTAATAATTTTAGTGTGTATTTTTTTGTGTAAAGTTTAAATTTGAATTTTTTGTTATTTTATGCAATATTCCTTGCAAAAATCGGGGTTAAAATAGAATTATATTAATAAGTAGTGCAAAAAATAAGTACATAGATTAACTATATCTATGTACATTTTGCGTTGGTTTTTAAAAGATAAATTTAAAATTTTGGTTTATTTTAACTAAATTTCTTACAAAATGATTACCTTAATATTGACATTATTTTATTTTTTGTTTTATAATTATATTGAATAAGTACATAGATATAGTTATTCTATGTACATTTTGTCATTTAAAAAATGACATACACAAGGAGAAATTGATATGAGTAAATTAAAAATAAGATTCGGCTATTTAACTATAGTTTTAGTTACATTAATTTTTTTATTAATTGGTAGCATTATTCCGGTTTATATTTCTCCTAACCAATCTGCAACTTTTCCAAACTCAATTTCGCAAGTAGCAGCTACTGAAACTGCAGAGATTTGGGATTCTAACGCTCAAAGGTTTAATAAAAATGTTGTAAATGACATAAAAAACAAATTGTTTGGAAATCAAAGCCCTAAAAACTATATTGAGAGTAATTATGATAGTCAAGAATATAGTTGGACACAAAGCAAAGTTGTAAATGCTAGAACTATTAATTCAAAAGTAGGCGATGATTATTATGGTATGCTTGTTACTTTGGGTGGCAAGAAATGGATAGTTACTTCATTGACATTGGGTGACGGAGATAAAAAGGACGATGTTATTTTGACATTGTACTTAGCAAGTAGCGAAGGCACATCTGATTTTGAAAAAGCTGCAACTAATGTGAAAGGCAACAATGCTTATTGTAAAAGCGCATTAAGAAATGATTTACTAACAAATTCAAATTGGAGTTTATTTAATTCCACAAATCAAAATGATTTTGCAACTCAATTTCTTGTTCAACCAAAATTTATTAAGTATCAACATACACAATCATCATTCTTAAGAGGTGGTATCCATAGTACAGTACACGTGCCAAATGAAGCGTTAGATGAATTTACAAGTAACTGGCACGAAAATTTGAATGGCGGTTATAATTCAATTAGCGAGACATTTAATGGGATTCGTTATGATGCTTGGGGTGATGACTATATATGGGTACCAAGTATGACAGAAACAGGTGCAGGTAACAATCTTGATACAGCTTCTGTTTGGAAATTAACTACAAATCAAAGAATGCCTATGGCTGGTGGAGCACAAATAACTTCTTGGTTTAGGACTGGTGATAGCAACAATTATGCTTTTGCCAATGCTCTTGAAAAAAACGGAGATAGAATGTACTACACGACAGATAATAAATTAGGTGTTCGTCCTGCAATACATTTAAATTTTACATCGGTGCTATCAAGTATAAATTATTTAAATGACCCACAAGATTTAGAGACAACTTACAATGAGAAAGGTCAAACATTAAAAAGCATTGCAGACACAACTAAAGCTAGTTGGTATGATAAAGATATTTATGAGAATGCCAATAATTATGTAGACATTACTTATCCAAATAGTCTTACAGAATTGAAAGATACAGGTGAATATTGGGTTAAGGCGCAAATAACTCAAAACTTTATTAACGCAGTATATAGTCAAGTAGATAGTGAAGGAGCAGCAAATGGTTGGACAGCAGACTATATTGCTGAGATAAAAGAAAAAAGAAAACCAAGATTTATTGGAACAGCAGACACATCAGATGCTGACCATTTAGAGTCAGATACTGTTCGTTGGATTAAAATAAAAATAAATGAAGCAGAAGTGGATTTTTCTAAAGTTAAGTGGAGTGCAGATGAATTGGAGTACAATGCTTTAAATCAAACTGTAACCATTAGTGAAGGATTACCATCTTTTGTACAAGTTAAGTATAGCGATAATACTAAAAAAGCGGTTGGTACATATACAGCACAAGTAATTGAATTGACTTGTACAGATAAAAACTATAAAGTGCCTACAACTGCAACGGAAATTGCAAAATATCCTACGCTAAAACATACATTTGAAATAACAAAAAAGAAAATATCTGCAAACTGGAAGATGGAAAGCAGTACTCAAGACGGAGTTACAATAGCAAAACCTGTTTTAGATGTTGATAATAGTTTAAAAAATAGTATAGAGTATACATATTATAAAGACTTAAATATGACAGACCCAATAAGCTTGGATGAAATATTTGAAGAGTTTGATATTACAGAAGTAAAAACGTATTATGTAAAAGCAACGTTAAAAACTACAGGTGATTTTAATAATTCAAATTGCATATTTGACAATGGTGGGGGAGAAAGCACGGAGCTATCTTCAACAATGCAAACAGGTTCAACAAGTAATAGTGTTACAATCGAATTATTAAACAAAAAAGTAACATTTAATGGAAATAGTCAAACAGCTAGTTTCTCAGTAAGTGGTGGCGGTTTGACTGAAGATGCTTTAGTATTAAAATATTACGCATTAGACGGAACACTTTTGACAACACTTCCAACAAATGCAGGAAAGTATAAGGTAAAAGTAAGCTTAAAACAAGATTTAACGGATTTTATTATAATTGGTACAACAGAATTTATTTTTGAAATAGAAAGTTTAAAAGTAACTAAGCCAAGAGCAAGTCAAACCCAATATTTTAATGCAGACGGATTTAGTATAAGTGACATAGCAAATCTGCCAAAAGATTGGAAAAATTATTTTGAAGTTAAAGCTTACGATAAAGATAACAATGAAATATTACCACAAAATGATAGTTTAAACTTTGTAAATGCAAATTTATATCGTATAGAAATCAATTTTAAAAATGGCACAAATACAAATAATGGTAGCGCTACAGACAATGTAATATGGAGTGATGGCACAAAAGATACATTTGTGGTAGACCTTGAAATTAAGCCATTGGAATTTATTGTGCAAGGCTGGAGTGAAAGCACAGGTAATAAAAAACCTACAATAGTAGGTGAAGACACTACAGAAATAGCAAAATACTTTGACTATGTCATATACGAACTTAAAAATGGCATAATTGTAGGTAATGTGTTGCCACAAAATGCTACATTAAAATATAATACTGATTACCAAATTGCTCTAAAAGTTAAAGACGAATTTAAAGGTAATGTTTTGCTTGATTACAATGGCGAAAAAATAGACGAGACAGAAAGCTTTAAATTTAAAACTGGTATAAATCCAAATCCGGGTAGCGACAGCGATGATAACGACGGAGACGACAATGAAGGCAATGGCGGTAGCAGTGGCGGAAATAACGGAAATGGCACTAATAGCGGAACAGACTTGTGGTTTGGCACAAATGGAAAAATGCCGATATTTGCTTGGATATTAGTTGGTATAGTACTTCTACTATTTATAGTATTAATTTTGGTTTTAATATTAAAACGTGACAAGCAACAACCACCGCCACAACAACCAATACCTTATGCAGATTACTATGCTCAAAAGAAAGAAGAAACAAATACCGATAACAAAGTAGTAAAAGATGAAGAGCCTGCTCGCAATGTGCGCGGAACAATAGTAAATAACTATAAAGTAGGTTATAAGGATTGGACTTTTGTAATAAAGGAAACAGATGTTTTAAATCTTGAAGCACTAGAGTCACCGCAAGACGAAGTAATGTTTTATGTGTTTAATAAGAACGATTTGAGAAAAGTTAAAAAGTTACAAAATCAAATAGACTTAGCAAACAACGAAACTAACTTAAATAGCAAAGACGATATGTCTGCAGTAGATAAAAAATTAAATAAAAAGCGTAAAGACAAAAAATAAAAAGAGAGAAATTGCAATGTTAAACAGACAACACCTTAACTATTTTAAGGTGTTGTCTGTTTAACAAAAAGCTTTATTTTAAAAGGGGATTCCGTACATATTTTTTGTTTTGTCATAAAACAAGTTTATGTGCGGTGGAAAATAGGTAAATATTATTACAAAAACAAATATTGAAATAGCTAACATAGCATAAACATAATAGTATTTTGCAAAATATCCACTGTTTATAATTTTATAGCTTACTAAACTCATTGCAAAAATTATTAAAATTGTCATAATAATATCTATTGCAAGATAATTTGTGCCTATTATGCCTGAATAAGTAAAATAAATTACAAGCATAAGCGGAATACAAAATATTAAAGGGATACTTTTTGCTGTTAAATAAACTTTTATATCGGGTTTAATTATAAAGTATTCCACAATGCTAAAAATAAAAAAAGGATAAAATATGATTTTACTATGTTCCCAAACACTTTCGTTTGTTGCAAAAAGCCACGCAATACTAGGCGCGTTGTTTAGCCATTCAAATGCAAAATGAAATACAAATGACATTATAATGCAAAACACAAATCCTATTATTTCGGTAATTAATAATTTTTTGTTTAACATTTTATTAGGTCCTTTTATCTTGAATAATAACATTATTCATATTTGCAATATCAAAATATTCTTGCCATCTATGTTCGCGAATTGGATAGTACTTTGTGTCTATTTTTATTAGTAAGCAAGGGGAAATTCCATTGTAATTGTCAACTATAAATGCTTGAAAATCCTTGTTTTCTTTTATTTTTTTCTTAATATTTGAATGATAATTAAAGTAGGGCATAGCAACCTTTTTAAAATTTCTTAGCGTTATAATAATTATAAACTACTTAATTATATTATATTCAAAACTGCAATATTTAAAAATTTATAATTTTAATTATAATTAGTAAAATATTAATAAATTTAAATAATAAAAAATAAAATTTTTTGCGTTAAAAGTGTTGATTTTTTTTTTGTAATATGATATTATATATAAGAAATCGAGCCGAAGTGGTGGAATGGCAGACGCGCTGGACTCAAAATCCAGTGGGGGCGACCTCGTGCGGGTTCAAGTCCCGCCTTCGGCACCACCAAGACCTTAGTTTTTTAAACTAAGGTCTTTTTTTGTGCGAAGCCGTGACCGATTGAAATAATGTGACGCTCAGGATAAAGCCTTCGCTATTCCGCAGCAAAGCTCCTTACAAGTCCCGCCTTCGGCACCATCAATACACACAAAAAAGATGCATACAAAATTTCGCTATGTATTACTTTTCTATGTAAAAAAGCTGTTTCCGTTCGATATAACGTTTGCCACAGCGAGATTTAATTGCTCTTTGCCTTGCACTTTCCTGATTTGTGAGTTAGATACAACGAAAATAACTTTTTCTACGCATTGGACTAAAAGGAGCATACTTCAATTTATCTATTGTTAATTTTTTCGGGATACATATCGTGGTATGAAAGTCTGTTCCAAGATACCTGTTCCCACTTGGTTCCTTTTTTGCCGTAGTTACAATATGGGTCTATAGAAATTCCGCCACGGGGTAGAAATTTGCCCCATACTTCGATATATGCAGGGGACATCAAATCAATTAGGTCGTTCATAATTATGTTAACACAGTCTTCGTGGAAATCGCCACGATTTCTGAATCCGAATAAATACATTTTTAAAGACTTGCTTTCAACCATCTTTTCGCAAGGTACATATGAAATGTATATCGTGGCAAAATCGGGTTGACCTGTAATTGGGCAAAGGCTTGTGAATTCAGGACAGTTGAACTTTACGAAATAGTCCCTTTCAGGGTGTTTATTTACGAATGTTTCCAAAATTGACGGATCGTAAGTCTGCGGATATTTCGTGTTGTTGTTACCAAGCAGGGTAATACTTTCGTTCTGTTTTTCTCTTGACATATTATTCTCCTTTTATTGCAGGATCTTCTATATTGTTAGCTTTAAATGCATCGGCACGGTCGCGGCAGGTGGCACATGCGCCACAAGGTTTTTCGCCACCCGAATAACAGCTCCAGGTATACTTGTATGGAACACCGAGTTCAAGCCCCTTTTTTATTACCTGCGATTTGTTTAAGTTTACAAAAGGTGCAAGAATTTTAAGATGGTCCCCACTGCCAGTATAAATAGCTTCGCACATAGCGGAATTGAATTTTTCGCTACAATCTGGATATGCGTTGCCAGCAGCATCGTCGCTGTGAGCACCATAATATATCACTTCGCACCCGTGCGATAGTGCAACGCTTGCCGCTACTGAAAGAAATAGTCCGTTCCTAAAAGGGACGTAGGTTGAAACGGGTTTGCCTCCCGTTATAGAAAGTTGTTCGGCATAGCTTTGCAAGGGTATGTCATTAGGCGACTCCGACAAGAGCGAACAGTCAGAACCTTCAAATATGACCGAAAGGTCAAGCTGTTTTAAAACAACTCCATAAAAGTCAGCAATTTTTTGTGCAGCACAAAGTTCTTTACTATGTGTCTGACCATAGTAAACGGAAAGGGCAGAAACTTCCGCTACACCATATTTCTGAACTGCTAGTCCTAGACAGGTTGCGCTATCCACACCACCGCTTAATAATACAAGTGCTTTCATATTTTATTCTCCAAAAAGATTTTGCAAGGAAATGTCGTCTTTAAACGCACCGAAGTAAGTTTTTGTAACCGTTTGTGATGAAACGTTTTTTATGCCGCGTGATGTCATACAGCTGTGGCAGCCTACTATCATTACACCTACATCAGGCGATAAAGTCGCAAGCGAAATTATTTCAGCAATGTCATGTCCCAAACGCTCTTGCAATTGTAGTCGCTTTGCTGCCATATCGCAGATGCGTGCAATTTTACTCAGTCCCAAAACTCTTCCGTGCGGGATATACGCCACATCGACTTTCATATCGTACATAAGTGCCATATGATGCTCGCAATAGCTGAATACGCTAATGTTCTTTAATACCACTGCACCACCTGAATTTTGGTCTGACATAATTTCGAAAGTTTTTCCGAACATTTCAGCAATTTCGTGATTTGTGTATTTTATGCCTTCAAACGCTTCTTCGTACATTCGTGCAACGCGGGCAGGCGTTTCTCGTAGACCTTCTCTGTCGGGGTCTTCGCCTATAGCGACTAATAATCCCCGGATATGTTTTTCTATTTCTTTAATATCCATACTTTCTCCTATACCCCGTGCATATCGGGGTTCCAGATAATTTTATGTAGCTGTAATTGCAATCGTACGCCATTAAGTTTATGAGCTTTAATAAACTTCACGATTTCTTCTGGTTTGATTTTTCCGAATACAGGGCTAAAATAAATATGGCATATATTTGTAAGTCCATACTTGTTTATAATCTCTTCTGCACGCACTAGATCTCCAAAATCACCGACCACAAATTTGACCGAGTCACATAATGTAAGGTAAGAAAAGTTTTCGGTCAACATATATGTTTCCATTCTACTTGAAGGAAGTTTATAATCGGCGGTAATAGCGGGACGGGGAGAAAGTGAAACGATATCTTTCAATAGTATGCTTCCATTGGTTTCTATTTCGACTTCTGCACCAGACTTTTCTAGCAGAACTATAAGTCGTATGATATCCGTCTGTAAAAGTGGTTCGCCGCCAGTAAGGGTAACATTTTTTACACCTGTTGATTTTACATATTCAACAAGCTCTTCCGCAGTGGCAAGCTCATATTTCACATAGGTGGTATTTGCCCAGCGAGTATCGCAGTAACTACAATTAAGATTGCAGCTGCAAAACCGTAGAAACACGGCAAGTTCACCCGCACGTTGACCTTCGCCATTTATACTTACAAATTTTTCGGCGACTTTAAAGCAATGCATATCATTCACCATATACCGCACAGTTTTCAGGAGACTCGTAAACAATCACGCAGGAAATAGGCAAGCCTTTGTTGTAAAGGTCAGCGTATATATGTGCAGCGAAGTTTTCTGCGGTGGGTCTAAAATCAGTTTCAAGTAATGAAAATCCTTCTTCTTTTAGTGCGGCAATGGTCGTAGATTTAAGGGTGTTTTTTTCGTAAATAAGTGTATGGTCGTAGCATTCTGCAATATCTTTTACTGCCTTCTTAAAATGGTTGAAGTCTATAATCATACCGCGATTTTCTCCACTTTCCTGAAGTTTATCACTATGTATCTTTACTTCCACAAGCCAGTGGTGTCCGTGGATATTTGCACATTTACCATTGTATCCGTGAAGAAAGTGTGCACTGTCAAAATAAGTTGAAGTTTTTAAATAATACATATATCTCCTATTGTGAAAAAATGCAGTCGTGACAAAACGACTGCACCTAAAAAAACTTTTTTATTAAGATGCCCTGGTTTTGTTTAACGATAGGATGGCGCAAACGAACTATCTATTTTATTATTTATATAATATCACGCTTTAATGCTTAAGTCAACTAAATCGAAATACTTAAAAATCAATTATTTTAATATTATTTAAAAATGTGAATATACCGTGGACAAATAGATAGGTTACTGTTATATCACAAATTAATTATTTTAATAAATATGTGTCGCCCAAGACAAATCCTTGATATACCACAAGACCATAACATTGTAACACGAGATAGGTATATATGAGATAGTTTAACAAATCTCTTATATTTTTTATTCAGGTACTCTTTTTTCAACAATACAATACGATATGGTGTGAATAGTTTAACATACTAATTGTTTATTGTTGTTGAAATATATTGACAAGTGAAATAAAAAAAAGCGATAAATGGCAAAACTATTTTTTATAATTATTTTAGATTTATATAGACTTTATAGGGAAGATATGGTATAATAAATTTAATATAGAATTTTTAGTTGTGGCTATATTGATAATGATAGCAGCAAATGCTGAATTTAGGAACAGTTGCTAATTAAATTATAGCATAGTTATTTGCAAAGAAATTGAAAAAATACTAAAGAAAAATATAAAGGAAAAAAGATTATGAAACCACTTGGCGGCGGTTGGGACGAACTTTTAGGAAGTTTATTTACAGACCAAAAATACCTTAAAATACGAGAATTTATTAAGTATGAATATACTCATTATACGGTATATCCTAATATGTACGATATTTATAATTGTTTTAGGTTTACACCTGTTTCTGACTTAAAGGTTGTTATTTTGGGACAAGACCCTTATCACGAACCTAATCAAGCACACGGATTGTGTTTTTCGGTAAAGGAAGGTGTAAAACTTCCACCTTCGCTTGTTAATATTTACAAGGAAATTGAGAGTGATTTAGGAATAAAAGAACCTAATTGCGGTAATCTTACAAAATGGGCGAGAGAAGGGGTATTGCTACTTAACACAACACTTACAGTTAGGGAACACCTTGCAAATTCTCACTCAAAATGCGGTTGGGGTTGGTTTACAGATAGTGTTATCAAACTTATTTCGGATAATACTGAAAATGTTGTATTTATCTTATGGGGCGGAAATGCAAGAAGTAAAGTGCCACTAATTGACACAAGTAAACATTTGATTTTACAATGTGCACATCCATCACCACTATCTGCGTTTAATGGATTTTTTGGTTGTAAACATTTTTCAAAAGCGAATGACTATTTGATTTCAAAAGGCAAAAAGCCTATTGATTGGGATTTAAATAATTAAATGTTTATAATAAAACAAAAACGGATATACAAATGGATAAAAAAGAAATATTAGATGCGATAGCACCTTGTTCATTATGCTGTTATACTTGTGGGGCTAAAAAAGATGGAGCAATATCTAAATACTCTAAAATTCTATTAGATTACCACAAAGGATATTATCAATTTAAAAGTAGGCTACCGCTGAAACATAAAAAGCAAATTCTTAAAGAAGATAAAAGATTTTTGCAAGAATTAGAAAAAAAGACAAATGGTGGGTGTAATGGTTGCCGAAATGGTGAGCATAGTAAATATTGCATTAAAGGTTGTTTTATTTTGGAATGTACAAAAGCTCAAGGCATAGTTTTTTGCGGGGAATGCAGCAAATTCCCTTGTGATAATTGTAAACAATTGTTTAGTGATAAAAGTATTTGTATGAAGAATAATATATATTCAGATTGGTTATATGGTAATGAGCGTATAAAATTAGTAGGAGCGGAGCAATATTATAGGGAAGCTATTAGTCACTCGCATTATCAATCTTTTAAAAATGATGAATTTAAATAATAATTTAATATAAAATTTGATATTGAAAATTTGTTATTACAAAAGAAATTTTATTTAATTACTTAATTTAACAATGCAATTAGTTAACTTAATTGTAAAAAACTAATAACAAAAAAAGCTAGGGCAGAAGCTCTAGCTTTTCTTTGTTTAATGATAAATTTTAGCTTTTATTAGTTCATAGCCTTTTCAACTGCAACTGCAACTGCAACGCTTGCACCAACCATTGGGTTATTACCCATACCGATAAGTCCCATCATTTCTACGTGAGCAGGAACAGATGAACTACCAGCAAATTGTGCGTCACTGTGCATACGACCCATTGTATCTGTCAAACCATAAGATGCAGGACCTGCAGCCATATTATCAGGGTGAAGAGTTCTACCAGTACCGCCACCGCTTGCAACAGAGAAGTATTTGATACCTTTTTCATAGCAAAGCTTTTTGTAAGTACCTGCAACTGGGTGTTGGAAACGAGTAGGGTTAGTTGAGTTACCAGTGATAGAAACGTCAACTTTTTCAGCTTGCATAATAGCAACGCCTTCGTTTACATCGTTAGCACCGAAAACTCTAACAGCAGCACGTTCGCCATTGCTGTATGGAGTAGTAGAAACAACTTTAAGTTCGCCTGTAGCTTGGTTGAATTCAGTTTTAACATAAGTAAAACCATTGATACGGCTTATGATATAAGCAGCGTCTTTACCAAGACCATTCAAAATAACCTTAAGTGGAGTTTTACGAACAGTGTTTGCAGTTCTTGCAATACCGATAGCACCTTCTGCAGCAGCAAAAGACTCGTGACCAGCAAGGAAAGCGAAACATTTAGTTTCTTCTCTTAAAAGTTTAGCAGCAAGATTACCGTGACCTAAGCCAACTGACCTTTGGTCAGCAACAGAGCCAGGGATACAGAAAGCTTGCAAGCCAACGCCGATAGCTTCTGCAGCATCTGCAGCTACTTTGCAACCTTTTTTGATAGCGATTGCACAACCAGCAGTGTAAGCCCAAATAGCATTTTCAAAAGCGATAGGTTGAATATTTCTTACGATTTCATCAACATTAATACCTTTTTGAGTGCAAATGTTGTAAGCATCTTCTAAATCTTTAATACCATTTTCGTTTAGGCAAGCATTGATTTTGTCAATTCTTCTTTCATAACCTTCAAATTTAATTTCCATAATCATACCTCCTATTACTCTTTACGAGGGTTAATTGTCTTAACCGCTTCGTTGTATCTACCATATTGACCGCTAAATTTCTCATAAGCATCGTTAGGAGACATACCTTTTTCTATAGCTTCCATCATTTTGCCTAGGTGAACGAATCTGTAACCGATAACTTCGTTGTTTTCGTCCAAAGCGATTCTTGTAATGTAACCTTCAGCCATTTCAAGGTATCTTACGCCTTTAAGCTTAGTAGAGTACATTGTACCAACTTGAGTTCTCAAACCTTTACCTAAGTCTTCAAGACCAGCACCGATTGGCAAGCCGTCTTCAGAGAAAGCAGATTGAGTTCTACCATAAACGATTTGCAAGAATAGCTCACGCATTGCAGTATTGATAGCATCGCATACTAGGTCAGTATTTAGAGCTTCAAGAATAGTTTTGCCAGGTAAAACTTCAGCAGCCATAGCAGCAGAGTGAGTCATACCAGAGCAGCCAAGAGTCTCAATAAGAGCCTCTTCGATAACGCCGTTTTTAACGTTCAAAGTAAGTTTGCACGCACCTTGTTGTGGGGCACACCAACCAACACCGTGTGTAAGTCCTGAAATATCCTTAATTTCACGAGCTTGAATCCATTTACCTTCTTCAGGGATTGGAGCACAGCCGTGGTTAGGACCTTGTGCCACTGGGCACATTGACATAACTTCGTGTGAATATTGCATTAGATTTCCTCCAAAATTGTAATCAATTTTAATCATTATAACATATAGTAACCTTATTTTCAAGTGTTTGAAATAAATTTTTTTATAAATAGTCTTATTTATTTTTCTTTTATATTCAATATAATAAAATTAAACTTTATAATTGCTTAAAAAGAATTTTGTAAAATAAAAAAATATCTCTCCGCTGAAAAGGTGAGAGATATTTTAAAAGTCATTTATTTAATTTTCGTCAAAAAATTCATCGTAGGTGATATCAAAAAATTTAACTAACGCTCTTATAGTGTTTATATCGGGTTCGGTATTGCCAGCTTCCCAATCGGAAACAGTACGCGGTGAGAAACCAAGTTTTTCACCTAATTCTTTTTGCGATAAGTTTTTGCTTTTTCTTAAAGCACGAATGATATTTCCAACAGAGTTTTCCATAATTATAATATACCCCAAATCATATTGAATTTTTCATCATATATTAATTTTTAGAGTTGTAATTTAATAAACATTTTGATTTCGCCTTAGTTAATATATTTGATTATTCCTTATAAATAATTTTACCAAAGAATTATTAAAAAAGGCTTGACATAGCGGAAAATCCGCTATAAAATATATGTAGATGTATTGTCGATTTTTGTAATAATGTGATTTATTCCAACAATAAATAATAGTTTTTAAATAATTTACTATAATTTTTTTTGCTTTCTCATCATTGTTTTTTTTCTCAATTATATTAAATTGTTATAGGAACTTAGTTGCTACAAGCTGAATAGTAGAGTAGTTAAAATTTTAGTTAATAGGATATTTTTATACATTTATGTTAAACATACAATAATTTTCAGTATTAATTTATTGTAAAGTTTTAAATTGTAAAAAAATGTTAATAACTACAATAATTGCATCAAAAATCGATATTATTTTGCTATTTATTTATAATTTAATGTAAAATTAAGTACATAGAATAATAATATCTGCGTACCTATTCATAAAAAATCAATAATTAAATTTAAACTTTTTGTCAAATTTTGGTATAAGCTTTACAAAGCATATAATTTAAATTGACAATAATTAAAAAATAATGTTATAATAATTTATAAATATGTACGCAGATATTATTATTCTATGTACATTAAATATAAAGGAAAAAATCAATATTTTCGGAGATACTTATGAGAAAGACAAAGTTGCTGATTTTTACTGTTTGCATATTATTGATATGCAGTTTACTACTGACACTCTGTGCGTGTCATTTAGATAAGCCTGACGACACTAATGATGATAGTGACGGACAAGGTACAGATATTTTTGAAGTTGAACAAAATGCTATTGATATGCAAGTTTGTTTAACAAGTGATAAAATTAATATCAATTTGACCACAAAAGAAAATGATAAGCAGGGTAAAGTTGATATTTTAGCAGTTAAAGCTTACGAATATTTTGAAACAGATAGCTATAATGGTTTATCAACAAACAAAATATTAAGCAGTGACTCTACAAAAAAGATAGGGGAGTATAATCTTGGGGAGTCTAAAACTATAACTATAGAAAGATTTGAAAATGAATATGATAGAATTTATGATAAGTTTTATGCAATTCAAGATTCTACTATAATCAAAGGACCGATTTATGCTACAGAAATTGAAGCAATAAACGATGTTAAACCTGATTTTGATATAAAATCAAAAAAAGGCGTATTTAATGACGATATTAATTATTTAAAAGATTTAAATTGCTCTTATACAACTATTAATATAAATTTTGAAGAGCTAATTTATCCAAATGAAATGTATGAAGATGGTACGAAAATTGAACTTTCTGTGCCAGAAGATGCTTATTCTTTTATTTCTAACGGAAAAACCTACTATTTTAACAAGGCTAGAGTTGACGGCTTTGATAAACAAATAAAAAGTTTGTATGATGAAAAATTACATATAACTGCCATAATTCTTGCAAAAAATGAAAATATTAAACCTGAAAATTTTCCGCAAAATATGACATATTTGCCATATTCTACTCAAGGTACAGCTTTGCTTTCAATTAATACTGCAAATTCTTCAGGTTTTGAGTATTACATTGCACTAATGGAGTTTCTTGCATCAAGATACTCTGACACAAGTTTTGAACACGGTTATATTGCAAACTATGTAATAGGTAATGAAATTGACTATTCACAAGATTATTTTAAGATTTCAGATAAACAAGAAAATATTGATATTTATATGGAAGAGTATTCAAGATTAATGAGACTTTCTAATCTTGCAGTTAAAAAATACAATGCTAATGTTTCAGTAAATATGCCACTTACTCAAGCTTGGGCTCAAGTAGGATTGGAAGGAAAGGACTACTATGCACCTAAAAATCTTGTTGATTGGTTAAACAAAAAAACTAAGCTTGAAGGTGATTATGACTGGGGGCTTGCTCCACATTGTTATGCTTATGGACTTGCGAACTCAGCAGCTTATTTGATGGATACTATTCACGGTAGAAAAGTTGGTATGACAAATAATATAGAAACTACTTCTAGATTGACTTTTTCTAACATTGAATTGCTTGGTGAATATTTAAATAGAGAAGATATGAAGATTAATGGTAATGCTCGTGGAGTATGGTTAACTGAATCTGGAGTATCTTCTACTCTAGATAGTGAAGAAGAACGAAACAATCAAGCTGGTCATATAGCATCTATATGGTATAAAATTTCACAACTTGATTTTATAAAAGCATTCTCTTATTATAGACTAGTAGATAATGTTGGTGAAGCAGGTGGTGTAGGAAGATTTGGGTTGGTCGATGTCAATGGATTTAAAAAGCCTTCTTATAATCTTTTTAAATATATAGATACTCAATATTCAGAGTTTGTTGCAAAAGATTTCTTAAAATATGTGTCTTATGTAAATAGTGCTGAACAGCATTTAACCTATGAAAACGGCGGAATAAAATCATATATGGATTTGCTTGACGTTTTTGAGACAAATTGGTTTAATGGTGATTTTGATTGGAGTAAAGCAACACCTGTTACAGCTGATACAGTATATGAATATGAAGATAAAATCGATTTATCTTCTATTAGATTTGATAACAAAAATTTCTTGTTTGACGGAACGGAAAAGCGTCTTGAAATTATAGGGGAACTTCCTGAAGGTGTTAGTGTAGAATATGATAAAGAGCCTGTTTTGACACAAAAGGGACAAAAAGATATTTTAGCAACATTTAAGAAAGACGGCGAAATTGTAGGCAGAAGAAAAGCAACTATTTCAATAGGCGATATGTCTACAAATAAAAGCGTATATAATTATGGCGAAAAGATATTTGTAACCTCTAATATTAAAGATATGAATATCAACAGAGATGCTTGGATTGGTTTATTTAGAAAAGGTGTGACTCCTGGTGAAATTGATAAAGGGGAATCTTCATACTCAATATATTTTTATTATCCAAATCAATATGCTGATAGCTATTCAAGAACAAAATGTTTGCAAGAATACATTAATCCTTCTTTAACTAATCCAATAAGAACTTTGCCAGCAGGCGAGTATGTGCTTTATTATTTTGATGGCATTAATGGTAGTTATAGTAGTTTTTATGATATAGCAATAACTGTTTTGCCTGAAAATGAAACAACAAATACTATAGATTTAAGCGGTGTTAAGTTTGAAGATAAAACTTTTGAAAATGATGGGCAAATCAAAAAAATAGAAATTATAGGCGAATTACCTGAAGATGTTAAGGTTGAATATATAAATAATTCTAATAGTGCAACAGGTGTTTATCAATGTACTGCGATTTTTAAATATAATGATTTAGAAATAGAGCGTAGATATGCAGTTATGACTATTTCAGCTATTGTTGAAACAAAAATTTTAACGGATAAAACTGAATATTTAGTTGGCGAAGATGTGTTTGTAACTGCTTATGCTCCTGAAAGTTCACAGCAACAAAGCTGGTGGGTAGGACTTTACCTAGAAGGTGAAAATGATTATACTACTATTACATCAATCTATTGGTATTATGTAAAAGATGCTAAGCACATATCTGGCACAGCATATAATTTGAAGACGGATACTGAATTCAATTCTCCAAGAGCTGATTATAAAGATTTGCCTGCTGCAAAATATAAATTAGTTCTTTTCAATACTAGTGGGTACTCTGTTGAAACTGAAATTTATTTTGAAGTTAAAAGCAATGATACTGAAAGTGTAACAGAGCAAGTTATTCCTGATAATACTCAATTAGCTTTAAATGAAAATATTAATAAACAAATTACTATTACTGATAAAGCTCAAAAATTTAGTAATATTTCTGTTAAATAGTAAGGTGTGATATGAAAAAAGAAAGGATAATTTCCCTATTAATTTTATTTTCACTTTTATTAGTTACGGTTTTATTTTTCACTGCTTGTAAAAAAGACGGCGATGATGTTAATGCTGGAGACGGAACTTTACCAGTAGAAGAAAGACTTTTTACAAATAAAACACAATATTTTAATGGTGAAGAAATATATGTTACTGCTTATGGTAAAGATAATCAAACTGTAGGAATATATAGAGCTAATGATGATATAAGTAATACAGATGCTATAAGAGAGTACACTATCGGAAGAGATGGATTTGTAAGCGGAAATACTTACGCTTTTAAAAAATCTTCAAAATTAAACCAAAGCCGTCAAGCGTTAAAATATTTACCAAACGGCAAATACAAGTTTGTATTGTTTAAAGATGGCGGTAAAGAAGTTGAATTTAGTAAAAATATAGAAATTCTTGTAGAAAAAATACAAAAACCAATAGCACCATCTAAAGTAACTTATACATTAGATAATTTGCAAAATGGCTTAGCGGACGGCGATTTAAAGATAACTTTGGATAAAAAAAGCTATGCGGAAGAAATTGTTATGTATTGGGCAAATGGAAATGGAAAGCTTGATGATTATACTGCTTTAGCACCATTCTTTGCATTAAATAACGATTTCACTTTTGAAATGTATAGTAATACTATAATTCCAAATAATGCAACTAAACTATGGTTATACTCAAAAAACAGCATAGGTATTAGTGACGAATATTATGAAGTCGTTTTGCCTGAAAATTGTCAGTTTAGTCAAGACACTGAAGCAATTTGCGAGTTTCAAGTTGTAAGTGATATACATATTGCAGTAGACGATACACATTGTATGACACCTGACACAAAGGAAGTACATAAGGCACATCTTCTTGCAATGTGCGATGACATTTTAAATATATCTCCTAATAGCTCAGGAATTTTTGTGGCAGGAGATATTGCAAATTCCGGCAGAAGATATGAGTGGGAGCTTGCAGATAGTTTATTTAAGTCATTTGAAAATTTGCCTGATGTATATTACTCATTAGGAAATCACGATTTATACGGCGGTGAAAGTTTTAATACTTTGGTGCAAAATTTTTATGATTTTGCAGGTGTAAATAGTGTGTACTATGAGAAAAATATAGGTGGTTATCACCATATATTCCTTGGCACAGAAAGCAAAAAAAGCGGAGTAGATGCCGATTTGTCAGATGTACAACTTGCTTGGTTTGATAGCAAAATGCAAGAATTTACAAGTGCTGAGCCAAATAAACCTGTGTTTGTTTACTTGCACCAATCTTTGTATAATACAATAGCAGGTAGTTTCCCAGGACAAGGTTGGGACGGCATAATGCAGGATAGTCAGTTTAAAGCTATAGTAGAAAAATATAAACAAATTGTAATGTTTAACGGGCATAGTCATTGGGATATGAATACTCGTGGCAGTATGTATAGTAACGGAAAAAATATGCCTAACATATTCAATACTGCATCTGTCGGTTATTTATGGACAAGTTTTTATCTTCCTGCAGGTGAATATTTAACAGGTTCACAAGGATATTATGTCAAAGTGTTTAAAGATAAAATTTTAGTTTACGGCAGAGACTTTACTGAAAATAAATACATACCAAGTGCTTGTTTTGTTGCTGCGATATAAATAGCAAATTTAATGAATAATTAAAAAATCAACCGATTTTCGGTTGATTTTTTGTTAAATCATTGTGCTGTGACATAATAATTTAATATGATTGACTATAATTATTTTATACAATAAATGTTATTAGATTATGATTAATAAAATTTAAAAAAATTACAAATAAGTCTTGACATTCTGTATTTAGTGGTGTATAATGACAAAAATCAAAGGAGAGCGACTATGTTAAATAATATGTGTATTTACAACATTTATTTTTACATTTACGTTGGTAACGAGTTATCAAGGTCGCTTTAGCATTTTAAAAAATTTGCATAAAAACATTTTAGCGACCAACACTCAATTGGTCGCTTTTTTATTAAATTTTCAATAATAATTAAAGATTTTTGAATTTAAAATATAAAAAGGTATAACGATTGTAGTTGCAGTGCAATAAATTGTAAAAATTTTATTATTTTTCTTGAAATATATAATATTTAGTGTTATAATAATTAAATAATGTGAGGTGTAGTTATGGAATACATTTACAGTGACAGAGTTAAAAATTTGGGTGGTAATGCGATAAGAGAAATTTTTAAATTGTTGCAAGACCCTGAAGTTATATCATTTGCAGGCGGTTTTCCTACAAAATCAACTTTGCCAGTTGATTTGATTGCTGAAATTACTGCAAAATTAATGGCAAGTGATAAAGCTCAAGATATTTTGCAATATGGCGAGACAGAAGGTTACAGACCACTAAGATATTCAGCAATTGATTATGTTAAAAGATACGGAATTGAAAATATAGATATTGATAACACTTTGATAATAAGTGGCGGACAACAAGGTATTGATTTGACATTTAAATCTTTTGTAAACAAAGGCGATGTCGTTTTGGTTGAAGACCCAACATATCTTGCAAGTTTGCATATTTTAAAGACTTATGAAGGTGTACCTGTAGGTGTAAAATCAGGTGAAAACGGACTTGATATTGAAGATTTAGAGAAAAAAATAATAAAGTACAATCCTAAAGTTTTGTATATCGTTCCTACATTTTCAAATCCTACAGGCAGAACTTATAGTGTAGAGAACAGAAAAACGATAGCAGAACTTACCGCTAAATATAATGTTATGGTGCTTGAAGACGACCCATATTCAGAGTTAAGGTTTAGTGGAGAAAGAGTACCAAGCATTAAGTCATTTGACAAATGCGGTAATGTGATTTATATTACTTCATTCAGCAAAACTTTAGCTCCAGGATTGCGTACAGGTGTAGCAATCGGTGAAAAAGAAGTAATTAGAAAAATGACAATAGGTAAACAAGCTACAGATGTTCATACATCACTTTTATCTCAAGCAATAATTGATTATTTTTTAAGAAATTATTCAATGGACGAAAGATTGGAAAATTTGAAAGTTGTTTATCTTGAGAAAAAAACTGCTATGCTAAATGCAATTAAAAAATATATGCCAAAGGAATTTAAATATACAAATCCTGACGGCGGATTGTTTATCTTTGGTGAGTTTGACGAAAGTTTAGGAATTAATACTTTAGAAATCTTCCCAGAGCTTGTTAAAAAGTATAAAGTTGCTTATGTTTCAGGTCATAGCTTTTTTGCTGACGAAAATAAGTTTAATACTTTAAGACTTAACTATTCAAATGCAAGTTTGGAGCAAATTGAAGACGGAATTTGCAAAATGGGTAAATTCTTTAACGAAATATTACAAAATAAAAACAAATAATCGAAAATACTAATATAGAATAGGAGTAATTATGGAAAAGAAAAATGTAATGGATACCCTTAGAGAGCGTGGTTTTATCAAGCAAGTTGTTTTTGAAGAAGACTTGTACAAAATGCTAGGCGAGCAAAGCGTATCTTTTTATATAGGTTTTGACCCTACAGCAGATAGCCTTCACGTAGGACACTTTTTGGCGCTTATGGCTATGGCTCATATGCAAAAGGCAGGACATAAACCTTTTGCTTTGGTAGGCGGCGGAACAGGTAAAGTCGGTGACCCAAGTGGCAGAACTGATATGCGTCAAATGATGACAAATGATGTGATTAATCATAACTGCGAAAGATTTAAAGAGCAAATGAGCAAATTTTTGTCATTTGAAGGCGAAAACGGCGTTGTAATGGTAAACAATGCAGATTGGCTTGATAACCTTAATTACATTGACTTTTTAAGGGAAGTAGGTGTTCATTTTTCAGTAAACAGAATGCTTACTGCAGAGTGCTTTAAAAAGAGAATGGAAAAAGGCTTATCATTTTTGGAATTTAACTATATGTTAATGCAATCTTATGACTTTTTGTATTTATTCCAAAACTATGGTGTTGCTTTAGAGTGTGGTGGTGACGACCAATGGAGTAACATTTTGGCAGGTGCAGATTTGATTAGAAGAAAAGAGAAAAAACCTGCGTTTGCAATGACTTTCCAACTTTTGACAACTTCTGAAGGCATAAAAATGGGTAAAACTCAAAAAGGCGCGTTGTGGTTGGATAGAGAGAAAACTTCTCCTTATGAATTTTATCAATATTGGCGTAATATCAATGATGCAGATGTTGAAAATTGCTTAAAGTTGTTAACATTTGTAGAGCTTGACGAAATAGCAGAGCTTTGCCAATATAAAGACGAAAGAATAAACAAAGCAAAAGAAAGACTTGCCTTTGAAGTTACTAAAATTGTACACTCTGAGCAAGATGCTATAGAAAGCCAAAACGCAAGCCGTGCAGCTTTTGTTACTGGTGACAGCGAAAATATGCCACAAACAGAGATTGAAAAAGGCATTAATCAAGTTGTTGATATTATGGTTGCAATTAATGTTGCTAAATCAAAAGGGGAAGCAAAACGCCTTATCGAAGGTGGCGGAATTAAAATAGGCGACACAAAAATCACTGATATTATGGCTTCAATTTCAGATGAAGACTTAAAAAATGGTATTGTACTTCACAAAGGTAAAAAAGTGCATATCAAAGTAACATTGAAATGAAAAGTTATAAACAGGTAGTCACACCGCTTGAGTGCGAAATAACCATTAAAAAATCTAAGTTTATTACCAATCTTATACCTATTGAAAATAGCGAACAAGCAGAGCGAGAACTTTTAAAGATTCGCAAAAAATATTCTGATGCAACACATAATTGCTATGCGTATATATCAAATATAATTGCGACAGAGCAAAGGTTTAGTGATGATGGTGAGCCACAAGGCACAGCTGGTATACCTATGCTTGAAGTTATAAAAAAACGCGAAGTATATTTGACGCTTTGTGTGGTGACAAGGTATTTTGGTGGTGTTAAACTTGGTGCTAACGGGTTAATAAGTGCGTATACGGATAGCGTAAGCCTTGCACTTGAAAAAGCGGATTTGAGAACTTTTGTATTCAGCTTAATAAAAAGGGCGGAAGTTGCTTATTCTCAAGCACCAAAAATTTCGCAAATGATTATGGATAATTGCGGAAGAGTGCTGAAAACCGATTATGACAGCACTGTTACAATCGAATACGCTGTGCAGGAAGAAAACAGTCAGTTACTTGATAACAAAATGATTGATTTTTGTGCAGGTAAAATTAAAATAGAATTTATTAAAAAAGATTTTGTTGATTATATTTGACAAATGGAGGTAAATATGAAAATCACAACAACTAGCAACCCAAAGGCTAAACCTGATTTTACTAAATTGGGATTCGGAAAGTATTTTTCCGACCATATGTTGTTAATGGAGTATCATAATGGTGCTTGGGGCGAGCCTGAGATTATCCCTTATGACGATTTTAAAATGAGTCCTGCAACAAATATTTTACACTATGGACAAGGTATTTTTGAAGGTGTAAAAGCTTATAAAGATAATAATGGTAAAATCACTACTTTCAGAATTGATGAAAATATCAAAAGAATGAACAGAAGTGCAGAAAGACTTTGTATGCCAACTTTAGATGCAGATGTTGTTATTCCTGCAATTTTCGAGCTTATTAAACTAGAACAAGATTGGATTCCAACTGAGCCAGGTACAGCACTTTACATAAGACCTACAATGATAGCAGATGACCCAATGCTTGGTGTTCACGCAGCACATAACTACAAATTCTTTGTAATACTATCACCAGTAGGTGCATATTATGCAAATGGTTTGCAACCAACAAAAATTATGGTTGAAGAGCAATATGTTCGCGCTCCACTTGGCGGTACAGGCGAAGCTAAATGTATGGGTAACTACGCAGCTAGCTTGCTAGCAAGTGAAATCGCTATTTCAAAAGGCTATGACCAAGTACTTTGGCTTGATGCTGTAGAGCATAAATATGCCGAAGAAGTTGGTGCAATGAATATGTTCTTTGTAATTGATGGCGAAGTTATAACACCAGCTTTGGTGGGTAGTATTCTTCCGGGTATTACAAGAAAATCTTCTATCGAGCTTTTGAGAAGTGAAGGCTATAAAGTAACTGAAAGAAGAATTTCTTTGGACGAGATTGCAAAAGCCTATGACGAAGGTAGACTTAACGAAGCTTTTGGTACAGGTACTGCTGCTGTTGTTTCTCCTGTTGGCGTTATCCACTATAACGGCAGAGATATGATAGTAAATAATCAAGAAATGGGTGCTATCACAAAAGACTTGTATGAAAAATTGACAGGTATCCAATACGGAAAACGCGAAGATAAATTCGGTTGGATTTTTAAAATTAACTAATTTTTAAATAATTAATATCGATTTTCATAAGGTTTTATAATGTTATATGACAAATAAGAGTGCTTTTTTAAAGCACTCTTATTGTTTTACATTTATAAAATTGATTTAAACATAAGCAAAAAAATATCTCACTTGAGATAGTGAGATATTTTTTAAATCATCAATAGTAACAGAAATTCTTTTGGGAAAATGAAAAACCAAAAGTAAGGAGGTGCTGTTATCATAGATGATTAGAGAAAAAATATTAATAGGAGTAATTATATTTTAGCATACAGAAATTTAATAGTAAATAGCAAACTTAAAAAATTAAGCTAAATTTTACATTTTATACCAAATAATAATATTGTAAAATTTTGTATTTTATATAAAAATTTATAAAACGTCAATGATTATAGGGGATAATCTTAAAATAGTTAAAAATAGCAAATTTATTACTTTACATTTTTAAATTTTACGATAGAAAAATATTGACTTAAAAAACACCCGACAAATTGTCGGGCATTAAAAATGAGTGATAAAAACTAAATTTAGTGAGTTCTAGCTAAAATGAAAACTAGACACTACAGAGTAGTGCCTTAATTTTAATTTTATAAACAAATAATTAAGCTCTTGCTTTGTCTAAAGCCTTGCTAAGTCTGCTGATTTTTCTGCTAGCATTGTTTTGAGTATAAATACCATCGCTTTTAGCACGATTAATCAAAGAAATAGCATTTTTCAAAAGTTCTTCTGCTTTTGCAATTTCACCTGACTCTAAAGCAACATTATATTCCTTAATAGCAGTTCTTACTCTTGTACGTTTTGCTCTGTTTGCTTCGTTAGCTTTATTATTAGTAATTACTCTTTTCTTTTGAGATTTAATATTAGGCACAACAGTATCTCCTTTATATCTTTATTTCTTAATAATTTTAGCATACTATAAAAAATTTGGCAATCATTTTAACCTATATTTTTAATAATTTCATTAAATTTGTCAATAATGGGAATATATAGGGGGTTTTATGCTTATAAATAGTGATTTAGTAACTGAATTTGCAAAAGATATAATAGCAAAAAAGGATTTAAAAGGCAAAAAAGTGCAAGATATTATCAAAAAAATTGAGATTACAGATAAAACTATTTTTGCCGATAGGTGCGGGACATATTTTGAAATTGATGCAGTAGAGAATACTGATAAAGCCGAAAAAGCTGTTGCAAAATGTATACTTGAGTATGGCTATAAGATGAAAAAAATATTATTTGTAGGATTGGGTAATGCAAAATATATATCTGATGCTTTGGGTGAAATGGTGCTTGATAATCTGCCACCACCTAGCGACAAAATGGCAAAATTTAAACCACAGGTAGGTAGAATAACGGGCATTGAATCGCACGATTTGATTATATCTGCAAAAAAAATAGTAAAGCCAAGCATTGTAATTGCAATAGACTCACTAGCTACAAATGACATAGCTAAAGTTGGCAAAAGCATACAAATTACAAATGTAGGTCTAACACCTGGGAGTGGTGTAGGTAATTCAAGAAAAATTTTGACATATAAAAGTTTAGGACTGCCTATTATTGCAATAGGTGTACCACTTGTTGCAAATATAAATGACGGCGGAAATAGGCGTTTAGTTGTTCCTATAGACATTGAAGACATAGCGGGCAAACTTGCAAAAACAATTTCAAATGGCATAAGGCAAATACTAGCCTAATAAAATATATATTGTAATAATTATTAATATATAAAGGTGATTATGCTTAAAATTGGAATGATAGATAGCGGTATGGGTGGCATAAGTGTATTAAAAGGTTTGATAGACGGCGGAATTAATGCAGAGTACTATTATTTGTATGACAATAAATACCACCCGTATGGCAGTAAAACACAAAACGAACTTGTTGCCATAGGTTATACTAATATGCAAAAGCTAATGAGTTTTGGCGTTGATATTGTGATAATTGCTTGTAATACTTTGACAAGTCGTGGTGTAAGGCAACTTAGAACTATGTTTGACCTGCCTATTATAGGTGTAGAACCGCCTATAAAACCTGCTTGCCTGTCATCTGATAATATACTGCTACTTGCAACACCAGCAACAGTAAAGTCTGACAGAGTAGCGGAAATGATACATAATTATACTGATAAAAATTTTTATTTTCCTGATATGTCAAACTTAGCAAGACTAATTGAGAATAATTATGAAAATAAAGAAATAATTTACGATTACTTGAGCGAAAACCTGCAAAAATACCAAAATATAGAGAGTATAGTGATTGGTTGCACGCATTATAACTTTGTGTGCGAAGAGCTTAAAAAACTTTTTCCGCAAGCAAAAATATTGAGCAATACTGCAGGGGTGGTCAAGCGTACAAAGTATATAATAGGAAAAAACAATTTGATTGTGCCAAATTACCTTGCAGTCAAAGTGTTTCAAACAGGCGAAGAACTTGAGATTGAAAAAAAATATTTTTTATGCAAATATATTGATTTTGGTATTGAATTTTCACAAATTTTATAGTACAATAAAAAAATGGAAAATTTTGGAAGTAATATAACTTCTTGCAATAGGCTAAAGAAATAAATTTGTTTTTTAATGAAATATAAACACCTTAAAACGCAAGTTTTTGGTGTTTTTTTTGTTTATATAATTAATACCAAGGAAGGAAAAATGATTACAATTACTTATGAAGAATTATTTGACTATGACAAGTTATACCGCGGACATTTGCGTGGCAGACTAAGCAAACGAGACAAAAAACCGCTTGTGCGTTTTGAAATGAATATGCTTGACAATCTATCGTTTCTGCACGATAGAATAAAAGACGGAAAATACAAGTCAGGTAAATACAGCACTTTTACAATTAGAGTTCCAAAGCAGCGTGAGATACAAACTCAGCCTTATGATAACAGAGTTGTTCAACACGTATTGTGCGACAATGTACTTACTCCGTATTTTGCAGAGCGTGCTATAATAGACAATGCTGCTTGCCAAAAAGGCAAAGGTATGCACTTTGCTCTAGATAGGTTTGAAAAAATGTTACATACTCATATTAGAAAACACGGCGTTACAGGCTATTTTTTAAAATGTGACATATTAAAATATTTTCCGAGTATGCCGCATAAACGCCTGAAAGAAGTTGTTTGTTCGCATATTGTTGATGACAAAATAAAGCTACTAGTTGCAGATATTATAGATGGATATCATACAAAAGCCTCCTTTTTGGAAAAATACAATATTCCATATAGGGGTAGTGGAGATAAAACAGGCAGGGGCATACCTATAGGCAATCAAACAAGTCAGGTTTTTGGTATGTTTTATTTAAACAAAGTTGATAGGTTAGTAAAGGAAAAATTGCGTATAAAAGTGTATTCTAGGTATATGGATGATTTTGTACTATTACACCACGATAAAGAATATGTTAAATACGCTTTGGAAGAGATAAAAAAAGTGGTTAATTATTTAGGACTACTACTTAATCAAAAAACACAAATAGTGCCTATTAAAAACGGCATAACATATTTAGGTTTTCGTTTTATAATAACGCCTACAGGAAAAGTAATAAGGACTGTTAGAAAAACTACTAAAAAGCGTTTGCGTCAGCGTGCAGCTTTGGTTAAAAAAGCTTATCTTGACGGCATTATCCCGATAGAGAGAGTAAATGCATCACTTGCAGCTTTTCACGGGCATTTGAAGAGCGGTAACTGCCATAATTTTGAAAAAGAATTAAAAAATAAACTAACTTTTGACGAGGAGACAGAAAAATGAAAGAAGAACAAATGACAATGGAGCAATTGGAATATGCAATGACTATGGAATTAGAGCAAAATGTACCAGAAAGTAAAGAGATTCAAAATGAGACTACAAGGAAGCCATTTAGGATAACAGACTTTGATTATCCAAGAGATAAAGAAATGGCGGTATTTACTCACGCTAAAAAGCTTAGCGAATATATTTTTGTAATAACTGAAAAATCACCAGTAAAATTTAGGTGGAATATTGTTTCAAGATTGCTTAACACTTCGACCGAAATAATAGAACATTTATATCGTGCAAATTACGAAAAAGGGGAAGAGCGTATACTATGGCAAAAGAAAGCTATGGTATCACTTAATATGCTTGATTTTTATACGGAAACATCAAAAACTAAACAAGCAATAACATTTAGACAAATGGAGATAATTGCATCGCAAATTACCGAAACTAAAAAGTTGCTTAGCGGTTGGGTAAAAAGTACAAAAAAACAATCCCCAAAACCTAAAAATTAGCTTGTGTAAAAGCTATTAGTGTGTTATAATGTATACATTGGGGCGGGAGTTTTCTGGTTTTTGTGAGTCTTGGTTGCGTTCCGGCAATAATAACAATTACAACAATTCTTATGTTCTCGGTTCGTCCGGCGCGTATAATAACAACAATGTTAACAATAACAACGGCGTGCGTCCTGCGCTTCACTCGCTCGCAGATTAATGTGAGTTTTCCAGTATCCGCATAATTGCAAAACAATGTGCGGACAGAAGATATGAGATGAAGGGACTTTCCGTCCTGCCTTTAAAAAAAGGCGAAACAAATCCGACCTTTCTGCAACGGCACTTATACTTTTGCGGAATGAGCTTTTTAAGCGGTCGGGTTCTTTTTTTTTTGAGTAATAAGAATAAATTATATGCTTTTTAAATAAAAGGCAATTTTTTAAAGATGAATTATTTAAGTCAATATTTGTCTAAATCAAAAATTCGATTTTAATAAAAAAATAATAGCAGTCTGAAATTTACATTTTTAGGCTGCTGTTTTTATTTGTGTAAAGTCAAATTCTTCTATTTTTGATGCTTAATGCAATAATACTATCAAAAATCGGGGTTAAAAGGCAAAAAATGAGTGGAGAAATGTAAAAAAATAGTACATAGAATAAGTATATCTATGTACTTAATCGGCATTTTTTTAAATCTGAATATATAATTTAGGTGAAATTTGTCTAAAGATTTTACTAAATGTTTTCTATAATGTTGACATTATCTTACATTTTAATTTATAATATACATATAATATGTACATAGATATACTTATTCTATGTACTTAAAAATTTTAATAATAGGAGCGTATTATGAAAAATTTGAAAACAAAAAGTAAAAGCAATGTTATTCTTAGTAAAACATTGTTAGTAGCTATGCTGATAATTACCATTGTATCGGCCGTAGTAATGCTTTCTTTTAATCAAGTATTTGCATTGGGAAGTAGCAATGGTGCTGTACAAGCAGGTGGTGGAGCAGAACTTTGGAATAATGTGACAAACACATTTAACCCGAATGTAGTAAATGATATAAAAAGTAAACTTTTTGGTACAACAGACCCTGTGGCGTATATTGAAAGTAACTATGTTAAGGAAGAATATACTTTGTCACAAGGTAAAGTAGTGCCAGCAAAAGCAATAAATAAAAAAGTAGGTAATGCACAAGACGGAATGGTGGTAACATTAGGTGGCAAGAAATGGATGGTAGCATCATTAACACTTGCAGACACACCAAACCATAAAAATAGTGTAATAATGACATTATATTTAGCACAAAATGAAGGTACATCTATTTATTCCGATTTTCCAATAAAAACAGGTGCTGGAGTGGGTAGTGACAGCGTGAATTTTGGAGCAAATATGTATAGTAGTAGCACAGTGAGAAATCACTTGCTAACAGCAGATAACTGGAGCTTATTTAGTAGTGGTTATTTTGCAGAAAACTATCTTGTACAGCCAAAATACATAAATTATCAACGCAACTTAACAAGAAATGGTAGAGATGATGGAACAGACCTTAAAAACGATACATTAGGTGATGCTTTTAATCCGTATAAAGGTAACAACTACGGTTGGGATGCAAGCGGAACTTGGGGGTCAAAAGCAGAATACGGCACACACGTACCTTATGACGAAAATACAACCGTAAATGGCTATAGATACAACGATTGGGGCGAAGACTATATTTGGTTGCCATCAATGACAGAAACCGGTGCATTGAAGGAAGAAGGCGTTACAAGCGGTGGTTCTTACATAGATGATGAATGTGTTTGGAAGTTGACTCAGAATCAACGTAAGCACTCAGGTAGCACCTGGTCTTGGTTGCGTTCCGGCAATTATGGCACTTACTCCCTTTCTTTTGTTCTCGGTTCGTCCGGCGCGTATTATAACAACTATGTTAACCTTAACCGCGGCGTGCGTCCTGCGCTTCATCTTAATCTAAGCTCTGCCGTGCTGGGCACGGCAAGTGGTATCGCTCCAACTAATGAAAGTGGATATGATTACCAAACTATAGATAAAAATAATATAAGACAAAATTTTGGTGCATTAAATAATAATCATAGTGCAAGTGTAAATGGTAGAAATGTACTAGGTAAAATTTCACCTAATACCAAATTAGCTACATTTATAGCTAATTTGGAAAATTCAAAAAGCTCAATCAAGGTGTACGATAGTAAAAATAATTTGATTTACGACAAAGGAGTAGAAGTAGTAGCAAATCAAATAATCGGCACAGGATATAGGGTGGAATTGTATAATGGAACGACGGCTACAGATATTGTATATCTATCCGTACTAGGAGATGTAAATGGTGACGGAAGGATAACTGCAAGCGATGTTATGTACCTAAGACAGATAGCAAGTGACAAAGATTTATTTAATAACTTATATACAGAATATAAACTTGCAAGTATGGTAATAAATAAAGGCACAATAACATCTGCCGATAGTGAAATTTTAATTGGCGTAATGGATTATAAATTGCGTATAGAAATATTCTATTAAAATAAGGGAAAAAACAATATAAAAACAAGTCTGTATAATTTAATACAGACTTGTTTTTGATTTGTTAATATTTGAGCCTTAAAAAGGATTTTAAAGGCTGTGTATGAGTAAATTTAATCGTATTGTGTAAAAATGCTTTTGTTTAAACTTAGCTTTGTATACGGGCTTTTAAAGTATAAAATTGCATTTGTAATAAAAATAATAGCAAGCTATAATAATTAGCTTGCTATTTTGTATAAATTAAATTTAATAGCGATTTTTATGCGGTTATTTAATAATTGCGTAAACTTTTTTAGGTTTTTGAGTATAGTCTGTTATGCTTTTTGCAATGTTTTGCATATGGTCAGAAATTCTCTCCAAGTTAGATACCAAGCTCAAGTAAACCGCACCTGTGTTTGCAGAGCATTGATTGCTGTTAAGGCGTTTAATGTGGTCTCTGTCAAGTTGCATTTTGAAATCGTCAACCATATCTTCATATTTATATACAGTTTCCAAAATTTCCATATCTTGATACTCAAAAGCTTTTATTGCGTTTTCAAAAACTTTATGTATTGCATCTGTCATTTCATCAATTTGAGCAAGTGCTGCATCTGAAAAAGTTGTTTTTAGTTTTTGCAACTCTTCTGCATATTCCATAATATTTTCAGAGTAGTCACCAACTCTTTCCAAGTCGGATACTACGTGATAGAAAGATGCAAGCATTAATTCGTCTTTAAAAGAAATTTCTTTTGCAGATAGCTCAACAAGGAATTTAGAAATTTCTCTATTTAAAAAGTTAAGGTGCTTTTCGCGATTCGCAAATTTTTCTGCTTTTTCAACTCTACCATTTTTAACACAAGATAATGATAATTTAAAGTTTTTATAAGCAAGTTCACCCATCAAAATGATTTCGTGTTTTGTTTGATTTATAGCGATTGCAGGGGTTGATAAAATACGTTTATCAATATATTTAAATCTTTCCTGCATATAATTTTCTTCGATTTCGTCTTTGGATTTTTTGTCCGGAATAACTTTTGTTGCAATCCAAACAAGAGTTTTAACAAAAGGTATTAAAAGTATTGTCATTGTTACATTAAAGAATGTATGGAACATTGCACTTTGTGTTGCAATTAAGTCTGGGAACATCATTTCAAACCAAGTGTCAAGTGGAGCCCAGTAAATAATAGGGAAGAACACTATCGCACCTATACAGTTGAATAGTAAGTGTATTAAGCTTGCACGCTTTGCGTTTGTATTTGTGCCAAATGATGCGATAATAGAAGTTACACAAGAACCGATATTTACACCAAGTGTGGCAAACATAATAGATTTAATTGGGATATTGACTGAAGCAGCCAAGGTAATCATAATACCTGTTGTTGCAGAAGAGCTTTGAACTAAAGCAGTCAAGGCAAGTGCAACTAATATTAATATAGCGGGGTTAGTTGTCTCGGTAAGAAGGGCTTTAATTGCGGGAATTTCTTCAAAAATACTCATTGATTCCTTCATTACATTCAAGCCTACGAAAATCATTCCAAGACCTGCAAGAAGAGAACCAACTTTTTTGATAGTGTCCTTTTTGCTTAGCATTTGCATAAATGCACCTATTGCCGTAAGTGCTGCAAACCAAGCTGTAATTCCCAATGATTCAAGCTGTACGATTTGTGCAGTAATTGTTGTACCTATGTTTGCACCCATAATTATCGGTGTTGCTTGAGTAAGTGTCATAAGTCCTGCATTTACAAAACCAACGACCATTACGGTTGTAGCACCTGATGATTGAATTACTGCTGTAACGCCTGCACCTGTAAGAAGACCTGTAAATCGGTTACCGCTTATTTTGTCAAAAATAGTACGGATTTTGTTGCCGGCTAAAGTCTCCAGATTGCTGCCCATCATATTGATACCTATAAGAAACACACCTGTACCTGCAAGCATAAGAAGTATACTTACTACGATATCCATAGGTTTCGGGGCTGTGGCTAACAAACCATTTAAAAAATTCATTTTAACCTCGCTGTTTATCTAAAAGTATATAGCAATTTTGAAAATTTTGCTATCACTAAAATTTTATAATATAAAAGCCTTTGCTGTCAAGTAAATTAAGTTAATTTAATATGGGGATTAAGAAAAACTTATGGTGGTTTAGGCTGTAAAAGCTTGTTTTGTTAAATTATTTGTAATATCCAATCGTTTTTGCGGATTGTATCAAAAAAAGCTGTACATTAAATTTTATTTAAGATATTTTTTATTATGAAAATAAATGTTAAAAATTTTGAATTTTTTGAAATTTCAGCAAAATAATTGCTACTTTTACTACAAAGGTTAAATTTGCGATTTTTTAAAAATTGTATATTGGTCTATAATAATTTTATAATCAATATTAAAATATAACTATTATTTTGTCAATTGTATTGCAAGATTTGCCAAAATAATGTATAATTAAAAAGTACATAAGGAGTATATATGGAAAAATTAGTATTATTGGATTCAAACAGCTTATTAAATCGTGCGTTTTATGCACTTCCGCCAATGAGTTCTGTGGACGGAAAGCCTACAAATGCAGTTTATGGTTATATTAATATGTTGCTTAAAATTATAAGTGAAGCAAAACCAACTCATATCATTGCAACTTTTGATTTGAAAGCACCTACTTTTAGGAAAAAAATGTATGAAGGCTATAAGGCACAGCGTAAACCAATGCCAGAAGAACTTGCTGCTCAATTGCCTTTAATTAAGGAAGTTTTGACAGGTATGAAAATACCTATTATCACTTTGGAAGGCTATGAAGCAGACGATTTGATTGGAACAATTGCAAAAAAATGTCCGTTTGAAACAATAATTGTAACAGGAGACAGAGATAGTTTGCAGCTTATATCCGATACTACTAAAGTCTGGCTAACAAAAAAAGGTATTACCGAAATTGTGGAATATGATATTACAAGACTAGCGGAAGATGGTTTAACTCCAAAAGGCGTTATTGACCTAAAATCTCTTATGGGTGACACTGCGGATAATATTCCAGGTGTTGCGGGAGTTGGCGAAAAAACTGCAAAAACATTGCTTGCTACTTATGGTAATTTGGACGGCGTTTATGCTCATATTGACGAGATTAAAGGCAAATTGCAAGAAAAACTAATACAAGATAAAGATATGGCGTACTTGTCTTACGATTTAGCTACTATTAATGTGGATTCACCTATTGAAATAGATTTTGATAATTGTAAAATAAGTGATTATATTAATAGTGATAGCATTGGTATATTTAAAAACTTAAATTTTAAAAGCATTGTTTCAAGATTTAGTGATATATCAAGTGACAGTGCAGAACAAGAGAGTGAAAAACAAGTAATTACTATAGAAAAAAATGAAATTGAAGAAATTGCAGAATTTGAAAAATTGATGCAAAAACTAGAAAAACAAAGTCTAATTTCCGTTTATGTTGATAGTGATATAGAAATTTTTGCAAATAATAAATGTTACTTATTAAAAACAAGTCAAGATTTGTTAGGTAGCGGCATTGATTTTTACGATATAGCTAGCGGAATAAATAAACTGCTTGAAAATGAAAATATAAAAGTCATTTTGTTTGACGCAAAAACCAATTTTTATCAATTAAGGACAGAAAAAGCTGTTAATGTTGAAGATTTGGCATTAAAAGTTTATTTGCTTGATGCAAATAGAAATTATAAAAAAGTTGAAGAAGTTTTACAAGATTATTCAATAGAGAGCGATTCTGTAAGCTATTCACTTTATCTGTTAAACGATATTGTAGATGAAAAAATGCAAAAACTAGGACTTGTAGATTTGTATAAAAATATCGAACTTCCGCTTGTAAATGTGCTTTACGAAATGGAAAAAACAGGCGTAAGGGTGGATATAAATTTGCTTGACGAATTAAGAGTGCAATTTGTTGACATTATTACCGATTTGACAAACAAAATTATAAGCTATAACAATAATGAAAGTTTTAATATTAATTCACCAAAACAGCTAGGGGAATTTTTGTTTAATAAACTTGGCTTAAAACACGGCAAAAAGACAAAAACAGGTTTTTCTACCAATGTAGAAGTACTTGAGTCACTTCGTGGTTCTCACCCTGTTATTGAATATATTTTAAAATATAGGGAAATCAGTAAGCTACTATCAACGTATATTGACGGCTTAAAACCACTTATAATTGGAGGTAGAGTTCACACTATTTTTAAACAAACAGTTACTGCAACAGGAAGATTGAGTTCAACAGAACCTAACTTGCAAAATATTCCTGTTAGAAAGGAAGTAGGCAGAGAACTTAGAAAAATGTTTATTGCAAGTGAAAATTGCAAGATTGTTTGCGCGGATTACTCTCAAATTGAACTACGATTAATGGCGCATTTTAGTGGAGACGAAAACTTAATCAAAGCGTTTAACGATGGACTTGATGTTCATAAATTTACAGCAAGCCGTGCATTTGGTGTACCTTTTGAAATGGTAAGCAGTGATATGAGAAGGCGTGCAAAAGCAATAAACTTTGGTATAATTTATGGTATTAGCTCATTTGGTTTGTCAAACGATATTGGTATTAGCCCTTATGAGGCAAAGCAATTTATTGACAAATACTTTGAAATGTATCCTAAAGTAAAACAATATATGGATAGTAATGTCGAGTTTGCAAAGCAAAACGGCTATATATCAACTTTAGCTGGAAGAATAAGATATATACCAGAGATAAATGTTACAAATTATCAAACACGTTCTTTTGGTGAGCGAATTGCTATGAATATGCCACTTCAAGGCAGTGCTAGCGATATTATCAAAATGGCAATGATAGAAGTGCAAAATAACCTTAAAAAAGAAGGATTAAAAGCAAAATTAGTGCTTCAAGTACACGACGAACTTTTGATTGATTGCCCAAATGAAGAAGTCGAAAAAGTGCAAAGCATTTTAAAACTTAGTATGGAAAATGTGGTAAACTTAAAAGTAAAGCTTGATGTTGATATTTCTGTAGGTAACAATTGGTTGGAGGCTAAATAATGAAAAAGATTGCAATAACAGGCGGCATTGCAAGTGGTAAATCGGCTGTTTGCAAAATTATAGAAGATGCAGGCTACTATGTTATTTATACAGATAAACTAAATAAAGAGCTTTTAAATGATGCTGGTTATATTAAAAAATTGCAAACAATCTTCCCTGAAGCTGTAAATTGCGGAGTTGTAAATAAGTCATTAATCAGAAGTACAATTTTGGAAAATGATAAAAAAAGATTTGCTTTAAACAGCTTGGCACACGCTGAAATCACGTTAAAAGTGGAAAAACTGATTAATAATTTCAACGGAGAGTTGATTTTTTGTGAAATTCCACTTATTGTGGAATCAAATATGGTAGACTTTTTTGATGAAATTTGGTGCGTTGTAGCAGATTTTGAAACAAAAATTTCACGAATAATGAAAAGAGACGCTGCAAGTAAATGTGATGCGGAAAAAATAATTGCTACTCAAAAAAAGGATAGTGAGTTAATAAGTATATCTGACAGAGTGATTAAAAATAATGGGGATTTAAATAAACTTAAGGAAGAAATAAGCGAACTAATATGTACAATGAAAAAATAATGGAACATTTTATGTGTCCGCAAAACGCGTATTATATGCAGGATAACGATGCTGAAGGCGAATATGGTGACGAAGGCTGCGGAGACAAAGTAATTTGCTATATAAAAGTAAGAGATAATGTACTTGTAGAAGTTAGTTACTTGGTGTATGGGTGCGCAACTTCTATTGCTTGTAGTAGTATGATGTCTGTACTAGCAAAAGGCAAAACGATAGAAGAAGCTAGCAAAATCACAGAGCAAATGGTTGACGATGCTTTGGGCGGACTTCCACCATTAAAAAAGCATTGTTCAAATCTTGGCGTTGGAGCTTTAAGATATGCAATAGCAGATTATAATTACAGAAAATACAATTACAAACCAAAAGAATATATAGATACAAATAAAAACGATTAATTAAAAGATAAAAATTAATTTATTGTGTTTTTAATTAATATAAATAATTGTAAATCAACTTTTTTATTTAAATAATAAGGAGCAAATATGTTTAGCGAGATTAAAAAGAACTTAGGCTTTGGCTGTATGAGATTTCCACTAAAGGGATTTATGATAGATTACAAAAAATGCAGCGAAATGCTTGACTATTTTTTGGAAAATGGTTTCAATTATTTTGACACAGCTCACGGCTATCACCTTGGTAAAAGCGAAATCGCGGTTAGAAAGTGCCTTGTAAAAAGACACCCTAGAGAAAGTTATGTGCTTACAAACAAATTGACAGATACATATTTTAAAAAGGAATCGGATATAAAACCATTTTTTGAAAAACAGCTTAAAATTTGTGGTGTGGATTATTTTGATTTTTATTTAATGCACGCTCAAAATGCGGAATTGTTTGAAAAATATAAAAAATGCCGTGCTTATGAGCAAGCCTTTGAGTTAAAAGAGCAAGGCAAAATCAAGCACGTAGGTATTTCTTTCCACGATACTGCCGAAGTGTTGGATAAAATTTTGACAGAATATCCACAAATCGAAGTAGTGCAGATTCAACTAAATTATTTGGATTATGATAGCAGTTCCGTGCAAGGCGGTAAATGTTATGAAGTTTGCAGAAAGCATAATAAACCTATTATAGTAATGGAACCTGTAAAAGGCGGAACTCTTGCAAATTTGCCTGACAAAGCTAAAGATATTTTGCAATCTCTAAATGGCGGAAGTCCTGCAAGCTATGCAATAAGGTATGCGGCGGGCTTTGACGGCGTTATTATGACTTTGTCTGGAATGAGCAATATGGAGCAGGTAAAAGACAATTTGTCATATATGAAAGACTTTAAAAAGTTAAATGAGAAAGAAATGTGTGCAATCGAGCAAGTAAAACAAGTTTTTAAGTCAATGGATTTGATTGATTGTACCGCTTGCAGATATTGTGTAGAAGGTTGTCCATCAAAAATTTTAATTCCAGATTTGTTTGCTTGCCTTAATCAAAAAAGTATTCAAAAGTGGAATGCTAAATTTTATTACAAATCAGTATACACTAAAAAGAACGGAAAAGCATCTAGCTGTATTAAATGTGGAAAATGTGAAAAAATATGTCCGCAACATTTGCCTATTAGGGAACTATTGAAAAAAGTTTCTAAGGAATTTGATTGAAAATTTGATTAATTAAAAGTGATTAAACATTAAAGGAGCTATTATATGATAGAAAATGTTTTAACTTTAAAACAAGTTACATATAAAAAGAAAATAACTATAAAAACTTTGATTTCAATTGGTATAGTGGCTATGGCAGTCACATTGCCTATGCTTGTACATTTAATTGCAGGAAATACAGGTGGTATGCGTTGGTTACCAATGTATTTACCAATACTTATCGGCGGTTGTTTGCTTGGGGCAAAGTGGGGTAGTGCAATTGCTGTCATTTCACCTTTAGTAAGTTATTTTATTACTCTTTCTACAGGTACTCCTATGCCATCAATTGAAAGATTACCTTTTATGATAGCAGAGCTTGTTGTTTTTGCTATAACTTGTGGACTTTTTTCTAAAAATATTATGAAAAATTCCTTAATAGTTATTCCTGCAGTTTTACTAGCTGAAGTTTTAGGAAGAAGTGTTTTAATGCTTTTGGTTGTTATTTTTAATGAGTTTACAATATTTACTCCTGAATTAATATGGGAGCAAATAAAAACAGGGCTTTTAGCTTTGGGATTGCAAGCAATTATTGTGCCATTTATTGTTATAAGCTTAAAATGTTTATTAAATAAAAGCAATCAAAATAAAAATTGCTAATTTTAATATAGGAATATTTAAATAAAGTGTTGATAGTGATAATATTATGAATAAAAATTTGATAGACTTGGAAAAAGCAAAAGCTTTTTTATGCGGGCATACTATTGCATTGTGCAAAGGTGATAAAATTTTATATAGCGATAAAAAAGGCATATCACCAATGATTGACTTTATAGGTAACAATTTAGATTTGACAGGGTATTCTGTAGCAGATTTGATTGTGGGCAAAGCTGTTGCTATGTTATTTATCAAAGCAGGTATAAAACAGGTGTTTGCAAAAACAATTTCAAAATCCGCAATCGAAATATTAAACAAACATAATATCCCATTTAGCTATAATATTGCTACCGATAAAATTATAAACAGAAAGGGTGATGATATTTGCCCAATGGAAAAGGCAGTAATTGATATAAACGATATTGAACAGGGATATATTGCAATAAAAGACACTTTGCAAAAGCTAAAAGCTAATCAAAAACAAATTGATTTGAATTAAATTTTTTGTAATTTTTGTTGTAAAACCACTCAAAAATCGATATTAAATTTGTTTTTTACCTAAAATTTGATTTGTAATAAAGATAAGGGAAAGATAATGTATAAGAAATTTTTTAGACTTGATTATGGCGATAAAAATTTTTGTAGACTATATATGCCAGATAAAAATTCGGCAAATATACCTGTAATTATTTATTGTCACGGTTGGACAAAACCTATACAGGGTGGTGGCAGAATTTTAGGCGGTGCCCCAAAAGCTGTCAGGGATTTGGCGATTAAAAATAATATGGCATTTTTATCTTTTGACCAGTTTGGAGAGTATAGAACTTGGGGAGACAATAGGTATTTTACTCACGCAAGGTGGGGTGAAGGTGTAAAAAATGCTTACGATTACATAGTAAACAACAACATATCAAAAGACGGACTTATCGGTTGCTTTGGTATAAGCAGTGGCACTACAGCAGCATTTAGAATGGAACAAAAGTACAATAAGCTTGCTTTTAATGTTACTGTTGCAACGGCAATAAGTAATAATATTATAAATCCCGGTGGACCAAGAAAATTTTATCTTGACAATAAGGAACTACTTGATAATGGCGGACTTGTCAAATATTGTGGCAAAAAGATTTCTAAATTGTTTTTTGACGATGACGACCAAAACCTTTGTATTGAACACTTGGATAAAGTCAAGTGTCCTACATTGTTTTTACAAGGTTCTCTTGATAATGAAAGACGCAAACAAGATGCTTTGGATGGCTACAATGCACTAAAAGAGTATGGGGGACATTCAGAATATTTTTTGGTTGAAGGTGGTGGACACGGCTTAGAGCAAAAGGCAAATATTTGTGCAGAAAAAACCATTGAGTTTATAAAAAGAGTGTTGGATATAAAATAAACTTTGTTTTATTGAACGGAGTTTATTTTTTATACTCATTAAATATAAATTGCTAATTAAAATTTATAGCTTTTTTTAATTATGAGTTAATTGAGATATATTAAAAATACTACAAAAAAAATGATATTTTTAATGTAAAGTTTAATATTTATAAAAATTGATATTTTAATATTTTCCATCTAAAAATCGGTATTAAATTAAAAAATTTTTAATTTTAAGCACAAAAATAAGTACGCAAATTAAATATATCTGCGTACTTTTCTATTAATAATTATAGCATTGTTTGTAAACTTTTGTCAAGTTAAAGTTATTTATGTTGTAAAAATATACTTTAATTTGAGATAAAGTTTACTTTTACTATCTTAAAAACTTTGGATTTTGTACATAGATATATTTAATTTATGTACATTGCAGTATGTATAATAAAAGTATTGATTAAATAGTAAAAAAGTGATATAATTAAGAAAATTATGATTTGGAGTTAATATGAAAAAGTTTTCTGTTGTTATATTAAGTGTTTGTTTGATTTGTCTTTTAGTGTCTTGTGGCAGAAAAATAACTCCAAACTCTTATTATGATATCACCGACGGAGTGGTAATAGGGGAATATAAGGAAATGAATTTTACTGTTTGTTCATACAACATTAAAGGTGGTGAAGCCACAACCCAATCTGTAACAAAAGCCAAAAATAATATTGAAAGTGTTGGGGCAGATATTGCAGGTTTGCAAGAAGTTGACAACTTATCAAACAGAACAGGTAAACAAGACTTTTTGAGTATATTCAAAAATGATTCCGCCTTAAATAATGTTGCTTATTATGCAGTAGATATTATGGGATTTGATGAAACATACGGACTTGCTGAAGTATCAAAAAATACTTTTGACAAATCTCATTTCTTTAAATTGCCATATCCTTATGATATAGAAAAAAGCGATGTAGAAAAAAGAATAATTATTCGTTCTCTAATCACTATAAACGGAGTGCAAATAGCTTTTTACAACACACATTTATCTTATGAAGATGTGAATATGCCTGACGGAGCAAGTTTAAGAAAAGCACAATTTGATTATATTTTGCAACTTTTAGATAGTGACCCTTGCCCATATAAAGTTGTTACAGGTGATTTTAATGTTTTATCTTTTAGTGAATTTGACGATTTAGTAAAAAGCGGCTATAAAATAGTAAACAATAGTGAAAATAAATTTGATAGCTATCGTGGTGACGATGTTAGCTTTAAAGCAATAGATAACATTATTTACTCTAGCAGACTAGAGCTTGTGTCAAGCGGGATGAAAGAAGACGATTTGTCGGACCACAATATGCTTTATGCAACATTTAAAACATTAAAATAAAGTAGGTGGATTATGGATAAACAAACACTTATTGAATATTGCCTTACCAAACAAGGTTCATATATTGATTTCCCTTTTGCAGGTGATAACTATGCAACTATAAAAATCAAAAACGAAAAAACAGGACGATATAAAATTTTTGCGGAAATATTTGAACTGAAAGGGGAAAATATGTTGACTTTTTCTACAGATAGCGAACTTGCTATATTGCTAAGAAATCAATATCCCGATATGATAATTAAAGGGTATCATTGTCCGAGCGTGCAGGCAAAATATAAAAGCAGTGCTTATCTAAAGTTTTTTGAAAGTAGCTTAATAAAACAATTTGTAGACACATCGTATGAAATAGCTAAAGAAAAATTAAAAATTAAAGATTAATCCGCTGAAAATCGGCATTAAAAAGAAAATTCAATAAAAAGAAGGTGATAAAATGATAGTCGAAATTAAAAATTTGCACAAGTCATTTAAAGATGTAAAAGCAGTAGACGATATATCTTTTTCCGTTAAAGAAGGTGAATTATTTGCATTTTTAGGGGTAAATGGCGCAGGTAAATCTACGACGATAAATATCATAAGTGGAATATTGAATAAAGATAGAGGCAGCGTTTTTGTTTGTGGTGAAGATATTGATAAAAACGCTGATAAAATCAAAAGTAGTATTGGTATAGTCTTTCAAAATTCCGTGCTTGACAAAAAATTAAGTGGTTATGACAATCTGAAATACAGAGCAGCACTATATGGCATTTTTGGTGCGGAATTTAAAAAGAGATTGCAGGAAATGACAGAACTTCTTGATTTGAAAGATATATTAAAAAGACCAATAAATAAACTATCTGGCGGACAAAAAAGGCGACTTGATATTGCAAGGGCTTTAATTCATAGACCAAAACTTTTGATACTTGACGAGCCTACAACAGGACTTGACCCAAAAACAAGAATTACAGTTTGGAAGGTTATTGATACTCTAAGGAAAGAAGAAGGATTAACCGTATTTTTAACAACACATTATATGGAAGAAGCATCTGACTCCGACTTTGTTGTAATATTAGATAGCGGAAAAATAGTAGCACAAGGCACTCCGCACGATTTGAAAAATGAATATGCAGGAGATTATATCAAATTTTATAATAATAAAGACAAGGTTAAAGAATATTTTGAATCTTTAAATAAAAATATCAAAGAAGAAAGAGATTTTGTTATTGTAGAAATTGATAGCACAAAAGAAGTGCATAAATATTTAGAGAGTAATCCTGAATTTTTTGATGATTTTGAAGTTTTAAAAGGTAATATGGACGATGTTTTTCTTAATGTTACTGGTAAAAACTTAAAGGACGTGTAATATGATGGAAACTAAAAAATTTATTTCTTTAATCGGAAGAAATACAAAAACTTATTTTAAAGACAAATTTTTATTTTTTACATCACTGCTTACACCGCTTATGTTGCTTATATTGTTTTTTACTTTTTTAAGAAACGTTTATATCGATAGTTTTAAGGCGGCTTTTCCACCTGATTTTGCTATTGACAACAGATTGCTAAATGGTATGGCAGGTGCGTGGCTTTTGTCATCTGTAATAAGTGTAAGTTCAGTAACCGTAGCTTTTTGTGCCAATATGGTTGTTGTAGACGATAAAATACATAAGGCAATAAACGATTTTAAAGTCGCACCTGTTGGATCCACAACAATATCTTTATCATATTTTGTATCCAACTTTTTTGTTGTTACACTTGTTATGTTGTGTGTGCTAGCATTAGGTTTTATTTACCTAGCAGCTGTTGGTTGGTACATTACTGTAGGTGACTTTTTTATGATATTGCTAGGCTGTTTATGCAATATTTTGTTTGGTAGCCTTCTATCAACAATAATTTTGTCATTTGTAAATTCTCAAGGTATGCAATCTGCCGTTGCAACACTTATTTCTGCCTTATATGGATTTATAAGCGGTGCATATATGCCAATTTCTTCATTTGCTACAGGATTGCAAAATTTCTTAGGTTTACTTCCGGGAACTTACGGCACGTCAATAATGCGTAATCATTGTATGAGTGGTTATTTGTCTGCAATGTCGTCTGCAGGTTTGCCTGATGATGCAATCAAAGCAATAAGAGATGGTTTTGATGCTAATATTTATGTGTTTGGTAACAGCATATCTTTGCCTGCAATGTATGGTATATTTTTAGGTACTACCGCAGCTTTGCTTGTAATATTTGTTTTGCTAGTATTTTTTAAAGATAAAATATCTTTTAAATTTATTAAAAAACCAATAAATTTAAAGAAAAACTCTGAAACTGCATAGTAAGTTTTAATTAACATTTACTTGTTTAAAAGGAAATTATGAAAAACTTAAATATTAAGCGAACAAAATTTTTTGTTTTTATATTTATAGTTGCTTTAATTTTAAGCATTGTTTTATCAAATGGAACAATGCTAATTTCCGTTAATAAACAAAGTGATTTTTTAGCAAATGTTACGTCTTTAGAAAGACTTAATAGTTTATCTGCAGACGAAATTGCAGCTTATGATGTTTACGATAGCAGGGACTATGGGCTTGTAACTCCCGTTCGTGACCAAGGTAACACTAATTTGTGTTGGGCATACTCAAGTATAAGTGCGTCGGAAACTTCAATTTTAAAAAGTGAAATTGATAGTAGTGCTACTAAAGATAATCTATCATTATCTCCGAAAAATCTTGCTTATTCAAGACATTTTCGCGGTAGTGACCCGCTTGGCAATACTTTAGGGGAGTATACAAACGAAGATTGGCAAAATGCTGCGGGTAATCCGTCTTATTGTGCATCTTTGTTTGCTCAATGGTGCGGACCGACAGATAAATCTATTTCAGCTACAGATAACCAATTTGAAAAAGGTAAATATCGCCTAACAAACGCTGTTCATATTTCAACAGATGATATCTATCAAATAAAACTTGCCATTGCAAAATATGGAGCAATAACTTTTTCCTACAACAATGTGCGAGAGACAGAATACTATAATCCAAAGCTTGAGAGTAGTAGTGGTGTTGCGCACGCAGTAACAATTATTGGTTGGAATGATAATATACCTGCAAATAAATTTGTACCGGGAGCGGCTTCGCAAAATGGTGCTTGGATTGTCAAAAATAGCTACAATAGCTTGCCGTATTTTTACTTGTCTTATGACAATAAAAGTAGTGCAAAATATGCTTTTGAGTTTTCCTTAAAAGAAGAAAACGAATATAACTACTTTTATGATAACAGATTGACAAGTGCATTAAGCAGTACAATAAACAAAGGTTGTAGTATGTTCGCCAATGTGTTTGAAGCTAAAAAAGGTGAAAGTAATTTGTCAGAGTATGTTAATGCTGTAAATATCGGTATTACAAACAAAAATGTATCGTTAAAAGTAAAGATTTATACAAATTTGACTGATTCAGACAATCCTGAAAGCGGCACGCTAAGCGGTGAAGGTAGCAGTTATTTTGATTTTGGCGGGTTTAGAACTGTAAAATTAAGCAAGCCTGTTAAAATTGAAAAGGGTAGCAAATTTTCAGTTGTTGTAGATGTTGGAAGTATTGTAGGTAAAGCAGAAATTTTGTTTTCGGCATTGGGCGGTAAATCGTCTATGCGCTTTAAAGATTATTGGAGTAGTGTTAATGGCACAGCAGCAATAAAGGCAATTACTAACACCGTACAGGAAGATACTCCATTGCAATCGATTGAAAATAGCGTAATAGAAATTCAAAATGATGAATTTGTATATAATGGGTTTGCAATAACACCTAGCATTGTTGTGAAAAATAATGGTGTGCTTTTAACTAATAATGATTATGCTATAAGCTATAAAAATAATATAAACGCAGGCACTGCATTGATAACTATAAAAGGCATTGGTAAGTACGAAGGTGAAAAAAGTGTTACATTTACAATCAAAAAAGCAGATAAACCAAATGTGCTGCCACAAGATATAATCAAAGTGAAAAATGAAATTACTAGTTTAAGTCAAATAGAACTTCCACAAGGTTGGAGTTTTAAAGATTCTAATACTAGTTTGCAAGTAGGGGATAACTTTGTAATAGCGGAATATTTTGATAAAATTAATTACACTAATTACTCAAAAACAATAAATGTACAAAGGGAAAAATTGCAAGAAATCCCTACTGAGCCACCAGTTGAGCCAGAGCCGCCTTCGCCTGAAGAGTCTGACAAGCCGACCGTGCCAGAACCACCTACACCTGAAGAGCCTAATTTGCCTGAAATTGAACCACCAGTTGATACAGAAACACCTTCTGAGAAACCTTCAGTTCCGCCAGTAACAAATAATGGTGCTGATAGTTATAATCCTAAATTATGGTGGCTTATGACAATACCTGTTACTTTTTCAATAGCGGGCGTAATCTTGTTTATATTAAAGCGTAAAAAAATAATTTAATAACGATTTTCGTAAGGTTTTATTTTAATAATTAAATTGATAATACACAGATAAAGGAATTTTAAAGTATGGCAAAAGATAAAATGCAGACATTTAAATATATTTGCATTACAATCATTTTGCTTGTTGCCATACTTGCTTTATTGGTTGGTTGCAATATAGAAAAACAAATTAAAGTAGAATATATAATTGATGGTCAAACTTACTGTGAAAAAGAATACGAAAATAAAATAGAATTACCTGATACTCCCAAAAAAACAGGAACATATTTTGACGGCTGGTATATCGATAGCGATTGTTCAATTAAATACAATGGCAAAAATTTAAAAAATCAAAATAGTGCTAAACTTTATGGCAGGTTTATCTACAATAAATATGTAATAGATTATTATATTTTTGACGTGTTATATAGCACGGAAGTATTGGATAGTATTGATAATTTGCAAATAGCTATTCCGCTTGAAAAAGACGGATATCAATTTAATGGTTGGTTTTTGAATGATATTTTAGTAAATAGTAGCAATATAAAAAGCTATATAAATTCATTTGATAACTACAAAATTTATGCAAATTACAATTGTTTGCATACTAAATTGTCGGACGAGTTTATTGTTGGTGCAACTTGTACTCAAGACGGAATGTGGTGTAATAAATGTTTGACTTGTGACAAAGTTTTTGAATTGCGTCCTGCCGAAAAATTAGGGCATACTAAAGAAAAAAAAATTAGCTATGACAAACAACAACATTGGTCGTATTGTATAAGATGTGATTATAAATTTGATATTCAATTACATACATTGTCAAATGCTGATAATTGCAAATATTGTGAATATTATGTCGTGGATATCCCTATGTTTGGCAGTGCAATTACATCACTTGCAAAAAGGGAAGATATTACTCCTTTTGATAATATAGCAGGAGCTTTTTACGGAAATTTAGAAATGACTGCAATAAATATAGGGCAAGGCGATTGTATTTTTATCAAATTCCCTGACGGAAAAACTATGGTAATGGATAGCGGTTCAACTATACAATTCGGTGGCAATAATTATGACAGATTGGTTGAAATTTTAACAAGATATAATGTACAGCAAATAGATTATTTGTTTATTACGCATAGTGACTATGACCATATAAGATATATGGAAAATATATTAAATGACTACCAAATTAAAAATGTCTATTTGCCAAAAGTTGCAGATAATGTGACTAATACTTATAAAGATGTAATAAAAGCAGTTGCTAAAGAAACTTATATTAATAACGGGACAAAAGTAAAAGCTAAGGTAAGATATAATATCGGCGATTTTCAAATTGCAGGTAATGGCTGGAGAATGCGTTGTTATACATATCTATCAAAAGACTATCCTGTTGTTACAAAATCTTCTGCATCATCTCCTACAGCGACAGGCGCAAATGCATCTCACATTAAAAATTCGTTATCACCAATTTGTTTGCTTGAGTATGCGGGCAGAACTATTGTGCTAACAGGCGACTCAAATGAATATAACGAAAAATATCTGATTCAAAGAAATGTGTTTGATGGTGTAGATGCGGATATTTTAAAAGTAGCTCACCACGGGTCAAAAACATCTACAACTGGTGAGTTTTTGGCAAGCGTTAAATGTGAGTACGCAATATTAAGTTATGGTACAAATAGTTATGGACACCCAACAAGTGAAGTGCTTGAAAGATTGCAATCATTTAATTATATTAATGTTTATCATACTAAAGAAGATGGTAATATAACTGTTAATATCGCTGGTAATGGCAATATAAATATTTGTACCCAAAATGAAACTAATAACAATGCTTTAAAAATTATTGTGTTGCAGATGTTAAGTGCAGAAAACTATTGTTTGTGTTATGGTAATAAAAGAATATACTATATATAAATATAAATCGTAAAATGAATTTAAAATATAGGTGGTAATATGGAATTGACATTATACAAAAAGCAAGATGCAGAATATATAACAAGTTGGATAGATAGTGAAGAAATTTGCTACAAATGGTCAGCAGATAGACTAAATAAATATCCTGTTACAGTAAGTGACTTAAACGAAATGTACGATACAATATCTAAAATCACAAGATTTATACCTTTAACTTTTAACGAAAATGGAATTCCAGTAGGACACTTGATTATTAGGTATCCTGAAGAGAATAATGATAAATTGGTGCGTTTTGGGTTTATCATACTTTCTCCTGAATTGCGTGGTAAGGGTAATGGCAAAAAAATGTTGAATATAGCAATAGATTATGTTAAAAATAATTTGAAGGCAAAAAAAATAACATTAGGTGTGTTTGCTCAAAATTTTAATGCACTCAATTGTTACAAAGCAGTTGGGTTTAAAATTACAGATAAAATCGAAAAATATTCCGTTGCTATCGGTGAGTGGGATTGTATAGAAATGGAAATGGATTTGTAATATTAAATTGTATTTTAATGCTATTTTTAATATTAAAATTAAATTGAATAAATAGCTGAATTTTACTTGACATTTAATAAAAAAATCAATATAATAAGCAAGGATAGATTAAGTAGAGCAGTGATTAAAGGAAACTTTATGACATCTAAGGCGAATTTTATGCTTGCATAAATACATTGTTGACGATATAATTAATAAATTTTATTAAATTTTTAAAAATTATTAGCAAAATAATTGACAATAATATATTTATATGGTATTATCTAATGGCGTTGAGATTATGCGGGTGTAGTTCAATGGTAGAATCCCAGCCTTCCAAGCTGGTCGTGTGGGTTCG
>CAJTYW010000010.1 GCA_910583995.1 uncultured Christensenella sp. | reverse complement strand
CAAGGGTTATACCCGTATGTGAAAAACCCCACGTTTAACGTGGGGATATTTATTAATATGATATTTGAAATTCTTAAATAAATTGTTGAAATTAATCAAAAATCGGTATATTTTAGCCTTGAATTAAAATTCTATATCAAACACATCATTGCAAATCCCACCTGCAAAAGTCGGTTCGTGACTTACTAACAATATCGCACCTTCGTATTTGATTAAGGCTTCTTGCAAAGCTTCCTTTGCTGTAACATCTAAATGGTTTGTTGGCTCGTCCATAATAAGCAGATTGCTAGGCTTTTGCATTAAAGAGCATAGCTTAACTTTAACTTGCTCGCCACCGCTCATATTGCAGATTGATTTTGTAGCCAAATCATTTTTAATACCTACTTTTGCAAGTTCGTTTCTTATATCCTTTTGGCTCAATCTAGGGTGTTGTTCATTCATATATTGAATAGGTGTAATTGTGTTGTTTCTAAATTCCAAATCTTGTTCAATATAATTAATTTTGGTATTGACATTAAATGTAAATTTTCCGCCTATTTTTCGTAGTTGATTCATAAGCGTTTTAATTAAAGTAGATTTACCAAGTCCGTTAGTACCACGAATCCAAACTTTGCTTTCAGATGACATATGCAGATTTATAGGTGGCAAGATTGCTTTTCCTTCATATCCCACTTCTAAATCTTTTATTACAAGCAAGTCTTTAGTGCAAACTAATGTGTAAGGGAAGTCAAAATGTGCAGGTATACTTGTAACTGGTTTGCTCATAACTTCTATTCTGTCAAGCATCTTTTTACGGCTGTTTGCCATACCCGCAGTTGCAGCACGCGCTTTATTTCGGTCAATATAGTCTTGCATTTTTTTGATTTCACGTTGCTGTCTTTCAAAGGCTTCTGCATATTGTTTAGCATTTTGCTCATATTGAGCCATAAATTGATTGTAATTACCGCTATATCTTTTAATAGTTTGATTTTCTATATTTATAATCAAATTACAGGTATTATTCAAAAATTCAGTATCGTGACTGACAAGTAGGAAAGAACCTTTAAATGTAGTCAAAAATTTAGTTAGCCATTCAATATGCTCAATATCCAAAAAGTTTGTAGGCTCGTCAAGGAGCATAACATCTAGGTCAGATAAAAGTAGTTTTGAAAGCATAAGTTTAGCCCTTTGTCCACCACTAAGCTTTGATATGATTGTATCATAACCAAAATTGCCTACGCCAAGTCCGTTAGCGACTTTTTTAATGCTACTTTCAATATCATAAAATCCGCTTTTGTCAAGTCTTTCTTGCATAGCGGCAGATTTTGCTATCATTTTGTCAAGCTCGTCCATATTGGTAGTTTCGCCCATTTGAGCATATAAGGCTTCCAATTTCTCATTAAGCTCAAATAAATGTGTAAAGGCAGTTTTTAAGTATTCCATAACGCTAAGACTTCTGTCAATATTAGCGTGTTGGTCAAGGTAACCCCATCGTATTCCGTTAAGCCATTTAATTTCTCCTTCGTCTTGCACAACTCTTCCAGCAATTATATTCATAAATGTAGTTTTGCCCGCACCATTTAATCCGACAATGCCGCAGTGTTCGCCATTATTTATAGAAAGTTCGGCATCTTTAAACAAAGTTTTGCTGTCAAAGATATGTGTAAGCCCGTTAATTTGAAGTATACTCATTTTGTTTTCCTTTAAATTTATTTGATTTGTATATGTTATATAATTTTAAATATAGTCAAAATTCTTCTAAAATATAATTATATAATATAGTTTATAAAAATTTTTTAATAAATTTTTTAAAATCTTTGGGATTATTATATAATATATCATTATTAAAGTCAAACAAAAAATACCGCATTACATTTGACAAATGGATATAAAAGGAGTAAAATTCTAAAAAAAGGAGAAAAATAATAGCTATGGATAAAATTATAATAGACACTCACGCACATATTTTTCCTTCAAAAATCGCTACTAAAGCGGTAAAAAGCATAGGTAATTTTTATGGTATAGAAATGGACGGCAGCGGTGAAATGAATTATTTGTTAGAACACGGAAAAAGAGCAGGTGTTACACATTATATTGTGTGCAGTTCTGCAACTACGAGTGCACAAGTTCACTCAATCAACGAGTTTATTTTTAATAGCATAAGTGATAAAGAAAATGTGTTTGGATTAGGTGCTTTGCACCCCGATTTAACAGACGAAGAAATGGATAATGCTATTGATTTTATAATAAGTCACAATATGATTGGCGTTAAATTACACCCCGATTTTCAGCGGTTTAATATAGATGACCCAAAGGCGTATCGCATATATGAAAGGTGTGCAGGCAAGCTTCCGATATTATTTCATACAGGTGACGAAAGATATGATTTTTCTTCTCCTTTAAGGCTTAGCAGGGTTGCAAAAGATTTCCCTGATTTAAAGTGTATAGGGGCACATTTTGGCGGTTACTCAAGGTGGAATGAAATTGATTGCTACTTGGGCTTAGATAATGTGTATTTTGACACATCGTCTGCACTTTTTAAATTATCGCCTGAAAAAGCAAAAAGTATGATTGAAAAGTTTGGAGAGAATAAGTTTATGTTTGGTGTAGATTTTCCTATGTGGGAACATAGCGAAGAAATGCAAAGGTTTGATAAATTAAACTTATCCGATACTCAAAGGGAAAAAATTCTTTATAAAAATGCCGTTAAATTTTACCAAATAAAAAATATATAAAAATGTGTTTAAAAACTTGTCTTTTTTATATAAGTATGATATAATCATATTAATAAAATTTAGTTAAGGGGTTAGTATGCGAAAAACTACAGCGGAAAACAATGCTAGAGCAAAAAAGAAAATGGACGCCAAATGCAATATTCTTGGCTATTTGACATCTAGTGATGAGATGAGTAGATTTACACCAAATCTATATGATGACATTTTTATTTTCCAATCAAAAAATAAAGTGGACGCTATTTCCGAGCGTGCTAAGTTTAAACGCAATGAATTCTTTGAAAATGAAGAAACAGCTCCTGAAATAGTTGAGGCAGTTGCAGAAGAGACTCCAATTCCGGAACCTATTGTTGAAGAAGAAGTTGCTAAAGAAATTGAAGAAGTTGCAGAAGCAATCGACGAAGTATTGCCTGTTGCTATACCTGAAGTTGAAGAAGAACCTGTTATTGAAGAAGAGCTTGTGGTTGAGCTTGAGCCACTACCAGTTGTTGTTCTTGAGCCAATTCTTGTTGAACAAGTACAAGAAGAAATTCCTGTTGTGGAAGAACTTGTGGTTGAACTTGAGCCATTGCCAGTTGTTATTCTTGAACCAATTCTTGTTGAAACAGCAGAAGAAGTTGTTGAAGAGCCTGTAGCTGAAGTTGCAGAGACAATTGAAGAAGTACAAGAAGAAGTAGTTGAAGAGATTGTCGAAGAACCAATCGAAGAAATTGTAGAAGAAGAAGTTTATGTTGAGCCAGAGCGTGTTGAAGAAGTTCAAGAGACTGCACCATTTATGGCTGTACTAATTGATTCTTCAACTGAAGAAGATGCAGAACTTCTTAAAGAAAGATATAAAACAGTACCACTTGAAAAGAGATTTGAGCGTGGTAGTGAGAGTGTAAGACAATATTATAGTGCTTTGAAAAATGAGTTGCTATCTTATGAAAATGTAAAATCTCGTATGTCTAAAAAGTTTGATACTTTCAGTATTGCAAGATTTACAGTAGCTAAGATTACAGTTAAAAACGATGTTGTTAAGTTGTATTTAGCTTTGGCAAATGATACAATCGATACAAAATACTACACAGAAGACGTTTCAAGCAGTGAAATTTATGACCAAACTCCTACATTGCACAATGTTAAATCAAAGCGTGGTTTGAAATATGGTATTGAATTGATTAATGAAATTATGTCATCAATCGGATATCAAAAAGTAGAAAATTACGAACCAGTTGATTTTGCTCAAGAGTTTGCTCCTGTTTCTATAAGCGAAAAGAAACAATATATTGCAGACCTTATCAAACCGGAAATGTCAGCTAGCGATTGCAATGTAATTACTAACGAATTAGCTTATGATATGCTTGCAATTGTTAAGAGCGATACATACACTATCAATAAATTTTATCCAGTTATTAAATATAGAATGTATACAGACGATTTGACTCATTGGTTTGAAGATGGTGAAACTGTTACAATAGCAGCGTTACAAGAAAAAGGTGTTCTTCCAAAAGTTGAAAACTTGTTCTTAGAAGTTCACGGTAGAGGCGTACTTGACCGCAAGCTATTTGTAGAGGCGCACTCTTATGATATGAAGGCTATCAAAATGATTTTGTTAACTGATGGTGAAGCTGTTCAATACAAATAATTAAAACAATTTACATTGTCACATTACAAAATGTGACAATGTGCATAATAAAAACATTTGTTTAATAGCAAGTTTTATTTACTTGACTGTATAAGTACTTATGTAGTCAGCAATTAAAATTTATTATTGTTTTATTAAAATTACTAATTAAAATTAGTTTTATAATTTACCAAAATAATGTTTTTATTATTTAATTGTAAATAAATTTAAATTAATATGATTATCAATTTATAATGTTAAATAAAAATAATGACTTTTGATTTTCAAGGTCATTATTTTTTTGTTTTTAAAATAAGCATACAATGATTGAAATAAATTATATTTTAAGTGAAGAATAAGCAATATTTAATCTGCATAATACGTAGTACAAATTACATTATAATAATTAGCTTAATTAATTGCAAATAAAAATATATGCAATTAATTAACAAAATTTTTATTTTTTAAATATTGTGCAACATTGTATTTTTAAAGGCGATAGAAATATAATGCTTGAATTAAATAATGTGCAAATATAGCTTGTTTTTGAAATATTAAACTATAAATAAAAAAGCTTTGAGTAAATGTATTAATTCTATTTATAATAATAAATTGGCGTAGTTATATATAAATGGATATAGCTGTGGATATAATTTATTATAGAATAAAATTTGGTAAAAAACATTGCAAAAGATTTGATTTTATGGTACAATACTAAATGAGGTGTTTTATGGCGTACGTGTCAATATACAGAAAATATAGACCTTATGATTTTGACGGCATTGTCGGACAAGAGCATATTGTCAGAATATTGCGTAATCAAATTAAGACAAATACAATTGGTCACGCATATTTGTTTACCGGTACTAGAGGTACAGGTAAAACTTCTATTGCAAAAATATTTGCACGAGCTGTAAATTGTAATAATAACAATAATGGGCAAGCTTGTGGCGAATGTGAAGTTTGCAAAGAGTTAGGCGGTACTAATAACCTTGATATAATTGAGATTGACGCTGCATCCAACAATGGTGTTGACGAGATAAGAGAACTTAGGGAATCTGTCAAATATCCGCCTGCTATAGGGCGATTTAAGGTGTATATCATTGACGAGGTTCATATGCTATCAATAGGAGCGTTTAACGCACTATTAAAAACCTTGGAAGAGCCACCTAGTCACGTTATATTTATTCTTGCAACAACTGAAGTGCATAAACTACCGCAAACTATTTTATCAAGATGCTTGCGTTTTGACTTTAGGTTAGTGCCAACCAAAAGCATTGCAGGAAGGATTAAATATATCTTTGACGATATGGGGATTAAATGTACAGAAGATGCTTGTTTGGCAATTGCGGAAGCTGGTGACGGCTCAGTCAGAGATGCACTTTCTATTGCTGATATGTGCGTGTCTTATGGGGAAGGTAATGTTGACTATAACGTTGTTTTAGATGTTTTAGGACAATCTAATCCAAACATTATTTTAGATATAGTGGAATGTACATTAAACGGCGATGTAAGCACAGCGTTAACGCTTGTAAATAATCTTGCAAACTACGGCAAAAGTATGAGTATTTTATCACGCGATATAACAAAAATGTTCCGTAATTTGTTTGTAGTGCTTAATGTGATAACTCCTGAAAAGATATTGAGCTTACCAAGTGAAATTCTAGCTAGATTAAATGAAATGCGTGGTATGGATAGTAACAGAGTTCTTCAGTGCGTGGATATTATGTCTGGTGTTGAAGCTGCTATGAGATATAGTAGTATGCCAAGAACTTTAGTAGAGTCAAGCATTGTAAAATGTGCTGACCCACGAGCTAATATCGATTTAACAGGTATAGTTACCCGTTTAAAAAGTTTGGAAGATAGAATTGCAAATGGCAATTTTGCTGTTAATAATAATTCTAGTGAAGTTAAAAAGGTGAAAAGACAATTTAATAAATCTGCGTGCTGTGGATTTTTGATTAAATCGGCAAGAGATTTAAAGAAATACGCACTTTATAGTGAACTTACAGAGCTTAATAAAGACAATTTCAGTTTGGATAACGGAGTTGTAATGATAAGACCTGCAAGAGCAAATATGGCAGATATACTGCTTATGCCTGAATATATGGACTTGATTAACAATTTACTTGTAAATGAGTTTGAAGATGTAAAAGGTGTAAGTGTTATTAAAAGTGATAAGATTGTAAATATTGATGATGACATTGCTTTTGTTAAAGGTATGTTTGACAATGATATTGTAAATACAAAATAAATTAAATAAAATCATAACAAATAAATAATTAGTATTATTGGAGGATTTATTATGGCTAAATATGGTGGATTTGGTGGCGGTATGGGTAATATGCAGCAGCTTATGAGACAAGCACAAAAAATGCAGGAAGATATGATGGCTGCAAAAGAGCAACTTGCAGAAACAGAAGTTGCTGGTACAAGTGGTGGCGGTATGGTTGAGATAACTATGACTTGCGATAAAAAACTTACTGCAGTTACTATCAAACCTGAAGCTTGCGACCCAGAAGATGTTGAAATGTTGGAAGATTTGATTATTGCCGCTTTTAATGATGCAAATGAAAAAGCAGAAGCGGAAAGCCAAGCAAAAATGGGTGCTTTTGCAGGACTTGGACTATAATGCAATATATTGAACCTATACAAAAGCTAATTGCGGAGTTTACTAAACTTCCCGGGGTGGGTTTAAAAACTGCAACAAGATACGCATATTCGATAATCAATATGACTCCTGACGATGCGATTAATTTTGCAAACACAATTATGGATGTAAAAGAAAATGTTCATTTTTGCAGTATTTGTGGTAATTACACAGACAAAGATGTTTGCGAAATTTGTTCAAGTCGTGACAAATCGATTATATGTGTAGTTAAAGAACCTAAAGATGTTATAGCTTTTGAAAAATTAAAAGATTTTAAAGGTGTGTATCATATTTTGAATGGTACACTTAATCCTCTTATGGGGATTGGTGTAAACGATATTAGAATTAAGGAACTGCTTGCAAGGCTTGATGGTGTAACAGAAGTTATAATGGCGACAAATTCTGATGTTGAAGGGGAAGCAACTGCAATGTATATTGCAAGACTTATAAAACCACTTGGGATAAAAGTCACAAGGCTAGCTCACGGTATACCAATAGGTTCGGATATTGAATATGCGGACGAAACTACATTATCAAGAGCATTGATTGATAGAAGGGAAATGTAAGGCTAAATATGTTTAATTGTTTAGCTGTATTAATAGAATAAAAAAGCTTTATTAATAAATTTTTGTAAAATAAAAAATTTTATTTTTTACTTGATTTTTTTGTAAAATAACTATTAAAGTTTTTTTGCCTGTAAAAGGAGTATTTATGAAGAAGAAAATTTTAATTAGCTTATCTTTACTTGTAATTCTGATATTGGCTTTGTGTGGTTGCACTAAAGATTTGCCTTATAATGATTATTTAGTGTTGTATAATCCTAAAGATGACGGTATGGAAGTTGTAAAAGACTTAAATGCTTTTTCTGTAATGGAGCAAGCTTTTGATTATTATAAAAACAATAACAAATACAAAATGACAGTAGATTTTGTGTTTAATGCGTCACCTAATTTCGCTTATCAAGTGACTTCTCAAACAGTTGTAAGAACAGATAGCGAGTATTTTGAAGAGAATATAATTATGGGAACAGGTGGTGCTAAAAAACATAATAAAGGCAACCAATTTTATTATGCAGGTGAGAATAACTTTAAATCAAAATATATTGATGCAAAAAGTATGACACTTGACGAAAAAAATAATAAAGTAACAGCCGATTTTTCTAAAACTGATTGGGGAAAATTTAATCCTACATTTGAAAATGATGGTATATCATCTGCTTTGGATAAAGTTAATAATCAAAAAACAGCTTTTCACCAATATAATTTAGGCGATAATTATCTGTCAAAAGATACAGATAAAAAGGTTTATCTTAAAGACAATAAATATTATTGTTCGGTTGTTATAAATACTAAAGATATGACAGACGATATTTATCAAACAGCTGTGGTTAAAGCAATTGAAGCATCTACTGGTGGGAAATTTTTAAGATTTGACGAAAATACCAGAATGGTAGCGGAACTTGAAAAGGTAGATGGCACTTTTAGATTTACGCAGTTTATTTTAATGGAAGATTATTCAGGTAAAGTTTCTATACTTGAGCTGAATATTTCTCAACAATATTGGCATAAGTTTTATTATGATGCAAATAGTTTAAAGGCACCATTTGAAATATAAATTTGTGATTTAGATAGTTAAAATTCAATTTAATACTTGTGTGAAAAGGCTCAAAAGCTTACGAAAATCGGTATTAAATTGCTACGGGGTAAAAATGAAAGAAAAAATTATTGGAAGAATTAAAAAAGATACTGCGTTTTTTATGCTTTCCATATTAGCGGGATTGATGATATCAATAGGCGGTATTGCATATCTTTACATAACCAGTTTTGACAGCAATAGCATTGCTTTAAAAATGGCAGGTGGCTTGGCATTTACAGTTGGCTTGACTTTTATAATATTGTTAGAATTTAAGTTGTTTACAGGATTGAATTGTGACTTAATTAACACTAATTATAAAGAATGGTATAGGTTAGTTGTAAGTTTTCTTGGCAACTGTGTTGGTTGTTGGTTTGGTGCATTGCTTATATTTAAAACACCAATCGGCAGTGCGGTTATGGCAAGAGCAATCGAGCTTTATGAGAGCAAATTGGCATTAAATTTTGGTGTGACTATTGCATCTAGTATATTGTGCGGTATATTTATAACAATGGCTGTGCTTGGATACAGAGCGTGCAAAGATAACAAAATGGCTGCTATATTTGCGATTATTTTCCCAATTTTTATATTTGTTATATTAGGGGTTGAACACTCTGTTGCAAATCAAGTGTATTTTGCTTTGGCTATACTTGGTGGTAAACCATTTGTAGGACAAATAGTATTAAGCACTTTTACAGTAATGATTGGTAATATTATAGGCGGTATAATTATTCCTGTTGTGCTATGGGCAAAAAACAAACTCATAAGTAAAGATAATGACAATAAAAATGCAGAAAGCGATAAAAACAATTGATTAAAAGATTATCAAATATAATAAAACAAACAATATATAAGCATTGCTAAAACGCAGTGCTTTTTTTTATTTATAAAAGCTTTGAATTTTATTTATTAAGCCAAAAATTTTAATTTAACCCCGATTTTTGATTAGTTTTGCGGCATTTGAAGCAATCATAAACATAAAATTGTTGATTTTTTAATTTAAAACGATTAAATCTATTACATATATAATTGCTTTGTCAAATATTAATCCTTTGGCATATATTAAGAGTATAATTTAAAATATATGGAGGGAGTATGGATAAGCAAAATAATGGTTTTACTCGTTCTACAGGTAGTAGGGTATATGATGACCAAAATAGCATTACTACCGCAGGAAATGAATATACGATAATGAGCGATGCGCACCTATTAGAAAAAATGGCACATTTTAATAGAGAGAGAATACCTGAAAGAATAGTTCACGCAAAAGGTGGCGGTGCTTTTGGCGTATTTACTTTGTTACGAGATATGTCTGAATATACAGATGCGGACATATTTTGTGGGGAAGGCAAACAAACTGAGATGCTAGCAAGATTTTCAACAGTAAGTGGCGAAAGGGGTTCTGCTGACACAAACAGAGACCCACGTGGATTTGCTTTGAAATTTTATACAAGGGAAGGTAATTACGATATTGTTTGCAATGATACACCTGTATTTTTTGTGCGTGATGCTATTAAATTCCCTGATTTTATTCATTCTCAAAAGCGTAATCCTGTAACAAACCTTAAGGATATGAATGCTTATTGGGACTTTTTGTCACTAACTCCAGAGTCTATGCACCAAGTAATGAGATTAATGTCAGATAATGGTACACCAGACGGATTTAGGTTTATGGACGGCTTTGGCAATCATACATTTATGTGGTATAAAAAAGACGGAAGTTATGTGTGGGTAAAATACCATTTTAAATCAAAACAAGGTATAAAAAATCTAACCGACGCAGAAGCAGTAAGGATTGCAGGTGAAAACCCTGATTATGCGATTCAAGACCTGTATGACCATATAAAAGCAGGAGATTATCCTGCGTGGGATATGTATGTACAAATTTTAACACCAAAACAGGCAAAAGAATATCGTTATGACATTTTTGAAGTAACAAAAGAGATTTATGAAGAAGATTATCCATTAATTAAAGTAGGTCAATTTGTTTTAAACAGAATACCAACAGACTTTTTTACAGAAATAGAGCAGGCAGCTTTTTGTCCAGGAAATCTTGTAAACGGAATTGGTGCATCACCTGATAAAATGTTAAACGCAAGAATGGTATTTTATGCAGACACTCAAAGATATCGTTTGGGAGTAAATTTTGAGCAATTGCCATCAAATAAACCTAAAAACAAAGTTGCAAACTATCAAAGAGACGGCAAAATGGCAACAATAATACCAGATATGCCTTTTCCTAATTATTTCCCTAACTCTTTTGGTGGGGTAAAACCTAATCCAGTAGGCACTCCACCGCCATTAACTAGCTGTGGTTTTGTAAAAAACTATCCTATGCCAGTAACTGCAATTGACTTTGAACAACCACGCAGATTTTATGAGAAATTAACAGAGCAGGAAAAAATAAATACCATAAATAACATTTGCGGTAGTTTAGGAAAAGCGATTGTAAGGATTCAATATAGACAATGTGCTTTGTTTTTCATAACATCGCCAGACTTAGGTTCTAAGGTTGCCAAAAAGCTTGGTTTGGATATAAATAAAGTGATTTATCTTGCAGGTTTAACACAAGAAGAAAGGGCAAGACAAACAAGTGACAATAATTGTAAATAAAATATCGTATAATGAAAATTATAATAAAAAGCTCCGAAAATCGGTATTAAATGAAAATTAGTTGCTATTGACATTGTGCAATTTTTGTAATATAATGAGTATAAGAATATAATGTTTTTTTAACATCTAAACTAGTGCTTCATATAAAAACCTTATATTTTTAAAGGGGGAAATTATGAGTAAAAAAGCTACTATTGTAATTGGCTCAGTTCTTATAGCATTAATCACAATAGGTTTATTTGTATGGCTTGCAGTGGACTTGACTTTGCCACCAAGGTTTGAGATAAATAATAGTAAACTCATTGTTAAAGACTCTTATAGGACTGAAATTGATTTGACAAATGCACAAATAAGTCTTAGCAGTGATAAGTTGGAGCTTACAAAAAGAATCGCCGGCACAGCTGTGGGGAGTAAGCGTAAAGGTAGATACACAATAAAAGATATAGAAACAGAAGTTTATCTTAGCATAATGAGATTTGGTGAAGAGTACATTTTTATCAAAAATGGCGATAAAAGATACTATATTAACTTGAGTACAAGCGAAGAAACTTTGGAGCTTTTTAACAAATTGCTAGCAGTGAAAGAATAGACAAAAAGTTATTTTAAGAAATATTGTTTTGAATTAGGATTAAATTGTTAACAAAAATATCGCGTAAAAGTTTTTATGCGGTATTTTTTATTTAAACATTTCATCAAAACAAAAACATAACTAAAATCTGCATAATTTTTGATATTGACATTTAAGGTTGTATAAGTTATACTTTAATTAAGGGAATAATTTTTAGGGGGATATTTTATGGATAAAAATTATGAGTCATTATTTACGCCTTGGAAGATTGGTAATGTAGAAATCAAAAATAGGATTGTTATGACATCTATGGGCGGAACATCGCTATTTGGTTGGATGGAGCCTAATCATTTTGATAAGGAAGCTGCAAACTTCTTGCTTGAGAGAGCAAAAAATAATGTAGGTTTAATTTTGCCTGGTATTGCACCATTAAGCGATATACTTATGGGAAAGTGGTTATATCAAGGCAAAGGCAAATTTAAAAAGTTAAAAGAGTTTATGGAAGAATTTCATAAAACAGGTTGCAAATTGTTTGTGCAATTGACTGCGGGCTTTGGTCGTTCTCTTGCTATAAACGATATTATGATAAAAGCACTGCAAAATAAGGCATTGGGTACTTTGTTAAAACCTATACTTGATGTTAGTTATTTAACAGCAAGTGCATCTGCAACGCCAAATCGTTGGTATGAAGAGTGTATATCTCGTCCTTTAACAATAAAAGAAATTAATCAAATGATTGAAGCTTTTGCAAAAACATCAAAGCTACTTATGGAAGCAGGTGTGGACGGAGTGGAAATTCACGCTGTACACGAAGGATATTTGCTTGACCAATTTACAATGAAATATACTAACTTGAGAGATGACGAGTATGGTGGTTCTTTTGAAAATCGTTACAGATTCCCTGTGGAAATTGTAAAAGCGATTAAAAAGGAATGCGGAAAAGATTTTCCTGTGTCACTTAGATATTCTGTTGTTTCTAAAACAAAAGACTTTGGTAAAGGTGCTTTGCCTGAAGAAATAGATTTTGTGGAAATTGGCAGAGATATGGAAGAAAGCGAAAAAGCCGCAAAATACCTTCAAGATGCAGGTTACGATATGCTTAACTGCGATAACGGAACTTATGATGCTTGGTATTGGGCTCACCCAGGACCTTATATGCCACAAAACTGCAATTTGCAAGATGTTGCTCATATCAAAAAATTTGTTGATATTCCTGTTGTATGTGCGGGTAGAATGTCTGTCGGTCAAGCGGCTCAAGCTGTTGCTAATGGCGATATAGATGCTATGGGCGTTGCAAGACAATTTTTAGCTGACCCAGCTTGGGTAACAAAATTAATGCAAGACGATATGTCATCAATAAGACCTTGCATTTGCTGTCATAACGCTTGTTTTAATATGGCACATTACAAAGGTGTAGGAAATGCCCAAACCATTCACGATAATGCCGGTATGGCAAGGTGTGCTATCAATCCGGAAACAATGCACACAAAAAAATATAAAATTATTAAAGCCAAAAAACAAAAAAATGTCGCTGTTATCGGTGGCGGTATAGGCGGTATGGAAACTGCACGTGTACTTGCTCTTCGCGGACATAAAGTTACTTTGTTTGAAAAATCAGATAAACTAGGCGGCGTATTTATTGCAGCAGCTGCACCATCTTTTAAGGAAAAGGACAAAGAACTTATAGACTGGTATAAAAAAGAAATGGTAGACCTTGGAATAGACATTAAATTTGGCACAGAGATAAAAGATATATATTCCTTAAATTTTGACGATGTAGTTGTTGCAACAGGTAGCATTCCTAGAAAACTACGAGTTAAAGGTGTTGAAAAAACTATTGAAGCCTGTGAATACCTATTGGGTGAAAAGCAAGTAGGCGATAATGTAATTGTAATAGGTGGCGGATTAACTGGTTGTGAAATTGCTTTGGATTTGTTTAATAAAGGCAAAAAAGTTACAATTGTAGAAATGAAGAATGACTTAATTGCGGTACCTGGTGTTTGCCTTGCAAACTCTTCTTACTTGAGAGATAAATTTGAACTTCATAGCGATATGGTAGATGTCAAGTTAGAAACTTCTTTAAAGGAAATTACCGATAACGGAGTTATAGTTACCGATAAACAAGGTAAGGAATATGAAATTTTGGGCGATAGCGTGATTATGTCTGTAGGTTATGTTCCATATCCAATTGACAGCAAAGCAAAACTTGTTGGTGATTGCAAAGTGGTTGGAAATTTGCGTACGGTAATTCAGCGTGCTTGGGACATTGCAATGAAAATTTGATTAACACTAAAAATAATACGAACCAATGTGAAAGTTGGTTCGTATTTAAATTTTAGTTAGGTATTTGCATTTATTTAATTAAATAAATTTGTGCTACTTGAAAAACTATTTAAAATATGTTAAACTGATAAAGGAATATAAATTGAATTAGGGAAATATTATGAAAGCTATTAAAAAAACTTTGATTGTTGCTATTTCGGCTATAATGTCTATGTTTGTCTTAATATTAGCATCTTGTAGTCCAAATGTTCCTGAAAAATACAAAAGAAATTGGACTAAAGACACTGAATTTGATAACACTTGTTATAAAACAATGCAACTGACAGGCGACGAATTAAAAATATTGCAACTGACAGATATTCATTTTGACGACCACAATAATAAAAAGGAATGGACACTTGACCTTATAAAAAATACTATCGAAGTGGCAAATCCTGATTTAATTGCGGTTACTGGAGATTGGGTTTCCACTAATGAAAAGAAAGAGAGAGACAAAGCGACAAAAACTGTATTTGATTTGATAGATAGCTATAATATACCTTGGATAACGGCGTTTGGCAATCACGATGCGGAAGGTGAACTTACTAAATATGATTTTGCAGATATATTTAGTACCTATAAAAATAGTTTATTTGATGTTGGTTTTACCAATTTAAAAGGTGGTGCAGGCAATTATGTGGTTGTGGTGGAAAAAGACGGCAAACCTGTGCAAGCAATTGTAACAATTGACTCCCATAGTGCAGTTAAAAAGTGGAGTACAATTTACGATACAATAGGCAAAGACCAAATAGAGTGGTATAAATGGGTAATGGGCGGAGTGCAACAGCTATATAAAGATGCAGGCGGACAAGGTGTAATACCTTCTATAAACTTTCAACATATTCCTGTAAACGAATATAAAGACAATATGAATAATCAAGAATATTATATTCTTGGAGAAAATAAGGAAGATAGCTATCCAGGCAAGAAAAATACAGGTTGGTTTACAGCCCTAAAAGAAATAGGCAGTTGTAAAGGCGTATTTTTTGGACACGACCACGATAATAATAAAATTATTAAATATGACGGAATTTATTTAGGATATGGGGTTCAGTCGGGTTGGTGTGAAGGCTATGCAGAAGATAATTTAAAAGGTGGCTTACTAGTGACATTAAAACTAAATGGCGATGTTAACTTAAAGCAAATAATTTACGAAAATTGAAACATTTTAACTAAAGGTTATAGCATTAAACTTTAATTAAATTGTATATAATACTGGTTTTTTAGTTAGTCAAAAATTGTCTTTTAAAAACTCAATAAAAATTACAAAATACTACAAAATCACTTTAAAAATTTTAAGGTGATTTTGTTTATAGTAAAAAATTGGCTATTGACATTATATAGTATATATGTTATAGTAGAATTATATATATTGAGTATTTGGGAGAATTTATGAGCAGTGTTTTGACAGAAAAGGTTTCCGACGGGTTCTTCAAACTGAAAACTTATTGGAAAAAACCGCCAAAAGGCTATTATGTAAGTTACAAGGAATTTGTTAACTTATCGCTAGGTTTTGGTATTAATTCCTTCTTAAGCGTATTAATCGGAATGGCAACATTTGATGTTGCAAAAGATATGATGATACACTTTAATGTATCAATGGGGCAAGCTTGGTTATTTACTATGATTAATGCTTTAGTTGGAGTAATTAGTGCACCTATTATGTCAATGTGTATTGATAACTGCAAAAGCAAACGGGGCAAATTTAAACCATTTATTTTGCCAGCAACAATAATTACTTGTGTTGCTTATTGTATAATTCCATTTATACCTGTAGCTTGGAATTCCAATGTATTAAGTTCTATAAGTATACCTGCTATACCTTGGCTTGGACTTATAAAAAGTTCTAATATTATATTTACACCTGCTATTATTTTAATATGGGTGCTAATTTTGATAGGAACAACAGCAAGTACATTTACATCGCAAGCAATTGCGGGTATTGAACAGACTATTACTCCAGTATCACAAGAGAGAGCAAATATTGCTGCATTTAGGGGACTAATATGTAATATTCCGTCATCTGTTGCAAATGCGATTCCAGGTGTATTGTTAATGCTTGGTGCATTCAAAACAGAAACTTATGGTAAAAATACAATTTATCCATTGGTTATGAACCAAATTCTTTTCCCAATCTGCTCGGTATTTGCAATAATATTGGTGTTTTTTGTGGTTAAAGGTACAAAAGAAAGAGTAGTTTTAACTAAAGCCGTAAAAGAAAAGGTAAAGTTTAGAGATGGTGCAAAAGCACTTAGTACTAATAGATATTTTTGGATAGTAGTATTTTACTCTATTATTATCAGCATAAGAGGAAATATCAATATTGTTGACTTTATAAGACAATATAGTTACACAGATAATCAAGTTCTTGCTGGCGTAATTGACTTTTTCAGTAAAACGCTATTAATGAATGCCTTAGTTTTAGGTATGGTGTTTGGTCCATTACTTATCAAAAAGTTTGGTAAAAGAAAGGTTATGGTTTACTCTAATATAGGATTTGTAGTGTTTGCACTTTTGCAACTATTTATGTATAAAGTACCTATATTAGTAGTAGTTTGTATTTTCTTCCAAAATATATTTGTCGGATTTGACTATGTTACAGGAATTATGACATCTGATGCTTTGGATTATGAGCAGTACAGACACGGCAAAAGAGTAGAAGGCTTCTGGCAGAATTACTCTAGACTTATAACGACAATTGCAGGTATATTTGTTGCATTGGTTCCATTATTCCTTGCTGCTTTTGCAGGTATAGGCTTTGGTGATGATTATGCAGTAAAAATGATGGATGCAAATATAAGAGATAAATTCTATTTGTATAGAAGTATTGTGGGACTTATTTCAGGTGCTTTAGCATCTGTACCTATTTTCTTCTATGATATGTCCGAAAAACAACACGGCAGTATCGTTAAAGCGTTAAGGATAAGAGCTGTAAAAGACGATTTTGCAGCAGGAACTTTAACAGACAGACAAATTGTAGAATTTAAAGAAATTGTAGACTATGCTGAAGAATACAACGATTCATTTATCAAAGAAAGATTAAATGAGTTTGCAGATTTAGAGCAAGTCTTAAGTATGTATGAAGATGCAAAAGCAAGAGAAGACGAAAAATATGCAATTGAAGAGCAAGAAGACTTTGAAAGAAATATAGAACTTGAGACTAAAAAGCTAGAAAATAAGATTGCAAAACAAAAAGCTATCTGTCAAAAGAAAGGCATAAGCTTTGACGAAGAAAAGTTTATTAGAGATTGTGTTTACAAAAATAGATATTTGATAAAACTTGAAAAATATGCGGATATTAAAGAGCAAAAAGATTTAGACACAGAAAAAACAGCACAAGAAAGATTCCAAAAACAAATAGAAAAGGAAGAATTGAAATATCAAAATCTATTGCAAAAAGCAAAAGAAAAAGCTAATAAAGAGCAAAGTCAATTTGACGAAAAAGCTTTTAGAGAGCAGTTCATATACAATTCTAAACACATAATAGCAAAAGAAGATTATGCAGAAATGCTTGTGGAAAGAGATACCGCTAGAAAAGCAAAAAGAAGAGAAAAAGAAATCGAAGAAATAGAGAAAGTCAATAAAAAATTGCAAAAAATTAAAGTAGAAATTAGTTAATATTTAAATTGCACTTATCGATTTTAGGAGGATATTATGACTAAAGTAGTAATTTTAGGTTATGGTGGTAGAGGCAGAAATTATGCATTACTTTGCAAAAACGTAGCAAACAAAAGCAGTTTTGAAATTGTTGCAGTAATAGATACTTCAAAAGATAAACTAGGTTTGGCAAAAAAAGAGTTGAATTTGCCTGACGAGATGTTATTTGAAAATCTTGATGATTTTTGCAAATTGCCAAAGATGGCTGATTATATGTTTATTTGCACACAAGATAAACAGCATCACGAACACGCTATTAAAGCTTTAAATTGCGGTTACAATTTGCTTTTGGAAAAACCTATTGCAACCACATTAGAAGATTGTGTTGACATTGCAAAAGTCGCAAATGAAAAGGGACTTAAAGTTGATGTTTGTCACGTTTTAAGATATAGCGGTTATTATGAAAAAATAAAAGAAGTTATGGACAGCGGTGTTTTAGGTAAAATCATTTCAATTGAACAAGTTGAAAATGTTGCTTATTGGCATCAAGCACACAGCTTTGTTAGGGGAGACTGGAAAAATAGCGAAGAGTCTACACCTATGATTTTAGCAAAATGCTGTCACGATTTGGATATCGCTGTTTATCTTGCAGATTCAAAATGTAAATACGTTTCTTCAATTGGTAAACTAAATTATTTTAATAAAGAAAATGCACCAAGCGGTGCAACTCAGTATTGTCTTGGTGGTTGTAAGGCAAAAGACAAATGTCCGTATGACTGCGAAAAAATTTACATAAAAGATTTAAAAGGAAAACCTTCAGCAGCATATAAATACGCTTGGCCACAATCAAGACTTATGTTAGATAGTACTGTTACTATACCAAAATTGTATGAAGCTTGCAAAAATACAGATTTTGGTAAATGTGTATTTTTATCAGATAACAATGTTGTTGACCACCAAACTGTACAAATGGAGTTTGAAAATGGTATTTCTTCAACATTGACAATGACTGCGTTCAGCGGTAAATCTTCAAGTAGGGAAACTGTTATTCGTGGTACTTTAGGTGTTATGTATTGTCATACAGATAAACCTAAGTTTATTTTGGAAGTGTATGGCAAAAAGCCTAAGAAAATTAGCAGAAGTCTTTCTGCTCGTGGCTCACACGCAGGCGGTGACGGAAAAATGATTGCAGCATTAAGAGACGGGGCTGCAAAAACAGATATTAATATGAGTTTGGAAAGTCATTTAATGGCATTTTTAGCTGAACAATCAAGATTGGAAAATGGTACTCCAAAATATCTTGAAGAATATAGGAAATAACAAATTTAGGAAGGTTCAATTATGAAAAAGGGGAAATTGTTATTTATTATTGTAGGCTTATGTACGCTTATCGCTATGATGACATTATGCCTTACAGGTTGCAATCAAGGTAAATATTTTGAACAAGTGTCTTCCTACACTTTTTGGGAAAATGAAGGCAGTGAATCAATTGCTCAAACTCACGTTTACGATATGGTAAAAGAACATATGGAAAATGAGAATGGCAAAGTTAAAAAGGTTCTGGTATTAGGCTTTGACGGCACAAGGGCAGAAACTATGGTCAATATCAGACCAAGTGGTGTTAAAGATGAAAATGGCAATGACATTTATTCAGGTGATAATCCAAAGGCAAAATTTAGTGCTGTAAATTACATTGTTGATGATTTAGGCGGTAAAATGTATTTGGCTTATGCAGGCGGCAGTAATAAAGATAATTTTCAAGCAACTTCAACTGCTCCGGGTTGGGCAGCTATAACAACAGGTTGTTGGGGTGTAGAAAACGGCGTAATCGACAATCCTGATGCAGAAAAAAATACAAATATCAAAAACCTTAAGAAAAAAACTTTTATGCTAGAGTATGCAGAAAAAGGATATAATACAACATTTATGGCAAGTTGGAGTGCTCACAGAATAACTTACAGAGAAGAAATTATGTATGTAGATGTTGCACAAAAGCCAATGGACTATTATATCCCTGAAAACGACTATTTGGTACACGAAAGATTGTTGTCTTGCGTAACTGAAGGTAGCGCATATGAAAAGGATGTAATTTTCTGTATTTATGATTGGGCAGACCACAATGGACACGGCTCAGGCTTTACAAATGATAACAAAAATTATGTAAATGCTGTAAGAAATAACGATAACTTAATGTATGAAGTTATTCAACAAGTAGTAAATCGTGAAGGTTATAAAAATGAAACTGAAGATTGGTTAATTATTTTGACAGCTGACCACGGCGGAATTAAGCAATGGCACGGAGAGCAAAATCCTGAGTGCAGAACTACATTTATAATAACAAATAAACCTAGTTTAGTTAAAACCGAATATTATGGTAAAAACTATGATGGTTATGAAGAAAATTAATTAATATAAGGGCATAGTTTTATGCCCTTAATATTTAAAAAGGATATATAGTTATGAATTGTTTAAAAAGTAATATTAGCAAAATAATATCGATTTTCGTAGCTTTTTTAGTGCTTATGGTAATGACAATATGCTTGTCAGGCTGTGAGTATACCACTTTTAAAGGTGATAGTTGGAAAAAGAAATTTGATATCACAACCCCCGATTTACAAGCTTCGGGAAATTCTGCCGACACCGCAAATAGCAGTGGTTGGTATAATACAATGGCAGAAGATTTTGACAGCTTAGATAGTTTGAGTGATATTTGGAGACCTGTAGGTAATACACTGCGTAATGAGGAGTACTGGTGTGATAAAATGGTTAAAATCAATGATGGTAGAATTGAAATTTTAGCCGAAAAGTCAGATAGTCATATTTGCGACAATTGCGACACTAGTAAATCTAATTTTTATACTTCAGGCATTATAACCGCAAAAGATGTGAACGGAAAAAGAGTGCCAACTTTTGCTCAAGCGTTTGGATATTTTGAAGCAAAAGTTAAATTTCCTAATAGTGACGGAATGTGGTCTGCTTTTTGGCTACAAACTGAAAGTCAAGGACAAATTGGTAATGGCGGAAAAGATGGCGCGGAAATTGATATTTATGAGTCAAGTTTTTGGAATAAAAAAGACTTTGTAGGACATTGTATTCATTACGATGGTTATTCATCAAAACATAAAGCTGGACAAGCAACGCATAGTACTGGTAAAAATTTATATGAAGGATACCATACTTTTGGATTAAAATGGACACCTAACGAGTATGTGTTTTATGTAGACCGCGAAGCTGTTTGGGCAACAAATTTTGGTGGAATTTGTAGTGTTCCCGCTTATATTATGCTAACAAATGAAATAAGACAAAAATCAAAATATGGTCCTTATGGGCAAAAACTAGGAGAATTTACAGGCGGTACATTTTTTATTGATTATGTAAAAGTTTATCAAAATGTAAACTATTTGTCTCACATAAAAAGTGCAAAAGATTTTGTTTAAAATAATGGGGGAAATTTATGGATACAAATTCTAATTTAGTTCACAAAGCAATAAAAAAATATCTTAATTGTGAAATGTCAGAACTTAGTCTTTTAGGCAGCGGTGCAAATGGCAATGTATATTATTGCAAAGTTTCAGAATTTCCATATACGCTTGCGTTAAAAGTAACTGATTATGCGGAAATGTTACAAAAGGAAGTTGATACAATAAACTTTATAAATGAAAGAGTGGATATTAAATTGCCTAAAATATTTTTTTGTCATATTAAAGATCAAGAGATTGATAAAAACATAATGGGTATGTCTTATATTGACGGCGTAGGCGCAGACAAACTAAATTGGATATTTAAAGGAAAGAAAAAGAAAGAGTTTACAAAATCTGTTATCGATAATTTTTTAAAACTTCAGCAAGTTACAAATGATAAGTATGGTGTAGTTGGCGGAGAGCAGTATGATAATTGGATTGATTATTATCGTCCGTTTGCAAAAGCAAGAATAGATTTTCTTACACCGCTTGTGCAAAAAGGTGAATTCCCAAACTGCGTACTTGAAATTTTGCAAAAAGCATATAACAAGCTTGATGTTATTTTGCAAGATGTCGGAAAGCCTACTTTGACACACGGCGATTATTGGGTGCCTAATTTGTTGGTAAATAAAAAAACTTTGGAATTTGTAGGTTGTGTAGACCCATTCAATTTGATGTGGGCAGAGAGTGAGTATGAGATTTTTGCAATGATTTTATATCCACAATTGAAATTGTATAAAGAATATAAATCAAAAGTAAAGTGTAGCAAGTTGATAGATTTAAAAGCACGAATGTATTCCTTATTTTCCGAAGTTTATTGGTTTGAACTTTTAGGAAAAGGCAGTTTTGGTTTTATGAAATGGGTAACAAAAATGCTTGAAAAAGAGTTTAAAAAACACAATCTTTAATAAATTTAATACATTTAAAAAAATTTTTTAACATTAATTTTACAATTGCAATATGGATAAAAATATTGACAATTGTCTAATTTGATAATATAATACGATTATAATATTTGTGGAGGTAATGGTTATGGCAAATAGTTCAAATTCAAATAATAACAATAAACAAAAAAAGACAAAGTCATCTGGTGGCGGTAGCTCTTGGAGTCTTAATAAAGTAAGCTTTTATGCTCTTTGCGTTGTCGCATTTATGTATTTATTAGCAATGATTTTTTCTTTAGTAAAAGTTGCAGCATTAGCAACAGCTGCGACAATCATACAAAATATTGCAACAGCAGTAGTTATTTGTGTTGCAGCAGTAAACGCTTGGAGATTTGTTAAAGGAAAGCAAACAGTTTGGAAAGTTTTATATGCTTTAGTTTTACTTATAATATTGGTAGGCATTGTAGTACCACTAGTTGTATGATTTAAAAAGAGAGTTCGCTCTCTTTTTTTATTTGCAAATTTACTTAAATGTTTTACAAATATTTATTGGGTTATAATAAAAATATTTAATTGCTACTTGAAATAGTAAAATTTGTATGTTATAATATTTTATAATAAATGTCTTATGACAAAAAAAGGGGATAAATATGGCAAATAGATTTATTTTAAATGAAACATCATATTTTGGTGCAGGTGCAAGGGCAGAACTTAAAGGCGAAATCGCAGCTCGCGGTTTTAAAAAAGCATTTATCGTTGCAGACAAAGACTTAATTAAGTTTGGTATTGTAGATATGGTAACTGCAGTTCTTGGAGATATTAAGTATGAAATATTCTCAGACTTCAAAGCTAATCCAACAGTTAAAAATGTAAAGGCAGGACTAGCTGCGTTCAAAGCATCAAAAGCTGATTTTATTATCGCAATTGGTGGCGGTTCTTCAATTGATACTTCAAAAGGTGTAGCGATTGTCGCTAATAATCCAGAATTTGAAGATATTATTTCACTTGAAGGCGTTGCTAATACTAAGAAAAAGTGCGTTCCTATTATTGCACTTCCAACTACTGCAGGTACTGCTGCAGAAGTTACAATCAATTATGTTATCACTGATGAAGATACAGGAAGAAAAATGGTTTGTGTTGACCCTAACGATATTCCTGTTTTATCAATTATCGATGCAGAGCTTATGGCAACAATGCCAAAAGGACTTACTGCAGCAACAGGTATGGACGCTTTGACACACGCAATTGAAGGTTATATCACTAAAGGTGCCTGGGAACTTTCTGATATGTTTGAAATTAAGGCAATCGAATTAATTGCTAAAAACTTGCGTGCAGCAACTGCAAACGGCAAGGATATGGTAGCTCGTGAAAATATGGCACTTGCTCAATATGTTGCAGGTATGGCATTTTCTAATGTAGGTTTAGGTTGTGTTCACTCAATGGCTCACCCATTAGGTGCAAGGTTTGATATTCCACACGGCGTTGCAAATGCTTTGTTGTTGCCAATAGTTATGGAGTTTAATATGCCTGCAGCCAAAGCAAAATATTGCGATATTGCAAAAGCAATGGGGGTAGATATTACAGGTATGACACTTGAAGAAGGTGCAAAAGCCGCTGTAGATGCAGTTAAAAAATTGTCACTTGATTTGAATATCCCACAAACTCTAAGGGATATTAATATACCAAAAGAAGCGTTAGAGCAACTTTCTAAAGATGCTTTCGCTGATGTTTGCACAGGCGGTAACCCAAGAGAAATCACTCAAGCAGACATTTTGGAATTGTACAAAATAGCTTACTAATTACCTGTTTACAAAGCTTTTGCTATTTAAAATTTATTATAATTACTTAAAATATTAAATGGTAAAATATAAAATCCTATAATCAAACAAAAAATTACGGCAAATTTAATTGCCGTAATTTTTGTATATTATAAATAATATCGTATTTTCAATGTAGAAGAGTAGCCACTTGGAGTTTGGTGCAGGATTAAGTCATTTTTATCCATAACTTGTCTCATAGCATTACAAACCATAGGCATACGATTTTTAAGATTTAAATCTTTATGAATATCTAAAGATACTAAATCTAAATAAGCTTGTCCATTGTTTTTTGCTAACTGTTTTAAAGATTCAATGTATTCTCTTATATCTTTTGTCCTAACTATCATTTCAATTTCCTTATTATAGAAGATATTAAATTCAAAAACAAACTTAATACTAAGTTTAAATTCATTTTAACAATATTAAAAGTGAATCTCTTTTCTCTTGTGGTAAATGTTTTAGTTGATTAATTATTTGTTTATCTTGTTCATAGTGTGGGATATCGCTATAAAAAAATTCTTCTTCAGTTATTCCGCAAACTTGTATTATTTTTAATAATACTTCTAAGCTAGGCAAAAAATCTTTTTTACACTCCAATCTATTAATATATCCCACATTCATATCAATATCAATTGATAATGCTTTTTGAGATAACTTTGCTTTATTTCTAAAATAACCAATCCTATTTATAATTTCTAATCTGTCCATAATAACCTCATTATCATATACTATTATTATAAATTTATTCGATTAATAAACGGTACTTGTTGTACAAAGCAAAATCACATTGTATATGTATAATTATTTAAAATTATGCACATATATTGTGATTTTAGCTTTACAAATAATACATTGTATGTTATACTAATTATAATCAATAGTTTAAGGAGTGAATTATGAAAGTATTAAACACTTTTACCCCTATAATTTCAAATGATTGTGAAATATTAATATTGGGAACTTTACCTTCGGAACAAAGTAGAAAAATAGGAGAATATTATTCCAACAAATCTAATAGATTTTGGGAAATGATATGTACTTATCTAGGTGTTGATATTCCAGATAACTATAATGATAAAGTAAAATTACTTTTGGATAATAAAATTGGTCTTTGGGATATTATTGAGACTTGCGATATTGACGGCTCAAAAAATTCTACCATAACTACCCCAACTTTTAATGATATTAATTCTTTGATTAAAGATAGTAATATCAAGCTTATTTTATTTAATGGTAAAGATTCTTATGAAATGTATAAACAATATTTAAACGATATTGATATTCCTGCTTTAGCTATGCCGAATACTAGTAGTGCCAATTGTCATTTTAAACAAGAAATATGGGGAAAAGCTTTAGGTATGTTTAAAATTTAAGTTAACAATTATAACGAAAGTTCATTTGAAAAATAGATATGTTTAAAAATGTATTCTATATCTATCTAATATATAATAAAAAAATTAATGGAGATAAATAATTTATGAAGAAAAAAATTAGAAATTCAAAATTTCGTGTGGTAGGTTATTATGAAGAATCGCCAAGTGTAATTAATTATTATGGAAAAGCAAAAGGGCATATAGGGCAATATGTTAAACTCTATGAAAGGTGGATATGGCTCTATGGTCCTAATAAAGGTCAAGATTATACAAAAGACATTGGGATTGAAGAAGTTCTAAAAGCGGAGGAAACTAAGTAAATAATAAAAAATATGTTAAGAAAGATAATTTTATAATTCGAATAATAAAAAAATAAACAGAGTTGTAGTATTAATTAATATAAGTATAGTTATGGTTAATCTTTTATAATAAAAACATTAATAAATTATTGGAGTTTTGTATGGGAAAAAGATATGAAATTAAATCAACTTATGAACCTGGCACAGAGATTAAAGGAAAACCAGCGAAATTTTTAAATTTCATTGTTTTATGTGTCTTGCTTACTTTTTGGGGACTATTTATTACTATATCAGTTAAATCATTTATTTTGTACTCAAATAACAGAAAATTGTATTTAGAAGAACAAGAACAATATAAAACATTTTTGCTTGTGGAAGAAATTGAACGAAACCCTGGTGTAGCTTGGGAAAATTGGTCTAAGTTGTGGGGAGAAAATGGTATGACTTGGGAAAAGTTAGGATATAGTTGGTCAAATGTTGAAACTGAGTGGGAAGAACGTGGACTAAAAGTAACTTGGCAGTATATGACGGAAATAATTAACGATAGTGGAAATTATATTTATTATGACTCTTTCACAAAGCGTCTATTTGACAAATTGAAAGGAAATATTTGGTCAGAACCAGTAAATAGATGGGGTATTGCATTAGGAGTATCCATTATATCGCTCTTATTAAGTATTTTTTATTGGCCAATAGTCATACTATTAAAAAAGTTTTTGCGTCCAAAATGGGTTACAGGTGGTGGTAAAAAAATTGAAATTCACGAAATAGATAGTTAGAAGTAAATTATCATATAAATGAATAGATTATTGTAAAAAAGACCGTAAATTTAAAGCGGTCTTTTGTATACAATAAATTAAATATTATTTAAAAATTAAGACAATAAATACTTTAAGTACCTTTGTGTGGAGTTACAATGGACTTGTAAGGAGCAGAGCGACGAAATAACGAGCTTATGTGCGAGTGTCACATTATTTCGGAGATAACGTTAATACGCAATTAAAAATGACTTATCGGAAGATAAGTCATCATAATGGAGCTATTAGCGGGACTTGAACCCGCGACCTCTTCCTTACCAAGGAAGTGCTCTACCGACTGAGCCATAACAGCATAAAATATTAAATTAAATTGTATTTTTACATTTTTTTATAACATTATAATTATTAGGATAAAATGTTAAAAATCTATTGATTTACTAATGTTTTTACCCGCTAATTAAATATTTACCAAGGACGTGCGCTTCCGTCCTACGAGCATAGCTCTTGTCGGCTTTGTCTATAAATATGTCACAGACATATTTACTTTACGAGTCGCCCCAACTGAGCCACATCAGCAAATTATAAGCTAAATTTTTTATAATTATAATATAAATTCAATGAGTTTGTCAAGTAAATTAATATTTTAATAAATTAAAAAAGTTATTGCCATTTATTTGATTTTTAATAAAAAATACGCTAAAATATATTATCAACATAGAGAGGTCGCCTAGTTTGGCTTATGGCGCACGATTGGAAATCGTGTAATGTGAAAGCATTCGAGAGTTCAAATCTCTTCCTCTCTGCCAGAAGAGAATATTCGTTAATTTTAACGGATATTTCTTTTTTTTATACAAGCTTTTAAATTTTAATCGTTTTGAAAAATATTTTTATACCTTTATTGCAAATTGTATTGTGTTTTTTCTTTTAAAAGTATTGCTATTAAATTATTATTATGATATACTAAATGTGCTACACAACTTTATATTCCAATAGGAGTACTATATGCCAATTAGTACTTCCATTTCTCCTATTGGTTTGGAGTTGTGTAGCAACAATGTGGAAAGTGCTTTTGGAGTGCGTTCCATATTGGGCGCACTTTTTTTAATATTTTTTTTATTATTCAAATTTGTAAGTGCAACTTGTGCTGTTTTTCATATATTCCACTACTTAATTTTAAAGTTTAATTTGAAAATTTTTTAATAAAACAAGTATGGGCAAGTTTTGGGACATATCAAATGGTATAATATAAATGAAAATAATTTAAAAGTTTTAAATTTAAACGGGGGAACAGAGATGTCAAATAACCGAAAAGGGAACAAAAAGCTATCAATATTTTTAGTTTTAAGGGCATTAGAACTTATGAGTGATAAAGAACACCCTATAAAGCAACAAACTCTTGCAAATACAATAAACGAATTGGGTGGAATATTAAATTTAAATTTGTGGTGCGATAGAAAAACAGTTGGTAGGCACTTAAGAACTTTATCGGCTGTTGGTTATAAGATAGTTAGCATAAAAGGGAAAGGTTGTTATCTTGAAAGCAATAAATTTACAAAAGAAAAAAATGAAATGTTGATTAAATTAGTGGAAGATTCAAATTTTCAAAGTGATTTAAAATTGTTGTTATTAGAAAAAATAATTGCGAATGGAAACACATTAAATCCAGAACAAATATGTAAATACTTAAAATCGGAATTTGATATAAAAAGATATCATCAAATCATTTGCGAAGAATAATAAGGAAAAAAATAAATGGAAAATGTTTTTGATTTACTAGGGAATGAAATAGATGAGCAAACTTTTGCAGGTTGGCAGAAAATTGCACATGGTTTTCATCCATTGTTAGAAGAGTATAGCTTTGGAGACAAAGACGAATTAGATAGTTTTATAAAAGATTTTTCAGAACATAGAAAAGTGCCTATAAATAAAATCATCGATTATATATTAGCATTAGTATTTGGTTATTTTTCTTGCAAGATTGATTTGAATGAAGCCTTAAGTATAACAAATTGGTTATCTAGTGAAATTGAGAAAATTAAACTTGATATAAAAGAAGATTCAGAAAAAGAAAATTTTTTACTATGGCGTAATAATGTTTATGCCAAAATTCAAATTTTATATGGTACAATTTATGCATATATGGGCGAATACATAAAGTCTTCATATTATTTTATCAAGGGGTTAAAATCAGATTGCGTTACGCTAAATAGGCATTATTGCGAGTTTATACAATACATTTTGTCAAAGTTGGGTGGTTTGGTGAAAGAAACTGCTGAATATAAAGGCTGTGGTTTTTCTAAGGACAATCCAATGGGGTCTTGTGGTGGCACAATATTAATTGCACAATATGCTAAAGAAATAATTACTGCAATGGAAGGCGATAATGGTGAAGTTATCATTGCAAAAGCTGGCAGAGCTGGTTTTTATGGTCATTTAGTTAGATTAGGTAACTGTGGAAGTATACTAACAGACAATGGCAATGATAATGTTATTGACTTGTATGAAACTTATGTAATTGACAGTGATTATAATCTTAAAAGAGTGAAATTTTATTTTAATGGTTATTTTGATAATGGCAGAAAAGCAATTAGATTAGCAGATGGCTTCCACTTGATATCGCCTAATAGCTTAGGTAGTATTTTTAAAATAATCACTAAATAAAACTAAGGAGAATTATATGAATATAAAAGGACAAAAGATAAAATTAAGAAATGGCGAAATAAGTGAAATACTTGAACAAACTAAAAAGAAAGAACAAGTTGGTTATAATATTGTATTATATATCAACGGAAAAAACAAAGAGTATGATTATGAAAAAGCTTTTAAAAGCGGATTCATCAAATTAATAGATGATGATTTGCAAAGAAAAGTAATGGAAGAAATTAATCGTCCAAAGCCACCTGCTCCTAAGATTTTAATAAGTAAAGGTACGCATTTTGGTACAAATGCATTTTTAGCCTACAAACAATTATGCAAAAGATATGGATTCGATTTTTCTAAAAAAGGTCCTTTTGCAGGAAAAGATAGACCTTTATGTGCTAGCAAAGTGAATGACCAAGAATTAGGTGTATGGTTTATTGCTCATTCAAATTGGACGCACACAACTGATGACCATTGGAAAAATGAAATTTCTGATGATGAAAAATTAATAGCAGAAAGTTGGACAGAAAATACACATTGCACATATGGTTGGATTGGTGAAAAAAGACTTGTTTTTGCCAAAAGAAATGGTTTATATGAGTTTTTAGGTGTTTTTAAATGTACGAGCAAATTTGGAAGAGAAAAAATATACAAAAGAATTTGCGAACATTATACTGAAGAAAAAATACAATAATTTTAAACAAATCACAAATTGCTAATGTTATATTATTCGATAATTTCTAATTGAAAATTGACTAGTTTTGTGAAATATAAAAGGAGTAAATTATGACTTTAACTGAAAAATGGAATTCAATAGTATCAGATTTTCAAACAAATAAATCATCAAAGGAAGAAGCAGTACAAAAGTTGTGGGAAGAAATTTTTGCGGATGCCGTTGTATTTGGGTATAGCAGACGAAGTGGCGAAATTGACATTTGGAGAAATATACAAGTTGGCTCACGCGAAAGGACTATTCCAGATATAATTATTAGAGATAGCATAAATGATAAAGATTTATTTGTTGTTGAATTAAAACAACATAACTTGCCGTTTAATAAAGCATATAGAGAACAGTTATTTAGTTATATGCGGCTATTAGAGTTAAAAGTAGGTATCTTAATTTGTGATAAACTTTATATTTATTATCGAGAAAACAATAATACGGAATATTCGCTAGAAATCTCGTTCGTAAAAAATAGTATGATTGGTGAAAAATTTATAGAGCTTTTTAGCAAGGGATGTTTTAATAAAGATAAAATAAAAGATTTTTTAATCAAAATAGAAAAAACAAAGTCAAATGTTAGCCTAATAAAATCTGATTTGCGATCTCTAGATTTAAAAAAATTGCTTAATGAGTATTTTTCAGAGAAATATTCTATAGAAGAAATAGAGCTTGCATTAAAAGATTTGAACATCTCAATAACTGACAATTTTGGTTCTCCTGTTCGTCCTGTCCGCCCCGTTTCTCCAGTTCCACTTGGCAATCCCGTTTCATCTCAAAAAAATAGGTGTACCAAAGGTGAAATAATTAATTTGTTACGAAATAATGGTTATGAAATGGAAAATTATACCACGACTTATGCATCAAAAAACGACACTATGGATATATATTGGGCAAATCCATCTTACTCGATGTTGCAAAGAAATTGGAATTTGATTTTGAATGATAATATTAACAGAGTAGTATATATTTTTAGAATTCCTGCATGTAGCGGTTTAGAGAATAGATTAATTGCTAGGGCAGATAGGACTGAAAAAATTGATTTGCAAATTTACTATAATGATTTTACTTTTACTGATTCAAGGAGTAAAATTTCGTTCAAGCCGTTTTATGTGGGAAAAGTTGATTATTAATATTATAAAAAAATAAAACCTATGATAATACCATTTCATTTGATGACATAAATTATGAGTTTTATGCAGTAGATATGGTTGTTACATATCATCACGAAGGTTTAAGTGGTATACTTGATTTAAGTTATGAAAGAATTTTTATAACAAAATATAATTATAAAGAATATTTGACATTAAAAGTGGAAAATAGGTCATACACCACAACTTCTTATGACAAAAATGATATATATCATAGAAATCCTATTTATACATATCATTATTATCAAACATATAATATAACGCCTTCAACTAAAATTAAGGGATATAAAGAATTTAATAATATTGTCTTAACTTTTGACAATGGTGTTTCCATTGCTTTAGATGCATTAGGAGTAGCAACATATAAAAGTGAAGAATATAGCACTGAAAGACCTTTACCAAAGTTGGCTAATATTGAAGGGTGTATAGATTTTTATTCTCCTGCAATCTATGAGTATTATTTGAGTTAGTTTACAATCACGCTGTCACACAAGGGTATCCAAGTTTTTGGATATCTTTTTTTTGATATTAAGATATTATATTTAGCAGCATATGTTTAAAAAATATTTTGTTCAGTATTATCGCAAAATGTTGAAGAATAGTTATGATATTTATTGATTAGGATAATTTATTAAGAGTAATATTTAATAGACTTTGTAAATAATTTGTGTTAAAATATATTAAACTTAATACAATTTAAGGAGTTTTAAACAACAAATGAAAACAGGAGCTAAAATCTTATTTATATCAATTACTGCATTGATTAGTGTGATAATAATTATTATTAGTAGTGTTGCTATTTATTTAACTTGTAGCCCTAATTTTGTAGTTAATTTACTTAGAAAAAATTTTAATCGTGTTCCAGAATATATTAACCCTGCAAATTATCAGGAAATTAAGGAACAAGTTATAGTGCACAAAGACTTGGATTATCCTTCTTCTGACAAAAAAAATAAATATGACATTTACTTGCCTAAAGATGTTGAAGAGGACTTGCCTACAATAGTTTGGGTTCACGGTGGAGCGTTTGTTGCGGGCAGTAAAGATGGAATAGAAAATTATGCTATTATGCTTGCAAATGAAGGTTATGCTGTTGTAGGAGTAGATTATGAATGGGCACCTGAAATTAAATATCCGGGTCAAGTTCGTCAGGTTGAAGAATGTTTGCAGCAATTAAAGACAGTACAGTCAGAGTATCATTTGGATTTAAATAAAATTATTCTTGCAGGAGATAGTGCAGGAGCACATATTGCGGCACAAGCAATTTTACTTGCAACTAATCCTAAATACGAACGGGCAATCGGAGTTAAATCGTCAATTGACAAAAATCAACTAAAAGCTACAATGTTATTTTGTGGTCCTTTTGATGTTTCAAAAATGCTGGATACAGGTAGCAAAACATTAGATTTTTTTGCATCACGTATCGGTTGGGCATTGTTTGGGGATAAAAAATGGAAAGATGGCGAAATGATTAAGACGACTACAATAAAAGATTATGCTACTGCAGATTTTCCAACTTGTTTTATTACAGACGGAAATAGCGGTTCTTTTGAATCGCAGGGCAAAGAATTAGCGGCATTTCTTGAATCAATTGGCGTTAATGTGAAATCTTTGTTTTTTAAAAAAGAAGATTACGGATTAATAGAACACGAGTATCAGTTTAATATTGGGAGCAAAGTATCTGGGACAATTTGTTATGAAAATGTTTTAGATTTTCTTAATACGATAAACTTAAAAGGGAATAATAATTGATTTTTTAATTATAAAGTTGAATTTTGGTAAGACCATATTTGATTTTAACAACAAAAAACTCTATTGACTTTGAACTATGTAAGTTTGATACAATAGGGTTTTTGTTTTTTAAATTTTTAAAAACAAAATAATAATCGTATTAGTATTGATTATGCGATTTTATTATGTTATAATTAAATAGAAATTTGTACTATATTAATTAATCTGTTTTTTATAGCTTTATTAATAATTATTAAAAGGGGAATATTATGCAAAAATCTATAGATAAGAATAAAACATTAGACGATAATTTTAGTGAATTATTGAAAAAGAATGAGAATTTTGAGCAGTTTGATGCTGTGTTTGTAGATAGTTTTGACAAATATCAACAAAAAGATTATAAAACAATATTAAATCCACAAAACAAAAAAGATATTAAACTTTGGGCGTGGAAGAATGATAAAGCAAATGCGGAATTTGCAATAATTTGTGGTGAGCAAGACTTGGAAAATGTTACAATTTCTGTTTCTGATTTAAAGGCGGAGTCTAATATTATTGGTTCAAAAAATGTAAAAGTTTCATTTATTAGGGACGTAAAAGCGTATACTGGGCACGCAGGTTGGTATGCAAACAATCCTGCCAATATTATGCCTAAAGGGGAAAGAGAGTATTATCCCGAAGTTATATATTCTGATTCTCCAATAACAATTAATAAAAATACTTTTCAATTAGCTTGGCTTGAAATAAATACTCCTAAAGCTATAGCTACAGGCGTGTATCAAGGTGTTATTAGTATAAATGCCAGTAACACGGATAAAGTTATTGAACTTAATTTTGACTTGGAAATATTAGATATAGTTATGCCAGATTCAAATAAATATTTGTTTGATGTTGAGTATTGGAGTCACCCATACAATGTTGCTTATTATTATGGTGTTGAACCATTTTCAGACAAGCATTTGGATATTTTAAAACAACATATGAGTTTATATAAAAGTCTTGGCGGACACGCTATTACTGCAAGTATTGTTGAAGAAGCTTGGGGCGGTCAAACTTATGGTGGTGACAATAAAATCCATTATCCATCAATGATAAAGTGGATAAAAAATCTAGAAGGGAAATGGGAATTTGATTATACAGATTTTGACAAGTGGGTACAATTGAACAAAGAAATAGGCATTGCAGACAAAATAATTTGTTATAGTATGATGCCTTGGAACAATGTTATAAAGTTTTATGACGAGTCAAAGAAAAAAATGCTTAAAATAAAAGCAAATGCAGCAAGTAGCAATAAGTATAGTGAGATATGGTCACCATTTCTTACTGATTTTATAAAGCATATTGACGAAAAAGATTGGTTTGATAGTACCTATATGGGCTTTGACGAACGCCATAATATGGGTACTGCAATTAATTTGATTCTTGATACAAAAAATAAAGACGGAAAAACATTGAAAATCTCTGCAGCATTTAATGATTTTAAGCATAATGCTTCCGTTTTTGATAGACTTGACTATGCGTCAGTGGGTTTGCAGCAAATTAGAAACAACTTGCAAGATTTTAAAACTCAAGTGCAAGTAAGAAGAGCCAATAATCAACAAACCACTATGTATACAGCTACCGAACATATCCCAAACAGCTTTACAAAATCTGTACCTGTGGAAAGTTATTGGACTATTATGTTTGCTGGCTCATTAAATAGTACGGGTTTTTTGAGATGGGCTTATGATGCTTGGGTTAAAAATCCGTTAGATGAGAGTACGCATTGGTCATTCCCTGCAGGCGATTGTTTTCTTGTTTATCCGTCAGAAAAAGACGATAAAGTAAGAGAAAGCAAATTTACATTGCGACTTGCAAAATTGGACGAAGGGGTAAGAGATGTAAATAAGCTTTATATTATGAGAGAAAAAGATGCTAGCATTGCACAAAAAGTAGAAGAATTATTTGCGAGCATTAAAGGTGATAGCGAAAACAGCTATGAGTTTTATACAATGTCAAAAACTAATTTTTGGGGCAGAAAAGCAAAATGGCTTACAGAAAACGGACGAAAACAAATGCTGTTAGATATGCAAAATATTAAAGAAAAAATTTACGAGATATCTAAAGAATATAGTGCATTAGAAAGTAAATAAATTGATTTGTTTAGATGTTAAATGTTAAAAACAATATTTTGCTATTGACATTTGAATTTTTATAAAATATACTATAATAAAGTTAAGTAACATTGTGTTTTTATGTGTGAGATTTTTGAGAAAGGGGAAAGTTTATGAAAAAGAAAATAGCAGTTTTATGTGCAATTTGTATTTTTACTATTTTTAGCACATTGTTTATTTTGAGTGGTTGCTCAGTTAAGGTAGGGACTCCAAAATATGTTACCGATAATTTTGAAAATCTTGCAGAAAATGCAACATTTAGTCAATATAGTTCAGGTGAAGGCGGAAGTGCAATTGTTAACTTAAATGGCTGTAAAAAATTTAATACAATAGCACTTGTTGAAAAAAGTAATGCTATTGCTGCTTTTGAGATTTATATTGATGGTAATTTGGTTTACGCTAATGACCGCATTGGCAAATATAGGTATTGTGCTTTGTCAAAAACTTATGATACACAGCAAATTGAAATTAAAGTAACCGCTAGCGACGACAATAACTGGGAGCTTTTAATCCCGCAAGTTTATTATATAAACGATACTGGAAAAGACGATTTTACAGTAATGTCATATATTTATACAGAAAATGCTTTAAGGCTGAATGAAGAAGATAAAAAAATTATAGGTTGTACTACACAATTTAATATTTTTGCAAGTCTATATCTTTTAGCTGATGGTTCTATTTATTTTAAACCAAAAACATTGGATAATGGCAAGGAGCTAACAGGCGAAGAAGCATTTAGTATAGCTATTGCAAAGTTAAGAGAATTTAATCCTAACGCAAGTATTGTTGCAACCATTTTAGGTAATGAAGACATTGTGGGCGATGGATTAGACCAAGAAAAACGCCATAACACAGCAATGACTAAAAATAAAGATAAGCTTGTTGGTAATGCAGTAAATATCCTAAATACTTATTCTCTTGATGGCATTGCATTCGATTACGAATATCCGCATAATTTAATAACAAACAATAACTATGGTAATTTTATTAAAAAATTAAAATTAGCTATGCCTGAAGGTAAACAATTGAATTGTGCATTCAGTTTGTGGAATCTTACTGTAACAGGAACATTCCCACATTCTAAATTGAAATATATTGACAATATAGAGCTAATGTCATACGATGCTTTTGACGAAGATGGAAATCACTCATCTTTTTATTCAATGTGTGCAGAAGTTCTTGCTAAATTGGATAAAAAAGGTATTGACCTTAATAAAGTAAATTTAGGTTTGCCGTTTTATGCTCGTCCGATTGATATGGGTGGTTATTGGGGTGAATATCGTGAAATGGCTGAAAAATTAGGAATATACGGAAATAGTATTGTTGAACATATTTTGGCTGATGGAAGAGAATATGACCAGTTATGTTATTACAACTCTCGTCAATTAATTTATGATAAAACTTGTTATGCTTTGGATTTAGGAATTGGTGGAGTAATGATATGGAATTATGGCTGTGATACCAAAGATTCCGAATTGTCACTTTATGGAGCAATTGCTCAAGCAATAAACGATAGAAATGCAAATAAATAAGTTTGTTTAATAACAGAGAAGAACTTGTAAAAAATTAAATAGCAGAGTGCTTATCAAATATAATTACTGATAATAGTTCTGAATAAAAAACAAAGACCACCGATTTAGGTGGTCTTTGGTTTAGTTTTGTGTATTTTGAGTATTATCTTGATTTGAATTAGAAATATTATCATTTTTCATACTAACTGAATCATTAGATAGAATTTGCTCATTTTCAAAGCTTTGCGAATTGTTTATTTGTCCATTTTGCGTGCTATCATAAACTTGCGAAGCTGCTGCTAAATCTTCATCGGTAACAACCTGTTTGTCAAGGTATTTTGATACACTTTTATGAAGTGGTATATACAAAATAGCACCGATTACGCCATTTGCACTGGCTTTTATCAAGTTAAACGGAATTATTGCAGGTAACATTAATTGCATAAGTTCGTTAAAAGGTACTTTCATAAATAGTGGTGTAATAGCCATATTTGCAAAAATCATTATTACTAGCCAACAAATAGAACCAACTAATGTGGAAATAGCAAGTGATGCGATTTGGTTAAGCTTTTTCTTTTTTAAAAAAGCAAATAAAAATCCTGCACTAAGTGAAAAAGAACCTGTTGCCAAAATGTGCATTAATATGCCATAAAAGCCACTTTGACTGGAAACTGTAACACCCTGAACAACGCTTACAATAAAAGTAACTATCAATCCGGATATAGGACCATAGGCGAATGTTGTAAACATAATTGGAATGTCACAAGCATCATATTCCAAAAACGGAGTTAATGGAATAATAGGGAATCGTAATCCCGGTATGTAGAGTAACACTATGCTAAGTGCGGAAAGTATTGCCATACCAGTGATTTTTCGTGTGTTGAAAAGCTTTGTTTTCATAAAAAAGTCCTCCAAAATAAAAAATCATACCGCACTTTGGGTATGATAGGAAAACTTTCAGAAAAATCTTATTTTTGCTAAGTAGTTTTGTTTACTTTTGCTTAAAATATGAATTTTCTTTTAAATTAACTTTTCTCATCCAGACTTTACTGTCGGCATAGGAATTGCACCTATTCGGCATTGCAAGCAATGTTCACGGGCTGTCACCGTCGGTAAGGAATTTCACCTTGCCCCAAAGTTAAATATTTATATTTAAAATAATTAAAATTGACTTTTAACTATTTTACAATAATAGTATACAACTATATATCAAAATATGCAACTATTTAATTGCAATTAACAAAAAAAAGTTATATAATAGCGATATGGAATATATATCAAACAGTTTAGAAAATACAAAAGAATTGGCTGAGCTAATTGCTAAAAAGCTTGAAGGGAAGGAAATAATTTTGCTTAAAGGTGATTTAGGTGCAGGTAAAACCACTTTTACCAAAGCACTTTTTGCAGCCTTAGGTGTAAATGAAATTGTTACTAGCCCGACTTTTGCATTTATGAAAGAGTATGATGCAAAATTTAAACTTTCTCACTACGATATGTATAGAGTGGAAAGTGAAGACGAACTTTTTGAACTTGGAATTACAGATAATTTGTATGAAAAAGGCATTTGTGTTATTGAGTGGAACAAATTTACCGAATTTCCGGACAATAAAATTTTGATAAATATCAGCATTGAAAAAATAGGCGATAATTCACGCAAGTTTGTGATAAATTGGGGGGAATAATGAATTTTTTGTTTATAGATAGTTGCCAAAATGAGCTTTTTGTTTTGCTTTATAATAATGGCGAAATATTTTATAGCACAAGTAGTGGCAATAAAAAACATAATAGCGTTTTACTTCCTAAAGTGGACGAACTATTAAATAAAAGCGGTATTAAAATAAATGAGATTGAAAACATTGCTTGTGTGGTGGGCCCTGGGTCCTTTACTGGTATTAGACTTGGTGTAAGTACTTGCAATGCCATTGCGTTTGCAGTAGGAAGTAATAGAATTGCTATTAACACTTTTGAGAGTATTGCATATAATAATATTAACAATATTTTAGTTGCACTTGATTGCAGACACGGCAATTACTATGCAGCTGAGTATAATAACGGCAAAGAAGTTGCATTACTTAATATAACAGAAAAGGAAATTGCAAGCTTTGAAGGCGAAGTTATTATATGGAATGGAGAAAGAAATATTGATAACATCGTAAGTTGTGTAAAAGATAAAATTGAGAGTAAAAATTTTGTAGATATGTTTGTTCCGTTATACCTAAAAAAATCACAAGCGGAGAGAGAAGCGGAATGTTAAGACTTGCTACAAAATCAGATATAAATAGTATAAAAACCATCGAAAATCGGTGCTTTTTGCAGCCTTGGACGGAAAGTATGATTGAGAAGTCTATGGAAAGTGGCTGTATTATGGTGGTTTGTTGCAGTGACGATATGGTTATTGGTTATGCAGGATTGTACCTTAGCGGGGATATAACAAACATAGCAGTTTTACCTGAATATCGTGGCAAAGGCTTTGGAAAAAAGCTAGTTATGGAAATTATAAATGTTGCTAATAAAAATATGATAGACCAAATATTTTTGGAAGTAAGAGAAAGTAATACAATAGCACAAAAACTTTATGAGAGCTGTGGATTTAAATTGATAAGTCGCAGAAAGAGATACTATAAGGACGGCGAAGACGCATTGATATATGCTTACGGGGGTGTTTAGTATCGACTATAAAGTTATTGGAAACGGGGATAAATTAATAGTGTTTTTGCACGGCTTTGGCGGTGGATTTGAAAGCTTTGCGGAAATTGCACAGATGCTGAGTGATAGATATAAGTGTATGCTTATATCTTTTTTTGAGAAAGAACCTGAAGAAGTACTGAATATTTATGATTATTATCATTATGTAAGAGAGTGTATTTCAAAAGTTCAAGCAAGTGAAATAATCGTTGTAGGACACTCCTTTGGTGGCAGAGTAGGAATAAAACTTGCGGCAAATAACCTATGTGATAAACTAGTTTTAGTAGATAGTGCAGGGTTAAAGCCAAAGCGTGGAATTAAATATTATTACAAAGTTTATACTTATAAATTAAAAAAGAAGTTAGGTCTTAATATAGAAAATTACGGCTCAGATGACTATAAAACATTGTCTCCTATAATGAAACAGACCTTTATAAATATAGTAAATCATTATCAAAATAAAGAAATAGAAAAAATAACAATCCCGACATTGATATATTGGGGAAAAGAAGATAAGGAAACTCCTTTAGAGTTTGCAAAAACATTTAACAAAAAAATAAAGAACTCAAGATTGATTGTAATTGAAAATTGTGGACATTTCAGTTATTTGCAATCAAAAAGCACATTTTATAATTGTTTAAGAAGTTTTTGTGGAAAATAAAGGAGGTTTTTTTATGGAGATTATTGTATGTGTTGTGCTTGCAATATTGCTTATACTTGTTGCAATCAGAAATATAAATATAATGCAACTTCAAGGTTATAGTTTAGGCTTTTATGGGGCTGAAATGTCCTATCAAATAGGGCTTTACATAGCATTGCTATTTGGTGAGATTATTTGTTTGATTTTATCACTTTTCAATTTTGCGTTATGGTATGTAATGCTTATTGCATTTTGTGTGCCTTCTCTTGTATATGTTTTGGTCGATTTAGTAAGAAAATCAAAAACACCACTTGTGGTAACTGCAAGAATAATGCGTTACTTTGTGGTATTTACAATTTTGACACTTTGTTTGTTTGGCGGTATTTATTATTTATCCGTTTACACTAAGCTTAGCATTTTTTATTATGTTTGGATAAACTTTTTATTGTCACCGCTTGTGGTAAGATTGGCGTTTATAATTATAAGCCCACTAGAAAAACATATCCAAAACAAGTACTTTCAAAAGGCGGTAAAAAAACTTGACGAGTGCCAAAACCTTATGAAAATCGGTATTACTGGGTCTTATGGTAAGACTTCAGTAAAAAATATTATGGCAACTATACTTAGTGAATCATTTGAAGTTGTGGCATCGCCATTTAGTTATAATACACCAATGGGGCTTGCAAAAAGCGTTAATGAAATAACTGATAGTACTCAAGTTTTTATAATGGAAATAGGTGCTAGAAAAATAGGTGATGTTGCAAAAATTGCAAAAGCTTTAAAACCGCAAGTAGGTGTTATTACGGGTATAGCAGGTCAGCATCTTAAAACGTTTGGAAGTGTAGAAGATGTTATGCGTGGCAAATATGAGCTTATAGAAGCACTTGATAGTAACGGAATTGCAGTATTTAATGGCGAAAATGCAAGAGTTAAAAATATGTATGACAGATGTGCTTTAAAAAACAAAGTGCTTACAAGTATAGATAATGGCGAAGTATGTGCTGAAAATTTGATTACAACAACAGAAGGTACTTTGTTTGATTTGAAAATTGGTGATAGCGTAAGAAGTTGTAAAACCAAATTGATTGGTAGACATAATATGGAAAATATCTTACTAGCAGTTACCGTTGCAGTTGGACTTGGAATGGATATTGATAGCATAAGCTATGGAATTGAAAAGCTTGAGTTTACTCCGCATAGGCTTGAAGTAATAAAAGCAAATGGAATTACCATTATTGACGATAGCTATAATTCAAACGAAGTAGGGGCAAAGGTTGCACTTGATACATTGTCAATGTTTGACAGCAGAAAAGTTGTGTTATGTCAAGGCATTGTTGAAGGTGGCGAAAAAGAAGACGAAATTAACTACAATTTAGGTGTTAAAATGTCTAGCGTTGCAGATATTGCAATTTTGGTTGGAAAATTGGGTGATAAACTACAAAAAGGACTTGTTGATAGCGGATATAATCCTACAAGAATAATTAGGTATAAAAATTTAAGAGAAGCACAAACAGCGTTTAAAGACACTTTGCGTGCAGGTGATGTACTTTTATTGCTAAATGATTTGCCGGATAATTATTAGGAGGTAGTTATGTTAAAAGTTGCTGTATTTTTTGGTGGAGATAGTGTAGAATCTGATATTAGCGTAATAACCGGTATAGGTGCAATGTCAGCATTAGACGTAAGCAAGTATCAAGCATTAGCTGTTTATGTGCGTGATAATAAATTTTGGGTTGTTGACTCACAAAAAGCACTAAGCGTAGGAATTTATACCAAGTTTAATAAAGCGTATTTTAAACAAGTATACATAGATAATAAAAAACTAGTTTTTGCAAAAAGTAAGTTTAAAGAAAAAAGTATTGACATAGACATTGCACTGCTATGCACACACGGCGGAAACTGCGAAAACGGCGGTTTGCAAGGGCTACTTGAGCTTTACGATATACCTTATACAAGTACAGATATTGCAAGGTCTGCAATTTGTATGGATAAAGCACTTGCTCACACATACCTTACAAAAATCGGGGTTAATAATGTAAAATATATGCTAGTTGACGATAAAATAACCGAAGACGAAGTTGTTGAAATATTCAATGAGTTTAATAATAGCGTTGTTGTTAAACCTAATAGTTTAGGCTCTTCGGTAGGTGTTCAGGCGGTGACAGATAGCAAACAAATTTATAAGGCAATTCAAAATGCTTTAAGATATGATAGGTTTGCACTGCTAGAAGAAAAAGTCGATAATCTTATAGAATTTAACTCAGGTGCAGTTTATTGTGACAATGAAATTTTGCTAAGTGAAGTTGATATTCCTTTACGCAGTAAGGAAATTTTGGATTTTGACGACAAGTATTTAATGTTTGAAGGAAAAGCTAAACAAGAAAAATTTGAAATGACAGCCAGTCTTAAAAACAAAATTTTGGATACAACCAAAAAAGTATATAAAGAACTTGGATTGTTTGGCGTTGTCAGAGTGGATTATTTGTATGATAGAGAAAAAGAAGAGTTGTATTTAAATGAAATAAATACAATACCGGGGTCTATGGCATACTACTTGTTTGCAAGCATAGGCATTGATTTGACCGATTTGACAGACATTTTGATTATGGAAGGTTTAAAACGATATAAAGAGAATAAAGCTTTGATAAAAAAATTCGATAGCAGTTTGTTGACTTTAAGCGAAAATAGTTCGCCTAAACTATTGCAAAAATTCCATAAATGATATATAATAAGATTATTATTTTGCAAGGAAGGAAGTACTTATGAACAAAATTAAAATGACAACTCCTATTGTAGAAATGCAAGGGGATGAAATGACAAGACTTATTTGGGACTGGATTAAAGAGATTTTGATTGAGCCTTATGTAGATTTAAAAACAGAATTTTATGATTTAGGATTGGTAGAAAGGGATAATACAAACGACCAAGTTACAATTGACGCATCACTTGCTATTAAAAAATATGGTGTTGGTGTTAAATGTGCAACTATTACACCTAACACTCAAAGAATGAGCGAATATAATTTAAAGCAAATGTGGAAATCACCAAATGGTACAATAAGGGCGATTTTAGACGGAACTGTATTCCGTTCTCCAATTTTGGTAAAAGGTATTACTCCTTATATTCCAACTTGGGAAAAACCAATTACTATCGCTCGTCACGCTTATGGTGATATTTATAAAAATGTGGAAGCAAAGGTTGCAAAAGGCGGCAAAGCTAAACTTGTGGTTGAAGACGAAAACGGCACAAGAGAAATAGAGATTTTTGATTATTCAAAAACAGCCGGTGTTTGTATGGGTATGCACAATACCGATAATTCAATTGTAAGTTTTGCAAAATCTTGCTTTAATTATGCTTTGGAAACAAAACAAGATGTTTGGTTTTCTTCAAAAGATACAATAAGCAAAATTTATGACCACAGATTTAAGGATATATTTAACGAAGTTTTTGAAGCTGAGTACAAAGAAAAATTTGAAAAAGCTGGCATTGAATATTTTTATACTTTGATAGACGATGCTGTTGCAAGAGTTGTTCGTAGTAATGGTGGTTTTATTTGGGCTTGCAAAAACTATGACGGCGATGTTATGTCAGATATGGTAGCAACAGCTTTTGGTAGTCTTGCTATGATGACAAGCGTTTTGGTTGCACCAGACGGAGTTATGGAGTTTGAAGCTGCACACGGCACAGTAACAAGACACTATTATAAATATCAAAAAGGCGAAAGTACTTCTACAAATCCTATAGCAACTATATTTGCGTGGACAGGTGCTTTTCGTAAACGTGGTCAACTTGATAATAACTTGGATTTAGTAAAATACGCAGATGCAGTTGAAAAAGCAAGTATTGATACAATTGAGTCTGGTTATATGACAGGTGACTTGGCATTGATTTTTAAGAATGATGCAGTAAAAGTTACTAAATGCGAAACAAAAGAATTTTTAAAGAAAATTGCAGAAAATATTAAACTTTAATAAATTTTAAATATCAACGATAGTAAAAAAGCAACGGAAATTCCGTTGCTTTTTGTTTTAAAGTTTTAAATAAATTAATTAGTTAGTTATGTTTTTAGCAAATTTAATAAAAACAAATATTAAACATAATGCAAAAATTCGTTTTCTTCGGGTGCTTCAATATTGTTTTTAGCACAATAAGTAACAAATGATTTTGGAATTTCTATAAATCTGTCACTATTTATTTCAACAAATTCAAGTCTGTTTGTGGAAGTAAATTCGCCTTTACTAAAGCTGTTAGACCTGTAACTAACAACGGTTCTGCTAAATTCAATATCAAGCGGTGTATTGTTTTCTGAAAGATTCAATTTTGCAGTTATCCATTTAGGGTGTTTTTTATTATTTCGAGCAGTAATTGTTGTAATTCCTTTTTTAGACTTTTTAACAGAAATATTATCTTTTATATGATTGAAATATAACTTTCTGCTAGATAAATCTTCGTCACATTCTTCCCATATTTGCTCTTTAAAATAATATTTAAATTGTTGTTTTGTGCCAAAATGAACTATTAAATATTTTTTGTTCTTTTTCCAATAAACAGCTACAGATTTGTTGCCTGTTCTATAATAAAACATCTGCAGTGGTTTATTTCTAAACATACAATAAACGCCGATAGTCATAAATGTAACTACAGCAAATGGAAATAAAGGAAGCCAAAGCCCGCTTTGTTTGTATACAAATGGACATAGGAAAAAAACTACGCCAATCCATATTAAAGTAAAAGGAACTCTAAAACACAATAGCTTGCTTAGTTTTTGGTAATTATCATAAAAAACGCCATAAAAACTATCAATTGTGTAATAGCACTTTCTTGCAAAATCGCCAATTTCCTGATTTTCGTCCAAAGGTTTAAGGTCGTTAAAATCAATGTCTTCGTAATCTTCATAATCTGAGTATACGCCTTCAGGCATTATTTCTCTGTCTTTTAAATCTTTTTTCATATTATCATTCCTTTAAAATTATTTTATTTAATCTTTTTTAAACTCTTTATGCGCACAAGGTTTTACAAAAGCTGTTTTTTGATTAGTGTATGTTACCATACCAAGTTTTCCATTAGGATTCTTTTTAACAAATTTTTTTAAAGTGTAGTCAACAGGTACTTTATCGTTTTGGTTACCATTAGAATAAAAGGCTGCAACTTCTGCTGCAAAAGTTATAACATTATCTGGCGGCGTTGTACCATCGGTAAATATTATTGTATGCGAACCGTGGTAGTTTAATGTATGAAGCCATAAATCTCCGCCGTTTGCAGTCTTAAAAGTAAGTTTATCGTTTTGGAAGTTGTTTTTTCCTACTGCAATAACGTAATCTTCATATTCGTATAGTATAGGACTTCCTTCTTTTATTGACTTTGGCATTTTGGTTTTCATTTTTTTAATTGCACCAATATTAAACAATTCCTGTTCTATTTGATAAAGGTCAGCAGATAAAGTGCAGTTGTTTAAAGTTTGGGCGATAGTATCGATATATTTTAAATCTTCTTTAGTTTCATCAATTTGATTGATTATAATATCCAAAGTCCTTTTTAATTTGTTATACTTTTTAAAGTAGTCTTGTGCAATTTTAGATGGTGAGTATTGCGGATTTAGTGGTATAGTTATTTCTTTCATATCTGGGTGATAATAATCTACGCAAAGTAGATATTCGTCACCTTTTTTTAGTCTGTAAAGATTTGAAGTAATAAGTTCTCCGTATTTTTTATACTCGTCCATTTTTTCGCATTCAGCAAGTTTTTCATTTGCTTTTTGCAGTTTCTTTTCATTTCGATTTTTATATTTTTTAATTGCATTTACAAGGTGTTTTGCCTTTTCTCTATGCCTTTCGTCAATGTCTTTTTTTTGTGTTAAACATTCGATTGCAGCGGATAAACTACTTTCTTTTTTGTATGTCATATTCTGCGAATTATAGTTTGTTACAAAATAATCCATTGCTTCGCCACTATTTGCAATGCTTGTGCAAGGGGAGTAAATGTCGCTATTAAAAATATCAAAAAAAGTTGTTATTGTTTGCGCTATTTTTTCCACATTTAGTGGAATTTTATTTGTATTTATATTTGCCCTATAAATTATTTCTTCTGCAGTTAAAAAGCTTATTCCACTTATTCCGCTAGTTAAATATTTTGCCAAATCTCCACCTTTAAACTCTTTAAGTAAATTTACTATTCCGTTTGTATCACTTGGCAAAAGTTTTGTTTGTTCGGGAAGTTTGTATTCGCAGGACGGCAAAACGCATCTTTTTGTTGCAGCATCAAAGGAAACTTGTTTTATTGCATCGGTAATAACATATTTGCTATTTAATAGTAATATATTGCTATATCTTCCCATCATTTCCGCAATTAAATGAAAATTTACAATATCTTTCATTTCTGTTTTTGAAATAATGGTAATATCAATAATTCTATCTTCACCAAAAATAGCTATATTTTCTATTATACCAGAACTAAGATATTTTCGTAAGTGCATACAAAAAGAAGGTGCGGTAACAGGATTTTCCTTTTTCACACTTGTAAGATGTATCCTTGGATTTTGAGCATTAGCCGAGATAACCAAGTTATATTTTTGACCTTTAGAGCGGATAGACAAAGTTATTTCATCTTTTTCTGGCTGATAAATTTTTTCTATTTTACCGCCTTTTAAAGTATCATCTAATTCCGCACTTAAGGCTTTTAAAGTGACTAAATCGTTAGGCATACATTTTCTCCTTAAGCTTAAGTATACATTATTTTTTTATAAATATCAATAAATTTTGCAAAATCGCTTTAAATAATTGCAATTTGATTTAAATTGTGCTAATATATACTGAGTAAGAAAAATTTAGGAGAAATTGTGATGAATTACAATAAAGAGATTTTAGAAAACAGCGAAATTAAATATGTAGTTGACGCAGATAGCAGTGCTTGGCAAAATGCTATTCGTGAAGCTTACAACAAAACTAAACACAAATTCAATATTGAAGGTTTCCGTAAAGGTAAAGCCCCTATGTCTGTTATTACAAGAATGTATGGCGTAGGCGTATTTTTTGATGATGCCTTGGATATTATTTTATCTAGCCTTTATACAGAACTTCTTCAAAAAGAAACTGAACTTAAACCAGTTGCAAGACCACAAGTTGATATTGTAGCTATTTCAGATACAGAGCTTAAGGTAGCTTTTATTGTTACTGTTGCTCCTGAGTTTACTTTGGGTGAGTACAAAGGTATTAAACTTGCAAAAGTTAAAAAAGATGTAACTGAAGAAATGATTACAGAAGAAATTACTAAAGCACAAGAAAAAGCAGGTGCTTGGGAAAATGTTACAGACAGACCTTGTGAGAAGTTTGATACTGTTATTATCGATTATTCAGGTAGCGTTGACGGCGTTAAATTTGCAGGCGGTACAGCTGAAAAACAAAATTTAGAGCTTGGTTCAGGTATGTTTATCCCTGGTTTTGAAGAGCAAGTTGAAGGTATGTCTATCGGCGATGAAAAAGATATTAATGTTAAATTCCCTGAAGAATATGGTGCAGAGGACCTAGCTGGTAAAGATGCAGTATTTGCAGTAAAATTGCACGAAATTAAAAAGAAAGTTTTGCCTGAAATCAATGACGATTTTGCAAAAGATGTTAGCGAATTTGATAGTTTGGAAGAATACAAAGCCGACATTAAAGCTAAATTGCAAAAAACTTTGGAAGATAATGCTAAGAGAGAGATGGAAAACGCTTTGCTTGACAAAATCGCTGAAAATACAGAGATTAAAATTCCTGATGCTATGATTGAAGAGCAAATCGAAGAAATGATTCAAGAATTTGAATACAGAATTGCATATCAAGGTTTGAAAATAGAAGATTACTATAAATATACTAATTCTTCAAGAGATGAGTTGAGATTACGTTATAATGAACAAGCTCAAAAGAATGTTAAAATGGAATTAATTTTGAATGCAATTATTAAAGCTGAGAATATTAAGGCTGAAGAGTCTGAAATTGAAAGTAAAATTGCTGACTTTGCAAAAGGTGCAAATAAGAGCGTAGAAGAGTTTAAAGCTACTATGCGTATTGAACAAGCAAATTATATCGAGAGAGAAATTGTTATCAATAAAGTTATTGATTTCTTGATGGCAAATAATAAATTTGCTTAATTCTGCAATAATTAACAGGCATTTTTAAATCATTATTACTCAGCAGAGATGTGCGAATTTGCAATTGTGAAATTCTTCTTGCTGAGTAATTTTTGTTTAATAGGGTGATTTTAAAAATAATAAACTATGCCTTGCAATGTCGAAATTTGACAAAATATCTGGTTTAATATTAAAAAAATCGAAAATAATTTATAATTCGACAAAAAAGTAAATACATAGCGTTTTATATTTATTATATTAAAATTGAGAATAAGATAATTATTAATTTTAACTATGTCGCAAAATAAAACAAAAAACAACAAAATATTAATGATATAAGAAAAGAATATTGGATAAAATAGAATGTGACTATTTTTTGCAAAAGAAAAATTACTATCATTCTTGTATTTTTAAACAAGTTATGTTATTAATTATACAACAATTAGGCTATAATTAATAAGTCACTTGCAAACAATTTAATTTATTAGGAGGTTATTTATGAATTTAGTACCTATGGTTATGGAGCAAACTGACAGAGGAGAAAGGTCTTATGACATTTACTCAAGATTACTTGAAGATAGAATTATTTTTATCACAGGTGAGATTACCGATGCGACAGCTGATATAGTAGTAGCACAACTAATTTATCTTGAAGGAAAAGACCCTAAAAAGGATATAAATATTTACATTAACAGCCCTGGTGGCAGTGTTTCTGCAGGACTTGCAATATACGATACTATGAATTATATCAAATGCGATGTTTGTACAATTTGTATTGGTCTAGCTGCATCAATGGGTGCATTTTTGCTAAGTTCAGGAACTAAGGGCAAAAGATATTCTCTTCCTAATTCCGAGATAATGATTCACCAACCTCTTGGCGGGGCTCAAGGTCAAGCAACAGATATTGCTATTCACGCAGAGCATATTTTGAAAACTAAAGAAAAATTAAACAAAATTTTGGCGAAAAACTCAGGTCAAGACTATCAAACAGTAGTAAAAGATACAGACAGAGACAATTTTATGAGTGCAGAACAAGCTTTATCTTATGGTCTTATTGACAAAATTTACGAAAAAAGGGCTTGATTAGGAGGTTTGATGAAAAAGGATTTTGAAAACAGATGTTCATTTTGCGGTAGAACGGAAAGTGAAACTATCGAAATGATATCTAATCCAAACGGTTTATTCATTTGTAATTATTGCATTGATATATGTAATGAGATTTTGGAAGAACGCAAAACAGTTAAACCACAAGATCAAAGTGGTTTTAACTTGCTTACTCCACAAGAAATTAAAAGCAAATTGGACGAGTATATTGTAGGTCAAGATACTGCAAAAAAGGTATTGTCTGTTGCTGTTTATAATCATTATAAAAGAATTGCAAATAATGTAAATGACGATATCTGTTTGGAAAAAAGTAATGTTCTTGTTTTAGGACCAACGGGTAGCGGTAAAACACTACTTGCAAAAACTCTTGCTAAAATTTTGAATGTTCCGTTTGCTGTTGCAGATGCAACTGCACTTACCGAAGCGGGTTATGTCGGAGAAGATGTTGAAAACATTCTTTTAAAACTTATTCAAGCTGCGGACTTTGATGTTAAAAAAGCAGAACTTGGTATTATTTACATCGACGAAATTGATAAAATTGCTAGAAAAAGCGAAAATGTATCAATTACGCGTGATGTTTCAGGCGAAGGAGTGCAACAAGCTCTATTAAAGATAATTGAATCTACTGTTGCAAATGTTCCACCACAAGGCGGAAGAAAACACCCACAACAAGAAACAATACCTATTGATACTACAAATATTCTGTTTATTTGCGGCGGTGCTTTTGTTGGTCTTGATAAGATAATTGATAAAAGAAAAGACACTTCAGCTTTAGGTTTTGGTAGCGAAATGAAAAAATCTGATGCTGATTATAGTAAACTAATTGAAGATTTGAAACCTGACGATTTAGTTAAATTTGGTTTGATTCCTGAATTTGTAGGAAGAGTACCAGTTGTAGTAGGACTAAATGGACTTGACGAAGAAGCTTTGAGTAAAATTTTAGTTGAGCCTAAAAATGCAATATTAAAACAATACAAAAAAATGTTTGATATTGACAATGTTGAACTTGAGTTTACAGATGACGCTATAAAAGCCATTGCAAAACTTGCTATCAATTTAAAAACAGGTGCGCGTGGGTTAAAGTCTATTGTTGAAATGAATTTGCTTGATTTAATGTACTCTGTACCTTCTGATAAAAGCATTGAAAAGATAATTATAAATGGCGATTGTATTGAGAAAAAAGCAATGCCAATAATAATTAAAAAAGAAAATATTGCATAAAGCCAAATTGCACTTTTTAAAAAGTGCAATTTTTTTTATTACAGATTATGTTAAACGATTTTAAAATTTAATATGGTTTTGTCAAAATAGTATCGATTTTCGATGGATTATTAGCTGTTTTAAGGTGCAGGGCAAAAAATATTTTAATAATTGTAAATAAATGCTTTTAATTATTGCTTTTTTATGGTATATTAGAGTTGTAAGAATTTTTTTGAGGATAATATGAAGGTTATTGTAATTGGTGGTGGTCCTGCGGGAATGATGGCTGCTATTATGGCAAAACAAAATGGCGACGAAGTTATTTTGTTTGAAAAAAATGAAAAATTGGGTAAAAAACTTTTTATTACTGGAAAGGGCAGATGCAATATTACCAATGATTGCGATAACAAAACATTTATAGCAAATGTGGTTAATAATCCTAAATTTATGCTTGGTGCTATAAACAAATTCAGTACTAGTGATACTCAAAAATTTTGTTTGGATAATGGCTTAAAAATCAAGGTAGAGCGTGGTAGGCGAGTTTTTCCCGAGTCGGATAAATCTTCTGATTTCATAAAAGTATTTACTAAATTATTGGAAAAATTAAATGTCGATGTTAGGCTTAATAGTGAAGTTTGTAAAATTGAAATAAAAGACAATGTGATTTGTGGCGTTTATGTAGGCGATGAGTTTGTAGGCGCAGATAAAGTTATAGTTGCAACAGGCGGTAAATCTTATCCTGGTACTGGTTCTACAGGTGACGGATATAAATTTGCACAAAGTGCAGGGCATACAATAGCGCCTTTATTACCTGCTTTAGTGGGTATAAATTTAGTAGAAAATGTGGACAATCTTGCAGGTATTACGCTAAAAAATGTGGCTTGCAAAATTGTGCGTGATAACAAGGTTTTGTTTGAAGAATGCGGGGAAATGCTATTTACACATAATGGTGTTTCAGGTCCTGTAATACTTACACTTTCAAGTAAAATAAATAAATTGCAAGGTAAATTGAGTTTAGTTATCGATTTAAAACCTGCTTTAGATGATACTACTTTGGATAACAGACTTATTCGCGATTTTGAAAGTAATAGTAATAAGGAATTTAAAAATGCAATCAATGATTTGACTGTAAAAGCTTTGATTCCGCTTATTATAAAAAATAGCAAAATTAAACCTGAAAAAAAGGTAAATCAAATAACAAAAGAAGAGCGAACAAATCTTGTTAAAGCTGTAAAAAATCTTACTTTTCAAATTAAAGATTTATCTGCATTGTCTAGTGCAATTGTCACTTGTGGTGGTGTAGATGTTAAGCAAATTAATCCTAAAAATATGCAATCAAAATTGGTTAAAGGCTTGTTTTTTGCAGGTGAAGTTTTGGATGTTGATGCTTTGACAGGTGGATTTAATATACAAATTGCAATGTCTACTGGTTATGTCGCAGGAATAAGCGGTATTGAATAGATAATTTTATTTGATTGTAGTACTTAAAAGTAATAATAAGGATAAAGAAATAAAAGAGAAATTAAGAGGTGAAATATGTTAAATATTGCTATTGACGGACCTTCAGGTGCTGGAAAAAGCACAATTGCAAAGGAAATTGCTAAAAGATTAAATATCATTTATTTAGATACAGGTGCAATGTACCGTGCAATTGGTTTAAAAGCGGTAAGGCTTGGTATAGATACAAATGACGAAAAAGGTGTTACTAATATATTGGATAGCACTAAAATAGAAATAAAGTATGTGGACGGTGTGCAAATTATCTATCTTGACGGAGAGGATGTAAGCACTGCTATTCGTGAACATTATATTTCAAAAGCTGCATCAAATGTAAGCAAAATTCCTGCTGTTAGATTGAAACTTGTGGCTATGCAAAGGGAAATTGCTGCTAAAAACAATGTTGTTTTGGACGGCAGAGATATTACAAGTTATGTTTTAAAAGATGCAAATAATAAATTTTATTTGACAGCAACACCCGAAGAGAGAGCAAATAGACGATATAAGGAATTGATTGAAAAAGGTCAAAATGTGGAATATGAAACTATTCTTGCAGATATCAACGACCGCGATTACAATGATACTCATCGTGATTTTGCACCACTTACTTTAACTGAAGATAGTGTGTATATTGATTCTACAAATTTGACAATTGAGCAAGCAATAGAAAAGATTTTGTCATATATCAAATATTAAAAATAGTAATTATTTAGTAATAATAAAAAACGTCTTTCTAATGTGTTTTTAGTGATTAATTATGCTTTTAGTGCCGATTTTTGAAAGATTTTTATACAAATATTAATTAAGGACTTATTATGGAAAACAATAAATTTTATAAGTTTATAAGGCGTGCCATAAGACCTGTAACCAATTTTTTATGGCCGGTTAAAATAGTAAATGCAAACAAGTTTTATGAAGGCAAAGGTATTTATGTTTGTAATCATTATACAATGCTTGACCCTGTACCATTTGTGACAGAACTTTTTGAAGATAAATTTAATGTGTTAATGAAAGAAGAATCTATGCACATTCCTGTGCTAGGTAAAATTTTGCATAAGGTTGGAACAATACCTGTACAAAGGGAAGAAGCAGATTTGCGTGCAATCAAAAAGTGTTTGGGAGTTTTAAGGAATGATGAGCCGCTTATTGTTTTTCCTGAAGGAACAAGAAACAAAAGCGGAAATAACCAATTGCTTGAATTTAAAGATGGTGTTGCAATGTTTGCATTAAAAACAAAATCGCCTATTATTCCAATGGTGTACTCAAGACCAATCAAAACTTTTAGAAAAACATATTTGCTTATTGGTGAGCCTATCTATTTAGATGAATATTTTAATGATAATTTTAAAGAGATAAGGGGTGTAGTTACAGACAAATTAAAACTAACTATGCAAAATATGATTAGTGAACTTGATAATATGCTTTGCGATAAAAAACAAATGAAGAAATTGTTAAAATCTCAAAAAGCTGAATTAAAGCAAATTCGCAAACAAAACAAACTAGAGTATAAACAAAAGCTTATGTTGAATAAGCCTGAAGAAGAATAATTTTATTATATTGATTTTAATTATTTTATCCTTTTTTAATACTAAAGTTTTGTAAAATAGATTTAAGTTGCTTTTACAAACATTTTAATTGCATAAAATTTGGGGGATTGTTGTGTTTATAGTTGCAAAAACCGCAGGCTTTTGTTTTGGTGTACAAAACGCAATTGATAAGACGCTTGAAGCTACAGGAAAAGTAGTAACTTTTGGTGAGATAATTCATAATGATTTAGTTGTAAATAAGCTAAAAGAAAAAGGAATATATCCTATAAATTCTTTAAGCGAATACAAAGACGGAAGAGTTATCATTCGCTCACACGGCGTAGGTAAAAACATTTATGATGAAATGAACAATAATGGGATAGAGTATATTGATGCTACCTGTCCGTTTGTTGAAAAAATTCATAAAATAGTGCATAATGCGTTTGATATAGGAAAGCAGGTAATCATAACCGGTGAAGCTAGCCACGCAGAAGTTATAGGTATAAATGGTTGGTGTGAAAACACAGCGATTATTATAAGCGACGAAGATATGGCTAATAAGCTTGAATTTATTGATAAAGAGTGCATTTTGGTCTCTCAAACTACCTTTTCTGCAGAAAAATTTAAAAATATTGAAAAAATAATAAAAAACAAGTGTAAAATAGTTGAAATTTTTGATACTATTTGTTATACTACAAGGGATAGACAGCGAGAAGTAGTCGAAATTGCAAAAAAAGTCGATACAATGCTTGTTATTGGTGGTCTTAATAGTAGTAATACTTTAAAACTCTATGAACTTGCAAAAGAGTATTGTAAAAATAGCTATTTGATTTCATCTATTGCCGATTTATCAAAAGTAGTAAATAATAGCACTGTGATAGGAGTAACTGCAGGTGCGTCAACTCCCAAAGAGTTGATTATGGAGGTAATTAATATAATGAGTGATACTCAAGTAAAAAGCAAAGAAATGCTTAATGAGGAAGTTGCAGTTGATGCAAACAAAAGTGGCAACGAGTTTATCGATGCTATGGAAATGGAAAGTACAGAAGTTAAGCCTAATTTAGGCAAAAAAGCAAAAGTAATAGTCGTTAATGCTACAGAAGAAGGTATTGTAGTAAATTTCGGCGGTAAGACAGATGCTTTTATCGATAGAACAGAAGTTGAACTTGATGAAAAAGACTATAATCCTGCAAATTATGCAGAAGGTCAAGAGTTTGATGCTGTGTTTGTTGCTAAAAAGAGCAATGATAGTATGATTGCTATGAGCAGAAAATCAATTCTTCAAAAAGAGTTGGACGATAAAAAATATCAAGAGATTATCAACGGTAACGAATTCACTATTAAAATAAATAAAGCTGTAAATGGTGGCTTGATTGCAAAACTAGGTAGTTATACTATCTTCGTACCACAATCAGAAATCCGTATCGGTTTTGAAAAGAAACCTGAAAATTATGTTGGTAAAGATTTACGTGTTCGTAAAATCGAAGCTAAAAACGGCAATAGCTCTAAAAACAGAATTATTGCATCACATAAAGTAATTGCTGAAGAAGAAAAGGCTGCTAAAGAAGATGCTTTTTGGAATCAAATGATACCTAACACAATTGTTAAAGGTGTTGTAAAAAGATTTGCAAAATTTGGTGCATTTGTTAGCGTTAATAAAAATGACTGCTTAGCACACATTAGTGATTTAAGCTGGACAAAAGTTCAAGACCCTTCTGAAGTTTTGGAATTAAATAAGACTTATGAGTTTATCATTTTAGATGCTAATCGTGAAACTGGTAAAGTAAGCTTAGGTTACAAACAACTTCAAAAGAAACCTTATGAAGAAGCTCAAGAGAAATATCCTGTTGGCAGTGTTGTTAAAGGCACAGTTGAAAGAATTTTTGCTTATGGTGCTTTTGTATCAATCGATAAGGGTATTGATGGCTTGATTCCTGTATCTGAAATCAGTTATAACTTTGTTAAAGATGCTAATGAAGCTTTCAAAGAAGGTCAAGAAATCGAAGCAAAAGTTATTAAGTTTGAAGGTAACAAAATTACATTGTCAGTAAAAGCTTTACTTGACCCACCAGCTCCAAAAGAAGTTGAAATTACAAGTGAAGATATTAAAGAGAACAATGAAAAGAGAGCTAAAGCAACTGCAAAGAAATTTGAAAATGCTCAAGCTACTCAAGCTAAAAAGCCAAAGGCTAAGAAAGTTGCTGTTGCTCCTGTTCAAGAAGAGACTAAATCTTGGACTTCAGAGTCAACTGGTGCTACTATGGCAGACTTGTTCAAAGGTTTAAATTTAAACTTTGATAATAAAGATAATGAATAATAATTAAAATATTAAATCCCTGTTTCAAGAGCAGGGATTTTTTTTATTTTAATACAACATTAAATTAAAAATACAATTATTCAATGTTATAATTAGTATGTTTATTATATTTTGATTTAAGTTACAAAGTCGCTTAAAAAAATAAGCCATAAATTGGCTATAATCTAAAAATGGCGAAAAAAATACTACCTTTCGGTAGGTCTCATAAATTCCCCTGAATTAGTTAAAAAACTTAAAGTTGTTAAACTTCATTTGCATCTTAACTGATTCAACATACGCTTTGTAAATCTTCTTAAGCATATACAAATACCTCCTATTAAATTGTCTTTGATAAAATTGATACCCTTATCTTTATCTCTTTTATCAGCCATAATATACTACTAAATATGTGACTTGTCAAGCATTTTATGCTAAATATTTAAAAAAAATTTAATATTTTTTCTAGGCACATATTTGATTGATAATTTAACTTAATTATGGTACAATTAAAGATATATTATACAAAGTTTTTTAGGTTTTATTAATTATAATGATTAAAATTTTAGCGTTAAATAGCAAATATGTGCATACATTGTTATCGCCATATTATTTAAAAGAAAATTGCGAACATAAGGACAAAATACAAATTATTCAAACAAATATAAATCAAGATATTGAAAGTTTATATAGTTTGGCTTTAGCAGACAATCCTAAAGTTATTGCTTTTCCTTGTTATATTTTTAATATAGACTGCGTTTTAAAGTTAAGCAAGTTGATAAAAACTAAAAATCCTGAAATATTAATAATCTTTGGTGGACCGGAAGTAAGCTTTGAATACGATAATATACTAAATGAATGCGATTACTTGATAACTGGTGAAGGTGAAATTGCATTTAACAAACTTATTTGCGATTTGGAGCAGTCAAATTATAATAAGTTAGCTAAAAAAGTTTATGTTGGTGAACCTTTAGATTTTAAATATTTAGAGTCACCATACTCACAAGATTATTTTAAAGATACGACAAATAAGATTGCGTATTTTGAAGCATCAAGGGGGTGTCCATACTCTTGCCATTATTGTATGAGCGGTAATGACGGATTAAGATGCTTTGAATTGCAAAGAGTTTTTGCAGAGTTAGATAAGTTTAGGGGTAAGAATATAAGAGTTTTAAAGTTTGTTGACAGAACTTTTAATGCAAAAAAGCAATTTGCAAAAGAGATATTAAAATACATTATTAATAATAAAGAATATTTTGCTTTTTCATTTCATTTTGAAATCGCTGCAGATATTTTAGATGACGAGTTTATTGATTTAGTTGATAAGTCTCCAAAAGGTTTGTTTCAATTTGAAGTTGGCGTTCAAAGCTTTAATTTGCAAACTTTAAACGAAGTTGTAAGAAAAACTGATATAGAAAAAGTTGTAAATAATATTAGCAAGCTTGTTGCAACAAAAAAAGCTCATATTCATACAGATTTAATTGCTGGTTTGCCTTATGAAAATTACCAAAGTTTTGTTGGTGGTTTTAACAGACTTTACGCTTTAAAAAGTGATATGTTGCAATTGGGATTTTTAAAGGTTCTTAAAGGAAGTAAGCTAAAATCACAACTTGGCAAAGATTATAAATATAACAACACTCCGCCTTATGAGATAATTAGTACGCCTTTTATTTCAAGTGAAGAATTGCAGTTGTTAAAATTTGCAGAAGAAGGTTGCGATAAATATTATAATAGTGGCTTATTTGCAAAAACGCTTGAGTATTTTGTAAAAGATAATCCTTATCAATTTTATCTTGAGATTGGTAAAATTATTTACAATAAAAAGTTAAGCCTTTTTGACAGGATTGAGATTTTATATCAATTTTTATGTAAAAATTACAATCAAGTTTTGGTTAAAGGTTTAATGACAATTGACTATCTTGAACATAATAATTCAAGGGTATTACCGGGTTGTTTAAAGTTTAACTATGACAAAAATTTTGCCAAAAGATTAAAAGAATTAGGCATTGATAAAAAAATATATTTTGCGGTAGAGATAGGAATAAACCCTGTAAATTACAGTTATGGAAAATATTTGGTTTATGTTGATTATTCTAAAGGCTATGATTTAAAATACATTAGTTTGAATTGAAGGAGAGATTATGAGATTTAAAGTAGTTGGTAAGTACGGAAGATATGCACCATACCTTCAAGCAACCAATTGTTACATTATTGAAACAGATAATGGCAAAAATATTGTTTTGGATTTGGGTAGTGGTGCGCTTTGCGGTTTGCAAAAATATATAGATATTTCACAAATCGATGCTGTGATAGTAACACATTTGCATTTTGACCACGCTTGCGATTTGGGTGTACTTGCTTATAGTGTAGGATTTTTGGGACTTGATAATATTAAAGTTTATATGCCAAAGACACCTGAAATTTTTAATGAATGTTACTCTAGCAGTAAATTTGATATAACAATAATAGACGAAACTTTGCAATTTGAAATTGATAATATAACTTTTAACTTTGCAGTATCGCCCCACCCTGTGGAAACATATTCAGTCATTATGACAACAAATAATAAAAAAATTGTTTATACAAGTGATTGCCAAGATATAGAGACTATCAAAAAAAATACTGCGGGTGCAGACATTGTAATTGGCGATGCTTGCGTTTTGGATAAAGACTATAAAAACACATCTCCGCATATAAGCGTGAAAGCTCTTTCCGAAAATGTTCCAAAAAATTGCAAATTATATCTATCCCATTTGACATTTGGGGAAGAAGATGATATACTTAAGGAAGCAAGAGAGTATCGCAGCAATGCAGACATTGTAGATAATTTTGAGCTATAAAACTTTTTACTAAAGTTAATTTTAAATTTCAAATAGAACAAGTTAAAATTCAAAGAAAAATTTGCAAACAAATCCTACTAGAAATTTTTTGATGAGATAATTTTAACTATTCTAGACAGAAATAGACTTACGAAATGTAAAACATAGATAAAATTTTGGTA
>CAJTYW010000009.1 GCA_910583995.1 uncultured Christensenella sp. | reverse complement strand
TAAAATCTTAACTAAAAAACCATTTACCCCCGATTTTTGACGGAAATATTGAAAATTTAATCAAAGAAACAAGTATATTTCTTCAAGTTATTATTAAAACTATACTAACAAAAACAAAAAAACTCACAATTAAGTTATTGTGAGTTTTTGTTTGTATTATATTTATTTGTTATTTCATTAACAAAACTTTCTTTAGTGATTTTATAGAGTTGTAAGCTTCTAGGGTGATAAGTCCACAAAACAGTTATGTCTTTACCTGTATTGTTTTTTAATTTAATTACATTGGAAATATCTCTTACGGAATTAGCTAAGCTAGGTCTATATTCATACAAAGATTCTCTATCTAGGCCGAAAGCGGTAGCTAAAGATAAATCGTAGTAAGGTCCAACAAGAAAAACAACAATATCAGGGCTTAAAATTTGTATTTCTCTTTCAATCAATGAACGATTTGTAGTTGTGCAAGATGAATTTGACTCATAGCCCTTTGCTTCATATCTTGCAGACAAAACTTTTTCTGCATCGTAAGTAAGTTTTCCATTTTTTAAATATTCATCTTTGTCTTTTTCCCCTAAATAAACTTTATCAAGATTGTTCCAACAAATTGAAAAGTTTTCTGTCAAACTTTTAATGTATTGCCAAAAAGAATATTTAGGTTTTAAAAGCATATTGTTAGTGTGTTTTATTGCCCAATCTTGATATCCTTTTGGGGAATAGCCTTCGTGTGATTCAAAGTCAAAAGTTTTATCATCGTTTAACTTTAAAGCCTTAGAGCCGTGGTATTCCTGCCCAAAAAGTACCATTTTAGGCTTATCTTGACAATAATGTTCTGTTACACCGCAACAAAATGGATATGCCAAAAAGTATTCGATATTATTTATCAAACAACATCCTTTTTCATTCATATCTTTTGATAAGTAAAAAGATAATAGTTTATTATCTATCCAGTCAATATTTGCTTTCAGCAATTTTTCGTTTATTTTTTCTAAATCAATGTGATTGTGAGTTAAGCTTGTTTCCAAAATTCAATCTCCTAAATATTTTTAATTAATAATTTTCTTACTGATAAACCCTAACATAATCAACTACAAAATCAACGGGCATAGAAGATTTAGGGTTATTTGTTATTTCACCTGCCCAGGTGAAGATATTGTTTGGATTGCTTGGGTTTGCACTATTGCTTTCGCCAGCTATTTCAACAGACAGCCATAAAAATTCAGGGGCTTGAGATACGCCAAAGTTTGTCCTATAGCTTTCGCAGCCGTTAATGTAAAAGACATATTCATTTTCCGTCCATAGCAAGCCGTAAGTATTAAACTTTGTATACATATCATTTTGCACTTTATATATTTTAGATACTTGTGATAGGTGTTGGTCGCCATAACCATTTATGTGAATTGTATGGAATGTTGTATTTCGATATTTACTCGCGGGCATAGCGGGGTCATTGTAATAAGGGCTTTCCATTATATCGATTTCCGCACCAGTTTTGCCGTCTTCTGTAAACAAATTGTTTGCCATATTAGTACCTTGCAACCAAAAGGCACTCCAAAGCCCTTGTGCAGCAGGAGCTTTGCACCTTACTTCAAAGTAACCATAAGTAAACTCTTTTAAATCTTGTGAAAGGCAAGTGCCAGTATACCAACCACTGCCTTGTGAGCCGTTTTCCTTATACTCTGTACGGATAATTAGATTGCCGCCATCAGTAAAAGTTTGTTCTTCAGTCCAGTAACCGCCACGGCGGATTGGATTTCCAAAAGTGGTTTTCCAAACAGACTTATCTAAGTCTCCGTTAAAATCGTCTTCAAATACAAGATTCATATTAGAAAGGTCAATTTTTTTATCATTTTTGATTTTGCCAAACGGACTACAGCCGGTTAGGATTGTAGCGTTAAATAAAGTCATTAATAAAATTGCAATAATATAAAAAGATATTTTTTTCAATTTTTGCTCCTAATAAACTTATAAAATTTCAAATATGAAAAACTTTTTCAAATTGTTCCTTTAATTTTTTAAAACCAAAAGTTAAACTCAATATCAAAGCACTACCACCTGTCACAGCTGAAATAACCGGCGGAACAAGAGTAGTTGTAACTTTGCAAGCATAGAGTATTATCGGTAAAAATCCCAACAAACTCATAAGACAGCAAGATACAAATAGCGAACGATTATGCTTGTAAAAAATTGTAAGCATAGCACTTGATACTATAATCATAAAAGTGATTACGATAGGTAAAATGTAAGATGTCGCAACAGTGGTTTTGAATATCGCTTCATAAATATATCCCAAAGCGATAAGGCAGCTGCCTTGTAAAAAGATTTTTGTTCCTATTTCCGAATTTGAAAAAATAGTGTTTCCAATAAGCAAATAGCCATAAGCAAAAACTGCAACCATAAACCAACACCACAAAGTAGTAGTTGGGGTTAGATAGCATATCAAAATGCTAACTATTGACGCAATAATGGCAATAATTAGGTATATATTTTTTGGTGAAACCTTTAGCGGCAATGGCCTTTTTGCTTGCTTTTTTGGATATTCTGTTTTTATTTGTATAGCTGAATTTTCATCCACCTTTTTGTGACATAACGGGCAGATATTGTTGTCGCCTATATCCACATTACAATAATTACAACGCATCGTCTACCTCCCAATAATTGCTGCTTACAGAAATGTCAAAACCTAAGTTTGCAAGGTAATTGATAAAGAATTTTTCGGTATCAGTATCTTTTAGTAATCTTACAAATGCAATAGTCAAAGTATCGTATGTTGTGATTGCTGTAAAAGATATAGGAACTTGCGGACAAGCGTGCAACATAAATGTTACTTTTTTAACATAAGGCTCAAAAGATTTTGGCAGGTCTGCAATGCCTACATTGCTAAATGTAGCGGTTTTCGTAGGCTTTTTTAAAGATTTTTCATTGTTTATGGCAAAAACTAGGTGTTTTATAAACAATGGCATAATACGCATAATCCAAAGTCTTTCGCCTTTCATTGTAGTGCTTATATTGTTGTCTAAATACTCTTTTTTATAGCAGGATTCTATAGAGTCTTGTACTATTTTTATAAAATATTCGAGTGTTAAATCTTGCTTTTTTATATCTGCCCTTGCACGAGAGAATAAAGTGAAATTTCTTAAAGTAACGCTTTTATAAAGTTTTCTTAAATTTATAGGTATAAACAAAGTTATGTCTTTTGGGTTTTTGACAAATCTACCTTTTGCCATATACACGCTGTACATAAATAGCCCGCCTAAAAAGTGTGTAACCGTGTAACCATTACTTTTGCAGTAGGCAAGCACTTGTTTTGCACTAAGGTCTGCTGTAATTGCACCTTTTCCCAAATGGTCAAATTGCTCCCCAGGTAGAGTGAATGCTTGTGAAGTGCTGCCTGTAAGATTAGTGATATTAATATCTTTCAATTTAACAGGTTTGTAGTTTTCCGCAAAGCTGTCTTCATACTCTCTTGGGTCGATAGGAGAGTCTGCAGTTAAAATTTTATTCTCTGTATCTAAGTCCAAACCTAGCAAAGTCAAATAAGTGTGTATCAAACTTTTAATAAATTGTAATGCACCACTGCCGTCGCATAGAATATGAAAGAATTCAAAAGTAATACGATTATTAAAATACATTACCCTAAAACAAAAATCATTGCAGTTGTGTGCAGTAATTTGTTCCATAATAATATCCGACTCAGGTTGTACAAGCAATTGTTTTTCATTTTTTTCAAGATAATACCAAAAGACACCCCTTCTTAGTCTTACAGCAAAAGAAGGGAATCTTTTTAAAGTGGTATCTAAGGCTTGTTGCAAGATATTTTTATCAATGTCAAAAGCCAATTCCACGGTAAATCTAAACAAATTCTGAGAATCTTTTGTGGTGATAAAAGGATAAAGTTTAGCACTGTTATCCAATCTGAACCAATTTTTTAGAGCCATATAATCCTTTAAAATTTAATTTAAAAAAATCAAATTAGTTTTATTTTAGTAATTCAATTGTACCATAAATAAAAAGATTAAACAACAAAAAACAGAAAATTTTTGCTAAATGGGGAGTTTTATAGCAAAAATTATGCCACAAAAAAAGTCAGAATTTGCTGATTTTAAGTGTATTAAAGTGGTTAAAAGCAACTAGTTTTATCATATAAAAATTGCAAAAATTTAACTTTCCAATTTAAGCAAAGGGTAATTTTTATCAAAAGTAATTGTTCGTGCTTCACCAATATTATGGTTTATTTTAAGCGTTAAATCTTTTCCGTTATAAAAAGACAAGTGTAAAAAGCCTGTTTCGGATATAAAATAACTACCTTTTAGTATTACATTTTCCTTATTTAAAATGTTTTTTTCGTCATATATAAAAGTTCCGTTGTTTTTTAGTGTAAGTTTAAGGCTGTAATTTTCATTTTCGCCTACATAACTTGTTGAGCCGATATTTTGGGTGATAAGTTGTACGCACAAAACTATACCGACAATCAAGGTGATTGCAAGCAAAATAATTTTTAATTTTCTGATTGTGTCTTGTTCTTCTGCTTCTTCAGTTTGAGAGTTTATTTGATAGTTTTTCTCAAGTTCTAAATTGTTTAACATAACATCACCGCCTTATCTTTATGGCTAAATTTTAGCTCATAACAGGTACGTTTTTAAGGACGTGCGATTTTGGCATAAGAGCGATATAATAAGAAACCAATATTTTTTGTTTGGGGTAAAAAATAAATTAAAGCAGTGTATTCAGTAAAAGGCAAAAGAGAGTAGTTGCTATTATTTAGCATAATATGTTTTTCCTTTTCTCTTTACTTTTTGTAATTTTTATGTTAAAATTATGACTGAGGTAAGTATGAAAGAGTTTGATTTAAACGGAAAGTGGTCTTTTCACGAAGTAGGTAGGGGCAAATGGTATACAGCGGTTGTTCCTGGAAGTAATTATATTGACCTTCTTGCAAACAATTTGATTGACCACCCATACTATGACAATAATGAAGATTTAACTCAATGGATAGGCGAGCGTGACTGGGAGTATGCTCGTGAATTTACTTTGCCTTTGGATTTGCTTAAAAAGCCCGTTATATTGCTTGAAGCCGACAGATTGGACACAATTGCGGATATTTATATAAATGACAGACTTGTTGCAAGGACGGAAAATTCATTTATTAAGTACACAATTGACATTAAAAACTTTGTTTCAAGACTTACTAATAAAATTAGGATAAAATTCCGTTCCCCACTTACATATATTGAGAATAAATTGGAAAATAACCCAATGCCTAACTCAAAAGACGGTACGGCAGGAGTGCAGTTTATTAGAAAACCTGCAATACACTTTGGTGCTAATAACAATTTGGTATTACCATTTAGCGGTATTTGCGGAAACATTAAAATTGTTGGATATGATGAGCTTTATTTGGGCGATACAATAGTAAAAAATGAAAGAATTTCTAAATCTGCAATAGTAGTGGTAAAAGTTCCTGTAAAAGGCAAAAAGCTGACTGACAATGCGGAATATTTATTAAAGCTTAATATTACAGAACCTAACGGCAATATTATTACTGCAACAAGCAGTAAAGTTGAAGAGCAAAATGAGCTTGTAGTAACAATAAATAAGCCAGAACTATGGACGATTTATTCAAAAACCAAAAAACCTGCTTTATATAACATTTCAACAGAGCTTTATAAAGGGGAAGAACTTATTGACAGCAAAAGCTTAAGTTATGGTATAAAAGATATAAAGTTTGAAGAGTCGGAAGTTGATAGTTATAAAAAATTCGGCTTAGTGCTAAATGGCGAAAAGATTTTTGTTAAAGGTGTAACATTAATGCCACTTGATAGTATGTCTTCTTTGTTTAACAGAAAGAAGATGGAAAACTATCTTGACAGCATAGTTAATATCAATGCAAACTTAATTAGAGTATTTGCAGGTGTGGGATATATGCCAGAAGAGTTTTATACTATGTGCGACGAAAGGGGTATAATGGTATGGCAGGATATGCCTTTTGTGGGAAGAGTTTACCCATTTGAAAACTCAGACTTTGCTGCGAATGTAGAAAAAGAAATAAAATATAACCTTGTAAAATTACATAATCACCCGTCGTGTGTTGTGCTGTGCGGAAGTTATGAAATGGAGCATAAATTATCTCGTACATTTGGACAAAAATCATTAAAAAGTGCGATTTTTGACGTGTTTTACAAAAAAATACCAGAAAAAATCAAAAGTTATTCTTGTGATTTTGTTTATATTCCTTCATCTCCGCTATCAAGCAAATTTTGCGATAAAGTAAACAACTACAAAAACGGAATTTCAAATATGTGGGAAGTTTGGGGCGGTATGCGGTCTATGCAAAAGATAGGCAGACATACACCTAGATTTTGTGGCGAATTTGGTATGCCGTCAATGCCTAGTCCAAAAGTATTTGAAGAGTTTATATCTAAAAAACAATACACAATAACAGGACTTGAGCTAGAAAAAAGACAAAAGTTCCGTGATGGAAATAATAAAATGCTATATTACATTTCTTCAAGGTTCAGAGTACCAAGAAGTATATCTGATTTAATATACTATTCTCAACTTACTCAGGCGGAATATTATACAGAAATGATAGAGCATTTAAGGCGTAATATGTCAAAGTGTCGTGGCGTTATAATGACATCGCTTAACGATTGTTGGGCGGGCATAGATTGTTCAGCAATTGACTATTTAGGCAATTACAAAGCTGTAATGTATAAGCTAAAAAGAGTTTTTGCTCCTGTTTTACTTTCAATCACTAGTAAAAAGGGTATTGTTAAAGTAGATTTAAGTTGTGATTTGAATGTAAATGAAGAATGTAACCTTATTTGGAAACTTGAAGATTTTGACGGAATTGTGCTATCAAATGGTGAGCAAAATGTTGAAATTAAAGGTGAGAGCAACTGCAATATAGCAAATATTGATTTAAAAGAAGTTATAGCTGGCAAGGAAAGAGAGTTTGTGTTTGTAGCTGAGCTTACTGATAAAGCGGGAAGAGTGCTTGCAGCGGAAGACTTTTTGTTTGTACAAAACAAACTTGCACTTTTGCCAGACCCTAAGCTAAAAGTTGATGTAGCTGTAAAAAAAGGTGTTGCAAAAATATCTATTCAAGCGGAAAAATTTGCAAGATATGTGGCACTTTATATGGATAGCGTTAAAACACCTTTCAGCAACAACTACTTTGATATTATGGCAGGCGGTAGGGCGGAAATCACTATCCCAGTAGGCAAAATGAAAGAAGAAGAAGTTGTGGAAAAATTACGAATCAAATCGGTTGCAAATATCGATATGAAGGGTAATGTAGTAAGAGATATAGCCAAAAACACAGGTGTATTGCTTGCACCTAAAAACATTAAAGATGTTGTGTTTAAATGGTTTTTCAAATAAAAATAATAATGCCAAAGCTTTTGTCTTTGGCATATTTTTTTTGCAAAATTCCGTCAAAAATCGGTATTAATTTAATCAATTTCAATGATTTTATGTTAATTATTAGGTCTTTAGGTGTTTAGTTTTATAATTGCACCATTATGCAATATATCAAAGGACAAACAATTTAAAATGAAAGTGCTTGTGTAAACAAGTAGTATTGCGATAGCAATATAAAATAATGCTAATTAAAATTTGCTTTTTAAATTTTATAATTAAGTAATAATAGAATAAAAAAGTGCAAGCATATAACTTGCACTTTTTTGTTTTAGTTTTGTGTGTTGTCGCTATCGGTTTCGGAAATATTCTCTTTATCAATATCTTTAGTTTTTGTATTAGCTTTTTTAAGATTGGTTATTTTTGATTTAACTTTTCCCGCAAAGTCTTTTGTTTTTTGAATATAAGTTTTAAAGATATTGTTTTGAGTGGTATTGTTGCCATTATCCAATTGCTCAATTTTGCCAGCAACAAGCTTTTTCTTTTCTACTTTTTTGTAAATAGAGTAGGCTATAATTCCGACAATTGCTATTGCAAGACAAATGCTGAAAATTTTAACTTCTAATCCCAGTGGCAACGCTTTAACTCTTGTCCACATTTTAACAACCATATCCTGCTTTTCGCCAAAGTCGGTCATTTCCACGCAGTTTTCCGTTTTGTCTTTTGATGGAAGTACAACTTCAGGAATTTTTAGTGCTGTAAAATCTATCCCCCACTCTGTAGCCTTTTGTAACCAAGAATCGTTTAACACTCCGTCTCTGTTTTCAAAAAGGTAAGTATAATCATTTTCGTCAAGAGTGGCAAGTGTTTCGTCATCTAAGTCGGTCATATATTCGATTGACTCTTGAGATAACACGGCTGTAGTGTAGCCGATATAATCCATATTTCTAACTGCAATATCAGGACGGCAAATGAAATTTATAAATTCGTGAGCTATATCAACATTTTTAGCGTATTTAGGAATAACCCAGTTATCAAACCAAACATTTGAGCCTTCTTCAGGGATATAGTAGTCAAGGTTAATGCCGTTGTTAGCAGCTTCTTCAATTGCCCAAACAGCGTCACCGCTCCAAGCAAGGTTGATTAATGCTTCGCCGTTAATCATAGAGTCTTTACCGCTGTCAACTTCGTAAGCGTAAAGGATATTGTATTGTTCGCGTAACTCTTTTTCTACTGTTGCAAGCTTTTCAGGAGTAATGTTGTTTACTAAATCGTTAAGTTTTTCACGATATTTTTCAGGAGTAGCAGTTTTGTTAAACTCTGCAAGTTCTTCACGATAAGCGTAAATAGTAGCAATAAATACAGAGTCACGGATACTATCTTTCATAAGAATATCGTTTTTATATTTAGCATTCCAAAGCAAATCCCAACCTTTAATATCTTCTTCAGAAATTTGGTCAGCATTGTACAAAATGCCTAATGTTCCCCACATATAAGGTACGCTGTACTCATTATTTCTGTCAAAGTCTCTATCCAAAAGATAAGGCGGAATATTTTCTATATTAGGGATTTTATTCAAATTAAGCGGAGTCAAAAGGTCAGCTTTTTTCATTTTTTCAATGATATAATCGCTTGGACAAAATACATCGTAATCCGCTTTTCTTTTGTTTATTATAGTATAAGCTCTTTCCAATGTGTCAAAGGTATCGTATTGAACGCGTACTTTTTGACCTGTAAGTTCTTCGTAATAAACTTCAAAATCTTTTAGCACATCTTCGTCGCCTTCGTCTTCGCCTTCTTGAATGTAGTCTTGAGCATTATAAACTTTAAGAACTATTACTTTATTGCTGTTACAACCGCTAAGCGCAGGGATAATTGTCAAAGCAAGTAGTAAAACTAACATAATTAGAATAACTGATTTCTTTTTCATAGTTTAACCCCCTTTGCTTTGGCGATTGCTTTGTTTTTAGATTTTTTCTCGCGGTGAGAAAATACATTTACTACAATCAAAAGCACTAAAACGGATAAAAGTATCATAGTAGAAAGCGCACGAAGAGAAGGAGTAAGTCCGTTTTTGGCAGCGTCAGCATAAATGAATGTTGACAAAGTGTTAATACCTTGAATATTGAATATTGTAACTACAAAGTCGTCAATTGACAATGTGAAAGCAAGGAAAAATCCGCTTACAATACCTGACAAAATTTGTGGCAAAACTGCTTTAAAAAGTGCTTTCATAGGAGTGCAGCCCAAGTCTAAAGCGGCTTCGTATAAGTTGTTATCCATTTGTTGCAGTTTAGGTATTATAGATAGTATTACATAAGGAGTGCAAAATACTATGTGAGCAATAATAACTGTTACCATACCAAAAGGTATACCAAACAATAAGAAAAGTAGCATTAAAGAAACACCGGTTACGATTTCCGCATTCATCATAGGGATTTTGCTAACCGTAAGCATAGCTTCTTTTGAGCGGTTTTTCATATTGTAAATACCGATTGATGCAAAAATTCCAATCAAAGTTGAAATAACAGATGAAACGCTTGCAATTATAATAGTATTTTTAAGAGCGTCCAGTATAGTTGCACTTTTTGTTGGATTAAACAAGTCTTTGTACAAATCAAAGCTAAACCCTTGCCATTGCATAGTAGCTGCAGGTGTAAAAGAATAAATCACAAGCACTGCAATAGGAGCATAAAGGAATAAAAGTACTAAGTAAACATAACCTTTGGCTAAAATCTTTTTTACCATATTCTTCCTCCTGCAGTTTGTGTTTTATTGTTATATTTTTTCTCTATAAACATTGTTATACCCATTAGTAATAACAAAATGATAGAAAGTGCAGAGCCGTAGTTCCAAGAGTTTTGAGTAAACTCAAGATTAATAATATTACCAAGAAGTTGCACCAAGTTATTGCCAAGCAAGTCAGAAATAACGAATGTAGAAAGTGTAGGCATAAACACCATAGTTATACCGCTTATAATACCAGGTATTGCAAGTGGCAAAATAACACGAGTTATAACTTTTGTAGGTGTAGCACCAAGGTCAAGTGCTGCTTCCGTATAGCTTTTGTCTAAGCTTGATAGAGTAGAGTAAATAGGGATAATCATAAATGGTAAAAAGTTGTAAACCATACCAAAAATTGTTGTGCCTTTACCAAAATTAATCGTTATATTAAGCCAAGACCCAAAAGCTTCAAACATAGCACGAGTGGCAATTGTTCTTAGCAAAAAGTTAATCCACATTGGTAGCAAAAACAATAAAAACAATGTTTTGTTGCGGTTATACTTTTTGTTTGCAAGAATGTACGCCACAGGAAAACCAAGTGCAAAACAAATAACTGTAGTAATAAAAGCTATCCAAATAGAATCAAGGAAAGAGTTAAATGTTACACCATCGGTAAAAAAGTTAATAAAATTTTCCAAGCTTATACTGCCATCTGCATTTGTAAAGGCATAAAACACTATCAAAGCAAGTGGCAAAAGCACAAAAAGTAGCATAAATATCGCATAAGGGAATGCAAGATATTTTCTTTTTATAGTGAATTTTTTCATTTGAACTCCTATTTGGAAGAGATAATTTTCTCTAGTTTAATGTCTTCAGGTTTGATAGTAATTCCTACACGGTCGTTGCTGTCGTATTCGTCTTCAGTTTCCACAAAGAAATCAAAGCCATTGTCAACTTTAACAACATATTGATATTTATCGCCTTTGAAAATGCTTGACACAATGTTACCTGCGATAGGTGCAGAGTCTTCATAGTCGGTAAGGTCGATTTTATCAAAGTCGATAGATATTTTAACATCTTCTTTAATGTAATCATTTTCAGAATAACCCGCATTTTCGAAGGTTTTTTTGTCATAATTAAATGTTCCGTCTGCAAATTCAATCTCTGTTTCATTTAAAACTTTTGCATTGATAATGTTGCTGTTTTTCTCTTTTTTCATTATGTGAATATCGTCAGGACGGATAAACATACTTACTTTTTCGCCTGGCTTCCATTCTGTAGTAGAGTGAATTAAAAACTCAACCTTGTTTGCAATAACGCTCATTTCATAATGTACACCTTTAAATAGTGAAGAGATAACAACGCCTTTGATTTGTCCTTTGTCTTCGTCCATTAAATAAATGTCTTCAGGACGGATAACAACATCAATAGCTTGATTTTGTTCAAAACCGCCGTCCACGCAAACAAATTCGTTGCCTGCAAATCTAACAAGCTTGTCTTTTATCATAACGCCGTTTATGATATTTGATTCCCCAATAAAGTCTGCAACAAAGGCGTTTGAAGGCTCATTGTAAATATCAATAGGAGTACCTACTTGGTGAATAATACCATTTTTCATAACAACAATGCGGTCACTCATTGTAAGAGCTTCTTCTTGGTCGTGAGTAACGTAAACGAAAGTTATGCCAAGTCTCCTGTGCATATTTTTAAGCTCAAGTTGCATTTCTTGACGCATTTTTAGGTCAAGAGCTCCAAGTGGTTCATCAAGCAACAAAACTTGTGGTTCGTTAACGATAGCACGAGCGATTGCAACTCTTTGTTGTTGTCCGCCGCTCAAACTTGTAACATTTCTGTATTCGTAGTCGGTAAGCCCAACTATTTTAAGTGCTTTTTTAACTTTTTCTGAAATTAAAGCTTTTATAGCCTTTTGTCTTGCAAAGAAATTTTTTTCTTCACGGCAAAGTTCCTTCTTTTTCATTTTTAAGCCAAAAGCAATGTTGTCAAAAACATTAAGATGCGGAAAAAGTGCGTATCTTTGAAAAACTGTATTTACAGGTCTTAAATGTGGTGGAATATCAAGCACAGATTTTCCGTCCAGTAAAATTTCGCCTGAAGTTGGTTTTTCAAACCCCGCAATCATTCTAAGCGTAGTAGTCTTTCCGCAACCAGAAGGTCCTAAAAAAGTAACGAATTCGCCTTTTTCAATATTAAGATTTACATTGTCAACAACTGTTTGACCATCGTAAGCTTTGCAAACGTCTTTTAATTCAATAAGTGTACTCATATAATTTTTCTCCATTAAAAAGTAGGTGGGCTTGATATCCAAATTATTTTAGCAGGGATATTAGTCGCATTTTCAATATAGTGTAATTTGTCAGATACAAAATAAAAACTTTCTTTAGCTTTTACAGTGTAGCTGTTTTTTCCAAGATGAAGTATGATTTTGCCGGATAACACATATCCAAACTCTTCGCCTTCGTGTGGCATATCTTCAGGAAGAGAGTATTTTGGTTTTATTGTCACCAAAAGTGGCTCCATTTCATTTTTTTGGCAGTTTGGTACTAACCAAATTTTTTCTTGCTCCAAGCTGTCTTTTACGATAAAATCGTTTTCAGTAAATACAACTTGTTCTTCCTTGTCGTCCTTAAAAAATGTTTGTGCATCTGTACCAAGTGCGGACAAAATATCTATAAGCGTTGATATTGAAGGACTTGTCAAATCATTCTCAAGTTGAGATATGTATCCTTTAGTCAGTTCGCATCTGTCTGCAAGCTCAGATTGCGTGAGTGATAATTGCAATCTTAGTCTTTTTATTTTTGACCCGATTTCCATAAATAACTCCTTTTTACCATTTTATATTAAACTTTAAGTTTAGTAACTTTTATGATATTAAACCTAAAGTTTAGTAAAACATTATTCGCTAAACTTAAAGTTTAGTTTTATTAAACAAAATGAGTATAGCATATCTTAAATAAACTGTCAATTATTTTATAACAATTATCAATATAAATTTTCGTTATATTCTGCTTAAGTGAATACAATGTTTTTTAATGGTATTTTTTAGTAACTATTATTAAAAAAACGAGCGATTTATAGCGATATACTTAAAGTTAATTAATTTTAAAATTATATAAAAATGGTAACATAATGCTGTTGATATTCCACACAAAAGTCAAAATATTAAAAGAAAATAACAATAGTGGTTTTTTAGTATATTTTAGTCTATGTTGTGTAGAATTGACAAAATAGCGCGCAGCAAAATAAAAAGCACCTGCATTTCTGCAAGTGCAATTGGTTGCTATAAGTGCTTTTAAAGCAGTGTCTAATTTTGTGTTTAATCAAAAAACTCAAATTTGATTTTTTTGTTAGGCTAACAATTCAAGTTTGTTTAAAGCACGAATTATTTAACAAAACTTTTTAATTGGTCTAAATTCATATATCCAACTTGTTTGTCTGTTTCTACACCTTCTTTAAAAAGTATTAGAGTAGGGATAGACATAATACCATAATCTTTTGCTACATCTGGTACTGCATCTACATCAATTTTCAAAATATCTATTTCAGGCATTTCGTCTGCAAGTTTTTCCAAAACTGGTGCAAGCATTTTGCAAGGTCCGCACCAATTTGCAAAAAAGTCTACAAGAACTGTGCCGTTTGCTGTATTGCTGATAAATTCGTCTTTGTTGCTAATATGTTTTAACATAATATTCTCCTTATATCCTTGTAATCTACTTGAGATAACATTTTATTTGTTAATATTATACCACAAAAAGATAAATTTATCAATATACTTTGTTAATTGTTTGCAAAAATTGATGTATTTAGCAAAGCAAACTGATGTAATTATTGTTTTCGACAAAAATCGCAAACTCAGTTTTAATATTTTAAAAATGATAATTTTTGTAGCAAAATTTGCTTAGACAAAAGTTTGCTAGTCTTTTTAGAGCTACGGAATAAAACTGGCTAAAAAATATATTTATATTTATTTTATATGATTTTTGTGTAAAATCTTTGTAGTATTAGAGCTGTTTAAGGTTTGGTTAAGGTATATATTCTATTATATTATTGTATTATACCGCATATATTAAAGAATAGCAATAGTGATAAGTGTTTCAATCATAAATAAATGGGTAAGCAATCTTACTTTTTATGCGGATTGATTTAAAAAGGGGTTACTATCCGATTTTTCATTTTTGCATATTGTTTTGTATGTTGTGGTGGGCGAATTCTGACTTCTTAGGGAGGAAATTATGGAAAGAAGAAAGACAAAAATATTTGGCATTTGCACAAGTATTGTATTGGTTTTGTCTATTGTCCTTGCATTGTTCTGTGTGTTTAATTTAGGCGCGCTAAGTGGTGGCAATGTAAACAATTCAGGCAATTCCGCAACTACTGTTGCAACCTATGATAAGGACAAATATTTAGGTGGTGTCGGTAACCTTGACGAGTATATGGAATTAAAAGGTTACAGAGACAAAACCGAAACTTGGGAAGCTATCAGTAGCGAACAAAATTTAAAAGACTTTTTAAGCCAAACTAATGGCTATGCAGGTAAGCACGGGTATTTAACTTGTGATATTGATTTGGCTTGGTCTAGCGACCGTGCTTATATGGCACCAAATATCTCACTTGAGAAAAACTTAGATGGTTGCGGTTTTACCATTAGACTAAAAAATGAAGCTAATGGTGTTGAGTTAGACCGTCGTGAGAATAGCCAAGTTGGATATGTTTTGACAAAAGAAGGTGACGGCTATGGTATGGAAGCAGGAAAAGACGAACATGGTTCTCCTATATACTATCCTGTTGACTTCCACTGCTTTGGTGGTTTAGTAAGTGTACTAAGAGCAAAAGCAGTATTAAGCAACTTTACTTTTACAATAGAAGGTCACCATTATTTCGGCTATAAAGATAGTTGGAACAATGAATGGAATGATGATGGTGATGATGCTCTTGCTGTTGTTGGCGGTTTGGTTGGTTATAACCAAGGTGGAACAATTGATAACGTTGTTGTTAATTTAGCTAATGGCAAAAAATTTGGCGCTTATGAAGATGTATCTTCAGTTGGTAACTCTATTTCTAAATTCGGTTGTACAAACGCCGTATATTTAGGATTGGTTACTGGCGCTAGCAAAGGTGGCAAAATTTCCAATACTTCAAGTATATTTAATGCAAATAGTACATTGCAGACAGTAAACAGAAGTGGTTGGATGAGAAAATGGAACGTTTCAGCAAAGTCTCACGCAGGTGCTAGTTTTGTAGGTGGCGTTGCAGGTTACATAATGGGTGGCACAACAATTGACCACGCTTATGCAGAGTTCAACAATGGTTGCAGATTGATTGCAACAGTTAATAAAGTAAAATATGAAAATGCAGGTGGTAGTACTGGTGACTACAAAACATACAGAAAAATCGGCGGTATTGTAGCTATCAATAAAGGCGGTCAAGTTAACTCAGCTATGGTTAGTGGTAATTTGGACTGTATGGTAACAAATGGTAACTCAACTGGTGGTGACGAAGGCGTAGAACAGGCTAAGAATATTTATGTTGCAGAAGGAACAGAGCCAGGAACTAAGCTTTACAAAAACGCTACAGGTGGTACTGAAACAGCAGGTGGTGACAATGCTTCAGGTAGTGGTTACAATCAGGGTTATGCAAAAGTTAACTTTGCTAGCTTAAATACAAAAAGTGCAAACAATGGTTATGGCGGTAAGGAAATTCCTTTCTTCTTCGACCACGATGTAAACAATGCAGTAAAAATCTTTATACCAGATGGTTATATATTGTGGAACTTATATGGTCAAGCGGTATTTAGTCAACTAATTTCAGGTCAATATTCTGCTAGCAAATTCCCGGCAGATGGTTCTTCATCAGATATCCAAATTGGTATCAACAGCACTGGTGAAATTGGTTTTTACAAACAAGACAATGTAAATGGTACAGAAATTTTAGCTGTGGACGATGGTACAAGATGGATTGAAATGTCTGACCAAAGTAGAGCAGCAAGAAATGGTAATAAAGATAAGCCATTGTATTATGACGGAACTAAATATCAATTGATGATGAAAATCAATGGAAGATTGTATAGTAAAGGTGTTCGTATTATAAATGTCGGCGACTTGAAAAATGCAATGAATACATTTAACGGAAGACCAGTTAAGTTGTATTGCGATGATGGTGGCGACTATGACAATGCAGTTGCGTATAGCGAAGATAGCGAAAAAATTGTTATTATGCTAAAGAATGTTACTGCAGGTATGGATAGATTATTGAGTATTCAAAAGAGAAGTTTGCTTGTTGAAACAGACGAAGATTATGTTCGTGGCGAGACAACTATCTTTGGTGGTGCTTATGTTAAATTTACAAGACTAAGTGATGACAAAAATGGTGAAAAGTCAGGTTTTGCAAATGGCGACTTAATGATGTGGCAAGACCAAGGTTATGCTGAAAACACACCAATATATCTAAATGTTGCAGGAAGACAATTGTTAAGACCTTCTACAAACAACTATGTGTTATATAAGGAAGTAATTTTCGGACAACAAACCAGACTTGAAGAAGTAGGAAGTTATTTCTCTGCAATTATTGCACCACACACTATCCAAGTACACGAAAGTATTTATATCAATGGTGCAGCAGTTGATGGTGTTAACTCAAGAACAAGATATGGTTCTTATAGCATTATGAGTAATAAAGATTTTGGTGATGCTGACAAAAATGCTGAAAAACGTACAATTACAATTACAGGCAGATTGAATGATGGTCACTTTGGTGCTAAAGCTATTGCCTTGTATGATAAAAACGGAAATGAATTACAAAATATCACTTGGACTACAACACCAGACGGACTTACAACTACAACATTTACAGTAAGTGATGATAGCTTGGCAAAAATTGATTTTGTAGATTATTACCCTAAGAAATATACTATAGAAACAATTGGCGGTACAGTAACATCTCAAGCTGGTGTTTTGAATGAAGAAACAGGAAAGATTGAGTACACTTATGGTGACAAAGTAACTATTAAAGCAAATGAACCTGAACCTGGAAAGATTTTTGTAGGTTGGTTAAGAGCAGACGGCGTTACATATTTAAATTACAAAACAGAGTATTCTTTCAAAATTAATGATAATTACAAATTGACAGCTTTTTATGAAGATATTGACGCGTCTAAACCTTGGACACAAATTTATCTTGATAATCTAGGCAATCAAATAAGAGTTCGCAAAGCTGTAAACGAAGCAGTTGATGCAAATTACACTTTACCTAATGTAATGGCTTGGACATTCAGAGAATGGGAAGAAATTTCAAGAGATATTGATAATAAAGTTGTAACATTTAAAGCAGCGTTTAATGAAACTGCAAATTCTCCTAAAGTAAGAGTAGTTTATGACAACAAAACTTCTGTGCTTACAAACTATGGTGCTCCTATTACATTGGAAGCTAATACAACTTACTTAGTAAATGGTACTCTTGTAGAAACTAAGAGTGATGTGTTAACTATTTACGCAATTACAGATTTGAATATTGAAAAAATTAATAAAGCTAATTTCCCTGGCGTTATTAAAAAGCAATCAATGAAATATACATCATTCCTATTAGAAGGTACTTATTATATCAGTGCAACATTTGTATATGGTGACTTTAATGCAACATATAATACTGAAGACAATAAACCAAGACTTGGTATGGCAGGCTTTAGTAAAAATGATGTTACAGAATATGTAAGACAAGGTAATGTATATCAAATCAGTATTGTTGTTACTGCTCAAGAGTTAGAGTGCAGATTTGGTAATAATGCAGAAATTGCTACGTTCCTAAACATTTTGACAGATGAGAAAGACGAAGAAACAGGTGATTACAAGAAAGACGAATTCGGCAAAGATATTGTTAAATATCAATTTGAAGAAATTATGATTTTCAGAAGAAAGAACTAATATCTATTGCAGTTTTTAAAAGACAAACAAATAAAAAGCTCTCGTATAACGGGAGCTTTTTGTATTTTAATAAAATTATGATAAGAAAAAAATTTTTTATAGTAGTTTTTGTAATTTTTTATATGTAATAAAATCAAAATTATATAAAAAATGCTTTTTTTTGCTTAAAGCTTATTATAGTATAATAGGAATATTATATATATGATATTTTATTAATATAATATAACAAATTAAATTTAAGCTCGCTTAAAGTGCAATATTTATTTTTCTTGACTTAATAGCTTTTTGAGTGTATAATAAATTAAATAAAAACAAATTATCCAAACTAATTTTGGGAATAGCCAAAAGGTAGGTATTTTATGAAATATATTGTTATTTTAGGGGACGGAATGGCAGATTTGCCTTGCGATGAACTTGCGGGTATGACTCCGCTTGAGCTTGCTTACAAGCCTAACATTGATAGTTTGGCACAAAAAGGCGTTTGCGGTATGTGCAAAACTGTACCTGACGGAATTAAACCAGGCAGTGATGTTGCAAACTTGTCCGTTATGGGATATTCTCCATTAAAGTACTATAGTGGCAGGTCACCGCTTGAAGCACTAAGTATTGGCGTAAATATGCTGGATAGTGATTTGGCTGTAAGGTGTAATCTTGTTACTTTGTCCGATGAAGAGAACTATCAAGACAAAATTATGGTTGACTATAGTGCAGGCGAAATTTCAACAGAAGAAGCTGCAGAACTTATTGCAAGCGTTGAGCAAGCTTTGGGTGATGACGAGTTTACCTTTTACAATGGTGTAAGCTACAGACATTGTCTAATAAAGCATAATGGTGAGCGTGGTACAGAATACACTCCACCACACGATATTAGCGGCAAGACGATTAGTGATTATTTGCCGTCTGGTTTGTATGGCGATAAGATGCTTGACCTTATGGTTAAATCTTACGACATTTTAAAAGACCACCCTGTTAATTTAAAAAGAAAACAAGAAGGTAAAAACCCTGCAAATAGTATTTGGCTTTGGGGAGAAGGTAGCAGACCATCTTTGCCTAATTTTGAGAAATTACGCGGCTTAAAAGGTGCTGTTATTTCTGCCGTTGACTTGCTAAAAGGTATTGGTATTGCAAGCGGTATGGAAATTATCGAAGTTGAAGGTGTTACAGGCACTGTAAACACAAACTTTAGCGGAAAAGCACAAGCTTGCGTAAAAGCTATTCGTGACGGGTTTGATTATGTTTATTTACATATGGAAGCTCCTGACGAGTGCGGACATCAAGGGGATAGCAAGGGTAAAGTTAAATCAATAGAACTTATTGACGAAAAAGTTGTCGGCTATATTTTGAGTGAGCTTGAAGGTGAAGATTTAAGGATTTTGGTTTGCCCAGACCACCCAACTCCACTAGTTACAAAAACTCATAGTAGCGAGCCTATTCCGTTTATAATTTATGACAGCACTTGTATTAAAGAAGGTATTTCTGCATATACTGAAAGTGAATGTGCAAAAACAGGATTGACACTAAGTTCTGGTGACGAATTGGTTGAGTTGTTTTTGCAAAAGGATAGTGATATGCAAGAAATAAATGAAAATGAAGGAAACGATTTGATTTCTTCCGACTTAGCTAGTGATAATGAAGAAATCGAAGTTTCTAGCGACGAAGAAATCGCTGAAATAGCGGATACAAGCGATATGGACGAAAATCAACAATCAGATGAGAGTAATTCCGCACAAACAGAAACAGACGAAGAAAGTGCTGCTATTGCTGTTGATATGAATTTTGTTGACGATAGTAGCGACAAAGATAGCGAAGGAGAAAAAGAAGAAGAAAATGCAGAAGGCGATAATGATAGCAAGAAAAAAGGAAAGAAAAATAGCCTTGCAAAAGCTACCAAAAAGCAAAAGCTAATTACAATTTTAGTTTCTGCGGCAGTGCTTGCGGTTATGATTCTTGTAGCAGTGCTTACACCTATACTTGTTATTAATGCTCCTAAAGTGTTGATTAGCAAGGCAGAAGATTTTACAAAACCTGTAAAGGACAATAAACAACTTTACTATTTGCAAAAAGATATTACAGTTGAAGGCGATTTGACATTAAACTTGAATGTTGATTTGAACAAAAAAACTTTGACTGTTAACAATGGTACTTTGACACTTGAAAATCCAAAGGGCGGTGAAATGACTTTGGGTGTTATGTCAGGCAAAGAGTTTGGTGTAGGTGGTAAGATAAATGCTGATAGAGTAGTTATCAAAAATGCAGGTAAGGTTACAGTTTTGACAAACATAACTGCAAATGATATTGAGTTTGATGGCGTTGCAGAAGGTGTTGTAAACGGCGGATTACACGCAAATAATTCCTTTGTTGTTAAAAGCAGTAAAGTACAATTTGATAGCTTGGCTTTTGGCGAAAATATAAGCGAAATGAAAGCTATAAATTCAAATGTTGTGCTAAATAAACCTACAAAAATCGATATTAATGTGGAAAACAGCTATCTTCGTGCTTTAAGTGATATTGGAAATGCAACACTTGATAATAAGTCTGAATTAAGACTTTTTGGTAGCACTTATAGCAATTTTGATAATGGCGAATTTGGTACAATTACAGGCGGAGCTTTGGTTTATGTAAACGGCAATGGTAACTTTGATAAAATCATTGATGCAAACGTTGTTTGGGTTGATAAAGATAAGCTTTCTAGCAATAATGCACAAATTATCGGTTATGGCGATTTGAATTATATTGATTGGCTTGAAACACCACAATTTGCAGTAATTGAAAGAATTGGTACAAATGCAACATTAGAGCTTTCTTCTGTAGATGCACTTGCAAAAAAAGTGCTTATTACAATTGACGATGCAACAGACCCAATTGTAAAAGATGTTGTAGCGGATAATATCTCAACCGAAGAAGGTAGTTATATTTATAGTTTGGGTGCTGTTTTAAATTCCGTAGGTAATCACTCTATTAAAATTGTATTGCAATCTAGTGAGCCTGAATTTATAACAGATAGCGAACCTTACTACACTTACCACACTCACTACATTACTTTGGAAAGAGTAGGAAAGCCACAAGTTATTTTCGACGAAACTAAAAATGAATATACTTTGTCTTTTGAAGCGGTAGATTTTGCAGAAACTTACGAAATAGTATTTGACGGAATAGTTTTGACTTTGAAAAATGAAGGCAAAAAGAAAGGCGACATAATTACTTATATTTTAAGTAAGGACGAAAAATTTGCTCACCTTTTCACACCAGGCAACCATTCTATCATTATAGTTGCAAAAAGCAGTGTAGAAGGCATTAACTCAAGCGCACAGGCTTATGCTAATTTCCCTGCAATAAAAGGTAATTTGACTAAGCCAGAGATAACTATTGAGCTAAAAGACGGCAATTATGTTATCAGTTGGAAGAAGGTTGAAAACGCTTTGACTTATGAGCTTAAGTTTATCGGTACAGATAAGAAATTTAAACTTGGTACAGGTGCAAATCAATTGGTAATCTCTAAAGCGGAGCTTGAAGGTATAACTAGCATTGAAATAGTTGCAATAGGCGATAAATATTACAATGACAGCAGTGCAGGAACAATAGCAGTTCCTATTGTGTAAGCAAAAAGAGTTATAGCCGTTTATGTCTTTATAAAGGCATAAAAGGGTAGTCACAAAAAATTATTGACAATCATATTGTGTATATGATATAATATGGTTACAAATTTATACGGCGTTTGTTATAAACAAAAGTGTCAAAAGAGTAATTGTTTTGATTGTGCCAGAGATTGCAAGTCATCGGGTGGAAGCTTGCTCACAGTATCATACAATGAAGTGCGTTGACATTAGCTAGCGAAGGAAATGTCGCTCGGGGCATCGTTATCTGCATACAAGGGCAACTTTTTGGTTGTTAAATTAAAGTGGAATCACGGTATAGCGTCTTTATGTTATGCCGTGTTTTTTTATATAATTGCATTTGTTTGCAGAAGTTGTAATGTTTGTATCAAATTAAATAGTATTGGAGTTATTATGAAACAATTTAAAGCGGATTTGCAGGCGGTTATGGATAGAGACCCCGCTGCAACAAGTAAATTAATAGTGTTTTTGACTTATGGCGGATTTAAGGCTATTCGTAGACACAGAAGAGCCAATTGGTTTTACAGACACAATATGAAAGGCATTGCGGAGCTTATTTCCGCAAAAACAAGGCGAATTACTGGCGTGGATATTCACCCTGCCGCAAAAATAGGGCAAGGTGTGTTTATTGACCACGGTGTAGGCGTTGTAATAGGTGAAACTTGCGAGATTGGTGACAATGTTACCATTTATCAAGGCGTTACACTTGGCGGTACAGGCAAAGATGTTGGTAAAAGACACCCAACTATCGGCAATAATTGTATGATAAGCAGTGGTGCTAAGGTGTTAGGACCTATAACTATTGGCGAGTATAGCAAAATAGGTGCAGGTTCTGTTGTGCTAAAAAATGTACCTTCTCACAGCACAGTTGTAGGCGTTCCGGGAAGAATTGTTAAAAGGCACGAGACAAAAATTGACCTTAATCAAAATGTTCCAGACCCTATTTTACAAGAGTTTGCAAGAGTATGCAAAAGACTTGCTACATTGGAAGAAAAGTTGGGGCTTGAGACTTGCAAATACTCTATCGTAAACACTGAAGTAATAGAAGACGAAGCATATTTGCAAAAGCTTGTTGAACAAAGAGAAAAAAGCAAAGAAAACAAACAAGATTAATTGATTTAAAAAATATAAGTTTTAGGAGATTTTAAAATGTTAAAAGTATACAACACTTTAAGCAGAAAAAAAGAAGATTTTAATGAGCTTAATAAAGGCGAAATTACAATGTATTCTTGCGGTCCTACCGTATATAACTATGCACATATAGGCAATTTAAGGACTTATGTGTTTATGGATTTGTTAAGAAGAGTTTTGCAGTACGACGGCTATAAATTGAAAGGCGTTATGAATATCACAGATGTAGGACACCTTACAAGTGACGGCGACGAAGGCGAAGATAAAATGGATAAGCGTGCAAAGGAGACTGGTAAAACTCCAAAGGAAATTGCAGATTATTATACTAATATCTTTATGACTGACCTTAAAAAGCTTAATATCGGCTTGCCTGAAATTATTGCAAAAGCAACTGAACATATAGACGATATGATTAAGTATGTGCAAAGATTGGTTGACAGTGGTTTTGCTTATGAAACAAGCGACGGCGTATACTTTGATATTAGCAAATACCCTAATTATGGTGCTTTGTCAAGACTTAATTTGGAAGAACAAATTGCAGGTGCAAGGGTAGAAGTTAACTCTGAAAAACGCAATCCGCAAGACTTTGCAGTGTGGAAAAAAGCTGACCCTAACCATATTCAACAATGGCCTAGTCCTTGGGGAATGGGTTATCCGGGCTGGCATATTGAGTGTTCCGCTATGAGCCAAAAGTATTTGGGCGAAGTGTTTGATATTCATACAGGCGGTGTTGACCATATACCTGTCCACCACGAAAACGAAATTGCACAAAACGAAGCACTTACAGGCAAAAAGTCTGTTGACTATTGGATGCACGGGGAGTTTATGCTTGTAGATAACGGCAAAATGAGCAAAAGTTTAGGAAATACCTATACTATTGCACAACTTGAGCAAATGGGCTATAGTCCGCTTGTATTCCGTTATTTTTGCCTAAACGCTCATTACAGAAAAAAATTGAATTTCACTTTTGAAGGTATGAATTCCGCAAAAGTTTCTTATGGAAGATTATGCTGCATTTTAAGAAGTCATAGCTATGGCTTGGCTTTGGTAGATAAAGATACTTTAAATGAGTTTAAACAAGAATTTGATAACGCTATCAATGACGATATCAATATTCCTATGGCACTTGGTGTTTTGTGGAAAATGACTAAATTGCCATTATGTTCAGATGTATATCGTTTGGCTTTGGAATTTGATAAGGTGCTTGGTTTATCACTTGACAAAGTGGAAGATTATATTAATAGCAACACTCTAGATATTCCTAACGAAGTTATAGACTTGGCAGAAGAGAGAAAGCTAGCAAAGCAAGAGCGTAACTTTGCTAAAGCAGATGAGCTAAGAGCAAAAATCACAGAGCTTGGTTATACTATATTAGATAGCAAGGAAGGTTACGAACTTAAAAAGCTATAATTGATTTTTAGACAAAATATCGTTTGAAAATCGGTGTTATTACACTTTTAGGGAAAAAATTATGAAGAAATCCGTTTTACTATTATTGGTAATAGTTCTTGTAGTTATCAGTTGCCTTAGTCTTGTTGGGTGCCGTATACCTGACAAGCATTATGACAATGTGCAAAAGACCTTAAACAACCCAAACGCAAGCGAAAGTGCCGTAAACTTGTACAATTTTTTACTAAGCAATTATGGTAAAAAGGTTATAACAGGGCAGTTTGTTAATGAATATGCGGGATATGACAAGGATGAGTTTAAGGACGAAAACGGAAAAATGTCTGTTTATAAAGCTACGGAATTGCAGGCGGTTTACAAAGTAACAGGCAAATATCCTGCGATTGTAGGGTTGGATTTGGAAAAAGCTTTGTATAGCCCTGAGCAAAACTATAGCATTGAACAAGCTAAAGAAGTGCATAATCGTGGTGGAATAGTGCTTTTGACTTGGCATTGGAATTCTCCTATTACTCAAGGTGACACATCACATTTTTATACAGACAAAACTAATTTTAGGCTAAAAAATGTTATTTACGACAAAAATTCCGAAGGATATAAAACTTTAGTAGATAATATTGATACTATTGCCGCAAAATTAAAAGAATTGGCGGATTTAAATATCCCCGTGCTATGGCGACCATTGCACGAAGCAAGTGGCGGCTGGTTTTGGTGGGGTGCAGATACAGGCAAAGAGTATGTAGAACTTTGGAATCTAATGTATGACAGAATGACTAATTATCACAAACTTAACAATTTGATTTGGGTTGCCAATCCACAAAAGGGCGGTGAGTGGTATGTTGGTGACGATAAATGCGATATGCTTGGGGATGACCCGTACTATTATGGTGAAGATTTGAGAAAGGAATATAATAAAGACCAAGCAAATTCAAAAAGGTTTAGGAAGACTTACTCAATATCCAAAAACAAAATGATTGCAATGAGTGAAATTGATTTTGTGCCAAACATTGAACTAATGTGGAAGAATAATACAAAATGGCTGTTTTATATCACTTGGTGTAGGGAGTTTGTTTGTGTAAAAGATAATTCTCAAGGCGATAATTGGACGTATCTTCCCGAGTATGCGGAAAATTACTCAACTAAAGAAGAGCTGAAAGCTGTGTACAATAGTGACAAGGCGATTACACTTGATAATATTAACTGGAAAAAATAAAAACATTCGGCACTATGATTAGTGCCGATTTTTGATGTGTTTTTAGTGGTTTCTTAATATTTTATATGTAATTAATCAAATTAAAATCTGCAATATATTCCAATTGAAGTAAGTATGTAGCTTGCAGTCCATTCATTTTTAATCATTTTTTTGCTGTAAGCACACAAATATTTAGCTTTGTTTAGCATAAGCAAAAGTTGTTTTTGTTTGCTTATAATATGTCTTAAAAGCTTGCAATAATCTTCTTCGTGACAAAGCACTGCTGCATAAGTAAGCATACTATCCGATACAGCATAATAACATTTTAAAGCAAGATTGCTTGTAGATTTTTTTAGTTTTATAATGTCCGCTATATCGTCTTTTGCAAATTGCGGAGCAGTGGTAAAAAGCTGTCTTAATGCCATTATCAAATCTTGCTCTGCAAAATATATTCTCTCAAACAATTTTTTTTGTTTTGGGTCAGTCCCACATTTAGCACTTTTGCAAAGTGGCATTTTACTATAACTATGCATAGGCTTTTCTTGGGCTTCGCAATCGTCGCACAATAAATCCTTTCTTCTTTGCAATTCGTTAAACTCTTTATTCATCATATTAATTTGTTGTTCTGAAGGTAATAATTCAAATTCCTGCATAATATCCCCCTTGAGTATGAGCTATAGGAAACAAATTTTAATTGATATTAAAATTTTATATTGCTAACGCAAAAAACTTGCTGTCACAAGTGCTTCCAGTTTGAAAAATCGTCAGCTACTGCAAAATGTGGCTTCGCCCCGCTTTGCGACAGCTTACGATATTATATTGTATGCTTGTAAATTAAAGGTTTATGACAAAAAATGATTAGTTATGAAAGGCTGTTTTTCTTGCTTTATCTTGACTTTATCGCATATTAATGCTAAAATAAAAAAGAAGAAATTTTTATGGAGCGGGCAGTAATGGAAAAACTTATAAAAGTGGCTATGGGGTTAGATAAAGCTGATTTAGTTTTAAAAGGCGGTAATGTTATTAATGTTTACACAGGCGAGATAGAAGTTGCGGATATAGCAATTAAAGATGGATATATCGCGGGCGTAGGCAATTATTGCGGAAATGTGGAAATTGATATGAAAGGCAAATATCTTGCTCCCGGATTTATTGACGGACATTTGCATATCGAAAGTACAATGCTATCACCTTCTAACTTTGCAAAAGCAGTTTTGCCTTGGGGTACTACAACAGGTATTTGCGACCCGCACGAAATAGCAAATGTATGTGGCGAAAAAGGTGTCGATTATATGATAAATGAGAGCAAAACTGTGCCTTTTGATGCTATGTTTATGGCTCCTAGCTGTGTTCCTGCAACTCCTTATGAAAGTAATGGGGCAACAATTGATGCTACGGGATTGGATAAATTGTTGGATAAATGTCACGGCGTAGGCGAGTTTATGAATGCTCCAGGGGTTGTTTATTGTGATACAGATGTAATGAATAAACTAAAATACGCTAAACAGCGTGGTGTAGTTGTGGACGGACATTATCCGCTTGCAGGTGAAAAGGAATTAAATGCGTATATCGGTGCGGGTATTACTACTGACCACGAGTGTGTGGATATAGTTGATGCTTGCAATAAACTAAGGCGTGGTATGTATGTTTTGGTTAGAGAAGGCAGTGCAACAAGAAATTTGCGAGATTTGTTCCCTATTATCAACAACAAAACATTAAGAAGATTGGTATTTTGTACTGATGATAGACAAGTACACGATTTGCTAACAATAGGACATTTAAACAACAACATTAAAATTGCAATAGAAATGGGATTATCTCCTATAGATGCAATAACTATGGCAACTTTAAATGCGGCAGAGTGCTACAAACTTAACGACAGGGGTGCGTTATCTCCAGGTAAAATTGCAGATATTGTTGTTATAGACGATATTTACAAATTTAATGTGCTTGAAGTTTACAAAAACGGCAAGCTTGTTGCAAAAGACGGAAAAGCGTTGTTTGATGCAAGCGTTATCGATTGCAAAGATGTCAGAAACACAGTGCATTGTAAAGATATACAAGAGAGCGATTTAAAGTTAAAATTAAATAGCGATATGGTTAGAGTTATGGGTATTGAGCCACATAATGTAACGACCAAAAGCTTAGTTCAAAAGGTTAGCGTAACAGACGGCGTTTATGACTTTAAAGACGGATTAAGCAAAATTTGCGTGGTAGAAAGACATAAAAACAAAGGTAACATAGGTATTGGACTTTTAAAAGACTACAATATTAAATGCGGTGCTATTGCAGTAAGCGTTGCTCACGATAGCCATAACATTATTGTTTGCGGTGATAATGATAGGGATATGGCAATTGCTGTTAATGAAATCAAGCGTGCAGGCGGTGGTATGACAGCCGTTCATAACGGAGAAATTTTTGATACTATGGAACTTCCTATTGCAGGGCTTATGAGCGACAAGGATATAGATTACATTGCAAGCAAAACAGCTGCATTAAATGAGTTTGCTATTAATACCCTAAAAGTCAATAGTGAAGTTGAGCCATTTATGACATTGTCATTTATGTCATTGGTTGTAATACCTGAGCTTAAAATAAGCGATAAAGGGTTGTTTGATTATTCGTCCTTTAAATTTGTGGACATTGAGGTGGAAAAGTAATGTTTACAGTTGATGATATAAAAAAAATTGAATGGATTCAAGTTGAGCCGGAGCCGTTAGGCGGAGATTTGGCAGAAGATTTGGGCAGAATTATTAATAAATTTATTAAATTTGGACTTAATGACTGGTGGCAACAAAAAGGCTTTGCAAAAGAGAGTAAAAGTGAATATCTTTCTTTAAAATCACCTTTTGATAGGGGAGTTAGACAAGCTGTATATATGGCAAAAGCTATAATTTCTGCCGTTAAATTTAAGTTTTATAATGAGTCTGCAGTAGGGCATAAACTATATGTTGCACGGGATAGATATATGAAACTTATCCGTTCTTGCTTGTATCACCATATCTCAAATAGCGAATATGGTTGGGGTGGAACAAGTGAGCATTTGGCAGTCGCAACAGAGCTTTTGTTTGTTTGCCATCTTGTTTGGGATAAACTTAATATTCGTGATAAAGAGTACGCCGTAAACCTTTTGAATTTTGAAGTGGAAAAGGCTATGGAAGAGAGTATTGAGTACAATTACAACCCTGACGGAAGCGAAAACGGCGGTGATTGCAAAACAATAAAAAATATGGATATCGCAAACTTGCTTTATTTAGCGGGCAGTATGATTAATAAGAGTGCGGCTGTTGAAAAGCTAAAAGAAAAAGCAATTTTGACTTACAGAGCTTGTTTTTCCACATTAGAAGAAGGGGATATGGCAGGGTATAATGTAGGTGATGATAAAATAATTCGCAGGTTTGAAACAAGAAGTCCTTTTGCAACAAGTTATATTGGCAAAGGTATGAAAGCATTTATTTTTTCCAAAATAGCGGAGCAAGACTTGCCAAGCGGTGCTATAAGGAATTTTGAAGAAATTTATAAAGCTTTTTATAGCTATGAAATTGATGGTGCTGGCAAGAAAAAAGGCTTATTTACCATATACGATAAAAAGAGCAGACCTTGTGGCGGAGTGCTTTATCCCGACGGATTAAAGGGTGGCAGAGTAAATGAATCTTCCCTTTATGTAATGGATATTTTTGCTTATTGCTTGGGGTATGAAAATGCTAACGACATAAACTCAAGAGAATGGGCAAGAGTAAGAATGAAGTTTATGGAAAGTAGCTTTAAAAACAATGCTAAGTTTGCTTTGCAAGGTTGCAATCAATATCGTTATATACACGGCGAAGCAGTTTGTTCAGAATTAAGCGATTGTTATTTGGCGTTATTTTTACATTTGGTTGCAAAACAAACGGAGAATAATTTTATTGATAAATTCTCTCGTGAAGAGTATGAAGAAAATGACCAATAATTAAATGATTGCAATTTTTAAGTAGGCATAATAAAATTTAAAACAAAAGATAAAATATTTAAATAATACCGATTTTTGTGCGAAAATCGGTATTGTTTTATAAAAATAAACTGCAATTAAATAGATTGCTAAAAGGTTAATGTGTTTTTGTCAAAAAAGTTAAGTTTTATGTCTTTATAAAGGCAGATTTGTGTAATAGTTGAAATTTTTTGTAAAAAGTATTTAAATAACTTTGGCAAAATAATTGATAAATTGACTTTATTAGACACATAATGTTATAATTTAAAAAATATTGTATTACGCGTAAATAAAATGCTTAAGATTAATTCCCTTGCAATTATAGATTTATTATGTTATACTGGTTATAAATAATATAATAAAGGTGAGATAAATGTTACAAGTTAGTGATTTAAGTTTGCAGTTCGGACAAAGGAAATTGTTTGAAGAAGTTAATATCAAGTTTACAAAAGGGAATTGTTACGGCGTTATTGGTGCTAATGGTGCCGGCAAATCTACATTTTTAAAAATTTTATCAGGGGATATTGAGCCTACTCACGGCGGTATATCTATTGGTAAAGGGGAAAGAATGTCCGTTTTGCAACAAAACCAAAATGCTTATGACGATTTGACAGTGCTTGACACAGTGCTAAAAGGTCATAACAGAATGTTTGAAATACGATTGCAAAAAGACGCTTTATATGCAAAACCAGATTTTACTGAAGAAGACGGAATTTTAGCAGCAGAGCTAGAAGGCGAGTTTGCCGAGTTAGGTGGATACGAAGCAGAAAGTGAAGCAGAGACTTTGCTTAACGAGTTAAAAATTGATAGCTCATTAAACTATGCGTTAATGGGTGAGTTAGATGCAAAAACAAAGGTTAAAGTTTTGCTTGCACAAGCACTTTTTGGCAATCCTGACATTTTGATTCTTGACGAGCCAACAAACAACTTAGATGCAAAAACTACAAGATGGCTTGAAAATTATCTTATGGATTTTGAAAACACAATAATTATCGTATCCCACAACAGACACTTTTTAAACAGAGTTTGTACACATATTTGTGATGTAGATTTTGGACATATCAATGTGTTTGTGGGTAACTATGATTTTTGGTATGAGACATCTCAATTGCTTGCAAGACAAGCTAGAGAGCAAAACAAAAAAGCAGAAGCAAGAGCAAAGGAATTACAAGAGTTCATTGCTAAATTCTCTGCAAATGCGTCTAAATCAAGACAAGCTACAAGCCGTAAAAAAGAGCTTGAAAAGCTTACTATAAATGATTTTAAACCTTCAATGCGTAAATATCCTTTTGTCGATTTTAAGTTTGAAAGAGAAATCGGCAGGGAAATTTTGAAGGTAGAAAATTTGACTAAAAAGGGATATTTTGAAAATGTCAGCTTTATGGTTAAAGCAGATGAAAAAATTGCCTTTTTAGGTGATAAATCTACAACTATCACAATGTTGTTTGACATTTTAATGGGTGAAGAAAAGCAAGACAGCGGTACTATAGAATGGGGTAAAACAATTATTCCAAGCTATTTGCCTGAAAACAACTCAAAATACTTTGACGGCTGTGATTTGAATTTGGTGCAATGGATAGGTCAATATTCGCCAAAAGAGCAGTATGAAGAGTTTTTGCGTGGCTGGCTTGGCAGAATGTTGTTTTCTGGTGAAGAAGTTAAAAAAGCCGCAAAAGTGCTTAGCGGTGGCGAAAAGGTAAGATGTATGCTTGCAAGAATGATGCTTGCTGGCGGTAACTTCTTGATAATGGACGAGCCTACAAACCATTTGGATTTGGAATCAATTACTTCACTAAATAAGGGTATGATTAATTTTAAAGGCAATATGTTGTTTACAACACACGACCAAGAAATTTTGTCAACTGTAGCAAACAGAATTATTGAAATCAATGGCACAAAAGTATTTGATAAAGAAATGAATTATGAAGATTATCTTGATATGGAATAATTAAAAATCAATTATTTTGTCAAATAAATCTTCAAAAATCGGTATAAAATGTATAGTTTTGCAAAATATTTGTGATAAGCTTTGATTTGTGTATATTAAATGTGACAAGTTTTTATGTCATATAAATACAAAAGAATGTCATTAAAGTGCATTGAAAAATGCAAGCAATCGTTTTAAAATTAAATTATATAGCAAAAAAGAACATTTATAATAAAGGGGTAATTATGAATTATTGGAAAGAATTGAAAAGTTATGACATTGGTACTATCAAAAGATACGCGGCTGGTTTTCCTTATAATGAAAAAGGCGAAATCACAGCTTTTTGTTTGGACGGGGAATGGGATTTTAAGCTTGTGGAAAACCCAAAACTTATACCTGAAGGCTACGAAAAAGTTGGTGCTACGCTAAACAATTTTGGCAAAATAACAGTGCCTTCAAATATGCAAATTCAAGGTTATGGTAAACCTATTTATACAAATTACATTTATCCTTATGCTTTAGCACAATTTAATGTGCTTGCAATCCCACACGTTAAAAACAGATATAACGAAGTTGGATTATATGTTACTGAGTTTGAAGTTGATAGTACCGATAAAGACATATTTATTAGATTTGAAGGTATTAACAGCTGTGGTGATATATATGTAAATGGCGAATTTGTCGGATATTCCGAAGATTCATTTAGTCCGCAAGAGTACAATATCACAGAGTTTGTTAAAGCGGGCAAAAACAAATTAGCTGTTTCTGTTTACAGATATACAACAGGCAGCTATCTTGAAGACCAAGATATGTGGAGAATGTCAGGTATCTTCCGTAGCGTTTGGATAATTCAAAAGCCTAAGGTTGAAATTGCAGATTACTTTACTCATTCAGCGTTATTTAATGACTACAGGTCTGCAAGATTTATGACAGATATTACTATTGAGTCAAGAGATATAATGGCAAGCAATTTGCAAGCTGTGGTAAAACTATCTTATGCAAGGGGACAAGTTGCAACACTAAAAAGCGATTTGTTTTCTATTGCAAAAAACAGCAGTCAAACTATTGCTTTGCAAGTAGATATTGAAAATGTAATACTTTGGTCACACGAATTCCCTAATCTTTATGATGTGGAAGTTGTGCTAATGCAAGATGGCAAAGTTATTGATACGCGTAAATCACATTTTGGATTTAGGGAAATCAAAATTGAGCCTATGCAAAATGGCAAAGGACCGTTTATCAAGCTAAATGGCAAAGTTATCAAAATATTTGGTGTTAACAGACACGAATTCCACCCTGATTATGGTCACGCAGTGCCTGCAGAACTTATTGAAAATGATATTAAATTGTGCAAAGCAAACAATATTACTTCTATAAGAAACAGCCATTATCCAAATCAAGATGTTTTTTATGAACTTTGCGATAGATATGGTATACTTGTTATGGCAGAAACAAACTTGGAAACTCACGGGCTTGCAATGTTTTTGCCAAAAAGTTGCAAAAAATGGGTTAATCAATGTGTTTACAGAGCTACCAATATGGTTAGAAGATTGCGTAACCACCCTTGTGTAATAAGTTGGTCTTTAGGCAACGAAGCAGGCTTTGGTAAAGACTTTTTTGATATGAAAAAAGCTGTTTTAGAGCTAGACACTTCAAGATTTATCCACTATGAGCCTGACCAGTCAGGTAAAGTGGGAGATGTTTTGAGTGAGATGTACTCTAAGGTGGAAAAAATGCCTGTTATTGGCGAAAATGAACCTATGCGTCATTGTGCTGCTTTATGGTCACCTATGGGTAGCAAGTATACACCTGATATGTACAGAGATTTACCATTTATCCAGTGTGAATACGCACATTGTATGGGTAACAGCTTAGGAAATTTCAGTGATTATTGGGATATGTTTTGGAAGTATGACAGGTTAGCTGGTGGCTATATTTGGGACTTTGCAGACCAAAGTATAAGAACTAAAGTAGACGGAAAAGACAAATGGAATTACGGCGGTGATTTTGGCGATAAGCCTAATGCGGGAAGATTTGCCTTTAATGGTATTGTAAGAGCAGATCGCTCACCAAACCCAGCGTTGTTTGAAGTTAAATATCAATACCAACAAGTTAAATTCGAGCTTGTTGATAACGAGCTTTCAATATTAAATAGATATCGTTTTACAAATTTGGCAGACTTTGATATTGTTATATCTATTATGGCGGAAGGACAAGAAATTTACAGCAGAACTATTAATGTTGAGTGTCCGCCTGATATGACAGTTGCTTGCGATTTGTTAGATAAGGAAATTATATTCCCTAAAGATAAGGAAATTGTATGCGATATTAAAATGCTTACAAAAGAGAATACGGCATACGCAAATAAAGGACATATCGTAGCTATAGAGCAATTTGTATTAAAAGCGTTTGATTTTGCACCAAAAGCTATGCTTGCGGGAGCTACTTTCAAAGCAAATGAAAAGGAATATATCATTTCTTGCGGAAAAACAGAGTATATTTTGTCTGCAAATGGCAGTATTGTTTCTGCAAAGGTGGACGGAAAGGAAAAATTGATCGCACCTATTATGCCAAACTTCTTTAGAGCGTCTATTGATAATGATGCTTTGCCACAAGTACCAAGAATTATTGCAGATATCATTATGGGTGCCAGTGCATTTAAAAATGCAAGAAAAACTCTTCGTGCAAAAAAAATAGTGCTTGATTATGCTGATGGCTTGGTTGTTGCAAATATAGATTGGAGTATGAGATATTTAAAATCTATGCACACAACATACAAGTTTGGTGCGGACGGCAGTATTGATATGGCGGTGCAAGTTGTATGCACAAAAGATTTGGAAAGATATGGCTTTACTTGGAAGTTGACAGAAGACGACTACAATATTGAAATGTATGCAAAAGGACCGCACGAGAACTATTGTGACAGAGCAACTGCCGCAAAATTAGGATTGTGGAAGGGAAGTGTGGAAGACTTTATTCACGATTATTTGTACCCACAAGAAAACGGAAATCATACAGGCGTACGTTATGCAAATATTGTTGGGGATAACGGCGTTTCAATTAAGGCTTTGGATAAACCATTTGAAATGACTATTCACCCATATACTGTAGATATGTTGCACAATGCAAAACACACCTTAGAACTTGAGCGAGAAAAAGCACTTACAATTTGTGTGGATGGCAAGCAACGCGGTGTAGGTGGTGATATTCCTGCTATGGCAAATACAAAACCTAAATATAAGATTTTGCCAAAAAAGGAACATACATTGCATTTTGTAATCAAATTCAACTAAAATTTAATAAAAGCAAAATAAAACAGGCTCTTGTTAATCAAGAGCCTGTTATTATGTTTTTTTAATTGTAATAAAAAGTCTTAATATATTAATAAAACATTATATTAATTAACTATTTATTATTACCAATGATTTAAATTAAGCTTCTTCTGTTTCAGTTGCAGTAGTATCAACAACTTCAGCTTCAGCAGCAATAGCAGCAGGTTCAGCAACAGTAGTAGCTGTTTCGTCTTTTTTAGCAACCAAGTTTCTGTAGAACTCAGCTTCTGCAGTACGCTCGTAAGGATTTACCCAGAAGAATAGGATACCAAGTGTTAAAATGCTCAACAAATACCAACCGATATAGCTAAATCTTAAGCAGAATAGTTTCCATTTGTAGCCTTTCATCAATTTGATAGATTGTTTACGAGCTTCATTTGGTGCTAATTCTGGATTATCGATAAGGATAAAGTAGCTCATTGAATAAGCAAGTGACATAATAATACCAGGAACAATCAACAACAATGACCATAAAGCAGTAAAGATACTAATTAAAATGTTTAATACTAAACTGCTACCAAAATGTTTAAATCCAATAAATGTGTTGTCAACTTTAACAGTATTTCCGTCTGCAGCTGATAATGAAGCATAATTTTGACCGTATGTTAAAGCACCACCTAACAATAAACTGCCTACCCAACCAACATAAAATCTGTTAAGACCGGCACAGATGCCAAGGATAATGCTAACGATAAGTTCAACGCAAGCAAGTGTACCCCAGCAATTCTTTTTGATTTTAGCATAAGCTGACTTTCTAAAATCTTTTGCTTTCATATTTACCTCCAAAAATTGTCATTTAATGATTTGAATCATTATTATAAAGATATTATATTATTTTCTCTTATTCAAATCAAGACTTTTTATACATTTTTCTACATTTTTTTGTAAAAAATGGGGAATTAGTGTTTATTAATTTTATTTTAATGTAAATGCAAAGTAAATATAAAATTTAACATTAAATTAATATTAAAGTATATTTTACTACAAAAAAATGCTCAAAACCCTTGATTTACTTGACTTTACAGTGATTATTATGTGACTAGCTAATTACTTTACATCTATTTACATATACTAGAAAAATAGCTAAGCGTTATATTTAATAGGATATGCAAAAGCATAAATTATGTTATTGAGTTTTTGTTAAATCATCAAATTAGTTAGTTTTTAGAACTATTTTGTCTAGTAAAAGGTAACAAAAATTGCGGTTTTTGTGTAATTACACTTTAGTAGAGTAAAGTGTGTGAAAAAATCAAAGAAATTGCTAAAAAACACTTTACAACTTTAGCGTACTAAAGTATAATAGTACCATAAACAAAACACAAGATTGCAACAAGCAATTTTACAAGGAGTAAAAAAATGAAAAAGAAAATAGGAATTATACTAGCAGTAGTAGCAACAGCAGTTATCTCAATCGTCAGCCTAGTTGGTTGTGCAAAAACAGATACAGATTTAAAAATACCTGATACACAAACAGATGCTTTAATGGATGTGCAAGCTAACCAAGCAGACATTGCTATAGTTGACGGCGTATTTGCAGGTTACACTTTAGCACAAGAAGGTAACTCTTATGACAAATTAGCTATCATTGAGCTTGAAGATTTCAAACCTGAATCTGAAGCTTATGGTATTGCAGCAAAGAAAGGTAATACAAACTTGATGAACTTTATCAACAAAAGACTTTATGAAATTAAAGATACAGATTACAAAGAAATTTGCAAAAAATATGGTTTAGAGAGCAGAGCCGTTCAATTTGCTGAGCCAACTGGTGAATGGGAAGGTTGGAAGGATGAAATTCAAAACAACACTATCACTATCGGCTTTACAATTGCACCACCATATGGTATGGGTTCAAATGATAAACCAGAAGGTTTTGACTTTGATTTGGCAAAAGCAGTTTTTGCTGACCAAGGTATTACTATCAAAGGTAAAGAAATCAAATGGGATAACAAATTCGTAGAATTAAAAGCTAACAATATCGATTTGGTTTGGAATGGTATGACAATCAGAAAAGGTTTTGAAAACGAAGCTGAAATTTCTGTACCATACTTGACAAATGAGCAAGTTATCGTAGCAAGAAAAGATAAGAAAGATAGTTACAAGACAATCGAGAATTTAAAAGGTTGCGTAATCTCAGTAGAAAAAGGTTCTGCAGGTAACGGCGAAGCTTTAAAGATTTTCAATAAAGTTGACAGTGAAATATTTGCAGCTTGGTTGGAAAAATATCCTGAGCAAAAAACTTTGTGGGAAGAGGTAAAATAAAACTAAATAAGGTTGTTTTATGAGTATTCAAATTATTATAGACAGTTTATTTAAAGGCTTTGGCACGACGGTAGCAATTTTCTTTGCTACCCTTGTCATTGCTTTGCCATTAGGACTTGTTTTTTCATTTTTACAAAATAGTAAAATTAAAGTTATAAGTGGTTTTATGAATGCCTTTATATGGATTATAAGAGGCACTCCACTTATGTTGCAATTAATGATTATATATTATGGTCCGGGATTACTTTTTGATATGAGATTAAGAGACTTTGAGTTTCCTGCAACATTAATTGCATTTGCAATAAACTATGCTTGTTATTTTTCTGTCATATTCAAAGGCGGTATGAATGCCGTACCAAAAGGTCAGTACGAAGCTTGCCAAGTTTTGGGTATGACAAAAAGTCAAACATTTGTAAAAGTTGCTATGCCGCAAATTTATAAAAACATTTTGCCACCTATGAGTAATGAAATTATTACATTGGTAAAAGATACTTCTCTTGCAAACATTATCGGCTTAGGCGAGTTGTTGTTTAGAGCTAACAGCATAAGAAGTATTACTGCAAATATTTGGCCATTGTTTAGTACTGGATTGTTTTATCTTGTATTTGTGGGCGTTTTGACGATATTGTTTGCAAAACTTGAAAAGCGTACTAATAGGTACAGATAAGGAGTGAGTTATGGAAAAGATTTTGGAAATAAAAGATTTAAATAAATCATTCGGATTAAATCATGTGCTTAAAGATATATCTTTTAGTATGCAAAAAGGTGAAGTTATTGCAATAATCGGCTCAAGCGGTGGCGGTAAATCTACACTTTTAAGATGCCTAACTTTTTTGGAAAAAGCACAAAGCGGTAGTATTTGGATTGGTGGAGAAGAGATAGTATCAAGCGAACTAAAACCAGTAAAATCTAAATTTATGCTAGTGCAAAAAATACCTTGCGGTGCAGGTAAAAAGCTTAAATTTGTACAAAAAACTGAAGAGTACGGCAGGAAAAAGCTTAAATTTTTTGGCAAAGTAGATGTGGAAAGCACTTATAAATACAAGTTTTTCCAAAAATATGTACCAAAGGACGAAAATGGTAGGCCACTTAGAGTGATGAATGTAAGTATTTATCCAAAAGACACAGTTTTAAGGGAAAAAGCTTTAAAAATGGGACTTGTTTTTCAGGACTTTAATTTGTTCCCGCACAAAACAGTTGTTGAAAACCTTATTTTAGCACCAATGCTAGTTAAAGGTATGGATAAACAAACTGCAACTCAAATTGCTAGAGAACAACTTGAAAAAGTAGGACTTTTAGAAAAAGCGGATTCTTATCCTTGTGAAATTAGTGGCGGACAAAAACAAAGGGTTGCTATAGCAAGAGCATTGTGTATGTCACCAGATATATTGTGTTTTGACGAGCCTACATCGGCTTTAGACCCAGAGCTTACAGGCGAAGTGCTAAAAGTAATAAGCGGGCTAAGGGATAGCGGAACAACAATGCTTATTGTTACGCACGAGATTATGTTTGCAAGGGAAGTTGCAGATAAAGTTATTTTCCTTGACGGCGGAAAAATATTGGAGTACGGCGATGCTAAAGAAGTTATCGATAATCCAGTAGAACAAAGAACAAAAGATTTTATGGATAAAATACTTAAGGCTTAAAGGGGGAATATATGTCAAATTACGAAGAGTTTTTGCCAGATTTATATAAGGCAATAGCAGATATAGAGAGCGTGGAAGAATGTAAGGCTTTGTTTGACGATTTGTGTACATACAAAGAAGTAGAACAAATGGCTCAAAGATTAAGAGCAGCTAAACTTTTGCTTGAAGGTATGACATACAACGAAGTAATTGCGGAAACAGGTATTTCTTCAGCTACATTAAGCCGTGTTTCAAGGTGCGTGCATCGTGGTGCAGATGGCTATAAAAAAGCAATCGAAAAATCTATATTAAAATAAAAACAAAAAAGTTGCTGTAAAATGGCAACTTTTTTTACATTAATTGGTTTTAGGTTTTTTATATTTAAGTTCCAATTTGCCTAAATCAAATAATTCGTCGTCTAAAAATTCGCATACAGATATACCTAACGCTCCAGATAATTTAAACACAATTTTAAAATCTAAATATTTGTATTTTCATAAAAGCATTTTACTCATAACGCTATGAGATATTTTAGATTTAATTTCTAATTCTTTTTGGCAAATGTTTTTCTCTATCATTAATTGTTTTGTTCTTTTTGCTATTGCTTCTACTGTTGTCATAAAAACTCCTTTTTTAGTGTAAAAATTTTTTATGCACCTATTATAGCAAATATGATTTCAAATGTATTCAGTTATTCTTAAAAGACTTAAAAACTTTTATTACAACCAGAAATACTAGTTAAAAAAGCAATATAATTAAATTTTATAGCAGATAATAAATAAAATTTTAAGATAATTATTTATTATTGCTTGTAAGAATTTAAAAAGTTGTGTTATAATGTATGAGTAAATTTAGCAGACACAATTTATATACAATTGTTTTGAAGAGTTTAAACATTTAATAAAAACGCCTTCTATATTAGTTGGATATGAAATGCTAATAAATTAAAAATTATAAAACCTATAAGGAGATTTATATATATGTACAAAATTAACAATCCGATTGCAGAAAGTTTGAAAGGCAAAGTAATTATGGACGTTACTACAGTTGAGCAAGCTAAAATTGCTGAAGCAGCTGGTGCCGGTGCTGTTATGGCTTTGGAAAGAGTTCCTGCCGATATCAGAAGAGAAGGCGGTGTAAGCCGTATGAGTGACCCTAAAATGATTAGAGAAATTCAAAAGGCTGTTAAAATTCCTGTAATGGCAAAGTGCAGAATAGGACATTTTATTGAGGCAAGACTACTTGAAGCTATGAATATCGATTTTATTGATGAGAGTGAAGTTTTGACTCCTGCCGATGATGTTTATCACGTTGACAAAATGTCTTTCAAAGCTCCATTTGTTTGCGGTGCAAGAAACTTGGGTGAAGCTCTTCGTCGTGTACAAGAAGGTGCAAGTATGATAAGAACTAAAGGTGAAGCAGGTACAGGTGACGTTGTTCAAGCTGTAAGACATATGCGTGCAATGCAAGCTCAAATGCGTGCAGTTAAAGCTATGAGTCCTGACGAACTTTATGAAGAAGCTAAACAACTTCAAGTTCCTTATGATTTGATTAAATTCGTTCACGAAAATGGCAAATTACCTGTTCCAAACTTTTCAGCAGGTGGTGTAGCAACTCCTGCAGATGCAGTATTAATGAGACATTTAGGTGCAGAAGGTGTATTTGTTGGTAGCGGTATCTTTAAGTCTGGTAACCCTGCAAAAAGAGCAGATGCAATCGTTCGTTCAGTAGAAAATTATATGGATTACGATTTGATTGCTAGATTGTCTGAAGATTTAGGTGAGCCAATTGTTGGTATCAACTGCGATGAAATCAAAATCAAAATGGAAGAAAGAGGACAATAATTAAAGAATAAAAATAAAAAACGAAAAGTTATTTTCGTTTTTTATTTTGCTTAAATAGAAGTTTATTTGTCTAAAAAAAATATTGTAAAAAGTTTTTTGGGGGATTTATGGAATATACTAAACTTGGTAATACGGATATATCTGTATCGCGTATATGTGTTGGCGGAATGAGTTTTGGCAAACCTTCTTCCGATTTTTACGAGTGGACTCTTGATGCGGAAAGCAGCAAAGCTATGGTAAAACACTCTATTGATTTGGGTATAAACTTTTTTGACACTGCAAATCAATATTCAAACGGCACAAGCGAAGAGTATTTGGGAAAAGCTATCAAAAGTTTGACAAAGCGTGAAAATGTTGTAATTGGTACAAAAGTTTATTTTAATGAAGGAAAGCTAAGCAGCAAAGCTATTAATAGGGAAATAGATATGTCTTTAAAAAGACTGGGTACAGATTATGTTGATTTGTACATTATTCATAGATTTGATTATTCCACCCCTATAGAAGAGACAATGCAAGCTTTACATAATTTGGTAAAGGCAGGAAAAGTTCGTGCGCTTGGTGCGTCAGCTATGTATGGATATCAATTTCATAATATGCAGCTCATTGCAGAGAAAAACGGGTTTACTAAATTTGTAAGTATGCAAAACCATTACAATTTGTTATATCGTGAAGATGAAAGAGAACTTATACCTATTTGCAAACAATACAATGTTTCTTTAACGCCTTATGCTCCGCTTGCAGCAGGAAGATTATCAAGGCTAGATTGGAGTTCAAAAAGCACGCGTAGCGAGACAGACAAAATTGCTATTAGACGATATGATGCAACCAAAGAGCAAGACTATGAGATTGTAAAACAGGTATACGAGATTTCCCAAAAGTATAGTGTTACAATGTCGCAAATAGCACTTGCTTGGCAGTTTGCAAAAGGAGTTTCTTCGCCAATAGTAGGGGCGACAAAAACGCAGTATTTAGATGATGCAGTAAAATCAATTAATATAAAATTGACCGCTGAAGATATAGAGAATTTGGAAAAGTTTTATATCCCGCATATCGTCAAAGGTGCGTTATAAAGCAAAAAAATAATAAAAACACGGAAGAGTATTCCGTGTTTTTTGTTGTTTTGAGAACGCAATAAAATATATATTGGTTCAAAATTAGCTTTATGCTGTTTAATGCTAATTTTTATTTTTTTATCAAAATACCTTGCAAAAATCGGGGTGTTTTGACTAATTTAATAAAATTTCGCTTTTTATTTTGTTAGTTCTTCTATAGCTTTTAGGTAAATGTCATACATTTTTTTCAAGTCTGTTAGTTTTGCCCTTTCATTCTTTTGGTGTATTGTAGATTCCTGATTTGGAAAGATAGGACCAAAAGCAACTGCCACAGGAAGAGCACGGGCATAAGTACCACCACCTATTGTTATTGGTTGTAACTTTTCGCCTGTAACACTCTCATAAGCACTTAGTAGTTTAGTGCAAAGTGGGTGGTCAGGTGCAATATACAAAGGATTATGGAAAAATCCGTATTCCACAGTGCCAAAGCTAAATGTATTACATAGCTTTTTATAAAGTTCTTCACGAGTCAAGCAAAGTGGGTGTCTTACATCTAAACTTAATGTAATGTTATCTTTATCACAAGATATCATACCTATATTTATAGTTAGTTTTCCGCTAATTTCGTCTTCACATTTAATGTTATAGCCAGAGCCGTCAGTATTGCAAATAATTTGAGATATGTTTTTTGCACTTGTATCGTACCCGCCTAAAAATTTAACAATTTTCCAAAGTGCGTTATCGCCTGTTTGTGGGGAAGAGCCGTGTGCCGATTTACCAGTTGCAGTAAGGTTATTGCCACAAACCATTACGCCAAACTCATTGTCTGCGGGCAGTATAGCTGCTATTTCGTCAGAAACGGTACATTCAATTTTATCCATTACCATATTAGCGCGTTCACCACCTTGGATATTGGTGATAAATTTAGGCTTTTTAAGATGTACATTAAAGTAGGAAACGCTTTTTTCGCAGTTTATTACAGGAAAATCTCCGTCAGGAGTAAAAGCAATTGTTGGTATTTCTTCTCTTTCGCAGTATTTATCAATACATTCCCAACCTGACTCTTCGTCGCAGCCGAATATTATACGGATTCTTTTATTTGGCACAAAACCGCTGTCTACAAGTTCTTTTGTCGCAAAAAGTGTTGCCATAATAGGTCCTTTGTCGTCTAAAACCCCCCTTCCACATAAAAATCCGTCAATTATATCTCCGCCTAAGGCAGGAATAGTCCAATCATTACCTATTGGCACAGTGTCTAAATGCCCAAGTATACCAAGCATTTCTTCACCTTCGCCAATTTCTGCATAACCATAGTATCCGTCACCATAAAAAGTTTTAAAACCAAGACTTTCAGCGATGCTTAAAGCTTTTTTAAGGCAATCGTCCACGCCAGCACCAAAAGGTTTGCCGTCTATCTTACTACTTTCCACACTATTTATTTTTATTAGTTCCGAAGTTGCTTTGATATAATCGTTAAAATACTCCATAAAAACTCCTTATACAAATTTACAAAAAAACTTTATTTACTTATTAGTATATACTATAAAAGGACAAATGAGAACTAATTTTAATAAAGTTATCTAAAATATTGCAAAAAAAAACCAAAAGTGCTATAATAATTTTGTGTAAATAGAAATCAATAAAAATGTTTGTAGGGGATAATATGGCAGTTCACGATGGACATAGAGATAGAATGAGAAAAAGAATCGAACAAAACGGAATAGAAAGCTTACAAGACCACGAAGTGTTGGAGTATTTGCTGTATGCAGTTGTGCCACGAAAAGATACGAACGAGCTTGCACATACAATACTAAATGAGTTTGGTAGTTTGAGCAGAGTGTTTGACCAACCTATTGAAAGATTGCAAAAAGTCAAAGGTGTAAGCTATAATATGGCATTGTTTTTAAATAGTCTAAGTGCTGTAAGCCGTAGATACTATAGCAAGAAAATTGACGAAGTGTATATCAATAATTTGGAAGCTTGTTTAAACTTAATGCGTCCTATTATGGAAACTTTGCCAAGGGAAGAAATTCATATGTTGCTTGGCGATAGTGCGGGCAAGCTTATCAAAAGAGTTGTGCTAAATAAAGGTGTTGTAAACGAATCATTTTGTAATGTAAGAGAAATTGCCGATATAGCTTTAAGAAATGAAGCAAGCACAGTAATTCTTGTACACAATCACCCGTCAAACAATGTAACACCAAGTGTCAATGACCAAAATTTGACCGAGCAGTTATATTTAACGCTTACTATGCTAGGTATATATTTTTATGACCACATTATTATTGCTAAAAGCGGATATTTTTCATTTAAACAAACAGGACTTTTGGACTCTTTGAGCAACGGAAGGTTTGAATTGTTACGCGGAAGAATAAGAGACGTAAAATACTGAAGTGCAACAAATAATACCGATTTTTGAGCGGTATTTGATTAAAATAGTCAACAAGGGAATATAAGGAGTAAAAAATATGGAAGTAAGAACAAGGTTTGCACCAAGCCCTACAGGGTTTATGCACGTCGGCAATTTAAGAACCTGCCTTTATGGGTATTTGTTTGCCAAAAAAAATAAGGGAAAATTTATTTTAAGAATAGAAGACACCGACCAAGAAAGATACGTTGAAGGTGCGGTTGAAATAATTTACAATACACTAAAAAAAGCAGGTATAGAACACGACGAAGGACCAGACAAAGACGGCGGAGTTGGACCATATATCCAAAGCGAACGAAAATCAATTTATTTAGAGTATGCCAAAAAGCTAGTTGAGCTTGGCGGTGCTTATTATTGTTTTTGTGATAAGGAAAGACTTGATAGCTTAGCAGGCGAGAATGGGATTAAAAAATATGATAAACATTGTTTGTCATTAACTAAAGAGCAAGTACAGCAAAAACTTGATAGTGGTGTACCTTATGTTATAAGACAAAATATACCTACCGAAGGTGTTTCTTCTTATGTGGATATGGTATTTGGCGAAATCGCAGTGCCTAATTCGGATATGGAAGACGGCGTGCTTATCAAAAGCGATGGTATGCCTACTTACAACTTTGCAAATGTAGTAGATGACCATTTAATGAATATTTCACACGTTATTCGTGGTATGGAGTATTTATCAAGCACTCCAAAATACAACTTAATGTACGATGCTTTTGGTTGGGAGAGACCGCAATATATGCACTTACCGCCAATTATGAGAGATGCTACACATAAACTTTCAAAAAGACACGGCGATGCTAACTTTGAAGATTTTCTTGAAAAGGGGTATTTAGTGCCTGCAATTGTCAATTACATTGCACTATTAGGCTGGGCACCTTCAGATAATAGAGAAAAAATGACTATGGCAGAGCTAATGGACGCATTTGATGTTAAAGGAATAAGCAAGAGCGGTAGCATACTTGACGAAGGCAAAATGAAATGGTTAAACTCTTTGTATATAAAGGAACTAACTGAAGACGAATTTGTAACACTTGCAACACCATTTTTTGAAAAAAGCAAGGCTGCAGGCAAATACGATTACAAAAAACTTGCAAAGCTATTAATTCCTAGGGTAGAAATTCTTAGTGAAATCCCTTCAAAAATTGACTTTTTAGAAGAGTTTGAAGGATATGATAAAGAGCTTTACGAAAACAAGAAAAACAAAATGGACAAGCAAATTGCTATTGAAGTTTTGGAAAAGAGTATACCTGAATTTGAAAATACTAATGATTATAGTGAAGAAAACTTACAAAATATAATAGCAAAAATCATTGAGCAAGGCGGTTACAAAAAAGGACAAGTATTCCTTACAATAAGGCTTGCATTGACAGGTGCACAAATGACACCAGGCGGTGCAACAGAAATGGCAGACCTTCTTGGAAAACAAGAGACTGTTAGAAGATTAAAATACAGTTTAGAGTATTTAAAAGGTTAAAATGAAAGTATATTTACCAATAGCAAAGGAATTTTTAACTGAAAAAGAAATTTTGGGACTTAACCCGCTTGTATTGGCGTTTGTCGGTGATAGTGTGCAACAGCTTATGGTAAGGACAAAACTTGCATCAACATCTACTGCAAAAGCAGGAGAGTTGCATAAGTTGCAGTCAGAGCAAATCAAAGCTTCCGCTCAAGCAAAGTATATGGACGAGCTTATGTCTATTTTGACGGAAGATGAAATTGCGATTTTTAAAAGAGCAAGAAACACGCATATGAATACTATGGCAAAAAATGCGAGTGTAGCAGATTACAAAAAGGCAAGTGGATTTGAAGCTGTTATAGGTTACCTTTATCTTTTAGGAAAAAATGAAAGACTTAACCAATTATTTGAAATTATCGAAAAGATTTAGTTTGAAAGGTAGTCTATAAATTGAAATATAAATTTTAGGAGAGTATAATGAGTAAGGCTGATGAAATTTTTATTCAAAATATGAGAGATATTTTGGATAACGGGGTTTGGGATACAGATTTACCAGTGCGTCCAAGATGGAGCGACGGAACGCCAGCACATACGGTAAAAAAATTCGGTATAGTAAATAGATATAATTTGAATGAAGAATTTCCTATTTTAACGATACGAAAAACTTTTTTCAAGTCTTGCGTTGACGAACTTTTGTGGATATGGCAAAAGAAAAGTAACAATATAAGAGATTTAAAGTCAAAAATTTGGAATCAATGGGCAGACGAAAATGGTTCTATAGGTAAAGCTTACGGCTACCAATTGGGCATTAAACATAAATATCGCGAAGGGGAATTTGACCAAGTTGACAGAGTTCTTTATGATTTAAAACATAACCCTTCTAGTCGCAGAATAATGACTAATATTTACAATTTTGCCGATTTGCACGAAATGAATTTATATCCTTGTGCTTATTCAATGACATTTAATGTTTCAGGCGATACTTTAAATGGTATTTTAAATCAGCGTTCAAACGATATGCTTACAGCTAATAATTGGAATGTTGTTCAGTATTCTATTTTGCTTATTATGTTTGCTCAAGTATCCGGACTTAAAGTTGGCGAACTGGTTCACGTTATAGCAGATGCTCATATTTATGATAGACATATTCCATTGGTTGAAGAAATAATTGCTCAAAAGCAATTTGCAGCACCAAAGCTACAAGTGGACACAAGCATTAAAAACTTTTACGATTTTACAGTGGATAGTTTTAAACTAGTTGATTACAGTTGCAACGATAAAAAATACGAAATACCGGTTGCGGAATAAGGATAATAAATGAAAGCAATTTTACACGCAGATAAGGAATGGGGAATTGGAAAGAATAACGATTTAATGTTTTCCATTCCGCTAGATATGAAATTTTTTAGGGAAACAACAATAAATAAAGTTGTTGTTATGGGTAACAATACACTAAAATCTTTTCCGAACGGAAATCCGCTAAAAAACAGGGTGAATATAGTGTTGTCGCGTACTGCTAGTCGTGATGACTGCATTATAGTTAGGTCTTTTGACGAATTGTTTGCAGAACTAAAAAAATACGATTCTGATAGCGTTTATGTTATAGGTGGGGCTAGTATTTATAAAGCATTGCTCCCATATTGCAGTGAAGTTTTAGTTACCAAAGTCGATGCAACCGGCGGTGCGGATAGCTTTTTTGAAAACCTTGACGAAAACAGTGATTGGAAATTGATTTATGAAAGCGACCCTATGGAAACAAATGGCTATACTATAAAATTTACTACTTATAAAAATAATAATTTAAAGCAAATTAATTAGTATTTTAAGTAGTGAAAGCCTATTTTAAAAGTATTACAATAAAAAGAAAATATCCATTATAAAATGGAAAAAGGTAGTTCTCTATGATTATAGAAGGCAAAAATGCCGTAAAAGAAGCACTAAAAAGTGGTGTGACTATATCTGAGCTAAAAGTTCAAAAAGGTATACACGATAGCGATAATATTATTGGACTTGCAAAGGAAAAAGGCGTCAGATTTACTTTTTGTGACAAAATTAAATTGGATAAACTAAGCGAAACAAAAAGACACCAAGGCTTTATTGCTGTGGCTGCGGACTTTAAATATTCTACTATAGAAGAAATGAAACAGCTTGCAAAGGAAAAAGGTGAGAAATTGTTTTTGATAATCCTTGACGGCTTGGAAGACCCGCATAATGTTGGAAGTATTTTAAGGGTAGCAGATTGTAGTGGTTGTCACGGCGTGATTGTACAAAAGCACAGAGCTTGTATGGTAACAGATACTGTTGTTAAAATTTCAAGCGGTGCAAGTAATTATGTTAAAGTTGCTATGGTAACAAACATAAATGATGCAATCCGTGAGTTAAAAGACGACTTTGTCAAAGTGGTATCTGCAGAAGCAGACGGAAAAGTAATGTATAATACCGATATGACAGACGATATTGCCATTGTCATTGGCAGTGAAGGGAAAGGTGTAAAACCTTTAACACGCAAGCTTTGTGACGAAACAATAAGTATACCTATGAAAGGTAATGTCAACTCTTTAAACGCATCTGTTGCAACAGGTATTATTGCGTTTGAAGTGATAAGACAAAGGTTTGGGAAATAAAAATTGAAAGTATAGAGCAAAAACAAATATGTTGCAATTAAAAATTATTGCAAATACTATATGATAAGTAGGAAAGAGGGGCAAAAAGATTATGAAATTTTTAATTGTGGAAAAAATAGAAGAAATCAACCACAAACTTTGCAAACTGCTTACCGAATATGGTGGTGGCAGTGAGTGTGAAAGTGCTTATGATTTGGATAGGGGACTAGATTTAGGTGTTCACAACAAATACGATATGATTGTTTTGGGACACGCAGGTATAAAGGCGGAAACAAAAAATTATATTGTTAAATTGCGTCAAACAAATTCTATTCCATTGTTGATTTTATCTAATGAGCAAGATTTAGAAACAAAAATTGATTTATTAAATAGCGGTGCAGACAGCTATATGATTTATTGCGACGATAATGAATTGCTTGCAGTAGTAGGTGCTATTTTGAGAAGGTATTACAAAGATTTTGGTGCTAATATTTACGAATACAAAAATTTGGAAATCAACTTTTTTGAAAGAACAGTAAAAATTAACGGCGGAAAAATGAATGTCGTTGCAAAAATGTATGAGCTTTTTGAGTATTTGGTTAGACATAAGGAAATCTTTTTATCAAAAAACACTTTGTTTAACAGAGTGTGGGGCTTTGAGAGTGAAACTACTTTTTCAGTTGTCGAAGTTTATGTTAGTAAGCTCCGTAAAATGTTGGAGCAAGGCGGACTTGCAAATCAATTGATTACAGTTAAAAATGTAGGATATTGCTGGACGGAAAAAGAAACTACTAATTAATAATAAAAAATATGTCAAAAATCGGTATTAAATCGATTTTTGACAATTTTAATAAATAACAATAAATGTATTTTAGTATAAATATTTATTATGTATTGCGACTTTTTAAGTAAGTAAATCGTTTTAAATAATAAATAATTGTATAAAGATACTATTTAACAAAAAGTAAAAAAGCAAGAAATAGGTGAAATATGATATTTTATTATAACAGCAGAGATTTAAATTGTAAAAAACCATTTGGTGCAGTTGCTTGCGGCAAAAAAATTTATTTTAAAGTTCAAGCCAAAGACGGCATATTTGTGGAAAATATCTATCTAGTGATAACTAAAGACGGAGAAGACGATTGCTACTATCAAATGAATTATACAGGCACGGAAAATAATAATTCCGTGTTTGAACTACAAGTTACAATTTCGGATATCGGACTTTATTGGTATAAATTTCAAACAAATACAGAGCTTGGCAGTTTTGTTTTTGGTAAAGGGGAAAATGGCGAATTGTTACAAAACGGCGAGCCATATAGCCTAACTATTTATAGCAGTGAAGGATTTACACCACATACTCAAAATGGTGGAGTAATTTATCAAATTTTTGCCGACAGATTCAATAAAGGTGTGGATAAAGCTTGCCACTTTAATAAGGATGGCGTTTTAAAGGAGTGGAATGAAGAAGTTACTATAATAGATAGTGACGGAGTTTTTCGTGCAAACGATTTTTACGGCGGTAATTTGCAAGGTATAATAGATAAACTTGATTATCTTAAAGCTTTAGGAGTAACAATGATTTATATGTCGCCTATATTCAAGTCAAGCTCAAATCACAGGTATGATACAGGTGATTATATGTGTATTGACGAACTTTTGGGGGACGAGAGTTCGCTTGCAAGGTTGATAGCCGCCGCAAAAGAAAAAGGTATTGGAATAATGCTTGACGGAGTATTTAATCACACAGGCAGTGATAGCAAGTATTTTAATAAACTTGGCAAATACGATTCTTTTGGTGCATATCAAGGTATTAAATCACCTTATTATGATTGGTATTATTTTATTAACTATCCTGATGAGTACGCTTGTTGGTGGGGCATTACCGTAACACCTACAGTCAACAAAAACAATGAAAATTACAGAAAGTTTATTTTGGGCGAAAACGGCGTTTTGGATAAATGGACTAAATTAGGTTTAGCAGGTTGGCGTCTTGATGTTGTGGACGAACTGGATATTGAATTTGTAAATGATATAAGAAAAAGAGTAAAAAGTGTAGATAAAAACGCTTACATAATCGGTGAAGTATGGGAAGATGCGTCTACAAAAATAGCATATAGCCAAAGACGCCCATATTTGCAAGGCAATCAACTTGACGGAGTAATGAATTATCCGTTTAAAAATGCGATAGTAGATTTTGTATGGAATAAAGATATAAATATATTTATTAATAATATAATGAATATTTACGAAAACTATCCGCTTTGCGTTTTAAATAGCTGTATGAACTTTTTGGGTACACACGATACAGTAAGAGCAATCAATACAATGTGTGATTACGATATCGCAAACACTACTAAATCTGATAGACTAAATATACGCCTTCCAAAAGACGTAAAAGACAGGGCAAAAGCAAGACTAAAGCTTGCTACTGCTATTTTGTACTCACTTCCGGGACTGCCTACAATCTTTTATGGCGACGAAGTAGGGCTTGAAGGCTATGAAGACCCAATTAATCGCAGACCATTCCCTTGGGATAATATGGACGAAGATTTGCTTGCTCATTATAAAAGTTTAGGTAAAATTCGTAGTAAATACAAAAAAGCTTTTGGCGGTACAATGGATATAAAACAACAAGATGGATTGTTGCATATTATACGAAAAGGTGTGGATAATACACAAAATATACAATTTATATTCAATAATACAGATGTCGACAAGCTATTTGTAGCCAAAAACTGCGTAAATTGTGTAACAAATAAACCATTAAACGACACTGTTACATTAAAAACAGGTGAGTTTTTGGTAATAATTCCAAAAAATGTATAAAAAGTATACAAAAATTGAATTTTATTCATAAAAATTAGTAAAAAATGCAAATTTTTTCATAATTATACAAAAAATATTCAAAAATTAGTTGATTTTTGCATAAAGTGTATGGTAGAATGTATACACAAAACAAGAAAAACATTTTTGTGAGGATATAAAAATGAAAAAATTTAAAACATTATTTATTGCACTTTTGGTGCTAGTAACAGCTGTTGTTGCTACAACAATTTTGGTAGGCTGTAATAAAGTAAAAACTGTTTACAACGATATTGCACAAGAAGAAGATGAAGAGTACGCTTTGGGTGTTGCACATAGTAGCACAACTCTATTAAATCAACTTAATGAGTTTTTAGCGTCTGACGGCGTTTTGGAGTTTATTACAACTTCAATTGCATTCCACACAGATTTAGATAACATTGATTACTCTAAAGCACCTATCAAAGCATCAGTTCTTAATGATAACACAGGTGCAACAATTACAATGGTAACAGAAGCAACTTTTGCTCCTTATGAGTATGTTCTAAATTCAGGTGATAGCCAAGTTAATGGTGTTGCAGGCTCAGATGTAGATTTAATGATTAAATTCTGTGAAACATATAACTACAAATTGAGAGTTAAACAAATGGATTTTGATACAATCCCTACAGAAGTTGGTACTGATAAATCTGGTCTAATGGTAGCAGCAGCAGGTTTGTCAGTTACTGAAGATAGAAAAAAGAGCATTTCATTCTCTACACCATACACTACAACAGTTCAAGCTATTGTTTCTTTAGAAGAAAATAACTATAAAACATTAGATGAGTTAGTTGGAAAAACTGTAGCAGCACAAAACGGCACAACAGGCGAAAAATTAATTAAAGAGTACAATGAAGGTAAAGCTACAGACAAACAAATTATTATTAAACCATTCCCTGCAGTTACTAACGCATTCTTAGAGTTAAAGCAATTTGGTGTTGACGCATTGGTTATTGATAGTTTGGTTGCTAAATCTCTAGTAGTTAAAGGCTAATAGGAGGCTAAATGAATAATCTATTATGTACGCTTTCGCTTTCTTTTGGAGAAAAGCTAAAAAGAGCGTTTATAACAGATAATAATTGGTTAAGCTATTTAAAGGGTATGGGTAATACATTACTCATATCCTTCTTAGCCGTTATTATCGGAATTATAATCGGTTTATTGATTGCTGTAATAAAAAATATTCACCAAAACACAGGCAAATTAGCCTTCTTGGAAAAATTAGGTTCTTTATATGTTACAGTAATAAGGGGTATACCAGTAGCCGTACTTATAGTAATGATGTACTTTGGAGTATTGTTTTTCTTAAAAAAAATACCATATTTTGGTGCAATATTGATTGCTGCCATTACATTTGGTTTAAATAGTGGTGCTTATGTTGCCGAAATATTCCGTTCGGGTATTATGTCTGTTGATAAAGGACAAATGGAGGCATCAAGGTCTTTAGGTATTAGCTATGGAAAAACAATGGCAAAAGTCATTATTCCACAAGCGTTAAAAAATTCAATACCACCACTTGGTAATGAATTTATAGCATTGATTAAAGAAACTTCTATTGTAAGCTTGGTAGGAATTATGGATTTGACTTTTGCAGCAAAAAATATTTCTGGTATAGTTTATGATTACATAATCCCAATGAGCATTGCAGCCTTGTTTTATTTAATAATTGTTGTTGCATTAACTCATGTTATGAAAGCAATTGAAAGGAGGTTGTCAAAGAGTGATAAGCGTTAAGAATTTACACAAACATTTTGGTAGCCTTGTTGTTTTAGATGGTATTGATATTGAAATAAAAAAAGGTGAAAAAGTTGCAGTTATAGGACCTTCAGGTAGTGGTAAATCAACATTTTTAAGATGCTTGAATTTGCTTGAAAGACCAACTTTGGGACATATTTATTATAATGATAAAGAGATAACTTATTATCATAAAATAAGCAAGTTTTCAAAAAAATATAAAAACTATAAAATTGCAAGTTATGATAAAAAGATTGCAAAATTGATTGATAAAATTGCTGTAACTAAAGAAAAGGATATAAAAGATAAAGAGAAAAAACTTGCCGAACTTGAAAAGAAAATGTCAGACACTATAGTGCTTCGTGATGAGCTTATAAGGGAACTTGAGTTTGATATTGAAGTTAGGGAAAATATTAAATCAATCGAACGAGAATATTTAATACAAGATATTAAAAAGACTTTTTTTGAGAATAGTGATATAAGTTTGGATTTTGAAGATTTGCAAACTAACGAAATTGCAGATAAAGTATTTGATATGTTGCCTAAAGCAAAAAGTCAAGAGTTTGCAAGCAAAAAAGACTTTGAGAAAAAATTCAATAGTATGGTTAATATCTCTAGTCACAAAGCAAATATGTCTTTAAAGGTTAATGAAAATGCTGTAAGAAAGAATATGGGAATGGTTTTCCAACATTTCAATCTTTTCCCACATATGACAGTTATGCAAAACATTACTTTTGCGCCCCTTCAATATTTGAACGATGAAGTTGCAGAAAAGATTAAAAATAAACAAATTACTAGTGCTAATAAGGCAGAGTATATAAAAGCTAGAAGGCAAGAGATTGAAACTAATGCAATTGAGCTATTGCAAAGAATAGGACTTGAAGAAAAAGCAAATGCTTATCCAAATACTTTGTCAGGCGGACAAAAACAAAGAATTGCAATCGTTAGAGCGCTTGCTATGAAACCTGAAGTTATGTTATTTGACGAGCCTACATCTGCTTTGGATCCAGAAATGGTAGGGGAAGTATTAGAGCTTATCAAACAACTTGCTGACGAAGGTATGACAATGGTAATCGTAACACACGAAATGGGCTTTGCAAAAGAAGTTGCAACAAGAGTTTTGTTTATGGACGGCGGTAAAATTGTGGAAGATAGTTCTCCAATAGAGCTTTTTGAAAATCCACAAAACGACAGATTAAAGACTTTCTTGTCAAAAGTTCTGTAATCCAGTAATATTAAGAAATTACAATTTATAATGTTTAAAAATCACAATTAATGCACGAAAATCGGTATTATTTGTGATTTTTTTATTGTCAAGCACATTAAAATAGTTATTGCGACTAGTATTAATAGTCAAAAAAGGTTAATAAATCTATTTTTCTTTAAAATAAGTGGTTTTGCATTAAATTGCAATAAAACACAAAATTTGCCTTAATATTTATAAAAACTATTTACAACTTTTAAAATAAGTGCTATAATTCTATATATATTTATATAAAAGAGAGATATATGAAACAATCTAATGATTTTAGTATGTATGAATATTTAAAAGCAAGAGATAAAGGGGATAATAGGCCGCTTATTTCTTACTACAATAATTGCATATCTACAAATGAGTTTTTTAAACAGGTAGATATAGTCGCAAATTGTTTGTATTCTTATGGACTAAAACAAGGTGATAACATTGCTTTATGCCTTCCAAATATTCCAAATGCTATAATCATTTTTTATGCGGCAAACAAACTTGGTGTTTCGGTAAATCTAATTCACCCATTAGTTCCGCCAAAAGCACTTGGGGAAATGGTTACAAAACTTTCCAGTAAAGTAGTGTTTATACTTAATATGTTTTATGGGAAAAACAAAGCAGTTTTGGAAGAATTAGATGCAAAGGTTGTGGTATGCAGTCCTTCCGATTATTTAAAAAATATATATAAGCTTTGTTATGACATTTGGACAAGCCGTAATAAAATAAAATCGGATAGCAATTTAAAAGTAGTTACATACAAAGATTTTTTTAAAAACTCTTCAAAAATCGCCCCTAATCGAGAGCATTATAACGGGATTGGGGAAGAAATTGCAGCTTATATTCACTCAGGCGGAACAACAGGCGTGCCAAAAACAGCAATGCTTGCAAATCGTGCAATCAATGAGTGTAGCTATAGCATACGCACATTAATAGGCGACGAAGTGCAAAAAGGCGAAAGTATGCTTATGGTATTGCCAATGTTTCATATTTTTGGGCTTGGTGTTTGTATGCACTCAACACTTACAGCGGGTGCAAGGTGTATATTAGTACCATATTTTAAACCTAAAATGCTAGCAAGAATAGTTAAAAAAGAAAAAGCAACTTATATGACAGGCGTTCCGTCAATGTACGATAAACTTGTAAAGATAAAAGGTTTTGGCGGTAAATATTTGCAAAAAATGAAATATTGCTATTGCGGTGGGGATAAACTAAAGCAGGAAATTAAGCAAAATTTTGATGCACTTATGAAAAAGTATAATTCCAACTGCAGGCTTTGCGAAGGTTATGGTTTAACTGAAGCAGGTGTTTGCAATGTAAATGTGGAAGAGACTAGCAAAGTAGGTTCAGTCGGAAAAACGCTTGGCGATATCAAAGTTTGTATAGTGGATAGCGACAAAAACAAGTTAGAGTACGGCAATCGTGGTGAAATATGCTTGTCAGGCGATAACATAATGAGTGGTTATTATATGGACGAGAAAACCACAAACAAAGTTTTGTTTGAAGATAGCAATGGCACAAAATGGCTTGCTACAGGTGACTATGGGTATCTTGAAGAAAGCGGACATTTGTTTTTTGTTGACAGAATAAAACGAATGGTTAAAATTAGCGGAATGAATGTTTTTCCTAATGAAATAGAGTATTTGGTTGGGGAAAGCGTTGAAGAAATAGATAAATGTTGTGCCGTAGATTTTGAGAAAAATGGTAAACCTTATATTAAACTTTTTGTAAAAATGAAAGAAGGTTATGAGTATTCTCAAATGATTGAGCAAAAGATAAAGCATACAATATCAACAAATTTAATGAAATATTCTTTGCCAAAACAAATAGAATGTGTGAGTGAATTGCCACTTACTGCAATTGGTAAAGTAGATTATAACAAATTAAAAGAAAAGGAGCAAATTTTATGATAATCAGCGAAAGATTAGCAGGAGAATTTCAATTAAAACAGGAGTATAGCGATAATATAATCAAACTTATTGACGAAGGCTGCACAATACCATTCATTGCACGTTATCGTAAAGAGATGCACGGCACTTGTGACGACCAAACATTGCGTAAGTTTGCAGACCGTTTAACTTATCTTAGAAATTTAGAGAAGAGAAAAGAAGAAGTTAAAAACAGCATTGAATCACAAGGCAAATGGACAGACGAGCTAGCTGAAAGCATTGCTAAGGCAGAGACAATGACTGAAGTGGAAGATATTTATCGTCCATACAAGAAAAAGAAAAAGACAAGAGCATCTGTTGCTATCGAAAAAGGTTTGTCAGAACTAGCAGACATCGTTATGAGTGATTTGAAAGATGGCGATATGGTTGCCATTGCTACACCTTTTGTTAACGAAGAAAAGGGCGTTAATAGCATTAAAGAAGCTTATGACGGAGCAAAGGATATTATTGCAGAGCGTATAAGCGACGATGCTGAAATCCGTAAAGAATTAAGAGAGCTTTTTGTCGGTATTGGTGATATTTCTACAACTTTAGACGAAGAAAAAGACAATGCTAATGGCGGAATTTTTGGTATGTACAAAGACTACAACGAAAAAATCAAAGCTATTCCATCTCACAGAATACTAGCTATCAACCGTGGTGAGAAAGAAGATTGTCTAAAAGTCACCTTAAAGCTAGATAAAGAAACAGCACTAAACATAATTAATACAAAATATGTGCATACTGACAGCTTGTTTACTAGCTTAATGTTGGAAGCAACAGAAGATAGCTATGAGAGATTGATTTTTCCTTCAATTGAAAGAGAAATAAGAAATGAGCTTACAGACAATGCAAATGAAGGTGCAATCAAAATGTTTGAGACTAACTTGAAACCACTTTTGATGCAACCACCACTAAAAAACAATGTGGTTTTGGCATTGGACCCTGCTTACAGGACAGGTTGTAAAGTTGCAGTGCTTGACGAAAACGGAAATGTACTTGCAACAGGTGTTGTACACCCAACTCCACCACAAAGCAGAGTAGAAGAAGCTGAAGAAAAGTTAACTGCTCTTATTAAAGCTCATAGTGTAAATGTTATTTCTATCGGTAATGGTACTGCAAGTAAGGAAACTGAAATATTTGTTGCAAACCTAATCAAAAAGTTGGACAGACCTGTTCAATATATGGTTGTAAACGAAGCAGGTGCATCTGTATATAGTGCAAGTGAATTGGGTGCAGAAGAATTCCCAGAGTATGACGTATCTTTAAGAAGTGCTGTAAGTATCGGCAGAAGATTACAAGACCCACTTGCAGAGCTTATTAAAATTGATGTTAAGAGTATCGGTGTAGGACAATACCAACACGATATGCCACAAAAGAGACTTACAGAAGTACTTGAAGGCGTTGTTGAAGACTGCGTTAACAGTGTAGGTGTTGATTTGAATACTGCATCTTACAAATTGTTGTCTTTTGTATCTGGACTTAACTTAGCAATTGCTAAAAATATTGTTGAGTACAGAAAGAGCAGTCCATTCACTTCAAGAGAGCAACTTTTAAAAGTGCCAAAGCTTGGACCTAAAGCGTATGAACAATGTGCAGGTTTCTTAAGAATAACTGACGGCGTAGAAGCATTGGATAACACTTCCGTTCACCCTGAATCTTATGCTGCAACAAGAGCATTGCTTGAAACATTCTCTTTGACAGAAAAAGATGTTACAAGTGGTAATCTTGGTGATTTGGAAGAAAAAATCAACAATTATGGCAAAGCTAAACTAGCTAAAGAGTTAAACATTGGCTTGCCTACTTTGGAAGATATTATTGACGAAATTAAAAAACCGGGTAGAGATATTCGTGACAGCTTGCCAAAGCCTATTTTGCGTGACGATTTGCTTGACATTTCAAACCTAAAAGAAGGTATGGAAATTGTAGGTACTGTAAGAAATGTTATCGACTTTGGTGCGTTTGTGGATATTGGTGTACACCAAGACGGACTTGTGCATATTAGTGAAATAAGTAACGATTACATTAAACACCCATCAGACGCTTTGACTGTTGGTGATATTGTTACTGTAAAAGTTATTGGCGTTGACCAAGCTAAAAACAGAATCAGTCTTACAATCAAGGGTGCAAGCAATGCTAAACCTAAGTCAGAAAGTACTGTACGCGACCCTAAATTGCTTGACAGAAAGGAAAAAAACAAAAATAAAGACTTTAAAGCTGGTAATAAAGGTAATAATAAAAATAACAATTTCAAAAACAACAATAAACCTAAAAAACCTGAACAAAGTGTTGATGATTTGTTGTTGAAATTGCAAAATAAGTTTAATAGAAGATAAGTCTTTTTAAAGGCGTATAATAACCGCAAATTTTGCTTGCTATTAATTTTAAGTTAGTGTATTAATAGTAAAGCAAAAAATTGCAAAATATGATGATTTAAAAAAATCATTGTAGTGTATAAACTTTAAAAATTTTAGTGCAAAAATGAAAAACTAAATATTAGTATCGATTTTTGTGGGGATAAATCGAAAAACAAGCATAAGGAGGAACGTTTATGGAAAAGTTTTCCAAATTTATTGTAAAACATAAACTTGCAATCAGCATTGCATTTTTAGTAATTACAATAGCGTCAATTATATGCTTGTTTTTTGTTCCTATAAATTCCGACATTATATCCTATTTGCCTGAAGATATGACAACATCGGTAGGTTATGCAAAACTAAAAGAATTGTTTGATATGGAAAGTGATGCCATTGTTGCCGTTAAAGGTGCAAGCGAAGGGCAAATGACGGAAATTACTAAAAAGATGCAGGCGTTGGACGGCGTGAGAGAAAACGGCATAACTTGGTATGGCACATTGGATTCTTTTGGCGATATAGGTAATATAGGTGGTATAGATGCAGAAGAATTAATTGAGCAAATTAAAAACAATCCCGATGTCAAAAAGTTGTTTTGCCCTAAAGATGACATTTATACAATAATGGTGCAAATGTCAGTAGCATCAAGTACTAACGAAGCAAGCAATGTTTTAAAACAAACAAAAAAGATAATTGAAGATTATGGTTTGGAATATGCAGTCGGTGGCAGTGCGGAAATATCAACAAACTTGTTAGGTACAGTTGTTAAAGAAATGCCATATTTTTTGATAGTTGCTTGTTTGATAGCTATTTTGGTATTGGTGTTAACTACTTCAAGCTATTTTGAGCCGGTTATTTTGCTTACAACTTTAGCAATAAGTGTCTTTTTGAATATGGGTACAAACATAATACTAAAAGATGTTTCTGTTATAACATTTGCGACATCGGCAATCTTGCAGCTTGCGTTATCAATGGACTATTCGATATTCCTTATGCACGCATTCAGGGACGAGCGGCGTAAATGTTTTGATGACAGAACTGCTATGATAAGAGCTATTCCAAAAACATTATCCACCGTTTGTGCATCTGCACTTACTACTGTCGGCGGGTTTATAGCATTAATGTTTATGCAGTTTGGTATTGGTGCGGATTTGGGTATTGTGCTTGCAAAAGGCGTTTTAATGTCTATGCTTACCGTTTTGTTATTGCAACCTTGCCTTATTTTGTTTACAAGCAAAACAACCGCAAAACTGGAACACCCTGTGCATTTGCCTAAATTCCAAAAATCGGCGGAAGTTGCCATAAAGGGAAGAAAGCCTATGCTTGCAATTGCTTTAATAGCACTTGTGCCAATGATTTATTGCGGGCTTAGCATATCTTATTCCTATATGAAAATGGAAAAAGATAAGTCTGAGTTTACCGAAGTGCAACAAGTTGTCGAAGTAATGGGTAACAGTATATTGATTTGTGCCCCTAACGCTAATGGAAAAACCCATCTTGCTTTTATTGAAGATGTTAAGAAAATAGAAAATGTTAATGTTGTAAGCAGTATATACTCATTAGCACCTGAAGAAATGGTGGATACTTTGTCTCAAGCAATAAGATTGCTTGCGTATGTAGAAAATTCGCCATTAAAGGCTTATGCAAACAATGGTTATGTGCTTTATACATTAATGATAAATACAGAGTCTGAATCGGCGGAAGAAGGTGTTTTGCTGCAAAATGTCAGAGATACGCTTGGCAAATATTTTGGAGATAATTATTACATTACTGGTATGGCACAGGCGGTAAATGATTTGTCTGTAGTTACCCCAAAAGACTTTGCTTTGGTTTCAGCTATAAGTGCGGTTATAATATTCTTAATATTAATGTTTTCAATTAGAAGTGCAAAATACTCTTTAGCACTTATGGGTGTTGTGGAGTTTGGTATATTTATAAATCTTGCCCTAAACTTTATTATTCAAACGCCAGTTAACTTTATGGCGTACATTATAATAAGTAGCGTTCAAATGGGTGCAACGGTAGATTATGCAATTTTGCTTGCTACTAAATTTAAGCGCAATATGGCAACAATGCCTGTAAAACAAGCTTGCTTAAAGGCGACAAAAGATAGCACTTTGTCAATCATAACATCTGCAACAATACTTGGTGCTTTGTGCTTAGCAGTTTGTGCAATAACCACAAATGCTATTATCGGTCAAGTTACCTTGCTTATCGGTAGGGGTGCAATTATAAGTGCCGTGCTTATATTGTTTGTTCTTCCTGCATTGCTTATTGCAATAACACGAAAGCCGCCAAATAATAACGACATTTTTAGCAAAATTAAATCGAAAATCGCTATTAAATTGATACTTAAGAAAAATAAAAAGATACAACTTGAGACTTCAGAAGATAATAATTTAGTGTCAAACGACCAATTAGGAAGTGTTGAGCAGGCAGATGAAACACAAGACCTAAGCATTCAAAATAGCGATTAAAATACTAAAAAAATTAGGAATATATGCCAATTTAGGCATATATTCTTTTTTTATGCCAGTATATGGTTATATTTTATTTTTAAAAATTGACTTATTAATTAATATATGTTAAAATAAAAATGTAAAATGTACTTATCTATTAGAGGGGATATATGAAAAGAAAACTACTAATAATTTTTAGTGTTATTATATTAGTGCTTGCTATGACAACCAATTTGGTGGCTTGCAAGCATACACATAATTGGAAAGATGAATGGCAAACTGATGCAACTCACCATTGGCACGAGTGCGAAAAGAAAGGCTGTAAGGAAAAAGGTGATTACGATAACCACAGCTTTAAAATCCAAAATGACGAAGATTATCATTGGAATTTATGTTCCGTTTGTGGTTACGCTACAAGCAAAGTAGCTCATACTTTTGACGACAATCTTGTTTGCACAGGCTGTGGTGCTAAACATATCCATAAAATATCTTACCATAATGAAACTCACTGGTATGATTGTGATATTGATTGCGGAGTTAACAGAGACGAAATCACTCATACATTTGTAGATGGCGAATGTACATTCTGCAGTTACAAGGAAGGTAGTAAAGGACTTGCTTACGAGCTTAATAGTGACGGAAAGTCTTATAAATTGCTAGGTATTGATAGTAATTTTGATGGGACACTTAAAGATGTCGTAATTGCAGAATACTATGATAAAAAACCTGTAACAATAATTGCTAAAAATGCTTTTTACGCAAATGTATCATTGCTTAGCGTATATATTCCTAAATCAATTGTTACAATTGAAACAAGAGCTTTTTATGGTTGCAAAGGACTTGCTGAAATTACAATACCATCAAGCGTAATGGTAATAGAAGAACAGGTGTTTGAAGAATGCTATGGTATCACTATCAAGGTGCAAGATAAATCAATTAAAAGCGGTTGGACTAATGATTGGCAAATAAATAGCAATAGCAGATTCCCTGTAGTTTTAGATTGTGATAACAATGATATAGCAGACGATGGATATATCTATTTTGTAGAGTATGATGAGAATGTAAATACAAAAGAGAAAAGCAACATTGTAAAATATGGCGTTAAAGGTGACCACGCTATTATTGCAAAACAACCACAAACAAATGACGATATCGATTTAAAACCAGCTGTAAAATATAACGGAACTACTTACAATGTAACAAAAATAGATAACTATGCTTTTTACAGAAATGATATAATAACTGCAATTGATATCAATAGATATATTGAAGAGATAGGCGATTATGCGTTTTATGGTTGCAGTAATTTGAGCGAAATATATTGGCGTCGTAATAGTTCTGATGAAATTGCTGTTCCAACTGAAAAAATAGGTAATTGTGCTTTTGCAGAATGTATAAATTTAAATGAATTTGAAATCCCAAAAACTATTACTTATATAGGTGCAGGAGCATTGCAAGGTTGCAGTAAAATAAGTAAAATTGTAATACCGCAAAATGTGGAAAGACTAGGTGCTTATGTGTTCAGCGGTTGCTTAAAATTGATTATTAGATGCGAAGCAAGTAGCAAACCACAAGGCTGGAATCAAGATTGGAATGATACTAGACGCCCTGTAATTTGGAATTGCGGAAGTAGTAATACTCTAGAAGACGGCAGAATTATATTAGAAAATGATGGCGTTGTTGCTTATATTCTTGACCCGACAACTCTTACTGCAAGTGTGATTTATCAAGAAATGGTATACTCTAATACAGAGATAACTATTTCACAAACAACTAATTACAATAGTGCTATGTACAACATAACCGAGCTTGGCGAAAACTTGTTTGCAGGCAATGAAAAGCTTGAAAAGATAACACTTTATGCGGATATAGTAAAAATCGGAGCAGGAGCTTTTGCAAACTGCACTCAGTTAAAGACAATTGAATTTAAAGGCACTATGGCACAATGGAATGCAATTGACAAAGGTGAGTATTGGAATTATACAACAGGCAGTTATGTTATAAAATGTTCTGACGGAACTCTTGATAAAGCAGGCAATGTGCTTTAAAAATAACGCTTTGTAAAAAATATCAACTAGTAAATAAAACATAAATAAAAAAGGAGTTTGAATTTCAAACTCCTTTTTATGTTAAATTAATTATCTTGTCCAATCAATAGTATTATTTTTTAATTCGATAATACGCTGATTTGAGCTGCCACGGAAGGGAAGTGTCAAATCTTTCAATTCCACAACAAATCTTCCGTCAATAAGCCAGTCACAAGTATCAAGCAATTCGTTTATGTCGGGATTGTTCATTTGTTGCAATTCTTCAAGTGTATAGCCGCTGTAACAAATTATATTAAGGTCTGTTTCCGCCTTTATTCTTTTTGCAAGAGCAAGAAAAGCTTTTGGTTGACACATAGGTTCGCCACCGCTAAAAGTTATTCCGCTAAGCAGTTTATTTTTTTTAGCTTTAGTAATTATTTCATCAATATCAATTTCATAACCGCCTTTAAAATCGTGAGTGTGTGCATTGTGACACTCTTTGCAGTTATGTGGACAGCCTTGGCAAAAAACTGTAAGTCTCATACCCGGGCCGTCAACAATTGAATCATTTACTAAGCCTGCAATTCTTAAATTACACATTGTGTTTCACTCTATCGTTAACTTCAGCACGTTTAGCATTGTTAAATCTGTCAACAGTACCAACTAAGTAACCAGTAATTCTACGAATTCTTTCAAAGTTTTGTTTGCCGTCGCCTTCTTTTCTTCCGCACTTAGGACAAACATTATCAATAATACCATTATATCCGCAAACAGGGTCCCTATCGATAGGGTGGTTGATTGAACCATAACCAATACCTGCTTCTTTCATACAACGAACACAAGCTTCAAAAGCATCTAAGTTCTTTAGTGGGTCGCCGTCTAGTTCAATATAACTGATATGTCCACCATTTGTCAATGCGTGGTAAGGAGCTTCGATTTTAATTTTGTCAAGAGCGCCAATGTTGTAGTATACAGGTACGTGGAAAGAGTTTGTATAATATTCTCTGTCTGTAATACCTTTGATTTTACCGAATTTTTTAGCATCTATTCTTACAAATCTACCTGATAAGCCTTCTGCAGGAGTTGCGATAACAGAGTAGTTGAAATGAGTTTCTTCACAAAGTCTGTCAGTAAAGTCTCTCATATGTTTAATGATTTCCATACCTAGCTTACGGCTGTTTTCGTCTTCGCCGTGGTGTTTGCCTGTTAGAGCAACCAAACATTCTGCAAGTCCGATAAATCCGATAGACAATGTACCGTGTTTCAAAATTTCGCCGATTTCGTCTTCGTAATCAAGTTTTTCACTATCTAGCCATACGCCTTGTCCCATTAGGAATGGATAGTTTTTAACTCTCTTTTTAGCTTGAATCTTGTATCTATCCATCAATTGGTCAGAAACTAAATTCAACTTTTCGTCAAGCATTTCATAAAATTTGTTTATATCGCCTTTTGCAAGTATACCAAGTCTTGGTAGGTTGATAGATGTGAAAGATAAGTTACCTCTTTGAGTAACAATTTCTCTATCCTTGTCATAGCAGTTACCTGCAACTCTTGTACGACAACCCATATAAGCAATTTCTGTTCTGTAGTCGCCTTCTTTATAATATTGAAGGTTAAATGGAGCATCAATAAATGAGAAGTTAGGGAACAAACGCTTAGCAGATACTTTTATTGCAAGTTTAAATAAATCGTAGTTAGGGTCTTGTTTATTGTAGTTAATACCTTCTTTAACTTTAAAGATATGGATAGGGAATATAGCAGTTTCGCCATTACCTAAACCTGCATCTGTAGCAAGCATAATGTTTTTAATAACAAGTCTACCTTCAGGAGTTGTATCTGTACCATAGTTAATACTACTAAAAGGTATTTGTGCACCAGCTCTTGAGTGCATTGTGTTCAAGTTGTGTACAAATGCTTCCATTGCTTGGTATGTTGCACGGTCAATTTCTTGCTCAGAGTATTTTTTAGTAAACTTTTGAATTTTCTTGATTAATTCATCATTAATACCGATTTTCGCAAGCATTTTTGCTTCTTCTATCATATAAGCATCTTTCTCTAAAGCAGGAACAATTCCTTTTTCGCTAAGCTCAGCAGTTAACTTTTCAGCTGTTTCTTCTGGATTTTCAATTTCGTAAATATCCAAAGCTTTAATCAAATTTTTCTTATATATTTTTTTGTAAGATTTAGCAACACCAATTGCCATAGCGTACTCAAAGTTAGGAATACTTTGTCCGCCGTGTTGGTCATTTTGGTTAGATTGAATAGCAATTGCAGCCAAAGCTGAATAAGATGCTATGTCATTTGGCTCTCTTAAGAAACCGTGTCCTGTACAAAAACCACCTTTAAACAATTTGATTAAATCAATTTGACAGCAAGTTTCTGTTAAAGTTAAAAAGTCTAAATCGTGAATGTGAATGTCGCCATCATCGTGAGCTTTTGCGTGTTCAGGACGAAGAACAAACAATTTGTTAAATTGCTTAGCACCTTCGCTACCATATTTAAGCATTGTACCCATAGCAGTGTCGCCATCAATATTTGCATTCTCTCTTTTAATATCATTGTCTTTAGCATCTTTAAATGTCAAATCTTTATAGATTTCCATAAGAGAAGTTTTCATTTCTCTTGCTCTTGTACGATTAGCTCTGTACAAGATATAATTTTTTGCAGTTTGAGCGTGACCTTTCTCAATCAAAGTTTTTTCAACTGCGTTTTGGATTTCTTCTACTGTAGGAGTCACATTACCTTGATTTTCCAAATACTCACAAGCTTCTACTGCAAGCTCAAGAGCTGTATCGTGGTCACTACCACCTACTGATGCTGCTGCTTTAAAAATAGCGTCAGCAATTTTTTGCAAATTGAATGGAACTTTTCTGCCATCACGTTTAATAATGCTTTTAATCATAAAATTTCTCCTTTTCTATTGTATACTAACATTGCTCATTCAGTATACATCAAATTATATTACTTGTCAAGAGATAAAATCAATATATTGTGGTCATTTTTTGTGATTTTGCCAATTTGACCACAAGATATAGTTTTTAAGTAAAAATTTATGTAAAGTTTTTATGCCTGTTTTTTGATAAATTTTACTAAAAATGATACCTTTTGTGAAATCTAAAAAACTTTCAGTTATTATTATTCATATAAATATTCAAAATCAAATGTTTTGGATATTGCAAAGAAAAATTTATGTAAAAAGTGATAATGATTACTATTTTATAACTATAATTACCAAAAAATGGCAATAGGCAAAATATCTTGTCATATTTTGGCAAAATTTAGGCTAAACCTGCTCAAAAATTTTGCAAATTCATAAAATATCAGCAAAAAAATATCGCATTAATAAATGATATGAACGGCAAGGGAGTTTGACTCTCATTCTGACTCTTGTTTTGACTCTTATAAACGCACAAAAAAAATTATTTTGGCTAAAAACAGCCAAAATAATAGTAAGAAATGTAAATTTTAAAGACGAAAGGGAGCGTTTTAGCTCCCTAAAAGTTACAAATACACTGCGATATGTGTATTTTTGGTGAACGATAAGGGATTCGAACCCCTGACCTTTGCGTCCGTAGCGCAACGCTCTATCCAGCTGAGCTAATCGTCCATTTATTCTGTTTACCTAAAAAGTATATACAATATTTATGCTATTGTCAAGTAAATAGGTAATTGTTATTTAAAAATTTATCTATATTAAATATATAAATACAATATTAATTGTTTTTTGTTCTGTGTTTTGCGGTTATGCTATTAATTTCTATTTTATAAACATTTAAAATTGGCAAAACTTCAGGATTAAAATAATGATTTGCATAATTGCAATGCTTTAATATTTGATTTAACCCATAAATTGCATCTTCGTCAGATAGTTTAGTGCATTTTCCATAAGCAATAAAACTTTCATACAAACAAGTAACAGATTTTATGGTATCTAAATAGCGGTGAAAAATGTCTCCTTCCACACAAACATTTGGATTTGTGTTTATAAGTTCAACTTTTTTGCCGGCACAAGCTCCGTGGAAATAAAAGTTTAGTTTTTCACCATTAAAATCAAAACCAAAAGATACAGGCACTACATAAGGGTAGGGGGTATCGTTAAACCCTAGTCTAATTGTACTTACATTTGTGATAATATCAATTATCTCATCAATATTTGTTATTTCTCTATTGCTTTTTCTCATAACACACCTTATACTTTAACAAAAGCTTATTTTAAAAAAAGTATAACATAAACTGCCATTTATTGCAACTGGTAGGTGTAGTTTTTATTTTGCATTTTTGGCTTTAAGCATAATCATTGCCATATCATACAATATACTTTTATCTTTTATACTAAGCTGTTTTACAATGTTAATTAAAGCATTTTCGTCTTCGCTTAAACCATTTGTTATCATAATTCTTCCGTCTTCAGATTCATTTCCGATAATATAGTCTACAGAACAATTGTAAACAGTACTTAATTTAATAAGGTTAAATATATCTGGTTGAGTAAGCCCACGCTCCCAAGATTGGTAAGTGTTTGTTGCAACACCGATTTTTTCGGCAATAGTTTTTTGATACAAGCCATTTGTAGTTCTAAGTTCTTTAAGTTTATTGTGATATTCCATAATTTTCTCCTATCTGCAAATAAAATTAAAAGAATAATTTTTATCACATCATTTATTTGCTACTTTATTATCTTTAATTTATTAAAATGATTAAAATAATAAATTAAATACACGATTAAAAAATAATAATTTTTGCAGATAAAATGACGTAATTCTATTATTTACTACAAAATACCAAAATATTCGGTTCAATACTTGACAAAACCGAATAATTGGGTGTATAATATATAAAAATACCAAGTTTTTCGGTATAGAATTGTAAAAAGTTGGGTTTGACATAGGCAAAAAACCGAATGGTTTTACGTAAACGCTTTAAAAATGAAGGCATAACTTCAAAAATTGTACAGCAAAATACGCAAGTGTTAAAACTTGCGTATTTTGTTTTATTATTTAGTTTTAATAATTAAGGTTTAAAAAGATAATTAGGATTAATAAGTTTTGTGTCAAACAAATCTGATTTTGCAGTAAAGTCTTTAGAATCGATAGGATTAATGTTAGGACCTAAGTAACTTATATTTAAAACATAACTCTCGTAATCAAGTTTTAGTAGGTCGGAGTTTCCAACAGTTTCTGTTTTATAAACATACAAATTACTTATTCTGTAGTCAGATTGTTTTGATAATAATGAAACATTTACTATTTCGACATATACAAAATTTCCGTCCAAAATTTTTGCTTCTGGGTGACTTTCAAAATAGCTATCTTTAATTTTAAAAGATAATTTTGTTGACATAAATATCTTTTCTTTACCATTTTTGGCTTCTTTTGTATCAACGAACTCTATATCGTTTAGTGTTAAATCGCCAAGTACACTTAATTTGCTTTGAAGGGTATATGGTTTAAACCAATCACTTGAAGTGAAAGCTTTTGGTGGAACATTTGTTTGTGTATACTTTTCTTCACCTTTTTGTTGATTTGTTTTTGTTATAAAAAGGGAAGGGACGCTATTTTTATTATTTACTGCATAAATGTTGTTAGAACCTACAAAATTTATCAATGTTTTTTCTGTTTTATCAATTGTTTCAGTATAAAATTTTTCTTCCACTTGAGCTGTGTAATCTTTATCTAAAAAGTAATTACAATTGTCATCGCTTTTACAATGCACATTAACTGAAAGAGTGTTTTGGTATCCGTTTACACTATTGCCATTGTCATCAAGATATGCTTTTTCTTTTATCTGCTCCTGATAGTAATAAATTTCACCCCATCTACTACCTTCTTTCAATCCAGTTGAATTTTCGTAAGCTTCACGCAGAATATCAAAGGCATCACCATTTTTTAACGGGGCACAAGCGGTAAGGGAAAATAAACTTGCCGCAAGCACAATGATTATTAAACTAAAAATTATCAAGCGTTTTTTCATTATTTATTCTCCTTATCGTTTATTATTTCTTTGTTTTCTGAAATTTCAGCAACTTCATTTTCTGTTAAAGCTGACAAATCTTCGTCTATTTCAGCTTGTTCTTTTACAAGTGGATAGCCAAGCTCGTCAATATTGTAGTCGCTTGGATTAAATGGCTCAGGTGTAAAGCCTTTATCTTGTTTTATCAAAGCTTTAATAGATTTGTCATAATCTTTTTGTGCTTTTTGTAAAGCTCGTTTTGCCGCTAACAAATCAAGTAAAGACTCTAATTCGTCGCCAGTCTCTTTTAATGCGTAACCATTTTCGTCAATACCATATACTTTAGGGTCAAATTCAGTAGGTGTGTATTCCACATTTGCTTTCTTTGCAACTTTAATTGCAGCTTTTTCTTTTTTAGCGTGGTCTTTTTTGCACTTGATATAGTAAATGTCAGCTTTTTGTGCGGCAGTATTAGCTCTTGTTTTAGCATTATCTTCTGCATCTAATTTATCTGACTCTATGCAAGCTGTTTCATACAATGCTGCAATGTAGTTGTCATAGTGTGTACTTGCATTGCTGTCACAATATAGCTGTTTAGCATCAAAGTAAATGCTAAAATGCTTTTGGAATTTTTCATAATTTTTTCTAGCTTTTTTGATTCTACGATTTGTTTGGAATTTCTCTTCGTTAGTCACAGGAGTTTCATCTAAAGCATCTTGTAGAATTTGCCAGTAGTCAATAGCTAATCCGTTTGGATACTTTTTAGCAATTAATTTTTTAGTTTTAACAAGTTTTGCATTTAATTTTTTATGCTGTTTTGTTAATTTTGCAATTTCTTTCTTGTCAAGTGAAAGTGTAGACGGCAAATCGATTTTCTCTAAATTTAACAAATCAATAACGCTGCTATCGCAAGCAGAATAAATTTGCTCAGCCATTTGCACTTTTGCAATCATTAAAGGTTTATTATATTTTGTGATTTCAGGAATAAAAATTTCTTCAATAGCTTTTTTATATTCTGAAATCTTTTTGCTTTCTGTCAAGTTGTTTTTAGCTGCTTTTATAAGTTCTTTTTTGATTAGTTTGATTGCTTGTGCTTTTTCCATATCGCTATAAGCAGAGTTTTCAATCATTTGGTCTGTAACAACTGTTTTGCGTGCTTTTTTGATTGCAGCTCTTGCTTCTTTCAAAATAGGTGTAGGAGCATTTTTGTAGCCAATCATTTCGTTATATAGTTCGACAACTTCTTTTATATCTCTGTAGTCAATTTTTCCGTTAGCATAGTTATTATTAACAGCTCTGTATTTTAAAGCGGTATAGATTGTACGATGTTTTTCTCTTGATAAAGAATAAAAGAAAAACGGAATCAAATTTAATGCTGCACCTAAAATAGAAAGTAGGCAAAGAATATAAAACAAATTATTTCTTATAAGCGGGTCATACAATACATTTAGGTTAAAGGTTAGTCCCATTGATTCGTATACAAACGGAATGAAATAACCTGTTGCAATTGTTATAGGCATTGCTATCATACCCGCAGCACCTAGTGTAAAATCAACACGAAAACCTGACTGATACTGAATAGAGTCTTTAACATCGGCAGCGTGCACAGGTCCGTAAACCATAAACGTATTGTTTACAGCAGTGTTAAGATACATAAATAAAAAGAATAGTAAAGGCACTTTGTAAGTAGTAAGCATACCAATTACAAAGATTATATTTACGCCATTATGGAATAACAGCATATCTCTATTGCCGAGTTTTGATAAAAGGAAAGGAGTGGATATCATTGCTATAAACGAAGCCGTACCCATTATTGTTGTAAGAAAAGCATAAGTTGTCATATCTTGCGTGCTGTATTGATATATCCATAAAAACAATACTGTGTTTGCACCTTCAAGAAAACCAACAAATCCAGAAACTGTTCTTATCCACCAATACTTGTTTTTCCATACAGCTACACAGCCTTTAACTATGCTTACTTTTTGAACATAACTTTCTGCTGTAACAACTCTTTCCTTGCAACCGATTGCTGCAAACAAAACTAAAACTAAACCAATTATTCCGACAGGTGCTATTACATAACGATATGTAGCAATATTTACAAATTCACCTGTAAACTTACTTAGTATTGGCACTAAAAAGTTGTAAACTGTCGGAGCAAAAGAGAACGCAATGGAAAATATAGTGTACATTTTTGTTCTCTCAACAGTATTTGGTGTCATACAACTGCCTAATTCGCCAAAGGTATCGGTAAGTAAAGGTGATAGCATTGATATCGAAATACCAAAAGCAAAGGTCGCAATTAATTTTTGCATATATGTCATCGTTTCAAATGGTAGGAATAAATATACTACCGATAATATAACGAGTGGTATGCCCATAACTGCTATGTAAGGTCTAAATCTTCCCCATTTAGTACGTGTGTTGTCTACAAGTTTGCCTCTTATGACAAAAAATAGAACATTCAAAATAGTTTGAATTGTCATCATTGTCTGAATATGCATAGGACGCAAACCTATAGTTGCGGCAAGTAACATACTTGAAGCACTAAATCCTAATTGACCTATAAAGTAAGCAATCATACTTTGTCCCATTCCGCCTACGGAATAAGCTGCGATTTCTTTATAGGACAGGTAATTGCCTTTTTTCGGTTTGCTCCAATGCGATGTTACATCGGTGTAAACATCGCCCGCAACGCCTTTGAGTCTGCCAAAGTTTTGTTGCATTGAAAGTTTAAAATTTGTCTTTGCCATAATCCCCTAATCCTTATCTATAAAAATTTATATGTCTTTATTATATATTAAAAATAATAAAAAGTAAATATGCAATTTTAAATTGAGCGTGAAATATAATAATATAATTTAAAAAAAACCATTTAAAAATCGGTATTATTTGGAAAAATAATTTTTTATATTTTACTATAGCGCTAAAATCATATAGGCTATGTGGTTATAAAAATTAAGGGTTGAAAAATTTTTTATTATGTGTTATACTATACTAAAATAAAATTAATAGGCTGGTTAATATGAAAAGTAAAAAGGTATTAATGATTATTAGTGTGTTTCTAGTTGTAGTTGCATCGGCAATTTTATTGGTCAGTTGTGGCAAGCCTAGCTATGACGCTTTTACGCTTAATGGTTGGGAATTTATGGCTTTAAACAGAATGGCAAATACAGATAATGTAGATATTACAAAACTTAAAGTTTCTGATTTTATAAACTTGAGCAAAATTAGTGATGATACATATTTGTATAATGAAACTGAAGAAAAACTAATTAATGATGAAGGTTGGTATCCAACACTTATTGATAACTTTGATGTGACTTATAATGAGAACAGCGGATTGAATCCTGAAATTTGGGCTACATCAAGGCACGATATAAGATGGGAGAGTAACAAAAAAAGTCACCCTGAATATTCAAACTACTGGTGTAGTGAAATGGTATCTGTAAAAGACGGCAAGGCGATTGTAAAAGCAGGTTATCTTGATAGCCATAATTGCGAAGTTTGCAATAGCTACGGATATACAAAAGGCCGCTTTACCGGTGGTTTTGAAACAAGAAAAGAAGTAGTAAGCAGTACAGCAGACGGAAAAAGACAATATTCAAGCAATATTCTTTGGGGACAAGCGTTTGGATATTATGAAACAAGCATAAAATTCCCTGATAAAGACGGAATGTGGTCTGCTTTTTGGTTGCAAGGCAATGAAATGAGAGAAATAGGCTTTGATGGAGTAGATGGTACAGAAATAGATGTTTATGAGTCAGCTTTCAGAAAAGACAATGACAAAATGTCAAGAATGGGTCACGCTTTGCTATGGAATGGCTATGGCGAAAGCGGTAAAACTGCAGGACATATCGGCAAGTTAGAACAAAATTTATATGACGGCAAATTCCATAAATTTGCATTGCTTTGGACTCCTGATTGCTACATTTTCTTTATAGACGATATAGCAACTTGGGCAACAAATGCAGGTGGCGTATGCAAGGTTCCTGAATTTTTAAGATTTACAAACGAAATTGATGCAGGCGATGGCTGGGGACCACACGGACAACGAATTGGACAATTTAGTCACGATGGTTTTGCAAATATGGAAGTAGAGTATATAAAAGTTTACCAAAATGTAAATTATGAAAAATGTATTGCCCCTTCTATTGATGGCAAACCTTACTCTAAAGCAAATAATTTTGAAAGTCACTTCAAGAGTGATTACGATAAGGCAAACTAAACTGAATGGTTTATAATACGATTTGTATTAAAAATAGCAAATTAAAAAATGCCTATTCAAGCCAAAAACTTTCTTGAAAGTTATTGGAAAATTTAAAAATAACCATATTATCAAGCGGTATAAAACTCGTGTTTTATACCGCTTATTTATTTGTAAAGTTTTTATTTTTAAATTTAGTTGTTTTATACAATATTCCATTCAAAAATCGGGGGTAAATAGCAAAAATAGCCGTTAGAAATGTAAAAAAAGAGTACATAGAATAAATATATCTATGTACATATTATA
>CAJTYW010000008.1 GCA_910583995.1 uncultured Christensenella sp. | reverse complement strand
TATTTAATGATTTTTTACTATCTTGTCCTAATAATGTCGCTGACAAGTTATACCAACTATCGCCTAAGTCTACCACATTTCCATTAAAGTGCTTTTCTGCATTTTCTGTTGTTATATTTATTGTTAAATTTGCAGGCAAAATATTAAAGTTAGCACTTTTACTTGAATCCTTAATTTTGTAGTTTATATTGCTTAAAGTTCTTGCTTCGGCATAATAATTATTGCCAACATCAGTTGCTTCGCCAAACGCAAATACCTTACATTCATCTGTACCAAGCAATTGTCCTGTTTTTATTCTTACTGTTGGCTGTTGCACGCTGCCATTATAGGTTAAATTTGTTATCCAAGTCAAGTCAACTTCTTTTGGTAAAATTATCAAAGTGAAAACATTGTTTTTAAAGGTTCCAGTTGAACAAAATGCGTATACGCCTGCATTAGTCACTTCAAAACTTGGTTTAGCACTATAACCAAAACGATAAATATTACCTTTTTCCGCAGAGACAGTATAAGGATTACCACTATATGTAACTACAGCCAATCTATTTGTTGTACTTTTAGCATCATATTTCCAAGTTAAAGTTTCTAGAGTAGCAGCACTATTGACAAGCTCAGCTTCGTTACCATTTTTAACTATAGAATAAGCTGAATTGTCAGAGAAGAAAAAACTAGCAGGACTAAGCTGATTATTGTAAGTTGTAAAACCTGTAGTAAATATCCTTGGTTTTTCCAAGCTAATACCGACATTTGTGATATATTTTCCCTTTATATCGCTGGTGAATAAATAACCTGATGATACTTGAACTAAATTTTCGCTGTATAAATACAAGTTATTATCCTTATCATCACATAAATTGCCATAAATTTGTGTACCAACGCCAACTTTTGCTACACAATCTACTGAAACATATGTACCGCCACCTAATGCTGTAGTTAGATTGTTATTTATTGTAGTAGTTGTACCGACATTATTTGTTATAATCGTATTTCTAATATCCAAAGTCGAAACGCTATAAACAAATACTCCTGCTCCGCAAGTTGATGTATTGTTTGCAACAAATCCGCCACGCATAACGACAGTGCTTTCTATACCTACACAAACACCTGCTCCGTGATTGACACTTACATTGCCAAAAATCAAGCCGTCATAAAAATTGATATATCCATTTCTCATTGACGTTAATCCCGCTCCATCAATTGACTTGTTATTGCATATTATTCCTGAATAAAAGTTTAACACTCCGCCATTGGCAGCCCTTATACCACTGCCGTAAAATGATGCAGAATTATTATTGCCACCCATTATTTTTCCAAAATTCAATTTGTCAACATTTTCTTGAGTTAAATTCCCGCTCGCAAGCAACTTGTACACTTCGTTTGAATCATAAGTGGAATCAATAATACTCATATTGCCATATATAAGTATACAAAACCCATAATTACCACCAGTGGTGTTAAACAAGTTTCTGTCAATTTTATGACCATTTAAATCTAAAGTCAAGTTTGCATTCTTTGGGATAAAAACTTTTCCTTCAATAAATCCTTCACCTTCACCGAACATAGTCGTATAATTATTATTTACTTCTTTTGCTATCCAGTCAGATTGCATAACTACTTTTACTATTCTTGCATTGTTAACGGAATCCGATACTGCCTTATTCCAAATGCCTGCAATATCGTCACAATTGCCTTTTAAAATGTAATCTGCGTTTTTTGATAAATCTAAATTAGAAGTGCTATTTTTAACATTATTCTCATCTAAGACCAAATTTTCACTATCAATATTTAGTATGTTGTTAATTTCTACTATGTCTGTTGCGTATAATGTGCCTATTAGTAATAGTAGAGATAAAACGATAGCAAAAAATACTGTTCCCGCACGTTTTATACATTTTGCCATAATAAAACCTCCATAATTTCAAGTACATAGAATAAGTATATCTATGTACTTTTTGGAGAGTTTTTTAAGTTTGAATATAAATTTTTTGTTAAATTTAGCTAAATATCTTACAAAGTCTTGAGCGTAGCCTTGACAAAAGCTTACATTTTACCCTATAATATTCATATAATATGTACATAGATATACTTATTCTATGTACTCTTTTTTTACATTTCTACTCCTTATTTTTGCAATTTACCCCCGATTTTTGATAGTATTATTGCGTAAAATAAGCAAAATCACAATTGAAAATTTTACATAAAAATAAGCACCATAAAACTTGCGTTTTATGGTGCTTGGTAATAAGGTTATTTTTATTTAGTTAATCTTATTTAAGAAATTTTATGGCTTAATTTTATTGTTAACTGTTTAGTAAATTTTAAATATTACAGCCTAATCAAGCCTTTAATGGGCATATATATCTGGCACATAATTCATAATCAATGCCATAAGTGGCAGTGTTAATATACTAAGTAGCGTACCTAACAAAACTAAGTTTGCGGCAGTTTTTTGACCTTTGCCAAGCATCTCTGCAAAATTTAATGTTATGCTAGCAACAGGGGTTGCGGCTAGTATAAATAATGATTGCCTAATATAAAAATCTATTGGAATAAACCAAATTAAAACAAGTCCTAGCATAGGCATAATAATTTGTTTTACAGCTACTATAAAATATTGGAATGGTGAGCCAAACATTTCCTTAAAAGTAATGGTTGCAAGACGCATACCCAAAATTATCATACAAAGCGGAGTTGTCATTTTGCCTAGCAATTCCACACAATTAAATACTTCGGCAGGCAGTTTAACGCCACAAATAAATAACGGCAAACCTATAACTAAACCTAACATTGCGGGATTGATTACTGCTTTTTTAACACTTATGTACTTTTTGTCACCTGTTATTAAATATGAAGCAAAAGTCCAACCGATAAGATTTAATCCTAACAAAAACATAACAGATAAAACAACTGCATTATTTCTTATTGCTTCTGGCATTATTGCCTGTAGTAGTGGAACACCCATAAAACCGCAATTGCCAAAAGCCGTTGCTATGGTTGCTATCCTATATTTAATATCCTTATCATACTGCTTTTTCAAACAAAAATATGCAATAAGTATTACGCCAAGTTGAAGTACTCCTGCTAAAACAAAGGCAACTATCATTTTCCAAAAGAAATCTAATGAAAAAGTTGCATTTAAAAAAGAAGTAATTGTTAACATTGGCTGACAAATATACATTAAGACAACCGAGAAGGCAGAAATACTTTCCGCACGAATCAACTTGCATTTTACAGTCAAAAAGCCCGGCACTGCATAAGCTAACATTGTTGCCACTGCTATTGCTGTAGTTATTAAAACTTGCATATTCTACCTCCTACTGAAATATTAAACTTTTTAATTAAATTTTGCAAGCGTTTTAACACTAAATTTTATTCATTTATGACAAATTTTGAGATAATTCCGCATTTCCCTACAAAAAAGTAAAAGACAGATATAAAATCTGTCTTGCTTTATTATATTAGTAAATCTTTTAAACTATTAATAAACATATCTGCAATATTTTTAATAGCGTTATGGTCTTGAGCAGACTCTTCGTCGTATACGCCTACAACAAAAAACTCACCTGCTTTTGCACCTGTAACGCCTTTTAAAATATCTTCAAAAACCACACAGTCTTGCGGTTTAAAATTTGTATGACTTATTGCTTTTAAATATATATCTGGAAAACCCTTTCCCCTTTTAACCTGTTCGCTGTTAACTACACTGTCAAAGTATTTTAAAATGCCGTTTCTCTCAAGTGCAGGTATAGCAAGCTCTAAACTAAGTGATGTTGCAACGGACATTGAAACACCATCTTTTTTTAATTTTTCCAAATATTCGGTAACATAAGGCTTTAGCAATATCTTGTTACAATAGGCTTCCTTTGCCATATCAAGCCATTCAGCAATTAAATCTTCTGGGCTGTCTTTAAGATTAAATCTTTCTATTGAATATAGTGCAGTATCCATTACACTAAGATGATTTATACATTTCATATAATCGCTTGGAACTTGAATCCCGCGTTTAGATAAGTAATCGTAATCAATTTGTTTCCAAAGCCACATAGAATCAAATAAAGTGCCGTCCAAATCAAATACTGCATACTTTATGTTTTTAGGTAAACTCATTTATTTTCCTCTTTTAATTTTACTTTTTCGCCGTCCAAAATCATATTAGTTGTTCTAATAGCACACATTTTTCCGCACATAGAACAAGTATGCCTGTTTTTTGGCGGAACGCTTTCGTAATATGCTCTTGCCTTATCGGGGTCAAGTGCGTACTTAAACATCTCTTCATAATCAACTTTGTGTCTGCTATCTGACATTTTGTTATCAATATCTCTAGCGTAAGGAATACCTTTTGCAATATCCGCAGCGTGTGCCGCAATTTTAGTTGCAATCAAGCCTTCTCTTACATCATTTGCATCAGGTAGTCTTAAATGTTCGGCAGGTGTAACATAGCACAAAAAGTCTGCTCCGTTTGTGGCAGCCACTGCACCACCAATTGCAGCTGTAATATGGTCATATCCTGGTGCAATATCGGTAACAAGTGGTCCTAACACATAAAAAGGTGCGTTATGACACAATTTTTTTTCAAGTTGCATATTGCTTGCAATTTCATTTAATGCCATATGTCCCGGACCTTCTATCATAACTTGTACATCTTTCTCCCACGCCCTTTTTGTAAGATAACCAAGTTCAACCAGTTCGCCGATTTGTCCCGAATCAGTACTATCATCAATGCAACCAGGACGCATTGCATCGCCTAAACTTATTGTAACATCGTATTCCCTTAAAATATCAAGTACTTTATCGTAATATTCAAAAAATGGATTTTCTCTACCTGTCATTTGCATATAAGCAAACAAAAGTGAACCACCCCTTGATACAATATTCATTCTTCTACCTTCACGCATAAAACCTTCCACAACTCTTCTATTGATACCTGCGTGAATGGTAACAAAATCTACACCTTGCTTTGCGTGAGCTCTAACAACTTCCAAAAAATCATCGGGAGTAATATCTACAAGTTCTTTTTCCAAATAACCTATTGCATCGTACATTGGTACTGTGCCTATCATTGCGGTAGACTTGTCTATTAATTTTTGTCTAAAGACATTTGTTTTTCCACAATTAGACAAATCCATAATACCTTCTGCACCATATTTTAATGCAATGTCGACTTTTTGCATTTCCAAATCATAATCACGAAAATCTCCAGAAACGCCTAAATTGACATTTACTTTTGTTCTAAGTCCACTGCCAACTCCTTCGGGTGACAAATTTTTATGGTTTATATTGCAAGGGATTGCAATTTCACCGCAAGCCACTTTTTCCATAATATATTGTGGGGAACGTCTTTCTTTTTCCGCAACGATTTTCATCTCGGGTGTGATTATTCCTTTTTTAGCTGCTTCCATTTGTGTTGCATATTCTCTCATATAAATCTCCATAAAAATTGTTAATAAATTTAATTGCTTTTTTTATTAGCTTTAAAAAACTTTTCGAAGGTTAATTTTGCAAAATAATACCGATTTTTGATATATTAATTAAAAAATTTCCAAAAATGATTTGTTGGTCCATTACCTTTTCCAAGTTCAAGGGAGTGCCTTATCGCACCTGTCACATACTCTTTTGCAAGTTTAATGCTGTCATAAACACTGTGTCCTAAAGCAAGATTACTTGCTATGCTACTTGACAAAGTACAACCTGTGCCGTGAGTGTTTTTTGTATTTATACGCTCGGTAACAAAGGTATAAACTTCTTTTCCGTCATACAAAATATCCATAGCATCGCCGTCATAATGCCCGCCCTTAACAAGTACATTTTTAACCCCTAAGCTATGTATTTTTTTGCAGGCAGTTATCATATCTTCTCTGCTTTTAATTTTCATTTGCGCAATGCACTCTGCTTCGGGGATATTGGGCGTAATTAGTGTAGCAATTGGTACAATAGTTTTAAGTAGCACTGCAATACTACCTTCTGGCATAAGTGCTGCCCCATTTTTTGCATACATAACAGGGTCCACAACAATGTTTTTAGGTTTGTATTCTAACAACTTTTTATATATTACGTTAATTGTCTCAGGACAAGATAGCATACCTATTTTTACCGCATCAACTTTAATATCTTCAAACACAGCTGTCATTTGGTCTGCAATAATATCACTATCCAAATCCCTAACAGATATTACGCGAGAAGTATTTTCCGCAACAATTGCAACTAAAACACTCATTCCGAATACGCCGTGTGCTGACATTGTTTTTAAATCTGCTTGAATACCTGCGCCACCACTACAATCAGAACCTGCTATTGCTAAAGCTGTATACATAAATTTCTCCTTAAAAAACAAACTCTCCCTAATAGGAGAGCTAAATAGTTATATTTTTGCTCCCTACACTGGTGTTAACCAACAGGTTCAAAGGGTTAGGCGGCTGCCTTCTCAACTCCAAAGAGTACCCCTGCATATTCTAGTATATAACATTTTTATTAAATTGTAAAGACTTTTTTTATTTATTAAATAAAGCCGAAATTAAAAGTGCTTGATTGTGTGAAATACAATTACTAATAAGTCAAGTTACTATCAATTAATTAAAGTTGATACACAATATCAAAAAGTCAAAGTCATAGCACTGCTCATTACTGCAAAATCGCAAGCGCCCATATCCAAAACCTTTTGAGCGTTTTTACCATTTATACCCCCAATTGCAATTACAGGAATTTTAGATAAACTACAAATCTCTTTTAAACTATCCAATCCGCGTGGGGATAAATCTTTTTTACAAAATGTCTCAAAAATATGTCCGTATACCAAATTAGTTGCACCAAGTTTTATAGCTAATTCAATCTCTTGTTTACTATGAATTGGCACGGAAATATTGTCAAATTTATGATTAGTATCGATTTTTGACAGCAAATTTAAGTTTGTATGAAAATTTTTGGCACCTAATTGCTCTGCTATTTCATACCTATGGCAAATATAAAATGGCACATTATGTTTTTTGCATATATCAATTAATTTTTTTGCCATATCAAAATATTCCTTATCTGAAATACTTTTATCTCTAAAATAAACAGCAGAAGGATTGTATTTTTTTATAGCGGCTAGCACTAATTTGTCAAGTGGCATTATCGCACTTTTTACATCTGTAAATATTATCACTTTTCACCTTTTTATGTTTGCTTTAAAATTTCTCTTTGTATTCTATTTTATACTAAATCAAATATTGACTATCTGTAAAAATAGGTTGCAAGCCTTTTTGCTCAAGCATTTGATTAATCTCTTCCAAACTTCTTGAGTCTGAAATATCAAATTGCTCATCGCCTTTTTCTTCCCCATCATGTCCGCCAACACCTACTTTTGAGCCTGCGGATATTTTGTTGCAACAAAGCCCTACAACGCCGTTACGGAAAGACTCTTGCTCCCTTGTTGAAATATTTAAAGTTGCATAAGGCATAAGCAATCTATACGCTAAAAGCACTTGCAATAATTGTCTTTCGTGTACGTCTTTTGGGTTATTTTCTTTATTATTAATAAAAGGTCTCATACGCGGACAACTAAAACTTATTTCCGCTTGTGGATAATTTTTTTGGATTAAATAGGCGTGACAGCCTGTAGCGTAAGCATCTTTTCTCCAATCATCTAGTCCAAGCAAAGCCCCAAAGCATACACCACGCATTCCGCCTTTTAAAGCACGCTCTTGTGCGTTAAATCTGTATGGAAAAACCCTTTTTGCACCAAATAAATGTTGTTCGGCATATTTTTCTTTGTTATAAGTTTCCTGATAAACGCTGACATAATCTGCACCTAAACTATTAAGGTAAGCATACTCGTCGATATTTAAAGGATATATTTCAATACCTATAGTAGCAAAATATTTTTTTGCAATAGTTACTGCTTTACCTATATATTCCACACTGGATTTTTTCCTACTCTCCCCTGTAAGCAACAAAATTTCTTTAAAGCCCTGCTTTGCTATTGCCTGCAATTCGCTTTCAATCTCTTGTTCAGAAAGTTTTGCACGATTGATTTTGTTCATACAATTAAAACCGCAATATACACAATAATTTTCACAATAATTTGCTATATAAAGCGGAGTGTAAACGCTTACTGCATTGCCGAAATGCTTAAAAGTTTCCATTTTAGCACGAGATGCCATTTCTTCCAAAAAATCTGTAGCTGCGGGGGAAAGTAATGCTGCAAAATCGTTTAAATCAAGTACTTCTTTGCTTAGTGCAATTTTTACATCATTTTGAGTGTAACTATTGTAATCATAAGAAGTATATAAACTATCTACTTTATTTAAAATGTTATGGCTTATAATTTCCATACCTTCTAAGTAATCCATAACATCACTATTTGCGTTTTTCATTTAGTCCTCCAAAAAACCTGTAAGTGGACTTGATGCTTCCGCTTTGTTATCTAAAACTCTTCCTAAACCTGCAGAATAAGCTTGTCTACCTGCAATAATTGCGTTTTTAAAAGCCTTTGCCATCATATCAACATTGCCGGCAGTTGCAATTGCAGTATTTGCCATAATCGCACTTACACCCATCTCCATTGCTTCGCAGGCTTGTGATGGTCTGCCTATTCCCGCATCGACTATAATAGGCAAATCTATCTCGTCAACCAATATTTTTATAAAATCTTTTGTAGATAATCCTTTGTTTGTACCAATTGGTGCAGCAAGTGGCATAACCGCAGCCGCTCCGCAAGCAACCAAATCTCTTGCAGCGTACAAATCAGGATACATATATGGCATAACGATAAAACCTTCTTTTGCCAATATTTCTGTAGCTTTAATAGTTTCGCTATTGTTAGGCAATAAATATTTGCTGTCGCCAATAATTTCTAGCTTTACAAAATCACCACAGCCGACTTCTCTTGCAAGCCTTGCAATTCTTACAGCTTCTTCTGCATTTCTTGCCCCTGAAGTGTTTGGAAGCAATGTAATATTTTTAGGGATATAATCCAAAATATTATTTCCACCGCCTATATTTGCTCTGCGAAGTGCAACTGTTACCATTTCAACTTGTGCGTTTTCTATAACAGACTGCATAAACTTTAGTGAAAACTTACCTGACCCCAAAATAAATCTGGAATCAAACTCTCTTCCGCCTATTACCAACTTATCTTCTTGCATATTTAGCTCCTTTTTCATAATAATACCGATTTTTGATAGATTTTTTTAATTTTTGTGTAAATATTTTAATACATATATTATAATTTATTTATCTTAATTGTAATCAACATTCTTTTATTCCAAGCAATAATCTTAATACCATATTTGCTTGATGCCCCGCACAAATATTTACTCGTGGAGACATAAGGCTCATATTTTCTTTTGCTTCGCTTTCACTATCTCCGCAGACAAATAATCTTGAAAGTTTATTACTTGTTTTAATATTATTGCTACTTGCGTATCCCGCCATTCCTGAACTTGCAACTATATATTTATCAGTCTTTGACAATATGTTGTTTACAAGCTGTGCTTTACATACAGGGTTATCAAACGCTTCAACTATTATGTCTGCACCACAAATCACTTGCATAACATTGTCGTCATTCACATACACATTTTTTAGTTCTAATTCTACATAAGGATTAATTTCTTTAAGTATTCTTTCTGTTGCGATAGTTTTTAAACTTCCTATATCTTTTACAAAATAATTTTGCCTGTTTAAATTGGTTGGGTCAACAATATCAAAATCAACTAAGATAAGTTTACCTACGCCAAGCCTAACTAACATTGCAGCAATATTTGAACCTAAACCGCCAAGTCCGCAAATACATACGCAAGCATTTTTTAGCTTGTCCGTAGCTTTTTCGCCATTTCTTGCAAATATCATTTGAGTTAGATTATCTTTACTTGGCATTTCCCCTTTACGCACAGCAATTATATTGTCTCCGTTAAAAAGCTCTGTGCTACTCTCTACGCCAAAGCCGTTTCTTACAAATATATCATAGTCACCTTTGATATCACTCATTCTGCTGCCTTTTGGCATTTCAACCTTTTTGCCATTTATCAAAACTTGCATAAATCAACCACCCCCGACAAAACTGACTATCTCAACGCTGTCGCCGTCCTTTAAGGTAATATTTGCAAAATCAGACTTCTTTATAATGTTACCATTAAGCTCAACTGCTATAACTTCCAACTTATATCCGTTAGCTTTTATATACTCAAGCAAATTACAATTATCTAAATTTTTAACTTCACCATTAATTTTTATCATTACTATTATCTCCCATTAAATAAAAAAGGACATACAAACGAACACGCCCTTTCGGTGGTGTGCCCCTTTTATATGTCTTGTTAAATCAATTTATTTTAGCACTTTAAAATAAATTTGTCAATATTTTTAAAGGTTAGTCATTTTAACTCTATATTATTAATTAAAAAATATGTTAAAATCTAACTATAAAATCTGTTTTAACTGCTCGCAAATATTTTTTGTTGCTATTTCAACATTTTTTGCTTTTAATATGCTTGATATTACGGCTACACCTGCAACTCCGCTGCCTTTTAATTTAGCAATATTTTCCGCATTTACGCCGCCAATAGCAACTACAGGAATATTAATACTACTACAAACTTGCTTTAATATTTCCACAGAAATGGTTTTTGCATCTTGCTTTGTTTGTGTGCCAAAAACTGCACCTACCCCCAAGTAATCTGCTCCTGAATTTTCCAATAATTTAGCTGTTTCTGAATCGCGACAAGAACCACCTATAATCTTACTATTTCCAAGAATACTGCGCGCTGTAACAATATCCATATCCGAACTGCCCAAATGTACGCCGTCAGCATTTACAGCCACACAAATATCAACATTATCATTTATAATAAGCGGAACTTTGTACTTTTTACAAATTTCCTTTAGCTTTAGTGCTTTTTTGCAAAATTCTTCAAAAGTAATATCTTTCTCTCTTAGTTGCACCATTGTGACTCCCGCTTTTATAGCAGTTTCGATTATATTCTCAAAATTATCACCGCACATTTTGCTGTCTGTGACCAAGTACAACATCAAGTTATCTTTTAACATATTAGCCAATAATATCCTTTGTTACCAATAAACCTTTACCGCTTGAAAACTCACCGCCCGCCATTACATAATCTTTAGCGGCTTTTTGAAGTGAAGTTGTTGCATTAAATTTAGATAGGTCCATATAATAACCTAATTTTTTCTTGTTTTTAGCAAAAGTTTTTTCGTCAGCAATTATATCAAATATCCAACGGAAATGTTGCTCTGCACCTTCGCTTTCGCTAGTTAAACTAAACATATTTGCAAACTTTGCAATATTGCTGTCTTTAGCAACAAAATTCATATTTTTAGGGCTAAGTAGCCAGCTTTGACACATCATAACATCAGTTTGAATATCCTTAAAAATATCTCCCAAAGTGTCAGTAGCAAGAGTTATAGATTTTTTACAGCTTACACTATCTAGTTTTGCTCCCCTAGGGATATGAATAAAGTAGCATTTATCACCATATTTAATGGTTCTTCCTGCAATTTCTGCAGACTTATTAAAATAGAATTTACCGATTTGATATTGCAATCTGCCAATTTTGAAAATTTCACAATTAACGTGAAGATACAACCAATTGATTTCAGTTAAACCAATTTCACCATTATGGTGATTGCGGTAATCTTCACCCCAAATTTTTATATCTGACATAGTATCGTAAAAAACGCTTTCACTAAGTCCCATTCTAATAAATCTGTCATAAGTAGGTTTTAAGCACAATGCAAGTGTTGACAATATAAAAATAGGTGGCATACCTTCCAATTTAGACCATTTACCTTCAAGCAATAAATCAGCGTATTTAAGCAATTTTTTAGTTTCACCGAAAATTTCTTCTTTAACTGCATTAAGTACAGTTTCATCATTATAAATTTGCTTGAAAAACACCCAATTAGCTCTTATATAATCATTAATTTCCATAATCGCTCCTTTTATCACACTTAATATAACTATTCTATCATATTTTAAATGCAATTTCAACTATAATATTTACCTTTTACTACAAAATACGCTTTTATTGCAAAAAATGAACACAATTTTTCAATTTTTATTAAAATTTGACATTCATTTTTCAAAAAAACACCATTTTATGAAAAAACCGATTTTTTATGATATTTATAAAATTTTGTATTTTGACAAAAAAAATATACCCCTTTTTATCGGGATATATTTGATTTAATTTTTTAAATTTCAAATTTTATTTAAGCTCAAAAATATCAGAGATACTAGTTCCCATTCCTAAGAAACCTGGTTTAACTCTTACAGATACTATATCGTCAACTTTGCTATCTGCTAATTTTTCATAACCTGTAACTTTGCTGTTGACTTTATATTCTTTATCCTCTACAGTGATATAGTAGATTTTTTCATCTTTCTTATCTTCGATTTTTGTGATTTTTCCGTCTTTTGTTTGTAGGAATTTATTCAATGCTTCATTAGCACCGCTTGAAATAGTGATTTTTTCATTCAAATCATATCTTTTAGTTAGTACAACTTTGCCTTCACTATCTTTCTCTTCGCTAATCAATTCGCCAGATTTAGTTTTTAAATATATTTTATGTCCGTCTTTGTCAGCTTGAGAAACATAAGCACCCTTTTCTTTAGTATAAGTTTCATCAAAAGTAGTTATAAACTTTTCAATGTCTTCTTTTCCTTCTTCAAAAACGGCATTGACAAATTTATACTCAATACTATTTTCTACATTTTCTTTTGTATCTTGATACGCTGTCCATTGACCTTTTTGTACGATTTCTTCAGATGTAGCACTTTCTTTCTCCCAAACTAAAGAATATGTATAAACATTATATTTACCTTCTTTATTTATTTGGTATATGCGTGCAAAAGTTGGTTTAATATCGTCAGTTTTTGCATCTTTGCCGTTTTTATCTTTTTTGTTGGTAATAACGATAGTTTTTTGCATTAGCATATCACCACTTTTGATAAATGTAGTCTCTATAGTAGTTCTACCGCCATATTGCCAATCTTCGTACTTACCTTCACTTACTTCTTCTTTAACTCCGTCAGTAGTCACAGCACTAGTAACACTCTTGTGTTCACTATCACTCCATTTTTTCATATAATCACTTGGCTTGCTTGGTGTGCAACCAATTAGCAGTGCACAACATAGAATAACAACAAAAGCAACTGCCAAAATTAATTTCAATTTTTTCATCAATATTTTCCTCCAACCCAAAAGTCTATCTACATTATATACCCTTTTTTATAATTTTTATTAAAAAATTTAAAACTTTAATAGAAATTTACATAACTTACAAAAATGCGTTGTTATTTTACATTTTATTTCTCATTGTAAAGCACTGGTAGCAAAAAATTGGCTATACTAAAATCGCAAATAAAAAAACCACTCTTAGTCAAATAAGAGCGGTTTTATATTTTATAAAGTTAATTCTTATTTATTCAAAGCTTTTTTAGCTTCAGAAGGAATTGAAATTCTGTAGTTCAAAATTAGTTTGAATGGTAATTCAACACCAAGCAATTTCATAGACATTTTGCCACCTTCAACTTTTGCAGATGCAAGGTTAAGTTTCTTCATATTCCACCAACCTTCCTTATCTTTCTCAAAATTGTCTTCAAATGATTCTTCTAAGTAACCAATAACTTCTTGAACTTTTTCATTCTCTAAAGTTTCTTTAATCTTCTTATAATTATCATTTTTCTCAGCTTCTTCTTTTGACATTGAAACTGCATTCCAAGCACCTGCAGTACAAGTATAAACATTAAACTCTGTACCTTTTTCTTCAAAAATTGTTTGATTGTCATCATTCAATTTCATAATAAGTTTACCACCGGAAATTCCGAATGTAGTATCACCAGATTCGATACCCTTCTTGTCACTTATAACCCAATTACCAACAAACTTATCAGGTCTGTTAGGTACGCAACCTGCAAGACAAGCACAAGCTGTGATAGCAATCAAAACAACTGCTACAACTAAAACTAACTTCTTTTTCATATTTTGCCTCCATAAATAAAATATATTTATACATTCATTATATATCAAAAAGAACAAAATTGGTAGAAATATTGCCTATTTTTGGCATAATTTTAACATTATTTTACATTGCATTTCTTGTTTTACACAATATTTTTTTAAGCTGTGTATCTTACAATTTTTTCATAGCAAATTTTCGGCTAACCTAATAAAATCTGGTACATTCAGCACTTCGCCACGCACCCTTAAATCAATACCTAAGGATATTAAAACACCTTCTATTTTTTCCCTTGTAAAGCCTATTTGCATCAAATTATTAACTAATGTTTTTCTTCTCATTGCAAAAGCGGCTTTTATTATTTGCTTTACTTTTGTTTTGTCACAATTATACTTATTTTCTACTACATCAAGCCTTAAAACCGCACTATCAACTTTAGGCACAGGATAAAAATTGGTTTTACCTACTATTCTAGTAATTTCAGCATTGGCATAAAGGTCTACCACTGCTGTAATAGCACCATATTCACTACTATTTGCTTTGCTACAAATTCGCTCTGCAACTTCTTTTTGTACCATTACGGAAATTGACTCTGGCTTATATTCACTTTCTAAAAACCGCATAATTATAGGAGTTGTAATATAATAAGGCAAATTTGCTACAACTTTATACTTTCCGCAAACAATGCTTTGCAATTCACTATCGCTTACTTTCATAATATCGGAAAATACCACTTGCACATTGTCAAGCCCGCTTAAAGTAATATCTAAAATTTCCTTTAAATTTCTGTCAATTTCAAAAGAAATTACCTTTTTTGCAACCTTTGCGATTGCTGCTGTCAATGTGCCTGCACCTGTACCGATTTCAACAACAATGTCTTCACTTGTAACACCGCTATCTGCTACTATCGCATCAAGAAGATTTGTATCAGTTATAAAGTTTTGTCCAAACTGCTTATTAAATCTAAAATTGTTATCTCTTAGTATTTCCGCTACACTTTTACTCATTTAATTTCCTCTCGAATTCTAAATTTAGCCCCGATTTTCAATGCGATTTCTCTTGCTTGCTCAACTTCCCCACTGCAGATACAATCCACTACACTCATAGTAGTATCAATGCCTTGTTGCAAACATTTTTTTGCAAAATCTTGCAATTCATAAAAAGCACTTTCGCCATAAATAGACCTACAATCTTCGTCATATCTTTTGCTACTACCATTGTTTAAACTTATATTTACTTTGTCAATAAACTCCGCCATTTCTTTTGTAATGTCATAGCCATTTATAAGTGAGCCTTGTCCATTAGTATTAATTCGTGTTATTTTGCCTACAGAATGTGCAAAGCTTGCTACTTGCTTTATCACTTCCCACCTATAAGTAGGCTCGCCAAAACCGCAAAATACAATTTCTTCACAATCAGACAAATCACTTTTCTTTAAGCTTTCAATAATCTCCAAAGCAGTTGGTTCTTTATCAAGCCACAAATAATAGCCGCCTACACCTTTTATTCTGTTACGCTCGCAAAAAGTGCAGTCATTGCTACATTTATTAGTAAGATTAATATATATTCCATTTCCGATTTTATAAGTTATTGTATCCATTTTTCCCTTGCAATGTTTAATTATTTAATGCGATAAAATCTTTTTGTGTTTTGATAAGTCATTTGTGCCACTTCTTCATAAGTTATCCCTAAATCTAAAGCCATTCTTTCTGCTACGAATTTGAGATAATTAGGCGTATTTATCTTACCACGATGTGGTACAGGCGTCAAATACGGACTATCTGTTTCAATAACAAGCCTATCTCTTTTTACCGCTGCAATAACTTGCGCCCTATTGTTATTTTTAAAAGTAATAGCCCCACCAAAAGCATAATATGGGTTTAAATGACTAAACCTGTCAAGCATTTCTCTACTTCCGGAATAACAATGTAAAAGCAATCCGTTATTGATATAAGACTTATACTCATTTAGTATGTTTTCCATATCTTGATAAGCGTCCCTTAAATGTATAACTATAGGCAAGTGAAGCTGGTCAGCAAGTATAATTTGTTTAATTAATAGCGATTTTTGAGCGGTTTTATCGTAATCATAGTGATAGTCAAGACCAATTTCGCCAATAGCAACAACCTTGTCATTTTGTGCTAGCTTCTTTATTTGTTCAATATCGCTATCTGTTGTTTTTTCCGCACATTCAGGGTGCAAACCAACAGTTGCATAAATATTATCATACTTTTTTGCAAGCTCTACCGCACCGATAGAAGACTGCAAATCCGCACCAATCTCCACACTTATTTCGACATCGTTATTTTTGTAGTCCGCAATTATTTTGGGTATATCACCCACAAGCCTTTCATCAAGCAAATGTGCGTGAGAGTCAATAAGCATATTATCTTACCTCGCTACCCGCTTTGATATATGAAATAGGAGCAACTAAACTCAAGTTGCCATCATTGTCACTTGCACACAATATCATACCTTCGCTTAAAATACCACGAAGTTTAACAGGCTTTAGATTGCTAACTACAACTATGCTCTTACCAACCATATCTTCTGGTGTATACCATTTTGCAATACCGCTTACTATTGTTCTTGTTTTTTCTTCGCCCAAATCAACAGTAAGTTTTAATAGCTTGTCTGCTTTTTCCACTTTTTCGCAAGCTTTTACTTTGCCAACTCTCAAAGCGATTTTTGCAAATTCGTCAATAGTTATTTCACTAATATTAACAATGTTTTCTTCCACTTTTTTCTCTTCCTTTTGTGCTTTAGCAGCTTTTTGATTTGCTTCAGCTATTTTGTCAAGTTCTTTTAGTTCCTTTTCAATGTCAATTCTCTTAAACAATGCTTCACCTTTTGAAACTCTCAAGCCGTCAATTTTTGCACCAAAACTTTTGATAGATTTAAATGTCATTAATTTCTCATCTGTAATTCCTAACTTTGCAAAAATTTGTTTAGGTGAATTTGTTAAAAATGCTTGCAATAAAACATTTGCAAATCTTATGCTCTCGCAAAGGTTAAACATAACTGTTGCAAGTGTATCACGTTTTTCTTCGTCTTTTGCAAGTATCCAAGGGCAAGTTTCGTCAATATATTTGTTTGCACGCCTAATTATAGCCCAAATATTATCAATTGCTTCAGGGATAAGAAGATTATCAACATTTTTACTTATTTTGTCTAAAGCGGAAACTGCCACTTCTTTTAAGCTTGCATCAAATTCTGTTGAAGTTTTTGGAGAAGGAATAACTCCACCAAAATATTGCTCAACCATTGCAGTAGTTCTTGAAACCAAGTTACCCAAATCATTTACTAAATCGCTGTTGATTCTTGTCAAAAAGGCTTTGTTTGAGTACATTCCGTCTTGTCCGAATGGGATTTCCCTTAAAAGATAATATCTTACTGCATCAACGGAATATCTTTCGCTAAGCAAGAATGGGTCAATAATGTTACCTTTACTTTTGCTTATCTTATCACTATCAAGCATCAACCAGCCGTGTCCATAAACTTTTTTAGGTAGTGGTAAATCTAGTGCCATTAAAATTGCAGGCCATATAATGCTGTGGAAGCGTACAATTTCCTTACCAATCATATGCAAATCCGCAGGCCAATACTTTTTAAACAATTTATCGTCTTCTTGCTCATAGCCTAGTGCAGTTATATAATTTGTTAGCGCATCTATCCAAACATAAACCACGTGTTTTGGGTCAAAAGGTACTTGTATACCCCATTGGAAAGTAGTTCTTGACACGCACAAATCTTGCAAACCCGGTTTTAAAAAGTTGTTTATCATTTCCTTTTGTCTTGTTGCAGGTTGCAAAAATTCGGTATTCTCTTCAAGCAACTTGATTAGTCTGTCTTGGTATTTTGACAAACGGAAAAAGTAGCTCTCTTCCTTCATTAGTTCCACAGGTCTGCCACAATCAGGGCATTTGCCGTCAACCAATTGTGATTCAGTCCAATATGACTCGCAAGGTGTGCAGTACCAACCTTCATATTCACTTTTATAAATATCACCTTGCTCATAAAGTTTAGTAAATATCTTTTGCACAGCCTTTTCGTGATAATCGTCTGTTGTACGAATAAATTTATCATAGCTAATATCAAGCAATTTCCACAAATCTTTTAAATCGGATACCACTTTATCAATATAAACTTTAGTAGGTGTATTATGCTCTGCTGCCACCTTTTCTATTTTTTGTCCGTGTTCGTCAGTTCCTGTTAAATAAAATACATCTTTACCTTCCATTCGCTTAAATCTTGCAATTGCATCGCAAATTACAGTTGTGTAGCAAGTTCCCAAATGCCACTTGCCGCTTGGGTAATAAATAGGGGTAGTAATATAATATTTTTCAGACATATATATCTCCTTCGCTATACGAATGAGTATAGCTTTAGTTATTTTTCAGTTTTAATCATTTTAAAAAATTATCGTCTAGCTTTATTAATTTTTATTTCGCCAATACCTTTATAAAGCCATTTTTTAATAAAATTTATAAAAATAATATTCTATGCTTATTATTTTAACACCTAATATAAAAAAAGTAAATAGTTTTAATGTCATTTAAAAGCTGCTTTATTTATATTTTTTAATTTTTTTGATATAATTTCTAATATTTCTTGATAAAAAAGTGGTTATATGCTATTATTAAATTAATCGAAATCTAAGGAGAATATTATGAAAAAGTTTTTTAGAGAATTTAAAACATTTATCACTCGTGGCAATGTTATGGATATGGCAGTCGGTGTTATTATTGGTGGTGCTTTTACTGCAATCGTAACCGCTCTTACCAACAACATAATTCGTCCTTTTATCAATTGGATAGTTTCTGCTATCGTAGGGAATCCAAATGAACCAATCTACACTATTTTAAAAGAAGTAAGAGATTCTGCCGGCAATATCGACCTTGCTGCATCAATTTATATAGATTGGGGCGCTTTAATTGGTGCAATTATCAATTTCATTTTGATTGCTTTTATTTTGTTCCTAATCATAAAAACACTTAACACTTTTTCTGAAAATCAAAAGAAAATTAAAGATGGTATGAACACTCAAAAGCAAGCTGTTAAAAAATATAAAGCAGAAGGCTTGAGCAGAAAAGAAGCAATCGCAAAATATAAAGAAGACTTAAAAGCTCAAGAAGAAGCTAAAGCAAAAGCAGATGCAGAAGCTCAAGAACAAGCAAGAATCGCTCAAGAAGAAAAAGAACTTGCAAATACTCGTTTGCTTGAAGAAATTAGAGATTTGTTGAAAAACAAAAACTAATAAAAAACAATACAAATAAATTATACTGCCAAAGTGGATAACTTTTGGCAGTATTTTTTTGCAAAAAAAATCAATATTTAATAGCTTTAATCACAAATATAAGCTTTTTAATTTGGTTTTATCCACAATACAATTAGCTAATGTTTAATTAGCTAATTGTTTATGTAAATTTTATGATAACAAATTTTTAACAATAAGAATACCGACAATTGCACTATCATAAACTTTACTATGAACTTTATATTTTTTATTATGACAACAAGCAGTATTGCTCTTATGATATACAAGTCCCCTGAACTCGTTTTGTCTTCTATGATAAACGGGGCTAGTTCCGCCATAACTTTAGCGTTAAGATTGCTTGCAATATACAGCGTTTGGATTGCTGTAATGCGTATAATAGAAAAAAGCGGTTTGGACAAAAAAATTGCCAAACTACTTTCACCAATTGTAAAAAGACTTTTTAAGGGGGAATCTGAAGATGCCCTATCAAGCATAAGTATGAACTTTTCCGCCAATATGTTAGGGATAGGCTCTGTCGCAACTCCATTTGGAATTCAAGCAATTGAAAGAATGGATAAAGGCAGTTTATATGCAAGCCATAACATAATCCTTTTTGTTGTAATAAACTGCACAAGCCTTGAACTTCTACCTTCCACAATTTTGGGTATGCGTGCAAGTATGGGAAGCGTTAACCCTGCCGATGTCATTTTGCCAACATTATTATCTTCATTAATTTCCACAATTTGCGGTATAAGCCTTTGTATGCTTGCTCGCAAGTTTACAAAAGAAAAGGTGTAATATGGCAAACTATATAATTCCCGTAATATTTCTTACAATTTTTGTATATGCTATCGTCAAAAAAATTCCGTTATATGGTTGTTTTACCGACGGAATAAAATCTGCATTAAGATTGATTGCAGATATTTTTCCATTCATTACTGCAATTTTTATTGCAGTAGAACTTTTAAATGTCAGCGGATTATCAGATATTTTAACAAATATGCTTGAGCCTGTTTTCGGATTTTTCGGTATACCTAAAGAACTTACCAAACTTATGATACTACGCCCGCTAAGTGGTAATGGTAGCCTTGCAATTTTGGACGAGATATACTTAATGTACGGCGTAGACTCATATATTGCAAGATGCGGCTCAATTATTGCAGGTGCAGCGGAAACAATTTTTTATATCACCGCCGTTTACTTTTCAACCACTAAAATAAGCAAACTAAGATACGCTATCCCAGTCTCTCTATTCAGCACCATAGTAGGTGCAATAGTCGGCTGCCTGCTTTGCAAAGTGATTTAAACAGGCTAACATAACATATTCATATTTTGGTAAATCTCTTTACATCTTCCGTCAATATCTTTGTATGTGATTGCTAAATAGAATGTTTTGTCAAAATACTTCTGTGCTTCACTCTCTTGCCCCATAAACCTATATAATTTTGCAAGTTCCAAATAGGAAACAGCCAAATTTGGTTCATAAATTTTAGGTTCTTCTTGTGCTAATCTTTCGTAAACAGCTATTATATCTTCATATAATTCTTCTACAAAACCATATTTTTGTTTTTCATCATATAGTGTTGCTAAACCACGATAATTTTTCACCAAATCCAATCCGTATACTTTTAGATTTTCTTCCACTAATTTTTCTCTTATTTCTATTGCTTTTTCATAAAAATCTTCCGCCAATTCAAGATTTTTTAAATTATAATGATATAATAGCGCAATATTGTTATAACTATCTGCTAAATCAGGCTCAAAAGCTTGTGGATTATCTTTTACTAATCGCTCTCTTATCTCTATTGCTTTTTTATACAATTCTTCTGCTTTATCATATCTTTGAGTATATCTATATAAACATGCTAGATTGTTATAACTATCTGCTAAATCAGGTTCATAAACTTTTGAATTTTCTTTTACTAATCGCTCTCTTATATTTATTGCTTTTTTATGCAATTCTTCTGATAAATCATATCTTTGTGTATCATCATATAAAATTGCTAAATTGTTATAAATACTTGCTAAATAAGGCTCAAAAGCTTGTCTGTTGTTATTGACTAATCCTTTATATATCTCTATTGCTTTTTTATACAATTCTTCTGCTAAATCATATCTTTGTGTATCATCATATAAAAGTGCTAAATTGTTATAACTATTTGCTAAATCGGGTTCGTATACTTGTGGATTTTCTTTTGTTAATCGTTCTCTTATCTCTATTACTTTTTTATACAATTCTTCTGCTAAATCATATCTTTGAGTAGCTCTATATAAATTTGCTAAATTGTTATAAATACTTGCTAAATAAGGCTCAAAAGCTTGTCTGTTGTTATTGACTAATCCTTTATATATCTCTATTGCTTTTTTATACAATTCTTCTGCTAACTCATATCTCTGGATATCACTATATAATAATGCCAAATTGTTATAACTATTTGCTAAATTAGGCTTAAATAGTAGCGAAAAATTTTCATAGACTCGCCCTCTCTTAATTGAATCAATACGTATTTTTTCAATTTCAAAATTAAATTTTTCAATTTTTTTAATATATATTTCTTCTGCTAAATCATACCTTTGAGTATCACTATATAATAAAGCTAACAAATGATGTAATCTTGAATTATCGTATTTAGATATATCTTCCTTATCCCAATATTTCAACAATTGTTCTGCAATTTCAATAGCTTTACAATGATTATTTTGATTACGCAAATAAGAAGCATAATCATACAAAACATCCAGTTCTACTTTATATTCTATTGCTTCATTAACGCAAGTTTCATAACGGCTTTCTATTTCTGCAAAGCGATTATCATACAAAAACATTGTTTTTAATGTTCCTATAGCAAATTTATGCCGTTTTATAAAAGCTATTGCATATTCTTTTGCTTCCAAATTTCTATCTTTTTTCCTGTCATAATATTCACTATTAAGCTCTTCTTCATTTAATACTGCAAGGCAACCTCTACTATCCCCTTGTTCCATCAAGCGGTAAGCTTTTTTAAGTCTTATATCTTTAATACCATCTACTTCAGCATTACTAAATCCTAAAGATAAATCAAATATGCTTTTTCTTAAATTTTTAATCTTTTCTTTTAAATCATTTCTTTCGGTAGTTATTTTCACATATTCTTTATAAAAATCATCATCCATTTTACGACTTTCATAAACAGCTTGCATTTCCAAATATTTATCTTCAACTTCCATTAATTTTTGTTGAAAATATTTTAAATCTTCACTATTTGCAAATTCTAATACGTTATCAAGATTAAGTACTTTTGTTCCGTTTATAACACAATCTTTATCCTCAATATCTATATTTAAATAGTCCATTTTATTTTGCGTCTTGATATTAAGCAAAATACGCAATTTGATTGTATCTATATGGTCAAATGTGCCGTGGTAATGCCCTAAGTCTTTGTCAATAAGCCCCATAAAAGATTTTACAGAATCACTAACGCTCTCGTCATTCTGCAAATTTTTAAAATAAACATATATTTTTGGTGTGCTTCCGTTATTCTTTTTAAACTCGTGATATGCTGTCGAAAATTCCTTTTCAACCTTTTCGTCACTCTTTTTAAAAACTACAAAAAAGCAAAGCTCACAATCCTTAATAGACTCAAGCATTTGTGTGTAATCTTGCAACAATTTATTCATATACAATGGTTTAATAGTTACATTGTACATATTTTCAAATTGTTCGCCTATTTCATAAATAAAATTTAACAGCTCATTTTGCTCTTGTTTAAATTCTTCAAAAGTTGATGCCAAAAATATTTTAATATTCTTCATAATTCGTCCTTTGTAAACATTATCCGTTTATATTTTTATGGTCAAAATCTACTTTTAGTCCCGATTTTCAAGCGTTATTTTGTTTTTAGTTTTTGATTTTACCTTTATCGTAAGTGGTGATTTCGCCATTTCTTAAGGCTGTTACAAATTCTGTTTCGTCTATTCTAAAGATATGTTTTCTGTTAATATTGCATACAACGACAATCTTATTTTCTATTTTTTCAATATGCAAGTCGCCTATTATATCCCCTTCGCAAACTGGGCAGGGGTTATCTGTAACTATCTCAAAAATATGACCATCGATTAGCACTTCTGCAGGTTTTTTAAAGCCGTATTTTCTGATAGTGATTTCATTATCTTTTATATTTTTTATGCCTTTTGAATTATAGTAACGCTCCAAAGTAAAGCCAAAAGCACAAATCATTGCAAGCATAAAAATAAATAGGCAAATAAAGGCAACCATAGGTTTAGGTATTAAAAATTTAGAGACAACTGCAATAACCAAAAACACCAATCCTAAGCAAAAAGATAAGATTGTTAGCATAACACTTTTTGTATAAAGTGAATTTTTGTCGCCTAGCATAATAACAGCTAAATTTTCAAAAGGGTAATTTTTACTGTCTACAATATCTTGCTCATAGATAGTAGCTTTAGTTTCCTGCACTTTATTCTCTATATTCTTTTTGGAAAGTGGGATTTCTTCTTCCTTTTGCGGAATTAAGTAACCGCAATATTTGCAGTACTTATCTTTTTCGTCAATCATTTGTCCGCAGTTTTTGCATTTTATATCCATAAACATTCTCACTTTTATTATTAATACAAACATTTTAGCATAAAAAGGGATATTTATCAAGCCAAAAATAAAAAAATCCGACAAAGGATAGTTCCTTTGTCGGTATATTTAAAAGTGTCAAAAATTTTTCTTACTATTAAAACTCTTCAGAATTTGACACTTCACGGCTTTCGTGGCGTTCTCTGCCCATAACACTTTCAGGGGCATTAATTCTTCTGCCACTGAATTTGTTATATGCTAAATAGAATACCAACCATAAACCTGCAACACCTACGATGCCATACAAGATTCTTGCACCGATATATGCGTTTGATGTGAATATCCAGTTGATAAAGTTAAAATCAAACACACCAACTGAAAACCAGTTGAAAGCACCAAGAATCATTAATATCATTGCTATTACTGTAATCATTTTTTCCTCCTTGTAACATTGTTACACCATTATTATCTGCGCGTTTTTTGAAATTATACGCGGAAAATAAAAATTTGTAAGCAATAACTCTTGTAATTATTATTAATATATGTTACAATAAAACATACAACTTATTTTATTCGGAAGAGGTTATTATGAAAGCAATTGTTTCAGTAATAGGTAAAGACAAAAAAGGTATTATTGCTAAAGTAAGCAATATTTTATATGAAAATGATATCAATATCGAAGATATTTCTCAAACTATTATGCAAGATTATTTTACTATGATTATGATGGTTTCTATAAGTGCAAACAGCGATGTTACTAAATTAAGCGATATTTTGACAAAAGCAGGAGAAGAACTTGGGGTTGTCATTCGCGTTCAACACGAAGATATTTTTAATGCTATGCACAAACTTTAATTAGAGGTTGAAAATGATAAACAATAAAGAGATTTTTGAGACTATTCAAATGATAAATCAGCAACATTTAGATGTCCGCACTACTACTCTTGGTATTTCACTTTTGGATTGTATTGCAGACACTCCTAAACGCACTGCTGAAAAAGTTTATGATAAAATTACAAAAAGTGCAAAAAATTTGGTTAAAACAGCAAACGACCTTAGTGCGGAACTTGGTATTCCTATTGTAAATAAGCGTGTGAGTGTTACACCAGTTAGTCTTATTACCGCAAACAATGGCGGACATTTGGAAGTTATTCGTGCTTTGGATAAAGCTGCAAATGAAATCGGCATTGACTTTTTGGGCGGATACTCTGCCTTGGTACACAAAGGTATGACAGAGTATGAAAAACAATTTATTATGTCTATACCAGAAGCTCTTGCTACAACGGGCAAGGTATGCTCTTCTGTAAATGTTGGTTCAACTAAATCTGGTATAAATATGGACGCCGTTGCATTAATGGGTAAAATCATTCGTGAATGTGCAGAAAAAACTGCAGATAAAGACAGCTTAGCTTGTGCTAAACTTGTAGTTTTTTGTAACGCTGTTGAAGATAATCCGTTTATGGCAGGTGCTTTCCACGGCGTTGGTGAAAATGACTTGACTTTAAATGTAGGCGTTAGCGGACCGGGCGTTGTTAAACACGCTTTGGAAAGTGTGGACGGAGACCTTGTTCAAGTTGCGGAAAAAATTAAAGAAACCGCTTTTAAAATCACTCGTGTTGGTTCATTAGTTTGCCGTGAGACTGCAAAAAGATTAGGCGTTAATTGCGGTATTGTTGACTTGTCACTTGCTCCTACACCTGTTATGGGCGATAGCGTAGCACATATTCTTGAAGAGATTGGTCTTGAAAGCGTGGGTGCTTGCGGTACAACAGCTTGTCTTGCTATGCTAAACGATGCTGTTAAAAAAGGTGGTATTATGGCAAGTTCTGCAGTTGGCGGTTTGTCAGGTGCATTTATTCCTGTAAGCGAAGATGCAGGTATGATTGCTGCAACTGAAAGCGGAGCTTTAAATATTGAAAAACTTGAAGCAATGACTTGCGTATGCTCTGTAGGTCTTGATATGATTGCAATCCCGGGCGATACTCCTGCGGAAGTTATAAGCGGTATTATTGCAGACGAATCTGCAATTGGTATGGTAAATATGAAAACTACTGCTGTCAGAGTTATTCCTGTTATAGGCAAAGGCGTTGGCGATTATGCAGAGTTTGGTGGTCTTTTAGGTCACGCTCCAATTATTGCAGTCAATAAAAACTCTCCTTTAAAATTTATTAAAAGGGGTGGCAGAATACCTGCACCACTTCATAGTTTGAAGAACTAAAATAGGAAAAATCAATTAAATGTTAAACGAAAATAATAATTCAAACACAAATAATAGCGATTTTCAAGCGGAAATTGAAAATAAAACCGATATTATCTCACAAAACGAAATTGATGGTAGCAGTTCAAATACCGATTTAACTTCAAGTGAAAATAATAACGATTGCTCAGTTACTGAAAGCAAATATCTGGAAGAAAACAATGAGTGTGCGAAAGAAGATAAACCTGTAGAAGAGACAGCTTCCGTTAGTATTGATAATACATATACCAATAGCGATACAGAAAGTGTTGATAATGAAAATAAAAACTGTACACTTGACCACAAAAAAGACGATAAACTTAAAAATTTATCTTATGGTTGCATTCCTTTTATTTTAACTGCAATTGTAATTTCTTTATTTAATATCGGAAGAGTGCGCCAACCTTTAAGCTTTTTGTTTTTGGCTTTAGGCCTACTTGAGTTAGCCATAACTTATTTTATTAGAAGTAAAAAAGTAGCTACAAGTTGCGGTTGTAAAAAATGTATTCATCAAAGCAAAGCCCTTTTTAAATATGCTCTTTTTTATGGCATAGCCACATTAGGATTATTAGGGGCGTTTATATATTTTTTAGTAGTATAAGGTTGTATAAAAGCAACCTTTTTTATTAATCAAAAACTTTAACTAAGCTATATAGAATACTTAATAAATTATTGTATACAATATAAATGAAAAGGATAAAACAATGAAAATTTGGGCAAAACTTATAATCGACGGAAAAAATGTAAAAGATACTTTATATCAAGATAACTCACCTTTAACTTTTGTAAGTTATGAAAATATGTTACGAAAAGTTGCAGAGTCACTTGATATTTCGTCACCTGTTACAATGATGATTCATTTTAGACATTTCAAAAAATTTCATATTCACCGTTTTAAAGCAGATGATTTTGTTGAAAGTTTTGAGTATGACTCTATGGAAATAGAATGGTATGAATGATTTAAATAATATGCAATGTATGAAATCTAGAAATAAATAAATTAAAAAATCCGTGAATTTATCACGGATTTTTTTGTTATTTTTAAACTATTTTTTAACTAAATTTTTTAAACAACTATAAACTGAAGATAAGCTATTGCATAATCTGATAATTCCATTTGCAAAAGCAAAATTTCCGCATCTGCCTGCCCGCCAATAGCACTTACAAATTGGTATTTAGGGTTTGCTGCGTCGCTACCTTCTACTACTTCCAAATATCCAATATAAACATTTGTAAAAGATTGCTGATAATAATAAGTTTGCTTTGTGCCGTCAGCAAACACCTGCTCTACAATATTGCCCGCTTTAAAAGTTAAAGTTGAACCTTCGTATTCTGCACAAATTTCATTTACATATTGTTGTATAAATTGTATATCGAAAATAATCTCTTCCGAAGTTAATGGTGGAGTCTCTTCTTCATCTTCGTCATATTGAGCCATTACTTCTTGATTATTAGGATATATCATTGAAACATATTCCACAGCTGCTATATCAAAAACAAAGGTTTTTCCTTTTACAAAAATTGTAGGAGTTGTTGTACTACCACTTGACTGAGAGTCATCTGGCGTTTCCGAAAGTTCTTTATCTGGATTACTTGGTTTTACACTTTCTTCCTTTTCTGTCTCCGATTTAAAAGCATTTTCTATCGGGATTAAAAAATTGTCACAAGCGGTTAAAGCAACTATGCTTAAACACATAACCAAAGCTACTAAAACGCAAATTATTTTCTTTTTCATAACACCCTTCCTGTGATAGCCTAAAACATTATTATAATTTACATTTATTACAACTTATGCTATTAGGTTATAAATATATTTTACCACTAAAAGCAACACAATGTCAAGTTTGAGTTTTTAAAACTCTTGCAAAATTTAGCTACGGCTATATATTTATAGCTTTACAAACAAAGATTTTGCAAGAGTAGACAAATCAAGTCTTAAATAAAACTGCAAATAATATCGCCTGCTTCACTACATTTAACAATTTTTTTATTTTCCTGCATAATGTCTTTTGTGCGATAACCATCTTGTATAAATTTTTTAACAGCCTTTTCTACACTATCTGCTTCTTTTTCCATATCAAAAGAATTTCTGAGCATCATTGCAACACTCATTATCATACCAATAGGGTTACAAATATCAAGCCCTGCAATGTCAGGTGCAGAACCGTGAATTGCTTCATAAAATCCGCGTTTGCCATCACCTAAAGAACAAGAACCTGCCATACCAATAGACCCTATTATTGCACTAGCTTCATCGCTCAAAATATCGCCAAACATATTTTCCGTCAAAATAACATCGATTTTTGATGGATTTTTGATAAGTTGCATAGCACAATTGTCAACATACATATATGACACATTTACATTTTTGTAATCTTTAGACATATTCTCTACAACTTTTCTCCAAAGCTTGGAAGTTGCAAGTACATTTGCCTTGTCAACCAAAAGTAAATTGCCACTCCTTTTTTCTGCTAATTCAAAAGCAACTTTACTAACTCTCTTTATTTCGTTTTCGGTATATTTCATTATGTCAGTCGCAACTTGCTCATCATTGTCTATTCCTAATTTATGCTCCCCAAAATAAACGCCACTAACAAGCTCTCTTACAATCATAATATCAATGCCATCACCTATTAGCTCTGGCTTTAACGGACTATCTAGCTCTGCATATAACTTTTGCGGTCTCAAATTTGCATAAACTTGCATAGCCTTACGGATTCCTAATAAAGCTTTTTCTGGTCTGTTATCTTGCGGCTCACTATCCCATTTATTACCACCGACAGCACCTAATAATGTGCTATCTGTGTTAAGCACCATAGCCAAAGTTTCTTTTGGCAGACACTTGCCTGTTTTATCAATTGCCGCACCGCCAGCCAAACAATATTCGTAATCAAATTTATGATTAAACTTTTGAGCTACTTTATCTAGCACTTTTAATGCTTGAGCCATAACTTCCGGGCCTATACCGTCGCCTTCAATAACACAAATACGCTTTTGCATAATCAATTACCACCTAATTGCTTTTTAATACTATTTATATAACCATTATTTTTGATAATATTTTGTATGAACTCAGGGAAAGGCGGAACTTTTTCTTCCCAATTTTGGGTTTTGTTAAAAATTACACCATTATCCAAATCTACACTAAGCAAATCGCCCGCTTGAATTTTATCTGCCTTATCACACTCCAAAATTGCAAGCCCAATATTAATGCTGTTTCTATAAAAAATCCTTGCAAAAGATTTTGCAATAACAATACTAATTCCACTTGCTTTTATAGCAATAGGGGCGTGTTCCCTTGATGAGCCGCAACCAAAATTGTTGCCACCAACCATAATATCGCCTACTTTTACTTGTTTTGCAAAATTTATATCTATATCTTCCATACAATGCAAAGCAAGCTCTTTTTCGTCCTGAGTGTTAAGATACCTTGCAGGAATTATTACATCGGTATCAACATTATCACCATATTTAAAAACTTTTCCTTCAAGCAACATATTAAATCTCCTCCGGCGTCGCTAGTCTGCCTAAAATACTACTTGCCGCTGCAACAGCAGGACTGGCAAGATATATTTCGCTGTTTATGTGTCCCATTCTGCCAACAAAGTTTCGGTTAGTAGTAGAAACACATTTTTCTCCATCTGCCAAAATTCCCATAAAGCCACCAAGACAAGGTCCGCAAGTAGGAGTACTTACAACTGCCCCTGCTTTTATAAAAATTTCCATTAAACCATTTTGTATACATTTTAAATAAATGCCTTGAGTAGCCGGTATTATTATACATTTAACGCCATCTGCAACTTTTTTATCCTTTAAAATTGCGGCAGCTGCACACATATCTTCGTATCTACCATTTGTGCAAGAACCTATTACTACCTGATTTATTTTAATATTGCCCCACTCTGATGGATTTTTTATATTCTCTGGTAAATGTGGAAAAGCAACACAATAATCAATCTTTGACAAATCAATTGTATAACTTTTAAAATACACTGCATCGCTATCTGCAACTTCTACAGAATATTTCTCACTGCAATGCTCTTTTAAATATTCGTGAGTAATTTCGTCCACTTCAAAAATTCCGTTTTTTGCACCTGCTTCAACTGCCATATTGGCAATTGTAAATCTATCTGACATATTAAGGTGTTTTAGACCTTCGCCAGTAAATTCCATACTGCAATATCTTGCACCTTCTACACCTATCATACCAATAATGTACAATATTATATCTTTGCCGCAAATACCTTTTTTAGGCTTGCCTACAAGTTCAAATTTTATACTTTTAGGAACTTTAAACCAGCTTTCGCCCGTACGCATTGCCACAGCAAAATCTGTTGAGCCAACACCACTTGAGAAAGCCCCTAACGCTCCATAAGTGCAAGTATGTGAGTCCGCACCGATAATCATATCGCCTGCTTTTACAAGTCCTTTTTCTGGCAAAAATGAGTGCTCTATACCTGAAACTCCAATGTCGTAAAAATGTTTAATACCGATTTTTGACGCAAAATTTTTAGTTTTTTGCACTTGCATAGCAGATTTAATATCTTTACAAGGCACAAAATGGTCCATTATCAAAGCTATTTTTTCTTTGTCAAAAACGCTGTCAAAACCTGCTTTTTCAAACTCGTCTATTGCAAGCGGAGCTGTAATGTCATTTGCCAAAATCATATCAAGCTTTGCCATTACAAGCATACCGGAACTAACATAATCAAGTCCGCAATGCTTTGCAATAATTTTTTCGGTCATTGTCATTCCTTTCATAAAAACATCTCCTTTATATTTCTGTTTATTGCAGAAATTAATGCTTTAATAGATGAACTTGCAATATCTTCATCTTCACCTACGCCCCATACATTTCTGCCGTCAGATGTGATACAAACATAAGAAATCGCAAGTGAGTTTGAACCTGCTTCCTTTGCGTGTTCCTTATAATCGGATAATACATATTCAAAGCCAAGTCCGTGCTTGATTGCATTGGAAACGCTGTCAAGCATACCATTACCCTTACCGCTTAAATGCTTAACTTCTGTGCCAAACTGAATTTCCAAGTTAACATTATAACCATTTTTCGTTTTGCTAAATTGGTAATCTTTTAACTCACAAGGTCCGTAAAAGTTAACATATTCATTGCGGAAAATTTCCAATACTTCTTCATTTTGCAATTCTTTTTGTTGCTTATCACTATAACCTTTAACTGTATACCCAAGTTCTTCACGCATAGCAATTGGTATTTCATAACCAAACACACTCTCAAGTAAATAGCTTACGCCACCCTTGCCTGACTGACTATTTATGCGGATAACATCTGCCATATACTCTTTGCCGACATCTTTAGGGTCAATAGCTAAATATGGCACATTCCAGTAACTTGCTTTGCCACTATCTCTATACGCCATACCTTTGGCAATTGCATCTTGGTGTGAGCCACTAAATGCTGCATAAACAAGCTCACCAACATAAGGCTGTCTTGGTGGAACTTTCATTTGAGTTAGTCTTTCATATAATTTAATGATTTCAGGCATATTTTCAAAGTTTAAGTTAGGGTTAACTCCGTGTGCATACAAATTCATAGCAAATGTAATAATATCACCATTGCCTGTTCTTTCACCATTTCCGAACAATGTGCCTTCTATTCTATCACCGCCTGCAAGCAAACCAAGCTCGCCGTCCGCAATTGCAGTGCCTCTATCATTATGTGGGTGTAAAGAAATTACTACATTTTCACGATAATTAACATTATTACTAATATATTCAACTTGATTAGCATATATATGCGGCATACTCAACTCTACCGTTACAGGCAAGTTGATTATAACTTTATTGTCCTTTGTAGGCTTAAACACTTCAAGTACACTATTGATAACTTGCAAAGCATAGTCAGGCTCTGTCCCCGAAAAACTTTCAGGAGAGTACTCAAATATAACTTTGCCTTCAAAGTCTTGTGCCTTTTGAACGGCATAAGTTGCACCACTAACCGCTAAATCTATAATCTCTTGCTTTGACTTTTTAAATACCTGCTCGCGTTGTGCTACAGAAGTGCTGTTATACATATGCACAATCACTTGCTTAGCACCTTTTAATGCTTCAAAGGTTTTATCAATTATATGTGGTCGTGCTTGTGTCAGTACTTGAATTGTAACATCATCAGGAATGAGCTTGTCTTCTATCAAAGTACGAATAAAGTCGTACTCTGTTTGCGATGCTGCTGGAAATCCTACTTCAATCTCCTTAAACCCGATATCGCATAGCACTTTAAAAAACTCAATCTTCTGCTCTAAGTTCATAGGAGTAATCAAAGCTTGATTGCCGTCACGCAAATCTACACTACACCATATTGGAGCTTTATCGAGATACTCTTTGTTAACCCAATTAGTATTTGTACCTATCGGCATAAAATATCCGCGTCTGTATTTTGTGTAATCCATATTTATCTCCTATCGTAAATTAATATATTAATTTATTTTATCAAAAAAATAGTGCGTTGTCAATATTACTTTTGATTATAAATATTAGTAATATTTAACTCTAATATAAAAAAGAATAAATATTACAACTAATCTGCTTTGTTTTTATTTAAAAATTTGCAAAAATTACGGCTTAAGTATTACCTTAAGTCGTAAAATTTTAGTTTTAATACCGATTTTTAGTGGTTTATTTAACAAATATTAATTAATTAAAATAATGATTTGTTAATTTCGGTAGGCGTATTGTTATCATTCTTTCTTTGCTTTTTAACCAAAGCATAAATCGCTATATGGCATAACATACATAAAAACGGCAATGCTGCAACAATCAAAAACATTTTAGAAAGTGACAAACTATCTGCAATGTTACCTGCAACTGTTCCGAACAATGATGCACCTACATCACCACAAATCGCTAATGTACTGAATATCCAAGCACCTGCTTTAGGAAAAGCTTCTCCTGCTATAGATATTACCCCCGGCCAACACATACTACTAAATAGTCCTACCAAGATGCACAATATCAATGAAAGAATTGTATTAATTTCCAATCCTATCAAAAGATATGCTATACCTGCTAAAAAGCAAGATGCTATAAGCACTAAATTTAAATTGATTTTATGTCCGAAAAAGCCAAATATCAATCTTCCTGTGCCAAGCATTACTGCAAATAACAACATACCTATCATATCTGACATAAGTTTGCTTACTCCAAGGTTAAGCTCGCAAAAAGTAGAAACATATTGGTTCATAATAATTTCTACACCTGCCCCAACAATTATTGCAACACAACACAAAATATAAATTGGTGATTTTGCAACTTTGAAGCTTTTTGATTGTTTACTTTCCACACTTCTCTGTTCGATAATTTTTACTGGTATAAATTGTATAGTATTTAATACAGGAACAACTGTCAAAGCACCAATAATGTAATGCCAATTTTCTGCCCCAAGGAAGTTTATAGATAATGCTATAACAACAATACTAACAGCTTGCCACCAAGCGTAAAAAGAATGCAGAAGACTCATTGCAGCTTTTTTGTTTTTAAAGGTATCGGGAATAGTGTCTACAATAGGACTTAATACTACTTCCAACATACCACTTGCAAATGAGAAAATTATAGTAGAAAATAACAATGGTATAAACGGATTTGACGGCAAAATTCTAGGCGACATACAATATAAAATCATTCCGATAAAACCAAGTAAATTTGCTATATAAACTAAATTTTTATATTTAACCTTGTCAATTATAAAAGTAAGTAACACATCTGCCAAAATCTGAGTGCCAAAGTTTATACCTACCAAGATTCCCATCTGCCCAAGCGTCAAACCATAAAGATTCATAAAAGGAACCATAAGCAAGGCAGTCATATTGGCGTAAATTGCTTGACTGGCATTGGCTGTGCAACTGGCAATAAGCAGTCTATTATAATTATTATTCATTTTTTTATTACTCCAATTGCTGTCCTGCACCAGTTTTTCCTCCGTAAAACATTTTTTGCAAATGACAACAATCTATTTTTAAATTTGTCATTTGCCGCAAAAATTTTAACTTTCACTTACTACAACTAATCCCACCTTAAAATTAAAATTCTGTGGCAAATGACTATGTACTGAATAAAGATATTTATTATTGCCTTAAATATCCCCAAATCATAATACGCAAAAATTTATTTAAAAGTGAAAATAGTACGCTTTAAAATTTAGCTTATTGATTAAATTAATTATAATACTTTTTTATTTTGTTATCAACAATATTAATACAAAAAGTTATTAAATTATCTTAAAAACGATTTTATAGGGTTTTTGAAAAATAATTATTTTTTGTTTGATTTTTTATTAAATATTTGCTTGATTGAGAGATTTATTTACGAATTAAATTTGCTATTGACAAAATATAATTAATGATTTATAATAATAAAAAAGGAGAATTTTATGAATACAGAACTTAAAAGTATACTTGAAAAATTTGCACAATCTGGCTGGGATTTAATTGACGAGCCATCTAAAACATATTTGCTTAATCAAAGCAATAAGCAGGAATTAATTGCAGCAATTGAATCTGCAGATAGTTTATGTGGCAGTTGTGGCTGCGAATTTGACCCATTATACAAAAAGGCACTTGAGATATTAAACAATTGAAATAGATAATCAATAGATAACCAAGTTTATTTTTTGATTAAATGCTATTTCTTTTTATGCCTTAATGTTAAGTAGATAATTGATAATTTAGCTTTATAACTTTTATATTAATCACAAAGATTTTTTATTTGTGATTAATTTATTTTTTATAACAAGCTAATATAAATAATTTTAAATACTTTTAACTTGCATATTAAATTTCATATTTTATATGCTTTAATTTTTATTAAACTATCAATAGCTTTATTATCACTCTAAATAATACAAAAAAACAATAGCGGGATTTAATCCCGCTATTTGCTTAATATCAAAAATTTTCAATTATACCATTTCGATGATAACCATTTCAGCAGCATCGCCACGTCTAGCACCTAGTTTGATAATTCTAGTGTAGCCACCGCCTTGACCTAATTCATCACGTCTTGTAGCATACTTTGGAGCATACTCATTAAACACTTTCTCAATAAGTGGGTGTTTAATATCACGAGTTCTTTCTTTATATGCAGCCTTAGACTCTTTTTCGCCTTGAGCTTCTTGAATGTCACGCAAGAAAGACATCATTTGTCTTCTAGCATTCAACTTCTTTTTGCCGTCATTTTTAAATTCAACAGCAACTTTTTCGCCCTTTGCATTAGTTTTTGTCTTAGTAGTAGTAACTATATCATCATAACTCTTAATGCCTAGAGTAACCATTTTTTCTGCAAGTCTTTTAACTTCTTTAGCTCTATCAACAGTAGTTTCAATGCGACCATACCATAATAGTTCAGAAACTTGGTTACGCAACATATGCATTCTTTGGTCAGTACGTTTTCCTAGTTTTCTTGCCATTTTTTTATCTCCTTACTCGTCCTTACTTTGTAGTTCAAAGCCTAATTCGTGAATCTTCTTCATAACTTCGTCAAGTGACTTTTTACCAAGGTTTCTAACCTTAAGCATATCGTCTTCTGACTTTTGAATTAAGTCTTGAACAGTATTGATACCCGCTCTCTTCAAGCAGTTGTATGACCTTACTGACAAATCCAAATCGTCTATTGCCATTTCCAACACTTTAGTTTGTTTCTCATCGTCTTGTTTCAATAGATTTCTATCAGCCATATTATCAACAAGTCCGATAAACAAGCTCAACAAATCGTTAATGATTTTTGCACTCAAACTAATTACTTCGTGTGGTGATGCAGTACCATTTGTAACAACATCAATTGTCAATTTGTCATAATTAATGTCTTGTCCGACACGTGCCGGCTCAACAAAATAACTTGCTCTTTCAACAGGAGTATAGATAGAATCAACAGGTATGTAACCTAAAGGTTGCTCCTCATCTTTATTCATATTAGCTGAAACATAACCTCTCCCAACTCCAACATTAATTTCCATATCAAATTTTGCGCCATTCTCTAATGTGCAAATATACATTTCAGGATTTAGAATGTCAATATCAGCACTATGTTCGATATCGGCAGCTGTAACAACGCCTGCTGTAGATTTTTTGATATACATTAATTGTTTAAAGTCTTTGTCTTCTGTATGGGCTTTAATAGCAAGTCCTTTGATATTTAAAATAATCTCGGATACATCTTCTTTAACGCCCGGAATAGTAGAAAACTCGTGTTTTACACCATCTATACGAACACCAACCGGTGCAGCACCAGGAAGTGAACCTAAAAGCACACGACGAAGTGCATTGCCTAGTGTAGTACCAAAACTTCTTTCTAAAGGCTCTACAACAAAACGTGCCTCTCTACCACTAAGTACTTCTACACATTCAATCTTTGGCTTAGTAATTTCTATCATTAAACTATCCTCCTATTTTGGATTTATCTTACTTAGAATACAACTCAACAATCAAGTGCTCTTCAATAGCAATGTCTAGACCTTCTCTTGTAGGAAGTTCTAATACTTTACCTGTTAAAGTAGCATTGTCAAACTCCAACCAACTTGGTAAATTTTCAGTTTTGCCAGCTTTAATGTCAGCAAACAAAGTTTTATCTACCTTGTTTTCTTTAACAGCGATAATATCGCCTGCTTTTACTAAATAAGATGGAATGTTAACTCTTGAACCATTAACAGTAATGTGTCCGTGGTTAACGATTTGTCTAGCGTGAGCACGGCTCAAGCCAAGTCCAAGTCTAAATACAACATTATCAAGTCTTCTCTCAAGAAGAACAAGCATATTGTCACCGGTTACGCCACGCATTGTTTCAGCCATATCATAATAGCCTCTGAATTGCTTTTCGCATAAACCGTAAATTCTCTTAGTTTTTTGTTTTTCACGTAATTGTACGCTATATCCTGTAGGTTTCTTTCTTGAAGTACCGTGTTGACCTGGAGCGGTAGGACGCTTCACAACAGCACATTTATCAGAATAACATTTATCACCTTTAAGATATAATTTGCATCCTTCTCTTCTGCACAAACGGCAGTCAGCACCTGTATATTTAGCCATTTCGCTACCTCCTATAATCTTCTGCGTTTTGGTGGACGGCATCCATTGTGTGGGATTGGTGATACGTCTTTAATCATTGTAACAGCAATGTCCACAACTTGTAAAGCACGAATAGCAGACTCACGACCTGCACCCGGACCCTTAACATACACTTCAACACTCTTCAAACCAGTCAAATCTTTAGCAATTTTAGCTGCATCTTCTGCAACCATTTGAGCAGCAAATGGAGTACTCTTTTTAGAGCCTCTCAAGCCTAGCTTACCAGAACTTGACCAAGAAATTGTATTTCCTTTTTCATCAGTAAAGGTAACAAGAGTATTATTGAAAGATGATTGAATATAACAACGACCTTTGTCAACGCGTTTAACATCACGTCTTTTTCTTACTACTTTCTTATTAGCAGCCATTTCTCATTACCTCCTTATTTCTTCTTACGGCTAACTGTTTTCTTAGGACCTTTACGAGTACGAGCATTTTGCTTAGTACTTTGTCCACGAACAGGTAGACCTTTACGGTGTCTAACACCACGATAGCAACCAATTTCCATTAGTCGCTTAATGTTTAACTTTACTTCTCTTCTTAAATCACCTTCAACAGAAAGGTTCTTTTCAATGTAATCACGAATCGCACTAAGTTCTTCTTCAGTCAAATCTTTAACTCTTTTATCTGGATTAATACCAGCAGTAGCTAAAATCTTGTTAGAAGTAACTCTACCTATACCATAGATATAAGTAAGACCGATTTCTACTCTTTTCTCACGCGGCAAATCTACGCCTGCAATACGAGCCATTTTTTACCTCCAAATTAATAAATAAATTAAATAATACTTTATTTAACGCGTTATTAGGAGAAAAGAATGTCCGATAATTTGGAATGAGACATCTCTTCAGCCGCTCCCGTTAGCGTAAAATTAACATATAATGTACGTAATCACTTTGCTTTAGCAAAGCAAAAACTCACCTTTTTAGCGTTTTGTATACGCATCCTACATTGAATACTCAATAAAAATGAACTTGATAGCAATCATTTTTACTCATAATATAAAACACTATTGCAAGTATATATTATATCATACTCGCAATAATTAATCAAGCAAAATTTAGGTAATTTTTACAAAAATTTAACCTTAATGCGTGTAAAAAGTTACTCAACACGCCTACTTAACACAAAATTTGACACACTTTGTTTAGTCTTACTCAAAAGATAAAAATCTTAAATACTATTAATTAGTTGCTTTAAGTATGATTTATCTTTTTTTATCAAAAAAATTTGTTTATTCAAATTTTCTTAAAACAATTTTATTTTAGGATTGCAATTTAAAATTACAACAAATTTTGCATTAGTTTTGTTAAGATTTTATTTTTTTTAAATCAACCTTGTTTTTGTTTATGTTTCTTATATTTGCTGCAGATAACCATAACTTGACCATTTCTTTTGATTACTCTGCATTTGTCGCACATTGGCTTAACTGATGGTCTAACTTTCATTGTTTTATCCTCCAACTAATTCTTATTACGCCATACTATTCTACCTTTTGTCAAATCGTACGGACTAAGTTCCACTTTTACTGTATCGCCTTCCAAAATTTTAATGTAGTTTTTTCTAAGTTTACCAGACAAATATGTTGTAATAACAAATCCATTTGTAAGCTCGACTTTAAAATTTGTATTTGGCAATACTTCAACTACTTTTCCTTCGGCTTCGATTACATCTTCCTTAGACATAATACCTCCACTATTGTTTTAACACTTCTTTAAGTGCTGTTTGAATGTTTTTGTTGTGAATAACTTTGTTTGTAACAAGCTTATCTGCAATTTCATCAAGCACAAGATATGTATCTTTTATATGTTTGATTTTTTTGCGTTTTGGCTTTTCAATCGGTCTGTTTTTACCATCACAGATTTTAACAAACTCGCAATCCAACTCAACTACCACAAAATAATTGCCACTATCGTGTCCTGCAGTAGACAATACCACTGAACCGACTTTGATATTGTTTTGCATAACAACTCCTATAACGATAATATTTCATAACCATCTTCGGTTACTAGCACAGTGTTTTCATAATGTGCGGAATATCCGTCGTCATCTGTCACCACTGTCCAACCATCGTCAAGTGCGGAAACTTCATAAGTCCCTTCATTAATCATAGGTTCGATAGCAAGCGTCATATTACGCTTTAATCTAAGACCTTTGCCTGCTTTTCCATAATTAGGCACTTGTGGGTCTTCGTGCATTTCTTTGCCGATGCCATGACCAACTAAATCCCTTACCACAGAAAAACCATTGCTTTCTGCTAACTTTTGCACGCTAGCTCCAATATCACCAAGCCTTGCACCTTCACGGATAACTTTCATAGCTTCAAAAAAACATTGTTCAGTTATCTCAATAAGTTTTTTATGCTTTTCAGATATTTTACCAACAGCAAATGTTCTTGCTGCATCGCTCTGCCAGCCTTTATAAATTACACCACAATCAATACCTATTATGTCGCCTTCAACAAGTTTTCTGTTTGAAGGGATACCGTGCACAACTTGCTCGTTTACACTTGCACAGATTGACGCAGGAAAACCACCATAACCTAAAAATGAAGGTTTTGCTCCGCGACTTAGAATATAATTATGTGCTAATTTATCTAACTCTTTTGTAGTTACTCCCGGCTTTACATTTTCACCAAGCATATTTAAGGTGTCCCTTAAAATTTTGCCTGCTTGACGCATAAGCTCGATTTCACTCTCACTTTTTATTGTAATCATCAATCACCTTGGAAATTTGTTCAAAAACTTCGTTTAATGGTTTGCCACCATCAACATCAACAACTAAATCTTTAGCTGTATAGTAATCAATAAGCGGTGCTGTCTGATTTTCATATACTTGCATTCTCTCTTTTACAGTTTCTTCTTTATCGTCATCACGTTGATAAAGTTTGCTACCGCATTTAGGGCAAGTATCACCGATTCCCATACTGATATGATAACTTTCGCCACAAGCACACATTCTTCTGCCAGTAATACGATTTACTATCAAGGCTGGGTCAACTGCAATGTTAATTACAGCATCAATCTCAGTCACTTTATCCAAAGCTTCAGCTTGTGGACAAGTTCTTGGGAAACCATCTAAAATAAATCCATTTTTGCAGTCTGCTTGTTGCAATCTGTCTTTGACGATGTCTATTACAACTTCGTCTGGCACTAATCTTCCTGCATCAATAAATGACTTAGCTTGAATGCCTAAAGCAGTACCTTCTTTTATATTTTTTCTTAAAATATCTCCGGTTGAAATATGTGGCAAATTGTACTTATCACTAATTCTTGTTGCTTGAGTACCTTTACCCGCACCTGGAGCACCCAGTAAAATTAATTTCATATTTATTTACCTTCTTTGCAAACAACATACCGAAAATCGTAGTTATTCGGTTATATTTGCAGTTTAGTGTCACAAATTATATAATTCGCAGCTGACTGAGCCAAGCTCAGCAGCTTTGAATTTTAATATTCTTACTTTAAGAAACCTTTGTAAGTTTTCATCATAATTTGTGATTCCAATTGTTTATTAGTCTCAAGTGCTACGCTTACAACGATTAACAATCCTGTTGCACTAAATGCGTTTGTCAAGCCTAACTCAGTAGGAATTACAGCAACCAAAATTGATGGTATCAAAGCAATAATCGCAAGGAATATTGCACCAAACAAAGTAATTCTGTTATTTATTTTAGCAAGATAATCACTTGTTGGTTTGCCCGGTCTAATACCAGGAATAAATCCACCATATTGTTGTATATTCTTTGACACTTCAATAGGATTAAATTGAATTTGTGCATAGAAATATGAAAAAAACAATATCAATAATGTAATTACAACGATATATGCCCAACTTCCTACACCTAGATATCTGCTATACCAAGCATAAAAATCACTTTCAGGCCAAAAGCTTGCAATCATTTGTGGGAACATCAAGAAAGATGATGCAAAAATGATTGGCATAACGCCTGACGCATTGACTTTCATAGGGATATTAGAAGTTTGTCCACCATACATTTTATTGCCTTTAACTTGTTTAGCGTAACGAACAGGAATTCTTCTTTCTGCCATATCAACATAAACAATGAACAAGAACAACAATAATACAAATACTATAAAGCCGATAAAGTACCAAATACTACCCATCAAAGCAGATGTATCACCACTTTGACCTGCCATAGTTGAAATCGCATTGATAATTGAGCTACCAATACCAGATAGAATACCGATAAAGATAATTAAAGATGTACCATTACCAATACCATATTCGGTAATTCTTTCACCTAACCACATAACAAATGTAGAGCCCGCTGTCAAAATAATAACGGTCATTATTCTTGTAATCCATTTATTAGCAACACCATTGCCAAACAATACGATAAAATTATCACCCCAGCTCATAACAAAGCCAAACGCCTGAACTACTGCAAGGCCTATAGCTACGTAACGAGTTATCTGAGTTATCTTCTTTCGTCCTTCTTCGCCTTCTTTGCTCATTCTTTCCAATTTAGGAATAATGATAGTAATTAATTGCATAATGATGAATGAGTTAATGAACGGCATAATACCCAAAGAAAAAAGTGTTCCTTGACTACCAAATGTACCATTAATTGTTGCAATTATACCAAAGAAACTACCTGCATCTAGATTAGCATTGCTGTTAATAGCTTCTACATCTAATCCTGGAATAGGAATATATGCACCTAATCTAAAGATAGCAAGCATCAAAAGTGTAAGAAATATTCTTTTACGAATTTCTTTATCTCTAAAAGCATTTGCTATGGTTTTAAACATTATAGCACCTCTGCTTTGCCACCTGCTTTTTCAATTATTTCTGCAGCTGACTTAGTAAATTTTTTCGCTTGAACTGTTAATTTTTTAGTCAAAGTTCCGTCACCCAAAACTTTAAGACCATAATTTTCAATTTTGCTTAAAACGCCAACTTCCAAAAGAAGCTCAGCATTTACAACAGTACCGTCCTCAAATCTCTCTAAGTCCTTAACATTTACAATAGAATACTCTTTTGCAAAAATGTTAGTGAATCCTCTTTTAGGAATACGGCGAATTAAAGGCATTTGACCGCCTTCAAAGCCAGGGCGAACACCGCCGCCACTTCTAGCCCATTGACCTTTGTGACCTTTACCAGAAGTTTTGCCTTTACCAGAACCAATACCTCTGCCTAGTCTTTTACTCTCAGTTTTTGCCCCTGGAGCTGGAGCTAAATTTTGAATATTCATTTATTACCTCCGATTAGCCTTGTGCCTCAGCATCAGCTTTTGGAGCTTTTGCTTTTTTTGCACTCTTCTTTTCCTCAATCTCTTCAACAGAAATCAAGTGCTTAACCACTTTGATTTGACCTTGAAGGCAAGGATTATCATTGTGGATTTTACTAGAACCAATTTTAGATAGCCCTAATGCCTCAATAGTTGCTTTTTGCTTTTTAAGGCTTCCGATAGTGCTTTTAATAAGCGTAATTTTTAATTGTTTAGCCATTATTATGCCCTCCCGTTAGCGTTTGATTTCTTCAACTGTCTTACCACGCAATTTAGCGATTTGTTCAGCAGTTCTAAGACTCTTAAGTCCTTCCATAACAGCTTTAACACAGTTGATAGGGTTGTTTGTACCAATGCTCTTTGTTCTGATATCCTTAACGCCTACTACTTCAAGTATAGAACGAACAGGACCACCGGCGATAACACCAGTACCTTCTTCTGCAGGCATCATAACAACTTTACCGCTACCATACTCACCAACAACTTCGTGAGGAATAGTAGTACCAACCAATTTAATGTTAATCATATTACGTTTAGCATCAGCAGTAGCTTTTTTGATAGCCTCTGGAACTTCGGCAGCTTTACCCATACCAATACCAACATTACCATTGCCGTCACCAACTGCAACTAATGCAGAAAGACGCATTGTTCTACCACCCTTAACAACTTTTGTTACTCTGTTAACAGCGATAAGTTTATTTAGCATTCCATCATCTTCTTTTTGGAATTTGCTTCTTTTTTCTGACCTTTCATTTCTCTCAGCCATTATCGTCTTCCTCCTATTATAGTTTCAAGCCGGCTTCTCTAGCGCCGTCAGCAACACTTTGTACACGACCTGTATATAAGTATCCGCCTCTGTCAAATACAACTTCAGTGATACCTTTATCCAATGCTTTTTTAGCAACAGTTTCGCCAACAAATTTTGCTTGCTCAACCTTAGTCATATCTTTAATCTTACTAGCAACATCTTTATCCAAAGTAGAGCAAGCTACCAATGTGTTTCCACAAGTGTCATCAATAAGTTGAACATAGATGTTATTTGTACTTCTATATACATTAAAACGAGGACATTCACTTGTACCTGAAACTTTACCTCTTACTCTAATGTGTCTTTTTTGTCTGATAGAATTTTTATCAATCTTCTTAATCATCTTCTACTCTCCTTACTTAGTGCTCTTCTTTGCTTCTTTTCTAGCAATAGTCTCGTCCTTATAACGAATACCATATACGTGATAAGGGTCTGGCACTTTGATTACCTTGATATTAGCGGCAACTTGACCAACTTTCTCACGGCTAATGCCTTTTACAACGATTTCGTTAGCATTTGGCACTTCAAAAGTAATACCATCACTCTCAACAACTTCAACAGGGTGAGAGTAACCGCAGTTGATAACGATTTTGTTACCTTGCTTAATTACTTTGTAACCTACACCATTAACGATAAGAGCTTTTTGGAAACCTTTAGTTACGCCTTCAACCATATTAGCAATTAGCTTACGATATAGTCCGTGCATAGCTTTGTGTTCTTTTTGCTCATCGTGTCTAGTTACGTGTACTTCTGCACCTTCAACTGCAACACTAATATTTTTGTCAACCTTTTGGCTCAATTCACCTAAAGGTCCTTTAACTATAACTACATTTTCACCTGTAACATTTACTGTAACTCCAGCAGGAATTACAACAGGAAGTCTACCAATTCTTGACATTCAACTTACCTCCTATTACCAGATGTATGCTAGAACTTCGCCACCAATGTGTTTCTCTCTAGCTTCTTTACAAGTCATAACGCCTTGAGATGTAGAAATTATAGCAATTCCTAAACCACCCAAAACTTTAGGCAACTTGTCTGCTTCGCAGTAAACTCTAAGACCTGGTTTACTAATTCTTTTGATATTAGTAATAACCTTTTCGCCCTTAGGACCATACTTAAGAGTTACTTTTATATCCTTTTGTACGCCATCTTCAACCAATTCATAGCCTTTGATATAGCCTTCATCTAAAAGAATCTGAGCAATACTGGTTTTGATTTTTGAAGCAGGTACTTTTACTTCATCTTTTTTCGCAATCAACCCGTTACGAATACGAGTTAGCATATCAGCGATTGGGTCTGTTATATTCATTTCCTATCTCCTCCTATTACCAACTTGCTTTCTTTACGCCGGGAATTTCGCCCTTGTAAGCAAGTTCTCTGAAGCAAATTCTACAAATGCCGTATTTTCTTAAAACTGCGTGTGGTCTTCCACAAATCTTACAACGAGTGTATGCTCTTGTAGAATACTTAGGTGTACGCTGTTGCTTATTTATCATAGCTTTTTTTGCCATTTGTCAATCCTCCTTACTTAGCGAAAGGCAAACCCATTAGAGTTAATAACTCTTTTGCCTCTGCATCTGTTTGCGCTGTTGTAACAAAGCAAACATCGAAACCTCTAATCTTCTCAATTTTATCATAGCTGATTTCTGGGAAGATAAGTTGCTCTTTAACACCCATATTATAGTTACCTCTGCCATCAAAAGAATTTGTAGGGATACCTTTAAAGTCTCTAACTCTTGGAAGAGCGACAGATACGAATTTGTCAAAGAACTCATACATTCTTGTAGCTCTAAGTGTAACTTTAGCACCAACAGTCATACCTTCACGAACTTTGAAGTTTGCAACGCTCTTTTTAGCTTTAGTAACCATTGGAGCTTGACCTGTGATTTGTTTTAACTCATCAAGTGCGATTTGAACACTTTTAGCATTGTCTTTAATATCGCCTAGTCCCATATTAATAACTATTTTTTCTAGCTTTGGAACTTGGTTAACATTTTTGTAGCCGAACTTTTTGATTAAAGCAGGAACTACAACATTTTGATAATTATCTTTAACTCTGTTTTTAATTTGATTAGCCACTGTTTAATCCTCCATTATTCAGCTTTTTCAGCATCAACTGCTGCTGTATCAGCTGCTTTCTTAGTTGCTTTTTTAGTAGTAGCTTTCTTAGTTGCCTTTTTAGCAGCCTTAGTAGCTTTTTGCTCTAAAGAAGCATTACATTTCTTGCAAAAACGGATTTTTACTTTTTTGCCATCAACATCTTCAACTCTGTGACCAGCCTTAGTAGGTAATCCGCACTCAGGACAAATAATCATTACATTACTTGCATCGATAGGAGCTTCTTTTTTAACAATACCGCCCTTTTCTTGTGCACTACGAGGTTTAACATAATTAGTTGCAATGTTTAATCCTTCAACAAAAACTCTACCATTATCGATGTCTACTTTAGTAATAGAGCCTGATTTACCTTTATCTTTACCAGCAATAACCATAACGTTATCGCCTTTTTTAACGTGTAAATTATTCATTATGTCCTCCAATTAAAGCACTTCTGGTGCAAGAGAAATAATTCTCATATAGTCTTTATCACGAAGTTCACGTGCGATAGGTCCAAAAATACGAGAACCTTTTGGTTGTTTTTGGTTATCAATGATAACTGCAGCATTGTCGTCAAATCTGATATGAGTACCATCACTTCTTCTGATACCTTTTTTAGTTCTAACGATAACAGCTTTTACAACATCGCCTTTTTTAACTACGCCACCTGGAGTTGCAGTTTGTACACTTGCTACGATAACATCACCGATATTACCATATCTACGGAATGAACCACCAAGTACTCTGATACATTTAATTTCTTTTGCGCCAGTGTTATCTGCCACATTCAATTTACTCTCTGGAATTATCATACTGTACCTCCTTACTTAGCCTTTTCAATGATTTCAGCAAGTCTGAAATGTTTACTCTTACTCATTGGACGAGTTTCTACGATAAGAACCTTGTCACCGATACCAGCCATATTATTCTCATCGTGTGCCATAAACTTTTTAGTTTTATTAACTGTTTTACCATATAGAGGGTGCTTAACCTTTTGAACAACGGCAACTGTAATAGTTTTATCCATTTTGTCGCTAACAACTAAGCCAACTCTACTTTTTCTAAGATTTCTTTCCATCTACTTATCCTCCAATTACTTAGCCTTTTTAGCAGTTTTGCTCTTAGGCTCTACAGAGATATTCAATTCTCTTTGACGAAGAACAGTCTTTACTCTAGCAATATCTTTCTTAACTAGGTTAAGTTGATTAGCGTTTTCAAGTTGACCTGTAGCGTGTTTAAAACGAAGGTTAAATAACTCTTGTTTTAAAGAATCCAATTTTACTTCCAACTCTTTGTTTGTCATATCAAATAACTCTTTAGCCTTCATTAACACTCACCGCCTTCTTCTTTTTTAACAAATTTGCATTTAACAGGCAATTTATGACTTGCAAGTCTAAATGCTTCTCTTGCTACTTCTTCAGGTACGCCAGCCATTTCAAACATAACTCTACCTGGTTTAACAACTGCAACCCAGTACTCTACAGAACCTTTACCTGAACCCATACGAGTTTCAGCTGGTTTCTTAGTGATAGGTTTGTGAGGGAAGATATTAATCCATACCTTACCACCTCTTTTTACATAACGTGTCATTGCAATACGGGCAGCCTCAATTTGGTTAGAAGTAACCCAAGATGGCTCTAAACTAACTAGACCATACTCGCCGTAAGCTACTTGATTGCCTTTATTTGCAACACCTTTCATTCTACCACGGTGTACACGTCTTCTTTTAACTCTTTTAGGCATTAACATTACGCTTTACCTCCTTCCTTTTTGATACCGCGACCTAATACCTCGCCTTTGTAAATCCATACTTTAACACCGATAATACCGAATGTAGTATGAGCTTCAGCAGTAGCATAGTCGATATCTGCTCTTAAAGTTTGCAAAGGGATTGAGCCTTCGTGATAGCTTTCGCTACGAGCTATTTCAGCCCCGTCAAGTCTACCAGAACACATTGTTTTAATACCCTTAGCACCACCTTTCATAGCTCTTGAGATAGCTTGTTTCATAGTACGACGGAAAGCCGCTCTCTTCTCAAGTTGTGCTGCAATATTCTCTGCAACAAGTTGTGCATCAATATCAGGACGATTGATTTCGTAAATATTGATATTAATTTGTTTACCTGGAGCAATTTTCTTAATTTGCTCTTTCATTTGGTTTACACCTTCGCCGCCTTTTCCGATAAGAACGCCAGGCTTAGAAGTGTAAATGTTTACCATTACGATGTCAGCGGCACTTGAAAGTATTCTTTCGATAGTGATTTTGCTGATACCACTTGTAAAGTATGTCTTTTTAATAAAGTTTCTAATTTTTTGGTCTTCAATCAAGTTAGCTGAGAAATTTTTCTTATCAGCATACCATTGAGCATCCCAATTTTTAATTATACCTACTCTAAGTCCGTGTGGATTAACTTTTTGTCCCATTCTGGAATACCTCCTTACTCAGTAACCGTATCTAGGATAACGGTAATATGGCTTGTACGCTTGTTGATTCTGAAAGCTCTGCCTTGTGCACGTGGTTGAACTCTTTTAAGAATTGGACCACCGTTTGCATAGCACTCTGCAACAAACAAGTCATTTTTATTCATATTCAAGTTATTTTCTGCATTTGCAGCAGCTGAATTTACAAGCTTAATAAGTGGCTCGCAAGCAGCTTTTCTTGTGTTTTTAAGAATAGCAATTGCTTCAACATAACTTTTTCCACGAATAACATCAAGTACGATTCTAACCTTATCAGGAGAAATTCTAACATACTTTGCAACCGCTCTTGGACGCTTATCTGCATTTAGAGCGCGATTTTCAGATTTAGTTTTAACTCTAGTTGCCATTATAAATTACCTCCCAATTATCTACCACCGGTAGTCTTGCCACCAGCGTGACCTTTAAAAGTTCTAGTTGGAGCGAACTCGCCCAATTTGCAACCTACCATATCTTCTGTAATATATACAGGAACGTGTTTTCTACCATCATGAACAGCGATAGTGTGACCTACCATTTCAGGGAATATAGTTGATGACCTTGACCAAGTTTTGATAACAGCCTTTTTATTCTCATTGTTCATAGCAATTACTCTATTGATAAGCCTTTCTTCTACGAAAGGACCTTTTTTAACTGACCTACTCATTTCATACCCTCCAATTAGTTCACACGCTTGATGATGAACTTATTAGTTCTGTTCTTTTTCTTTCTAGTCTTGTATCCAAGAGCTGGTTTACCCCAAGGAGTTACTGGACTAGGCATACCTATTGGTGACTTACCCTCACCACCACCGTGTGGGTGGTCACAAGGATTCATTACTACACCACGGACAGTTGGCTTAACACCCATATGACGATGTCTACCAGCTTTACCGATGCTAACGATTTCGTGGTCTAGGTTACCAACTTGACCGATTGTTGCTCTGCAAGATAGTAATACATATCTCATTTCGCCAGATGGCAATCTTAAGATAGCATATTTACTTTCTTTTGCCATAAGTTGTGCTGCTTGACCTGCTGCTCTTGCGATTTGACCGCCTTTGCCAGGGTGCAACTCGATATTGTGCAATAAAGTACCTACTGGAATATTCTCGATTGGTAAGCAGTTACCAACTTTGATTTCTGCATTAGCACCATTCATAACCATATCGCCTTTGTTCAAACCAACAGGAGCTAAGATATAAGCTTTGCTACCATCTACATAATGTAGTAATGCGATGTTGGCTGTACGATTTGGGTCATATTGAATTTCAGCAACTTTTGCAGGAATATTATCTTTATTACGTTTGAAATCGATAATTCTGTATTTTTGTCTATTACCACCGCCGATATGTCTGACAGTGATTCTACCATTGTTATTTCTACCGCCTGATTTGCTTTGAGTTTCAAGCAAACTTCTCTCCGGTTTAGTGCTTGTGATTTCGTCAAAAGCAGAAACACTCATAAAACGACGGGCTGGAGAAGTTGGTTTAAATCTTTTAATAGCCATTATTAATTACCTCCGCTCTTAAGCCAAACTATCGAAGAACTCGATGCGTTTGCTATCTGCTGTAAGTTGAACATAAGCCTTTTTGAAAGATGGTGTTCTTCCTTCACTTCTGCCCATTCTTTTGATTTTGCCATCATAATTTACTGTATTAACTTTAGCAACTTTAACTCCAAAAATTTCTTCAACAGCTTTTTTGATTTGAGTTTTAGTTGCTCTAACGTCCACCTTAAAAGTGTACTTCATAGCTTCAATGCCTTCATAACTTTTTTCAGTTAAGATAGGGCTAATAATGATATCGTAAGCGTTCATTATGCGTACACCTCCTCAATTTTATTAACAGCATCTTTTGTCATAATGCAATTTGCATTTGCAACAACGTCATAAACATTAATTAATGATGCGTTGATTAGTGTTACATTTTCAATATTGCGGCAAGCTCTGATTACTAATTCGTCACGCTCACCAACAACCAAAAGTACTCTCTTTTCCATTTTAAGATTTTTAAGAATTGTTGCAATTTCTTTTGTCTTGCCGTTTTCAGCTTTGATTTCGTTGATAATAGTAATTTCATTATCACGAACTTTTTGAGACAATGCACTCTTTAGTGCAGCAACTTTCATCTTTTGATTTATCTTTTGACTGAAATCTCTTGGCTTTGGTGCAAATACTACACCACCCTTAATCCATTGTGGAGCACGAATGCTACCTTGTCTTGCTCTACCAGTACCTTTTTGTCTCCAAGGTTTGATACCGCCTCCGCGAACTTCAGCTCTAGTCAATGTACTTTTTGTACCTTGTCTTTTATTTGCTAGTTGAGCTACAACAACTTGGTGGATAAGAGATTCATTGTACTCTTGCTCAAAAACTGCAGCATTTAACTCGATTGTACCAACTTTTTTACCGCTGCTATTTACAACTTTCATTTCCATTTTTAAGCCCTCCATTAACCTTTGCAAGATTGCTTAACGATAACGATTCCGCCCTTAGCACCAGGGATAGCACCCTTAACTAGCAAAATATTACGTTCTGCATCTACTTTTACAATTTGCAAGTTTTGAACTGTGCATTTTGTATTACCATATTGACCTGGCATTTTCTTGTTTTTGAAAACCCTTGATGGGCTAGAACAAGAACCCATAGAACCAACACCTCTGTGATATCCTGAACCGTGTGCCATAGGACCAATGTGGAAATTGTGTCTTTTGATTGTACCGCTAAAACCTTTACCTTTAGAAGTACCTGAAACATCTACTCTGTCGCCAACTGCGAAAATATCTGCATTTATTACACTACCGATTTCGTAACTAGCGCAGTTATCAAATTTGAATTCTTTCAAAATTCTCTTTGGCTCAACGCCGGCTTTCTTGTAATGACCTGCAACAGGCTTGTTTACATTTTTGCCATTGATAGCTCCGAAAGCAACTTGAATTGCTTCATAACCATCTTTTTCTACTGTCTTCTTTTGTACAACGGGACATGGACCTGCTTCCACAACTGTTACTGGAATAACTTTGCCATCCTCGTTGAATACTTGGCTCATACCAACTTTCTTTCCAATGATTGCTTTATTCATAGATAAAGTTCACCTCCAAATTTATTTCTCTATTTATTAAAGTTTGATGTTAATATCAACACCTGCAGGCAAATCAAGTTTCATTAAACTATCAACTGCTTGAGCAGTAGGGTTGAATATATCAATCAAACGCTTGTGAGTTCTAAGCTCGAATTGTTCTCTACTATCTTTGTACTTGTGTGGAGAACGGATAATTGTTACTATCTCTTTTTCTGTAGGTAGAGGAATAGGTCCTGATACCTTTGTGTTGTGTCTTTTGATTGTATCAACGATTTTCTCAGCTGCTACATCAATAAGATTGTGGTCGTAAGCTTTTAACTTAATTCTGATTTTTTGTGTTGCCATTTTAAATGACCTCCTGTTTTCCTAACTCGTTTTTTTACACATTGCCGTGTGTTTCGTACTGTTGCTTCTAAAGTAAGATATTGCTATCCGCTTAAAGAGTTAGTCGCCCGATTGTCGAACCATTGTCCACGATAATTATCCGTATATTACGGTAACTTACCGCTTCTTCCCATTTCAACAGCCTTATCATTATATACAATTAAAAAGCTTATGTCAAACATTTTTCCTTGATTTTTCAATATTTTTAACTCGCAACCCTTCCGCGTGTGTCATTTTTGCAAAAACCTTGTTTTTTCGGCATTTTTAGGGTGATTTTCGCCCATTTTTTATAAAAATTTTTTATTTTTGCATAAAAAACTCAAAAATCTTAGCAAGTTTTTGACTAACAAATACTTTTTTCCTTAATTTAGCACAAAACTTTTATGACAGATTTTATATTTTTAATTAAAAAATTTGTTTTTCATTTAAAAGCATTAATTAATCTTATGCTCTACTTTTTAAATACAAATTTTTTTAAACCATCTACAGAATTTGATAACTATTTTGACCTATTACTTATGTAGCTTTTAGATAATTAATAATGATATATATAATATAATTAAAGATAAATAATATATCTATAATAAAAATGACTGGCAACACCAGTCATTTTTCTCTTTATTTTTTATCTTTAATAATTAGCCTAATTTCAGGATACCCTGCAATTTTAATAACATTATTATCAATATTTGTATCATTCATCTGATTTATGATTAAATCTTTTAAATAAATTGCCAAATCTTTTTTATTCCTTAATTCCAATTTGTTTATAGCACTATCAAAATGATTATCTGCACTTGTACCATAGCCAAAATCGTGATTTATGACATATTTGTCCATAACTTTATTACTCCTAAATTTATTTATTAATCTATTCCTAAGAATTTCTTCTTTTGTATTTTATTATTCATTTGTGTATTAGCACTTTTTCCAAACAATTAATGTAATTCTAGCTTTTTTAAAAGAGAATCAATTTTTATCTTTAATGAAACTCTTGCCTTTTTTCCGTCAGCAAACTTAACTATAATTTCTCTATCATTTACAATAAACTCATTTGAAATTTCAAGTCTTAAGCCACTGATAATTACGAAAAAAATTAATCCTATAAAGTCCACATACTCACCTCCTTTAAACAAAAACATATCAAAACTGTCGCATTTATGTTGAATAAATATATTGTAATCTCTAATCATACCCAATGTCAACATATTTGCGTCAATTTTTGCTAAAATTTATCTAAGTCAAACAACTTTTTAAGGAAATTTGTCAAATGGATTTTAAACTAAAGATTTTATGTAAAGAAAATAATTTAAATTGTTTAAAACTAGAAAAATGCTTGCAAATACCAAATGCAAGGCTCAACAAATATTACAACAAGGAGTTTTTTCCTGATATATATAGAGCGATTATAATAAGCAATTTTTTCAAATGTTCTTTAGATTACATTACCGGATTAAGTCCTATCAAGTTGACGCAGGACTTAAAAGACGCTGATGTTAATCTTTTTTTTAATCGATTAGACAATATAATATCCAACGAAAAATCACAAGTTTTATTTTTTAAAAATTGTCAAATCGCTAGAACAAATTTGTCCCGATGGAAAAACAAACAATCTTTTCCAAGATTAGAAACTCTCTACCTAATTGCTCAATATTCTAAGATTTCTTTAGATTATCTCGTAGGTAGAACTGATGAAAAGGAGATAATTTATGATAAATAAATTTACTGAAATCTTTACAGATTTATTTAATGAAACCGAATTGTCCAAATCCAAATTTGCCAAAACAATTGGTATTGACCACAAAAGAATAACTGCCTATCTATTAGGCAGTATACCTACACCACAAACCATAATTAAAATATGCGATTTCTTTAAATGTTCTATAGATTACATAGTGGGGTTAACTGAAGAATTTAACTATACTTCAATAAAAACTGAATACAATTTCGATTGTTTTATTACCGAATACCAAAAACTTCTTAATCAAAACAACACTAATCACTTCACTCTATCTAAAAAAGGTTTAGTGAATGAGTCAAGTTTAAGTTGGTGGAAGAAAGGTCACCTACCGCAATTTGAAGTTATCTACAACATTGCCTACGAATTAGGCGGTTCTATTGACAAGTTACTTGGAAGAATTTAATAAGATTTAAGGAATAAATATGATAAACGATACTAATAATTTTACAGAGATATTTTCCGATTTACTAAGTGAAACACAACTTTCAAATTATAAATTTTCAAAATTGATAGGCGTTGACCACAAAAGAATTAAAGCTTACCTATTAGGTAGCATTCCTACAACTGAGACTATGACTAAAATTTGCGATTACTTTAAGTGTTCTATGGATTACATTACAGGGCTTACCGAAGAGTTTAGCTACAGCAATATGAAAAGTGGTTACAATATATCTAGCTTTATGCCTGAGTACCAAAAGTTACTTACACGAAACGCTATGAATCACTACATTTTATCTAAAAAAGGTTTAGTCAATGAGTCAAGCTTAAGTTGGTGGAAGAAAGGTCACCTACCGCAATTTGAAGTTATCTACAACATTGCTTATGAACTTGGTGGTTCTATCGATAAACTGCTTGGCAGAATTTAAAAAAATGAAATATTAAAAGCACATAGAAGCTATCTATGTGCTTTTTGCTATCAATTTTCAATTATATTGTAAAAATGAGTAATATTCATATCTTTATCAATATCTTTGCCGTGATTACCTAACAAGTACCATTCTCTATGCACGCCGTGGTCGGTTATAGTTGCAAACAATGTCTTTTCATTTACATAAGATTGCTTTATTGCCTGCAACAATAACTTATAGCTTTGATTATAATGTTTTAAAGCTCGTTTTGCAAGCAATGATTTTGGGTGAGTTCGGTGCATAATATCGTCGTATTCTTGATTATACACGCAGATAATGTCATAATTTTTTTCATTTATCAATTGTACTGCTTTTTGAACAACTTCCTTATCGTTATTCAAACAATAATAATCAATAGCCCTATCACGGAACAAAATATCCATACTTTGATTTGCAACGGTTACAATACAACCTTTTTTATTAGCTCTTGCTAAAGCATCAAAAAAACTATCTATCTCAATCTTTCTTTTTTCGTAATGTTGAATCCCGTGTTCTTGCGGGGTTGCTCCCGTATAAATAGTGCCAAAACAAACTGGTGTTTTGGGCGGAACAACAGATTTCATTTTCACTTTTAAATCACAAGACCAAATATCCGCTAAAATATTTTTATACTTTTCAGCAATCCACTCACCTACAGCATCAGGATTAAAAACGACAATTCTATCCACGCCTTCACCACAAGTCTTTTGTAAAACAAACTCGTCAAGTATCCCTATACTTTCCCTTGCATAAATTGGAGACTCAATTTTGATTGCATTACACAAAGATTTTGTTATATTATCAAGTGAAAATCTTTCCATTAAAATAGCTCCTTTTTCAACTCTTACAATTCTGCCTTTTCTTCTTCGCTTAAATTGCTTAGTTGATTATCCCTTTGTTTTTCAACAAAATATCTAATTCGCTCACTCTTTTTTGTTGTAATTTTTATCATATATGCACCAACAAAAGAAACAATTAAACAAACTGGAATACTGATTCCCAAAATCAATTTCATACCCAAAACTGCACTATATGGTTGCAATACATTTGTTCCAAGTTGTTCATCATAGCCAAACCCTTGTAACACCCAACCGACAATAAGTACTGCAACACCAGATGCAAATTTTTTAAAGAAAGTCATTGTACTATTGTATGCTCCTGGATTTCTGTCATTTGATTTAAGCTCTGCAACATCAACAACATCTGGAAATACAAGCCAAGGTATCATTTGTGCCATACCAAAACCTAAACCTGCAATTGCAAGTGGTAAAATTACTAATGCAGGCATATTAGTTGTTGCAGGAAATGCAGCTAATCCGATTGCACCAATTATGAACATAGGTATACCACACATAAATATAACCGGCTTTGCTACCTTCTTTTGCAACATTGTAAAGGATACAGGCATAATAAGTGCTGCACCCAAAAGCATTGACATATTTGCTATTGCAGACAAAGAAAAACCTAAAATTTTTATATTTGAGCCACCTGTAACATTAAAAACATACATCATAATAATGTTTGCTATTATCTCGTTGCATACAAAAGAAAAAACATACATAAGAAGCAATCTTCTAAAACATTTTAACTTGAAAGTATCAAGTATGTTTTTGAATGAAAATCGCAATTTTTCGTTTGGAAGCGGTGTTCTTTCCTTACAAAATAGTGCTGTTAGCAAGATTGGTACAGCAAACATAACTGCAAATATTCCTGATACAGCAAAAGCAAATTGCGTTTCCGTAAGTTTAGCGACACCCGTCACTTCATCAACAATTAACATATCTTTCAATGCGGAAATTATTAAATAACAAACTGCTGTTGATAACATTCCCATTGCAAGTCTTGCAAAGTTCATAGAATTACGCTCTTTCACATTTTCGCTTATCTCTGATGTAAGCGACAAATACGGCACATTAAATATCGTAGAAATTGTACTATAAAACAAATGTGCAAATACAACATACGCTATTTTGCCAGCAAGATTTGAAAAACCTTGAATAGGCATAAACAATACAAATACTGCTACAACTATCAATAACCCAGATACAAAAATATAAGGTATTCTTCTGCCCCATTTTGTTCTTGTGTTATCCGACAAACTGCCCATAATAGGGTCAGTAAAAGCGTCCCAAAACCTTGCAAGCATTATTATTGTGCCTGCTGCACCTGCAGGTATTTTAATAATGTTTACTAAAAACCAAAGATATAATAGTGATAAAATAGCAACACCGCCTGAGCCATAAATTTCTCCGACGGCAAACGAAAATTTTTCAAACACACTGATTTTCGTTGAGTTATTTTTCATTATTACCCCTTTTTATTATATTTTGATATTTTTAAATTAGCTTTGCTTACCTTTGCAAAATATTTTTTTGTTTTAAACGCAAATAATTAAAACACCTTGTTTGATAACATAAATGTCAAAACATTGCCTTCTTCATTATTATTAGCAAGCTTAGTATTTCCACCGCAAGTAGTTGCAATAATAATCAACCAATCTTCGTCCACTTTTTTTGCTATTTCACTATACAAATCGTCAATATAATAATTTAAATGCAAAAGCGATGCAAGATATGCAGCATTACTCATTTTATAATTACCTGCTGCAACAACATAAGGGTTAGAAATTGCAACCGTAATAAAATCGTTGCCATTTAAATTACTCAAACATTCTGAGCGTACGGCGTTTAAATCCACACAAGAAACACAGCTTAATTTTTGAGATTCCATTGCTTTAATTTCTGCAGCCAAATACATATCGATATACGCTTTATTATCTGTCAAAAACTTTACTCTGTATTTTTCAGACATTGTAGATACAATTGAGTATGGTTTTTCCCTTTTTGCATCTGTGCTTTTTAGCACATTGAAAGTTGAAGGCTCTTGCCCTGTAACAATGCTTAAAAAGTTTACGCCTAAATCTATTTTTGCCTTGCTATCCAAATTAGCTGGTTTTGTCCAATAAAGCCCGCCTGTTTTAGCAATACGTGATAGTCCTAAATCATTGCCCATAATATACTCAAGGCTTTCCGCTCTCATACCATCAATGGTTATCAAAACAGCTTTCTTTTTTACACTTGTATTTTGATTAAAATGTGCTGTAATTTTGTTTACAATATCTGTTTGCGGTATAGCATTGTCATAACTATCGGAAAAATACCCTTTTTCCGTTAATCTGTTTAATATTTTATTGCTGTTACAGCCGCTAAGTATTGTAGCAAACCCTAATACCAATATTAATGCTGTTAAAAATCTGACTTTTCTCATACCATACCTTTTATCTTAATGTATATATTATGTTATATTTTAATTATATACTATATATTGTAGACAATAATCTACCTTGCTAATATTGCTAATTTTTAATAAATCTATTTATTTTGACTAAATGTAACTCCATATCCACCTTATCGCCTTTAAAAGTTACACCTTCTCTCTCAAGTCTAGTCCTTTGTTCATTTTCTCCACCAAACACAAAAGCAGGGGTTAAACTTCCGTCTTTCATAACAACTCTGTGACAAGGGATATTTGCGGGGTCAGGGTTATGGTGCAACGCTCTGCCTACTTGTCGTGCCTTTGTAGGATATCCTGCAAGCTCTGCCACCATTGCATAGTTCATAACAAACCCACACGGAATGTTTTGAACCACCATATAAACTTTATTATCAAACTCGCTCATATTATTCACTTTATTTGCTATAAACTATCAAAAATCGATATTATTTTGTTGCAAAGGCTTAAAATTGCAACAAATAATTAATTAAACTAAAAATGTAAAATTATATATTAATAGTATTATTATATATTAAAAATATTTATTTGTCAATAATGGTAATTAAAACAAAAGGTAATAAAAATATCTTAACCCCCTACAAAAAAATATTGAATATATTTACCATAAATTGCATTAAAAAACGCTTGCTAATATATGGCTTTTTATGTTACAATGTCTTTGCTGAGTAGAAATACTGCGTTAAGTGCCATAGAACGGGATGTTGACTATGGACGAAAGAGATTTATCTCTGCGGTTGTATTTCACATCCGAGGCAAGTTATTGTGGTAAAAATAATTTTCTCGGTACTCTCCAATATTCTAAGGAGGTACTTTTTTTATGACAAATAGTACGAAAGTTAAAAGCAAAAAGATAAAAACTACCCTTTTTATCACTTACACCGCTATTTTAATAGCACTTGGCATTATATGCAACACCTTTGATATACCGATTGGTGGAGGCTCACTAAAGTTGACTTTTACTTATATTCCTTGCTTTATTGCAGGTATATTTTTAGGTCCGATTGCGGGTTTTTTAGTTGGCTTTTTAGGTGACCTACTAGGCTTTTTGATAAATAGTCAAGGTATGGCGTGGATTCCACTACTTACAATATCATCTGCATTTATCGGGTTTATACCAGGACTAGTTTTTAAAATCAAAAAGCTAAATATATACTTTAAATTAGCGTTATCTTTTTTATTAGTATTTTTATTTTGTACTTGTTTTTTGACTACACTTGGACTTTACTTGTTTTTTGCAATAGGTAAAAAGACTTTTTGGGTATACTTTATCGGCAGAATAGGACCACAACTAGGCTTTTATTTAATCAACTGCGTTATTATCTGCATCATCTACTACCCACTTAAAAAGTATGTGTTTAATAGACTTGGCACCAAAACAGCAACAAATCAAGATATTGAACAAATGGAAAAAGAAGGTAGCACCGCTGTAAATACAGAGACCAAAAAAGCTTGCAATGTGTTTAATTCTATCAAAGCAAAGTTTGCAAAAAAGAATGCTTGCGAAGCTGCAGAGTGCACTCAAAAAACTAATAATAATTGTAATACAACAATCAATTGCACAAATAGCAATATAGCTAAAGAAGAAATCGAGTAAAACTGATTTTTACATTAAAAAATCGTTTTACCCCCGATTTTTTAATGGTTTTTATAAAAACATTTCTATTTCACAAAATACCCCCCTGTTTACAGGTGGGTATTTTGTATTTATTAATTACTACTCTTCAATATAAATATAGGCTTTTAAAAACAATCTAAATTCATTTGTTTGCAATTTAATATTGCAACTATTAAATACTTGTTTTATATTAATGATTTGTTATTTATGATTGATTTTTACACTTGTACTTAGCTAAAAAATCTTATTTTAACAACAAAAAACGGACTAAAACTTAGTCCGTTTTTTTGCTTAATTTCATAATTTAAAGTTTATTTAACTCAGGCTAATCTTAGAAGAATTTAGCGAAATGCTTAATTGTTCTAACCATTTGGCTTGTGTATGAGTTCTCGTTATCGTACCAAGAAACAACTTGTACTTGAGAGTAACCATTACCCATATCCATAACCATAGTTTGAGTAGCATCAAACAAGCTACCGAATCTCATACCGATAACGTCGCTTGAAACGATTTCGTCTTCAGTATAACCGAAAGATTCATTTGATTGAGCTTTCATAGCTGCATTGATTTCGTCCTTAGTAGGAGTACCTTTTACAACTGCAACAAGGATTGTTGTAGAACCAGTTGGAGTTGGAACTCTTTGTGCAGAACCGATAAGTTTACCATTTAGCTCTGGGATAACCAAACCGATAGCTTTAGCAGCACCAGTTGAGTTAGGAACGATATTAACAGCAGCAGCTCTTGAACGACGAAGGTCACCCTTTCTTTGTGGTCCGTCCAAAGTCATTTGGTCACCAGTATAAGCGTGAATTGTGCTCATAATACCAGATTGAACAGCCCAGTTGTCATTTAAAGCTTTAGCCATTGGAGCTAAGCAGTTAGTAGTACAAGATGCTGCAGAGATGATGTGGTCATCTTTAGTAATCTTGTCGTGGTTTACATTGTAAACGATAGTTGGAAGGTCATTACCTGCTGGAGCAGAAATAACAACTTTCTTAGCACCTGCATCAATGTGAGCTTGTGCTTTAGCTTTTGCAGTATAGAAACCAGTACACTCAAGTACAACGTCTACACCGATTTGTCCCCAAGGAAGCTCAGCAGCGTTTGCTTTTGCATAAATTTTGATTTCTTTTCCATCAACAATGATAGAATCTTCAGTGTTAGAAACAGTATCAGCCAAAGCATATTTACCTTGAGATGAATCATACTTCAAAAGGTGAGCAAGCATTTTAGGGCTTGTCAAATCGTTGATTGCTACTACTTCAAATCCTTCTGCACCAAACATTTGTCTAAATGCAAGACGACCAATACGGCCAAAGCCATTGATAGCTACTTTTACAGTTTTATTAGCCATTTATTTATCCTCCAAAATTGCCTTTATAAAGGCATAATTATTATTGTTTGTATTTATTTTACCAAAATTTAGTCTGTTTGTCTAGTCTTTTATAACATTTTAAGTTATATTTAACAAAAAAACTACTCTTATTTTGATATAATTGCTTTTTATATTATAAATTATACTAAATTTACTACATTTTACAAAAATTTATTTCAAATTTTCAGGGTTTAAGCATTTTAGTTCGTCTAAAACAAACATACCGTCTTTTCTAATCAAAACATCGTCAAAATAAATCTCTCCACCGCCATACTCGGTAGTTTGCACTTGCACTAAATCCCAATGTATTGCAGACTTGTTGCCGTTTGGAGCATCTTCGTAGCTTTGACCGGGGGTAAAGTGAATTGAACCGCTTATTTTTTCGTCAAACAAAATATCGCCCATTGCTTTTGTAATGTAAGGATTTACGCCAAGAGCAAATTCGCCTACATATCTTGCACCTTCGTCTGTATCAAAAATTTTATTGACAGCAACAGTATCGTTTGCAGTTGCTTTTACTATTTTTCCGTCCTTAAACTCAAGACGAACATTTTCAAACTTAATTCCTTCTTCAACAGACGGAACATTGTAAGTTATATATCCATTCACGCTATCTTTAACAGGTGCGGTATACACTTCTCCGTCAGGGATATTTCTAAGTCCGCTACATTTAATTGCAGGTATACCTTTTATTGAAAAAGTCAAATCTGTATCTTTGGCAACTATTCTAACTCTGTCTGTTTTATTCATAAGTTCCACAAGCGGTGTCATTGCCTTATCCATTTTGCTGTAATCTAAAGTACACACATCAAAATAAAAATCTTCAAAAGCTTCTGTACTCATACCTGCTTGTTGACTCATTGACTCTGTAGGATACCTTAAAACAACCCATTTAGTATGGTCCACTCTTTGATTTAATACCGGTCGCATAATGCGATTAAATTCCGCAAGCTCGACATCTGAAAGTTCTTGATTGTTTCCGCCACCCCTAATTGCGATATAAGCTTGCATATCTTTCATTCTGTACATTTCCATATCTGCGTATTTTTTTGCAAGCCCTGTAGTCATTCCCTTAAGCCATTCACGCTTAATTCTTAAATCGGTAATATTAACAAAAGGATATGCGCCTTTTGCATAAACTTCTTTAACAAGTTGAGCCACCAATTGATAATCTACACCTGTAGCTTCAATTAGTACATTTTCCCCTTTTTGAACATCGCAGGAAAAATCCACCAAGCCGTGAGCAAGTTTTTCAATTCTTTTATCTATTAACATATTGCACTCCTTAATAACAAATCAAAATTTGCTAAATTTATCATACTTTAATATTTTTGCCTATTATACCGCACTTTAACGATAATTACAAAAATATCTATTTAAATTTTATAACAATACTATATTACCATAAATTGCCATATCCGTCAATACACATTGCTAACATTTAACTGCAAAAACAACCAATACTTTTCGGTTTTTGTAAAAAACAGAAGGACTTTTAAATAAAATCCTTCTGTAATTCATTTTTACACCTAGCTTTAGGCAATCTCTTCTTCGGCTTTTTTGCCATTGTAAAGCTCATAATATCTGCCGCGTTTTGCAATCAATTGTTCGTGATTTCCGCGTTCAATAATCTCGCCGTGTTCCAAAACCATAATACAATCTGAGTTTTGTATAGTAGATAGTCTATGTGCTATAACAAAGCAAGTTCTGCCTTGCATCAAGCTATCCATACCTTTTTGCACCAAAATTTCTGTTCTTGTATCAATACTACTTGTTGCTTCGTCTAGTATCATTAGCGGTGTATCTGCAAGAATTGCACGGCTTATTGAAAGCAACTGCCTTTGTCCTTGAGATAATGATGAGCCGTCGCCGTCAATTATAGTGTCATATTTTTCTGGCAACATTTCAATAAACTCGTGTGCACCACCCCTTTTACAAGCACTTACTACTTCTTCATCTGTTGCAGTAGGTCTGCCGTAACGAATATTTTCCGCAATAGTGCCACTAAACAAGTTAACATCTTGCAAAACTATACCCAAGGATTTTCTTAAATCTTCCTTTTTGATTTTGTTGATATTAATGCCGTCATATCTAATTTTTCCGTCATCAATATCATAAAATCTGTTTATTAGGTTTGTTATAGTTGTTTTACCTGCACCTGTTGAGCCAACCAAAGCAATTTTTTCACCAGGATTTGCATTTATAGTTACATCTTTCAAAACAAGCTTGTTTTCCACATATCCAAAGTCAACGTGGTCAAGTTCCACTCTACCTTCAAGTTTAGCATAAGTCAATGTTCCGTCGCCGTGTGGGTGTTTCCAAGCCCAATCTCCGTCTTCGCACTCAATAAACTGACCATTATTCTCTTTACCTTTAACAAGTGTAACATAGCCGTTATCAACTTCCTCTTCTTCAGAAAGCAATTGGAATATTCTTTTTGAACCTGCTGTCGCCATTGCAAAGTTATTGATTTGCTCTGCAAATTGGTTGATTGGCATAGTAAATGATTTAGATAAAGGCAAAAAAGTTACAACCGCAGCAAGCGAAGTTCCGCCAACACCTGTTATTATCAAAGTACCACCAATCAATGCAATCAATACATAAAGCAAATGTCCCATACCCATCATTATAGGCATAATAGTACAAGCAAGTTTAACTGCTCTAAAGCTTGCATCACGCCAGTTATCATTGATTGCAGCAAATTCGCTTTTGCAAACTTCTTCGTGATTGAATACTTTAACAACTCTTTGTCCGCCAATCATTTCTTCCACATAGCTGTTTACATCGCTGATAGCTTTTTGTTGTCCTGCAAAATATTTTACAGACCTTTTGCCAATAAACTGAGCAACAAACAACATTATCACACCATAAACCAAAGTACAACCTGCCAAAATAGGACTTAATATAAACATTGAAACTATTACTGCAATAAGTGTTGTAATAAGATTTATAAGTTGCGGTATACCTTGTGATAACAATTGCATCATTGTATCTGTATCGTTAGAAAAATAACTCATTATATCGCCGTTATTTTTTCTGTCAAAATACTTAACAGGCAATTTTTGCATTTTGATAAACATATCGTCTCTTATTGAACGCATAGTGTTTTGAGCGATAATAATCATCAATTGATTGTACATTAAAGCACTAAGCATACCAGCAGCATAAATACCTGCCATATAGCAAATTGCTGTAATAACTCCGCTGAAGTCTGGATTTTTAGTTCCCACTAATGGCAAAACATAATCTGAAAGCAAACTATTTATAAACATTGTACCCGCAATAGATGCAAGTGCTGAAATGACTATACCTATTACTACAAAAATGAACAATACTCTGTATTTATTAAATATTGTTTTGAAAATCAAGGCAATAGTATTTGGTTGTCTTTGACTTTGTTTTTTATTGTTTACTGCCGATTTTTGAAGGGTTTTAGTTGTTTTCATCGCTATTTCCCCCCTTTACTTGTGATTGATAAACTTCTTGGTAAATGCTGTTATTTGCCATTAATTCATCGTGAGTGCCAATACCATTTATCTTACCGTTATCTATTACGATAATCTTATCTGCATCTTGTACAGAAGATATTCTTTGTGCAATAATTAGCTTTGTAGTATCTGCTTTTGTCTCTCTCAAACCTTGTTTTATTTTTCTATCGGTTGCAGTATCTACCGCACTTGTAGAGTCATCAAGGATTAAGATTTTAGGGTCTTTAATCAAAGCTCTAGCAATACACAATCTTTGCCTTTGACCGCCTGATAAGTTTGCCCCGCCTTGCTCAATATGATAATCGTAGCCATTAGGGAAACCATTTACAAAATCTGTTGCAGATGCAATTTCTAGTGCTTCAGCAATCTCTTGGTCTGTAACATTAGGGTTACCCCATTTCATATTATCACGCAAAGTTCCGCTAAACAAAACATTCTTTTGCAGAACTACGCTTACTTTATCTCTTAAAGCTTTAATATCATAATCTTTAACATTATGTCCGCCAACAATAACTTCACCGCTTGTTGCATCATAAAGTCTTGGAAGAAGGCTTACAAGTGTGGTTTTACCACTACCAGTACCACCTAAAATACCAACCATTTCACCGCTTTTAATTGAAAGATTAATATTTTTCATACATTCTTTATTACTATCACCCACATAGCTAAAACCAACATTTTTAAATTCAATATCGCCGTTTTGTACTTCATATATAGGGTTTTCAGGATTTACAATACTAGGCTGCTCTTTTAAAACTTCAACAATACGCTCTGCACTTGCTCTTGACATTGTAATCATAACAAATACCATAGAAAACATAATTAAGCTCATAAGTATAGACATAGTATATGATATTAATGAAGTAAGTGCACCTACACCCAATGTTCCGCTTACTATTTCTCTTGCACAAAAATAGCTTATAAGTAACATACAAGTGTAAATACAAAACTGCATTAATGGAGAGTTTAAAGCAAGTAATCTTTCCGCCCTACTGTAGTTTTTATAAATATCGCCTGACGCATCTTCAAATTTCTCTATCTCTTTACCTTGAGAGTTAAAAGATTTAACAACTCTAACACCTTTAACATTTTCACGAACTACTTTGTTCATCTTATCATAGCTTTTAAACACCTTTTCGAACAATGGGAAAGCATATTTAATAATAAGTATCAAACCGATTGCTAGCACTGGTGCAACACCAAGATAAATAAGTGCAATTTTAGGACTTATCGTAAATGCCATTGCTACTGATGCTATAAGCATAATAGGACATCTTGTTGCAAGTCTTGACACCATTTGATAAGATTGTCTAACATTCATTATATCTGTTGTAAGTCTTGTAATAAGACTTGATGTAGAAAACTTATCTATATTACTAAAAGAGAAATTTTGTATATTTGCATACATATCGTCCATTAGATTTTTTGCAAAACCAGTACTACCCTTAGTTGCAGACCAACCTGATAATACGCCAAGCACCATTGCCATAGCCGCAAAAACCAATAATATACCGCTTGCAATGCCGACATAACGCATATTTCCTTTATTAATTCCGTTATCTATAAGTGCCGACGTAATATAAGGTATCATAACATCAATAACAACTTCAAGTGCAACAAGGCAAGGCGTTATTAATGTGTATTTTAATGACCCTTTCGCGTGTTTTAATAATTCCTTTATCATTTATAGTCTCCTTTATTTAGCTAAATTATCTTTTATTCTTTCCAAAAATTTACTTAATTGAACTTTCTCTTCTTCATTAAATCCAGTAATAATAAGATTTTCAATCATTGTAAATTCTTCCCTTATCATTAATGCATATTTGTTTGCCTTTTCAGTAAGCAAAAGTTGCTTTAATCTCATATCATTACCAACAGGTACTCTTTCAATAAGCCCGTCTTTTTCCATATCCTGCAACATACTTGTTGCTGTAGAACGTCTTATTTTTAATATTCTGCTAATATCCTTTTGAAAAACAGGCTTCCCTTGTGACTCGTCTATTATGCTTATTACTGCTGCTTGTCTTCTAGAAATTTCCTTTTGTACAACCTTTAATTTTTCAGATTCATTAATCTTATGTCTTATCAAATTTACAATTACCAAAATTTCGTCTTGAAAATATTTAATCATTTTATCTTCCCTGTTTATTAAATTTTGTTAGCATACTAACTGTTAGTATTCTAACATTTTTAAAATTTATTGTCAACTGATTTTTTAGAAAAATTTCAAATTAATTTACACTTATCCATCAAAATTGTTGTTTTTAAATAGAAAAAACAGTATTTAATTTAATCAAAAAAAATATCTTTTAGATTATTTAAATACTGAATATTTTTACTTTTATTTTTAGTTTTAATCGTTTTATAGCTACTAAAAACTTAAATTTCAGCACTGTAAAATTCAGTACAATAGCTATTATATGTTAATAAAAATTTTATGTCAACACTTTTTTCAAAAAAGTTTATTTATTAAACTTAATTACTTAAAATGCTCTCAATATCTTGTGGAAGTGCTGTTGCAAATTGCATATGTTCGCCTGTAATAGGGTGTTTGAACATTATTTTTTCACTATGCAATGCAGGTCTGTCTATAAGTTTTTTACTTCCGCCATACAAGTCATCGCCTAATAATGGGTGTCCAATATAGGATAAATGTACTCTTATTTGGTGAGTTCTTCCTGTTGCAAGCGTTAGTCTAACTAGGCTATACTCCGCACAGCTACTTATAACATTGTAATATGTTTTTGCATATTTACCACCGCTATTTACAACGCCACGGATAAGACTATTATCGCCTGCAATACCGATATCTGCTTCTATTTCTCCATTACCTTGCAATATATTATCTTGCGTATTATGCACAACAGCAAGATACTCTCTTTGCAGATTTTTAACTCCATCTATTTTATCTTGCTCAAGCTCTCTTGATAAAATGCTGTGAGCCAGTGCATTTTTTGCAACAATCATAAGTCCGCTTGTGCCTTTATCCAGTCTGTTTACAGGGTGATAAACAAAATCTCCCCAAACATTAGCCAATGCGTTATTTAAACTTTTACCATAATGTGCATTTGTTGCGATTACTGCAATATCTGCTTTTTTGTTGATAACTGCAATATCATTATCTTGATAGACAAAATCAATTTTATAGTCAAAAGGTACGATTTTTGACGGGTTTTCTTTTAAAATTACTTTAATTTTGTCGCCTGTTTTTAATTTATCCACAACAAAAACAGGCTTGTCGTTAACACACACCAAGCCTAGTTCTTTTTTTAACAAATTGCAAATTCTGCTAGAATAACCTTTGCTTTTTAAAAAGCTTTCTACATTGCAATCGGCATCTGCGATATACTCAAAAATTCTTTCCATATATTCACAATACCACAAATTACTTTTTATTGCAAGCCTTACTTATCAAATTGTTTATGTTTTTGCAATTTGCTGAGCGGTTTATTCTGCCTAACAAATACAATGAATCTTTTTCGGATAAATAATTAATTTTTTCCGCACAAGTCATTGTCATTTGATAATTTAAAGTTTTTAAAACATTTTCGCTCTCTCTGCAAAACTCCCCGTAAGGATAGCAATATGTTTTTGCTTTAATACCTATATCTTCCAGTTTAGTCGCTAGTTTAATTGTATCTGTTTTAAATGTTTCCTTATATATTTCTTTGCTCTCGCCCGATTTAATTTTAACTCCACGTCTTCCGTCTTTAATATGGTGATAGTCATAAGAGTGAAGTGCAATTTCTACTCTAGGATTTTTTGATAATTCCTTTACTTCGCTAGTATTCATATAACTACACCTAGTCTTATAAGTTAGTTTATCTTGCCTATCCATAAACTCACCCACTACAGACACAACACAACTCATATTGTATTTTTCAAGAAGTGCAGGCATATATTTATAAACCCCGTAAAAGCCGTCATCAAAAGTTATCATTACATATTTGCCGTATTTTTTATTTTTGACTATGTTTGACAATGTTTTTCTGTTTACACATTTATATCCCAACTTTTTAAGTTCAATAAAGTCCTGCTCGATAGTACTGACTCTTACTTCGTAATCCCCTTGTTTTTGAGTATTTGCCACTACATTATGATACATCAAACACAAAACTTCAATCTCTTTACTGCTTGCTGTTGTGTTGACTATTTTTTTGTCGTTTATATTATTCTCTACTAAATTTGTATTAACTCTGTTTGAAGTTTCAAAAACGGCTTTTTTTGCCGTGTACTCGCACTTGTCCATACCAATAACAAGACAAAGTGCCAATACCAAAGCACATAACATAAAAAACAGAGTAAATTTACCATTGTTTTTTGCCATAATACTCTCCTTATCCTTAGTATGAGTAATTTTAAGCAAATTATTTTAAAGTAATACTCAATTGCTTTGTTACTTAGTTTGTAAACTAAAATTTATAAAACCCAAAACAATAAACATTCGTCATTTTTCCACATAAATGTAAAAGATTTTATCTTTTTGCAAAAAGTCTGCTAAAATGACTTGATATCTAAAAAGTTTTATATTATAATGTTATCGTAAATGTATAAAATCTTTAAAACCACAAAAATTTTTATATTTACATAATGATATTTAATTTTGGAAAATTTGCAATTCAGGCAAGTTTCTTCATTTTTATATCAAATGTTTATTTTGTTTTAGGAGTTCACAATGGAATCAAACACTATCAGCACCCTTTACAAAAAGGCTGATTTAATACGCAAAATGTGTATTGAATGTATTGCAACATTTGGTGTTGGGCATATTGGCGGTTCATCAAGTATTATTGAATTGCTAACAGCACTTTATTTTAAAAGCGCAAATATTGACCCAAAAGACCCAAAAAATCCCGACCGTGACAGAATTGTGCTATCTAAAGGCCACGCTGCTCCGGGGCTTTATGCTACACTTGCTGCAAGGGGATATTTTGACAAAAAATTATTGCTTACATTAAACCAAAACGGAACAACTCTTCCTTCTCACGCAGATATGCTTAAAGTTACAGGCGTAGACTTTACTGCTGGTTCTTTAGGACAAGGTATTTCAGCTGCTGTAGGAATGGCTATTTCAGCAATTATCGACCGCAGAAAATATCACACTTTTGCAATTGTCGGCGACGGCGAAAGTCAAGAAGGTCAAGTTTGGGAAGCACTTATGCTTGCAGGCTCAAGACATCTACACAACTTTACTGTTATTGTGGATAATAACAGAATGCAAATAGACGGACTAACTAAAGATGTTTGCAAAGTTGAGCCATTTGAATCAAAATTGCGTGCTTTTGGGTTTAAAGTTTATTCTATTGACGGACACGATATGGAAAGTATTGTTGATACTATAGATAAATGTAAAAGGTCTCGTATGCCTTCTGCAATAGTTTTAAACACAATCAAGGGAAAAGGTATTAAATGCTGTGAAGGTCATTATAAATCTCATAGTGTTAACTTTACTCCTGAAATGTTTGCAGCGGAATGTACAGGGGAGGTATTGAAATGAGCGAATTGCACAATAAAGAAATGCGACAAGTTTATGTAGATAACTTGATTAAATACTCAAAACTTGACAGAAGAATTGTGGTACTTGAAGCAGACTTAATGAACTGCATAGGTACCGGTAAATTTAAGGAAGCTTACCCTAGACGCTTTATCAACTGCGGTATTGCAGAAAGCAATATGATTGGTGTGGCAGCAGGTCTTGCAAGTTGTGGCAAACTTCCATTCTGCTCTTCTTTCAGTCCTTTTGCTACAAGAAGATGCTATGACCAAATTGCAGTTAGCGTTGGTTATACTAAACAAAATGTTAAAATCGTCGGCACTGACCCTGGTATTATGGCACAAGTTAACGGCGGTACACATATGAGTTTTGAAGACGTTGCTCTTATGACTCAAGTTCCCGATATGATAGTTGTTGAGCCTTGTGATTGCGTTTGTCTTGACAAATTGTTTAAACAAATTATTGATTGTGACAAACCAATGTACATAAGACTTCAAAGGAAAAAGACTCCACCTATTTATGACGACAATGCTAAAATCGATTTGTTTAAAGCAAATACTGTTGTTGAAGGTAATGATGTTACAATTATCGCTTGCGGTATTATGGTGCATCGTGCAATCACAGCTTCTATGAGATTAAAGAACGAAGGTATTGACGCAAAAGTTATAGCAGTTCACACTTACAAGCCACTTGATATTGAAACAATACTTAATGCTTGCCGTGAGACTGGTGCTGTTGTAACTTGTGAAAACCATCACTTGATTGGCGGATTAGGTAGCGAAGTTGCTTCTCTATTAATGCAAAATGATGTACTTATTCCTATGACAAGAGTTGGTATTGGCGACAGATACGGCGAAGTTGGAAAGGAAGCATATCTTGCAGAAATTATGAATTTGACAGAACAAGATATTTACCTAAAAACTAAAGAAGTTGTAGCAAGAAAAAACAAATAATTGAGTAATTTTAATTTGTATTAATGATTATTAATTATCAAACAAACATAAAAATAACCGCTTAAACAAGCGGTTATTTTGTTTTAATGCCGATTTTTGAGTGGATTTTAAAAACTAATACCAAAAGAATCAGGATTTAAAGCTACTTCGTTATTAGTCAAATAATACGATGACAATGTGCCAATATCTGACCAATACTCGCTCATAACATACGCCTTCATTTCATCCAAAACATCTGGGAAGAAATCTCTTGAAAAGTCAAATTTGCCGTCAGGGATATTTTGCAAAATTTTCTTTTCCATCATATACATACCTGTATTTACAAACTTACCATTACTTTTTTCTGGCTTTTCAACAAAGCTTAGTATATCCCCGTCTTCGTCAAATTTAACAACGCCAAAACCTTTTACATCGTCGAGTTCCTTTACAACCATTGTGATTGCTTTGCTATGGCTAGTATGATATTTTGCAACTTCATACAAATTTATATTTGTAAAGCTATCACCGCTAATTACCAAAAAAGTTTTGTTTAACATATCGTAAACAGATTTAACGCTACCTGCTGTACCAAGCGGAGTCTCTTCTATACTATATCTTATTTTTACATTATACCTACTGCCGTCTCCTAAAAAAGACATTATCTCTTCTGGCTTATACCCTAATGTGATTATTATATCTTCAAAACCATACTTTTTTAAATGTTTAACTATATATTCTATTACCGGTTGGTCAATTATTGGCACCATCGGTTTTGGAATAATATTTGTAAGCGGTCTAAGTCTAGTACCATACCCCCCCGCCATAATTACTGCTTGCATATACACCATCCTTTTTAACAAATTTAAGTAAAATTAAGTTTTAATAAAAACTTACAATCAAAACCAATATCTCTCTTTTTCCAAATGCTTATTGGTTAAAATATCACATACTATTGCAAAATATCCTTTAGGAAAACATTGCAATTTCTGTCGGTAATATTAGTATATATAAGCTTGCCAATATTATACAATTTATTTTTATTCAGTTGATTTAAGGCAAATTACACTGTTAAAAAGTCGTATTTGTAAATACGCAGTTACAAAGACAAAATGGGTGATACTATCACCCATTTTTATTGATTTTGTTTTTAATCGTATAAAGTTTGTAATTTTTTAATAAAACAAGTCAATTGTAAGCTTTTGAGCAATTACATTCAATACAATTTCACTATCTGCACTTGTTACTTTGCCTTTGTTTATTATTAAACTTGCAAGTTTGATTTCTGCATTTAAGCTATTGTATAGTGCTGTATCATTTGCTATTTCTCTTATATATGTCACATCACTTGCACTTATTCTACCATCTCCATTGCTATCGCCTAATACTGACAATCTGAACTCTTCTATTTTTGCTCCGCTAGCTGTGTATGTCTCCAATCTCCAACCTGTACCTACTGCTAGCTCAAGTTTTTTATCGTATAAACTGCTGTCTACGCCTGTTACACTATTTCCTTTGTCATATATCAATTTATTATTGCTGTCATATAGTTTTACTTTTGTTCTATCAAAATTGATATTTTGTATAAAGGTATTTACGCTTGTGTTTGGTAATATATTTCCTAATATCAACTTTCCGCCGTTTACTTGTTTACTTTTTGCATAATCGTTTACTGCGTGAGTTAAGTTGTTATCCTTATAATTATTACGCTTACCATTTTCAAAATATATGTAATCATATATCTCACTCTCAACAGTATTTTCAAATGACACTTCACTGCCATTTAATGTTGCAAGCCTTGCACCATCATTACTAAAGAAAAACTCACTAGGGTTAGTGTTGCCCGCACCATAACCTGTTGTAAATGTACCAGTTCCGTAATTTTCTGCAAGTTTTATTCCTATATGTGCTGTTTGTGTGAAAGGTGTTGTAATGGTGATTTTACGACCTGCATCTAATCGCAAATCTGATGGCAAGTCATTTATTTTATTGTCATAAATTTGAATGTTTCCACCCATTGTAAATGGGCAATTAACACCTGGCTTAAAACCAACACCACCAGCTAAAGATACTTTACTTCCAGCATCTTCAACTCTGTTGTTTTTAATCACTCCACCAAGTAAAGATAACCCTACACTATTAGAATACACACCAATTCCGCCACCAATAACCATTTGTCCTTCTAAAAAGCCTTTGATAGCATTGTTGGATATTTCGCCACCATCCATAACTAATTTCGAGCTATTGCCAAACAAAATACCACCACCGCAATATTCTACAGATGATACATTACCTGCATAGTATTCAGAAACATTGTTTGAAACTAAACCATCGTGAAATTGTACACTTGCACCATTCCATATTGTTATCCCAGAACCAGCCCCCCAACCTTGGTTATATGTAATTTCTCCACCAAAAATTTCCGCTACAATACCATAAATTGCTAAACCGCCATAAAGCTGTCTGTTGTAAGAGATACTACCCCCATACATATTAAAACTACCAACAAAGGTTGAATCGTCTGTTTGCCTTTTTCCTTCACTTGATACTCCGCCGCCGTGCTCTGCAGCATAGTTATTTGCAAAAATTCCGTCGTATATATTAAGTTCACAGCCTAAGCAATCAATCCCGCCACCAAAAATATTAGTTTTGTTATCAGTAACTATACCATCATAAAAATTAACCTTTGCAAAGACGCCATAAATTCCACCGCCACCAGTATTAGCACTATTTTCTAAAATCATTCCGCCTTTTACATTAAGCTCACCACCAATGCCTACATACACTCCGCCGCCAGTTGTAGTGTTTTTACCGCCTGTGATTTTACCTATATTATTTGTTTTTCCTATCAAACTTGGTACTTCTTTAAAAGTTTTTTTAGCATCTGCCAAACCTTCTGCATTACCTGTTATTGTAAGTTTTCCTGATACACCAATTACATAACCATTAGCTACAGCGGTAACTAAATTTCTGTTGATTACCTTGCCGTTTAAGTGCAACTCTATATCTGCATTTTCAGGCACAAATATTGCTCCATTACTAAAAGCAAGTTCTTCATCATCAACGCCAAAAGAAGTTGAGCCTTCCGCTGTTTTAGCGGCTATCCAATTGCTTAGCAAATTGACTTTGATAGTTTTACCACTATTTTCAGGAAGCAATGCAGCTGTAATTGCAGCTTTCCATTGTGTTGCAATTTGAGTAGTATTACCATTAAGTTCAAAATCGTAAGTCTCTTCATTATCCAAAGCAATCTCACTTGAAGCTGTATTATCATATAAACTGCCATTGTCTTTTTTGCTAACAGCCAAAACGAACCCTAAAGTTATTAATAGAGATAACACTACTACAAAAAATACTATACCCGCACGCTTTATACATTTTGCCATAATAAAACTCTCCTTTTTTATCGTGTACATAGAATAAATATATCTATGTACTTTTTGGAGCATATTTTGGATTTGAATATATATTTTTTGTTAAATTTAACTAAATATCTTACAAAGTCTTGAGCGTAGCCTTGACAAAAGCTTACATTTACCCTTATAATATTCATATAATATGTACATAGATATATTTATTCTATGTACTCTTTTTTTACATTTCTAACCACTATTTTTGCCATTTACCCCCGATTTTTGATAGTATTATTGCATAAAACACTTTAAATCTCAAATTAAAACTTTACAAATAAATAAGCGGTATAAAACACAAGTTTTATACCGCTTAATAATAAAGTTAAATATTAATTTTGTTGTTAATATTAAGAAAAATTTAGGCTTAAAATAGGTAAATTAATAAATGGTAATCGTAAGATTTGCTATATATTTTTACTGAAATATCACTTAATCTATTTATTAAAATAACAATTGAAAAACACAAAAAAGGAGTGCGTTTGCACTCCTTTTTGATTATCTTAATAGAATATATCTATTTTGACATTATAATTCATTATATTTATAAGTATCTCGCTATCTGCACTTGTTATACTGCCTTTATTTA
>CAJTYW010000007.1 GCA_910583995.1 uncultured Christensenella sp. | reverse complement strand
GGGTTATACCCGTATGTGAAAAACCCCACGTTTAACGTGGGGATATTTATTTATTATCAAAAAATAATTGAATAAATATTTTAGTAAATAGTTATAATTGTAAAGTGTTTATAAAAACTCACTGCATAAATTGTTATGCAGTGAGTTTAATTTTATTATAAATAGTCTTTTTTCAATTTATTCAAAGAATTGTCGCCGTCTTCTTTTATAAATGTTTTATTCCCATCATAAGAACGCCAACAATCGCCGTAATTATCCAAAAATCTGTTGTAATTCATATGTAAGTCGTAGTCTGTGCCGTTTGACAAATATTTTAATTTTCTTCCATTTACTATATAAACTGGCTCTTCTTTCTCATCTTTTGTCGATGTGTAATCATAATTTTTAGGACTTTGATATAGTAAATTTTCTTTACACCATTCAATAAATTCTATTACATAATGTCTTCTTGTAAATATGTATACCATACGGTCTAAAAAAGATAATATGCAAACTATTATATACATAACTCCAAGCGGAATAAAATATCCGATAAAAGATATATAAAAAGGTATTTTACCGCCTTCATTAAATATTTTAACAGATAATTGATGTGTTGCATAGCTTAGCAGTAAATAAAAGATAACACCTAAAATTGCACCGAAAACTAAATCTTTTTCAAAATATCCTAATAATAAGCCTGCAGGAATGGCTAAAATTGATAGGATTGTAAGTATCCAAGTAAAAATTTTCATAATTTTCTCCTTAGTATATATTTATATTTTATACATATATTATATTTGCACAATGTGCAAAAGTCAAGTAATTTTTTGTACATTGTGCAAAATTATTCTTATAAGTAATTATAAAAAAGGAAAAAATATGATAACAATAAAACAAATTCAACAAAAACTTCGTGAAGCAATAGAATCAAGCAGCATTTCAAAAAAAGAATTGGCAGATAAGTTGGGCGTTAATCCATCGACAATCAGCAGATATTTGCACGATGATAAATTTCCGTCATTGGATACGCTTGCAAACTTGTGTATGATATTAGATATTTCTGCAGATTATATTTTGTGCTTAAAAGAGTATTAATATAATTGTGTTTTTTGACAGCTTTAATTTGATTTCATATTGACAGCAATTTAAAGTATATGGTAAAATAATGGTAATAGTATTTAATTTATAATGTGTGGCTATTTATGGGGAGAAAAATATGAAAATAAATTTTAATAAATCCGCTAAACAATTGCCTTTAAATATCTTTTTATCTGCAAAAAATAAAGAGAACGATATTTGGCAACAAAATACTTTGTCTATCGGTAATGGTATGCTTGGCGGTAGTATTTATGGCGAAGTTTTTAATGAAAGGATTATTTTTAATGAAAAAACTTTATGGAAAGGTGGTCCGTCACCAAAAAGACCTAATTATAATGGCGGTAATTTAACGCAAAAGGACGAAAACGGAAAAACTGTATATGATTATTATCTTGAAGTTAAAAAGCTTTTTGAAGAAAATAAAGAAGAAGAAGCATCTGTATTATGCGACAAACTTGTAGGTTTGGAAGAAGGGTATGGTTGCTATCAATGTTTTGGTGAAATTGATATAAATATGCACCATAGTTCAAAAAAATATAGCAATTATGAAAGGTTTTTATCACTTGACAATGCTATTTCTGGTGTGAGTTACAATATAGGCACAAACAAATTTACAAGAGAGTATTTTGCATCATATCCCGATAATGTTTTGGTGATTAAATTTGTGACTTTGGGCGAAGAAAAAATGGATATGGATTTATCTTTTGTGTCTTGCCATGAGGTAGAGAGCAAAGCTGTAGATAACTGCATTATGACTTACGGCAGGCTTGAAGATAATGATTTACAATACTACTCAAATATGCAAGTTATAACTACAGGCAAGGTTGAAACAAAAGGTTCTTCACTTGGGATAACAGCTGCTAGCGAAGTTGTTATAATTATGTCTGCCGCAACTGACTATGCGATAGATTATCCAAAATATAGGACTGGCGAGAGCAAAGAGCAACTTGTATCAAGAGTGGATAATGTGGTTAAAAAAGCGGTAAATAAAGGCTATGAAAAGTTAAAATTAGACCATATTGCAGATTATACTGCATTGTATGACAGAGTAAAATTGAATTTAGGGGCAGATGAGCCACTATTTACAACAGATAAATTGCTAAAAAAATATCGTAGCGGTATGATAAAACCTAATCAAAAAAGATATTTGGAAGAGTTGCTTTACAATTACGGAAGGTATTTAACAATTGCAACTTCAAGAATAAACGATATTTTGCCATCAAATTTACAAGGTGTTTGGAATAATCGTGACAATCCGCCTTGGGGTTCAGATTATCATATGAATGTCAATTTGCAAATGAATTATTGGCCTACATACAATACAAATTTGGCAGAATGTGCAATTCCGCTTGTAAATTATGTGGATAGTTTAAGAGAGCCAGGAAGAATAACTGCAAAAACATATATGGGTATTGAAAGCTCAGAGAATCAAGAGAATGGCTTTGTTTTTCACACACAAAACACTCCTTTTGGTTGGACTTGCCCTGGGTGGGAGTTCAGTTGGGGTTGGTCGCCTGCGGCTACAGCTTGGATTCTTCAAAATGTTTATGAATATTTTGAGTATACTGGTGATACTAAATTTTTGAGAGACAAAATATATCCAATGCTACGAGAGTCAAGCTTGTATTTCAAACAAGTACTTGTCTACAATAAGCATAATGATAGGTTAGTAACAGTGCCTGCATATTCGCCTGAACACGGACCTAGAACTTTGGGTAACACTTATGAGCAATCGCTAATTTGGCAATTGTTTAATGACACAATATATTCTGCAAAACTTTTGGGGATTGATGAAGATTTAGCAAAAGAACTAGAGATTATTAAGGAAAAATTAAACCCTATAGAGATTGGCGATAGCGGACAAATAAAGGAATGGTATCACGAAACAACTTTAGGTAAAATCGGACAAACACACCATAGACATTTGTCACATTTATTAGGATTATTCCCGGGGGATTTAATCAATAAGGATTTGCACCCTGAGTGGTTAAACGCAGCAAGAGTTTCCTTGAACAAACGTGGCGATAAAAGCACAGGTTGGGCAATGGGACAGCGTATTAATAGCTGGGCAAGGATAGGTGATGGCGATAGAGCATATAAACTTATTAATCAGCTGTTTAAATCAGGTTTGTACTCTAATATGTGGGACGCACACCCGCCTTTCCAAATTGACGGAAATTTTGGTTACACTTCGGGCGTAACTGAAATGTTAATGCAAAGTAACCTTGGGTATATTGAATTATTACCTGCTTTGCCTAGCGTTTGGGATAAAGGTAGTATTTGCGGAATAATCGCAAGGGGCAACTTTGAACTTGCTTTTGATTGGGAAAATATGCAGGTTAAAAAGCTTACAATAATCTCTCATAACGGCGGTGAATGTAATATTAAAATAGGAAAAACTAAAATAAACCTAACAAATAGTTTAGGTGAGCCTGTTGATTATGCCGTAAATAATGGTAAAATAACTTTTGAAACTGAAAAAGGTATGACATATAATTTAGCATAATATTAAAAAAGAGATGTAAAATAGCATCTCTTTTTTGAATTTATTATAATCATTAAATAAGACAGAAACAGGAAATATATTATAACTTCAATCTGCAATATAATGTAATTAGGATAATACTTAATTTAAAGGGGGATATAATGGAGTTTGAAAAATATGTTTCTGAATTAGATAGTTTGGAATTTTCCAAATTAAAAAGTCAAAAATTTGAAGATAAAGATTTAATAGAAAAAAAATCAATGGTTATTATATCTGTTTTGGGTGGTTTAATTGGCGTGGATAGATATATGATAGGTGACAAAGCAAAAGGAGTTATTAAAAGTGTGTCTTTTGCGAGTATTTTTATTAGCATAATTACTGTACTTACGATTATTACTAAAAAAGTACTTGATTACTATGGTAATGTGACGGGAAATATAACTGTAACAATAAAAGACAATATTGCTATAGCTGGCAAAGGACTTTTTTCATTAATGTATGCACTTATCGCACTTTTTGTATTCTATGTTGCTTTTGTAATATTTGACGGATATTTGTGCTATGAAAAAAATCTTAAAAATAACTATAAAATACTGAAAAGTCAAATAAAATAAAAAAATCACTGCGAGTATAGCAGTGATTTTTTTGACATAATTAAATGGTTAAGTTTTCTTCAAGAAATAATGGTGAATTTAAAAATTCGCTTACAGTCATATCAAATCCTGATGCAATTAGTATAACTGTTGATAACAAATTATCTTTAACAGTGTCGTGCATAATATTTTTTAGAGTAGAATGAGTAATTCCGCTATTTAAAGCCAAGCGATATTGTGTCATATTCTTTTCTTTTAATAATTCTTCAATGCGTAGCATTAAAGCACGATTTACATTATTCATAAATATTTCCTTTATTGTTTTGTATAACTATAATATCACAAATAAATTAATTTTACAAATAAAGGAGCAAAAAAATTAAAATATTTGAAGTTGTAGCAATCAGAATAAAGGAATTACTTTAAGAAAAATAACTAAAGGCTTAGAATTAGAAATGTGTGATTTCTTAGATAGTGAGTTGTTTAATTATGAAAACTTAGAAATTAATGGTCGAATTAAATCTTAGTTTAAATTAATTAATTTTAATGAACTATCTTTTTAAAAATTTGCATTTTGCTATAAAATGATATAAAAATAATTGTATAATTCAAAATTTTGTGGTAAAATATACAAATAAAGTAGTACCGATTTGGACTATATTTATAATTTTTTTAATTTTTACTAGATGGGTATTCTTTTTGAAACTCAAGCGGGGTAGTTTATATGAATAATAATAAGTCAAGAACAATTGCCGTAAATGGAATATTGATTGCTTTAATGCTAGTTTTGACAACGACAATGTTGTTTGCGGGCGGAATGGCGTTTTTGCCACTAACTGTACTTGTAGTGGGTATGGTAATTATGGGCAAGTGGACAGCTATAATATTAGCGTTTACATTTGGGCTTGTAAGTTTTATTTCTGCATTTATTTTTCCGTCACCAACTGCAATGTTTTTTCAAAATCCATTGGTGTCATTGCTTCCTAGAATATTGAGTGCAATTATTGCTTTTTGTGTATTTAAATTGTCTCAAATTATAATAAGTAAAATAGATAAAAAATTGAAAAAGCCATTAAATAAGTATGTGTCAAAATCAATTTCAATTGCTTTAGGGGCGATTTTCGTAGTGTTTTTGAATACTTTGCTTGTTTTATCTATGATTTGGATATTGTATAATGGTGCAGTAGATGATATTAAAAAAGTTATTATGGGACTAATCACAATCAATTTTGTTGTGGAGATTATAGTTACTCCTATTATATCTATACCGATTGTTTTTGCAGTAGAAAAGTTTTTGAAAAGAAACAGAAAACAAGTGATTACCGATAAAGATATTTTAGAGTTTGACCAAAACAATATGATTGAAAATGGTGATAATCAAGATAATGCAGCTCTTGACAATTCATTAAACTTTGATAATTCTTGCAAAAAACAAAATGAAAATAATTTTAATGATATAAGTAGTTTAGATAATAGTGGTAATGAAAACACAGAAGATACAATAAATGATTTAGTGTCAAATAAAGACAATATACAAAATGAAAGTTTAAAAAGTGAGTAAAAGGGGTTAGAAATGTTACTTGTTATAGATGCGGGAAATACCAATATCAAACTTGGTATTTTTGACGGAGATGAATTGATATTTTCTTGGCGTATGAGCGTAAAAGTTATGCGTACTGCTGACGAAATGGGTATAACAATGCAAAATTTGTTTACTACAAAAGGTATCAGCTTTAGTGATATTGACGGCATAATTATGAGTTCGGTTTCGCCATCAATCAATTATACGATTGAACACGCTTGTATGCACTATATGAATATCAAGCCAATGATGGTAGGGGTAGGAGTTAAAACAGGGTTAAATATTAAATATACAAATCCCCACGAAGTTGGTGCAGATAGGATAGTAAATAGTGTTGCAGGATTTAAGCTTTACGGCGGACCTTGTATTATTGTTGATTTTGGTACAGCAACAACTTTTAATATGATTTCCGATAAAGGGGAGTTTTTGGGTGGTGCGATTGCCCCCGGTATTAAAACTAGTTTGGATAGCTTGGTAAACAACGCGTCAAAGCTTATGAGAATAGAGCTAAATAAACCTGAAACAGTTATTGGAAAGACAACTGCAAATAATATGCAGTCGGGTACAATTTACGGGTTTACGGGGCTTGTTAAATACATTACACAAAAAATGAAAGAAGAATCTGGCTACTTAGATGCAAAAGTTATTGCAACAGGCGGACTTAGTGAATTAGTCACTCAAGTAGATAGCAATATAATTGATGTGATTGACAGATATTTGACTTTAAAAGGTCTTAAAATAATTTATAATATGAATAAATAGTGGAGGTAATATATGAAATCAGTAGGCATTGCAATATTGGGCTTTGGTACAGTTGGTGGCGGTACTTACAATATTTTGGCAGAAAGAAAGGAAAGAATTAAAGAAGAGTATGGTGTTGATATAACTGTAAAAGCAATTTATGTCAGAAATCCTAAAAAAGCAATTGCAAATGGTGCACCACAAGAATTGGTGACTGACAATTTTGATGACGTTATTACCAACTCTTCCATTGATATAGTTGCAGAGTGTATTGGTGGTATTGAGCCTGCAAAAACTTATTTGATTGAAGCTTTAAAAGCTGGTAAAAATATAGTTACAGCAAATAAGGAATTGTTTGCAAAACACTGGGGCGAGCTTGAAAAATATGCTAAAGAGACAAAAGCAGGTATGTATTTTGAAGCAACTTGCGGTGGTGGTATTCCTGTTATTAGAACGCTTACTCAAGCTATGCAAGCAAATACTTTGCTTCAAATCAAGGGTATAATTAACGGAACTACCAACTACATTTTGTCAAGAATGTCAGACGAAGGTGCAAGTTACCAAGATGTTTTGGCAGATGCTCAAGCTTTGGGATTTGCGGAAGCAGACCCAACTGCCGATGTTGAAGGATATGATGCAAGTTATAAATTGTCAATTTTGAGCTCACTTGCATTTAATAGATTTTTACCAGTTGAACTTATTTATCGTGAAGGTATAAGCAATGTTCAAGCAGAAGATATTGCTATTGGTAAAGGTCTTGGATACACAATTAAATTGCTTGCTATTGCAAAATTAATAGACGGCAAAATTGAAGCACGTGTTCACCCTGTATTTTTGAAAAATTCTCACCCATTAGCAAGTGTTTCAGGTTCGTTTAATGGTATTTTCCTTGTTGGTGACAATGTTGGGGATATTATGCTTTACGGCAGAGGCGCAGGAAGTTTACCTACAGGTAGTGCTGTTGTTAGTGATATCGTATTTTGTGCAAGACAAATCGAACACGCAAGATATGCTGAAATCAGTGATGTTATAACTAAAAAAGATATCATTACAGACTTTACAAGCGATTATTATATGAGAATGACTGTGCTTGACATACCAGGCGTATTAAGTCAAATTACAAGCATTTTTGCAGATAACAACATTAGTATTACAAGTATGCGTCAAGATGCGGGGGAAGGTGTTGTTAGTATCGTGCTTGTAACACACAAGTCTTCTGAAAACAATATAAGAAAAGCTATAAAAGAAATTGAGTCGTTAAGCGAAGTACAAAAGGTTAATGCTGTAATTAGAGTTGAAAAGTAATTTTTAATTAATCTTTTAACTGAAAAATTTGCAGAATTATATTACTAAAAAGCTTAAAATTATTCGGTATAAGTAGTTGTTATATTTGCTGTTATAATAAATGAATACCAGCTTATATCAAATCAATTTACTTGATAAAAAACTTGTGATAAAATGAAATAGAACAAACAAAAGGAGCCTATATTTATGGAAAATAAACAAACTGTTGTAATTGTGGATTTATCAGGTCGTTGCAATCAACTTATAGCAAGAAGTGTTCGTAACCTTAATGTTTACTGTAGGTTAGTGGGCGACAATGCAAATATCGCCGATATTAAAAACTCTAATCCTATCGGTATTATTTTGACAGGTGAAGCTGAAGAGCAAAAGGCTATTGAATCTGAAGTTAATACTTTAGGCGTGCCAGTTCTTGATATCAGAAATATTGATGTTGAAAGCAAACAAGGTGCAAAAACTTTAAAGACTTTCTTGTACAAGACTTGCAAAGCAAAAGGTGATTGGACAATGAAAGCTTTCACTAATAGTATGATTGAAGAGTTGAAAGAAAAAATCGGTGACAAAAAAGTGCTTTGTGCTTTAAGCGGTGGTGTTGATAGTGCTGTTTGTGCAGCTTTGATACATAAAGCTAACAAAGAATGTTTGACTTGTGTATTTGTTGACCATGGTTTGATGAGAAAAGGTGAGCCTGAACAAGTTGTTGAAGTTTTCCGTAATCAACTTGGAATGAACTTGATTCATATTGATGCAAGCGAAAGATTTTTGACTAAGCTTGAAGGTGTTGACGACCCTGAGCGTAAAAGAAAAATCATTGGCGAAGAGTTTATAAGAGTTTTTGAAGAAGAAGCTAAAAAGATTGGTGCAGTTGACTTTTTAGTACAAGGTACAATCTATCCTGACATTATTGAGAGTGGTATTGGTAGCAAAGGATTGGTTAAGAGTCACCACAATGTTGGCGGATTGCCTGATGTTATAGATTTTAACGAAATTTTAGAGCCTGTTAAAGATTTGTTTAAAGATGAAGTTAGAAAAGTTGGTATTGAAGTTGGTTTGCCATTAGAGCAAGTTAATCGTCAACCATTCCCAGGTCCTGGTCTTGGCGTTAGATGTATTGGTGCTATCACGCGTGAAAGACTTGCAATTTTGAAAGATGCAGATTTCATTATGAGAGAAGAAATTGCAAAAGCAGGTTGGGATACAAAGATTTGGCAATACTTTGCAGTTATTACAGATATGAAGAGTGTTGGCGTTCGCAACGAAGTAAGAAGTTATGAGTACACTGTTGCACTTCGTGCTATCCATAGTATTGATGCTATGACAGCTCAATTTGTACATCTTCCATTTGAGATATTGGAAAAAATCAGTAGAAGAATTACAACAGAAGTTGTTGGCGTAAACAGAGTAGTTTATGATATTACATCAAAACCACCTGCAACAATTGAATGGGAATAATAAATTCATACATACCACCTTTTTTGGTGGTATGTTTTTTTTACTTGCTAATAATTCAAACGAAATATGGATAATTATTTGTTAAAAAGATAAACATAAATTAATTATAATATGTACATTAATAAGCCAAAAATCTTCTTAAATTAAACTGAATAAATTTAGAATAACCTTATTATAAGCACCGTAAAACACAAGTTTTACGGTGCTTGTTTATTTGTAAAGTTTTAATTATTAAATTCAGCTGTTTTATGCAATAAAACTATCAAAAATCGGGTGTAAATGGAAAAAATAAGGGATAGAAATGTAAAAAAAGAGTACATAGAATAAATATATCTATGTACATATTATATGAATATTATAAGGGCAAATGTAAGCTTTTGTCAATCGTTCGCTCAAGACTTTGTAAGATATTTAGTTAAATTTAACAAAAAATATATATTCTACTTTGAAAAATGTCCCAAAAAGTACATAGATATATTTATTCTATGTACTAAATAAAAGGAGAGTTTTATTATGGCAAAATGTATAAAGCGTGCGGGAATAGTATTTTTTGTAATAGTGCTATCTCTTTTGATTGCTGTAGGAGTTTTAATTACAGCAATGGATAATAAAAACGAAAACAATTATTTTTCCCAAAGCGTCATAGCTAACAGCGAAGATGAAGAGTTTGTTACTGACTATATTCTTTCAGGAAATGTTACACAAATGGCAGAGATATGGGAGCAGGCAGTGTTAGACTCAATTGACAATCAAAAAGAAATAAAAGTGTCATTAGGTAATAATTGGATTTTAACTGCTGCAAATGATAATAGGTTTGGCGAAGAGACATCTTTTTACGATGGAGCATTATATGTGCCAATTGCTGCAAAAATAGTTTTGGATTTGGCAGGTAAAACAATTGACAGGGGACTATCATCTGAAAATCCGATTGAATGTGGAAATGTTTTTGTTGTTGATGGAATTTTGACAATAACAGATAGCACATATAACAACAGTATAGTAAAAGACATTTATGATTATAATAAAGAAAATTTTCAGTCTGTATATGATAATCTAAGAAAATTAGAAATCGGAAAGATAATGGGTGGTTCTGTTAGTGGAGCAAATAGTGGCGGTGGTATATTTGTATCTGAAACAGGTATATTAAATATTTATGGCGGAATGATATGTGGTAACTTTGCAAAGGGAGAAAGTTTAAAAGGAGCAGGCGGTGTTTATTGCTATGGTGGTGTTGTAAATTTTTATGATGGGGTAATTTTTAACAACGAAACTATCGGGTGCCGTGGTGGTGGAATTGCTACTAATACAGGTACAATTAATATGACAAACGGCTATGTTATTGCAAATATTAACAGTGTGGATTGGTGCGGTGGTATTAGTGCAGTCGGTTCATTGGTAAATACTACTATAAAATATGGAATTTTGAATATTACAGGTGGAATAATATCTCATAATGTAGCTAATAATGGTGCAGGTGTTGCGGCAATTATATACTCGAAAGCTAAAATCGAAAACGTAGAAATTGCATATAATTATGCAAAAGGTAATTCTGCAGGAGTTTTGATTTACCAAGAATTTGTTGAAGCGGAAATAAAAAATAGCACTATAAAAAATAATTTTACAGGCGGAACAGCGGGAAATCCACAAGGTGGAGCTATTTATTGTGACGGCAAGTTAAAAATGACGGATGTTATAGTTGAAAATAATATTTATAATACTCATACTCAGCAAGTTATATATGGCGGTGGTGTCTTTATAAGAAGAGTAGGTGTTCTTGATATGGAGAATGTAACTATTTCTGGAAATATAATAAAATCAGCAGTCAATGATGGAAAGCATTCATTAGGTGGTGGTTTTGGTTTTGAAACAGGTGCAACTTTAAAATTTGGAAGCAATATAAAAATATATAATAATATTGCACACGGAATTCCTTCAGATGTGCGACTTGAGAGTGGACAAAAATTGCCTATATCTTGTGATATGGCAAATGCACAAGGTACATCTCATATTGGAATAAAACTTGCAGACGATTATGGCGATGAAACTTTTACAACAGGTTATAGTGTGAATAGTAGTGACCCAAGAAGATTCTTTTTCAGTAACGATAATGCAAAAGTAGCTGTTTTGAATAATAGCGAAGTTAAATTTGAAAAAACTATCGATTGTGAGAAGTATGACTTTGTTTACATAGAGAATAATTTGCGTAAAAATTATAGTGACAATCAATTAATACACGATATAAACGATTTTGAAATTATAAAAGCAAATGGAAATAAATATATTTTGGGGAATATTTCGCACAATACTTCAGTCAATACATTTATAGAAAATATCAATTTTGAAAGAACTGCAATAAAAATTTATAATGCAAATAATCAGTTGATATTTGACAAAGGCAATAGTATTGCGGGAATTGATAGTGCATTATATGATAAAAGATTTGAGCTTGCAGTTGGTACTGGTTGGAAAATTGAACTTTTTAATGCAAATGGAGTAAAAACGGAAGAAATATATCTATCTGTATTGGGGGACATAAATGGAGATGGCAGATTGAGTGCAGCAGATATAGCATATTTAAGAGAACTTGCAGTGGAAAAAAGTACCTTTAATAGTTTAATAGCAGAAATACAACTTGCTTGTCTTATTGACAACAGGGGATTATTCTCTCTTGCAGATGCCGAAATACTTAATGTGATATTGAGTGGCGAGAGTCATATTAATTTGTATTATTAGAAACTTTGATTTGAAATTATTTAAATATTAAAATTATCAAAATAAGGCAAAAGTTGTTTTGCCTTATTTGTTAATCTAATTTTAAATAGAATAAATTATAAAATTTATAGACAATTTTTTGCTAAACAAAGTCATTAATTATTAATGAATAAATATATATAAAGTGAAGTAACATAAAAATATAGCTATAATTATAATTGTAAATTAAGGAATATTATAAAAATAACAAATTTTTGAAATTTTTTTATAAAAAAGTATTGACATTTGCGTATAAGTGATATAATATATTGCAATGAAGTATAAAACGAGAGGGGGTTAGTATGCCAAGATACAAAAAATGTCCTAGATGTGAATTGAATTATATTTTAGAAGAAGAGGATTATTGCGAAGTTTGTAAGGCTGAACTTAAAGGAATTGATACAAATATCGATGACGAAGAAGAAATGGTTTGTCCTAAATGTAAGCAAAATTATGTAGAACCGGGTGAAAAGTATTGTCTGGCTTGTTTGCAAAAAATGCAAGGTAATTGGGATGATAGTAAGTCTGATATTGAAGAAGATGACGAGCTTACATCACTTTCAGAAATGGAAGAACAAGAATGGGCAGATGACGATATTGACTCCTTTGACGATAATGACAGCTTTGGTAATGAGGCAGACTTTATTGATATAGACGAAGACTTTGACGGAAAGGAAACTGAAGAAGAGTTTGATGAAGAAGGCGAAGAAGACTATATTGAAGATGAGCTTGAAAAAGATTTTGAAGAAGTTGAGCAACTTGGTGATTTGGACGACTTTGACGAAGAAGACGAGGAAGAAGACGAATTTGATGTCGATAATGATTTGCTATAAAGATTAATTTTAAATAAAATAAAATCAAGGTTTATGACCTTGATTTTTTTATATGTTAAGATATTGCTATTTACTTTTTTGTTGGTTAAAGTAGATTTAAAAAGTAAAATGTAGAAAATTCGCTTTTTAATATCGATTTTTGAATGATTATTTGTGTAAAAACTGCAATTTTGGGCATAACCATTTTATAATATCCTTATTATTACTCAAACTTTATTAAGGATATAAAGGAGTTGTTATGAACAGATTAGATATCTCTAAAAAAAGAGCAGAGCTTTTGCAAGGGCTTGATGTCAGACTAGAAGTTAATGAAGGTAGAAACAGATTTGTTTGCTATTCGGGTAAAATAAAAGATTTATATCCTTATGTATTTACATTTGAAGCTTTTTTGTATGGTGAATTTAGGTTGCTATCTTTCAGCTATGTGGACTTGATGACTAAAAGAATAAAAATTTATCCCCCTGCAGAAAAAAATCAAGATGTTTTGTCATAATTTGAAATTCTCTAAAATAAATTAGTATAGGTAAAAGGTGCCGTCAATTAATTATTTTGGAGGATTTATGGATAATATGGATATTTTGATGAACGATTATACTCGTGAATTTGGTAGCGGTAGTGCCACTGTCGAGTGTAATATTGAAGTGACAGCAAAAGGTGGTGTAAGCAAGCTTTTGTCTGTTTCGGCAAATGTAAAAAGTGCTACGGTGGACAAGAATGGCGACACCGCTAAAGTAATGGCTACTTTGAATTGTAAGGTAGTATTTTTAAACAAGGCAGGCGAATTTGACAGCTTCGATTATTTGTGTGATTTCACTCAAGCTATAAATGGTGCAAATAACAATTGCAATATGCAAGATTTCAATTATTTGTGGGCTGTTTGTGGCGTTGCGGATATTGATAGCAGTGTTATTGGTGAAATGATTAAAATTCAAAGCGTTGTCAATATGAAAGTGTTTGGTATTTTTAATGCTAATAATGAGATTATGGGCGAAATACCAGATAGTATTGTTTGTAAAAAGGGCAGTATGAAAGTGCAAAACCTTATCAATATTGTGGACGGCACATTTGATATGGAAGAGAGTTTTGACACAGGTTGTACTGTAGATAAGATTTTGTATCAAGATGTTACTGCTATGGTTAATAATGTAAAGACTATGGACGGCAAATGTTATATAAGTGGTAATATCTGCGGTAGTTTGTGTTATTTGAGTGAAGGTATTGTAACAAGCAAGAATTTCAACACACCTTTTTCTGAAGAAATTGAGTGTAGTGGTATGCTAGATGACGATAAAGCAAATGTACTTATAAAAAGTGCTGACTGCAAAATTGTTTTAACAGGACTTGAAGGTGACAATGTAATTTTAATGCAAATTTCTGTAAATGTCAGAATTGATTGTATGCGTCAAATGGATAAGGAAATTGTAAAAGATGCTTTCCTTGCTGATTTGGAAATTGAAATGGAGGAAGAAAATTGCTGCTATCAAGTGCTTGACAAAACATATAATTTGTTTGATAAAATTGTTGGAAGTGCATCAATCGGTGACGATATGGTAGCTGTATCAAAAGTTATTCTTACAAGTTTGAGCCGTAATATTTTGGTTAATACATATTATGATGACGGCAAAATTATAGTAGAAGGTGTGCTTGCAGCAAATGTCGTTTATATGAATGTGGAAAATAACGCTCAAAGTATTATGATTGAGTTGCCATATAGTTTGCAATTTGATGAAGTAGTAGAAGGACAAAACAAAAAATTGCTAGCTGAAGCTATAATTGATAATTTGTATGCGAAAGTTAAAAGAGACAAAGAATTTGAGATTACGGCAAACATAAGCATTATGGTAACAGCATCAAGCGAGATTAATTGCAGTGCAGTTAAAAATGTTGTAGTTACAGATATTAAAAAGAGTAATAACTTTAGTATAGTAATTTACAACTGCAAGGAAGGCGATGATTTGTGGGAAGTTGCCAAAGCAATTGGCACATCAATGGAAAATATCGCAAGTCAAAATGCGGACTTAGACGGCGATTTAACAGGCAGAAAAATTGTTTATTATAAACAAATAAACTGCTGAAAATCGGTATTATTTGATAAAAACATAAAACGGCAAGGGTAAAATCTTGTCGTTTTTTCTTATTATATTGCTTTTTTTATAAATTTCTATTGATTAATGTATAATTAAATGATAAAATAAACTCAGGAGTATGTTATGTGCAGAATGAAAGTGCGTGTAAATGCAAAAATCAATTTAACACTTGATGTTGTGGGTGACTTTGGGAAAGGCTATCATAAGCTAAATATGATAATGGCATCTGTCGGCATTTTTGACATCGTCGAAGTATGCGTATCGGATAAAATTGCTGTTACTATGGATATGAGAGAGAGTGATGAAAGTAACACCGCTTTTAAAGTTGCTGAAATTTGTCATAAGGAATACGGCATTCCGCCACTTAAAATTGATATAACAAAAGGTATTCCGTTTGGCGGTGGACTTGGTGGTTCTTCGGCTGATGCAAGTGCGGTTTTGTACTGCGTTAAAAAAATGTTTGGGGTAGATAATCAGATAATAGAAAGTATTGCAGCTAGAGTCGGCTCAGATGTCAATTTTATGTTAAAGGGGGGCATTTGCAACGCTAGCGGAAAAGGTGATTTTGTTACTGAACTTGAATATAAAGAATATAGTTTGGTTGTTGCAAAAGGTAAATGTTCTGCAAATACAAAAGATGTGTTTAATAAGTTTGACGAGATTGGCTGTGCTACCGATTACACAACTCAGTTTTTAAATGCTTTAAATGGCGGTAATGAACTTGAGTATATTGGTAACGGGCTTGAGCCTGCAACAATGGCGTTATGTACGGATATGGAAAAAGTTATACACTCCTTGCAAAAATATTGTCATTATGTGTGTATGAGTGGTAGCGGTGCTTGTGTGTTTGCTGTAATGGATAATATGTCAGATGCAAATTTGGTTGCCGATAAACTAAAAAACTCTTTCCCTTTTGTAAAAGCTTGTACTACCTTGCCGTATGGTATAAAAGAGATTTAATAAGTGCTGTTAAAGGCACTTTTTATTTTTAATATAATGTGTCTTATAAAAATAGACGATTGAATAAGGGGCATATAAAAAATTAAGACAAAAACTTGCTATACAATTAATATGTAAAAATTTTTTTTGTAAACATTTAACTATTTTTTATAAAACACTTGATTTATAATTATTTTTATATTATAATGCTAATATGTCAAATTTAAATAATGGAGGAGTATGTTATGAAACATATTAATACTATTGTAAATAATGGAATGAAAAAAACAGGTCATATCGGTTGTGGAGAGTGCCAATCAAGCTGTCAATCTGCTTGCAAAACAAGCTGTACAGTTGGTAACCAATCTTGCAGACACCAAGATGAAAGAGTAAATACAACTAAAAAACCTTTGCTTTAATATAAATGATACATTGCTTTAAATATAATCATAAAGGCAGAGATTATCACTTTTTGTGGGATAATGAAAGTGGAAGTTTGCATAATGTTGACAAAGCGGCATATCTTGTTGCAAAAAACAAATATGAAAAGCTTGAAGATAACGAAGTGCAAGAGTTTCAATCTTTGCCCGATAATTTGATTTTAGAAATACAGGCAGAGTTTGACGAACTTGCAAGTCAAGGTGCTTTTAACACCCCTGCTTATCCTTATGCAAATGATAAACAGATTGGGGAAATCAAAGCTTTATGTCTTCATATTTGTCACGATTGTAATTTGCGTTGTAAGTATTGTTTTGCGGGTGACGGAAAATATCATTCTGAATTTAAGGAATATATGTCATTTGAAGTCGGCAAAAAGGCAATTGATTTTTTGATTGCAAATAGTGGCAAAAGGAAAAATCTTGAAGTTGACTTTTTTGGTGGCGAACCATTAATGAATTTAGATATTGTAAAACAAATTGTCGCTTACGCAAGAGAAGAAGAGAAAAAAGCAGATAAAACTTTTAATTTTACTTTAACAACCAATTGTTTGCTTTTGAATGACGAGACCATTGAATGGCTTAATAAGGAAATGTACAATGTCGTTTTGTCGATTGACGGAAGAGAGAAAGTACACGATAGACTAAGGCTTACAGCAAATGGCAAAGGCTCACAAGCAATAGTGCTTGAAGCTGCAAAAAAGTTTGCTAAAAAGCGTGGGAATAAGTCTTATTATGTAAGAGGTACATTTACTGCTTATAATTTGGATTTTGTAAACGATATTTTATATCTTCGTGACCAAGGTTTTGACCAAATAAGCGTTGAACCTGTAGTTTTGAAAGAAGATAGTCCTATGGCAATTAAGGAAGAACATTTGCCACAAATTCTTGCAGAGTACGAAAAACTGGCTAGAGAATATCTTGAATCTAGAGCAAATGGTAAGTGGTTTAACTTTTTCCATTTTATGCTTGACTTAGAAGGCGGACCTTGTATTAAAAAAAGACTTACAGGCTGCGGAGCTGGTTGTGAATATCTTGCAATTACTCCTTATGGCGATATATATCCTTGTCACCAATTTGCAGGTGAGACAGAGTATAAACTTGGTAATGTACTTGAGAATAACTTTTGTTTGGATATTAGTAAAAAGTTTGCCAAAAATATTGTTACTAATAAACCGCAATGTGAAAAATGTCCTGCTAAATATTATTGTAGCGGCGGCTGTGCGGCAAATAACATTCATTTTGCAGGTGATTTAAGCAAGCCTTATTCAATAAGCTGTGAAATGATGAAAAAAAGGTTTGAATTATCTCTTGCTATAAGTGCTATTGAGCAAGCAGGAGTAGTAGAAAACTAATTTGAATTAGTGTTTTAGTATCTGTTTTTAATTTTAATGGATAACTTTAATAAAAATAATTAATTTATGTTAAAATAGGATTTAACTTTGACTATAATAATAGTATTGCAAAATCAATATATAAAGTTGATTAGAGAGGGTGTGCAAGCAAATTAAGTTAAAAGTTGATGATAGGAGGCATTACGTGAATAAAAATACTACTAAATTAAAATCCAAAGGACTTTCAAAAGGCTGGAGTATAGCTATTCTAGTTATTTTTGCAATTCTTTTGATTTTAGGTGCAGTTTTTGCCTTTGTTCCTTTGGAGAATGGCGAGCTTGGTGTTTACGATTATTTCAATTTCGCAGGCAATATCAAGCTTGGTTTGGATTTGAAGGGCGGTGTTTACGCTGTATTTGATATTGATAAAGAAGACTTTATTAAAAACAAATATGAAGGGGACACAACAAAAACCGAAGAAGTAAATTATGCTTTTAATAGTGCTGTTCAAGGTACTGTTTCGCGTTTGACTGATTTGCTTACAAGCAGAGGTTATACTGAGGCTCAAGTTACTGTAAATGGTACAGGCGATAATCAAAAGATTCGTGTTGAAGTACCAGATGTAGAAGACTCAGACGAGTTGTTTGCTTTGATTGCAAAACCAGCTACTCTTGCTATGTATGAAGCTAATGTTAGTGGTAACGAAATTACTAAGGCTGACCCAAATGCAAAGCCATTAGTAAGCGGTGCAGATATTCAAACTGCAAGCGTTGGTATGCAAGATGGTCAGTATGTAATTCAGTTAAAGTTTAACAGAAACGGAACTAAAAAGTTTGCTGAAGCTACAACAAATCTTACTGGTAAATACCTTGGTATCTTTTTGGACGGCAGAGCAATAATGGCACCACAAGTTAATAGTGCTATTACAAACGGACAAGCAGTTATTACTGGTGATTACACTTATGAAACTGCAAATCAATACGCTATTCAAATTCAGTCAGGTGCTTTGGGCGTTAAACTTAATATGGATAGTTCAAGTGTAATTTCTGCAACACTAGGTAAAAATGCTATTAATCACGGTTTGATTGCTGGTGGTGTTGGTCTTTTGATTATCTTTGTTATAATGATTGCAAGATATAGAATGTTAGGTGTTGCAGCATCATTATCATTGATTTTCTTTGCTTTGACTTATGTGTTTGTACTATCAATTTTCCCTTGGGTACAATTGACACTTCCAGGAATCGCAGGTATCTTGTTATCAATAGGTATGGCAGTTGACGCTAACGTAATTATATTTGAGAGAACAAGAGAATTAATGAGTGGTAACAATGCAAGAGATATTCGTGCTAGTATTTCACAAGGTTTCAAAAACTCTTTGTCAGCAATTATTGATGGTAACGTAACTACTTTAATTGGTGCTATCGTTCTTGCGATTGTTGCAATAAGTTCAATTAAAGGCTTTGCTATTACATTGCTTATTGGTATTGTAATATCATTGGTTAGTGCATTGCTTGTATGCAGATTGCTTATTAAGTGTTTCCTTGCATTCAATGATAGTTCAACAACTCTTTATGGCTTGAATGTGAAAGAAATTGATTATACTATCGATTATAAAAATTCAGCTCCTGTAAAAAGTGAAAAAGCTGCAGACAAAAATAATAATTCTGATAAAGCGGAGGTGAATGTATAATGAAAAAGATTAATTTTACATTAGCCGGCAAGAAAATTGTAGAAAAATGGAAATACTGGGTTTGCGTTCCGCTAGCAATAATTTTAATTGCTTTGATTGCTTTTGGTATTTATGCAGGTGTTAATAAAGATGCTGCTCAAGGTATTAATATTGGTATTGACTTTGCAGGTGGTAATATTATCACAATTCAAACTAAGTTTGATGCTAAAGCAAATGACGCCGATAAAAATTATGATAGCGTTTTAAAAGTAGTGGAAGAGGTTTTGGCAGAAAAAAATGCTAAAATAAGCTATGACCAAATGGCAGGTAATAATACTATTGATGTGGTTGTAAGATTTAATTCACTATCTAAAGATGCTGAAGTAAACAATGAATTGACTGATGAAATTGTTGCTACATTAAATGAAAGACTAGACGAAAACAATATCAATAAAATTACAATTGAGCGTAATGGTCCAAGTGTTCAAAAAGAATTAATTATTACAGCTTTCTTGTCTGTTTTAATTTCTACATTGTTGATTTTGGGTTATATCATTATTAGATTCAGAAATATATTTACAGGTCTATCTGCAGTTATTGCACTTATACACGACGTAATTATAGTATTTTCTTTGACAGTGTTATTCCACATACAAATCAACTCTTCATTTATCGCTGCTATCATTACAATCATTGCATACTCAATCAATAATACAATTGTATTGTTTGATAGAGTAAGAGAAAATCAAAATGCTTTGCCAGTAGGTGAGACTGTTAATAACAATATGATAGTAAACAAATCTATCGCTCAAACCTTGTCAAGAAGTATTTTGACAACTATCACAACAATGGCAGCAATTGTTATTTTAGCAATTATCGGTGTTTCTTCAATTAGAGAGTTCGCTTTGCCTGTATTGTTTGGTTTGATTGCTGGTACTTTCTCATCTGTATTCTTAGCTCCTTCTTTGTATTGCTTGATGAAAAATGCAAGTGATAACTATGATAAGAGAAACATAAACAAAGTTAAAAAGCCTAAAAAGGAAAAAGAGAAAAAAGAAGTTAAAGACACTGCAGTAGTTTGATAAATTAATGCTAATAAAAAAGTCCGCTTTTAATAGCGGGCTTTTTGTATTTATTAAGGTAGGTCAAATTAATATAAAACAATAATTCTAATCAAAGTATTTATATGTTATATTACATTTTAGTTTTCAATTAGATTATTAAAGAAAAAAATTATCAATTTAAGTTTTTGTACATTTCGGCTAATTGTAGATATTTTTTATATCTATAAATTGCCTGTTTGTGGTTTTCTTCAAGCAAATAATCAAATTGTTCAGGATTTGTTCTTTTTAAACTTGCAAATCTGTTTTCGCTTTTTAAAAATTCTATATAGTCACCTGTTGGTTCCTTAGAGTCAAGTATAAACTTGTTGGTAGTTAAAGAAGGATTAAATCTAAACAAATTCCAATAACCATATTGTACAGCAAGTTTTTCTTCTAGCATACAATTGCTCATATTAATGCCGTGACTTATACAAGGGGAGTAGGCAATTATCAATGATACGCCATTATATTCTTCTGCTTCGTGGAAAGCTTTTAAACATTGGTTCATATTTGCTCCCATTGCAACACTTGCGACATAAACATTGTCATAACTCATTGCTATCATTGCCAAATCTTTTTTATTAGTCTTTTTACCGCTTTCTGCAAATTTTGCAACCGCTCCTATTTGTGTGGCTTTACTTGATTGTCCGCCGGTATTGGAGTAAACTTCTGTATCCAAAACTAATATGTTTACATTTTCCCCACTTGCTAAAATATGGTCAAGTCCACCAAAGCCTATATCATAAGCCCAACCATCTCCGCCAACTATCCATATAGATTTTTTAGTTATTGCATCTTTATCTTTTTCAATTTCCGCAAGCAACTTTTTATGCTCTGGATTATCGCAATTATCCACCATATTTTTTATATTATCGTACAAAATATTGCTTTTATCCAAAGTTAGTTTATTGTCGTCAAAAGTATCAACCCAATCAGTTAAAATTTGGTTTTCATATCGATTTTCAATTAATTTTTGTGCGATATTCTTTAAATTTTCTCTTCGCTTTATTACACCTAAACTAATGCCGTAACCAAACTCCGCATTATCTTCAAAAAGACTGTTAGCCCAAGCAGGACCTTTGCCGTTATTTAGCTTTGCAAAAGGGCAAGTTGGTGCAGAACCACCATAGATTGATGAGCAACCCGTTGCGTTTGCTATAATCATATTTTCGCCAAAAAGGTTTGTTGCAAGTTTTAAATAAGGTGTTTCACCACAACCCGAACAAGCACCAGAGAACTCAAATAGTTGTTTTGCAAATCCGCAACCTTTAACTTGACTTTTATTTATAACTGATTTGTCATTTTCATAATCTTTAGCAAATTCCCAATTTTTTGCCTGTAAGTTTTGTTCAATGTTTAGCGGTTTGTATTGGAGTGCCTTGTTTGGTGCAGGGCAAACATTAATACAACTTCCGCAACCAGTGCAGTCAAGCGGACTTATTTGCAATCGGAAATATTGCCCTTTTGGTTGAATTGCAGGTATGGTTTCAAAAGTGACAGGTATATTATCGGTATTTTGTAATATTATTGGTCTTATTACAGCGTGTGGGCATACAAAAGCACATTGATTACATTGTATGCAGTTTTCTTTTATCCAAGATGATACAAGGGCAGATATTCCGCGTTTTTCAAATTTAGTAGTATTTGTAGGAACAACTCCGTCGGGTGAAAAACTGCTGACTTTTAAGCTGTCGCCGTTACCTTTTATAATTGGACTTGCAAATTCGTCAAAATATTTGTTTCCACTTGTGTTATTTGTGTTTTGGTATTCAAGATTATGCCAATCTTGTGGTATATCTATTTTTTGCAAATTAATTGTAGCATTAGAGATTGCATCAATATTCATTTTAACAACACTTTCACCTTTTTTACTAAAGGTTTTTGTAGTGTAGTCCACCATATATTGATACGCTTGTTCGTAATCTATAATATTAGCAAGTTTAAAAAAGCAAGCTTGCATAATAGTGTTTATTCTTCCGCCTAATCCTAAACTTTTAGCAAGTGAGTTTGCAGGGACTATATAAAAATTAATGTTATTATCCGCAATATATTTTTTAACATTGTTTGGGATATAGTCAAAAAGTTCTTTGTCTTTAAGTTCAATGTTTAGCAAAAATACACCATTTTTCTTTAAACTTTGAACCATATCGTAGTGATATAAAAAGCTTGGATTATGACAAGCAACAAAGTCCGCTTTTTCAATTAGATAACTACTTTTTATTGGACTATCTCCAAATCGTAAGTGTGATGTAGTTAGTCCGCCAGACTTTTTACTATCGTAGGCAAAGTAGGCTTGCACAAATTTATTTGTATTGTTTCCAATTATCTTTATGCTGTTTTTGTTTGCACTTACTGTGCCGTCTGAACCTAAACCATAAAATTTGCAACTATAGCAATCTTTTGGTGCGGAGTCTATATAATCGCTTGTGTCAAGGGAAGTGCCTGTTATATCATCGTCAATACCTATAGTAAAATGGTTTTTTCCATTATCCGCCATATTGTCAAAAACAGCTTTTACCATTGACGGAGTAAACTCTTTTGAACTTATTCCGTATCTTCCGCTAAAGACTTTTATATCCTTTAATCCTGCTTCGCTTAAAGCACAAACAGCATCTAAATATAATGGTTCACCACTGCTACCTGCTTCCTTTGTTCTGTCAAGTACAGTTATAAATTTGCAACTTTTTGGTATTAAAGAGACAAACTCTTTTTTAGGAAACGGACGATAAAGTCTAATTTTTATCACTCCAACATTTTCGCCATTGTTGTTTAAATAATTTGCCGTTTCAATAGCGGTTTCACCACCGCTACCCATAATAACTACGATTTTCGTAGGGTTTTTGCTGCCAAAGTAATCTATTAAGCCGTATTTTCTGCCTGTTATTGAATACACTTTTTCCATACATTCGGTAACAATGCTAGGCAGTTTATCGTAGTAGATATTTCTTGCTTCTATATTTTGAAAATAACAATCAGGATTTTGAGTTGTGCCTTTTGCAGTAGGATTGTTAGGGGATAGAGCTTTATTCCTAAATTTGGTTATTCCTTCATAATCAATGATTTTGTCAATATCACAATACTCTATATCTTGTATTTTTTGAATTTCGTGCGATGTCCTAAACCCGTCAAAGAAGTGCAAAAATGGTATTTCGGATTTAATTGTTGCTAGGTGTGCAATTAGTGCCATATCCATACATTCCTGAACATTGGAAGATGCTAACATTGCAAAGCCTGTTTGCCTTGCAGCATTAATGTCTTGGTGGTCGCCAAATATACTAAGAGCGTGAGTAGCAATAGTTCTTGCTGCAACGTGTATAACACAAGGCAGTAATTCTCCCGCAATTTTGTACATATTAGGAAGCATAAGCAATAACCCTTGTGAAGATGTAAAGGTTGTGGTTAAAACGCCTGCAGACAAACTGCCGTGCATTGCTCCGCTTGCACCACCTTCAGATTGCAATTCGGATATCTCTAGAGGGTTACCTAAAAAGTTTTTAACCCCTTTTGCACGCATACTATCGCAACTTTCTGCCATTGGTGAAGAAGGTGTTATTGGATAAATTGCCGCTATTTCACTCATATAATATGCAACTTTAGCACAAGCTTCATTACCATCAATTGTTATCATTTTGCTCATATTTATATCTCCGATTTAGTTATTTTAGTTAATCAATTTTTAAAAAGCAGTAAATTTTTAAATTATATTTATAAACAATGTAGTTTAGATAATAAGAATATATAGTTTTAACTTTTAAATATACAAATGCGTTAACAATATAAAGTATATTAATTATTGCCTTATATAGATTAATATATTCTGCAAAAAGCGGCGATTTGCCTATATAAAATTAAAAAGGGGTATTGATTTTTTTAAAAATATGGGTTATAATAAAAAAATAAGGGGACATTTTATACGTAAAGTGTGAAATAATTAATCAAGGAGAAAGTATGAGAGGGAGTGGCGTTTTATTAAATATCAGTTCTTTACCGAGTGATTTTGGTATTGGCGGCTTTGGCGAAGAAATTGTAAAGTTTGCAGAGTTTTTAAAGTCAGGCGACTGTAAATGGTGGCAGGTTTTGCCTATGACTACTATTGGTTTGGGTGATTCACCTTATTCTGGTGTATCTGCTTTTGCGGGTAACTACTTGTATATTGACCCGATTATGCTAAGAGATAATGGGTATTTGACTTATGAAGAATGTGAGAGTTTGAAATATTATGGTTCACCTTATGTTGTAGATTACGCTTTTTGCTACAATCAGAAGAGAAAAGCTGTTCAAATGGCATATAATCACATTGTAGAGAAAAACACAGATGTGCTTTATACATACTCAAATGAAGAGAGAGACTGGTTGATGGATTATGCAATTTTTATGGCACTTAAAGACTTGCATAATGGGCAGCCTTGGTATTTATGGGAAGATAAATTTAAGACTCGCGACCGCAGTGCTATTGGCGAATTTATGCGAGAGCATTCAAAAGAAGTTGGATATTATATTTGCGAACAATTCCTTTTTGAAGAGCAGTGGAAAACAAGAAAAAAACAAATAAATGATATGAAAATCGGTATTATCGGGGATATGCCAATATATGTATCTTATGACAGCGTAGATGTTTGGGCTAATCCTAAATGCTTTGATTTGGACGAAAATTTTAAACCGAACAAAGTTGCGGGCGTTCCACCTGATTACTTTTGTGCAGAAGGTCAACTTTGGGGTAATCCACTATACAACTATGACGAGATGAGAAAAGATGGCTTTAATTGGTTTTGTAGCAGAATAGAAAGAATGTTTAAGCTTTATGACAAACTAAGGATTGACCACTTTAGAGCATTTGACAGATATTGGGCAGTGGATTATGGTGCTGAAAACGCTATTAACGGCGAGTGGTGCAAAGGTATTGGTAGGGAATTGTTTGCTATTGTAAGACATAAGTTCCCTAAAGCAGATATTATTGCTGAAGATTTGGGAATTATTGATGACGGCGTTACTGAACTTAGGGAGAGAACAGGTTTCCCTGGTATGAGAGTGTTGCAGTTTGCCTTTGATAGTGAAGTAAGTCCGCATATGCCACATAATTATGAAAGAAATTGTATTGCTTATACAGGCACTCACGATAACACCACAATTTATGGTTGGCTTGCAAGCTTGGGCGCAGATGCAAGGGCAAAATTATATGACTACATTGGCGAGCATTGCGAACTGGAAGGTGGCGAAAATAGTAGGCTTGTTTGGGCTTGTATTCGTACAATGTTACTCAGCGTTGCGGATATTGTTATTATCCCGTTCCAAGACCTAGCAGGTTGGGGCGAGGATACACGAATGAATATCCCGGGAAAACCTGAATATAACTGGCGTCCAAGAGTTACTTATGACGCAATTGGCAGAATCCGCATAGACCGCTTGAGAAGATACAACTATCTAAGTAACAGGAATTGATTTTTTAAATGAAAGAAGTAGGAAGAAATGACCCTTGCCCTTGCGGAAGCGGAAAGAAATATAAAAAATGTTGTTTGAAAAAATATGACAATTTTTTTGAAGTAGGATATAAAATCGATATTTTATATGCAAAACTGAAGTCAATCAATTATAAGTGTCTTAAAAAAGCAAATTTAAAAGGTTATCCAGATGCTAAATTTGAATATGCAATGGATTTGGCTATTACAAGCAATGGTTTAAGTTTGATTAAAAGTCTACTGGATTTTCTTGACTTAATATTAAAGCAAGAAGAAAGTGAAAAATTTGAAGCAGACATAAATATTTGTTCCTTTTCTTCTATAACTAATGCTTTGAATCTTCGTAATATAATTGAATGTATTGCGTTGGTAAATATGAATGAGCAAGGGGATATTACCGATAGTCAAAAAGAGCTGTTTGTCGAACAATATAAACTCATTGAATACTATTTATATTTTGAAGATGACAGATTTGATGAGATAATAGATAAGACAGATTTGAATTCTATGTATAATACTGGATTGGAAAAATTCCAATCAGTAGAAGAATCTGAGAAAAAAATTGAAAGATTTTTTAAGACAAGAATACCATTTTTGTGTCATAAAGGTATTAATTTTAATTATTTGATTAAAAAATATTGCCCTGAATACCTTGATTTTTATGTGCAGCTATCAAAAATTGTACACCCTATAAGCTATAAAAGTTGTATGGACAAACAATATTACGATTGGTATTTAAAAGTAATACAAAAACTATCTGAAATATATGGTGATGTTGAAGTTGATATGAAAAAAGAACTACCATATTTTGCAGAACTACAACATTTATATCAAAGACCAAATGCTGTTGCTTATAAAGAAATTGTTGGAATACAGCAAAAAAGCTTGCTTTCTCTTGCAGCGTTAATAAAAGACAAATTAGATGATTCATTTTTTGTTGTTAAAAGATTTTTCATAGAAATAGTTAGAGTATTGAATGATATTAATTTTGATGATAATTTAGGCTATTGCGAAAATGTTAAAATAAAATTTAAGGTTATAGCGGAAATGTTTGCATGCTTTAACAAAATTATATCTGAGATTATTTCAAACAGAATACATTCTAAACAACCACTTTTGGGCAATGTAGAAATGTTGCGTAATTATGAAGAATATCAAAATAAGATACAAGAAAAATGTTTGACCGAAAAAGATGAGCAGGCTTATTATGACTTTTATAAAAAATATTTTCCACAAAGTAATATAGATTTAAATAAATTTTTAGATGAGTTTAAAAAGACGCTTGGATTTATGATTAATGAAAATGGTGAAGTGCCAAGTTTAGAAAAACTAGTAAATGACTTTTTTGCGGAACTATATGATAATACGAAAATGACTGCTATAGAAGTTGATAAGAAAAAAAGTAATATTAAAGTTTCCGATTTCTATTGGTTGTGTTACAAAGAAAGTAATAATATGTCACACGGTAATGGTTATTTATATTTTACAAATATTGGTGCTTGGAAGAATAGTGTACCAGTTATTCAATTTTTTGATACCGCATTATGCTACATAATGGCAAAGTTGCAAGTATTTTTTAAAAAATGTGATTTAGATTTAGAAAATAATGAAAGTATTAATATAAGGGGAATTAGCAAGTGCTTTATGGAAGTTAGCGATGCTCTGCTAGATAGTATAAAAACTATGAAGTATTTAGAGTCTATAAAAAACAACTTATTAGCACAAAAAAAAGATTGTAAAAATTTTTAATAAATCTTGAAACTTAATTGAGATTGTGTTATAATATGTTTATGAATATAGTCATATCTCTGCATACTGGAGGTGATTATATGAATAATTCAAAAGAACTTGATTTAGCAAAAGTAGCCAAGAGAGTTTATGATTTAATTATAAAATCTGAATATTCAATAGAGTATATGGCTGACGAATTAGGTGTTTCTGAAAGCATTATTTATCGCTGGGGTAAAACTGAAAGGTATCCAAACTTAAAAAATGTTTTTAATGTTTCGCAATTTTTTCAAGTTCCATTAGAAGTTATCCTCGAATGAGGATAACTTTTTTTTGACATTTGTCAAGTATAGTTTTTTATTTTAAGTGGTATAATAAAGAAAAAAAAGGAGAAGGCAAATGTCAAAATTTACAAATATTGAACTATGGAATAAAAGATATGGTAATCGTGAAGAAGTTTATGATTATGCAGGAAGGAAAATGTTAAAGTCTGCTTGCGGTAATCCCAATAGTACATATCAACCTACTATAGACCATATACGACCTTTGTCTAAAGGTGGACAGGATATAGTGGATAATATTGAACTTTGCAATAGACGAACAAATGAAGAGAAAGGAGATAAGTTTCCTACTTGGAAAGCAAATGGCGGAATTTTTCAAGCACATAGTATTCCTGGAAAACCAAATGGTTACAAAATTATAAAAATTAAAGGGGGAAAGAAAGATGAGTAATGGACACGGAGTTTCTGGTAACACACATTCTAAATCGCAATTAGATAATTACGCTAATCAAAATAATAGCAATAATCAAGCGAGCAGAGCTAATGCGAATAATCATTCTAATCAATGTAATCCTAACAATTCTGCGTATTCTAGTAGCAGAGCAAATAACAAATCAAAATAAAAGTTATGCAAGCAATTTTGCTTGCATAATTTTTATAAAGTGGTATATTTTTTGTTTAAAAGTAACAAATTTATAAAAGTGGCTTGATTTTATTAAATAATATTGCTATAATTGATTTATGATTATTTTTACATATAGAAATTATAATGGTAATAGCAAAGCTTTGGCGGAGAGATGTTTAAAAGAGCTATTAGGCAAAGACACATACATATCTTATTATGGTGATGGCAAACCTTATGTTGTTGACGAAGATTTGTACATTTCTATCTCTCACACTTATAGAGATATTGTAATTGCGATATCAAAAAAGCAGGTCGGGATTGATATTGAGTATAAAAAATCTCGTCATTATGAGTCTATTGCACAAAATATGCTAAAAAAAGATGTTTTGGATATTGATACATTTTATAGGGAATGGACAAAACACGAAGCACAATTTAAACAGGGCAGCGACGATGGCGAATTTGCTCATTTTGAAGTTTTTGCAAATACAGAAATGACTGTGTTTAGTGAAGATACGGAATATAAATTTATACCAATGGAAACATTTATTAAATAATTTGGAGGTTATTTATGATTATAGATGTAGTAAAAAATATTTTAGTAAATCAAATGGATATTGATGAGAGTAAGATTACAATGGAAACTCGTTTGAATGAAGATTTAAAATTTGATTCAATCGATAAGGCAGAATTGATTACTTCTTTAGAAGATGAATTTAATGTTATGGTAGATTACGAACAAGTTTTGCACGTTAATACTATACAAGAAATTATTGACGAAATCAAAAAGTATGTAAAAGAGTAACTCAATGCAGTACATTTTTGAAAAAAGAGAAATAGATGTTGGAAAAGACATTTTAGATTGTATTTTTGAGCCTGAAGAAAAAAACGAATTGACTTTAAAAACTAAATCGGGAGTAGATATTGATTTTATTATCGCCGATATTATGTTTAATGTTAATAATAACAATATTGAAAAGGAAATATTGAGTATTCATTGTGCTTTGGCACTAAAAGAAGAGATTAATACAATATTTATATTCAAAGTTGTTACAGAGAACGATAAATCTTTTATTGTTCAGGAGCAGGACGAAAATATCGCAAAAGCAGTTTTTGAAGAATTTAAAAAGAGAGTAGCTGAATGTGACTAATATACATTAAATATGCTTTTAATTCTACCAAGTGTAAACTTAGTAGAATTTTTTATTGCAAATGAAAATTTTGTTTTACAAGGCGTCTTGTGATAAATATCTAAATTTAATAAAATTTTGTCATAAAAAACTTGTTATTTTATAAATGAGTGTTAGCATAAAAATAAAAAGGAGTTTTTATGATAAAATACTTTAAAAACGGTGTTTTGGAAGCCGAAACACTTGATTTACCACAAGACTGCGGAGAAATTAAAGTTACCATTAGTCTTGAAGAAGAAAGGGAAGATGCAAATTATTATCTTGAGTTTGCTTGCCCGCGAAATGTTAAATACATAAGTGAGCAACTAGTACGTATAGGTGAAAAAGAGTATGAAATAATATTGCCACGCGGAATATCAGAGTACATTGGTGAAGTTTATGTGCAATTACTTATAATGTCAACAAAAGAAGCAACACTGCTAAGCCGTTCACTAATTGCAAGAAATCCGCTTTTTGTAGTAAAAGAGTCAATACTTGCAAGCAATGCTCTTGATAGCAGTGAAAGACGTGATTTTTTTGAGTTTGCACAAAAAGTTGTTGCCGATTGTCAAGACAAAATAGAAATTGTGGAGAATATGGTAGTTGATTTACCTGTGCAAGCTGAAGAAATTATATCTGATAAATTTGAGATTGTTGACAATGAGTTTAATGCGTTTAAAGACGAAATTTCAGAAAGAATTGATAGCGAGATTACTACAGTTACTGAAAGCATACAACAAAATAATGATTTAATAACTGCAAATCAAAATGCAATTTCAACAAATGCTAGTGAAATTGCGGATAATAAAGAGTATATTTATTCCGTAAAATCAAATTTGGATACTACAAATCAAAAACTTGCAAATGCAGAAAATGTGTTGCAAACAAAGCTTGATAAACTGGCAGTAAAAAATGCTTACGATAATGGACAAGATAAAACATATTCTTCCAATTATATAAATACTAATTTTGGAAAGAAAATCCATAAATCACAAAAACAATTTACTTATGTAGGTACAACTTCAATGCAAATCGTTCATCAAATTACCGCACCAGCCAATGGATACATAATGATATATTTTGGTACTTGGTACGGAAATATGTTACCATCGCAAATAGGTATTGGAGTTCATCCAAGACCAATTGTTGCAAGTAGTACAAGTTTGGGTATTGAAGCAGCTCCTATGGGTGTAACTTATTTTGGTAATGTTACTGCAAATCAACAAATATCATTTTATGTACAATGTAGCAGAATTTACGACGGAAATAACACAGGTTATATAAAATATATTTTGGTGGAGGATTAAGAAATGTTTATAAAAGTAGATGGAAACGGACAAGTTGTAGAGAGTAGTTCAGAGTGGGAAGAAGGATTTTTGAAAAAGGATTTTGACATTGATAGTGAGAAATTTTTGTTTGCAAAATGTGTAGATGGAAAAATCGTATATGACGAAGAAAATTATAAAAAACACATCGAAAATCGTACTATAAGATATGAATTGCTAAATGAAATAAATGAAATTGAAAACTGGCTTAATGACTATGACAGAATTTGCAATGAGAAAATGCGTTGTGACAGATTGGGAATAGAATGCCATCATAATATGGAAGAATTAGATAGTTTAGCACTTATCAAAATTGCAAGACTCAACGAAATAAGACAAATGTAGTCATTTAGATTACATTTATAGAGATAATATATTTTTAAATATTATTGCAAAAAGTTGTTTAGTGTGATATAATTATAAAAATAATTATTATTTAAATCATTAAAGCAATTAATAAGGATTAAGAATATGAAATTTTCTGTGTTGGGTTGTGGCCGTTGGGGGTCATTTATCAGTTGGTATTTGGCGGTGGTTAAAGGATACGATATTAGTCTATTTGGAAGGGAGACGAGTGCTGCTTATCAGTCATTAAAGAATACAAGAAAAAATGATTATGTTAGTCTTGATGAAAACATTGCTTTGACTAGCGATTTAGGCTATGCGATTGATTTTGCAGATATAATTATTATTAGCATTTCTTCTCAAAATTTAAGGGAATTTATAAAGAGCATAGTAAAAAACTACGATATAAAAAACAAAAAGTTTATACTTTGTATGAAAGGTCTTGAAACTCCAAGCGGTAAAAGGTTGACGGAAGTTTGCATAGAAGAAGGTGTTGATAAAAACAATTTAGCAGTATGGCTTGGACCGGGTCATATTCAAGATTTTACAAAGGGTATACCAAATTGTATGACAATTGACAGCTATAATAAAGATTTAACTTGCTATTTGGCAGACAATCTTGCAAGCGAACTTATAAGATTTTATTATGGAGATGACATTATTGGTAATGAAATAGGTGCAGCTTGTAAAAACATTTTGGGAATTTGTGCTGGAGTGCTTGATGGTTTGGGCTTTAGTGCAATGAAAGGTCCGCTTATGGTGCGTGGTGCATTTGAAGTTTCTAAATTTATAATGGCCATGGGTGGTGATGGATATTCTGCTTACGGACTTACTCACCTTGGCGATTATGAAACAACACTATTTTCTAAATATTCTAATAATCGTAATTTTGGTGAAAAACTTGCAAAAGGTGAGTCTTTTGATAAACTTTGCGAAGGAGTTAAAACTTCGGAAGCTGTTTACAAAAAAGCAAAGCAACTTAATATTGATATGCCAATTACAGAAGCTGTATATAAAGTAATTTTTGAACACGAAGATTTAAAGAAAGCTATTTCAGATTTGTTCAGTCGTTCAATTAAAACGGAAAAATATAGCTGACATAACTATTACAGGCTTGTAATAACGGAGGACAGATGGGAAAGCACGCATATTTGGTTATGGCACACTCAAATGCTGAGAGTTTGATTAACTGCATTAAATCTATTGACGATGAAAGAAATGATATTTTTATTCATTTGGATAAAAAGTGGAAAGATGTTGATTGTAGTTTAATTGAAAATGCTACAAAAAAGTCGCATATTTATTTTACAAATAGGATTTCTGTCAGTTGGGGTGGCGATACTCAAATTAAATGTGAGCTTTTGTTGTTGCGTCTAGCAATTGATACAGGCGATTATGACTATTACCATTTGCTTTCTGGACAAGATATGTGTATAAAAACGCAAGATTATATACACAAATTTTTTGCGGAGCATTATGGTGTGGAGTTTGTTGCAATTGGTGATGATGAGTGGACAGAAAGTGTTAGCGGAAGAGTAAAATATTATTATTTCTTGCAAGGCAGAAGGGATAGTTATATTTTAAATTATACTAATAAAATTTTGAAAGTGTTGCAAAAATTAGTTGGTGTAAACAGGCTTAGAAATAATAAGCTAAAATTAATGAGTGGTTCACAATGGTTTAGTATAACTGGCGAGCTTGCAAAATATTTGCTTGAAAAAGAAGACGTTATTTGGAAAATGTTTGGCAAAGGGCGTTGTGTAGACGAAATGTTTTTGCAAACACTGATAACAAACGAGCCAAAGTTCTTTGATGCAGTTTACGATTTTGAAAATAATGAGTACCCAAGAAATATGGCAAACCTTAGATTAATAGATTGGAAACGAGGGAATCCGTATGTTTTTAAGGAAGAAGATTTTGAAGAAATTATGGAATCGCCATTTTGTTTTGTAAGAAAAGTAACAACAGAAAACAATTTGCCACAAATGATTTTGGAAGAAATAGACAGACGAAATAAAATTTCTATTAAAGTATAATATTTAATATACAAATTTAAAAGACGGATTGTTTAATCCGTCTTTTCTTGTTTTTTTTGATTAATTACATAGCACCTTGTAGATTTATTGATTTCATAAATGTTTTATTGACTTTTGAATTGTTATGCTCAAGCATTGCTGTAAGAACAATAATAATTAACATATAAGGGAAAGGGGTAAACGTACCTGTATCCAATAAAGCTTGTATTTCAAATGCAATTATGCTTAATGAAATTGTTATATTAAATCTGTTTAAATTGCTAAACATTATTTTGCCACGAACCCAATAAAAATATATATAAGCGACTATTCCGACTATACCTAAGCTACCAATGATTTGCAGTGGTGTACAATGGAACCAGTAAATACAAAAATCAGGAAGATATAAATTGTTGCCCATATATCCCAGTCCTGCCCCAAAAACAGGGTTTCTTAAAAAACAAACTAAAGCTTCTTCATATAAGTTTGTTCTTCCGCTTGTTGTAAGAGTCATATTTGAGATATGGTCGATAAGTTTTAGTACAAAATCTTTCTTTATCAATACGAAAATCGATACTAAAATTGCAATAGAGCAGATTACTATGAGTAATTGTGCACGATTTGCACCTTTTGTGAATGAGTAAATTAAAAGTGCAGGCATTGTAATTAGAATTGCCAAAATACCGCTTCTGCAAAAAGTAACAAAGATTGAGCCGAAAAACATAAAACCTATTGTGTAAAATAACCAAGCAAAGTTTTTGTTTGAAAAGCCCAAGTAAAAACAACAAGGTGTAGCTAGTGCATATAATGTTGCAATATTGTTTCTGTTACCCCAACCTACATTGATAATATCTACACGAAGAAGTTCTATAAAAGGTTTATCCGTCCTAATGAAATAGGTTGTCATTTGTGCAAGTACTAATAATCCCAAAATCATCATTATATAACAAATATACTTTTTGTAATCAACTTCTTTGGGCGGGTTAGTATATGACCTTAAAAGGTAATAAATCGCAAGCATACAAGGCCCTAAAGTTATGATAAAAATAATACCTACTAAATATTGTTTTGCATCAAGATAACCTATACCACCTGTGAAAAGAGCAATAGAAATAGCCGCTAGCGGAATTGTCAATTTGTGCAGTTTAAATTTAATAGGATAGCTAATCAAATGTGATAAAAAAGCTCCTACCAATAAAATAGCAAGAATAATCATAACTGGCCAAGTTTTATTTTCATTTAAAATGTTGCTGTTAGAAGTATTGAAAATTATAAATATCAAACAAGGCAGAATAGGCAAGATATCTTCGCTTATTATAAGCACTACACAAGTTATCAACATTAAAATACTAATGCCAAGCAAACTATTGCCTGTCATCCAGCAGAAATATGTGACAACTCCACAAATCAATACATAGACTGGATTATACAATGCTAGTCGTGAAGTGTTTTTGAGATATTCAAAACTTTTCATATATATAATTATATCACAATAGTATATTGTTGTAAAGATATTTGCTTACATTAACTTTGCTATTAGTATGTTACAGTTATTATAGCAACTTTTAAAAAAATGTCAAATTATGACGCAATTTTTAGCTGTATAGTAAAAATTATATTTTATACCTATTGATTTTTTTAATAGTGTGTGCTAAAATTAAATTAATAATAAACAAAATGTTTCAGTAAATAGAATCAACATATTGGCATTTGCGATAGAATAGGGGCATTTTATCGAATAAAATGTAAATTGTTGCTGATTTTAGTGTTTTGAAAGAGGTGAAGGTATGAAAAAGAAATTTATTTTTGTGCTTACTATAATAGTATTGGTTTGCACAATGTCGGTTGCTCTAGTTGCTTGCAATCCTAAAAACCCTGAAGCTTTTCAAGTGGTAAACAACGGCAGTGCCTTAAATGAGCTTTGGGAAGCTTGGGCAAAAGAAAATTTTTCAAGGTCTAATGATACCATTGGTTTAAATGTTAATTTAAATTACAAAGATTCTAGTGAAGATATTTCTATTGCACTTAAAGGTGGATTAACACAAAAAGAGATTAATAAAAATGTATTAAGCCTTATTGTTAAAGATAATAATAAGCAAGAAAGTAACAAAGATATTTTAAATTTAACATTAAATAGCAATGGATTGTTTTTATATTTAGATGAGTTTGAAAATAAAACATTTAAAATGAGTGATATCAAATTTCCGAACTTGAATGGCGGTATTTTTGAAATGCTAACAATCGGTAATATTAGCGATTCACTAAAGACTATTTTAGTATCTTTAATGGCATACACACTTGATATGGAAGGTAGTAAGGTAACTATCGACCCTATTTTGAATGGTAAAAATTTGTATGACACAAAATATATTATTTCATTTAAAATAAATAGTTTGATTGATAGTGTTGTGGATAGTTATCTTCAAAGTTTTATGACTGAAGAAATGCAACTTGCAATAGAATCAATTAAAGATAAACTTGGTGAAGCAAAAGTTGATATTACAGCAAATACTACGGGTAATACCAGAAAAAAAGTTGAAAAACCTGCAAAAGATGCTCCAAAATATGAGTATATAGGTGGTACATTAGTTGATTTTGATATTGAAGTTGGTAGTGCAGAGAATAAATTGACTATGAACACAAAAGCCAGTGATATTAAAATTTTAAATAGTATACCTGAAGTGCAAGAACCTGCAGATTTTATCGATTTTGATAGTTATGTATTTCCAAGCAATATAAATGGAATATTTAATTTAAAAGATATCAATGGAAATGTTTTGAGCAAATTTGAGTACACCGCTAACTTTGATTTTAATATTAAAAATGTTGCATCAACAATTTTAGCTTGTATAAATAATAAAAATATGGCGCCATTGTTTGACGAAATGATAAGTGACGAAAGCGGCAAAATTTTTGTGGAAATCACTCATACTTGCGACGACAGTTGCAAGCTTGACCATTTAAGCAAAGCATCAAAACCGATTTTGACTGTTGCATATAGTCCTGCGGAATTCAAAAATAACAGAATTTATGTAGCACTTAATTTAAGGGGAATTGTTTTGTCAAGTTTTGGCGAGCAAATGCTTGAGTTTTTGCCTGCAGATACTGAAATAACAGCACAAGATATAGAGAATTTACTTCCTGAAGAAGATTTGACTTTTAGTATTGATTTGGAAGCATATACTAATTATACTACAATTAAGGATGCTTTTGAAAATAGCACTCAGGCTGTTACAGGATTGTTTAATGTGGTTTCGGCAACAACATATGAGAAAAATACAAGCATAAATATTAATAATATTTTGAATTCAATAATGAACTTTGAAGAGCTTGTCGAATTAAAATATTATTTAGAAACTTTTATTGATATTATTTTTAAAGATGTCGATAGTATTGATATTGCGTACACTCACACAAATGAGCATTATACAAATGGTAGTGTCAAAGAACAATTTTTGAAAGACAGAACTTTTGTTTATCACGATAATTTTGTTTATGCACCTATTATTGATAAATTAACTTTTGTAGAAAAGTCTGAAGGTGTTGTTGAAATAAACAAAGAAGATTTGTATAATGAAGATGGTAGCCTAAAAGCTTTGACAGAAAATCAAGTTTTAGAGCTTAAAGGCTGTACAATTACGGCAGATTTTACAGATGCTTTAGGCAATGCGGTAACTGAAGAATTAGTGATTTGTGATATTTTGGGATTTGATAATACGCAATTAAACCAAACAATTTATTTAGTTGTAACTGGATATACTGGAAATAACTATAAGAGATTTATAGAAGACTTAAACTATATATTTGGGGATATTTCTACTGAAGAATATAAAGATATAGTTATTGCTGACGGCGTAGTTGAACTTTCATTTAGTCTAAAAGTAGAATAATAAATTAGATAAATAAACAAAAAATAAAAAGCAGATATAAAAAATGTCTGCTTTTTTTTGTTTTAAAAGCAGACGATGTTTTTTATATGTTAAATATGCGATTATTCTTTTGTTCTTGTTTTGCACTTTGTGGAAAGTAATTTTTCCCCAACATTAATAAAATCCGCAGAACATTTGAAACATTTGTTGTAACTGCAATCTGTGCTATTGCATTTAATAAGAGTATCTTCGTTATCTGAATAATTAAACTCGCTTGATACTTCCATATTGACAAATTCTTGTTCAATTACGCCATTTTCTCTTTTTATTCTAGTTATGCAATTTCCGCGTTTATCAATGTTAACAACTCCGGCCTTGCAGTGAAAACCTTCGTTAAATTCACAGTTGCTTGTTGTACATTTTAAACCTTTCATATTTCCTCCTAAAAGTATATCATTTTTATTAGTATTTACTAATTATTTGCAATTATTCACAATAATTTTGCTAATAAAAATGCAAGTTATTTAAAATTGATAGTATTTTTGCTTGCTATACTATAAAATATTTGATAAAATACAGAATGTGTGTAAATGTGACTTCATTGTAAAAATCTAATTTTATAAATTGTTAGGGGAAGTTATGAATTTTGAAATTATACAACAGCTGAGTCGTAGTAGCAATAAAGTTTATCTTGCAAAAGCGGATAACGGAATGCTTATAGTTATTAAAAACTATCAAGATTTGGCTACTTTAAATATAGAAACGACAATTTTAAATCAATTGTCTGTTACTGGTTACGCTCCTAAAATTATAGAGATGGGTGAAGATTATATCATTTATGAGTATATTGAAGGGGATTTATTAAAAGATAAATTTGCTTTTTATACAATGAGTGACAATACAGACGGATTGATAAGACTTGCCAATGAACTTTCAGTGTTTTTACAAATATTTTATTCTTTGGCAGAAGGTTATATTGTTAAAGATGTCAATTTTGATAATTTTATCATTAAAGATGGCAGGTGTTACGGCATAGATTATGATAGTGCGTGTGAAGGTATGCAATACACAGATGTTGCAGGAGTTGTGGCTTATGCTGCAATCAATTGTATAGGTAATATTTATGCTGCTTTTCCGTTTATCAAACAAATGCTTAAAAATTTCCGTTATCAAATGATTGATATTATAAATGAAGTTAGAGTATGCTTGCAAGAGAGTAAAAAAATTATCACTGTAGATAGTATTTTGAATGATTTGCTTATGCTTGACGACAAAAACTTGGATAAATTTTTGCAAAAAAAATAAAAAAAAGTATAAACATATTGAAATGTAATTTTTTTTGTGTTACAATAAAGGTGTATTATAATAAAATATAATAAATTTAAAAATTATTTTCTTAGGAAGCTTTTATTGCAAATAGTAAATTGATTTTTAAGTAAAAGTTGAAAATCGATTTAGTGCTTGCTTTAAAAATCTTAAATGAAGTGGCAGCTTGTTAGTGGGTTTTTAGATTAATAGGAGAAAGTATGAAGTTTTGTGAAAGATTGACACAGCTTAGAAAGGAAAAAGGTTTTAATCAACAATATGTTGCGGGGTATATGGGGGTTACCCAAGTTAGTATTAGCAACTGGGAAAGGGGCTTTAAAGAGCCTAATTTTCAGGCACTTATTGACTTAGCAAATTTGTTTGATGTTACAAGCGATTATTTGCTAGGTATTTCTGATAAACGTAAATAATAGTTTTGGTATTTAAAGTTTGGTAATATTGTGATTTTTATCACATTAGTTAATATATTACATAAAAAATTTATTTAAAAGTATATAGTTCCCGGTAAAGGGGGACTATATTGTAATGTATTTAAAACTAATAAAAACAAAAAATAATACTAAAGGCATTTGATTAAAGGGGATTAAAGTATGGTAAATATCAAAAATGTTGAATTCAGTACATTTGGTAATTGTTTGGAAATTTCAAATGGGAAAGTTGTACTTCGCGTAACAACCGATATTGGTCCGCGTATAATTTATTACGGAACTACTGACGAAGATAATATGATGCACACAGATGACGAAGGTTTAAATACTCGTCCAAGTGAATTTCTTGATAAAAACTATGAAAAAGGTGAAGTTTGGAGAATTTATGGCGGTCACAGACTTTGGAAATCGCCTGAAGATGAATCAAGCTATCAACCCGACCACAATAAAGTTGATGTAAAATTGCTATCAAACGGAGCTGAGTTTTTCAGTGGTAACGATATGGTAACAGGCATTGGTAAAACTATCAAAGTTACAATGATGGATAATGGTGATGTTACAATTGAGCATTCTTTTTACAATTGTGGTGACAAGCCGCTTAATGTAGCTTTGTGGGCTTTATCTGTAATGAATAAAAATGGTATTGCAGTTATCCCTATGTCTACAGAAAATACAGGTTTACTTGCCAATCGTAATTTGGTAATTTGGCCTTATACAGATGTTACAGACGATAGACTTCAAATAAAACAAAATTACATTAGTATGCGTCAAGACCCTAACTGCAAAGGACCTATGAAAATAGGAACTTTGAATACTGAAGGTATTGCATATTATATACGTAATGATAAATTGGTTGAAAAGATTTATCCAAAGGCAAAGCGTGACGGAAATTATGTAGACTATTCAAGTTCAACCGAGCTTTACACTTGTAAGGATTTTATTGAAGTTGAAAGTTTGTCCGAATTACAAAATATACCTGTTGGTGGTACTGCTACACATACAGAAATTTGGAAATTACATATAGCTGATAAATTATACAACGATATAAAGGCAATGATTAATGAAAAATAAACTAAAATGGATAGTATCGCTAGCGGTTTTTATTACGCTAGCTTTACTTGCCTTAACGGGGTGCGTTAGAACTCATACACAATACGAACTTGGCAACATTGGAATAATTACTATTTCCGATGCTGTTGAAAATGCTTTGTCATCTTGTGTTGTGGTGGAAGTAACTGGATATTCTGGAACTGTGTATTACTATTCAATGGGTGTTGCCGTATCTAATAATAGGATAATAGTGCCAAGGCAGACAATTCCTACAAATTCTTTGGGCGGCGTTGCAACACAATATAGTTATAAAGGCAGATTCTATAATAAAGAAGGTATCTTTGATTTGGAGTATGAAAGAGTATATAATACTTTCACCGAAGAAAAAGGCGGTGATTACGGCTTTAATGTTTTAAGAGTTAAAGATTCAACTGTAAACCTTCGCCCTGTTAATTTTGCAACTAATAAAGATAATTCAAAGGATATTGTTAGTTTAGGTGAATTGTTATTTGGCGTTCAAATTAATCTTCCCGAAGATGGGCGATATAGTGGAGAAGATGGCATTTATGACGGAGCTTGGTATGGTGTTCCGTCTGAGAAAATTCCTACTTACGAGTTTATTGATATAAAGTCTGTCTCTGTTGCATCTAAAAGTATGCAGATAGGTGGGCATAGTATGAGTGGATTGCCTGTGGGTATGGATAAGGCTACTTTTACAACACAAGGTTATTTAAATAAATCTGATTACGATACTTATATGAGAAATTGGAATCAATCTCACGGCTTTAACAAAATTACAGATAATACAGGCAATGATAATTATTCTCTTACAAATTGTGTGCTTTTTAACAATAAAGGTGAGTTTGTGGGAATAAATTATCTAAGAAGAGTGGATTCAACAGAGAACAATAACAATGCGGTTATCGGTATTGGTTATACTTGTAGGAGTAGCAATATGAAGTTTGTCTTGGAAAAACTAGGGGTGATAAAATGAAAAAGAAAAGCATTATATTCATAGTTTTGATATTGGTAGTAATATGTATCACGGCAAGTGGTTGTTTTACTAAAGAAATTACTGAGAATGTAGATATACAAAATGCCAATTTTGTATTTGAAAAAGTTGCAGGTGAAGTTATAGAATCTACGGTTACCATTTCTTGCCCTACAGGTAATGGTGGAACAACTTCGGGTGGTGCAGGAGTTGTTATTTCAGAAGACGGACATATATTAACTAATTATCACGTAATAAAAGAACACGCATCTAGTATTGTTTATGTTACTTTTGCAGAAACAAATAATTCCACTACTTCAGGTAAAACTTTTACCGCAGATATTTTAAAAGAGAAGAATATTGGTGAACTGGCAAAATATGATTTGGCAGTATTGAAAATAAGGGGATTATTTAATAGTGACTTCAAACCTGTCAAAATTAAAGCAAATCCTGTTAAATGGGGTGAATATGGTGTGATTATAGGTAACCCTAAACAAATTGGTAGTTTATGTGCACACGCTATGGTTTCTAACCCTAAAATGAAAATTAGCCACAATGTTAGGGGATTGCATTATATAGATTTTATTACTATAGATGCACCTGTAAATCCAGGTAATAGTGGCGGCGGATTTTTTGATTCTCAAGGTAGACTTGCAGGTATTGTTACGCTAAGGCATTATGACGACTCTAATAGTAATAAAAATGTTATTTTTGGTATTGGATATGCTATACCTGCAGAATGTGTTGTTTCATATCTAAAGGCTTATGATATTAAACTAGCAGAATAAACTATCAAAAATCGATATTAAATTGAGTTTTTTGCGCAAATATATTGCTTTATAAAAGGAAAATATGATTATTACAATTGGTGGTGGAAGCTTAAGAGAAATGACTGCGGTCAATGATTATATAGTGTCAAAACTTGAGTTTATCCGTGAAAAATATCAAAGAAAACCAAAGATTTTGTTTTTGCCGCAAGCGAGTTTTGAGTCAAAGCCTTATGTCAATTCTTTTACAAGAGAGTTTGGTACAAGGCTAAAGTGCAAAACTACTTGTGCTTTATGGGCAAAAGGTGAAATGGATTTTGAGCATATTAAACAAAAGTTTGAAATTGTCGATGCCATTTATATTGGTGGCGGAAGATATGACATTTTGTTTGACGAATTTGAAAAAATGGGACTTGAAAAGTTGATTCGTGATTTTTATGAGCGTGGCGGACTTATTATCGGAAATAGTGCAGGGGCTATGCTTATGTTTGAAATCTCAGTCTCTGATTATAAAATTATGGCAGGTCTAAGCAGCGACTACGAAATTGCAAAAGGTTACGGATTGGTGAAAGGTTGTTTTTGTCCACATTCCAATGAAAGCGAGCGATTGGAGTATATTAAAGCAACCAATTTAAATTGTGTATTACTTGAAGAAAATCAAATATTGGAATTTAATTAATAGTTGGTTTTTTAGAGTTTTTTATTTAGTTATAAATTAATAAATTAGTTTATTTAAAGGCGATTTATATCGCTTTTTTAATAGCAAAATTATAGGAGCAGATTGATATGGCAAAAATTATCAAGGTAGATAAACATAGTGTTGCCGACCAGCTTGGTATTAAAGCGGGTGACAATTTGCTTGCTTTTGACGGCAACCCCGTAAAAGATATACTTGATTACCACTACTATGACGGAATGGAAAATTTTGTAATGACTATAGAGTGTGATGGGGAGATAATTGATTTTGAAATTGAAAAGGACTATGACGAAAGTTTAGGTTTAGAGCTTGATGAGAGTATGGAACTTACTCCAATAAGGTGTAAAAACAAATGTAAATTTTGCTTTGTCGACCAACTGCCAAAAGGTATGAGAGATAGTTTATATGTTAAAGACGATGATTATAGATTGTCTTTTGTATCGGGCAATTATATTACGCTTACAAATGTTTTTAAGGAAGAGTTAGATAGAATTGTAAGATTGCATTTATCACCACTTTATGTCTCTGTACACGCAACTGACAGCAGTATTAAAAATCAATTGGTTACAAACCCTGAAGGTGCTAAAACTTTTGAAAAGCTAAAGTTTTTGGCGGAAAATGGTATTGAACTTAACACTCAAATTGTTATGTGTCCTAACGAAAATGATAGCGATGTTTTAATTAATACATTGGAAGATTTAAATAGTTTAAGACCGCAATTAAAGTCTGTTGCAGTTGTGCCTGTGGGACTTACAAAACATAGGGAAGGTTTGTATTCATTAACTTTGGTGGACAAACAAAAAGCAAAAGAAACTATTGACATTATAGGGAAGATAAACCAAAAGTATGGTAAATTTGTTTATCCTTCCGATGAGTTTTATATAAAAGCCAAAATCGAACTGCCGCAGTTTGAAGAGTATGGGGATTTTGAGCAGATTGAGAATGGTGTAGGATTAATAAGGACTTTTGAACAAGAAGTGGACTATGCTTTAAGCGTTATAAAAAAGAAAAAATCTAAAGCAAAAGTAAGCTTGATAACTGGGGAGTCTTTTGGTGACTTTTTGGCAGAGTATTGCAAAAAAATAGAAAGCAAATTAAACGGGCTTTCCACACAAGTTATAAAAGTACAAAATGAATTTTTTGGAGCAAGTATAACTGTTGCAGGATTGATTACGGCAGGGGATATAATAAAGCAGTGTAAAGGTAAATTGCATAAAGACGTAATTATACCAAGCACAATGCTAAGAGAATTTACAACTACTTTTTTAGACGGATTAAGTGTTTCAGAGCTGGAAAAAGAACTTAATGTTAAGTTGCACATTTGTAGCGGCGGTGAACATTTGGTTAAAATTATCTCAAAGCTTTAAAAAAGTAAGTAATAAAATTGCAGGATAAAATATGGAGGATATATGGCAAAACCATTAGTTGCAATAGTAGGCAGACCTAATGTAGGTAAATCAACTTTTTTTAATAAAGTTATTGGTAAAAGGGTGTCTATTGTAGAGGATAAACCGGGTGTAACGCGTGATAGATTGTATTATGATACCGACTGGTGCGGATACAATTTTACTATGATTGACACAGGCGGTATAGAACTTAAAAGTGAAGATAAAATGTGGCAACATATAAAAGCTCAAGCAGAAATAGCAGTTGATGTTGCCGATGTTATTGTATTGTTTGTCGATGGTAAACAGGGGGTAATTTCCGACGATAAAGATATCGCAAATTTTTTAAGAAAAAGCAAAAAACCTGTTGTTCTTGCTGTAAATAAACTAGATAATAATGAGATAGAAAAGACTTATGAGTTTTATGAGTTAGGACTTGGTGACCCATATCCCGTGTCAGGTGAACAAGGCAAAGGTATTGGCGATTTGTTGGACGCAATTTGCAAATATCTGCCAAAAATCGATACTAATTTGGATGATAATGTAATAAATATTGCTGTTGTAGGCAAGCCTAATGCAGGAAAAAGTAGCCTTGTCAACAGACTTTTAGGTTATGATAGAGTTATTGTTTCTAATGTTGCTGGTACAACAAGAGATGCTATCGATACAGAGTTTGTATATGACGGGCAAAAGTATAATTTGATTGATACAGCAGGAATAAGAAGAAAACGCAGTATTGACGAGAGTGTAGAAAGTTATAGCGTTATGAGAAGTCTTGCTGCAATAAGAAGAGCGGATATTTGTTTGATAGTTATAGATTCAAATGAAGAGCTAAGCGAGCAAGATATTCGTATTTGTGGCTATGTACACGAGCAAGGTAAACCTTCTGTTGTTATTATGAACAAATGGGATATTGTTGAAAAAGATACCCATACTATCAACAAATACAATGCAAGACTTGACGAACAATTAAAGTTTATGGATTATTACGATGCAATCTTTGTAAGTGCAAAAACAGGTCAAAGAACAGACAAAATTATGCGTGAAGTCAATTTTGTGTATGGCGAAGCAAGTAAGCGTATTACTACAGGTCTTTTAAATGATATTGTCCAAGATGCGGTAAGTTTGGTTGAGCCACCTGCTCATAATGGCAAAAGGTTAAAGGTGTTTTTTGCAACTCAAAATAGTAGCAATCCACCTACATTTATATTTTTTGTGAATGATACTGAGTTGTTGCATTTTTCTTACAAAAGGTATCTAGAAAATTGCCTTAGAAAAGCTTTTGAGTTTAAAGGTACGCCTATTAGACTTGTTTTCCGTAACAAAAATGAAGATGATAGTTTTGTTTGATTACAAATTTAAAAAAATGGCATATATTTTTAATGAGTAGTTTTGCTAATTGCAGTAAGTAATGTGCTTTAATTAAAATAAATTATTGCTTATAGGAAATATTAAAAATTTTAATTATATTGTATATTTATATAATTGACTATTTTTATCTTAGTGTGCTAAAATAGGAAAAACGGAGGTTGTATATGATTTATCGTGATAAAACAAAAGACTTTTTGGAAAAAGAACTTGCAAAAGAAAAAGCAATTTATGAAGACATTTTAAAACAAAATATTAATATAGATATTTCCAGAGGTAAGCCTTGCAAAGAGCAACTTGACCTTTCAATGGAAATGCTTAGTATGATAAATAGTGTTGACGATTTGCCAAAAGAAGGTGCGGATATCCGTAACTATGGCGGTATTGAAGGACTTCAAGGATTACGTGATTTGTTTGGTGAAATGCTTGGTGTTAAAGGACAAAATGTTATCGTTGGTGGTAACAGCAGTCTTAATATGATGTATGACACTATCCAAAGATGTATGCAATTTGGTGTAAATGGTAGCACTCCTTGGAACAAACTTGAAAAAGTTAAGTTTTTGTGTCCTGCACCAGGTTATGATAGACATTTTAGTTTGACAGCAGTTTTCGGTATTGAACTTATTACAATTCCAATGGATTCAAATGGTCCAATAATGGATGTTGTAGAACAATTGGTTAAAAATGATGAGAGCATTAAAGGTATTTGGTGCGTGCCAAAATATTCTAACCCAACAGGTATTGTTTTTAGCGACGAAGTTGTAGAAAGACTTGCAAAAATGCCAACAGCTGCAAATGATTTCAGAATTTTCTGGGATAATGCTTATGTTGTTCACGATTTATACGACGGCACAGTTCCACTAAAAAATATTTACACTGCTTGTGTGGCTCACGGCAATCCAAACAGAGTATTTATTTTTGCTAGCACTTCAAAAATTACTTTCCCAGGTAGTGGCGTTGCTTGCTTTGCTTCTTCAGAAGAAAACTTGAAAGATGCTTTAAAAACAATGAAATTCCAAACTATTGGTCCAGATAAAATCAATCAATATTTGCATTTGAAGTTTTTGAAAAATATGGACGGCGTTCGTACAATTATGAAAAAACACGCTGCAATCATAAGACCTAAATTTGATACAATTTTAAATGTTTTGGAAGACGAGTTTGGCGAAAATAGTGATATCGCAAATTGGAGTAATCCAAAAGGTGGATACTTTATTAGCTATAATGTACTAAATGGTTGTGCTAAAAAGGTTTACGAACTTTGCAAAAATGCAGGACTTGTAATTACTACAGTTGGTGATACTTTCCCTTATGGTAAAGACGATAATGATAGCAATATCCGTATAGCCCCAACATTTACAAATACAAATCAATTGGATACTGCTTGCAAAATCTTAGTTTGCAGCACAAAAATAGCTTGTATTGAAAAATTAATTAGTGAAAAATAATTAATATTTAAAGCTTAAATAACAAAATAAGGCACTATAAAATAGTGTCTCTTTTTTTTGCACATTTTTGTGTTTATTTGCATATAATAAAATTAGCTAGCAGGTAATCAATAAATAAAGTTAATAATGATAAAATTGATATAACTGCCATAGTTTTAATTAAAATTTTACTATTTGTTTATATTTAAATTGATATAAAAGATTAAAATATAAAAATTTTTAAAATTTTTCAAAAAATACTTGACAAAGCGTATTATATTTATTATACTATGTGAGTACAAAACAAAATTTGCCTTAATAGCTCAGTCGGTAGAGCATTCGGCTGTTAACCGAAGTGTCACAGGTTCGAGTCCTGTTTGAGGCGCCAGAATGGATTGAAACATTTGTTTCAATCCATTTTTTTATGTTTTATTAAGTTTATGTGAAATTGTCTAATAGTTTGGGCAATTTCTGTTTTTAATATAGGATAATTCAATAAAATAATTGAATCAAATATTATTTTTGTGTTAAATAAGTTATCATAAATTGCTTGCAAATAAAAAATTATACTTTAAACTGAAAATGAATTTAATGTTGAAATTTGTAAGGAGTTGTGATATAATGGGGTTAGATAAAACTAGTATAATTGTGACAAAGATTTACGGGAAATATGGTAGAAGTATCGGTTTGGCTGAAGGTGGTGTTAAAAATTCCAGAACGGATTTTTATGGTGAATAAACAGGCGATTTGTTGCAACAAAGGTGGTATGACGAAAATGGACAAGCTATTTGGGATAGAGATTGGTCTCATAATAATTCAAATGGTACTCACAAATTTCCGCACGACCACCCATGGGATTGGAATAAACGACGAAAAAGACAACCAGCTGTTGATTATATAAATAAAATCTTTAAATAATGGGAGTAAATATGGATAAGAAAATTAAAAGAAAATGTGCCGTATGTGGCGAAATATATGAAACGATTGTAGGTTGGAATGGAGAGTGTAAAAATTGTGGTTGGTTTAATAACTTAATGGGAGAAGATAATGAAGACAAGGTTATTTATCCAAATATAATTTCATTAAATAAAGCACAAGAGTTATATAAACAAGGTAAGCCGTTTAAACCAAGTTTAAGCGATTTTCTTGAAGGTTTTATGTTTTATAGTGAAATGAAATTTCAATATAAGAATTTTGATTGCGATTTATTTGCGACAAGCAATGAGAGTGAGATTGAGTTTAATTACAATAATTATCAAGGGCAATCTGCTACCAAATATTTTTCTGATGAAAAAGATTTTATTGAGAACGCAAAAATCGGCGAAGAATATGTAAGAGATATTTGGGACAAAGTAATTGACCCACATTATATGTAAAAAATAGCTGGCGATAAAAAGATTAAAACTAATTATATGGTTTCAGGGACTTCTATAGTAAAATTTTCCGTACAAGGGCTGGAAGGAAAGTTTTTGCATTTTAAATTGACAAACGAAAATGGCTCATTAACTTCTAAAGATTTTAAACTATATAAATATGATTTATAATAATTATAGATTATAAATAATTTTAATAAAAAACAGGGCAACATATAGTTTTGCCCTGTTTTTTTTGTTTTGCATTTTTAATAAAATTTATAAATCATAATGTCATTTAAATAGTATAAACAAAAATTATAAAAAATATTGCAGGTTTTGTTATTTTATGGTAAAATAATAAGGTAAGCATTAAAGGAGAATATTATGAAATTATCTGAATTTGGAATAACAAATGATTGTAGTGATTTATCTGTAAAAATTGCAAATGTGTTTGCCGAAATTAAGCAAAAGGGTATTAATTTGCTTGAATGGGACGTTAATGGACTTGTTTTTGACAAAGATTTTATCCGTGAGCAAATGTATATTTCAAATACTGCAAGTGAAAAGGAACTTGCGGATTCTATAAGAAATATTGCAATAAAAGCGGAAGGCTTGGAGAATTTGACTATTGACGGAATGGGAAACGAAATTTTGTTTAACAATCGTGCAGTACAAATTGCAATGCTTTCTTGCAAAAATGTTGTTTTTAAAAACTTTGTGATTGATTATGTTAATCCGTCTGTTGCAGAGTTTAAAGTTGTTGGAAAAGGTTTTGGTTATGTTGATATTGAAATAAACCTAGATACTTTGTATACAATTAAATGTGGCAGACTTCATTTTTGTTATGACGACAAAAGTCGCTGTGTAATACAAGAGTTGAATCCACTAACAGAAATAACTCGTCGTGTAGATAGTGTATCGTATATTAGTCATAGTATTTTTAACAATAAAAGGTGTAAAAAGCTTGAAAACAATGTTATAAGAGTGTATACTTGGTTGAAAATTTTTAAGATTGGTTGCACTTATCAATTAAACTGGGTAAAGCGTGATGGAGCTTGCTTTTTTATGGATAAATGCAAGGACATTATTATTGATAATTGTAAGTTTATGTATATGCACGGTATGGGAGTGCTTGCACAATTATGCGAAAATGTAACTATTAAAAATACCGACTTTATGCCAAATGTTGCTCACAAAAGAACAACAGCTTCCTTTGCTGACATTATGCACTTTGTCAATTGTAAAGGGGTAATGAATGTTAGTAATGTCAAAGCAGACGGAACACGCGATGATGTAATAAATATTCACGGAATACATTTTAAAATTGTCAATGTAAAGGATAACATTGTTCAGTGCAAGTTTGCACACCCACAAGCTTATGGATTTAATTGCTTTTTTGAAGATGACGAAATTGAATTTATAGACTCTAGTACATTGCTTGGAGTCGGTACTGCAAAAGTTAAATCCAGCAAAATGTTAAACCCAAGAACTATTGAAATAGAGCTTTATGATATAGCTAAAGGTAGTATTATTAAAGTAGGAGATGCTGTTGAAAATGCTACACAAACAGCATCACTTATGGTTGATAAACTTGAGACTTTTAATGTGCCTACGCGTGGTATTTTGGTAACAACGAGAAAACCTGTAGTAATCAAAAACTGTGTTTTCCATAAGTGTTATATGCCTTGTATACATATATCTGACGATGCTAAAAGTTGGTATGAAAGCGGATATTGCAGAGATGTTTTGATTGAAAACAATGTGTTTGACAATTGTGTGGACTATGCTATTAGCATATATCCTGAAAATACAGGCAATAAGCCTGTTCATAAAAATATAAGGATAATAAACAACAAGTTTATCTCAAGAAACGGCAAAGTTATGGTTGCAAAATGTGCAGAAGGCGTTATTTTTGATAATAATGAGATAAATTCAACTGTAAAAGTTGATGTCAAATTGAATAATTTGGAAAATTCCGAAATTAATTTGTAAAAATAGTAATTATTATTATTTACAAATTAATAAAATTAGTGTATAATCATTTGTAGGATAAGTATGCAACAATGTTTTTTTGCAGGTATCCTGCATTAATTAGAGATAAATTTTACGATATAAGGAGAAAAGTGTTTTGGCTAAAGTTACAATGAATAAAGCCTTGTGCAAAAGTTGTGGACTTTGCGTTACTGCGTGTCCTAAACAAATTATTAGAATTAGCACTACAGATATGAACAACAAAGGTTATTTTGTTGCCGAAGTTGTTGATATGGAAAAGTGCATTGGTTGTGCGTTTTGTGCAACTATGTGTCCTGATTGCGTTATAGAGGTGGAAAAATAATGGAAGAGAAAGTTTTAATGAAAGGTAATGAAGCAATTGCCGAAGCAGCTATTCGTGGTGGTTGCAGAGCATTTTTTGGTTATCCTATTACTCCACAAAACGAAATTCCTGAGTATATGTCAGTTCGTATGCCAGAAGTAGGCGGAGTGTTTATTCAGTCAGAGAGTGAAGTTGCTGCTATCAATATGGTATATGGTGCAGGTGGCACAGGCGTAAGAGCTATGACAAGTAGTTCATCTCCTGGTATTTCACTAAAACAAGAAGGTATAAGTTATATTTGCGGTGCGGAAATTCCTTGTGTTATCGTAAATATGGTAAGAAGTGGTCCAGGTCTTGGTGGTATTCAACCAGCTCAATGTGACTATTTCCAAGCTGTAAAAGGTGGTGGACACGGCGATTATAAAATGTTAGTGTACGGACCAAACAGCGTTCAGGAATGTATGGATTTAATGTACAACGCTTTTGATAAAGCTTTTGAATATCGTATTCCTGTTATGATTTTAGGCGATGGTATGTTGGGACAAATTATGGAACCTGTAGTTTTGCCACCAATGAAAGATATGTCAAAAGATATCCGTCCTGATTGGGCAACTGACGGCACAAGATACGGCAAAGAGCATAGAGTAATAAATTCACTTTATATTCAACCTGACGAACTTGAAGCTGTTAATCACAAATTGTTTGCAAAATATGCTTTAATGGCAGAAAAAGAAACTATGTGTGAAGAGTATTTGTGCGAAGATGCGGAAATCATTTTGACAGCTTATGGTACTGTAGCTCGTATTGTAAAAAGTGCTGTTGATATGTTGCGTAGCCAAGGTCACAAAGTTGGTTTGATTAGACCTATTACATTGTTCCCATTCCCAACGGAAAATTATGCGAGACTTGCTGAAATGCCACAAGTTAAAGAATTTATGTCAATTGAGCTTTCTATGGGACAAATGATTGAAGATGTTAAATTGAGTGTTAATGGTAAAAAGCCTGTTTACTTTTACGGCAGATGCGGTGGTAATGTTATGACTGCAGAAGATATAGTAGAAAGAGTATTGAAGGAGGAAAAGTAATATGAAAAAAGTTTTTGAAAAACCTAAAATGTTAACTGATGTTCCTTTCCATTACTGCCCAGGCTGTTCACACGGTATTGTACATAGAATGGTTGCAAGTGCAATTGATAAATTAAATGCAGAAAAAGTTATCGGTGTTGCACCAGTTGGTTGTGCGGTTTTTGCTTATGATTATTTTAATTGCGATATGCAAGAGGCAGCACACGGCAGAGCACCTGCAGTAGCAACAGGTATTAAACGCACTAATCCAGATGCAATAGTATTTGCTTATCAAGGTGATGGTGACTTAGCAAGTATCGGTATGGCTGAAATCGTACACGCTGCTGCAAGAAGTGAAAATATGACTGTTATATTTATAAATAACGCTATTTATGGTATGACAGGTGGTCAAATGGCACCTACAACTATGCTTGGTCAAAAGGCAACTACTTGTCAACAAGGTAGAAGTGTAGAGCTTAATGGTTATCCAATTCACGTATCTGAAATGCTAGCTCAATTGCAAGGCCCTTGCTATATTGAAAGAGTATCAACTCACGATGTAAAACACGTTAAACAAGCAGAAAAAGCTATTGACAAAGCTTTTCGTAATCAAGCAGAAGGCAAAGGCTTTAGTTTGGTTGAAGTTTTATCTTCTTGCCCTACAAACTGGGGTAAATCTCCACTTGACGCAATGAAATGGGTGGAAGAAGAAATGTGCAAAATATATCCTCTTGGAGTTTTTAAAGACACTACAAAGGAGGAAAAATAATGGATAAGATTATAATTGCTGGATTTGGCGGACAAGGTGTTTTGTCATTAGGTCAATTTATCGCATACTCAGCTATGTATGAAGGTAAGGAAGTTTCTTGGTTGCCATCTTATGGTCCTGAAATGCGTGGTGGTACTGCAAACTGCAGTGTTTGTGTGGATAGTAGCCCGATTGCATCTCCTATTATTGCAGTTCCTGATACTTTGATTGCTATGAACAAACCTAGTCTTGATAAATTTGTAAATAGCGTTAGAGCAGGTGGAACAATTATTGTAAATAGTTCCTTAATTGCTGATAAAGTTGCAAGAGACGATGTTAAAGTTATTTATGTCGATGCAAATAAAATAGCATTGGAAGCACAAAATCCAAAAGCTGCTAACTTGGTTATTTTTGGTTCGTATGTTAAGCATAGCGGTTCTTTAGATAAGGAAAATGCTATCAATACTATAAGCAAAATTTTTGCTAAAAAACCAAAGTTTATTCCTTCAAACATTAAAGCATTTGAATTAGGCTTTGCTTTGGATTGATATTAATAGTTATGGTAAAATTAAATTATTTATATAAACAATAAAATTATATTTAATAAGATTTACAATTAAAAATTAAATAAAATAAAAACAGGAAGTGTAATAATTTTACTTCCTGTTTTTTTATTTATGCTTTGAAAATCGATATTATTTTAATATTTTCATTTATTAGGTATATAATTTTCAAATATAAAGTTATCTGAATAGTCAAGTGCGGCTTTGTAACTTTGCTTGTCAATTATTGTGCGGCTAATAATATATGAATAAGGATTGCTGTACAAAAACTCATCGATATATTTGTTTGGTAAGTTGTAAATATCGCAAATAATAAAGTCGGGTTTTATGATTTTAAATTTATTGGCGTTTAAAAAAAGTATTACATTATAAATAAATTTAGACGACATTTTTTTTAATATTACGCCACAAGGATAATCTCTTTTTGTCTTTTTTACATAAAAATATTCAGAATAATTGGCAGCGACAATAGCAGTTTTGCCTTTGTAATAGGCAAGTTGTTTTGATAGTTCAGTAATGATTTTTTTATACTGCTTGTTTGTTGGTATTCTAAAAATAATTCCGACTTTGCCGCCTACAATTTTCAATATATCATTTAGCAAAGGAACTTTGTCTTGAGTTGTAAGAAGTTTTAAGTTTTCATAGTCATCTGAACTTATATTTTCTATTTTTTTGTGAGAGCTTAGTATCATAGGAGATTTCTTGCTTTCACAAACAACCAACTGTTGGTCTTTTGTCATACTTAAATTTAAAAACAAATTATATCCGCCGTCTACTGCTTTTGTAATTGCGGGGATAGAATTTTCGACTATTTCATTGTTATCAAATAATCCTTTATAACAGATAGGACTATTTTTAAGCCAAGAATATTTCATAAATAACCTGTAATCCTTTTAATTAATTATAGTATAATGTTATTTTTGCTTAAAGTCAATACGATTAGTCATAAAATGTGTCAAATTAATTGATATTTTGCAAAAATTATTATACAATATAATTAATTTAGTGTAAAATTTTGCAAGGCAATTTTTTGCATAAAGTTTAATTTGTATATAAATTTAGGTTTGGAGGCAAAAATGTCAACAAGACAAGAACATATCCGTAATTTTTGTATAGTTGCTCATATCGACCACGGCAAAAGTACTCTTGCTGACCGTATTATGGACGTGACAGAAACTGTAAGTAAGCGTGACCAAAAACAGCAGCTACTTGATAGTATGGATATTGAAAGAGAAAGGGGAATAACTATAAAATTAACTCCTGTTAAAATGAAATATAATTATAAAGGGGAAGATTACTATCTTAATCTTATAGATACTCCGGGACACGTGGACTTTACTTATGAAGTATCACGCTCTCTTGCTGCCTGCGAAGGTGCTATCTTGATAGTAGACGCATCTCAAGGCATTGAAGCTCAAACCCTTACAAATGTTTATCTTGCACTTGACAATGATTTGGAAATTTTGCCTGTTATCAATAAAATAGATTTGCCTTCTGCAAGACCTGAAGAAGCTAAACAAGAAATAGAAGATGTAATCGGACTTGATGCAAGTGAAGTACCTATGGTTAGTGCAAAGGAAGGTATAAATATCGAGCAAGTTATTGAGCAGGTAATTGAAAAATTACCACACCCTACAGGGGACGAAAATAAACCTTTAAAAGCACTTATCTTTGATAGCGTTTACGATAGTTACAAAGGTGCTATTTCACTAATCCGCGTTGTGGACGGAAAAGTAAAAGCAGGTACTAAAATAAAAATGTTTGCGACAGGTAAAACTTATGAAGTTACTGAAGTAGGTATTTTTAATCCTAAAATGATAGAAATTGATGAGCTTATGGCCGGTGATGTTGGCTATTTGTGTGCATCAATCAAAAACGTAAGTGATACTAAAGTAGGTGATACTATAACTTTAGCAAGTGGCGGAATAACTGAACCATTACCGGGATATAAAAATGTAATGCCAATGGTATACAGCGGTATTTATCCTGCGGACGGAGCAAAATATGGTGACTTAAAGGATGCACTTGAAAAGTTGCAACTAAATGACGCATCACTTTTGTATGAGCCAGAAGTTTCAGTTGCTTTGGGATTTGGCTTTAGATGCGGCTTTTTAGGTTTGTTGCATATGGAGATTATTCAAGAAAGGCTAGAGCGTGAGTTTGATTTGGATATTATTACAACAGCACCTTCTGTATCTTATCATGTGGTAAAAACTGACGGAAGTATGGTTGAAGTGGAAAATCCAACCAATTTGCCACCACAATCTGAAATAGATTATATGGAAGAGCCTATTGTAAAAGCTTTTTTGTATACACCGCCTGAATACGTCGGTACTATTATGGAATTGTGTCAGGATAAAAGGGGTGTCCATATTGATATGACATATCTTGATACTACAAGAGTAAGGATAGAATATGAAATTCCGCTTAATGAAATAGTGTATGACTTTTTTGACTCTTTAAAATCTAGGACAAAAGGTTATGCAAGCTTTGATTATGAAATTGCAGGTTACAGACAAAGCAGCCTTGTTAAATTGGATATTATGCTTAATGGCGAAATATGCGATGCACTTAGCCTTATTGTTCACAAGGACAAAGCATATGCAAGGGGCAGAAGTATTGCAGAAAAATTAAAAGAAGTAATACCAAGACAAATGTTTGAAATACCTATTCAGGCAAGTGTTGGCTCAAAGGTTATTGCAAGAGAAACAGTAAAGGCAATGAGAAAAGACGTACTTGCAAAATGCTATGGCGGTGATATTACCAGAAAGAAGAAACTTCTTGAAAAGCAAAAAGAAGGTAAAAAGCGTATGCGTCAGGTAGGTACTGTTCAAGTGCCTTCGGAAGCCTTTATGACAATTTTAAAATTTGATAAATAAGCTTGTTTAATTAAATACACTTTCGAAAATCGGCATTAAAAATATATTTTTAGTGCAAAATAAAGTAAATATGAGTAAATTATGAAAGAACTTTCTCTTTATATACACATTCCGTTTTGTGAAAAAAAATGTGATTATTGTGATTTTGTTTCCGCAAAATGTGAAAAAGATTGGATAGATAAATATGTGCTTAAACTTACCACAGAAATAAATGAGTTTGATGCAAGTGGTTATATTGTGGATAGTATATTTATCGGTGGTGGTACTCCTACTTTGCTTGAGCCAAAGCAATTTAAAAGCATTGTGGATTGTATAAAAGCTAAGTTTAAAATTGATTTAAAGGAATTTACTGTGGAAGGTAACCCCAACAGCTATACACAAGAGAAAGTTGATTTTTATAAAAGTCAAGGCGTTACAAGGTTAAGTGTTGGTGTGCAAAGTTTAAACGACAAAGTTTTAAAAGGTATAGGTAGAATTCATACAGCGAAACAGGCGGAAGATTGTTTGCAAATGCTTTGCAAAAGTGGACTTGATATAAATTGCGATTTTATGGTTGGACTGCCTTATCAAACTTTGGATATTGTAAAAAGCGATATACAAAAAATTGTTGAGTTTGGGGTAACTTCTGTTTCCTGTTATTCCTTGATATTGGAAGAAAATACTCCATTATTTAATAAAGTGCAAACAGGAGAAATCAAATTACCTGACGATGACATAATGGTAGATATGTACGATATAGCGGTAAAAATACTGCAAAAATCGGGACTAAGACGCTATGAGATATCTAATTTTGGCAAGCCTTGCTACCATAATATTGGTTATTGGAGATTAAAAGAATACGCAGGATTTGGAATAGCAAGCCATAGTTTGATTAATAATATTAGATATTATAATACAGAAAACTTTGAAAAATATATGTCTGGTATTGACTATAGAGAAGTTGAAGAAGTTTTGTCAGAAAGCGATTTGCAAAAGGAATATGTTATGTTAGCCTTAAGGATGGAAGACGGAATATTAATAGGCGATTTTATTAATAAGTTTGGTAGCTCAGCATATAACAAATTGCTTGAAGATATTGATAAGGATAATATATATTATAATATTACAAAAAACAATATAGCAATCAAACCTGAGTATATTTATATGTCTAACAGCTTGATTGCAAATTTGATATAAAAGTAAAATGTATTAAAATTTTTTGCAATCATATTGATTAATTATTAAATTTGTAATACAATTATAAGGTAAAGATATTTTAATTTAATATCTTGTGGAGAAATTATGAAGAAAAAAGCTTTGATAATAATTACAATATTAATAGTGTGTGTAGCCGTTGCAGTAACTTTAGTAGGTTGCGTGCCATCTCGTCCAGATAGATTTGTTACAAAATTGTTGGCAGCTGAAAAATGGGCAGTAACTTTTAAAGATTGCGAAGGAAATATAACAAGTATAAATGCAATAAACGGTAATATGAGAATGGATAAAGCAAAAGATAACCAAACATTTTATGTGGTAGGTAAAACTTTTGTGGAAATGTACAGATTTCAAGACGAGACTTGGACTTATGAGTGTATTGTAGATGAATCTCAGGTTGCAACTTTAAGAAAAAGTATATTAGATGGAGATGCGTCAACTTTGGTTATAAACCCTAATGCACCAGATTTAAAATATATTCAAAAAGATTTTGAATCTAAATATGAAAGAAGAGACGGCAGATGGTATGAAAGAAATACTATGCCTGCTAGCCTGCAAATAAAAGGTAGCAGTATGATTTACGAAAAGTATGATACAACCGCAACTTATACAATTGGATATAAAATTACTTTGCCAAAAGAAGCTAAACAAGCAAAAAAAGATGCTACAAGCAAGTAATATTTTATTTGCTTAAATATAATTAACTGAATTATTAATTTAATATAATAAATATTGTATAATTAAAGATAAATAATTTTAGAAAAAGCGAATTTTTATTCGCCTTTTTTCTTTTTAATCCAATCAAAAATAGCCGTCCAAATGTAAAATTTTAACAAATTTTTAAAAAAATCAGCATAAACTATTGACAATTTGATATAATAGAGTATAATAAGAATTAGCAATCAAGGTACGAGAGTGCTAGCAATCAAATAATAAGCTTGAAAACAAAAGGGGGGTATATGAAAATAAGTGAAAGAAAACAAAAAATATTAAAATCACTAATTGATACGTACATTGTTTCCCCAGAGCCTATTAGTAGCAGTCAAATTAAAGAGAGTTGTTTGCCGGAAGTAAGTTCCGCAACTATCCGTAGTGAAATGGTTGCTTTAGAAGAAATGGGGTATTTAGTACAACCACATAAATCTGCAGGCAGAGTACCTTCTACTAAAGCTTATAGGTATTATGTTGATAATTTGCTAGATAAGGACGACATCGATAGAAGAATTGAAAGTTTTTCCGATTACTTTGACAGCAATTTTAGCGATGTTGAACAGGTTATAAAAAGCACAGCAAAAGTCATAAGTGATGTTACAAACTATACATCAATTGTAGTAATGGGTGGAGTAGATAACATTACATTAAAGGACATTAAGCTTATTGATATAGGAAATGATAGTGCGTTATTGGTTATCATAACTGACAGGGGACTTTTGAAGGATAAAATAATTGAAATCCCTAAAGATATGAAAGGCAAATTCTTTATGTCAGCAAATGATATGTTAGTTGATATGTTTGCGGGCAAAACTGTAAAAGAGATAACCGAAAATAAAGATTTTATAGTAGATGCTACAATTGGTGAATATCGTGCATTGTTTGACGAAGTGCTAAATATGCTTATCAATTACAAACAAAATAGCGAAAGCAGAATGTATATGGAAGGCACAGACAAAATCTTTGAGTATAAGGAATTTGAAGATGTCGGCAATGTAAAAAACTTTTTATCTGTAATTAATACGGGCGAAAAGTTGCATAGCTTAATAAATGAAGACGATGTTGAAATAAGCATAAAAATAGGCAGAGACGAAAATGCCGAAGATAATATGGCTGTAGTTACTGCAAAATGTGTCATTGCGGGCAAAGAAGTAGGACACGCAGTAGTTATCGGACCTGAGAGAATGGATTATCAAAAAGTATTAGGAGTGCTTGGTGGTGTTACCAAAGCTATCGAAAAGATAAAGAAGGAGTAGAAAATGGAAGAAAAGGAAAATTTGCAAGACGAAGTCTTAGAAGAAAAGGTTGAAAGTACAGAGAGTGCTGAAACTCAAGACAAGGCAGAAGAAAAGACAGAAAAGCCAAAAAGAAAAAGTAAATCACAGGCAGAAATGCAAAGATTACTTGAAGAAAATGACAAACTTCAAAACTATGCACTAAGAATGAAAGCCGATATGGAAAATATCAAAAAGCGTAATGAAAACATAGCAAGAGATATGTATAACGACGGCAAAAACGATGCGATTTTAACTTTTTTACCTGTTGTAGATAACTTAGAGCGTGCAATGAGTCTTGATATGCCAGACGGAATTAAAGAAGGACTATCTAAAGTAAAAAAACAGATTGAAACTATATTTGAAAGAAACAACATTACTGAAATTGAATGTATCGGAAAGGAATTTGACCCTAATCTGCACAATGCACTAATGCAAGTGGACGATGAAGCAAATAGCGGTAAATGTGTTCAAGTATATGAAAAAGGCTACAAAATAAATGATAAAATTTTAAGACACGCAAGTGTTGTAGTAGCAAAATAAGGCTTACAATAACTAATTGTTATTTAAATAAATGAAATTATTACTTAAAAAGGAGATATAAAAATGGCAAAAATAATTGGTATCGATTTAGGTACAACTAACTCTTGCGTAGCTGTTATGGAAGGTGGCGAACCACAAGTAATAGCTAATGCTGAAGGTAACAGAACAACTCCGTCTGTAGTTGCTTTTGCAAAAGACGGTGAAAGATTAGTTGGTGCACCTGCTAAACGACAAGCTGTGGCAAACACTGACAGAACAATTTCTTCAATCAAAAGACATATGGGTAGTGACTATAAAGTTGCTATCGATGGTAAAAACTTTACTCCACAAGAAATCTCAAGTATGGTACTTGGCAAATTAAAACAAGATGCCGAAGCTTTTCTTGGTGAAAAAGTAACTCAAGCTGTTATTACTGTTCCTGCATACTTTACAGATGCTCAAAGACAAGCAACAAAAGACGCAGGTAAAATTGCAGGTCTTGATGTTCTTCGTATTATCAATGAACCAACAGCTGCAGCACTTGCTTATGGTGTGGATAAAGATACAACAAACGCTCAAAAAGTTTTGATTTATGACTTAGGTGGCGGTACTTTCGACGTATCTGTACTAGAACTTGATAATGGTATGTTCCAAGTTTTGGCTACTTGTGGTGATAACAAACTTGGTGGCGACGACTTTGACAAGAGAATTGCAGATTACATTTTAGACGAATTTAAAAAGGCAGAAAATATTGATTTGTCAAAAGATAAAATGGCTATGCAAAGACTTATTGAAGCTGCAGAAAAAGCTAAAATTGAGCTTTCAAGCCTATCTAAAACAAATATCAACCTTCCATTTATCACTGTAAATGCAGAAGGCCCAAAATCAATTGATATTGACCTAACAAGAGCTAAGTTTGACCAAATGACTTCTGATTTGGTAGAAAGAACTATGAAACCACTTCGTCAAGCATTGTCAGATGCAGGTTTGTCAAGCAGTGATATTGCTAAAGTTATTTTGGTTGGTGGTTCAACTCGTATTCCAGCTGTTGTAGAAGCAGTTAAAAAAGCAACAGGCAAAGAGCCATATAAGGGTATTAACCCTGATGAATGTGTTGCAATCGGTGCTGCAATTCAAGGTGGTGTTTTGACTGGTGATGTAAAAGATATGGTGCTTGTAGACGTAACACCATTGTCACTAGGTATTGAAACTGCAGGCGGTGTATTTACTGTGCTTATCCCAAGAAATACATCTATCCCAACAAGCAAATCTCAAGTTTTCTCAACTTATGCAGACAATCAACCAGCCGTTGATGTTCACGTTTTACAAGGTGAGAGAAGTATGGCGAGCGATAACAAAACTTTAGGTAGATTTGTTTTGGACGGAATTCCACCAGCTCCACGTGGTGTACCACAAATCGAAATCACTTTTGATATTGATGCAAATGGTATAGTTAATGTTAAAGCTTTGGATAAAGGTACAAACAAAACTCAAAGCGTAACAATTACAGCATCTTCTAATTTGAGTGATTCTGATATTGATGCAGCTGTTAAAGATGCAGAAAAATATGCAGAAGAAGATAAAAAGCGTAAGGAAGCTGTAGAAGCTAAAAACGAAGCAGAGCAATTGATATTTGCATCTGAAAAGTTTATGAAAGAGAATGGCGAAAAACTTACTGAAGACGAAAAAACAAAAATTCAAGAAGCAATTGATAAAGCAAAAGAAGATTTAGCTAAAGAAACAGAAGCTGAAAAAATCCGTAAAGTTATTGAAACAATGAGCGAAGTAACAGGACCTATCTTTACTAGAATTTATCAAGAAACAGCTCAAGCCGAAGCTGCTCAAAATGGTGCTAAACCTGATGACGGCGTGGTTGATGCAAATCCTGAAGAATAATAAAAACAACTAAAACTAACCCTTTGACTTTTTTCGCCGACTAAAATCGGCGAAATTAGTCGTATTACAAAATAAGTTTTGTTTAATGTGTTTTAATTAGTGTGCTTTTGAAAAAAAGTAGCATTAGTACCGATTTTTGTATTGTTTTTGATTAATTTATAAAATCAATAGCGGTAAAACAAAATTTATTTTTGATTTATATAAGGAAATATTTATGGCAAATAAAGATTATTATGAATTGCTTGGTGTATCAAAAGGTGCGAGTGAGCAAGAGATTAAATCTGCTTATCGAAAAGCAGTTATGAAATATCACCCTGACAGATATGCTACTAAACCAGAAGCGGAAAGAAAACAAGCGGAAGAAACTTTTAAGGAAATTAATCACGCTTACGATGTGCTTTCCGACCCGCAGAAAAAAGCTAATTATGACCAGTATGGCACAGAAGACGGACCACAATTTAATGGTGGCGGCTTTAGTGGCGGCAGTGGTGGCTTTGGCGGATTCGGTGGTTTTGAAGATATATTCAGTACATTTTTCGGTGGTGGCAGAACTAATCGTGCAAATATGCCTATTGATGGTGATGACATTACAATGCGTTTGGATATCACTTTTGAAGAGTCTATTAAAGGTACTGAAAAATCTGTAAAAGTATATCGTACGGAAAAATGTCCTGATTGTAAAGGTAGCGGTGCAAGTGACCCTTCAAAGATTACTACTTGTCCTGATTGTCACGGCAGTGGTACAGTTACTATGACTCAAAACACAATTTTTGGTAGACAAACTGTAAGAACAAAATGTCCTAAATGTGGCGGAAGTGGTAAAATTATCACTGATAAATGCAAAACTTGCCGTGGTGAAGGTACTATTAAAAAGGAAAGAGTTATTCCTGTTACTATCCCTGCCGGTGTTGATAATGGTCAAACTATTACTTATTACAATGAAGGTGAAGTTGGTATAAATGGCGGTCAAAATGGTAGATTGATAATTGTTATCAATGTAAAAGCTCACCCATTATTTGTAAGGGAAGGATACGATTTGTATTATAAACTGCCTATTTCTATGAGCGATGCTATCAATGGCGCAAAAGTTGAAATACCAACTACTGATAAGACTGTAACTATTACTATTCCACCTGGTACTGCAACTGGTACTAAATTTAGAGTAAAAGGCTACGGCGTTAAGTATTTGAAAAAGCAAGTTTATGGTGACTTATATGTTACTGTGGAAATTGATACTCCGCAAAAACTAAGCAAAAAGCAACAAGATTTGCTAAAAGCTTTTGAAGAATCATTGACAGATAAGCAGTATGAAAAACGCAAAACTTTCCGCTCAAAATGGCTTGGAGAGAAATAATTTTTAATGAACAAAGCAAAATGCACCTAATCTTAGGTGCATTTGTTTAAAGCGTTTATAAAATTAAATGTAATTTTTATAATCGACATAATAAGTAAATAATATCAATAAAGCAAATTCCTTTTTGTTTTATCTATTGACTTTAAAGGTAAACTATGATATAATACTTTTACTACGCTAAGTGGGGAGCTAGCGGTGCCCTGTACCTGCAATCCGCTATAGCAGGACTGAATACTATTCTAGGTATAGTGTATGGAAGGTCTGACTTGAATAAGGAGTGTTGATATCAAGGTCTTGTGCAATAGTATGCTGTGAACCATGTCAGGGCTTGACCGCAGCAGCATTAAGCAGATTTTACTATGTGCCACAAGGTAGCTTTGAAGTAGCCACCTGTTTAAGGAATCGCTTCGGTATGTTATATCGAAAATAGTTGCGTAGTATTTTTTAAAAATAAAAGCCAAACTAAATGTTTGGCTTTTTTGTTTTTAATTTGTTTTGTTACAAATGCAGTAAATAATCTATAAATATGATAATTTTATTAGCCATAAATATTCTAAAAAAATAATAGCAAAACTATTTATCCTGAAAAATACGCTTAAAATATTTTAAATTTAAGTGCTATTTTTTTATGTAAAGTTTAAAGCAAGTTAAAAAGTATAAAACCGCAATAATCGCTCCGAAAATCGGGGGTAATTTGCAAATTATAGCAAAAGTTAAGTTAAAAAAATGCACATAGAATATATATAATCTATGTACTTTTTCAATTATATTATAAGATTAAAAGTAAAGTAATGTCAATATTAAAATATATATTTTGTAAGAAGTTTATCTAATTTATACCAAAACTTTAGGTTGAAAATCTTACAATTGCACCAAAATGTACATAGATTATATATATTCTATGTACATATAGTTTATTTTAATAAGTATACTTTAAGGAGAAAAATCAAATGTACAAAAGCAAGAAAAAATTTAATCTTTTTGTAGCTGTTTTTATTTTTTTAATAGCATTTTTATTTAGTATAATTGTATCTTTTTTCCTTTCTCCAAATAAAGTTTTTGCTTTAAACAATATTAATTCCGCTGTAAGCGTTGCAAATGGTGCTGATTTGTATGATAAAAATATAGGTATCATAAACTATTTAGTGGTAAAAGACTTGCAAGACAAATTGTTTAATGGCATTGATAATCCCGTATCTTACATAAAGCAATTTGAAGACGAACAGACTGAAAGTTATGTGCTAAATGCACGAGAAATAAATAAAAAATTGAATAATAATAAAGGTAACGACAATGGCTTAGTAGTAAAATTAGATGGTAAAAATTGGATGGTTGCATCCTTAACCCTTGCCGATTTAGAGAGTAACGACAATATTATTATGACTTTGTATCTTGCAGATAGTTTAACTAAATCTCAATATAATGGAAGAGCTGGTACAAGGGGAGACAATATTTATTCTAACAGTATTGTTCGCAATAATCTTATTACAGATTCAATGTGGTCACTATTTAATAGTGGAGATAATAACAATTTTGCAAGCAATTATTTGGTAAAGCCTAAGTATATTAAATACCAACAAATTCAAACTAGAATAGGCAGGGGAACAGACTATCATTCTCCTAATGAAGCACTTCATTCATTAACCACTGGTTGGTATCCTGGTGTTAATTATCAACCTGCAGAAACTTTTAATGGTATTCGTTATGATGCTTGGGGAGAGGATTATATATGGTTACCTTCTTTTACTGAAACAGGAGCAGATAACCAAATGGACACAAGTTCTATTTGGAGATTAAGTAGTTATCAAAGACAAGTTAAGTCAAGTGTATCTAGTGAAGCTTGGCTAAGAACTGCAAATGCCGGCGATTCTCACTATGTCAGAACTTTACAAGCTACGGGTAATAGTACTACTCCACTTGTTACGGAAACTTATGGGATTAGACCTGCAATACATATAAATTTAAGTAAAATAATAGAAGGCTTGAAAAATGGAGTGCAAAATCCCCAAGATTTGGAGACAACATATAATGAAAAAGCACACACTTTAAGTGAAATTGTAAATTCGAACAGTAATACCGATTGGTATGACAAAAACCTTTATGAAACAGATAATGAGTTTATAAAGCTTACATATCCAAATAATTCTACAACATTTGAAAACGCAGGTGATTATTGGGTAAAAGTTGAGATAAAAGAGAGTTGGACAAACAAAATAACTGCACTAGTAGAACAAGATGCGTTAAAATACAATTGGACGGAAGAAGAAAAACAGCAAGTTTTAGATTATAGAAAACCTAAATTTTTAGGTAGTGCGGATACTAGCGACTCTAATCATTTAGAGACAGATGTAGTTCGTTGGATTAAAATAACAATAAATAAGGCAGATTTAGATTTTAAAAATGTAAAGTGGAGTTCCGATAGTTTGGAATATAATAATCTTAAGCAATCGGTAACTATTGTGTCGGGTTTGCCGTCATTTTTGACACCTACATATAGTGGAGAAAAGGAAAAAGATGTAAATGCTGACGGAACATTTTACACTGCAAAAGTTATTGGCTTTGAAAGTACTAACAGCAGTGCAAGCAACAATTACAAAATTCCAACTGCAGAAGAACTGGAAAATATACCACAACTACAGCATAAATGGAAAATAACAAAAAAGAAGATTAATGTAAGTTGGGCAACGCAAGAAAAGGTAATAAACGGAATTCGTTTGGTTATACCTATGCTCAGTGTAGATAGCACTTATGACAGTGCAATAGAGTATATTTATTATACAAATTCAAATTGTACAACTTCTATTACGCTAGAAGAAATAGCTGAAAAGTATAATGCAACCCAATCAATACCTTATTGGGTAAAAGCAACTTTAAAAACCGATGGGGACTATAACAACACAAATAGTGTGCTATTACTAAGCGGTAGTGAAGTAACAGAAACAATTTCTTCATTTAAAGTAGGTGAAGAAAACAACGAAGTTACAGTTAGCCTTAAGACAAACAAAGTTACATATAATGGAAGTGAACAAAAGGCAATATTGCAAGTTAGTGGCGGTCTTAATGCTGATGCGTTGGTTGTTACTTATAAAAAAGAGAATGGCGTGGAAATACCAAACTTTCCAACTGATGTGGGATTGTACAAGGTAATTGTAAACTTAAAAGACGATGTTGGCGATTTTGTAATTGTCGGACAAAAAGAGTTTGACTTTGAGATAGAAAGTTTAAAAGTAGAAAAACCGCAAACCACACAATCAAAAGTGTTTAAAACAGGCGGATTTGATTTTAAAGATATAACTAACTTGCCAAATGACTGGTCAAATTATTTTGTAATAAAAGTGTTTGATAAAGACAATGTTGAGATAGGCAAAGTAAACAATAGCTGGACATTTGTAGGAGTAAATAATTACAGAATACAAATACAATATAAAAACGGAATGAACACCAATAATGGTGGAGAAACCGACAATGTAATATGGAAGGACGGCAGTAAAGGCAATGTCCAAGTAACTTTAGATATACAAAAACTAGTTTTAACTATTGATGGCTGGCAGGACGGAGAAGAAAACGGAAGAGCAACATTAAAGTCAGATTATACGCAAGAGATAGAAAAGTATTTTGATTATGTGCTTTATGAGTGCAGTGGTGATGTTACAATAGGCGATGCACTAGAAGGAAATGCGATATTAAAGTATTCAACTGACTATCAAATAGCCTTAAGATTAAAGAATGAGTACAAAGGCAATGTGGCAGTAGAATATAATGGTGAGAGTGTAGAAGAAACCGCTCCTTATAAATTTAAAACAGGTGCAAATCCGTTTACAGACGGGGACGGCAATGGCGATGATGACAACAACGGAAATGGTGGTAACAACCCAGATGGGGACGGAAGCGATTCGGATAACAATAACGGCTCAAATGGTAAACCTAATGTTGATGCGGATAACGGAATGAATAGTGTAATTGAAACACTAAAAAATATGCCGTCTTATATGTGGTGGATATTAATTGCAGTATTTTTCTTTATGATTATATTTATATTGATGTTGATAATCATTTTAATTGTAGTAAAGAAAAATAAACCACAAGTAATACCGCAACAAGCAATACCTTATGCACAATATGCCATAAATAATGCTCAACAAGCAGCGAGTGAAAACAACTTCGTCCCAAATAATACTACCGATAATGTTAAACCAAAGGAAGTAGTAAATGTTAAGGGAACAATAGTAAATAACTATAAACAAGGGTATAGAGATTGGACTTTTGTAGTAAAAGAAAGCGATATTTTAAACTTAGACTTGTTAGAGTCTCCACAAGAAAGAATATTGTTTTATGCGGTAAAAGAAAGTGAAGCTAAAAAGGTTAAAAAGCTACAAAATCAAATATTAGAAGCTGGTGTTAGTGAAAATGCAAGCGATGCTAAAGATAATGACGATAGCAGACCAAATAGAAAGACTGGCAAAAGAAAGAAATCTAAATAAAATAATATTATTTTAAAAACACAAATAAAAAATAACAAAAAACCATCCTGTAAAGGGATGGTTTTTTTGATAATTCGTCTTTTATATTAAATCTATTTTAATTTTTTGCTGAATAGCTAATAATAATTTGTTTTATAGCTTGTTTTTGCGTATCATTCAAATTAATCCAAAGGTCATATAGTTCTTTAAATTCGGGTGTTACAGGTAATAATTCAGTATCAACAGCGAAAAATTCAACTAAAGATATTTCAAGTCCTTTCTCACAAATTACTTGTAGAGTATCTAGAGTAGGTGTATAGTTTTTGGAATACCATCTGTAAATGGTATTCTTTGCTATTCCACTTTTATTTGCAAGTTCATATATAGAAATGCCTTTAATTTCTCTTAATTGAGTTATTCTTTTCAAAATATCCATTATTCACCATAGTAAACCTTTTGTTACATTATACATCAAAATGGTTGACAAACACATATTCAATTATGATACAATAGGTGTTATAATATAACACAATTGATTAAATATAGGAGAATTTAGTATGTATAAGAACATTGTATGTCTGTCAGGGCATAGACCTAAGAGTTTACCTTGGGGGTATAATGAAAATATGTATTGTTGTAAAGTATTTAAGGAAGATTTAGAAAAAATTTTTATTAATGCAATTGAGTATGGTATTCACACATTCTTAACGGGAATGGCTGAAGGTTTTGATATGATTGCTACTGAGATACTTATTAAATTAAAAGAAAAATATAAACATATTAGAATTATTGCTGTTATACCTTGTAAAAATCAAGAAGCAAAATGGCGTTTTTCACAACAAATTAGATACAGAAGAATATTGAGAAAATGTGATAATAAAATAGTGTTACTAAATCAATATGAAAAAGATTGTATGATTGAAGGTAATAAATTTATGATTTTGCGGTCTGAATTTTGTATTGCTTGTTGGAATGGAAATCCTAGCGGAACTGGTAAGGCAGTACAATTTGCAATGGAAAATAAAAAAAGAGTTAGAATTATAGATATTAAAAAATACTATAATTTAAATCCAAATAATTCATTATAAAATTTTATTATAATTTTGACAGGTTGGTTATAATTGCTTTTATTATATTCATATTATTTATAAAGGGATTTATAGGTATAAGATGATTATAAGAAAAGAGCATATTATTGTTACTAGCGTTTTTATTATGGCGATTATTGCTACTATTTTGTGTGCTATTTATGTACCAGTCAATAGTGCTATGTCAAAAGGCGTAGTAGTTATTGATGCGGGACACGGCGGTATGGACGGCGGTGTATCTTACGGAAATATGATTGAAGCAAATATAAACTTAGAACTTACAAGAGAACTTAAAGAAATTTTGCTTGATAGGGGATATAAAGTTGTACTTACAAGAGATAGTGCTAATTCCTTGGGTGGGAAAAAGAAGGACGATATGCAAAAGCGTAAGGATATTATATTAAAAGCAAAACCCGATTTAGTTGTAAGTTTACACGTGAATAAATATCAAGATAGTAAAAGGCGTGGCGTACAAGTTTTTTATGACGATACCAAAAAGAATAAAGATGTTGGGGAAAGATTTCAGTATTTAATAAATAGCAATGTCAATAAAAAATATGCGGGTAGAGACGATTTGAAAAGCTTAGGCGGTGATTATTTTATTTGCAAATGTTCGCCTTACCCTTCGGTAATTATTGAGTGTGGTTTTATTTCTAACGAAGGGGATAGAATGCTACTTAATGACAGCAAATACAAAACACATTTAATGACAACAATAGCTGACGGAATAGATAGTATGATGCTAAGTAAAGTATCTGCATAAATTTAAAAAAGTCTTTGATTAGGCAAAAAATATAACTACAATTATTTACTAAATAACTATTAAATAAAATGCAAACAAAAAACACTAAAAGCAAAACTTTTAGTGTTTTTAATATTTAATATCGATTTTTGAACTACTTTTTTATTTTTCTCTAGCTTTTATTACACCAGTTTTTAAGTCGTCTCTCATTCTTTCCTTATGGTCAAGTATCTTTTTGCGGATTCTTATTGATTGCGGAGTAATTTCAAGTAGTTCGTTATTTTCAATAAATTCAATAGCTTCTTCCAAAGAGAAAACTCTTGGTCTTTGCAATTTTAAAGCATCGTCACTGCCTGATGCACGGGTGTTTGTAAGATGTTTTTCCTTGCAGACATTTACAACCAAATCTTCTGCTTTTGGTGAGTAACCAATAACCATTCCGCTATAAACAGGGTCGCCAGGATTTAAAAATAACACGCCGCGTTCTTGTGCAGCATTTAAGCCGTAACCTGTAGCTTTACCTGTTTCAAAAGATATAAGTGAGCCATTGCTACGTCTTGGAATGTCGCCTTTGTAAGGCTCAAAACCTGCAAACAAAGTATTTATAATTCCTTCACCTTTTGTGTCTGTTAAAAAGTCACTGCGGTATCCGATAAGTCCACGAGTAGGAATTGTAAATTCAAGCCTTATTCTTGATGCGACAGGTGTCATATTAACAAGCTCTGCACGCCTTGTACCAAGTTTTTCCATAACGCTACCAACATAATCGTTTGGCACGTCAATAATTACTTTTTCGATTGGTTCGTATTTTTTACCGCCTATTATTTTATTCATAACTTTTGGTGTGCCAACCATAAATTCATATCCTTCGCGTCTCATATTTTCTATTAAAATAGAAAGATGAATTTCGCCACGGCCTGCTACCATAAAGCTATCTTTTGTGTCTCCGTCACGAACTCTCAAGGAAACATCACGAAGTAATTCCTTATATAGTCTGTCACGAAGATTTCTTGAAGTTACAAATTTACCTTCTTTGCCTGCAAATGGGCTGTTGTTAACCAAAAATTCCATTTCCAAAGTAGGTTCTGACACATTTACAAATGGCAATGGCTCAGGGGTAGTAGGGTCGCAGATTGTGTTACCAATATTAATTCCTTCAATACCTGAAACGCAAACAATATCGCCAACAGTTGCGGTTGTGGTTGCAACTCTATTTAAATTTTCTATTTCATAAAGATTGCTTATTTTTGAGTTGTAGCTAATAAAATTAGGGTTGTTATCACAAATTACAACATTGCTGTTAACATTACAAGTACCACGAGTGATTCTACCAATACCGATTCTGCCAACATAGTCATTATAGTCGATAGAAGAGATTAGTAGTTGTAATGGTGCTTTATCATCACCTTCTGGACAAGGGATAAAGTCCATTATTGTTTCAAACAGCGGAATTAAATCTGTACCAGGAACGCTTGGGTCAAGGGTTGCAGTACCGCTTCTGCCTGAGCAATATACGATAGGGTAGTCAAGTGCTTCGTCGCCTGCACCTAAATCTAGTAACAAGTCAAGTACTTCATCTTCAACTTCGCCAAGCCTTGCATCTGCTTTATCAATTTTGTTAACGCAAATGATAACTTTCAAATTCATTTCCAAAGCTTTTGATAGTACAAATCTTGTCTGTGGCATTGTGCCTTCGTAAGCATCAACAAGCAATACAACGCCGTCAATCATTTTTAGTACACGCTCCACTTCGCCGCCAAAGTCAGCGTGTCCTGGAGTGTCTATAATATTGATTTTGGCATCTTTGTATCTTACAGAAGTGTTTTTTGCAAGGATAGTAATTCCCCTTTCTTTTTCTATATCATTGTTATCCATAACTCTTTCAGGAGCAATTTGATTTTCCCTAAAAGCACCGCATTGCTTTAGCATAGCATCTACCAAAGTTGTTTTTCCGTGGTCTACGTGAGCTATGATTGCTATATTTCTTAAATCTTTTCTTACCATAGTATGTCAGTTCCTTAAATTTCTTTTCCGTAAATAAGTATACACCATTTTGTATAAAAAGCATAATAATTTTATTATAATTTTAAAAAAATTTATAAATTTTATATCTTTTGTTGGTTTTAATGCAAATTTTGTGTTACAATGTAAAGGTAAGGTTATAACTTAAATAATAAATTTTGGCGTTTTAGCTAAATAACTTAAAAATGGTGAAAATATGTTTGATTTTTGTATAATCGGTGGTGGTGCAAGTGGTATGTATGCAAGTATTTTGCTTGCAAAAAAAGGATATTCCGTTGCTGTTTTGGAAGCTAATTCCAGAGTCGGCAAAAAATTGCTTGCAACAGGTAATGGCAAATGTAATCTTTCTAATACGATAATAAATGCGGAATGTTATAATACTCCGATTGCGTTTAGCGTTGTTAAAAATTTTGATATGCAAAAACAAATGTTGGAATTGGGATTGGTCACTAAAGTAAAAACCGGAAGAGTTTATCCGTTTAGTGAGCAAGCAAATAATGTGCTTAATATTATTCTTTGCAATATGCAAAAGTATGGTGTTAAAGTGATAACCGATTGCTTGGCTCAAGAAATAAAAATAAATGATTGTGTCACTATAAAAACTAGCAAAGGTGAATTTTGTTGCAAAAAAGTATGTTTAGCAACAGGTAGCAAAGCATCTTTTGGCATAGATAGCTTGCATTTGTATGAAAAACTAGGTCATAGTGTTGTCAAAAACAATCCTGCACTTGTACCGCTTATTGCAAAAAAGCCTGAGCAAATCAAAGGATTAAACGGAGTAAGGCAGGAAGCACAGGTTAGCCTTTATGACAATGGCAAATTAATTGCAACTGAATTTGGCGAAGTGCAGTTTAGAAAGGACGGAATATCCGGTATTGTAATTTTAAATATGTCATCTAAAATGTGTAGATATAATATGGAAAGTGGCGTTTGCTATCTTGATTTTATGCCTGAATTTACATCGCTGCAAGTGGAAGAACTTTTAAAGAATGACATTACAGCAGAGTTTGGTGTGCTAAATAAAAACTTAATGCAAAATGCGATTAAGTATGGTGCAAATGGAATTAAGAAATACAAAATAGATGTTGTAAAAAGTATGGACGAAAAGCTAAGTCAAGTTATGAGTGGCGGACTATCCGTAAATGAATTTGATTTTGACAAAATGCAATCTAAAATAAACAATAATTTGTATGCAATAGGTGAAGCACTTAATGTGGACGGAATTTGTGGCGGTTACAATTTGCTATTTGCTTTTGCTTCAAGCTATAATTTTGCAAAGGAGTTTTAAATGTTACAAAAATTAAGTAATTTAAGATTGCCTATAGGTTTTGATAATGAGACCATTGCTCAAGCTGTAAAAAAGAAGATTGGTGGATATAAGTTTGTAAAACTTGACAAACTATCGCTTGACAGCAGAAGGAAAAATGACATACATTATGTTGCAAGTGTTGTTGTGGACGGAAAACCTAATAATAATTTGCAAGAGTATAAATCACCAAAAACAAGTGTAAAGCAATTGATAGACTGCAGCGTCAAATTAAAAAGCAGACCAATAATAATTGGTAGTGGTCCTTGCGGTATGTTTGCAGGATTGGTACTGGCTTACGCAGGACTATGTCCAATAATATTTGAAGGTGGCGATAAGGTGGAAAACCGCTCAAAAATCGTTACTAATTTCAATTTAGGGGATTCCTTAAATGAAAATACAAATATACAATTTGGCGAAGGTGGAGCAGGTACTTTTTCAGACGGAAAGCTTAATACTGGTATATCTAGTGAGTACATAAGTGTAGTGCTTAATGAGTTTGTAAAGCACGGGGCTAGCGAAGACATATTATATTTATCCAAACCGCATATCGGTACAGATATTTTAAAAAATGTTGTTAAAAACATTAGACTAACTATTGAAAAACTAGGTGGAGAGTATAAGTTTAATAGCAAAGTAGACGAAATAATTATTAACAATGACAAAGTTTGCGGAGTTAAAGCTTGTGGCGAAACATATTATTCAGACAATGTTATTTTAGCTTGCGGACACTCTGCACGAGACACAATATGCAAGTTATACAAACAAGGCGTTGCTATGAGTGCCAAAGCTTTTGCCGTAGGTGTAAGAGTCGAACATAGTCAAGATTTGATTGACAAAGGGCAGTACGGTAATACTAAAGGTTTGCCACCTGCAGATTACAAGTTATCTCATAGACTAAGTAATGGCAAAGGCTGTTTCACTTTTTGTATGTGTCCCGGTGGGTATGTTATGCCTTCAATGAGTGAGTTTGACACCATTGTTACAAATGGTATGAGTGAATACAAGCGTGATAGCGGATTTGCGAACTCTGCCATATTGGTTGGGGTAGAGCCGAAAGATTATGGAACAGGTGTGCTTGACGGTTTTTTGTATCAAGAAAAACTGGAAAAAGCTGCTTTTGATATTGGCAAAAATTATGCAGCACCTGCCGTCAAAGTAACTGACTTTATTGCTGGAAAAACTTCAAAAAATATTGATTCCTTTAAAACAACTTATGCAAAAGGAGTTGTTAGTGGCGATTTTCAGCGTATTTTTGACGATTTTATTGTTGACGGAATGAGAGAAGGGCTTGTGCAGTTTGGAAAAAAAATTAATGGTTTTGATAAGCAAGGTATATTGATAGGCGTGGAGAGTAGGTCATCATCGCCTGTAAGAATTGAAAGAAATGAGTGTGGAATGTCAAATATATTTGGGCTTTATCCTAGCGGAGAAGGTGCAGGCTTTGCAGGCGGTATAACTTCAAGTGCAGTGGACGGAATAAAAACCGCTTTAAAACTAATTGAAAATAATAAGTGATTTTTTAACTAATATGTTATTAGCTTTGCATTTAGTTTATAAAATAAACATTACTATGACAAAATGTGCAATAAATAATTAAATTATAATTTTCATTATATTTACTATCTTTTATTATTAAAGTGTGGTACAATAATGGCAATTTAATAATATGGAGATATAAATTGAAATATACAGACGAGCAGCTTGCTGAAAAAATAGAAAAATTGCCAAAATATACGGCAAGAGAAGAACAAATTAATGTAATAACTCATTTTATCGGTATGATTGTAGGAGTTATAGGATTAGTTGCTATGTTTTCTTTAGCGGTAATAAGAACGGCAAGAGATATAAATAATTTTATTGACATAATTTCATCTTTTGTGTTTGGTGGGTCTATGGTTGCACTTTATACAATGAGCACCATATACCATAATGAAAAAGATTTGAAAAAGCGTGTTTTTAGACAAAAATTTGACCACTTGAGTATAAATATTTTGATTGCAGGCAGTTCGACAGCATTTATGATTTCTGGCTTGCGTAATAATATTGGGTATATTTTAATAGCTTGTGTATGGGGGCTTAGTATAATAAGTATGGTGTTAAACTGGATTAATGTCAAAAAGTTCCGTGCAGTTACAATGGTTATTTATATTCTTACTGGTTGGGCACCTATTTTTGTTGTAAATTATATTATTTCGCTTTGCGGTATAGGCTGTTTTGCAGTAGTGCTATCAGGCGGATTATGCTATACTTTCGGACTTATTTTTTATGCTATAAAAAAGGAATTTATGCACTCTATTTGGCATATATTTGTGTTGTCGGGTAGTATATTGCATATAATAGGTGCGTCAGTATATCTTTACACAATCTAAAAGCATATTAATGGCTAAAATTAAATAATTTTAAAAATTTTTAATTAAAGTATAGACAAACTTAAAATATTGTGGTATATTAGTATAAATAAAATGTATAACAAAAGGAGAAACTATTATGGCTTATGTTATCAGTGATGAGTGCATTTCTTGTGGTGCTTGTGCAGATACTTGCCCTGTAAACGCTATTAGCGAAGGCGACACTCAATATAATATTGATGCAGATACTTGTATTTCTTGCGGTGCTTGTGCAGACCAATGCCCTGTAAGTGCAATTTCAGAAGAATAATTTAATTTTTAGGACGAGCAAATTTATTTGCCGTCCTAAACTAAAAATTAAAGCAAGTGTTAGTAAAACTTAAAATATGCACTAAAATTTTTGATAATGTCTGGTTTTATCCCAAGCATTATTAATTATTTTTTTATGTTTGATAGCAAAAATTAGTGTAGACGCATAATATTTAATGTTTTGATTTTATTTGCGATTAGGCAAATATTTTTATTTTTAATATGTAATATATATCATATTTAATAGCTAGTTTGTTTAGTTAGTATGAATTGGAGGAGTTATGGCAAATACTACTATTTTAACCAAAGAAGGTTATGAAAAACTTTGGGCAGAATATCGCGAACTTGTAGACGTTAAACGTGGTGAGGCATCTGAGAAGATAAAAGTTGCAAGAGAATATGGCGATTTAAGTGAAAATGCAGAGTATGACGCTGCAAAAGAAGAACAAGCAATGATTGAAGCACGTATTAAAGTGCTTGAGAGTCAACTTTCTAACTACGAGATTATTGATAACTCTAAAATCAGCAGTGATGAAGTTAGTATTGGCTCATTTGTAAAAGTTCTTGATATGGAATTTGACGAAGAAGAAGTTTACCAAATTGTTGGTAGTACTGAAGCAGATATAAATATTAATCGTATTAGTAACAATTCGCCTATGGCTACCGCTTTGCTTGGTAAAAAGAAAGACGACTGCGTACGTGTTGTTACACCACAAGCTACATTTGAAGTTAAAATTTTGAAAGTAAGTAAGGATAAAATCGATTAATTTACAAGGAGTTTTTATGGAAATCAATAACCAAGAAGAATTGGATTTAAATGACATTATTAAAGCAAGGCACGAAAAGTTAGCAAGACTTGTGGAAATGGATAAGAATCCTTATGAAGTTGTAAGATTTGATAAGGATACCGATGCTATGGAAATTAAAAATAACTACGATAAATTTGACGGCAAAGAAGTTACTCTTGCAGGTCGTATGATTAGTCGTAGAATTATGGGTAAAGCAAGCTTTGCTAATTTGCTTGACCAAACAGGTAGTATTCAGCTTTATATTAGTAAAAACGATATTGGCGAAGACGATTATGCTGAGTTTAAAAAATTTGATATTGGAGACATTATCGGTGTGACTGGTAAAGTTTTTACAACTAAAACAGGTGAAATCAGCGTTCACGCAACAAGTGTTAGTTTGCTTTCAAAATCACTTTTGCCGCTTCCTGAAAAATATCACGGACTCACTAATACCGATATGCGTTATCGCCAAAGATATGTTGATTTAATTGCAAATCCAGAAGTTAAAAAGACTTTTGTTACAAGGTCAAAAATCATTAGTAGCATAAGAGCATTTTTGGATAGCAAAGGCTTTTTGGAAGTAGAAACACCAATTTTAAATACTATTGCAGGTGGTGCTAGTGCAAGACCATTTATCACACACCATAACACTTTGGATATTGATATGTATATGCGTATAGCTCCAGAGCTTTATTTAAAAAGACTAATTGTTGGTGGTTTTGAAAAAGTTTATGAAATCGGCAGATTGTTTAGAAATGAAGGTATGGATACAAAGCATAATCCTGAATTTACAACTGTAGAATTATATCAAGCTTATACTGATTACAATGGTATGATGGATTTGACAGAAGATTTGTTTAATTATATTGCAGACAATGTTATAGGTAGCAAAACTATCACTTATCAAGGCGTTGAAATTAACATTGGTGATAAGTGGAAACGCGTTTCAATGCTTGACTTAGTTCGTGAAGAAACAGGTATTGATTTTGCAAATATGCCACTTGAAGAGTGCATAGCAAAGGCAAATGCAATTGGCGTAGAATTTGCAGATGATGTAACTTGGGGCAAAGCACTTTACGAAGTGTTTGACCAAAAGATTGAAGAAAAATTGATTCAACCTACTTTTGTTACAGATTATCCAGTTGAAGTATCTCCGCTTGCAAAACGCAAAAAATCTGACCCAAGACTTACTGAAAGATTTGAGTTCTTTATCACAAGTAGAGAAATGGGCAATGCCTTTTCTGAGTTAAATGACCCAATTGACCAAAAGGGTAGATTTATGGCTCAAGTTAAAGAGAGAGAAGCAGGTGACGAAGAAGCTCAAATGATGGACGAAGATTTTGTTACTGCATTAGAGTATGGTATGCCACCAACTGGCGGACTAGGTATTGGTATAGACAGACTTGTTATGTTGTTTACCGATGAAGCAAGTATTAGAGATGTGTTGTTGTTCCCAACGATGAAACCGCTTGCGTAATACGACTTATATTTGGCTTTTGGCTATTTGCCAAAAGCCAATTTTTACTGTCGATTACGCGCGCTTCGCAAGACAAAGCTATGTCTTGCGAGTAGCACGCAAGCGTGCTAAAAAATAAGGATAATTTTTACACTATCTTTTATACACCCCTTGTATTAAACCAAGGGGTGTTGTTATGATAGGCGGGGCATCGTTTTCGTGCAACAAAGCTATGTCTTGCGAGTAATAGGCTAATGCTTAATATAGTATTAAAAATAGAATACTCTTGACTAATAGCAAAAGATATGATACCATAAAATTAATAAGAAATAAAAAATGGAGATTACAAATGAAAAAGAAAATAGTTGTAGTGTCATTGATTTTATTATTAATTGCCACATTATCCTTAACTTTAGTAGGGTGCGTTGGCAGTCAATATGATTTCAGTGATTTTTTTGCCGATGTGGAAGATTATAGTTCAAATGTAACATATTCAGTTAATTATGATATGTATACAGACGAAATAATTAATCAAAAACATTTATCAGGATACCTATATGAATTGCAATATTCGTCAAGTTATATGGGGGCATCTCAGTATGCTATGTATAATGCTTTTAGTAAAAGAATTATTTTGTCTCAAACAAGTCAAGAAGTTTCAAAATCTAGAGTTGTAAATGGTATAATAGATATTGTTGTGCGTTATAAAGATGGAGAAAATAACAATTATAAATATTATTTATCTGACGGTCAAGAATTGTTTGCTAATAATAATTATTCTCAACCATATATTAATCAAACAGCGGAAAATAGCTATATGATTGAAATTGGTGGTCAAAGCAAGATAGTTATTTTGGAAGATAATTATTACATAATTTCTAAAGACGAAAGCGAGTATAATATAAATGTTGGTGAGCATATTGGTAGTTTACAAAACAAGAATACTCAGGAATTAGTAAAATCATTAGGACTTAGTAAAGGATATGATATTGACATTACAGACAATATTATGTATGTGTTAAAAAATAAGAAAATAGTATCATCTTTTTCTTTGTCACCAAACGATAATTTTATTGCTATGAATAAAGGCCATATTTTTTATTATGAAAAGATTGATTTGCCTAGTGATAGCGAACAATATGACGTAATAGTTGATGGGGAAAAATTTAGCTTTCAATATAAATCTTTTAATGTGAAAAATGGAAAAACCAAAAATATTAAGGCAGATTACTATATTAATGATGTAGTAAAAACTGGTGTGAATGGTGATTGCTTGGTTGCAATGAGCAAGATTAATAAGGACAAAACACTATCTAATATACCAGAATGTTTCGTTGCAGGTGGCAAGGGGATTATTGCAAATGTTAACACTTCCTTTGCTATAATAGACGAAATTTATCGTTTGAATAACAAAGAGTTTTTGGTTCAAACCGATAAGGGACTTTATATAACAAATAGATATTTGAATATTAAAAAAGATTTTACTCAAGTAAATTTGGTTGATGTTTTTGTCGGACAAAAGACTATTGTTGTTAGTCAAAATATCAAAAATGAAACTAAATATGGTGCAATTGATTTAAATGGCAAAATCATTGTTCCTTTTGTGTATACTTCTTATTCTAATCTTGGAAATGGCTTATGTTTTAGTAAAAATAACAGTATGCCTAAAGAGTATGTTGTATACAATAGCAATAATTTAAATAGTGTACAAGTTTATAGTCAGTATGATTATTTTGCAAATGGAGTTGTTGTAAATAATGACAGATTGATTGCAGCTAGCACAGGTGAGATTATTATTTCAAAAACAGATTTGAAGGTAAAAGATTATATTAATTTTAATATGGGTAAATCAAAATCAATGATATTTACAATTGAGTATACAGAAAACGGAGTTACTAAAAAAGCAAGTATAATTAGTAAAGAAGTTAGAACTGCTATTGAAAAATAAAGTTGGACTAAAAATTATATGATACTATAAAAAAGATATCCACCGACCAGTCGGTGGATATTTTTATACATAATATGTAATTGCAAGATTTGAAAAGGTGAGTGTACACCAATTCGTAATTATCTCTTGCTGAATTGTGGCGCTTTTCTTGCTTTCTTAAGACCGTATTTCTTACGCTCTTTAGCTCTTGGGTCACGAGTTAAGAAACCAGCTGCTTTAAGTGCTGCTTTGTATTCTTCAGCATTTGCAACAACCATAGCTCTTGCAATACCGTGACGAATAGCACCAGCTTGACCTGTAAAACCGCCACCTTTAACATTAACGATAATGTCAAATTGTTCAGTTGCACCTGTTAAAACAAGTGGTTGACGAACGATAAGTTTCAAAGTTTCTAAGTCGAAATACTCATCAATAGTACGCTTGTTGATAGTGATACTACCATTGCCACCAGGGATAAGACGAACTCTTGCGATAGCTTTCTTTCTTCTACCAGTTCCCCAGTATTGAACTTTCTTTTTAGCTTTAGCCATAATTTGTATTCCTCCTTATTAGAATTTTAATTCTGTAGGTTGTTGAGCTTGGTGATTGTGCTCAGCACCTTTAAATACTTTTAATTTAGTAATCATATCACGACCTAAAGAGTTTTTAGGAAGCATACCTTGAACAGCTCTTGTAAGTGCTTTGTCTGAATCTTCAGCCATACGCTTTTTAAATTGAATCTCTTTAAGACCACCGATATAACCAGTGTGATAACGATAATATTTTTGCTCTAATTTTTTACCTGTAAGAACGATTTTGTCAGTGTTGATAGCGATAACATAGTCGCCACAATCAACGTTAGGAGTGTAGCAAGGTTTGTTTTTGCCTCTTAGTACACTAGCGATTTGGCTTGCAACTCTACCAAGTACAAGACCATCACAGTCTACAACATACCATTTTCTTTCGATTTCTTCAGGCTTTGCCATATATGATTTCATGGTAAAAAACCTCCGATAAATTTTATAATTGTGAAATGACAATTTTCGGGGGGCTAATCCTTAAATTATACATTTTCATACGCTTAATTATTTTATAATATAAACAATATTATGTCAAGCAAAAAATCGACTATTTTTAATTTTTTAAAAATTTTTTCCAATTTGCTTTAAATAATCATTTTTTAGAAAGATTAATTCTTAAAAAACTCATATAATAAGTTGAAATTTTGTTTCATATTGATAGCTTTATTAAATTAAATATACAAAGCAAACAATAAAAAGACTTTGTATATCAATAAAAAACTTCTTCCAAAGTAAGTGGGTGTGCGGGAGCAGTTGAGCCACCAAAACTTCTATCCCCAGTCTCAAACATTTTGTCTAAAACGCTTATATCAAGTTTCCCCCTTGCAATGTCAAGGGAAGTTCCTATAATAATGCGAACCATATTATACAAAAAGCCATTTGCCGTAATTCTTATAGTAATGCAATCTTTGTTTTGTAGATGAGATATATCGTAAATTGTCCTTTCAAAATTAGTAATGTCCGAACCGCTTGACATAAAAGCTTTAAAATTATGAGTGCCTTTAATTTTATCTAACGCTTGATATAACAAATCAATATTAATTTTGTATGGATATTGATAATATTTTTTATATAGCGGGCGATTAATGTTTGTCAAAAGAATTTTATAGCTATATGTTTTTGCTTTAGCATCAAACCTTGCGTGAAAGTCGTCATTCACTTTGTCGCAAGTTAAAATTGATATGTCATCGGGTAGTATCTGCTGCAAGCAATAAGGAATTTTATTGTCAGGTATGTCAGTTTGTGCATCAAAATGAATTACCTGTGCTTTTGCAGAAACACCGCTGTCAGTTCTACCACTTGCAGTTATTTTTGTATCACAACCAAACAATACAGAAAGTGCTTTTTCCGTAATTTCTTGAATTGTCACGGCGTTAGGTTGAATTTGAAAACCCGAATAGTTTTCTCCATCATATTCCATTATACATCTATATCTTGCCATTATCCTATCCAACTTTTAAATAAATTAAAAATATAATAATCAGTGCCAAACAATATTGATTCCGCTGGTGCTTTTGTAAGATAGCAGTCAAGCATAATAAGCACAATTAATACTGCCAAAATTAAAAAAGCAATCAAATCACGATAACTGAAACTAAGTTTTTTCATTTTAGTTCTGTTTTGTGTTGCATTGTAGCATCTTGCGTCCAAAGCATCTGCAAGTTCGTCAGCTCGTCTAAAACTGCTAACAAAAAGCGGAATTAAAATTGGAACCATAGATTTAACTCTTTCGTGAACTTTGCCTGTATCAAAAGCTGCACCCCTTGCTTTTTGTGCTGCAATAATTTTATCTGTCTCTTCCATAAGAGTAGGGACAAATCTCAATGCAATGCTCATTGTAATAGCAATATCGTGTACAGGTACTTTAATATACTTTAATGGTTTTAATAAACTTTCTATTGCATCGGTAAGTTCCATTGGTGTTGTAGTCAAGGATAGCATACTTGTACCTATTACCAAAAGTGAAAGTCTTAATGCAAGTTTAATAGTAAAGTCAATCCCTCTGTCAGTAATAGTAAATATCCACCAAGATGCTAAAACATTGCCTTCGTCATACAAAAACAAGTTGATAAATCCCGTAAATATTAATAGGAAAATAATCAATTTTATGCTTTTAAGTACGATTTTCAGTGGGATTTTTGCAACAATTGTAACAATCGTCAAAAAAATGCACACATAAAAGAATGCTGTATATGATTTTGCAAAAAATATAAACACCATATACAAAAGACTGAATATTAGCTTAGCTCGTGGGTCAAGTCTATGCAAAGGGGAATTGGTTGGGTAGTATTGCCCAAATGCCATATCTCTCATAAAGCACCCCCTTGATTTTTGTATTTTGCAATAGCACAAACTAAATCTTGTGGAGTTATAATATCGCCTTCAAGATTAATTCCGTTTGCTTTTAAATGATTATTAACTTTTACTGCAAGCGGTATATCAAGACCGATTTGCAATAATTCTTCAGAATGAGTAAATAATTCGCTTACAGGCAAGTCAAAAGCAATTTTAGAGTCGTTAAATACAATAAGTCTTGTGCAGTATTGTGTAATTTCGTTTATATCGTGTGAGATAACAATTATAGTTGGGGTAATAGTGTTTTTTAAGTTTGTAATCAAATTTAAAATCTGTCTTTTACCAATTGGGTCAAGCCCTGCAGTAGGCTCGTCCAGTATCAAAACTTTAGGCATCATAGCAAGTACGCCTGCAATTGCAACTCTTCTTTTTTGTCCGCCTGACAAGTCAAAAGGTGAGCGGTCTTTGTAGTAGTCATAGTCAAGTCCTACTGCTTGCATAGCTTTTCTTACTCTGTCATTTATTTCTTCTTGCGATAGTTTTAAATTTTTGGGACCAAAAGCAATGTCTTTTGCCACAGTATCTGCAAAAAGTTGGTATTCGGGATATTGAAAAACCATACCTACTTCCTGTCTCAATTTTCTCAAATCTGGCTTAGGCTTTTTTTGAGTAAGATTTATATCAAAAACTCTTATATCGCCTTCCTGAGTTTTTATTAGTCCGTTTAAATGTTGTATAAATGTGCTTTTACCGCTACCTGTGTGACCGATAATTCCTAAAAAATCCCCTTCGTTTATGGTAACTGAAATGTCACTTAAAGAAACTTTTTCATAAGGAGTTTTTTTGCTATAAGTATGTGTAAGGTGTTTTACTTCAATATTTTGCATAACTCCTCCTTAAGACTTTCTTCTGTTAGTATATTACCATCAATTTGTATGCCTTGAGCTTTTAAATCGTTTGCAATTGCAAGTGGCAACGGCAAATCAAGCCCACTACTTTTTATGAGTTCGGTTTGTTTAAAAATGTTTTCTGGAGTGTCAATAGCAATTATTCTTGCATCATTCATAATGGCAACTCTGTCGCAATCAACAGATTCGTCCATATAGTGAGTAATCCAAATTATAGTAATGTTTTCTTCTTTATTAAGTTGTTTTGCTACCTGCAAAACTTCTTTTCTGCCTTGCGGGTCTAGCATAGCAGTGCTTTCGTCAAAAACGATAATTCTTGGCTTTATTGCAAGTATTCCTGCAATTGCAATCCTTTGTTTTTGTCCGCCAGACATTTTAAAAGGTGTAGATTTTTTATGTGATGACATACCTACTTTTTCAAGTGCCCAATTAACTCTTTCAATTATTTCTTCTCTAGGTACACCTAAATTTTCTGGTCCAAAAGCAATATCATCTTCCACAATGCTTGCAATCATTTGATTATCGGGGTTTTGAAAAACCATACCGATATTACTACGAATTTCAAAAATTTTAGAAATATCTTTTGTGTTCACGCCAAAAATTTCCACTTCACCCAGTCTTGGAATAAGCAAGCCGTTTAGTATTTTAGCAAGGGTAGATTTACCGCTGCCATTATGCCCAAGCAATGCAATAAATTCGCCTTCATTTACATCAAGGCTTACATTATTAAGTGCACGAACAATACCGCCGTTTTGAGTTTTATATTCAAGTGTAGCACCGCTTATGTGGATTGCGTTCATTAATACTCCTAAATCTGTAAAATCTTTTAGATAACTATATCATATAATAATTAAAAAGTAAAGTTTATGGTAGTTATAAAATCAAAAGAATACCGCAGTATTTTTAAAAAGTAACCTATTTTATGCTTTTTAGCATAAAAAGGACAATTTTTGGCTATTGACAATAGTTCGAATTTATAATATAATTATTGTAGTTATATAGTCTTGGAGGAATTATGAGCGAAAATTTTGATAAACAATTGGTTGTTCCTGTGCCTAATGAAAGGCAAATGGCAATTTTAAATATGGGGTATTACAATTTTATACATTTTGGTATAAATACTTTTACTCATAAGGAGTGGGGTAGTGGCAATGAGCCGTTATCAAAATTCAGACTTAAAAGTCTTGATACTGATAAATGGGTTAGAGACCTTATGGCAACAGGCAGTAAAGGTGTAATTTTGACAGCAAAGCACCACGACGGATTTTGTTTGTTTCCAAGTAAATATACAGATTATTGTATAAAAAACACACCTTTTATGGACGGAAAAGGCGATGTTGTAGGCAGTCTTGCCGCATCTTGCAAAAAATATGGCTTTAAATTTGGATTTTACTTGTCACCTTGGGATAGGCACGAGCCAACTTATGGAACTGAAGCTTATAATGATTATTTTTGCAATCAACTTGAAGAATTATGCACAAATTACGGAGAGATATTCTGCGTGTGGTTTGATGGCGCTTGTGGTGAAGGTGCAAATGGCAAAAAACAAAGATATGATTGGGATAGATTTTATAGCGTAATACATAAATATCAACCTAATTGTGTTATTTCTAACTGTGCTTATGATGTAAGGTGGATAGGAAATGAAGATGGAAAGTGCAGAGAAGCAGAGTGGTCTGTTGTGCCAAAAAGATTGCAATGCTTTGACGAGATAATGCGTAACCAACAACAATCTGAAGGTGTTTTTGCAATGGCAAAAATTGATAACACTGATAAAAACCTTGGTGAGAGAAGTACTATTATAGAAGGTGAAGAAATGGTATACTGGCCTTCCGAAATGGATATTTCTGCGACAAGATGGGGTTGGTTCAATATGCGTATGATGAGATGGTTTCATACAAGAAAGGTTGATGATTTTGTAGGGTGCTATATGCGTTCTGTAGGTAACAATGCTACTTTACTTGTAAATGTAGGACCTAATACAAAAGGTGAACTACCTGCAAAATATATTAAAAGAATGATAGCTGCTAAAGAAAAATTGCAACAAATGTTTGCAAATAAAGTAGATGGCACAATCAATAAAATAAATGATTATGAGTATGAAATAACTTTTAATAAAACAGAAATTTCTAAAGTTGTGCTAAGTGAGAATTTGGAAAAAAGCCAAAGGGTTGAAGCCTTTGCATTGCTAGCAAATGGAGTAGAAATATATAAATCAAGGACAATTGGCTTTAAAAAGATTTGTATGTTTGTGCCTGTAACTACTGATAAATTAGTTGTAAAAATACTTGATTCAAGATGTGAACCATATATAAAAGATATTAAAATTTACAAATAATAAATCTGATAAATATTAAAAATACCCGCCAAAAATCGGGAGTAAAATAGGGGATTGTTATGGAAAAGACATTTGACGAATATTTAATAAACGCTTATCCTAATGAAAGACAATTATTTATTATGGATTTAGGATATTATAATTTTATACATTTTGGGCTAAACACTTTTACTAAAAAAGAATGGGGAAGCGGACAAGTTCCAACATCTGAATTTAAGCTTAAAAGTCTTGATACAGATAAATGGGTTAAAGACCTTATGGCAACTGGTAGTAAAGGCGTAATTATCACTGCAAAGCACCACGACGGGTTTTGTTTGTTCCCAAGTAAGTATACAGATTATTGCGTAAAAAATACACCTTTTATGGATGGTAAAGGCGATGTTGTAGGAAGTCTTGCCGAGTCTTGCAAAAAATATAACTTTAAGCTTGGTTTTTATTTGTCACCTTGGGATAGGCACGAGCCTACTTATGGTACAGATGCGTACAATGATTATTTTTGTAATCAACTTGAAGAGCTATGTACAAATTACGGCGAAATATTTTGTATATGGTTTGATGGGGCTTGTGGCGAAGGACCTAATGGTAGAAAGCAAAATTACGATTGGGAAAGATACTTTAGTGTGATACATAAATATCAACCTAATTGCGTAATTACAAATTGTGCCTATGATATGAGATGGATAGGTAATGAGCGTGGTTGGGCAAGAGAAGCTGAGTGGGCGGTTGTTCCAAAAAGATTGCAATGTTTTGATAATGTAATGCGTGTTTCACAGCAAGCGGAAGGCACTTTTAAAATGCACCGCATAGATACCACAGATTGGGATTTGGGACAGCGTAAAACTATTGTGGAAGGTGAAGATATGGTGTTTTGGCCTTCTGAAATGGATATATCTGCAACTTATGCCGGCTGGTTTTACAGAAAGTGGTTTGAAATTTTCCTTGCAAGAAGTGTGGGAAATTTGGTTGCGTGCTATAAGCGTTCTGTTGGCAACAATGCGACTTTGCTAGTAAATGTTGCACCTAATCCAAAAGGGGAACTGCCTGCAAAATTTATTCGCAGAATGACAAAAGCAAAAGAAAGAATACAAAAAATGTTTAGCACACAAGTTGAATGTGAGCTAAAGCAAATAGGAACTTATGAGTATGAAATAACTTTTCCTAAAGGTAAAGTTTCCAAAATTGTACTAGCGGAAGATTTGAGCAAAAGCCAAAGAGTGGAAGAATTTGCACTTTTTGCAAATGGAAAAAGGATATTCAAAAGCAAAACTATAGGCTTTAAAAAGTTTTGTATTTTTAACAAAATCAATACTGATAAAATTACTATTAAGATAATTGACTCTAGATGTGAGCCTTATTTAGCAAGTTGCAGAGTGTATAGATAAAGTATAAAAATTGCATAAATAAATGATAAAAAACATTGGCGTTAGCGAATGTTTTTTATTTTTATAGCCATAATAATTGCAAAAATATTAAAAATGGTGTATATTAAAAATATAATACAATAAAATGGGGATATGTATATTGTATGAAAAAAAATAACAAAAAAGATTTCGATAATAAAAATTTAATAGGGAATACCGACAATGTTGAAAGCCAAAACGATTTAAGTAATGGTTTTGACGATTTAATGTATGATAGCTTAGATGGCGACTATCAATATTTTGATGGTAACGAGTTTGACGAAGTGGAAGAAAAGTCAGAAAAGTCGGCTTCTGAAGAATATTTAATTGCAGAAACTCAGGAAAATATAATTTTGCCGGAAGTAGAAGGTGCAGAAATAGCTTTGGTTGAAGATAACAGACCGATAAAAGTGCGTGAGATTGCCGTACAATCTGATACAACCAAAGTAAATGCTTTTGACTTATTTTTCTTAAGACTTTGGGCAGGTATGGTATCATTGCTTGGTTATACTGCAAATGGTATTAACTATATTTTTTATAAAATTTTTAAACATAAATTGCCTGTTAAGTATATAAAAGCATTTTTGGTAGCATTGGTAATTATATTGTTGCTTATTATGATTTTGGTTCCAGCAACAGCAAATAGTCAGCCAAAAAGTAAAGGCGACGGCGGATTAGTTGTGTTTGAAAGTAATATGATTCCCGTTCAGGTAAGAGTAGACGACGGAAGTGGTGACCCAGTTTATAAATGGGGATATTTAGAAAAAAAGAAAGCTTCAACTGGCACTAAAGATTCGCTAAAAATTCCTGCAATATATGAAGAAGCTTTACCTTTTAATAGATATGACATTGCGTGGGTAAGAGTTCGTGACGAAAAAGGACATTATTGGCAACTTATTAACAAAAACGGCAAACGTGTTGGCGACAGAATGTATGCGGTTAGCAATTCATTGCCTATTGGAGTTAGACCTTTTGGCGAGTTTACTGATAGCAAACTTGCTTGGGTAAATGAGAATGGTAAGTTTGGTTATATTGACATAAAAGGTAATGTAAAAATCAACTGCGATTTAGATGTGGCAGGTGATTTTATCGAAGGTATTGCAAGAGTAGGCAGAGGTGCTTATCAATGGTTTATTGATAAAAAAGGTAACATTATCGGAAGAGCACGTGATTATGTGGAAGTACTTGACTTTTCTTGTGGATTGGGTGCTGTAAATCAAGGTGGCAGATGGGGCTTTATCAACAAAAAAGGTAAAGAAGTTATCGAGCTAAAGTATGATGCCGTAAGTAGATTTGTTGATGGGTATGCAATGGTAAAAATGGGCAAGACATTTGGACTTATTGATACTGACGGAAATTTGGTTATAAATACTCAATGGTTTTATGATATTGTTATCAATAACAGTGTTTTTGAAGAGTTTATTGAAAATCACAAATAAAAACATTAACTTGAATTTAAAAATAGTCGTTGCAAAATAGTGACGGCTATTTTGTTTGTTTAGACAATAAAAGTTTTAAAAGCCGTGTAAATTTATATAAAAAATAAAAAAACTATTGAAATAATAACATATATATGTTAAAATATTTGATATGGGAGAAAATTATGAAAAGTATTCAAGATTATTTGTCAATAATTGATAATGTTATTGAAAAAGGAAAATTTAAAGATAATTGGGAAAGTTTGTCTGAGTTTAAAATGCCGTCTTGGTATAGAAAAGGAAGATTTGGACTTTTTGTGCATTGGGGTGTTTATTCTGTGCCTGCTTTTGGTAATGAGTGGTATCCAAGGCGTATGTATCTTAAATTTGACCCTTGTTATAACCATAGGATAAAAACTTATGGCGAAAATGCCGATTATAGACAGATTGTGGAAAAATTTAATCCTACTGAATTTAATGCGGACGAATGGGCTAAAATTTTTAAAAGTAGCGGTGCTCAATTTGTTATGCCTGTATGCGAGCATCACGACGGCATTAAAATGTATGAGAGTGAGCTTAATAGGTGGAATACAAAAGAACTATTAGGCAAAGATTTTATGCTTGAGCTTAAAAATAGTATTGAGAAAAACGGAATGAAGTTTTTTGCATCTAACCACAGAGCGGAACATTATTTCTTTTTGAATGGTGCAAGAGCAAATTGCCCTGAATCTGAAGTTACTAAAAACTTATATCCTGATTTATATGGACCAGCTGCATTGCCTGAGAGCGGAAATCCTTATCAAGATACTTCACTTAAAGTTACAAAAGAGTGGTGTGAAGATTGGCTTTGCTCAAGCTGTGAGATGATAGATAGACTTGAGCCTTATGCGGTTTATTTTGACTGGTGGATTTATATGCCAGAGTTTAAACCATATATAAAGAAATTTTTGGCATACTACTATAATCGCGCTTTAGAGTGGGGTAAAGAAGTAGGTGTATTTTACAAATGGGGTTCGATTATGCCAGGCTGTGCAATCTATGATGTAGAAAGAGGACAAATAGATAACATTGCACTTGAGCTTTGGCAAAACGATACTGCTATTGCAAAAAATAGTTGGGGATATACAGAGAATAACTCATTTAAAAAACCTGCCGATTTAATAAGAAATATGGTGGACGTAGTATCAAAGAACGGTTGCTTTATGCTAAATGTCGGACCAAAAGCAAGCGGCGTGGTTTGCGATGAAGAAAAACAAGTTTTAAAAACTATCGGAGAGTGGCTTGAAGTTAACGGCGAAGCTATTTATGACTCTTATCCTTTTAGAGTTTACGGCGAAGGTAAAAAGATAAAAAACAAGGCTTTTAATGAAAACTTGGTTTACGGCAAAAACGATTACAGGTTTACATACAAAACTGGTTGTGTATATGTGTTCCCAATGCAAAGCAAATTGATGAAAACTTACAAAATCAAATCACTTAAATTTGCAAACGAAGGCGGAATACGATATGATATCAAGAAAGTGGAAATTTTGGGCTTTGAAAATGTAAAAGTTGATTTCAAAAGAGATAAAAAGTGTATGACACTTAATGTACTATCCGAAATCAACACTGATATGCCGATTTGCTTTAAAATTACTATTGACTAAACTTATCTATAAAGGATTAAAAAATGCGAAAAGTACTTTCTAAAAAAGGGAAAATTATAATAAGTATTGTAGCTTGCTTTTTAGCAGTGATTATTATTTTAAGCTCAGTACTTGCTAATTTGCAGTATGCAAAAGAAAACTTTGCTTTATATTCTGAAGCAAGGGATATTTTGCTTAAAAATTTTGAAAAAGTTGCACAAAGTGACAATGCGGAATTAAAAAGAGTAATTGATAATACTCACCCTATGAATTTAGTCAATTACTATGGTGGTGAAGACATTGTTACTTTTTGGAATACACTTTCTAAAAAACAACAAGAGTGTAGCATACTACTTTTAATCCCAGGTCAGACTTTGCTTGCAAAAAATGAGACTAATTTGCATAATTTAGAAAGTTGGGCAGATACTTGCGAACAAAAAGGAATACCTTATGCTATTCAAAGCATAAATGGAGAAACACATATGGAAGCAAGAATGCCAGTTAAATATATTGAAGAAAGATTTGCTGTAAGACACAAGTGGTTTTATGGTATAAATGCAGCTGAGCTTTATAATGGTGTAACTTGGCGTGGGAAAGCAGAAAGTGATAATTCATTATACATTATTGATACAATAAAACTTTGTGCAAAATATGGTGCTTACTTTATTTGGACAGATACTAACTTAAATTATAAAAACGGAATGATTTTGGATTGGCTTGAGAACAATGAAAGCTTATATTCCACTTTTAAAATGTATAGCCAAAATATTTGTATGTTAAATAAGGAGAGTATTGCAGACCCTGCGACCTATGGTTTGTTACAAGGCTTATGGCTAAGCGGTCTTATTGGCAACTGGGGTGTTTCAAGCGATTGGTGGCATTGGCAGATTGATGGAAATAAATCGTTGTTTGGCGAGCACGACGATTATATCGGTAACGAGTGGGAACAAATTTTCTGCTATCCTGAAAATATGTATGTGCAGTCAATGATGCTTGTAATAAGTAGGGGAGCAACTTGCTTTTCACAAGAAGCACCAAACTTTTCTATAAGTTACAAAGGTGAAGTTACTGCTGGGTACGAGTATTCTTTAAGTCCGTTTTTAGATAGAATAATGGACGGCAGAATAACTATTCCTACTTTAAGCCAAGTGTTTGATGCAACTTCTTTTGCAGTTATCGGAAAAGAAAATTATCTTTTATCCAATTATAATATGAAAGAAAGTAATTTGTATCCTGCTATGGGACAATCTGGAATTGTGCCGCTACTTCCTAAAAATTTGAGAAATACGGAACGTGCGATTTTTACAGAGCGTGGTATTGTACTAGTAAATTATAAAGTTTCACGCAAGGAATTTATGCGTGTATACGGCGAAAATGATGCAAATACCTACCTTACAAATACAGGACAAAATTGGTATTTTATAAACAATTTGGAAAATAAGCAAGGTAGTAAGTATGCAAAATTTGCTCCAAAATATGCGGGAGCGGAAAGTTTTTATATTGAGTCGGAAGAACACTGTTCAGCAGTAATTTCTGATACAAGATATGGTTTTAATGTTTATTTGAGTAATTATCGTACAGATAAAACATTTATGATTCAAAAAGATTCTGCCAATATATTTGAGACAGGTAACTGGGCAGACTATGTTGCTAAATTTTTGACCTTAGACGATAGAACAGGCAGTCCGTTAGGTGCAACAGATAGTGAACTTAGAAAAACGGTTATTGAAATAGTCGGAACATTTGACGGAGGCGAACCTTTTGTTGAGTTTACTAATAATTCTAATGGCTCAGGTAAAAATAATAGACCTTATACAATTAAAAAAGATTGGAATAGCGACAATAAAGTGTTAAGGCTTGAGATATTGCATAATGGTATAGTTGAGTTTAATGTCAGACTAGACGATACTGAAGAAGAATACTCTGGTGTATGGCGAAGAGAAATTGATGACATTTATGATAGTATAGATGCTGATATAACAAAGCTTCAAGAACTTGTAAAAGAAAAGATAGAAAATAGTAATATTTACACTTACTTTAGCTATCTTGAATATGATAAACAATTTGAAAAAGCAAAAGTTATGATTAGTGAGAAAACTTATAGCCAAAAGCAAATTGATAGTCAAGTGAAGGCATTGAAAAAAGCTACAGATAATTTGATTAATATTGAAAAAGAAATTGAAGTATTGCAAAAAGTCAATAATGGCAGTTATCAAGCGGCAGCAATGGTAGCTTACGATAGTTTGCTTAGAGAAATGCTATCTTGTTTGAATTATGTTAATGGAAGAAGTAACAAGCTAACTTACGCATCAATTTACAAAAATAAAGACATTAATTGCACTTTTTCACCAAAAAGAAGGGCAATAACCAAAGCGTATAACAATTTGTTATTGTTTGTTTAATAACTAAAGGTAATATATGGTATATGACAAATTAGTTAGGGATAAAATACCTAAGCTATATGAAAGCGAAGGTAAAATATGTGTGACGGAAGAGCTAGAAATGGAGCAGTTTGCAAATAAATTGCTTGAGACATTAGATAGTGAAATAGAAAGTTTCAAAAAAGCATTCAATGCAGAAGATGACGAGCTTGCCGTTAAAAAGATAGCAGATAGCGTTGAAGTTTTTTATGCTATACTTGATTTGATTGGCGTAACAAAAGAATCCTTTGAAAAAATACGACTTGCAAAATGTAATAAATTTGGCGGATTTGAAGGACGGATTTTGCTTAAAGAAATTGTGGATAAAAAATAAAATTCAATTAAATTTTGATTTTTATTTAAAGGAGAGTAGTTTTTGAAGGACGGATTTGAGCCTGTATTTGATATCAATAGCAAAATATTGATTTTAGGGAGTTTTCCAAGTGTTTTATCATTTAAGCAGGGCTTTTACTATGGTAACCCACGCAATAGATTTTGGGGACTAATGCAAGAAGTTTTTGGTATGAGCATAGAAAGCATAAATAGTAAAAAGCAACTTTTATTAAAAAATAATATTGCGTTGTGGGATATTGTGCTTAGTGGCGAAAATCTGAATAACGGCAGAGAAAGTAGCAGTGATAGTAATTTAAAGTGTGAAATAGTTGCGGATATTCCTAAAATAATAAGCCAAAGTAAAATAGTTAGTATAATTTGTAATGGCAAAAAAGCTTACGAGTTGTTTTGTAAATATTATCCTAATCTAATTGATATAGCGGTTTGTTTACCATCAACTAGCCCTGCAAATGTAAGATTTGACAAGGATATATGGATAAAAACATTAGAGAATAAATTAAAATAACAAAAAATAACCACCATAACAATGGTGGGTATTTTTTTAATCACTATTATTTAAAATCGCTATCAGACATCATCTCTGCATTTGGTGCCCATTTGCCAACACTTGCAATACCATTTTTGCAAGATGCTTTGCTTGCATAGCCTTCTTCTGAAATGCAAAGGATATTGCCGTTGTTTGCGCGTAAACGATAACGGAATTTACCTTGTTTGTCTTTGTAAATTTCAAATTTAGGGTTAGTCAAAGTCTCATATTTAGAAAGTGTTTGGTCTTCGATTTTGTCGATACCGCCAAATTTTCTTACAGAATCAATACCACTTTTGCAAGCACTTAGTGTAGTGTAAATACCTTCACTAACTGCTATAGTTTCCTTATTTGACGCCTTTAATCTAAAGTTAAAGTTGCCTTTTGGTGTTTTAGAATATACAAAATATCCTTTAAGTTCGTTTGCCATAATATTCCTCCTAAGTAAAACAAATAAAAAATTGTTAAATTCTGCTTTTATTTTAACATATAAATTGACATTTTACAAGTAGGTATTAAAAAGAATTACATTTTTTTTGATAAATTTTGTATAAAACTATTTTAATCGGCAATAATCCTTTGTGCGGAGGAGTTTATGAAAAAATTAATAGTTTTAGCTTTAGCACTTGTTGTGGCAATCAGTACATTTTGTTTAGTTAACCAAAAGGAAGAAGATTATTTAAGAATACATATAAGAGCAAATAGTAATAGTGAGTATGACCAACAAATAAAATACAAAGTAAAAGATACTGTTGTTACAGCCCTAAAGCCTATTGTGGATAGTATTGATAGCAAAGATAATATGATGGAAGTTTTGCAAAAGAATGTGCAAACATTGAAAAATATTATTGATAACAAATTAAGGGAATTAGGACAAAGTTATACATCTAATGTTAAAATTTGTGAAGAGAAGTTCCCTACAAGGTCTTATGAAGAGTTGACTTTGGGTGCAGGTGTGTATGATGCAATCATTATTGAGTTAGGTAGCGGCGAAGGTGACAATTGGTGGTGTGTAGCTTATCCGCCATTGTGTTTTGTGACAGCTGAAGGCGATGGGGAAAATATAGAGTATAAATCAATCTTTTCAAAATGGTTAAACAAATAAATGTATAAAAAATATAAATATAAAGCTAAATAATAAATAGGACTAGGCATCTGCAGTTTGCAGATGTTTTTTTTGTAAAAATTACAATAAAAATTGTTGTAAAGGTTTAAATTGCGACAAAATGTGGAAAAATTTAATAAAATCTAAAAAAAGGAAAGAGAAGTTATGAAAAAATTTGATAAATATCAATTTGTTAATTTTGTAACAAAAAACAAGTTATTTATTAGTATAATCTGTGCTTTGATAGTTGTAGCTTGCTTTACCACAGCTATTGTTTATCCTTTAACTGCAAATAACAATATTGTGGCAGATGGCACTTTGGAAATAGCTGCAATCCGCAAAGGTGATAGCGGTAGTAAGGTTAAAGAAATTCAACGAAAACTAAACGAGTACGGCTTTAGTGTTGGCTCAGTTGATGGAATTTTTGGTAGCAAAACTTTGGCAGCGGTTAAAAATTTCCAAAAATCACGTGGACTTGTAGTTGACGGAATTGTAGGAACAGCAACTGCAAAAGCTTTGGGAATTTCTTTAAGCAGCGGTAGTAGCGGCAACAGCAATTACTCTGGTGGTGATGTTTATTTGCTTGCAAAAACTATTCACGCAGAAGCAAGGGGAGAACCTTATATTGGACAAGTAGCAGTTGGTGCTGTTGTATTAAACAGAGTTAAAAGTTCAAGTTTTCCAAACACTATTTCCGGTGTTGTTTATCAACCTTGGGCATTCACTGCCGTCCACGATGGGCAAATAAATTTAGAGCCTAACGATAGTGCAATGAGAGCCGCAAAAGATGCAATGAATGGTTGGGACCCAACTAATGGTTGCCTATATTATTTTAATCCTGCAACTGCAACAAGTAAATGGATTTGGTCAAGAAAAGTGCAACTAACTATAGGCAAACACAAATTTGCAATTTAAGGAGAGAGTATGGAACTGACAAATAAAAAGAAAAATATTATCATTGCAATTATAATTGTATTACTGCTTGCAGCAGTAATTACGTTAAGTGTTTTTGTAGGAATTTATGCAAAGGACAGAATGGAAAAAGATAGAGATATTGAAGGTTTTTATCAATCTGCATATTATGGTTTGGTAGGTAATTTTGTAGATATTGAAAATGATTTGGCAAAATCAAGAGTAATGTCGGATAGTAAAATATTAAGACAAAACCTTATGAAAATCGATGTTAATTGCAATTTAGCAAGCCAAAATCTTCAAGTGTTTTATGCTAATAACGAAGGTATGTCCAACCTTATGAACTATATAAACCAATTGGGCGATTATTGTGGATATTTAATAAAAGAGATTGAAAAAGGTAAGAGCCTTACAACATCTCAGGTAGAAAATTTAAATAGAATGTGGATTGTATCCAAAGAGTATGGTAAACTATTAAATAGTTTGCAAGACTATGCAACGGATGGTTATACTTTTGCAAAAATGCTTGGTGCAAACAATGATAAATTTGAAGATATTTTAAGTAATATAGGAAATGGTAGTATTGAATATCCATCTTTAATTTATGATGGTCCGTTTAGTGACGGCGTACAAAATAGAGAAGCAAAAGGTGTAACAGGTGAAGAAATTACTGCTGACCAAGGTAAAAAGCTTGTAGAAAAATATCTTGTAGGTTATGATATAGAAAATATAGAATATGCCGAAGATAGTATAAACAGAATACCAAGCTATCTTTATGCTGTAAAATTGAAAGGTGGTAGACAATGCTCTGTTCAAATTGCAAAAAAAGGCGGATTGCTTCTAATGTTGGATTTGTTTCACGAAGTTGTAGAACCTAGTTTAACTATGGAGCAATGCCAAAAAGTAGCAGAACAATATTGCGAGTCTATCGGACTTAAAAATATGAAAGCCGTATGGATAAACAATAATCAAAGTAATGTTTATATCAATATGTGTTATGAGCAAGACGGAATTGTTAATTATCCTGATATGGTAAAATTAAAAATAAGTCTTGATACAGGCGAAGTAATAGGGTATGAAGGTTTGAATTATGCTTTCAATCATACAAGCCGTGAGTATGAAAAACCTACAATAAGCGAAGAGCAAGCAGTCTTGAATGTATCTGCCTTACTATCGGATATTGAAGTAAGAATGGTAACTATTCCTTGGAATACAGTTTCCGAAAAGGTTGCATACGAAATAGTAGGCACACTTGATGGTGAAAAATACTTTGTTTATGTAGATGTCTATAATGGCGACGAGTTAAATGTTCTTAGAATGATTGACAGCAATCAAGGCGATTTGTTAATGTGATTAAACTTTTATTGCTTAAAACTAGCCATAATTAGTCTAAGTATTATAATAAATTTATAGAATTAAAATTTAATAATAACACCCTGAAATGAATATTTCAGGGTGTTACTTTTTGTGTAAAGTTTTAATTTGTTATTTGGCTTGTTTTATGCAATAATTCTATCAAAAATCGGGGGTAAATGACAAAAATATAGTATAGGAATGTAAAAAAAGAGTACATAGAATAAGTATATCTATGTACATATTATATGAATATTATAAAGGCAAATGTAAGCTTTTGTCAAGGCTACGCTCAAGACTTTGTAAGATATTTAGCTAAATTTAACAAAAATTATATATTTAAATCTAAAAATTGCTCCAAAAAGTACATAGATATACTTATTCTATGTACTAAATAAAAGGAGAGTTTTATTATGGCAAAATGTATAAAGCGTGTGGGAATAGTATTTTTTGCTATTTTTCTAACTGGTTTATTGGCACTATGTTGTGCTTTGTCAACTAATGTGATTTTTAATAAAAATTGCAGCGATTATTTAAGCACAAATAGCATTGAGAATTCTACAAACAATGCACGAGATTTTTCTGACTTTGTTCCAGATGTTACATTGGGTGGTACTCAAGCTCAAGTTGTACAGCAATGGTCGACTGCAGTTAATCAATCTAAAGCAAAAGAGTATAAAGTAAGGCTAGGACATAATTGGACTGCGATGAATGATGAAAAACATACTTTTGGTAGTGGAGAAGGTTTTACTCAAGACGGAGCATTATTTATTCCTGAAGGTGCAAATTTAATTTTGGATTTAAATGGTTTTACAATAAACAGAAATTTAACAAAAGAAACAGCTGTTTCTGGAAGTAGAGTTTTTGTTGTAGAAGGTAATTTAACTATTATTGATAATAAGTATAACCACGAAGAAGTAATGTATATTTATGAAAATTGCAAAGAAAATAAAAACTTGTTGAATGCAAATATTAGTTTGCTAAGTACAGGAAAAATTAAAGGCGGTGCTGTAACCAATGAACATAAAGGCGGTGGGATTTTTGTTGATACAACAGGAGAATTAAATATTTATGGTGGTATGATATGTGACAATTACGCATTGCCTACAACCGGTAACTATGGTGGTGGCGGCATTTATTGTTATAAAGGAGTTGTTAATATGTATGATGGTATCATATATAAAAATACTTCTTATTTCAAGCGTGGCGGTGGCATTTATGTTTTAGCAGGAACGTTTAATATGTATAATGGATTTGTTTTAAGTAACTCTAATGAAAACACTTGGGGTGCAGGTGTATGCGTTTCAGGTGAAAAAATCGGAGAAACGATTAATTATGGAAGAATGAATATCACAGGTGGATATTTTTCTCACAATTATGGCGGTCACGGTTCGGGAATATCTTCTATAGGGTATTCAAAAACAAAAATTTCAAATGTTGAAATATCTTACAACTATGCAAAGTGTAATTCTGCAGGTTTACTTGCTTGGGAAGGTACTGCTGATGTTACCATTACGGATAGTAAAATAGTAAATAACTACACTGGCGGTGAAGATGGTAATTATCGTGGTGGTGCAGTTTATTGCGATAGCAAAATTACGATGAACAATGTAGAAATATCTGATAATATTTATATGATTGCAAACAATCACATTGTATATGGCGGTGGTGTATATTTTGACGGAGCAGCAGATGCTACTTTGCTTAATGTTTTAATCACTCGTAATATTATTAAATCAGCAGTAAATGATGGTAAACATTCCTATGGAGGTGGTATGTCAATATCAAGTTCGGCAGATGTAAAAATTGGCGGAAATGTGCAAATATATGGTAATACGGCTCACGGTATTTCTTCAGATTTAAGATTAGAAACAGGACAAAAAATCAATATTTTAGATGATATGTCAAATAATAAAGGCAAATCATACATAGGAATTATGCTTGCAGAAGACTATGGAGATAAAAGTTTTACAACTAGTTATAGTGCAAATAACAGCGAAAAACCAAACGAGTATTTTTTTAGTAATAACGATAACAAAATCGCAACACTAAATAATAATGAAGTTAAGTTTGAAAATGTATTTGATTGTGGAAAATATGATTTTATTTACTTGGAAAACGAAACAAGAAAAAATTATAAAGACAATAGCTATATACACGGCGTTAATGATAGTGAACTATTGAAAAAAGCAAATGACGGTAGAGTTATACTTGGAAATATTTCACCTAATACAAGCGTAAAAACATTTGTTGAAAGTATAAATTTTGATATTACTAAAATTTGCATAAAAGATACTTTAGGTAAGGAGATATTTAAAAATGGCACCCCAATAGATATTGCAACTTATGACAAAAGATTTGAGCTTGCGATTGGAACAGGTTGGTATATAGAGTATATGGTTAGCGGAAAGATTGAAATAATATATTTATCTGTATTGGGTGATGTAAATGGCGATGGCAGAATAAGTGCAAGTGATGTTACCTATATTAGAGAAATAGCCTTTGATAAAAACTTGTACAATAGTTTGAGTGCGGAGAAGAAACTTGCAAGTATGATTTTAAATAAAGGAAATATCACAAGTTCAGATAGTGAAATTGCCTTGAATGTTATGGATAAAAGACTGAATATTGAAGTTTTTTATTAATATAAGATTTATATAATTTTAAAAACAAATATAAATACAAAGCAAACAAAAAAGGACAGACTTTTTTTCTGTCCTTTTTTGTTTACTAAATAATTTAAATTGATAAAAATTTAATAAAGAAAAAAAGATTTTACCGCTGGAAATTTATGGTTATATAACGAAATGTAATAATCAAAAATAACTAAAAATTTACATTAAAAAGATTGAAAAAGTATAAATAAAATGTTATTATATATAGGTAAAGCAAAAGATACTGAAAATTGCTAAAGAGGTTTACTATGGAATACGGTTTTGATAATGCGGAATATGTCAAAAGGCAAAAGGAAAATATCCTTGAGAGAATAAGTCAATATGATAAGTTGTACCTTGAATTTGGTGGTAAGTTGTTTGATGATTGCCACGCTGCAAGAGTTTTACCGGGGTTTGATGTGAATGCAAAAGTCAAACTTTTAGAAACTCTAAAAGATAAGGCAGAAATAATTATTGCCATAAGTGCAGAAGATTTGGCGCGTAATAAAATAAGAGCAGATTATGGCATAGGCTATGATGCTGATGTTATGAGATTGATTGATAATATGCGTGAGCTTGGTATTTATATCGGCAGTATTGTTATCACAAAATATGAAGGTCAACCTTCTGCGGATTTGTTTAAAACCAAAATGGAGCGTAGAGGGGAGAGAGTTTATATTCACACTAAAACAAAAGGCTATCCTACAGATATAAATACTATCATAAGTGACGAAGGATATGGTAAAAACCCATTTATCGAAACTTCAAGGCAATTGGTGGTTGTTACTGCACCAGGTCCTGGAAGCGGCAAACTTGCAACTTGTTTAGGACAACTTTATCACGAATATAAAAGGGGTAATCGTGCAGGATATGCTAAGTTTGAAACTTTCCCTATTTGGAATTTGCCATTAAAACACCCTGTAAATGTTGCCTATGAAGCAGCAACTGCGGATTTAAAAGATGTAAATATGATTGACCATTTCCATTTGGAAAAGTATAATATTAGCACAGTAAACTATAATCGTGATATTGAAGTATTCCCTGTAGTTAGAACTATATTAGAGAGAATAACAGGACATTGCCCATATTGTTCACCAACAGAAATGGGCGTTAATATGGCTGGCTTTGCAATTACAGACGATTCAATTGTGCAAAAAGCCGCTAAGCAAGAAGTTATAAGAAGATATTATAAAGCTTGCTCAGATTATGTACAAGGTAATGCGGATATCACCACAAAGGAAAAAATTGAGCTTTTGATGGGCGACCTTGGTATTAATCCTGACGATAGAAAAGTTGCAGTGGTTGCAAGGGAAAAATCAAATGAATGTGGTTTGCCAGTTGTTGCAATTGAACTACCAAACGGAAAAATCGTAACTGGTAAAAAATCAAATGTATTATCTGCGTCTTCCGCTGCCTTACTAAACGCTATAAAGGAACTTGCAGGTATTAGTGACGATATCAAATTGATTTCTCCGCGTACAATCGAGCCGATTATAAAGATGAAACAAGGACTTTTAAAAGAAAAATATCAATACTTGACATTGGAAGAAACTTTAATTGCTTTGTCAATAGGTGCGGTATCAAACCCTACTGCGGAAAAAGCAATTTCAAAAGTTGGCGAACTTTTTGGAGCGGAAGCTCACGGAAGCTGTATACTTCCTAACACTGACGAGAGTGTTATTAAAAAGCTTGGTATTAATATAACAACCGAAGCTGTATTTAGTAGTAATAATTTGTATAATATGTGATAAAAAATTGCGATTGCAAAAGTAAATAAACAAAAAGAAAAAATATTTTTTAAGGAGAACCTATATAATGGGAACTGAAGAAATCTTTAGAATTAGTGATGTAAAAGATGTAGACTTGGCTGTATTGCCTACCGAAGGCGCAAAAGAACTTGCAAAAATGGTGGACAAATATTTAGTACAATGGTATAACGAAGCGGCAGAAGAAAAGAATTTGCCTAAAAAAGATACTTTTTTGATTAATAGTAAATGTCCAAGATTTACGACAGGAGACGGAAAAGGAATTATTAATGATTCTGTTAGGGGTAAAGACTTGTTTTTTATTTGTGATGTTGGTAATTATAGTGTTGAATACACTATGTTTGGAACACCAAACAGAATGTCACCCGACGACCATTACTGTGATTTAAAAAGATTGATTTGCGCAAATGCTGGTAAAGCAAGACGAATGACTGTTGTTATGCCACTTTTATATGGCGGCAGACAACATAGAAGAAATAGCCGTGAGTCATTAGACTGTGCTCAAATGCTTAAAGAACTTGAGACTATGGGCGTAACTGATATTATTACTTTTGACGCTCACGACCCAAGAGTACAAAATGCAGTTCCTGAAATGGGATTTGATAATTTCTTTGCTACATATCAAATTTTGAAGGCTTTGCTTAAGGAATATCCACAAGTAAATCTTGGTAAAGACCACTTTATGATTGTCAGCCCTGACGAAGGTGCTATGGGTAGAAATATTTATTATTCATCTGTACTTGGTATTAACTTAGGTATGTTCTATAAACGCCGTGACTATTCTACTATTGTAAACGGAAGAAATCCTATTGTTAACCACGAGTATATCGGTAATGATGTTAAAGGTATGGATATATTTGTAGCAGACGATATCATTGCAACTGGTGATAGTATGTTACACCTTTGCAAGGAATTGAAGGAAAGGGGCTGTAAAAACATATTTATAACTGCAACTTTCGCTTTATTTACTGAAGGTGTTGAGAAATTTAACAAAGCTTACGAAGAAGGTTTGTTTACAGCAGTTCTTTCAACAAATCTTACTTATACACCTGAATTTGTAAAAGATTGCAAGTGGTTTATAAGCGCAGATATGTCTAAATTTATCGCAAATATCATTGCAACTTGTAATCAAGATAAGTCTGTATCAACATTGCTTGACCCACACGACAAAATTAACGATATGCTTATCAATACTGGAATTAAATAATGTAATAATTAGAGATGTTTTGGCTGAAAAAATTTAATTTTATATAAATTTATTTAATATTAAATTTTTAAGCTAAAACATTATTTAATATATATTTTTATTGCTGTTTAATAAAAAATGAATAATATTTTTATCTTTATTTAAAAATAATTGAAAATATTTTAATAAAAGTATAGCAAATCTTCTTTTTTTATTATATAATAGATATATATTATATATTATTTTAAATTAATTAACGGCATTAAATAATATTCCGAAAATTTTAATTTTATAATTATTGAAACATATTTTATAAAAAATTAAAATATTAATTGAATTTTTTAAATAATTTTTAAGGGAGTAAAAAATGAACATTCAATGGCTCGGTCATTCAGCTTTTAAGCTAGTGGAGTCTACAGGAACAACAATTATAACTGACCCGTATAATGGTAAAATGGTTGGCTATAATATGCCAAAAGGATTAAATGCGGATATTGTGACTTGTTCTCACGAACACGAAGACCATAATTATCTTGCAGCAATTGAAAATAATCCTACAGTTTTAAATCAAGAAGGTGCTTTTGAAATTAATGGCGTGCATATTACCAGTATGGAATCTTTTCACGACCATCATGGTGGCAACCGCAGAGGTGGCAATCTTATATTTAAATTCCGTATGGATGGTGTAGAAGTTTGTCATTTAGGTGATATTGGAGAAGCTTGCAGTATAGATATTTGTTCACAAATTGGTTCAGTTGATATTTTATTAATACCAGTTGGTGGCAATTATACTATTGATGCACAAACTGCAAAAGAATTTGTTGACCTACTTATGCCAGATGTTGTAATTCCTATGCACTATAAAACTCGTGATTCAATAATGGATATTGATAAAGTTGATAGCTTTTTGAAGTTGTTTGACGAAGAACAAATTTTAGTAGCAAATGGTGCTATCTCTTTTGACAGAACAGATTTTGATGGAGAGAATACTAAAATTATTTTGTTTAATAGATAATTTTATATTACTTAGTTTTATTTATTCTTTAAATGTTTTTAATATATTTTTCTTTTTGATATTTTATGTAATTTTGACATTATATCAATACTTTTTATATCTTAATTATATAATTTATAATGAGCAATAGTATATTTTAACAATTAAAAATTAAGAATTATTTGCATAATAGCCATTTAGGTTATTATGTCAAATATATTTATACTTGTTTTGGATTAATAAAATTTAACTACTAGACGATGTTAATTTGATATAAATGAAGGAGTAATTTATGATGGATTTAACATATTTGACAATTGAAGATATGGATAGAATGCCAATTGGTAAGTTGCGTGATGTTGCAACTTTTATTGGCGTTAAATCACCAACTACATTATCAAAAGATGCCCTTATTAAAGCAACTTTTATAGAAAAGCACGACCATTGCAAATCTATTATTAAGGATGGACCTGAAATAATTACAAAACCAGGAAGAAAAACAGGTACTGCAAAAGGCGAATATACTATTGATTGGGAAAAAGTGCCTGAGCGTTTTTTGTCAGACGAAGAATATTCTGAAATACTTAGTAGATTTGCAGTTACAATTACTTTTAAAGCAAAAGAACCAGGATTTGATGAATATATTCAAAATGATGTTTCAAAAAATGATTTGTCAAACATTATAGAATTAGGATATCTTGAAATTCTTGAAGATGGATATGGTTTTACTCGTTCTATCGATAGCAATATTGAAGATGCTTACGTGTCAGCAAGACTTATTCGTTCTTTAGGACTTAGAAAAGGAGATTTTTTGACTGGTGTTGCAAAAGAGCAATACGAAGGTAAATCAATTGCTGTTGTATATGTTTCAAAAATCAATGGTATGCCTGTTCAAGCTTTAACCCAAAGAGCTAAGTTTGACGATTTAGTGCCTATTTATCCAGACCAAATGATTAGGCTTGAAAAAGACAAGATTAAAAATGATATTACAATAAGAATGATTGATTTGCTTTGCCCTATCGGTAAAGGTCAAAGAGCGCTGATAGTAGCCCCACCTAAAGCTGGTAAAACAACTATCATTAAAAAAATTGCAACTAATATTATGAATAACAATCCTAATTTAAAGTTGTTTGTTTTGCTTGTTGACGAAAGACCAGAAGAAGTAACAGATATGAAACGCAGCGTTCCTGGCGAAGTTGTTTACTCAACCTTTGACGAAAGCCCAAAAAATCATATAAAAGTTGCGGAAATGCTTATTGAGAGAGCAAAACGACAAGTTGAAATTGGCTGCGATGTAGTAATTATTATGGATAGCTTAACAAGACTTGCAAGAGCATATAACGCCGTTACAGAATCAAGCGGAAAAACTTTATCAGGTGGTATTGACCCTGCAGCATTGCATTTTCCAAAAAAAATATTCGGTAGTGCAAGAAATATTGAACACGGCGGTAGCTTAACAATTATTGCAACAACTTTGGTGGATACTGGTAGCCGTATGGACGATGTAATTTTTGAAGAGTTCAAAGGCACAGGAAATATGGAATTAAGGCTTGACAGAAGACTATCTGAAAAAAGGATTTTCCCTGCAATTGACCTTAACCAATCTAGTACAAGGCGTGACGATTTGTTGCTTAGTCAAAAGGAACTTGAAGCTAATATCGCACTTCGTACATTGCTTGAAAATAACGAACAAGAAGCAACAAAAACATTTATAAATCTTTTGCTTAAAACCAAAAATAATAAAGAACTTTGTGAGCAATTAATTTTACAAGTCCGTTCTTTAGAAAAATAAATGTTTGGAGAAAAATATGGGAAAACACGCATTTTTGATATTGGCACACGCAAATATGCAAAACTTGATTAATTGTGTCAAATCTATTGATGATTGCAGAAACGATATTTTTATTCATATCGATAAAAAATGGAAAGATTTTGATTTTAATAAACTGAAGCAAATTGTTAAATATTCAAAATTATTTTATACAAAGCAAAGAATACCTGTATATTGGGGTGGAGTATCAATAATTACGGCAAGCCTAATAGCTTTGGAGAGCGCAAGCAAACAGAATAATTATGATTATTATCATTTGCTTTCAGGTCAAGATATTTGCATAAAATCTCAAGATTATCTACATAATTTTTTTGATACTAATAAAGGAAAAGAGTTTATTCAAATTAGCGATGAAGAAGAATGGTATAAAAAAGGTAGCTATAAATTAAAGTACTATCATTTGCAAACCAAAAATAGCTTTTTTCTTAAGTGTGTAAACAAAGTATCTAAAGGCATACAAAAGCTTTTTGGCGTAAACAGATTGAAAAAATTGGATATAGAGATAAAAGGCGGTTCAAACTGGGCTAGTATTACCGATGAATTTTGCAATTATTTAATACAAAATAAAAAGACAATCTTAAAAATTTGTGGGTATGGATATTGTGCAGACGAATTTTTCTTTCAAATTATGGCTTACAATAGCAAATTTAAAGATGCACTTTATTGTATAAATGCTAAATCTTATTGCGAAATTTCTAATATGAGATATATTGATATGAAAAGAGGTTTCCCTTATTTATTTAAGGAAGAAGATTTTGACGCTATTATGGAATCAGATAGCATATTTGTAAGAAAAGTTACTTGTGACAACAATTTGCCGCAAATGATTTTAGATAAGCTAGGCATAAAATAAATACAATTAAATTAAAATTAAAAATTATACATAAATGACTTTGACTAAATCGAAGTCATTTTTTTTGCGTTAAATTAAAAATTCAAATATTTTTGCAAAGTCTATTGTTATAAACAGCACAAAACAAGGAATAATTAAAAAAGATATTGTGATTTTATACAAAAAACCGCTTTGATATTCAACTTTTATTAAACGAAAAATTATTATTCAAAAAAATCAACACTTAATGTATAAGGGATAAATAATCTGGCAAGAATAGAATTGTGAGGAGATTATATGAAAAAGTTTTTGATTGTTTTATCGTTGGGTTTATTATTGTTTGTTACATATTCTTTGCCTGTTATGCTACCAAAATCAGATAAAGATATTACTATTAATTATTTTACAAAAGGGCGATATAGCGAAAATTCTATATACCTATACGATGACATTTTTATGGTTACAAGTGATTACGATAATGGACAGAAGATAGCGGATAATTTGGTAAACATAGTTGGAATAAGTGCAAGTTTTAAGGGTGATTATGACGATATGCAAAAAGTCATTAAAAAATGCAAAGTAGCAGTTCAACAAGAGGAAACTGTGGGTAATGTACATATCATTTATGGTATATCTGAAAATTGTGGAAAAATGACGCAAGCAAATGGTATTAACATCAATTTTCAAATCGCTATAAGGGATAATGTAATCACAGTAGGCACCCCACTGATAATGGGGAGTTATTAAGAATATTTGGAGGTAAATATGCAAAAAAAAGATGCAAAGGCTATCGGCAGCAGATTAATGGCTTTTTTAAAAAAGAATATTCATTATATCCTGATGATTCTATGCGTGATAGCGATTGGAGTAGTGGTAACAGTAGTTGCAGTGCTTAACACAACAACACCGGACATTGATGTTAATAAACCGGACGAGCCAACAATAGAGGCACCAGATGACGATATCCCAACTGTAGTTGAAAAGAAGTTTGCTTTGGTTATGCCTGTTGAAGGTGGTACAGAAGGCAGAGGATTTTCAGATACTGCTTTAAGTTATAACCCAACTTTAAACAGATATGATGGACATTTGGCTTTGGATATTATCGGCAAAGAAGGCTCTAAAGTTTATGCTGGTTTTGACGGAACAGTTACAGAAGTAACAAATGACGCTCACTATGGCGGTACAGTAACAATCGATTATGGCAAAGGCTTTGTAGCAACATTCAAATTGCTTGCAGATGTCAGTGTTAAAAAAGGTGACAAGGTTACTGAAAAGACTGTTATCGGTAAGATTGGTAAATTCCAATTTGAGTGTAAGCAAGATGCTCACTTACATTATGAGTTAACTCAAAACAATAAACTTGTAGACCCAATGCAATATATTGTTGGCGATAACAAATAAATAACTCAGGGTGCTTTAATAAGCACTCTTTTTATTACATAAAGTTTTATGTGACATAAATAATTTATTGTAAAACCAATCGAAAATCGCTATTAATTTGTGATTTTTAGTTATAAAATAAAAATTAAATAAAGCTTAATAGTACTAAAATCCAAAGCTTAATTTGCTGATTTGTATGGAATAATGATATTTATTATAAATATAAAAACTTGTAATATTTGCTTTTAAATGGCGTAAAAATATGTTAAAATATTTATATGGATAACGGATTGAAATATAATAGTATAACAGAATATTATAAAAAAACTTTTGGTCACAGCGTATACAAGCTAGCACTGGATATTGCTTCAACTTGCCCAAATAGGGACGGTAGCTTGGGGTATGGCGGTTGTATTTACTGCAGTGCAAAAGGCAGCGGAGACTATGCAGTTGCTGCATTGCAATTAGATGTGGCAAAAAGCAAATTAAAGGATAAAGCAAGTCATAAGTATATTGCTTATTTTCAGTCCTTTAGCAATACATATATGCCTGTAAACAAGCTGAATACTTATGTGGAACAAGTGCTTAAAGATAGCGAGATATGCGGTATTAGCATAGCTACAAGACCTGACTGCATAAATGACGAAATGTTACTATATTTATCAAGCTTAAGTAAACAAACACATTTAGTTATAGAATTAGGCTTGCAGTCCGCAAATGACAACACTTTGCAGATTATCGGACGCGGACATACTTACAAGCAGTTTGAAGAAACCTTTTACAGACTAAAGGATAATAATATTAAAGTTTGTGTACATATAATGAATGGGCTACCTAGTGAGAATATTCAAGATATGTTATATACCGCAACAGTTTTATGCGAATTAAAGCCACATTCCGTAAAAATACACTGCACTTATATACCTAAAGGCACTATTTTGGAACAAATGTATTTGAAGGGGGATTATAAACCACTTGAAATGCAAGAGTATATTGAAATAGTTGCTAAGCAGCTTAAAATTTTAGGCGATAAAATTTATATTGAAAGATTAACAGGTGACGGGGAGAGAAGTACTCTTATAGCACCTGAGTGGACATTACATAAAAGATATTTTTTAAATCAATTGAATAAGTATCTAGCAAAAATGAAAAAATGATAAATTTTGATTGTAAGATTAAAGCGGTTAGTATATTTACAAATTATCATATCTCAATATGTTGATATGAAAATATGAATTAGTACCGATTTTTGCAAGATATTTTTATGTGGAGATATGCCGATTTATTGTTTATTCATACATAATAATATGTTCATTCGTTGATATATTTAACAAAGAGAATATGTACATATTTGAATGTATTAACAAATGCTCACATAATGATAAGAAAGATATGAATATATGATTATACCCAAATATGTTCATAACTTGATAATAATAACTTAATCTTATTTTTACCAAAAGTTAATTGCTTGACTTTTGGACTTTTTTTTATTATAATTTAAATAATTGTTATAAAAGTAATACCATAATAGCAATATATCGCTTTTAATGGTATTTTTTTAGGGAGATTAAAATGAAATTAGGTGTTGTTGGTTTGCCTAACGTAGGTAAAAGTACATTATTTAATGCAATAACAAAAGCAGGAGCAGAAAGTGCTAATTACCCCTTCTGCACTATTGAGCCGAATGTGGGTGTTGTAGCTGTACCTGATAAAAGACTTGATGCACTTGCAAGTTTGTATAACAGCAAAAAGATTACTCCTACTTATCTTGAGTTTGTGGATATTGCAGGATTGGTTAAAGGTGCTTCTCGTGGTGAAGGTTTGGGTAATAAGTTTTTGTCACATATAAGAGAAGTTGATGCTATTACACACGTGGTAAGATGCTTTGATGACGATAATATTACTCACGTTGACGGCAGCATTAATCCTTTGCGTGATATTGAAACAATAAATTTAGAACTTATTTTTGCGGATATGGAGTCTATAAGTAAACGAATTGCTAAAGCTCGCAGTAGCGCAAAAGGTGGAGATAAAAAATATATTGCGGAAGCTGAATTTTTAGAAAGCATTTATGCACATTTGGAAAGTGGCAAGCCTGTTCGTTCAATGGAGTTTACAGACGAAGAAAAAGCAGTTGTTAAAGATTTGTTTTTGCTTACTACAAAACCAGTTATTTATGTTGCTAACATTAGTGAGAATGAGATTGGCACTGAAAACGATTATGTAAAGCAAGTTAAAGAGTTTGCAAAAGGCGATAATGCAGGTGTAGTTGTATTATGTGCTAAAATTGAAGAAGACTTAGCATCAATCGACGATGACGAAGAAAGAGCAATGTTTGCAGAAGAATTAGGACTTTCCGAAAGCGGACTTGATGTGCTTGTAACAGAGTGCTATTCTCTTTTAGGTTTGATTTCTTACCTTACTGCGGGAGAAAAGGAGACTCGTGCTTGGACTATAGAAAAAGGCACTAAAGCACCACAAGCTGCAGGTAAAATCCACAGCGACTTTGAGCGTGGTTTTATTAGAGCGGAGATTGTAGATTATAAAATTTTATTAGAGCTTGGCTCATACACTATTGCAAAGGAAAAAGGCAAAGTTAGAAGTGAAGGTAAAGATTATGTTGTTCAAGACGGCGATGTAGTTTTGTTCAGATTTAATGTTTAGGAGATTGATTAATGGATTATAAGTTTGAAATAGCAAAACTGATAAAAATAGATAATGTAAGTTTTGAAGAGATTTTACCACTTGTAGTAACTGCAAAAGATACTGCACCCGCGGACTTTGCATTCCCTTGCTTTAAATTTGCAAAAACCTTGCGAAAATCGCCCGTAATTATAGCAAATGAGATTGTTGATAGTATAAATAAACCACAATTTTTGGAAAGCATTGAAGCTGTAAATGGTTATGTTAATTTTAAATTGTCAAAACTGAATTTTGTAAAAGAAGTTATAACTAAAACTTTGGAATTAGGCGAACACTATGGTGATAGCAAAGAAGGGGAAGGTAAAACAATTTGTATTGACTACTCTAGCATTAATATTGCAAAACCATTTCATATGGGACACTTATCTACTACAATAATAGGTGCTAGTCTTTATAAAATTTACAAAAAACTTGGATATAATGTTGTCGGTATCAACCACTTAGGCGATTGGGGTACGCAGTTTGGTAAGCTTATTGTTGCCTACAAAATGTGGGGGGATAAGGACGATATAAATAAGCGTGGTATAAATGCCCTTTTGGAGATTTACGTTAAATTTCATAAAGAAGCGGAAGAAAAACCAGAACTTAACGATTTAGCCCGCAGTTGGTTTAAAAAGATAGAAGACGGCGACAGCGAAGCAAATAGTTTATTTATTTGGTTTAAGGAAGTTACTTTGCGTGATGTCCAAAAAATTTATGAAAGACTTGATGTTCATTTTGATAGTTATAATGGTGAAAGTTTTTACAATGACAAAATGCAACCGATAATTGACGAATTGGAAGCTAAAGGCTTGACAAAAATAAGTAACGGAGCAACAATAGTTGAGTTTGATGAGAGCGAAGATATGCCGCCTTGTTTGATAAAAAAGGCAGACGGAGCTACTTTGTACGCAACTCGTGATATGGCTGCTGCTTTTTACAGAAAAAATACTTATAATTTTTACAAATCACTTTATGTAGTTGCATATCAACAAAATTTGCATTTCAAGCAGCTTTTCAAAGTTATTGAAATGATGGGATATGACTGGGCAAAGGATATGATTCACGTACCATTTGGTATGGTTAGTATTGAAGGCGAAAAGCTATCTACTCGTGATGGTAATGTAGTATTTTTGGAAGATGTATTAAATACTGCAAAAAGCAAAGCATTGCAAATCATCAATGAAAAAAATCCAGAGTTGGAAAACAAAGACGATGTTGCGGAAATGGTTGGTACAGGTGCAGTTATTTTTGGGGCATTGGTTGGTAGCCGTATAAAAGATATTAGCTTTAGTTATGACAAAGTTTTAAACTTTGACGGCGAAACAGGACCTTATGTTCAGTATACTTATGCAAGGTGTTGTTCATTGCTAAATAAAATAGAAAGCACAGGTAATATTAATTATGATAACTTAATAAGTGCAGAGAGTTATGAGCTTATTAAACTTATTGATAAATATCCTGAAATATTGCTTGATAGTGCTGCAAAATATGAGCCATCTATTGTAACAAGATACATTTATTCGCTTGCTTGTCAGTTTAATAAATTTTATCTTGAGCAAAATATTTCTAACTCTTGCGAAGATGACAAGGCAGCAAGACTTGCCGTTGTTAAAGTAGTAAAAGATATTATCAAAAATGGTATGTCATTGCTTGGTATTAAATGCCCTGTTAAAATGTAATGTATATAAAAAATAAAAGACACCTTAAATTTGGTGTCTTTTTTGTTTGCACTTTAAGGCGTTATTATTTTACTTATATCAATATTAAGATTTCATTATATTGAAATTTTTGTAATTTATTGCAAATTAATTTTATTTGGTGTATAATATGATAGGTCAAGGAAAACAGGAGGTTTTTGTTATGAAAACTATTGGTACAATCTCAAGAGGTAT
>CAJTYW010000006.1 GCA_910583995.1 uncultured Christensenella sp. | reverse complement strand
GTGTCAGAAAAAGTATACATTTACTGACACTTTTCGCCAAAAAGCCAATAGAATAGCGGGGTCAGAAGCTAAAAAATTAACGCTTTGATATCAAAATTTGTAGTTTTTTGACAAATCGCACATTTTACGCTAAAAAAGGACACTAAAATGCCACATTGTAATAAAAAAATGCTATCTTTTTTCATAACAACAAAATGTAATCTTTGTTGTATATATTGTTATAACGCAAAAGAAAGAAATGCTATGATTGAGCAAAGCGTATCTATACATATTGCAAAGTATGCAATTGACTGGTATTTTGCTAATAACGAAAGTAGGCATATTAGATTTTATGGTCCAGGTGAGCCTACTCAGGAATTCGATATAATGAAAGAAATAACTCAATATGCTAAAAGTCATAAAAATGGTGGGGATAGAGTAACAGTAGAAATTCAAACGAATGGAGTTTTCACTGAAGAAGTAAGAAGTTGGATTTTAGAGAATGTCGATATTTTGTGGGTGTCATTTGACGGAACAAAAGATATACAAAATTATAATAGACCATTTTTACCACAATTTAAAAAATTATTTAACAATAAAAAACCTGCTGATGTATTGGAAGAAAATGTTATTTGGCTTAATAAAAATAATACCAATAAAAAAATTATGGTAGGTGCCCGTGTAACAATTACAAATTCTAATATTAACAAACAAAAAGAATTAGTTGATTACTTTTTTTCTTTAGGAATTCGTCATGTGTGGACAAATCCATTGTTTTACTCTGTCGGACAAGCTCCCGTTGTTACTGATAAAAGGAAAATGGAACAATTTTCTTTTGATATGGATAAATATGTAGATGAGTATTTGCCAGCATATTATTATGCAAAAGAAAAAGATTTGTTTTGGGGCAGTTTTTTAACTATAAATTTTGATGGCGAGTCAGATTATCATTGTCGCTGTTGTACTCCTTTAGCTGCACCACATATTACTACTGATGGTTATATTTCTGCTTGTGATATGGCATTGATGGGTGAAAACGCTCATCACATGGATTGTTTTATTGTAGCAAAATGGAATGATGAAACAAAACAATTTGATTGGGACACAGATAAGGTAAAGGCATTAAATAGCAGAAAATCTACTTTGATGGAAGATTGTAAAAAATGTCCTGCTAAACTTCATTGTGGTGGTTGCTGTTTAGGAGAATCAGTAAACGAATTTGGAAAGTTAGATGGACATAACAAAGCAAAATGTAAAGCGATAATTAGGTTATATAAGGAATTGGGACCATGTTCTCCTTATCCTTATTTGCACCCTTAAGGAGATAGAATGGAAATTAAATCATTAGCAGTTGTACCAGAATATTTTGATAATGTTTTTGATTCTTTATATTCTGAATGGGGTGATAACAACCCTAATTATTGGAAGGAATGGATAAAAACTTCTATGAATGAAGTTACTATTCCCATAACTTTTGTGGTGCTAAATAATAAAGATTATGTAGGCACATTTAGTTTGTGGAATTGTGATAATTTAGCAAGACAAGATTTGTCTCCATGGGTTGGCGGTATAGTTGTTGATAAAAAATACAGAGGACAAGGAATTGGATTATATATACAGCATCAAATTAAAAAAATTTTATTTTCTATGAAAATAAAAAAAGCATATTTATTTACTGAATTAAATAATTTCTATGAAAAAACCGGCTGGACTTGGACCGACGATTCATTTGATGAAAAAGACCATAAAGTTAAATTATATGAATTGGAAATTAAGGAGTAATAAAAATTGGAAAATAATTTAAAAAAATTTTTTTCGGATTTAAATAATATTTTACCTTTTAGCAAGGTTGTCGGCGTATTAGGTAGTTTTTTTACTATTTTTTCTATTATTTATGTTTTGATTATGACTTTTTGTAAAGATGAAAATTTGAAAAAGATATTGATAATTATTGAAATTGTAATAGCTATTCTATCTGCTTTTATTGTGTTTTTTGTTCTTATTATTAGTAAACATAATAAAGATTCGAAAAACAATTTTACTTGTTGTGCGCTCTGCTTGGAGAATAATGTGAAAGATGGATTTCATCAAATTGGATTAGTTCACCTTTCTGAATTGATTGAGATGGAAGGTAAGATGAGTAGTGAAAAAAATCCAAGTGAATGTAAGGTTATTATATACACATCAGATTTAGGGACAGAAATTGAAGCTAGTGAAGCTGTTAAGAAGAATAGAGAGGTAGGTGTAGAATATATCGTGGCGTATTTAGGAAATTCCTATGATAAAAGTCAAATGGAAGAAATAACAAATTGCTATGGCGAAAAAAATTTAATACAATTAAGTTCTAAAGATTATTCTGAGAGTTCAATTGACCATTTATTAGCTGAGCAAATTGGCTTCGATATAACTATATATTGTTATGGTAATGGCGATATAAAAGGATATTTTGCAATAGATTTTGTTCCAGAAAATAAACATGATTGTCCAAATATTCATTGTCAAAATCGGTGTAATAGAACAATGAAAAGAGAACCTTTTTATAAAGAAATTTCTGTTGAAATTTCAAAAGCGTTGCAAAAAGAAATATTAAATTTATATAATAATCAATAAAAAATAAGGAATATAATATGAAAGAAAAAAATAATGGTTGGAACATTGGTGCTTTGGGCTTTCTATTAGGTATAATTGTGTTTATTGCTGGTAATTTATTAAGTGCAATTTATTCCGTGAATTTAATTGAAGCAGCAATAATCTGTGTTGTTATAATATTAATTTGTATTGTTTGTTGGATTGCAACTTCGGTTTTAATATATATGTATTTGAAGACAGAAGAGACTGAATTGGAAAAAATAGTGAATAAAAATAAGGCATATTATAAATGTGATAAAAGGAATAGCCTTTGCTGTTATAAGCAAGCGTTTGAAGTTGCGACGATAGAAATTGATGTTGATAAAGAAGCTATAAAAAATGAGAGAATTATTTTAGAAAAAGAAATGACAGAAATAGAAGGTGATACAGCAAAATGGAAGAATATATGGATATTCTCTGAAACTTTAGAGACAGAAATTTTAAACGGACATGCGGAAGTGGTTTTGGCAAAAAACTGTGCTCTTGGTATAAAATATAGTATTTTCTATTTAGAATCATTAAACAATATCAATGAATTAAATGCAAGAAAACAGATAATATTAGATTCTTTATCTAGTACTGCAAAGAAAAATTTAAGTTTTCAAGCTATTAAAACTGATAACAAATATGTAGGACGAAACACTTTACCATTGGTATGTGGGGTAATCTTATTTAGCCAAGGACAAAAGGATATAAACGATGGGACAATTTGGTTTCAGGAAGGGTATTTATCAATGAGAAAAGACTCTGAGCACAAGCCGATTTATTATAAAATGACTAGTTGCATGCTTGGGGCATATTCAAAAGCATTTAAACAAATAGTGAAAAATAATTCTGACAAGGAGAATGATATATTATGAAGAAAGTATTAATAACAGGCGTATCAAAAGGTATTGGCAGAGCAATAACAGAAAAGTTTATTCAAGAAGGATATGAAATAATAGGAACATTTTGTCACGATGAAGATAAGGCTAATGAGTTAATAGAAAAATATGGAATAGAAAAAGTTAAATTATTGGGACCATATGACTTCACAAAATTGAAAGATATCGAAGACTTTGTTAATATTGCAAAATCTTATAGATATGATTCAATTGTTTGTAACTCTGGGATATTTAGTGAGAATGATGATTTTAGAAATTTTGATATTAGTGAATTTCAAAAGACAATGAATTGTAATTTTTATTCGCAGTTATATATTACTGTTGGGCTACAGGACAATATTAATGAAAATGGAAGTATTGTTTTAATGTCAAGTAATGATGCTTATCCTGGAGCATTCGCAAGTATGTCTTATTCAATAAGTAAATCTGCAACTATTAGTTTAATGAAATGTTTAGCGGTAAATTTTGGATTGAAAAATGTTCGCGTTAATTCTATTGCACCAGGGGCAATTGATACTGATATGAATACAGATGAACAAATGAATATAGCACCATTCTTTACCCCTATTTCACGGGTTGGAAAACCGATTGATGTGGCACAAGTAGTGTATTTTTTAGCTAGTGATGCGTCAAGTTTTATTAGTGGTGAAAATATTACTATCGATGGTGGATATAGTATAGTGAGCATTTTATTAAAAAGCGAAGCTAATCCTTTATTTAGTCAATGTGTTCAAAAATTCATTAAAGAAAATAAATAATAAAATATTGCGTAGTAAAAAAGGTAATTATTTTGAGAAAGATTAAAAAAGAAACATTTGTAAGCGAGAAAATTGAATTACTGAATAGCGCCATAAATGGCGTTGGAATGTTCGCTAAAACAAAAGTTTATCAAGAAGAAATAGTATGGATTAAAGGTGGCTATATATTAAAAACATCTGAAATTTTTACATCGGGTGTCATAAATAGTTATTTGCTGATTTCTGATGATATTGCTATTGGAGCATATACGGAAAAAGATGAAGAGAAAATAAAGGCGTATTGTAATCATTCTTGTAATCCTAATAGTAGGGTGCAAGGGAATATTGTGTTTGTTGCTAGTAAAGATATAGAAGTTGATAAGGAAATTTTAGTTGACTATGCTTTTATAGATAATGAAAATTATCGGTTCAAATGTAACTGTAAAGCTTCTAATTGCAGAAAGATAATAACCGGCTTTGATTGGCAATTAAAAAAACTGCAACAAATGTATAAAAAAGAATATTTTAGTAGTTATATACAATCTAAAATTAACTTAGGAATTAGTGTTGATTTTAAATGTCAATTGGATAAGCAAATAAAAGACTTACGAGAAAAAGTTTTTGTTAATGAGTTGAATTTTGATATACAAGATGAGTTTCAAGGAAATGAAGAAAAATTTATTCATTGTTGTTTATATAAAAATGACGAATTAATTGCTTATGCAAGAGTTGATGTTGAAGAAGAATATGCAAGAATCGGTCGTATTTTGGTAAAAAAGGAAGAGCGTGGCAATGGATATGGTAAACAGATAATCTTTTGGGCAGAAACTGAAGCTTTAAAAAATAATAAATCAAATATAATTGTTCACTCAATAGAAAGTGCATTAAGTTTTTATGAAAATCAAGGCTATATCACTTTGGGAGAAAAATTTGTTGAAGAGAGTAGAAATCATTATTTATTAAATAAGCATTTAGAATTGAATGATTAATGGTTTGAATTATATTCTACGTTAATGGAATATTGCAGGATAAATAATTCGGATTTACTTTTGTCAGGTAGAGTGTAGCAATAAGGTGCAAATAAATTAAATAATTCTACAAAATAAGAATTTGATTGGGGATTAATTATTGATTTTAATTGTAAAAATTATTTTTGTGGTATTGACAGAAAGTTTAAAAAGTGATAAAATAAAAAATAAGGAATTTCATTTCTGTTTGTGTGGAAATGAAGTGCCTTAGATTAAAGTTTCAGTTTTATTGTTAAATACAACAAATTTTAGTATTTTCTTGGTTTTGTTAATAATAAAATTGTGGGAACAGGAGAAATTATGAAAAAAGAAAACAATGATAAAACAAAAGATTTGTTTGAAGCTTTTTTGCCGGACCACGTAAAAGACGACCCTAATGAGAATTTAAAGAAAGAGAAAAAACTTTTTACAATTATTTTTATAGTAATTTGTTCACTTTTACTTGCAGCAAATTTAATAGCTATGATTATTAATTTCTGCTTTAGTGTTCAAGATGGTGTAACATCGCTTTTTGTAGGCTTTATTAATTGTGCTATTGGTATATTCTTGCTAGGTTTATTAATAGTGGTTGCTCATAATATTTCCAAAATGACAAGGGCAACAATGTTTATTTGTAGTAAGCTTATGAAAGACGAAAAAAGATATTTGGAAGAAAAGAAAAAGCAAGATGAAAACGATGCAAAAGAAGATTCAGAGCAAACTTCCGAAAAAGAACTTGAAAGCGATGACCCAAATAATGTAGAAACTGAAATTGTTATTGATTAATCTGTTTGATACCCACTTTACAGGTGGGTATTATTTTTGTTATATTAATAATAAATATAATATCTATAATTAATTGTATTTTCCTATTGTTTACTAAACTTTGACTAAATTTATTTGAAACCCAAAATATAAGACAGATATTTTAATATAATATTTTTAGAATTAAAAAAATGTAATCTTTAAAAATACAAAAAAAATAAAAGCCCGCTTGAAGGGCTTTTATTTTTTTGATTGAACGCGTGTTACATACCAACGATTGCTGCCGCACCTATAATAATGCTTACGATTAAAATAATTGTAATAACAATTGAGATTGTGCTTATGATTATGCCTGCAATAGCAAGTCCTTTTCCGTTACCACCTAATTCAGGTGCTCTTTTTAAGCCAATAATAGAACAAATAAGTCCGACTATAGCTATGAAAAAGGAAAATACAAAACCAACTATTGCCATTGTATTGGATTGGTTAGTGTTTGTGGCAGAACTTAAAGCATTTTTATTTACAACAACACCGCAATAAGGGCAAATTGCTGCATTGTTATTAATTTCTTTACCGCAATTATTACAAAACATACTTTATTCCTCCTAAGTTTTATGTTTTTATTATACTCCCAATATATTGGGAATGTCAAGCCTTTTCTTCCAATTTATTGGGAATTTGAGTATTTTTCCCAATATTATGGTAATATTTTAGATATGAAAAGTGCATTTGCAGAACGCTTACTTGCGTTGCGATTAGAAAAGGGGATTGGTCAAATTCAATTGGCTAAAGATTTAGATGTAGGCAAATCAATTATCAGTTGCTGGGAACTTGGAAAGAGTGAACCAACTTTATCTAAGTTAATAGCAATCGCTCAGTATTTTGGTGTGTCTATTGATTACCTTGCGGGTTTGGAAGATTAGGAAATATTTTGCACTATTTTATAAAGATAAATATAATAAAGATAAAAATATTAAATATAAAAAACACTATTAAAAATTTCTTAATAGTGTTATTTTCTTGTTAAAATTGCTATAAAGCTATTAAATTTGATAATTTTGAGATTATTTACCTACAAAATTTTGATAAAGTTAAGCTAAAAAATATGAAATAGACAATTTAAAAGTCATACAAACTTAATGCGTTTGCGTATGATATTTTTTCGCCGAACAAAGCACTATAGAGAGTATCTGGCTAAACCTATTTTTCTAAAAAATTACAATGAAAAATTTGGGTAAAATTTATTTGCGATTATTTTTGAAAATATTGTTGTTTTTGCAGGTTTTTTATCAAAATATGTGTGTTTATTTGATTTTAAAATTAATTTAAAATATATAAAGAATTATATTTGACTAAAAAAGGCGGTTGTTGTACAATAGTAGGGTATTATAATGTCATTATATGCGCAATGTTTTAATGGCATTTGAAAGTTTTTTATAAGGAGAGTGCAATATGTCAAATATTCACAAAGTTAAATATGGCAATACAGAAAGAGTTTCTTTTAGCAAAATAAAAGAGACAATTGATATTCCATATTTTATCGCTTTGCAAAAGGACTCTTACAAAAATTTCTTGGAAAAAGGAATTGGTGAAGTTTTGCAAGATTTTTCGCCGGTTAAAGACCACGCCGGAAGAATGGAACTTCAGTTTTTGGATTACTATTTGGATATGAATCCTAAGTATTCTGTTAAAGAGTGTAAGGACAGAGATACTACTTACGCAGTACCATTGAAGGTTAAAGTCAGACTTATCAAAAAGAATACCGAAGGCGAACCTATCATTATGGATAATGAAGTGTTTATGGGTGAATTCCCACTTATGACTGACAGCGGTTCATTCATTATCAATGGTGCGGAGCGTGTTATCGTTTCTCAATTAGTTAGAAGCCCGGGTGTTTATACAACTGCTCAAAAGGACAGAAATGGTATTGACCGTTTTGATACTACTGTTATTCCTAACAGGGGTGCTTGGCTTGAGTTTAAACAAGATTCAAATAATATTTTGTACGTTGTTGTTGACAGAAAGAGAAAACTTCCTGCAACTACATTTATCAGAGCGTTAGGTTTTGGTACAGACGAACAAATTTTTGAGTTGTTTGGTGATAACCAAATGCTTAAAGACACAATAGAGAAGGATATTGCACGCAATGTTGACGATGCAAAAATCGAACTTTTCAAAAAGTTGAAGAGTGGCGAAGTTCCTACTATTGACGGCGTTACAGAGCTTATTAATAATATGTTCTTTGACAGCAAAAGATACGATACTCAAAGAGTTGGTAGATACAAGTTTAACAAAAAACTTTCTATTGCTACTCGTATTGCTAATCAAACTGCTGCAAGTGACATTGTTAGCGAAGACGGCGAAATTTTTGCGACTAAAGGCGAAGTTATTTCTGAAGAAGTAGCTTTGAATATTCAAAATGCAGGTATAAACGAAGTATTGCTTTACAACGCAAATGGCGACGGCGGTGTGTTTAAAATGATTGGTAACAACACTGTTGATTTGACAGCTTTTGTTGATTGCAATCCTTTGGAACTTGGTATTAACGAAAGAGTGTACTATCCTGTTTTGAAACAAATGATGCAAGACTACAGCGGTGAAGATTTGATTAATGCAATCAAAGAAAACGCAAAAGAATTGGTAGTTAAACATATTACAATGGACGATATCATTGCTACAATGAATATCAACCTTGCACACGCATCAGGCTTTGGTGAGATTGATAATATCGACCACTTAGCAAACAGAAGAGTAAGAGCAGTTGGTGAATTACTTCAAAATCAAATGCGTGTAGGCTTAGTAAGACTTGAAAAAGTTATTAAAGAGAGAATGAGCGTTACTCAAGACGATAACGAGCAAACTGCTCAATCTTATATCAATATCAAACCTGTGACAAGTGTTATTAAAGAGTTTTTCTGCTCATCACAATTGTCACAATTTATGGACCACCACAACCCAATCGCAGAGCTTACTCATAAGAGAAAGTTATCAGCATTAGGACCAGGTGGTTTGAATAGAGAATGTGCAGGCTTTGAAGTTCGTGACGTACACCACTCTCACTATGGTAGAATGTGTCCTATCGAAACACCAGAAGGTCAAAACATCGGTCTTATTTCTTCACTTGCAACTTATGCAAAAGTTAATGAGTATGGCTTTATTGAAGCTCCATACCGCAAAGTTGACAAAGAAAACGGAATTGTTACAGATTTTGTTGAATATTTGCAAGCAGACGAAGAAGATAAATATGTTGTTGCACAAGCAAATGTAGAATTAAATGATGACGGCAGCTTTAAAAATAAGCGTGTTACTTGTCGTATTCGTGAAGATATCCGTGAAGTTGATGCAAGCCGTGTTGACTATATGGACGTAAGCCCTAAACAATTGGTATCTGTTGCTGCATCACTTATCCCATTCTTAGAGAACGACGATACATCTCGTGCGTTGATGGGTTCTAACATGCAACGACAAGCAGTTCCACTAATTAAAACAGAAGCTCCTATCATTGCTACAGGTATCGAACATAGAATCGCTTATGATAGTGGCGTATGTATTTTATCTGAAATCGATGGTACAGTAAGCTATGTTGACGGCGAAAAAGTTGTTATCACTGGTGACGATGGTACTAGAAAAGAATATGTATTGCGTAAGTTTGAAAGGTCAAACCAAGGCACTTGCATAAACCAAAGACCTATTGTTTCATTGGGACAAAAGATTAACAAAGGTGAAATCATTGCTGACGGACCTGCAACTTCACAAGGTGAGTTGGCACTTGGTAAAAATATACTTATCGGCTTTATGTCTTGGGAAGGTTACAACTACGAGGACGCTATACTTATCAGTGAAGATTTGGTAAAAGACGATGTATTTACTTCTGTTCATATCGAAGAGTATGAAATCGAATCTCGTGACAGTAAGCTAGGTGCAGAGCAAATCACTCGTGATATTCCTAACTTAAGTGACGATATGATTAAAAATCTTGACGAAGATGGTATTATTCAAATTGGTAGTACAGTATCAAGTGAAGATATTTTGGTTGGTAAAGTTACACCTAAGGGTGAGACAGACCTTACTCCTGAAGACAGATTGCTAAGAGCAATGTTTGGTGAAAAAGTTAGAGATGTTAGAGATACTTCTTTAAGATTGCCACACGGACAAAAAGGTATAGTTGTAGATGTTAAGGTATTTACAAGAGCTAATAAGGACGAGCTATCTCCTGGCGTTAATATGAAAGTAGTTGTTTATGTTGCTCAAAAACGTAAACTTGGCGTTGGTGATAAGATGGCGGGTCGTCACGGAAACAAGGGTGTTGTATCAAGAGTATTGCCAAAAGAAGATATGCCATTTATGGAAGATGGTACACCACTACAAATCGTACTTAACCCATTGGGCGTGCCTTCTCGTATGAATATCGGCCAGGTGCTTGAAGTTCACTTGGGATATGTTGCTAAAATGCTTAACTGGAAGGTTGAAACTCCTGTATTCGATGGTGCATCAGAAGATGATATTAAGAAATTGTTCATTGAAAACAACTTAAGCTCAACAGGTAAAATCAAGTTGTTTGATGGTAGAACAGGTGAAGCATTTGAAAACCCAGTTACAGTTGGTTATATGTATATGTTGAAACTTATCCACTTGGTTGACGATAAGATTCACGCAAGAGCTACAGGTTCTTACTCATTGGTTACTCAACAACCACTTGGTGGTAAAGCACAATTCGGTGGTCAAAGATTCGGTGAAATGGAAATTTGGGCATTGGAAGCTTATGGGGCATCTCACATTTTGCAAGAGATTCTTACTGTTAAATCAGATGACGTTGAAGGCCGTACAAATATTTATAACTCTATTGTTAAGGGCAACGCAATCTGTGAGCCAGGTATACCTGAAGCATTTAAGGTATTGGTAAGAGAGTTTAGGTCATTGTGCTTGGACGTTCGTACTTTGAATGATAATGGCGACGAAATCAGTATTGACACATATAGTTCAAAAGGTGTTACAAACAATTATACAGAGCCTAAAGAACTTAAGGAAGTTGATATTGTTGGCGGAAGTGACGAACTTGACATTTTTGGTATAGATAATAACAATTCTTACAACTTAGATGACTTCTCATTTGAAGATGATGATTTGTTGGGATTCAGTATCAATGACAATCCTACTGGCGATGATGGTATCAACGCAGGTGAATTGTTTGATATTGCAAATGAGTCAAATAACGATATTAATGCAGGCGATTTGTTTGATATTGGTATTGGTAATGACGATAAAGAGTAATGGAGGTAGAAAATGTTTGAATTAAATAATTTTAGTTCTATCCAGATAGGAGTTGCATCTCCAGATAAAATCAGAAGTTGGTCTAAAGGTGAAGTTGTCAATGCCGAAACAATCAACTATAGAACACAAAAACCGGAAAAAGGCGGTCTTTTCTGCGAAGTAATCTTCGGACCTTCTCGCAGTTGGGAGTGTGCTTGCGGTAAATATAAAAAGAAAAATGAAGGTACTGTTTGTGACAGATGCGGCGTTTTAGTAACAGATAGCAAAGTTCGTCGTGAAAGAATGGGACATATTGAGCTAGCTGCTCCTGTTTCACACATTTGGTATTACAAAGGTACACCAAGCTCAATCGGCTTGTGTCTTGATATCGGTATTAAGGAACTTGATAGCGTATTGTATTTCTCAAGATTTATAGTTATTGACCCGGGTGAAACCGATTTGGTATACAAACAAACTATCAATGACCAAGAGTATCGTGAAAAACAAGAAAAGTATGGTAGAAACAGCTTTAAAGCAATGATGGGTGCAGAAGCAATTAAGGAATTGTTAAAGCAACTTGATTTGGACGCTGAAGCTGAAAAACTTAAAAAAGAAATCGCTAAGAGCGAAGGTGCTAAAAAGCTAAAAGCATCTAAAAGACTTGATATTATTGAATCATTCAGAGTTAGCGGTAACCGCCCTGAATGGATGATTCTTGATGTTATTCCAGTTCTTCCACCTGAATTGAGACCAATGGTTCCACTTGATGGTGGCAGATATGCAACATCTGACTTGAACGATTTGTACAGAAGAGTTATCACTCGTAATAAGCGTTTGAAAAAATTAATTGAGTATGGTTCTCCTGACATTATCGTTAGAAATGAAAAGAGAATGTTACAAGAGGCAGTTGATGCTTTGTTTGATAACGGCAGAAGAGGTAAGCCAGTTACAGGTCCAGGCGGACGTGAGCTAAAGTCTTTGACAGGTATGTTAAAGGGTAAACAAGGTCGTTTCCGTCAAAACTTGCTTGGTAAGCGTGTTGACTACTCAGGTCGTTCTGTTATCGTAGTAGGTCCAGAACTAAAAATGTATCAATGCGGACTTCCAAAGGAAATGGCACTTGAGTTGTTCAAACCATTTGTTATCAAAAAATTGGTTGAACTTAACTACTGCTTAAATATAAGAGTTGCAAGAAAGTACATTATGAAAGGTACTGACGAAGTATGGAACATTTTGGAAGATGTCATTAAAGACCACCCAGTACTTTTAAACCGTGCTCCAACATTGCACAGACTTGGTATTCAAGCATTTGAGCCAGTATTGGTTGAAGGTAGAGCTATCAAATTGCACCCACTAGCTTGCGGTGCGTTCAACGCTGACTTCGACGGTGACCAAATGGCTGTTCACGTACCATTGAGCTTAGAGGCTCAAGCAGAAGCAAGATTTTTGATGCTTGCTACAAATAACATTTTGAAACTTTCAGATGGTAACCCAATCGTTTCTCCATCTCAAGATATGGTTATCGGTTCTTACTATTTGACTATTCAAAAAGAAGCTATCACTATTGATGAAAACAACAATGAAATCAAGATTGATGCTGATAAATACTGGGAAAATCCAAACAATTACAATTTGAAATGCTACCGCAGTTTCAATGAAGCTTTAATGGCTTATCAACTAAAAGAAATCGGACTTCAAGATGTAGTAAGCATTCGTGCTACTATGGAAAAAGAAGTTGAAATTAATGGCGAAATTGTTAAAAAGCATTATCAAAAGAATATTAAAACATCTGTTGGTAGATTTATCTTTAACGAGGCAATTCCACAAGATTTGCAATTTGTAAAGAGATATAACCCAGAGCTTCCTATTAGCAAAGACAACTCTCCAGAAATGGATTTGGATTTAGAAATAGATTTCTTGGTTGGTAAGAGCCAATTGTCTAAAATCGTTGACGCTTGCTTTAAATATAAGGGAGCAACTGAAACTTCTGTAGTTTTGGATAAGATTAAGGCACAAGGTTACAAATATTCTACTATCGGTGCTATTACAACATCTGTGTTCGATATGCACATTCCACCAGAGAAATATGAAATCGTTAAGGAAACAGAGCAAGTTGTTTTGGATATCGAAAAGAAATTCCGTCGTGGTCTACTTACAGAAGATGACAGATATAACCAAGTTATTCAAGCTTGGACAGATGCTAAAAAGAAAGTCGACAAGATTTTGGAGGCAGGACTTGGTAAGTTCAACCCTATCTATATGATGGCTCACTCAGGCGCTCGTGGTAGTATGAGACAGATTTCTCAGCTTTGCGGTATGCGTGGTTTGGTTGCTGACCCATCTGGTAAAACAGTCGAACTTCCAGTTAAAGCTAACTACCGTGAAGGTTTGTCAGTACTAGAGTACTTCATTTCATCACACGGTGGACGTAAAGGTCTAGCAGATACAGCACTTAAAACAGCTGACTCAGGTTACTTAACTCGTCGTTTGGTTGACGTTGCACAAGATTGCATAGTAAATGAAGAAGATTGTGGCGATACAAAAGGTTTTGTTGTTTCAGCAATTTTGGGTGCGGATAGTGATAAACCACTTGAAGGCATTGGTGACAGAATTAAAGGCCGTTATTGTATGGACGATATCATTCACCCTGAAACAGGCGAAATCCTTGTTAAGGCAGATACTTTGCTAAATGCAGAGCAAGCTAAAATGGTTGAGCAAGCGGGTGTTAAGGCTGTTCGTATAAGAAGTGCTTTGTCTTGTAAGTCAAAACAAGGTGTTTGTGCTAAATGTTATGGTGCAAATATGGCATCTGGTAATATTGTTAAACTTGGTGAAGCAGTTGGCGTTATTGCAGCTCAATCTATCGGTGAGCCAGGTACACAGCTTACAATGAGAACATTCCACACAGGTGGTGTTGCGACAGCGGATGATATTACACAAGGTTTGCCACGTGTAGAAGAGTTGTTTGAAGTTAGAAGACCTAAGGGTGAGGCAATTTTGTCAGACATTCAAGGTACAGTTCTTCACGATAAAGATAACAGAATTATTACTATTACTTCTGATAACAATGATGTTAAAGAGTATAAGTATAACTATGGTCAAACTGTAATCGTTAAAAATGGCGATAAAGTTGATGCTGGTACATCACTTACAAAAGGTTCTGTATATCCACAAGATATGCTTAGAACTCGTGGTGTAAAAGGTGTTCAAGAGTACTTGATTAAGGAAGTACAATCTGCATACTGCTCATCAGGTGTTCACATTAACGATAAGCATACTGAAATTATTATCAGACAAATGCTTAAGAAAGTTAAGATTGAAACACAAGGCGATACAAATATGTTGCCAGGTGACTTGTATGACATATTTACTTACGAAGAGAATAACGAAAAGACATTGCAAAATGGCGGAAGACCTGCAACTGCAAAGAGAACTTTGTTAGGTATTACAAAAGCAAGTTTGGCAGCAGAATCTTTCTTGTCAGCAGCATCATTCCAAGAAACTTCAAGAGTATTGACTTCTGCAGCTATTAAGAACAAAGTTGATAACTTGATTGGTTTGAAAGAAAACGTTATTTTGGGTAAATTGATTCCTGCAGGTACAGGCATGAAATGCTATCAAAATATGGATGCAAATCTTGCACAAAGTCAAGAAATGGAAATTTTTGAGACTGGTGAACACGTTGACAAATTCGACTTTGACGGCGATGATGATTTGTTTACATTAGGTAGTAATGAAGATTAAAATTTAATAGTTTCTATTATGAGTTGCAGGAGGGAACGGACCCGTTGATTGCACAGCAACCTAATTTTAAGGTGCTAAATTCCGCAAGACATTGTCTTGACAGATAGAATTTTTTAAAAAAGCTACTCTGTCATTGAGTAGCTTTTTTTGATTAATATTGACTCAAAAATTTGCTGTTTTTTGAATTGATTTACTATGTTTAATTATGTAAAAGTTAAATAAATATAATCGTTATATTATAAATATTAGATAGTTTAATTATAAGTTGTTAATTTAAAAATTGGCAAAAAAAGTGTCAAAAATCGATATTAAATGGATAAAAAAAGGAGAAATAAGTATGAACAAAAGATTATTTACAAGTGAAAGTGTTACCGAAGGACACCCAGATAAAGTATGTGATAAAATATCTGACAGCGTGCTTGATGCTATATTGGCACAAGATAAAATGGCAAGAGTTGCCTGCGAGACTTGCTGTAATACAGGTTTTGTAATGGTAATGGGAGAGATTACTACAACAGCAGTTGTGGATATTCCTGAAATTGTAAGAAAAGCTGTTTGTGAGATTGGTTATACAAGCAGTGATATTGGATTTGACGGCAATACAATTGCTGTTATGACAAGTATTGACAAGCAATCACCAGATATAGCTTTAGGTGTAGATAATAGCATTGAGAAAAAAGCAGGCGGCGACGATTACGATACAAATGGTGCGGGCGACCAAGGTATGATGTTTGGTTATGCAACAGACGAGACAGAAAGTTTAATGCCTATGCCTATATATCTTGCACACCAATTGACTCAAAAGTTGACTAAAGTAAGAAAAAGTGGGGAGTTAAAATATTTAAGACCAGACGGCAAAGCACAAGTTACTGTAGAGTACATAGACGAAAAACCTGCAAGAATTGAAGCAGTTGTACTTTCTACTCAACACAACCCAGATGTTGATATGGAAACTTTGAGAGCAGATGTTAAAAAGCACATAATTGATAAAGTTATCCCACAAAATATGGTTGATGAAAATACTAAATATTTTATTAATCCAACAGGCAGATTTGTTATTGGTGGACCACAAGGCGATAGCGGACTAACAGGCAGAAAAATTATAGTGGATAGTTATGGCGGATATTGCCCACACGGTGGTGGTGCTTTTAGTGGTAAGGACCCTACTAAAGTTGATAGGTCAGCTTGTTATATGGCAAGACATATTTGCAAAAATATTGTTGCAAGCGGTATTGCAAAAAAATGTCAGCTTGATGTTGCTTATAGCATCGGTGTTGCAAAACCTGTTTCTATGCAAGTTAACACTTTTGGAACAAGCAAATATACAAACGAACAAATTACAGAAATTATAGATAAAGTATTTGATTTAAGACCAAGTGCTTTAATAGATTATTTGGAATTAAGAAATCCTATTTATGCAAATTCTTCAAATTACGGACATTTCGGAAGAGAAGGATTTAGTTGGGAAAAAACTAATAAAGCTCAAGAAATTAAAACTCTTGCAGAAAAATTGTTTGGTTAATATTAAAAAAACTATCAAAAATCGTAGTTAAATTGATTTTGTTGTTGGTATTTGTGTATGTTGGTTAAAGGAAGTGTTGAAAAAGTAGTATATCGTAATGCCGAAAATGGTTATTCGGTTTTGATTATAAGTGATTCTATAATTAGTATCACTGCTGTTGGCATTGTCCCACCAATTAGCGAAGGTGAAGTTGTAGAGCTTGAAGGTGAAATGATAACTAACAGCAAATACGGCGAACAATTAAAAATAAGCAGAGTTAAGGTTTGTCTGCCTAATAGTGAAGATAGTATAATTAAGTATTTAGGTAGCGGATTGTTTAAAGGTATTGGCGAAGCTACAGCCGAAAAGATAGTAAAAGAGTTTGGCGAGCAAACTTTTGACATTATTGAAAAAAATCCACAAAAACTTGTAAGAGTAAAAGGAATTAGTGTTAACAAAGCTGTGGAATTGCACGAAGCTTTTATGCAGCTAAAGGAATTACAAAATACAATTGTAGGACTTCAAAAACTTGAAATTTCACTTAATTTAGCATTAAAAATTTATAAAACTTATGGCAATAGTACATTGGATATTGTCAATAAAAATCCTTATAAGCTTGTGGAAGATGTGGACGGAGTAGGCTTTGTTACCGCAGATAGAATAGCTCAAGAGATAGGCATTGAACCTGATAGCGAGTTTAGAGTTAGAGCGGGTATTGTTTATTGCTTAAAACAAGCTGCCGCAAATAGCGGACACACATACCTTCCTAAATATGAATTATCTAGTATGGTATTCAAATTGTTAAGTTTAGATGCGGAAGAATATGTGGCTTTATTTGATAGTGTAGTAGAAGTTTTGGAAATCAGTGGCATAGTTGTTATTTTGGAAAACGAGAGTAGTTCAATAGTAATGTTTAACAGGTATTATCTTTTAGAAAGGAAAATTTCCGAAAGATTAATATCATTAAACAACAATCAAACACAACTGCACACAGATATTAGGGCGGATATAAGTGAGTTTGAAGCAATAAACGGAATCAAAATGCACGAAAACCAAATAGCAGCAATAGAAAATGCTGTGCGTTATGGTGTCAATATTATTACTGGCGGACCAGGAACGGGAAAAACTACTATTATTAAGTGCATATTGTTTATTTTTAAAAAACTTAACCTTAATACCACTTTATGTGCACCAACGGGAAGAGCATCAAAAAGACTGTCCGAAGCGTGCGAGGAAGATGCAAAAACAATTCACCGCTTACTTGATTTAAATTTTAAAAATGGAAAGGGTTATTTTACTTATTCTGAAGATACTACCCTTGATGCAGATGTTGTAATTGTAGACGAAGTAAGTATGTGCGATGAATATGTGTTTAGTGCTTTGCTTGGGGCTATTAAATATGGTGGTAGGCTTATTATGGTAGGCGATAAAGACCAATTGCCTTCAGTAGGTGCGGGAAATATTTTGGGGGACATTATATCCTTTAATAAACTTCCTGTAAGTTATTTAACTTATATTTACAGGCAAGATAATCAAAGTATGATAGTAGAAAACGCTCACAGGATAAATAATGGCGAAATGCCGATTATTAAAAATCAAGACAGCGACTTTTTATACTCAAATGTAAAAGGACAAGATTTGATTGCTGATACTGTAGTTGATATGGTAAGTCGAAGAATACCTAACTATACCAAAGCAGACCCTTATGATATACAAGTTTTATGCCCACTTAAAAGAGGCACAAGCGGTGTAAATAGCCTTAATGTTAAGTTGCAAAACGCCATAAATCCACCACTTAGCAGTAAAAAAGAAATTAGAATTGGTGAGCATATTTACAGACAATTTGACAAAGTCATTCATATAGTAAACAACTATGACTTAGAGTGGTCGCGTGGTGACGAATTAGGCGTAGGTGTGTTTAATGGCGATATAGGCAAAATAATAGATGTAAACGAAGGTGAAGGCAAGCTTGTAGTTGAGTTTGAAGATGAAAGAGTTGTCGTTTATACCCGTGATATTTTTGACCAGTTGCTACTTGCCTACAGCATAAGTATTCATAAGTCACAAGGTAGTGAATTTGATATTGTAGTCATAGTTTTAATGGGCGGAAGTTATACATTAATGACAAAAAATTTGCTTTATACTGCGGTAACAAGAGCTAAAAAAATGAGCGTTTTGGTAGGCGACGACAAACATTTGTATTGTATGGTTCACAACAATTATACTGCAAAAAGATATACCCTGCTTACTCAAATGTTGGAAGAAGAGTATGTAAGACAAATGGATAGAATCCAAGAGCAAATCTCTAAATAAACTAGTATGAAAAGAGCAAAAGATAAAAGCAAACGAATTATTAAAAATGACAATAGCGAGTTTAAACAAAAGCTTATTAAATTTTTGGACAAGCTTAAAACAACATTCAGCAATGCAATTTATCCTGATAACTGCAGATGTATAGTATGCGAAGAAGAAATTCCTGCGGGCAGTAAATATTGTATGTGCGAAGAGTGTTTTAAGACTTTTCCATTTAATAATGAAAGAATATGTGTAAGGTGCGGTGCTCCTATAGATAATGAAGCGTTATATTGCCTAGAGTGCCAAAACTATACCAGAGGCTTTGATTTTGCAAGAAGTAGTCTTAATTATACAGGTGATGTCAAAAGATTGGTTTTAGGTTTAAAATTCAAAAACAATCGCTGGATAGCAAAGTATTTTGCTGAAATGTTGTACGATACTTATATGGAAAATGCTTTAGATGCAGAAATTATAATACCTGTACCAATTTCTTACAAACGAGAAAAACAAAGGGGTTTTAATCAATCTTATTTGATTGCAAAACCACTTGCTGAAAAATTAGGTTTGCCATTGTATACAGATGTTATTACTAAAATAAAAGATAACAAGCAACAGGCAAAACTTGGATTAAATGATAGAAGAAAAAATGTAGTCGGGGCATACGAAATTGTAGCAAGGGAAGTTGTAAAAGGCAAAAAAGTTTTGCTAGTTGACGACATATTAACTACTGGTAGCACTATGAGTGAAGCTGCAAGGCGGTTAAAAATTGCAGGAGCTACCGCTGTGTATGGACTAGCCGTTGCAAGCCCTAAATATAATGTGCCTTGTGAGAATAATGAAGAGATAACCGACTTTGAATTGATAAGTTCATAAAGTGAAATATGACTTTAAAATGCAAATAATAAAGAGTAAAAAATAACAAAAAGCCGTCAAAAATCGGGTGTAAATGATAAAAATGGGTAAGATAAAGGAAAAGTTAATCGTGCTGTTTGATAGGATTAAGATTATACTTGCGGATGCAATTTATCCGGACAACCTAAGATGTATAGTGTGCGAAGAAGAAATACCTACCGGCAGTAAATATTGTATGTGTGAAGAGTGTTTAAAAACTTTTCCCTTTAACAATGGAAGGATTTGTGTAAAGTGCGGCTCGCCCTTAGATAACGAAGCTTGCTATTGTTTAGAGTGCCAAAATCATACCAAAGGCTTTGACTTTGCCCGTAGCAGTTTGAAATATCAAGGTGATGCACAAAGACTGATTTTGAATTTCAAGTTTAGGAATAATCGTTGGATAGCAAAGTATTTTGCAGAAATGATGTATGATACTTATATGCAAAATGATTTAGATGCTCAAGTTATTATCCCAGTTCCGATTTCGTATAAGAGAGAAAAAGAAAGAGGATTTAACCAGTCTTACCTTCTTGCAAAGTCACTTGCTTTAAAACTTAATTTGCCTGTAAACAAAGATGCAATTATTAAAGTAAAAGACAATAAACAGCAAGCAAAACTAAGTTTAAGAGAAAGACGAAATAATGTTATCGGGGCATACGAAATTGTTGATAGAGCGGCTGTTAAAGGTAAAAAAGTGTTGGTAGTTGATGATATTCTGACAACGGGTAGCACTTTAAGTGAAGTCTCAAGAAGACTAAAAATAGCAGGAGCAGTAGCTGTTTACGGACTGGTAATTGCAAGCCCTGTATACAAAGTCCCAACAGAAAATGATAAAGATTTGACTAACTTTGAACTTGTGAGTGTTGAGTAATATGTAATCTGAAAAAAAGTGAAATTTTTCATAATTTGTCAGATTACATATTTTTTATAAAAATATTTTTAATGTTTATAATGTTATAATTATATGATAATTGACATATTCCAAATTTTGGTGTACAATAAAAAAGTATAGTTATTTTTGATTTTATAAAAAATAATGTTAATGTTGCTAGCTTTTTGCTAAATCCAACAACATTAAAAAGAGATATAGAGATGGGATTATTTTCTAAACTATTTCCAAAAGCTAATGATAGGGAAATTGCTAAACTAGATAAAAAGGCTACTGAGATTGAAGCTTTGGCAGATGAGTTTAAATCGCTTAGTGAAGATGAATTAAAAGCTAAAACAACTGAGTTTAAAGATAGACTTTCAAGCGGCGAGACATTAGATGATATTTTAGTGGAAGCTTTTGCTACCGTTCGTGAAGCAAGTGACAGGGTGCTTGGATTAAGACACTTTCACGTACAACTTATGGGTGGTATTGCATTGCACCAAGGTCGTATTGCACAAATGGCAACAGGTGAAGGTAAAACTTTGGTTGCGACTTTGCCTGCATATTTAAATGCTTTGACAGGCGAAGGTATGCACATTGTAACTGTCAATGATTACCTTGCAAAGCGTGACGCCGAGTGGATGGGAAAAGTTTATAAATATTTAGGACTTACTGTTGGCGTTGTTGTGCCACAAATGAGCAACGAAGCTAAACAACAAGCATATAATTCTGACATTATTTATGCAACTAATAATGAGCTAGGCTTTGATTATTTGCGTGACAATATGATTGTTGACATAAAGCAAAAAATGCAAAGAAAGTTGAGTTTTGCAATTGTCGACGAAGTAGATAGTATTTTGATTGACGAGGCAAGAACTCCATTAATTATTAGTGGTATGGGTGAAAAATCTAGCGATACTTACAAAAAAGCAGATTCTTTTGCTAAATCTTTGAGCGAAGACGATTACATTGTTGAAGAAAAAGAAAAAACTGTTCGTTTGTCTGACGATGGCGTTAGCAAAGCGGAGAGATATTTTAATTTGGAAAACTATGCAGATATTGAAAACCAAGACTTGGCACACTATGTAAACAATGCTTTGCGTGCAAATGTAATTATGAAACGCGATGTTGACTATGTAGTAAAAGATGGCGAAGTTGTTATAGTTGACGAGTTTACAGGAAGATTGATGGAAGGCAGAAGATATAGCGAAGGCTTGCATCAAGCAATTGAAGCTAAAGAAAAAGTTGCAATCAAAGCAGAATCTAAAACTTTGGCAACAATCACTTTCCAAAATTTCTTTAGATTGTACAAAAAATTGTCTGGTATGACAGGTACTGCAAAAACAGAAGAAAAAGAGTTTAATGATATTTACAATTTGGACGTTGTAGTTCTTCCAACTAATAAGCCTATTTTAAGAATCGACGAAAATGACAAGTTATACACAACTAAAAAAGGTAAAATGGACGCTTTGATAAAAGATATTGAAGAGCATCATAAGACAGGACAACCGATTCTTGTTGGTACATCTAATGTCGAAGACTCAGAAGCATTATCAAAAATTTTGAAGGCGCGTAAAATAAGCCATAATGTACTTAATGCTAAAAACCATAAGAGTGAAGCGGAAATTATTGCTCAAGCAGGTAAAGTAGGTGCTGTAACCATTGCTACAAATATGGCAGGTCGTGGTACAGATATTATGCTTGGTGGTAACGCCGAATATATGGCAAAAGAAAGAATGGAAAAAAATGGCTATAGCGAAGAGATGATTGCAGAAGCAACTTCTTATGCTATAATCACAGACCCTGAAATTTTGAAAGCAAGGGAAGAGTTCCAATCACTATACAATCAATTTAAGCAAATAACTGACAAGGAAAAGGAAGAAGTTAAAGCTTTAGGCGGACTTAGAATAGTTGGTACTTGCCGTAATGACAGCAGGCGTATAGATGATCAGTTGCGTGGTAGAAGTGGTAGACAAGGCGACCCTGGTTCAAGTGTATTCTATCTAAGTATGGAAGATGATATGCTAAGAGTCTTTGGCGGCGAAACTATGCAAAATATTGCAAATAAGTTTAGTTTTGAAGAAGGACAAGCGATTGAACTTACCCTTTTGACAAAACAAATCGAACACGCTCAAGCAAGAATTGAAGGCAGAGACTTTAGTATTCGTAAAAGCGTACTTGCATACGACGATGTTATGAATGTACAAAGAAATTTGATTTACGAACAAAGAAACAAAGTTCTTAACGGACTTGATATGTCTAATCAAATAGAAAAAATGATTATCGAGCAAGTAGAAATCATTTGTAACAATTATATTGATATGTCAGTTGGCTATATGTCTTGGGATTATGAAGGATTTAATAACGCTTTGGAGCAAAGAGTACTTGCAGATGGCACAAATATCATAACTGAAGAGTTGTGCAGTGTGTATAACCCTGTAAAGATAAGAGATGCTATTTTGGACGAAGTTTTCAAGCAATATGATGCTAAAGTCGCTGCAGCAAAAGAAATAGGTCGGGATTATCAAGAGGTAGAAAGAGATGTTTTGCTTAGAAATGTTGATATGAAATGGATGGACCATATTGATAATTTGCACAGATTGAGAAAGGGAATAGGACTTATGGCTTACGGTCAAAAAGACCCTGTTATTGCATACAAAAACAACGCGATTGATATGTTTGATGAAATGATTGATGCAATCAATCGTGATACTGTAACTATACTTTGTAAAATGTTAGTAACTACTAACAAACCAATTAGAGAACAAGTTGCAAAGGAAACTTCAACAAACCAAAATTCCACTGTTGTAAACAAAGATAAAAAGGTTGGAAGAAACGACCAATGCCCTTGTGGTTCAGGTAAAAAATACAAGCAATGTTGCGGTAAATAGCGAGTTTTAGTTTTGTGGATTTATTTAAAAAATTTGTTTGATTTTAAAAATAAATAGTCAAAAATCGAGATTAATAAAGAATTGTAAGCAATTATAAAAAATAAGAAAAACTAAAAGGAAATAATTATGATTTTACTGGAAGAGACAAAATTAGAACTTCAAAAAATAAAAGAATTATTAATCAGTGTGGGAGATGCTTTGGATTTAGAAAAGCTTAATGCAAGAAAATCCGAGCTTGAAGAAATCCAAAATGACCCTAGCTTTTGGAATGATATGAGCAAAGCACAAGTGGTTAATAAGGAATGTAAAAATATAGAAAATAAACTTAATAAATACAATACTTTAATGTCAGGATTAGAAGACATAGATGTACTTATTGATATGTGTTTGGAAATGTCTGACGATAGTGAGAGTGAAAATATTTTGAGTGATATGAAAAGATTATCACACGAGATAGAGCAATTGAGATTGCAAACATTACTAAAAGGTAAGTATGATGCAAACAATGCTATTTTGACTTTGCATGCAGGTGCAGGTGGTACAGAAGCTCAAGACTGGGCAAGTATGCTATACAGAATGTATTTGAGATATGCAGAAAGAGAAGGTTTTTCCGTTAAAGAACTTGATAGACTTGACGGGGACGAAGCAGGTATTAAAGCGGTGACTTTTATGGTGTCCGGTGATAATGCTTATGGCTATCTTAAGGCAGAAAAAGGTGTGCATCGTTTGGTAAGAATAAGTCCGTTTGACTCACAAAGTCGCAGACATACAAGCTTTTCTTCACTTGAAGTAATGCCTGAGATTGAAAATGACAATGCTATTGTTATTAATATGGACGAAGTGCGTGTGGATACCTATCGCAGTGGCGGTGCAGGCGGACAACACGTAAATAAGACAGATTCAGCGGTTAGAATGACACATATACCAACAGGTATAGTTGTACAATGCCAAAACGAGCGAAGCCAAATACAAAACAGAGAGCAAGCTTTAAAAATGCTAAAAAGTAAGCTAATTGAAAGACAAGAGCAGGAAAGAATGGAACAAGACCAAGAACTTAAAGGAGATTTGAAAAAAATTGAATGGGGTTCACAAATTAGGTCTTATGTTTTCTGTCCATATACAATGGTAAAAGACCACAGAACCAATTATGAAACAGGCAATATCGCTGCCGTTATGGACGGCGAAATTGAAGATTTCATTGAAGAATATTTAAAGAAAACGTAAAATCCATTAAAATATATTGAAATAATTATTTTTAAATGTTTTGTGCGCTAAGGGGAATTATTATGAAACCAAAAGTACCTATAAATTGTTTTATCCAAGGCTGTTACAATCCTGAATTTGAAGCGGCAATTGCAATAGCAAAAGATAAGTGTTTTGAGTACAATAAACTTAATCCTAATGACAGAGAAGGACAAGCAAAGATATTAAATACATTGCTTGGCAAAATGGGTAAGGAGTGTTTTATTACTCCGCCGTTTTGGTGTGATTACGGTTATAATATTGAAGTTGGGGATTATTTTTATTCTAATCACAATATGATTATCACAGACGGGGCAAAAGTAACATTTGGTGATAATGTTTTTGTCGCTCCAAATTGTTGTTTTACCACTGCAGAGCACGCTTTGGACGCAGAACAAAGAAAAGCTGGTATAGAAATTGCAAAACCTATTACAATTGGTAACAATGTTTGGATAGGTGCAGGCTCAACCATACTTGCAGGGGTGACGATTGGTGATAATAGTGTAATCGGAGCGGGTAGTGTAGTAACAAAAGATATTCCTAAGGGAGTGATTGCAGTCGGTGTGCCTTGCAGAGTGCAAAGAGAAATTACTGAACAAGATAAGTACAAATATCCAATGCACGAGTCATTGAGAGATAATAAACCAATAACCTATTAAAAATCGGTATTAAATTAAATTTTTTTGTAATAATAAGGAATTTGTAATGTCATATTTGGAGCTTGCGAACGAAAAACTTAATAAATTAAGAGACCGTAAAGATATTGTTATCCTTGCGTTAGAGTCATCTTGTGACGAAACTGCTTGTGCTATTATGCGTGGCAAAGAATTGCTATCAAATGTGGTTGCATCGCAAATTGAAATTCATAGAAGATTTGGCGGAGTAGTGCCTGAAATTGCATCTAGAAACCATACCTTAGCGGTGGAAAATGTTGTTAAGGAAGCCCTTGTTAAAGCAAATATGACTCTTTCAGATATTGAAGTGATAGGAGTAACTTATGGTGCGGGACTACTTGGTGCGTTGCTTGTTGGAGTAAGCTATGCAAAAAGTCTTGCGTATAGCCTTGGCATTCCGCTTATTGCTGTAAACCATATTAAAGGACATATTGCTGCAAATTATATTGCTTGCCCTAACTTAAAACCACCATATATTTGTTTGATTGCAAGTGGTGGACATACTGCAATTTGTAAAGTACAAGACTACAATCAAATAGAAATTATCGGAACAACTGTGGACGACGCTTGCGGTGAAGCTTTTGACAAAGTTGCAAGATGTTTGGGACTACCATATCCAGGCGGCGTAGAAATTGAAAAATTGGCTTTAGCTGGCGAGTGCAACATAGATATGCCAATACCTTTTAAGGGCGAAGACCATTTTAATTTCAGTTACAGCGGACTTAAAACGGCAGTCATAAATTATATACATAATAAAGAACAAAAAGACGAAGAATTTAATAAAGCAGATGTTGCAGCAAGTTTTCAAAATCGTGCTATTGGTATGCTTGTGGATAATACCATAAGAGCAACGCTAAAAAACGGTTACAAAACTATTGTGATTGCTGGCGGTGTAGGAGCAAATAAACTACTTCGTGCAAAAATGAGCGAAGAAGGCGAAAAAAATAATATCAATGTTATTTATCCCCCACTAAATTTATGTACCGATAATGCTGCAATGATAGCAAGTGAAACAAGAATATTAGTTGAGAGTGGTGTAAGTTGTTCGGATATTGATTTGGACGGCTCAGCTAGTGTAAGGATATTTGATTGATATGAGTGATGAAAAAGTAAATAAAAAGTATCAAGATACAAGAATCCGTGATTTGATTATCATTATAATAACTTTTGCACTTTTTGTTTTTTGCACGGTAATGTGTATTAGATTGTCTGTGCGATATCATATTTATACAAATGCCGATTATGTGGAAGAAAAAGCTACAATAGTTAGATATGAAGCAGAAGAAAGGCATAATCAATATATTCATTATAATGTTTATTATGAGTATATTGCACCTAACGGATATAAGTATACGGGCGTGGTTGTTAAAAATGTATCAAATTTTGATTATGTGGAAAGCTTGATTGGTTCGGAGTTTACAATTTATGTTGACCATAATCTGCATATACAAAAGTCGGATATTAATACCAATTTAACAACTATTTTGATTTACGGATTTGGTATTTTGCCTTCATTTGTAGCATTTTTATTGTTTTCACTTAAACTAAGGGCTTATTACAAACATAAAAAGTAAATTTTAATTAGCAAATAAAAGATTAACTAGAAGATTAGTGTAATTTGCGGAGATTGCTATGAAATATAAACCTATACCTAAAAAAATGGCAATGATTCATTTGATTTTTGCAATAATATTTTTTTTCTTTGCTTTTGCAGGGATAAAAAATCTTGTGGGTTCAACCCAAAGATATATTTTTGATAAAAGTTGTAACTATGTACTTGAGTATGCGGAAATAGTCAGGTATGAAATGAATCGTAGCAGAGATGGCGTTCATATATCTTTTACCACATATTACGAATATACCGATGATAGCGGTATGACATACTCAGGAGTTTGGGATACTAGTATATCAACAGAAGACGACGCTAAAGCAAAACTAGGTGAAAAAGTGCCAATATATGTTGACCACGAAAAGCAAGTACAAAAGACTTCGGAAGGTACTAGTATAGGTCCAATTTGTTTTGCAGCTGCAATTGTTATTATTTGTTTGCCATTGTTTTTAAATTCCTTCATAAGGCTTATTTTATATGTTATCCATTGGTATAAAATCAATGTAAAAGGCAAAGAAGTACAGGAAGAATAGGTGTTGAATTATGACTTTGGGAGTAAAAGTTTTAAAAGGTGTTATTCTATTTGTTGTCATTGTTTTTGTTATTGGATATTGCTATACTGCGTACAAAGATAGTAGAACAAAAAACAAAAAGAATAATGATAAAAAAATATTTGCAAAACTAAATCCTAAGACTATGGCAATAGTCACGTATTCCTTGTCTGCAGTAATTGCTTTTGTGTTATGTGTCACAAGTTCGGTATTTCTTGCTTTGGATATAAATCAATATTTGACCAAAATTAATACCGATTTTCAAAAGGAAAATGCAACTTTTGTAAGATACGAAGAAGTTACTATAGACTACTATACACATTATAAATTGCATTATGAATATGTCTCTAGTGATGGCACTATTTACAGCGGAGTTTATCCTGCAAATATTGTAAATTTTGATTATGCAAAAAATAAAATAGGCGAAAAATTGCCTATTTATGTAGACCACGAGCATAAAGAACATTTGCTTGAGAAAAAGTTTGATTATAATGAATCGTATATTTTTGCACCTGCAGCAGTGTTATTTTTAAGCTTTTTGATTTATTGCTTGGCAAAGCTTTTTACTATTTGTAAAAGGTATGAAAAAGTGCCTGAAGACCAGCTTGATTATGTGGAAATGGTTGCAAGTAAAAAACCGATAAATAGCTTTTTGCTATACTTTTTAGTGCTTATTGTCTCCACCAGCGCACTTGTATTTTGTTCGACTAAGCTTATTGAGTTTAATAATGAATACAAAATAAATTCTGGTACGGAATTTGTAAAAGAAGAAGCGACAATCGTATATTACGAAAGACAAGTTGATGGTGATTTAGTAGTTTATCCTGTTTATTACGAGTTTGTGTCAGAAGAAAAATTGTACACAGGTTGCTATTTATCACGCATTACAGACGAAGATAAAGCAAGGTCTTTAATAGGTGAAAAAGTACAAATCTTTGTTAATCATAATTTAGAGATTTTTACAACTAAATTAAATCATAAGCCAGACCAAATGAACTTTGTTTGGATTGGAGAAGTAGCTTGCGGTGCATTAATGTTATTTGCACTAATAAAAATTTGCATTTATTGCTGCAAATACTTTAAATTCAAAAGCAAATATAAGGATATAATTAAAAGATATAATATATCCAAATACAAATACATCGATTCGGATTGATATCTTAAAAGTTAGGTGTAAATGGATTGGCTTATATTGTTTACATGAGAGTTTTAAGCCTAAAATTTTCTAATCACACTTTTAATTCAAAAAAATTCTAACAATAATTAAAAATAGATTAAAATGTTTGACAATTATTATTATATTTGTTAGAATATCAGATATATGATTTACTAAAGGCAAATTATGCCAAAAACAAAGTTTAATCATACGCAAAAATCGTCAAAATCTTGCAAAACAAGCGATATTGTTTGCTTTGCAGGTAAAATCAATAAATGGCATAGGTAGGTGTGCTTTATGCCTTATTGAAGCAGTAATTTTAAAGGAAGGTTATTGGTAAACAGGACTATTTTACATAAAGGCAATTATGTTAATTGCTTTGTGTAGTCGTATTTAGTAGTAACAATAGTTTTTAATAACTGCAAGCATCTTATGAGTGTCCTTCAAGGGTTGCGGGAATTACTCATCCGATTTTATATTTTTTAAGGAGGTAAAAAAGAAATGCCAACTATTAACCAATTAATTAGGCAAGGTAGAAAAGACAAAGTTTCAAAAAGCAATTCACCTATTATGGATGCAAATCCACAAAAGCGTGGTGTATGCCTTTCTGTTACTACAACTTCTCCTAAAAAGCCAAACTCCGCATTGCGTAAAATTGCAAGAGTTCGTCTTGTAAATGGTCAAGAAGGTACAATTTATATTCCAGGTATTGGACACAATCTTCAAGAGCATAGCGTAGTTTTAATTCGTGGTGGTAGGGTTAGAGATTTACCAGGTGTTAGATATCACATTATTCGTGGTACTCTTGATGCTTCAGGTGTAGCTAATCGTAGACAAGCAAGGTCTAAATATGGTGCAAAACGCCCTAAATAAGCCTTGTAATCGGATGTTTAAAGCAACTATGACTGCTTTGCTTTTGTGATTTTTAGGCAGTCAAAATAATAATGGAGGTTATAAATTATGCCAAGAAGAAGTGGTGTTATAAAAAGAGATGTTCTTCCTGACCCAATATATGGTAGCAAGGTTATTACTAAGCTAATCAACCAAATTATGCTAGATGGTAAAAGAGGAACTGCTCAAAATATAGTTTATGGTGCTTTTGAAATTATTAAAGAAAAACTAAATCAAGACCCAATGGAGGTTTTTGAGCAAGCACTAGAAAATGTTAAGCCTGTTTTGGAAGTTAAAGCTCGCCGTGTTGGTGGTTCAACTTACCAAGTTCCAATGGAAATTAGGGCTGAAAGAAGACAAACTCTTGCTATTCGTTGGATTGTTCTTTTCGCAAGAAAAAGAAATGAGAAGACTACAGTAGAGAAACTTGCTGGCGAATTGATTGATGCTTATAACAATTCAGGTAACTCTGTGAAGAAGAAAGATGATATGCACAGAATGGCTGAAGCTAACAAAGCATTTGCACATTATCGTTGGTAATCTTATTTTGATTTTTAGGAGGGCGTTATGCCAAGAGAGTTTTCGTTAGAAAATACAAGAAATATAGGTATTATGGCACACATCGATGCCGGAAAAACTACAACATCTGAGCGTATTTTGTACTACACAGGAAGAGTTCACAAAATTGGTGAAACTCACGATGGTAGTGCAACTATGGACTGGATGGTACAAGAGCAAGAGCGTGGTATTACTATTACTTCTGCTGCAACTTCAACTCAATGGAGAGGTACTCGTATCAACCTTATTGATACTCCTGGACACGTTGACTTTACTGTTGAAGTAGAAAGAAGCTTGCGTGTACTTGATGGTGCTGTTGCATTGTTCTGTGCAAAATCTGGTGTTGAGCCACAATCAGAAACAGTTTGGAGACAAGCTACTAAATACGGTGTACCTCGTATTGCATTCGTTAACAAAATGGACCGTCAAGGTGCAGATTTTGCAAACGTTGTGCAAATGATGAAAGACCGTTTGAAGGCTAATGCTGTTCCTGTTCAATTGCCTATCGGTAAAGAAGATTATTTCATTGGTCAAGTTGACGTTATTGAAATGAAAGCTGTTATTTATGATAAAGATGATAAAGACGGCACTAAGTTCGAATTAACTGATATTCCTGCAGATATGAAAGATGAAGCAGAGGCAGCAAGAGAACTTCTTATCGAGTCTATCTCTGACTACGATGAAGAAATTATGATGAAGTTCTTGGAAGGCGAAGAAATTTCTGCTGATGAAATCAAGGCTGCTTTGCGTAAGGCAACTATCGATATGGCTATTACTCCAGTTTTCTGTGGTAGTGCTTATCGTAACAAAGGTGTACAAGCCTTGATGGATGCAATCGTTGATTATCTTCCATCTCCACTTGATGTACCACACATTAAAGGTACTAACCCTGACACAGGTGCAGAAGAAGAAAGAATTTCTTCTGACGATGAGCCAATGGCAGGACTTGCATTTAAGATTGTTGCAGACCCTTATGGTAAGCTTGCATTTTTTAGATTGTATAGTGGTAAATTAACTAGTGGTTCTTATGTATACAACGCATCAAAAGGCAAAAAAGAGCGTATCGGTCGTATTGTTCGTATGCACTCTAATTCAAGAACAGAAGTTGATGAAGTTTTTGCTGGTGATATCGTTGCTATCGTAGGACTAAAAGATACTACAACTGGTGATACTTTGTGTGACCCAGACCACCCAATTCATTTGGAGAGTATGGACTTCCCAGAGCCAGTTATTAAAGTTGCTATTGAGCCTAAAACTAAGGCTGGACAAGAAAAAATGGGTATGGCTTTGGTAAAACTTGCTGAAGAAGACCCAACATTCAAAACTTATACCGACCAAGAAACAGGTCAAACTATCATTGCTGGTATGGGTGAGTTGCACTTAGAGATTATCGTTGACAGACTACTTCGTGAGTTTAAAGTTGAAGCTAACGTTGGTCAACCACAAGTTGCTTATCGTGAAACTATCCGTAACACTGTTGACAGTGAAGGTAAATTCATTCGTCAATCAGGTGGTTCAGGTCAATATGGTCACTGCCGTGTTACACTTATGCCGGGCGAACCTGGTTCAGGTGTTGTTATTGAAGATAAAACTGTTGGTGGTTCTATTCCAAAGGAATATATCCCAGCTGTTGACAAGGGTATCCGTGAGGCTGCTTTGAGCGGTGTTATCGCAGGATATGAATTGGTTGACTTTAAAGTTACTATCAATGATGGTTCTTACCACGAAGTTGACTCTTCAGAAATGGCATTCAAAATCGCAGGTAGTATGGCTTTGAAAGAAGGTGCTAAAAAGGCAAATCCAGTATTGCTAGAGCCTATTATGGCAGTTGATGTTGTTACTCCAGATGAATATCTTGGTGATGTTATCGGTACTATCAACGGCCGTCGTGGTAGCATTAAGACTATGGAAATGAGAGGTGGCGACCAAGCTATTTCTGCAGAAGTTCCACTAAGCGAAATGTTCGGTTATGCAACTGTACTTCGTTCAACTTCTCAAGGTAGAGCAGGATTCTCAATGCAATTCTCTCACTATGCTGAAGTTCCAAGAAGTGTATCTGAAAAAATTATCGGCGAGAGAAACAAAGATAAATAATAATTTTAAGTGATATTTTGAGATTTGTTAAAGAATAATTAAGTTTAAAATTTATTTGCAAAAATAGTTTTATATAGTTATCTTTACATTTAAATAAAATATTTACTTATAAAAATCAATTATTAAACAAATATTAGGTTTAATAATTAAGAAAAACAATAATCAATATTTATTATTGTACAAAATAAAAAAACATTATAAATTGAATTTTTTAGGAGGATTTACAAATATGGCTAAAGCTAAATTTGAAAGAAACAAGACCCATGTAAACATTGGTACAATTGGTCACGTTGACCACGGTAAGACTACTCTTACTGCTGCTATCACTATGTATAGTGCTGCTAAGGGATTTGCTGATGCAATGAAGTATGACGAAATTGATAAAGCACCTGAAGAGAGAGAGCGTGGTATTACTATCAATACTGCTCACGTTGAGTATCAAACTGCTACTCGTCACTATGCACACGTTGACTGCCCAGGACACGCAGACTATGTTAAAAATATGATTACTGGTGCTGCACAAATGGATGGTGCTATCCTAGTTGTTGCTTCAACTGATGGTCCAATGCCTCAAACTCGTGAGCACATCTTGCTTGCTCGTCAAGTAGGCGTTCCTTACATCGTTGTATTTATGAACAAAACTGACTTGGTTGATGACGAAGAGTTGTTAGAGTTGGTTGAGATGGAAATCCGTGACCTACTTTCTGAGTATGGTTTCCCTGGAGATGATACTCCAATCGTTAAAGGTTCTGCATTCAAAGCTCTTGAAGCTGCAAGTGCTGGTAACGCTGATGACCCAGCTTGTGCTTGTATCGCTGAACTTCTTGATGCTGTTGATGCTTATATCCCAGCTCCAGAGCGTGATACTGATAAGCCTTTCTTGATGCCTATCGAGGACGTATTTACTATTACTGGTCGTGGTACTGTTGCTACTGGTAGAGTAGAGCGTGGTTGCATCAAAATGCAAGACCAAATCGAAATCGTTGGTATTAAAGATACTGTTAAGACAACTTGTACAGGTATCGAAATGTTCAGAAAACTTCTTGACGAAGCTTACGCTGGTGATAACGTTGGTCTATTGCTACGTGGTATCCAAAGAACTGATATCGAGCGTGGTCAAGTACTTGCTAAACCAGGTTCAATCAACCCACACACTTCATTCTCTTCTCAAGTTTACGTATTGACAAAAGAAGAGGGTGGTCGTCACACTCCATTCTTCAATGGTTACCGTCCACAATTCTATTTCAGAACAACAGACGTTACTGGTTCTATCAAATTGCCAGCTGGTGTTGAAATGGTTATGCCTGGTGATAACATCGATATGGATATTGAACTTATCACTCCAATCGCTATTGAAGAAGGTCTACGTTTCGCTATCCGTGAAGGTGGTAGAACTGTAGGTTCAGGCGTTGTTGCTAAAATTATTAAGTAATTAGAAATAGCCTGATTTAATTAAATTTTGATATTAAGCAAAGAAATACTCTAGCAAAACTAGAGTATTTTTTGTTGTAATAATAAATGGATAGCTTACAAAAAATTTGAAGAGTTAGAGCTTTTAAGCTAAAGCTTTTTGTATTAAAAATTTAGCAGGGTGTTATAATAGAATAAGTTATATAAATTCCTTAGTTTTAATTATGATAGTTTTATTTTGATTTCATTTTTTATAAATACTATTTTAATTTTGCATTTGATAGTATAATTTACTTTACAAAAAATCTCACCTAAAGTAGGTGAGATTTGATTTTTTATAATTTATTCTTCTTCCGATATTTCAGAATCTGCTTGTATCAAATTATCTTGATTTGAATTTTGTGTTTTATCCGTGTTTTCGTCACTTGATGTTTCCGTAATTTCAGAAGTAATGGCATTATTTTTTTGAGTATCTGTAGGCTCAAAATTTTCTTCATTTGTGTGAATACGCTCAACTTGTTTCCAACTTAGTTTAGGGCTTAATATGCCACAAGTTATAGCTAAATTGGTAAGTAGCATAATAGGACACATCATAACAATACCTTTTAAATATTTTGTCCACTTATCTTCTTTTAACAATCTATCGCGTTGTAGGAATACTGCCATAACACCTTGTAGTGATAACATAATAACCATTAAAGCAACTACTAATATAGCCATTGGTACAAATTCCTGCAATGATAACTGCATCGTCATATGCAAGACCGGTGCTCCCGTTATTAGCATTTTTAATATCAAAAATACATAGTATACAGGAAACCAAGTGCAAGAAATCAAAGATATTGGTAAAAATGCCAAGGTAAAGAATATATCAATATATGTGATTTTAAAAGTTGTAAAGAATTTACCTATTAGTTTTATACCATCACGCCAAAAGATTTTGTTTATGCCTTTTCCAAGACGCATATTGCGTTTAAATAGTTCGGAAACTTTTTCAGAATGTTCTGTATAGCAAATTGCATCTTCTACATAATGTATTCTGTATTTTTTTAGCATACATTTTACCATTAAGTCAGAGTCTTCAGTAAGTGAATCACTTGATGGGAACCCGCCAAAATCTTCAAGTAATTTTCTTGACATTAAAAAGCTGTTACCAATAAGTTGAACATTCATTTTTAATTTTTCTCTAACTCTTGCAGTAAGTCTGCCGTCGCGAATGTCATAAAGAGTACTTACTTGTGATATAGTGTTTGAAAAAGTATTTGTTCCACCTAGATAACTTCTAGCAATGTCTACTCCTGAATCATAAGCATTATTCATTTCGGTTAGATAGTTGCTTTCCACTCTGCAATCTGCATCAACAACAACATAAAAATCGTAATCATAATCTGGTTTTAAGTATTCGTCAATAGCCATTTTTAGGGCATAACCTTTTAGCTTTTTATCTGATTCACATTCAAATACCTGTGCACCATTTTTAATTGCAACTTGCTTTGTATTATCTGTGCAATTATGAGCTATTACTATAATGTCATATTTATCCTTTGGATAGTCTTGATTGTGCAGGTCGGTAATTAAAGTTTTAACTATTTTACCTTCATTATGAGCTGGTATTAAAACCGCTATTTTATTTTGCTTTTCGGCTTTTTTGAAAACTACTTTTTTGCAAAATAAAGATAGCAACATAAATATAACTTGTGCAAGAGTAGAGATTACTGTAAGTACTATAAATACAATATTAAAGTAATCTAAAACTTGTAAAAATATATCCATTATTTCTCCTTTTAAGTGAGTTTTTAGTCATGCAATTTAAATTATAGGAAGCAAATTTTAATTAGTATTAACGTTTCTTATTGCTGTCGCAATACTGCCTTTTTACACAAACACTTCCAGTTTGAATAAAAATCTGTTGCTGTAAAATACCACTGCGTGTCGATAGGCGATAACTTCCGATAACACAAAGATTATATCATAATAGCCTGTTAAAGTAAAGGAAATAGCCTAACAAATTAATTATCTGCTATTGAATGAAATAGTATAAAGTGATAAAAACTGCACTTTTTAAAGTGCAGTTTTTTATTATTTGTCATTAATTATTTCTTTTCTCTTGTGCCGTAATGCTCAATAACATAATCCATATCCTTATCGCCTCTTCCTGACAAGCAAACAAGGACACTACCTTTGTTCATTTGTTTAGCAAGTTTGATAGCATAAGCTACAGCGTGGCTAGATTCAATAGCAGGAATAATACCTTCAAGTCTAGATAATTCAAAGAAAGCGTCAATAGCATCATCGTCATTACAAGTATCATATATAACTCTTCCAATATCCTTCAAAAAGGCGTGTTCAGGACCGCTTGAAGGGTAGTCAAGACCACTTGCAACAGAGTATACAGGAGCAGGTTCACCATTTTCGTCTTTTAACATTATACTATTAAAGCCGTGCATAACTCCTTCTTCGCCGTAAGTCAAACTTGCTGCGTGGTCGCCAAGCTTTTTACCACGACCTAAAGGCTCAACACCATAAATATTAACAGGGTCATTCAAAAAGGCTGTAAACATACCAATTGAATTGCTACCACCACCAACGCAAGCAACTACATTGTCAGGAAGTTCGCCTGTCATTTCCAAAAATTGTTCTCTTGCTTCTATACCTACAACGCTTTGGAAATCACGCACCATTGTTGGGAATGGGTGTGGACCAAGTGCAGAACCAATGCAATAAATACAATCTTTATATTCCTTACTATACGCTAAAAAGGCAGCATCAACAGCTTCTTTTAAAGTTTGCAAGCCGTCTGTAACTTCTATAACTCTAGCACCTAAAATTTTCATTCTTGCAACATTAGGAGCTTGTTTTTTAATGTCAACCGCACCCATATAAATGTCACATTCCAATCCGAAATAAGCAGCAGCAGTTGCCAAAGCAACACCGTGTTGTCCTGCACCTGTTTCTGCAATAATCTTCTTTTTACCCATATATTTTGCAAGAAGTGCTTCACCCATACAGTGATTAAGTTTATGTGCACCGCTATGATTTAAATCTTCACGCTTTACATAAATTTGCACATTGCCATACTTATTGGATAATCTCTCACAATGAGATATTGGAGTTGGTCTACCTTGAAATTCTCTGCGAATTCTTCTAAGTTCGTTTACAAATTTTGAAGATTTGCAAATTGTAAAGTAAGCATCTGTTATCTCTTGCATTGCTTGCTTTAACTCTTCAGGAAGATAAGCACCGCCGTATTTTCCAAAATATCCTACTTCGTTAGGGTAGTCTCTGTGATATGTATCAAAATCTATTCCATTAAATTTCATTTTTATTACCTCGTCTTATTTTATTTTTATTTTATCATTTTTTGTTTTATATTCAAATTTTCTCTGAAAAATGCATTTGAATATTTTTTTAATTTTTGTATGTTTTAATCAAAAAACCTGTCAAAAATCGCTACTATATTTATTTTGCAACAAAAAAACGCATAATATTGTTTTGCTAATATATGCGTCATATCAAATGGCAACGCCATCGTTTAGATAAAATATTCATAATAAAATCTCCTCTAAGTCTAATACTAATCTATCCATAATGTCCCTTGCATTATGCGATTTATTTGTTATATTATAACTTCTAAATGCAATTAAGTCAATATATTTTATGCAATTTTTTTTAAAAAGTGTAGTAAAATTTAGTTTTTTATATCTGTTTGTAACAAATTTTTGCTTTGAATTATAAAAATATTTATATTTTGGATTGTGTTTAATTTAATATTTTTATAGGCAGAAATCTTTTATTATAGTTTGTCCCCTGTGCAAAGCACTTGTTCCTGACCTTGCAAGCTCAATAATTTCATAAGGGCGTAATACTTCAATAAAAGCATCTATTTTTCTTGGATTGCCTGTAAGTTCCAATACCATTGCATTTTGACTAAGGTCAATTGTTTTTGCTTTGAATATGGAACAAATTTCTATAATTTCTGAGCGTTTTTCTGCTGTAACTTCCAGTTTAATTAAAAGTAGTTCTCTTAAAATGGAATCATCTTCCGCAAGTTCTGTAACTCCGTTAACTTCAATTTGCTTTAGCAATTGATGTTTTAGGGCAGTTATCTGTTTTTCGTCGCCGTACAATGAAATTGTCATTCTTGACAAGTTTTCGTCTTCTGTTTTACAAACTGATAAACTTTCAATATTATAACCACGGCGAGATATTAAACCTGATATGCGTGTTAAAACACCTGCATTGTTTGATACTAACATTGAAATGTAATGTAATTTGTTCATATATTCCTCTATTTTAATCGTTATAAAGATTTTTATAATTAATTTAGTACAATATTTTAAATAAAATATGAAGTGTTACTTTTATTTGTTCTCAATATGTCTTAAGTCATCGCCTTCAAGATACAAAAGTTTGTTGGTTTCTTTATTTGTTAATCTTGAGAACACTCTATCGCCATACTTGTTTTGTAGTTCCAATGGTGATAAATTTGTTGCTATTATTGTATGTTTGCCTGCTCTTTCGGATAATAGCACAGTTAGATATTCAATTGTAACATTTTTAATAGTTGGTTCAATACCCAAATCGTCGATTATTAAAACTTCTGTTTCAAGTAAGTTTTCAAATATGTAGTCTCTTTCATTAAAATTTGTAGTATGATATTTCAAAAAAAGCGAGTTTAAATGGAATGCAGTAAAATATTGTGCATTTATACCTTTATCCAAAAGTTCATTAAGTGTGCTACTTAAAAGACAGCTTTTACCGACACCAGCTTTACCACAAAGAATTATATTTTTATATTTGTTATTCGGAAATTCATTGCAATATTTATACATTGAATTATAAAGTGTCGATAAATTTTTAGATTGTTTGCAATCTATTGTTGAAATCTTGTTATCTTTAAATGTAAATACGGGGAGTGCGTTTATACCAGATTTATTCCTAAGAACTTGTTTATATGTTTTTATAAAGCAATCACAATATTTCCCATTTACTATACCTGTATCTTTACAGGTAGGGCAGTGATATATGTTTGCATTGTTAAGAATTTTGCTCTCATAGTCTTGCAATTTTTTGTTTAATTGTTTATCTAACTTTTCGAATTCCGAGCAATCATCACCATTCGCCAAAGCTCTGCTTAATGATAATGTGTTTAATCTAATTTGCTTTACTAGGCTTGCATATTCTTCGTTTTGCATTAAAATTTGCTTTTGTTTTTCGCATTTCTCTAATGCTGTTGCACGCCTTTCTGTAAATATTTTTTTTGTTTCATTTAATGATTTAATATCCATAATTAAAAGTCAAGTGCCCCCTTATTCTCTTCATTAAAAAGATTGTCAAGTTCTTCTTTAGAGTATATATGTTTGTCACTTATAATTTGAGTATTTGTGTTATTAATATCGATTTTTGAAGGATTAATTGCAATTTTTTCACAATCTTCAATTGTCTTAACATTGTTTTCTTTGTATCCAGCAAGTACGCTATTCATATATGCAAAACTGAAAGATTTACCTACAGATTGTTTAGCTGCGTAATTAATTATTTCTTCGCTCATACCCCAAACATTAGTCCAAGTATTATAATAGTCTCTGTCTGTATTATTAACATATCTTGATGTGCCTAAGGTGTTTAGTAAATTTTTGATTTTACTATCAATTAATGCTTGTTCTTCAAAATAAGCTTGCACGCTATTTGAAGAAATAATGCCTTTAGAATATAAGTCAGAAATAATATCGTTCATAATTTCCAAATTTCTTAAATTACGCTTAAAGCAATAAGTTGCAATTATTTTAAGTCCTATTGCTTCATAGCCTTTGTTTAGCCATTCAGTAATATAAAGTTCAACAATGGTATCAATGTTTTCGTAAAAGATGCTTAATGTTTTGGTAATATTAAATGCTAAATTGCGTGTATATTCGATATATTCGCTTTGTTTTTGAATATCTGCCAAAGTAAATAATCCAAGCTTGTAAAAATTGTCTAGTAAGCGGTCAAGTTTTTTTACCCCACCACGTTTTTTGCAAAGTTTGGCAGTATAAAGAATACTCTCCAAATCATATCCCCAAGAAGTTGTCCACTTGATAAAATATTGCTTGTCATCAAAGTCGGGAGTAGATTTAAGCCCCAATGCAAGAAAAACTTGTCGCATACTATCTGTTTGTGATTCCATTTCTTTTAGTTTTTCTTCCACTTGTTCCAAAGTTTTTATTCCTTCATTTGCCCAAGCGCGTGCAACGGTTAAAATGTAATTGGAATTAATGTGTCTGTTTTTGGTTTCTACACAATATTTTGTGATTAAAATTAGTGCATCTGTTGAAATTTTATATTCTTCCACTACTTCGATATACTTAAGTAATTCGTTTGGTGTAAGAGCTCTATCCAAAATCATATTTTCAATTTGAGATACAAAATCAGAGTATTTGTCTGTATTGTATTTTTTTGGTTTCAAAGCAATAGATTTAATTGGAATATACTCAAATTCCAAAGGATTTTCTTTAATAATTCGTATTGCACCAACTTCTTCCCAATATTTTAAGCTGTTTATAACTTGCTTTCTTTCTAAACCAAGCACAAGACAAGCTGCATCTAGTGTATTGTTGCTTGTCACTTTATCTGCACATTGAACTAAACCATATAAGTATACTTTTATGGCTGTTTCATCTGCATTTGGCATCAAATCGGTTATAAACATATTGTCAATAACTGTGCTACTGTTGTTAAGAGCATCTCTGCTCAAGGAAGAAAATGGCATATTACCTCTCAATAATTTTTAAATGTTTGAATTATTCGCTAAAATGAGCTTGTAATTAAATTAGTTATAGTAAAAAACAGGCTATTATACAAATTTAATTCTTGACAACTAATTTTTTATGTTGTATAATATTTTTGTTTAAATATTTATTTTATATAGCAATGTTTAAATTGCGAAAAATTACAAAAAGTATTAATAAGGTGATTATAAAACACTCATATTGATAATTTAATATATTGTAACATAAAAAAATTGATTTGAAAAGTGTTTTTATTTATTTTGCATAGGAGGTTTGCTATAATGAAAAAAATTATAATTCCTGTTGTTGCTTTAATGGTAATGTTGTTATTATGCCTTACAGGCTGCAATACAAATTTTAAATTTGAAGATTTAGCTTTGTCAAAAGATAATGTTTCTCAAGTTACGGTATTTTATGCAAATGGCAAAAAAGAAGTATCAAATTCTAGCAAAATTGAAAAGGTGATTGCAGAACTTAATTCTTTGGATATTGAAAAATGTGATGAGAAAATTGCAGATAATGTATTTAACGATAGTGTAGTAGGCAGTATTACTATGCAAATGAAAGACACAAAAGGTAGTTTTACAATGATATTTGTTGAAACTACTGTTAATGGAGAAAGAACTAGTTTGGTAAAGTGTGATACCACAGATGGTTTAAAAGTTAAAAACCTTAAAAAAGGTATTTATACCATGAATAGCATTACGGATACCAATGCTTTATTAAATAAAATATTTGCAAATTGTATTTAAAGAAAGTTGCGATTAATTATAAATACACTTTGTTTGATTAAAGTGTATTAATTAGATTTAATTACGTAATAGGCGTTAGTTGTAGAATAGGAGAAAATATGAAAAAATTTACAAAAGTTTTTGTTATTGCTTGTTTAGTACTGGTTTTAGTGTTATGTGCAACAGCTTGCTCGTTGCAAAAAGATGCTGAAGGCAGATATATGCTTGTTGCACCTAAAGTTGCTATTGAAAACGATTTAGTAACTTGGGAAGTTGTAGGTAACGGAAAAAAATATTATAAAGCATTTGATATAAAAATTGGTGAAAAAGTTGTTGAAAATATCACAGACACTCACTATAGTTTGGCTGAAGTTGAGCCGGGTGCAACTGTAAGCGTACAAGTTCGTGCTCGTGGAGATGGAGAAAAAACAGTAAGCAGTCCGTACAGTGAAGCTTTATCTTATAAAGCACCTATGAGACTTGCTGCTCCTACAGATGTTAAAATACTAGAAGAAAACGATAATGCAATAGTTTTAGGCTGGTTGGGTGTTGATAACGCTACAGCTTATGATATACAACAAACAGAAGAAATAAGTGGTATAGTACATTGGTATAGAAAGATAAATACAACATCTTATTCAATTCCAAAAAGCAATGTGTCTACATCTGGTAAGTATTCATACAAAGTTATTGCAAAAAGTGACAGCAGAGAATTTAGTGATTCAGGCTTATCTATATCAAAAGCGACTTATATTAAGTCTGAAAAGTTAGCTAATCCTAAAGCTGAATTATCAGGATATAATATATCTTTTGGAAATGTAGATGACGCAACAAATTACAGAATTTATATGTTGAAAATTGACCCAAGTTGGACACAAGAAAATCCTGCAGAAACATTTAAGGACCAAGCTATTGCAGTTGATACGGTTGCAAAAAGCACATCTTCTTATTCAGAAACAAATGTAAACAGTGCTTTAGAAGTGTATAAGACAAAATGGGAAGATGCAAATAAAGGACAAAAATTTGATGTCGCAGGTAAATATTTTATTTACATTCAAGCGATTCACGAGCATAGTGATGTATTTTTGGATTCAGACAAAATTGTTGTAACAAAAACAAATGGTGAAGGTGAAAATAGCGAAACTCAAATCGTACAATTTACAAAACTAGGGAAACCTACTGACATTAAAATAAATTATGACGAAGTTGTTGAAGCTGCCGAAGACGGTAAGCCTGAAGTAAAAGCAAATGTATTACATTGGGATAGTGTTAGTGACCGCAAAAACTATGTAATTAAATTTTATAGTAATAGTAGTGACACATCAGTAATAAATACAAATGTAAGCGAAAATTCAGATAATCTAACAAAGAGATTTGAAAGTGCAGCGCTAAAACACAGGGGTAAGGTTTTGGAAATTTCTATCACAGCAAGAGCAGAATTTTCTGAAGGAATTTTATCCGGTGAAGAAACTTACTTTACTAATACAGATGGCTCACACGCAATATATTGTGACCTTCCAAAAGAATTGAAAAAAATCGAAGACGAAAAAAGCGAATATAATGGTTACTATGAGATAAGCAATCTTGGTGACTTGTATTATATGATGACAAATTCTACTGCAGGAAATAAATACTATCTTTCAGCTGATATTGATGGTGGTATGTCAGGAGTAAATTGTAATTTCTATGCAGGAAATATGAATTTTGAAGGTTTGTTTGATGGCAGTTATAAAGTAATTTCAAATGTCAACCTTATAGTTAAAGATAACAAGCAAGCAATCAATTTGTTTAATGAAATAACAAGTGGTGCTATATTCAAAAATGTCACATTCAGTAATATAACTATCACAACCGAAAGCGGAGATGTTAATAATGTGGCTTTAATTGCAGGTGTTAACAATGGTATAATCCAAAATGTAAATTTGGTTGCAAGCAAATTTGAAACTCTTGCAAATACCGCAGGTCTTGTTATTACAAACAATGGTCAGATTAATGGTTGTGGCGTTTTGGGTACTACTATTACAGCTAAAGGTTATATTGAAGAAGATGAAAGTGAAGAAAAATTACAACCTGTAATTACAGCAGGTAAACAAGTTTATGCGGCAGCAATTGCAGTAAATAATAATGACACAATCTTCAATGCAAGTATTTACGGCTCAACAATAAACGCTATTTCAAGACTAGTAAATGTAAAAGCGGGCGGTATAGCTGCAGTTAACAACCAAATTATCAAAAACAGCTTTGTTAAAAATACTTTGGTAAACGCAAAAACACTTTTGGACAATACAAGAGTATCTGCAATAGCAGGTGGTATAACTGCACTAAGCAGTGGTGATATTTACGAGTGTTATGTTGACCACAGAGCTAGTACAGCTATAGCAGTACAAGCCAACAGCGGTAAGTTAAACACTTCAACATCTTCACTTGAGATACTAAGTATTGCAGGTGGTTTGGTTGGTGAAATGACAGGCGGTAGCATTAAGCGTTGTTATGTAAACTCACTATCTGTTACTGCAAATACAAATGCTAGCGGTATGGTTGGTATAAAAGGAAATGCGGCTATCACAATTGAAAATGGTTATGTAAGTAAAATTCAATTGAATGCAAAAGACAGAGCAATGGTATTGACAGAAACAGAAGGTGTAACTGTAAATAACATTTATACTGTAAAACGTGGTATAAACGCAAATGAAAACAATGTAATTGAAGCAAATAGAATAACCGATATTTCTAAGTTAGATACAATAAAAATTGATGGATTTGCTGTTTATAAAACAGATTATTCAGAGCAATTATTGATTAAAAATATGCTTTATACTAATAAAGATAAATATCAAGTAGAATATTCTAAAAACGCAAATAGAGAGTTATCTGTATATTATGTTCACGATTTTGGAAAAACAAATTGTAATGATAAAGAAATTTATGCAGCAAGTTTGAGTGAATCAGGTAAAAAAGTTGATTTGTATTACACTACTGTAACTACAGACGGAAGTAATATGCAACTTGTATTGCCTATATATGTAACTGTAAAATAATAAAGGAGTTCAAATGAGCGAATGCAATGGTAATTGTTCAAGTTGTGGTCAAAAAGGTGGCTGTGATAGTCCACTAAAGAAACTTGAGCAAAATAAAGACAGCAAAATTAAAAAAGTTATAGGGATTGTTAGTGGTAAAGGTGGCGTAGGTAAATCTTTAACTACTGCAAGTTTAGCAAGTGTTTTTCAATCAAAAGGTTATAAGACTGCTATTATCGATGGCGATATAACAGGTGCTTCTATTCCTAATATGTTTGGGTTGGAAAATGGTATTGCGAGTGACGGCGAATATATGATTCCTGCTATCACAAAAACAGGTATTAAAGCAATAAGTATAAACCTATTGCTTGAAACTCCCGATAGTCCAGTGGTTTGGCGTGGGTCAATGCTTTCAAATGTATTAAAGCAGTTTTGGACAGATGTTAAATGGGGGGATATTGACTATATGTTTATCGATATGCCACCAGGAACAGGTGATATTCCGTTAACAGCTTTTCAATCTTTGCCTATTGACGGCATTGTAATTGTTACTTCACCGCAAGATTTAGTTTCAATGATAGTTAAAAAAGCGTACAATATGGCAAAGATTATGAATATTCCTATCATTGGTATTATTGAAAATATGAGCTATATTGAGTGTAGCGATTGCGGAAAAAGAATTTATCCATTTGGGGAAGGCAAAGCAGATTTAGTAGCTAAAGAATTAGGGGTAAAACTGCTTGCAAAAAATCCAATCAAACCAACTATTGCAAAAGCTTGTGATGACGGCAATATTGAAGATATTAGCTTGCAAGCTTATGATAATGCGGCAGATATGATTATTGATATATTAAAATAAAAATCTTAGCCGGGCAACTATGTTTTGTCACGGCGGATTTTTTTATAATTAAAAATTTATTGTTACAACATTTGTATAAAACAAACGATAAGCTGATAAATGCTATAATTATTTATTGATAGCCTGATAAATTTTTATAGCTTTTATTAATTGATTTTTTTATTAAATAATTAAATGGTGGATTATGAAAAAGCAAAAAGAAAGACAACCTTTAACATCGGAAATAGTAGATATTACTACAGGGCTTACTGATGAACAAATAGCCGAAAGAAAACAAAAGGGGTACATAAATAGTGTTAAAATAGGTACGTCAAAGTCTTATTTTAGCATTTTTGTTGGCAATATTTTTACCTTTTTCAATTTAATATGTTTTTTGGTTTTCATTTGGCTAATTACAGTTATTGAAGATTTTAATGGTGCAAAAAACCTGACATTTATGTTTATTATCGGTGCAAATATTATCATTGGTATTGCACAAGAGATTCGTGCAAAACTAACAATGGATAAGTTATCGTTGCTATTTTCTCCCGATGTAAAAGCATTCAGAAACGGGCAAGAAGTATCTATTAAACTAAACGATATTTTGCTTGGCGATATAATTAAACTTAAAACAGGGGCACAGGTTTGTTCGGATAGCATAATCCGCGAAGGCGAAGTTGAAGTTAATGAAGCATTGCTTACTGGGGAGTCACAAGCAATAAAAAAAGCGACTGGCGATACATTATTATCTGGTAGTTTTATTGTAAGCGGTAGTTGTGTTGCAGAAGTTGATCATATAGCAGAAGACAACTATATTCAAAAGCTTGCAATGGATGCAAAGAAATTCAAAAAAGCCGATTCTGAATTGTTACATTCATTAAAACTTATTTTTAAGATTATATCTATTATCATTTTCCCAATTGTTTTAGGCGCATTTTTTACTAACTGGAATGATGCGTTAATGGATATCGCAGCAAGTAAAGGATTGGCATTTAACGATACTTTATTTTATGCAATAGGTCATTTAGGAAAATTTAGCGGTGGAGAGTTGTATTCCGCATATAAACTTGCAGTTACTCCAACAAGTACTGCAATAATTGGTATGATTCCTGCAGGATTGTTTTTATTAACATCTGTGGCACTTGCAGTCGGAGTTGTAAGACTTGCTAAGCATAAAGCACTTGTACAGCAGCTTTATTCAATAGAAACACTTGCAAGAGTAGATATGTTGTGTTTAGATAAAACAGGTACAATAACAGATGGCACAATGAGCGTAAGAAAAATCGAGTGTGCTAAATTGCCAGAAGACGAAATTAAAAAGATTATTTCAAGTATGCAATTTGCTTTGGACGAGAGCAACCAAACAGCAGATGCACTTATTAAGTATTTTGGAAAAGAGCAGTATATGCAAGCGTCTAGCGTTATACATTTTTCTTCTACAAGAAAATGTACAGCGGTAAAATTTAAAGACGAAGCGTTGTATGTGCTTGGTGCACCTGAGTATGCAACGGATATGCTTAATAAAAATATGCAGCAAATAATTGAAGATAATTCAAAGCTAGGATTTAGGTGTTTGTTACTTTGTAAAAATGGTGCAACAGCGGAAGATATAGAAGAAATTCCTACTAGAAATACACCAATTGCAATAATCGTTATTGAAGATAATATCAAGTCAGATGCACCTGAAATTATTGATTATTTCAAACAAAACGGCGTAGATGTAAGAGTAATTAGTGGTGATAACCCAGTAACAGTAAGCGAAGTTGCAAGAAGAGTCGGCATCAATAATGCGGATAAATATATAAATCTTCACAATATGACAGACGAAGAAATACGTGAAGTTGCTATGGATTATACCGTATTTGGAAGAGTTAACCCTGCACAGAAAAAACTTTTGGTGCAAATATTTAAAGAAAACAATCATACTGTTGCAATGACAGGTGATGGTATCAATGATATTTTAGCATTAAAGGAAGCCAATTGCTCAATTGCAATGGCAAATGGTGCAGAAGCCACAAGAAATGTCGCACAAATCGTATTGCTTGACAGTAACTTTTCTGTAATGCCAAAAGTAGTTGGAGAAGGCAGACGAGTAGTAAATAATATAGAAAGAGCGAGTGCGTTGTTTTTAACAAAAACAGTATTCTCAATACTATTCCAAATTATGCTTATATTTATGGGTATTGAAATGCCTTTAGAGCCAATACACTTGTCATTTATAAGCTTTTTCAGCATAGGCGTACCTTCATTCTTCCTTGCCTTAGAGCCTAATAATCGCAAGATAGAAGGACGATTTATTGTCAATGTCGGCAAACGGGTTATCCCGGCAGGTATAGGAGTGGCAGTCAATGTTTTCTTGCTTATGATATTGTCGCAAATTACAGGTGTTGTACAAATTCCAATCGAACAGCTAAATACTGCAGTACTAATAAGTGTTTATTTGACTTTCTCAATCATTCTTTATAATGTTTGTAAGCCATTTAACCCTTTGCGTGTAATTTTGTATGGGGTAATGTTTGGACTTGCAATGCTTTGCATAATATTTATGCCAATGGCAAACGGATTTTGGAATGGTAATCTTAATTTGTTCAAGTTAGCTTCAATAACAGATGCAGCAACTATATTTATGATAGGTACATTGCTTTTAATAAGCATTTATACAATTAAGGTATGTAATTTAGTTGCAGACCAATTCAAACTTGACGAAAAAGGAAAAGTCTACTTTGATACAACATTGCTTAAAAAAGCAAAGGCTTTCTTTAAAAAGGAGAAGTCAGAAAAGTGAACAATATAATTACTAAAGAATTACAAGATGCTTTAAGAGAACCAAAGTATAAAAAATTTCAAGCAAGGCTGGTTCGTTCAAGTTTGCCAATGGAAGGTATAAGGACGGATAAATTAAGAATTGCTGCAATAAAATTGGCGGAAGAATATCCATTGTCTGAATTTATAGGTTTAAAGCCGTCAACGGTAGAAGAGCTAACAGTTTTAGGCTTGATAGTAGCATATAAAGATATAGATATAGAAAAGAAATTTGAAGCAATAGATTATTTTTTGAGTGTCAATGATAACTGGTTCACAAATGATACAGTTATCTCTACATTAAAAAATAAAAGTGAAAATTACTTCAATTATCTTATGAATATGATGCACGACGGCGGTTGGCGGAGCAGGTATTCAATAACATCTTTGTTATGGAATTTTTTAGATGATGAACATTTAGATACGATTTTTGACGGGTTATTTGTCATTAAATACGGCGATTACTATGTTGATATGGCTGTAGCTTGGTTTTTATCCAAAGCATATCTTAACTATCAAGATAAAGTAGAAGATTTTTATGAGACCGCACCATTAAATAAGTTAGTGTTAAAAACTACTGTTACAAAAATAAGAGATATTGTGGGTATGCCACGTGACAAAAAAGAAAGAATGGAAGAAATTTTAAAGGACGTTTTATGCAAAAGGGAGATGTATTAGAGCTTACAATTGAAAGCGTTGGTATGGACGGAGAAGGCGTTGCAAAACAGGACGGAATGGTTATTTTCGTCCCTTTTACTCTTGTTGGCGAAATAGTAAAATGCGAGATAACTTTTGTTAAAAAGTCTTTTGCTAAAGCTAAGGTTATCAAATTATTAAAAGCTTCGGAGCATAGAGTAAATCCAATATGTCCGCATTTTAGAAAATGTGGTGGTTGCGATATGCAACATATTAATTATCAAAGACAATTGGAAATTAAAAAAGAAAATATAATTAATTGCTTTAAAAAGTATGCAGGACTTGATGTAAATATAAATGAAGTTGTGCCGTCAAAAGACATTTTTTATTACAGAAACAAAGCACAGTTCCCATTGTTTGAAAGAAATGGTAAAGTCTGCCTTGGTTTTTATAAGGAAAAGACTCACGATTTTGTTGAAATAGAAAAATGCTTTTTGCTTGATAGTTGGTGTGATAAAATAACCACGGCGTTTTTAAAGGTCGCAAATGACTTGAAACTTACTTGCTACAACGAAAAAAAACATAAAGGATTACTAAGACATTTGGTATTAAGAAAACTAAATAATATAGTAAGCATTACAATTGTAGTAAATAGTAAAAAGTTTAATTATGCAGAAAATTTTGTAAAAGAACTATCAAAAATCGGTATTAAATTCTCTTTATATGTGTCTTATAATACCGAAAAAACAAATTTGATAATGACAAACGCCTTTAATTTGTATGGCGATAAGGATATACAAACTGAAATCCTAAATATAAAAACTTTTGTAAATCCTATGTCGTTTATGCAAATTAATGATTATATTCGCGATATGATTTATACAAAAGTCAAGGATATAGTAAGTGCAAGTAAAAGCAAAATCGTGGTCGATAGTTATTCTGGCGTCGGTGTGCTTTCAAATATAATTGCAAGTATTGCAGATAAAGTTTATGGTATTGAAATAGTGCCGCAAGCCGTTACAAATGCAAACCAGCTTGCCAAAATAAATGGTTTTGATAAAAAAATAATCAATATTTGCGGGGATAGTGCAGTCGAACTACCAAAACTTGCTGAGCAATTAAATAACCAAGACTTTATAACAATACTTGACCCACCACGAAAAGGCTGTGACCCAAAAGTACTTGAAGGACTTCTAAAAGCAAAACCAAGCAAAATAATATACATATCTTGCAACCCCGCAACTCTCGCAAGAGATGTCGCAATACTAAAACAAGATTATCAAATAACCTTGCTACAGCCTTATGATATGTTCCCAAACACTTCCCATATCGAAACTCTGGTTTGTCTCGACCGAAAAGAGAAAAAATAACGAAAAATATACCAAAATAAGGGTAAAATAACACATTTTAAGCATCAGTAACATAAATTTTACTTGATGCTTAATTTTTTTACCAAAAATACATAAACCTTTTGAAGTCTTGACCCTAGCAGATAACTAAATATAATCTAAGACTGTGAGAACATATTAAAAATTTTACAGCTAAATATTGCAAAAGGTATTGAATAAACATATGAAAATGTTGCGAGACTATAATAATTGTACAAAACTCTTGAAATTTGTTGATTTTTATATTATAATTAAATATAATAGGTTTTTATACGATTTACAGAGGAAATATATGTTTGAGACTATTGATAATAGGATGAAGTTGTTAGGTGAAGATTTGAAAGTGGAGTTACAAGAAGGTTCAAAGGTAAGGATTGCTGCCTCATGCTTTTCCATGTATGCTTTCAAGGAGTTAAAAGCAGAACTTGAAAAAATTGATGAACTAAAGTTTTTATTCACATCACCTACTTTTACAAAAGACCAACTAACTGATAGTACAAAAAAAGAAAGACGAGAGTTCTTTATTCCAAAATTAAATCGTGAAAATAGTTTATATGGTAATGAATTTGAGATTAGACTTAGAAATGAAATGACATTAAAAGCAATAGCAAAAGAATGTGCCGAATGGGTCAAGAAAAAAGTAAAATTTAAAAGCAATATAACAACTGGTGGTATACCTAACATTATTGGTATTGAAAAGAAAGATAGTTCTTCTATAACTTATAACCCTATTGATGGATTTACAACTAGTGATTTAGGTTATCAACAAAGCAATAATATTTTCACTGCGATAACTAAAACGGATATTGCCGAGCATAGCAAATTTTTATTTTCAATGTTTGATGAAGTTTGGAATGACAAAACAAAGGTTGAAGATATAACGGATGCAGTTGTTGAAATGATAGGAAGTGCATATCAAGAAAATAGCCCTGAGTTCATTTATTTTGTTATTCTTTATAATATATTCAGTGAATTCCTTGATGATATAACCGAAGACAATATGCCAAATGAAATGACTGGCTTTAAAAATACAAAAATTTGGAATGCTCTATATGACTTTCAAAAAGACGGTGTTATTTCAATTATAAATAAACTTGAAAAGCATAATGGTTGTATTTTGGCTGACAGCGTTGGTTTGGGTAAAACTTTTACGGCTCTTGCTGTTATTTCTTATTATTCACTTAGAAACAAAAGTATTTTAGTGCTATGCCCAAAAAGGTTAAGTGATAACTGGACTCAATATTGTGGTAGCAGTAACGATACAAACAATATTTTTTACGAAGATAGGATAAGATATGAAGTTTTGTATCACACCGATTTAGGCAGAGTTGGCACTGCACATAATGGCAGAGATTTACGCCTTGTAAATTGGGGCAACTATGACTTAGTTGTAATTGATGAGTCTCACAATTTCAGGAACAATAACCCTGCAAAAGACAAAGAAACAAGATATGACTTTTTAGTCAACCATATTATTAAAGAAGGGGTTAAAACAAAAGTTTTGATGCTTTCTGCCACACCTGTGAATAATAGATACAATGACCTTAAAAATCAGTTAGCTTTGGCATATAGCCAAGACTATGATGCTTTTGAAAAAAGTCTTGACACAAAATATAATGTAGCAACAATTTTCCGTCAAGCACAGGCAGTATTTAATGATTGGAGCAAGTTGCCAGCCGAACAACGCAAAACTAAAGATTTAATAGATGGTTTGAGTATTGATTTTAAAATTCTGCTAGATAGTGTAACTATTGCAAGGAGCAGAAAAAACATTGTAAAATATTATAATATCAACAATATTGGCAAATTTCCTGACAGATTGCCACCTCAATCATATTATCCTGAACTTACTAAAAGAACAGATATTCCACAATATAAAGAAATATATAAAGCCATAAAAGATATGAGTATGGCTGTATATGGTTTGTTTGATTTTGTGCAAGATAGTCAAAAAGCAAAATATGAAAGAAAATATGATGTTGAAATCAAACATAGCAATTTAACAAGGAGTGGTCGTGCGTCTGGTATAAAAAGATTGATGACCGTAAATTTGCTAAAACGACTTGAGTCAAGTGTTCAAGCGTTCCGACTTACAATGCAAGGGATGTTGGACTTAAACAGATCTGAACTACGCAAACTTGATATGTTTGAAAAGGGACAAATGCGACCAGATGCAACAGCAACTAAGCAAGTGTTTAATTATGAGATTTTTGACCAAGACGAAGATGGAAGCCTTAATCTTGTTAAAAAAGATAAAGGTAAAGAAGTTGAAATTGAATATGCAGATATTGATAGGTTATCGTGGAAAGCAGCAATGGAAGACGATGTTGAGATTTTGGAATGTTTGATAAGTGAACTTAACAAAGTAACACCGGAACACGATTATAAACTTGATACACTTAAAAATATCATTGATGAAAAAATAAAAAATCCAATGAATAGAGGCAACAAAAAAGTGCTTATATTCTCTGCTTTTGCAGATACTGCAAGCTATTTGTATGACAATTTAGGCAAATACTTAAAAGATAAATATGGCATTGAAACAGCTATGATTGAAGGACAATCCAACAAAGTAACACTTAAACATTGCCCAAAGAAGACAAATTGGTTGCTTACAATGTTTAGTCCAGTGAGTAAACATAGAGAAGAAACTTTTGGTTGGATACATAAAACTATTGAATCGTATAATGACAAAAACTTAAAATGGAGTACAAAAATAGATAAGCACGAATATGATGATTGCTTTAAGGACATTGATGTGCTAATTGCCACCGACTGTATCTCCGAAGGTCAAAACTTGCAAGACTGTGACCTGTGTATTAACTACGATATTCACTGGAATCCTGTACGAATTGTGCAAAGATTCGGTCGAATTGACCGTTTAGGTAGTAAAAATAAAGTAATTAAACTTATAAACTTTTGGCCACCTTTACCACTAAATGAATATATCAACTTAACTGATAGAGTAAAAAGTAGAATGGCTATTGTGGATCAAACTGCAACTGCTGACGATAATTTGTTAAATCCAGATGACCAAATGGACGATTACCGTGAGATTCAAATCAAAAAACTTCGTGAAGGCGAAAACATTGAACTCGAAGATACAAACAATGGCATTTCCATTTCCGACCTTGGACTTAACGAATTTAGAATGGATGCCACAGAGTTTATTAAAACTTATGGCGAGCCAAAAAGAGTGCCAAAAGGCTTGCATTGTGTTGTCCCAGCCGATAACGCAAAAGGCATTGTGCCGGGTGTAATTTATATCATTAAAAATTACAATAACAGTGTCAATATAAATAGACAAAACAGATTGCATCCTTATTACTTAGTTTATGTTGATAGCGAAGGCGAAATTGTGAATAACCACTTAGAAGTTAAGCAGATTTTGGATGTAATTCGCTCATCTTGCAAAGGGGAAAATGTTCCAATAGTATCGGCATATAAGCAATTTAATGAAGAAACCAATGACGGGCTTGATATGCAAAAATATTCAGAACTACTTGAAGAAGCGATAAAAAGCATTATTGAAGTAAAAGAGCAAAGCGATATTGTTGCACTATTTAAGCAAGGTAGCAGTGTTTTAAGTGGAGACAAAATAAAAGGTCTTGATGATTTTGAACTTGTGGCATTTATAGCAGTAAAATAGGAGAATTATGTTTAATTATAATGAACAAACTTTTGTGAATTTAAAATTTAAAATGCTTGATTTATTTCGCACAATCAAGGCAGATAAAGAGATAAAAACCAGTGCAAAAAATGTGATAGATGTTACGCTTTCTAACACATTATCGCAAGATAGAACAAAACTTGATGCAAGTGTTAATGTAAAAGAAATTTATATAATGGATATACACTTAAATACAAGCGAAGTTCCTACAAAATTTCTTGAAGCATTGAATAAGTTCATCAATTTTCAAATATTGTTTAGGTTGCACTTTAATTACGAGATAAAATATGTTATAGCACTAAAAGTTTTACAGGAAGAAAAGATAAAAGTGTTAAAGACTTTTGAAAGTGATTGGAAAAAAGTTGCTAAACAAGATATGCCGATTACTTCCAAACTTGAAAATGTTTATAAACTTATGGTAACAAATGTGGCAGGATATTCTTTTAGACAAGAAGAAACTTTTGAGCAATATGCTGACAGAATGTCTGTAATTAAAAATCAAAAGGCATATATTGAGAAATTAATAAAAATGCGTGATGCAGAAAGACAACCAAATAAAAAGATTGAGTTGAACGATAGAGTACGACAAATGAAAAAAGATTTGCAAATGTTGGAAAATTAAAAAATAAGTTGCCGAGAATTCATCGGCAACTGCAATTGAGGTAAAGTTTAATGTCAAACATTAAAGTTTTTGAAGATAGAAAAATAAGAACGCAGTGGAATGAGCAAGAGGAAGATTGGTATTTTTCTGTTGTGGATGTTGTTGCAATACTTACAGATAGTGCAAATCCAAGAAAATATTGGAGTGTTCTAAAAACAAGATTAAAAAGTGAAGGCAGTGAGTTGACTACAAATTGTAGTCAACTGAAATTGCAATCAGCAGATGGCAAATTTTATAAGCAAGATGTTTTAAATACAAAAGGTATTTTACGCCTTGTTCAATCTATTCCTTCTCCAAAAGCTGAACCTTTTAAACTTTGGCTTGCGGATGTTGGAAGCGACAGACTTGATGAAATTGCCGACCCAGAAAAAGCAATGCAAAGAGGTGCTGATTTTTATCGTGCAAAAGGCTATTCTCCAGAATGGATAACTCAAAGACTTTTATCTATCAAAATACGCAAAGAACTTACTGACGAATGGAAAGAGCGTGGAATTGAAAAAGAAAGTGATTATGCCATTCTTACAAACGAACTTACAAAGGCTTGGAGTGGATTGAGTGTTAAGGAATATAAAAGCCTTAAAAACTTAAAAAAGGAAAGTCTTAGAGATAATATGACAGATATAGAACTTACTATTAATCAACTTGCAGAACTTACAACAAAAACATTATCACAACAAGAAAAACCACAAACATTTGATGAAAGTAAAAGTGTGGCAAGGCGTGGCGGAAATGTTTCAAATAGTGCTAAGGAAGAGTTTGAAAAAGCAACAGGCACAAAAGTAATATCAAATGCAAATGCTACAAATAAAATATTACTAGATACAACCCCTAAAAAATTAGAAGAGTAAAAATTATTTTAAATATAAGAATGGAATTAAATTATAAAATTAAAATGACAAAAAAAGTTTATAAATGTTAGATAATTAAAAAAAGGAAGGAATTATTATGAAAATTTTTGAAACATTTGTAATATTAGCAGTGCTAGCATTTTTATCAAGCATTGTATATTTATTAATAAATAAATTAACATTTAAAGTTAACTATTCAAAATACGATATAAAATCTCTTAATAAACAACAATTGCAAAAAGAACAACATTTTAATGGTGTAAAAACAAACTATGTTAAAAAGACAATAGATTTAAGTGGTGTAAGTAAAATTGAGAGAGAAAAAAATTAAGGTATAGAAAGATATGGGAAGAAAGAATATTTTTGAAATAGTAAGAGACAATTCAAATATAAAAAATGATATTGATAGAATAATTCGATTGTTTTCTGAAGATAAAATTTGTGCTTGCAATGAAGTGCTTTATACAAGAGATATGTCTTTAAAAGATTTTGTTGAAGAGTTTTGTTTCTCAACTTGGAAAAGTAGAGGACATTGCTTAGATGTTGATGATTTTCTAAGTACTATTGGATATAAAGAATTATTATTTAATATTAAAAATTGCATTGATAGTGTTAATGAAAGCTTGATAATTATAGAAATGGTTTTTAATTTTTGGAAATTAGCAGAAAACAAATCAAAAATAACTTGTGTAAACTTTGGTTTTAAAAATAATTTTTATCATTTATTTGATTTAATGCAAGACATTTTAGCTAGACTTAATTATCAAGCTATTTACGATAAGGAAAAAGAACAAGTTTTGGTCATTGAAGATAAGCCAGAAGTTACAGCAGTTGCAGAAATTGTAGATGACGACTTATCAATGGAAGTTTTAAAGTATAATCATCATACGCTAAAAGGTGATTTGGCTACAAAAAAGAAAATATTATTGAGATTTGGTAATGAACTTGAAGCTAAAAGAGATACATTAAATCTAGTTAATAAAGAATCAACAACAAATATTTTTTATATGCTAAATAATTTTAATTTGAGACATAACAATATTGACGAAAGTAACAATAAACATTTCAAAAAAGTTGTTGCAGAAATGAAGGATGAAGAACTAGAAGAATGGTATGATGAACTTTATCAAATGATATTATTAGCTTTTTTAGAACTTGATAATAAAGACAGAACTATTAAATTTAAAGAAATAAAAGATAAAATTGAAAACGTAGAAAAATAACGGGAAGAACAAAAAGTTTGAGTTAAACGATAAAGTGCAACAAAATGAAAAAAGATTTGCAGAAAATGGAGAGATAAAATAAATTTATGACTTGGGAACAGATAGGAGTATTGATCGCTGGAATAATTGGTGCTGTAGGTAGCTCAGGTGCTATAATAGTAGCGATTACAAAGTGGGGTGGAAATATATTAGCCGAAAAAATGTTAAAAAAGCAGCAATTAAAGTATGATAAGCAATTTGAAGAAGTTAAAACTAAGTATCAAAAAGAAATAGAAAAATATAAAAATGAACTTGATATAGATTTGGAGAAAAATAGAAGCATTAACACTGGAATGATATATGTTACTGAAAAGCAATTTGATATAGAAATAATGTTATTGCAAGAGCTTACCGAAAAAGCATTTGAACTTGAAATGCAAGCAAAAATGTTGTTCCCTATGTATGATGATGTTCCAAAGGATTTGAAGTTGCAAGGAGAATTAAAAAATAAAAGATTTACTGACTATGTTAATGCGTGTAATAATTTTATTAGTATTTTGGGGAAGTCTAGAGCTTTTATAAATAACGACATATATAATCGTTATATCGAATTCTATCAAATATGTAATAAACAATGTTTTTTTTATAAATATGTTTTGTTTAATGGCGCAACACTGAATCATGATGAAGAGAACCAATGTTATAAAAGAAGTGAAGAAATTGTATCTATAAATTTGAAAGCATGTGATTTAGTAAAAAAATACTTAAATAAATTGAAAATAATTAATGGAGAAAAATAATGGAAAAATTAAAAATGCAGAGTGAAAATTTGGTGAATGAGAATATTGGGAAGATTGCAGAATTATTCCCTAATTGTGTTACTGAGGGATATGATAACAATGGCAAATTGATTAAAATGGTAGATTTTGATTTGCTAAAGCAGGAATTGAGCGATATTGTTGTTGAAGGCAATGATGAAAGATACACTATGACCTGGCCTGGCAAAAAGCAAGCAATACTTACTGCAAATTCTCCTATAAATGCTACTCTTCGTCCTTGCAAAGAGGAAAGTGTTGACTTTGACAACACTCAAAATCTTTATATTGAAGGTGACAATTTGGATGTCCTAAAACTTTTGCGTGAAACATATTTGAACAAAGTAAAAATGATATACATAGACCCGCCTTACAATACTGGCAATGACTTTGTTTATGAAGATGATTTCGCAACATCAGCAGAAGAATATTTGCAAGCAAGTAAAAGCTATGATGACCAAGGGAATAAATTATTCCCAAATAATGATAGTAATGGAAGATTTCACTCAGACTGGCTTTCAATGATGTATTCAAGATTAAAGTTGGCAAAAGATTTGCTTGCTAATGATGGAATGATTTTCATTTCTATAGATGACCATGAAATAGAAAATCTGAAAAAAATTTGTGATGAAATTTTTGGAAATAAAAATTTTCTTCTAAATATTTGTGTTAATAGAACAAGTGAAATAGCAAAGAATTATACAATTTTTAAACACGAATATTCTCTTGTTTATGTAAAAAACATAAATAACTTTAATTTAACAACTGTTGAAAAAATTTCTGTTTCTAGGGGGACAGTGGGAAATACGGACCAAACAATGCCAATAATCGAATTCCCAGCAGGTTTATCATGTAGAAATATACCAGATGGAATATACAAAGAAACAAGAAAGGTGGAAGGAAGTAGTGAAAATATTGAAAACTTTGATCCAATTGTTATAGAACAAGGGAAACTTAAATTTCCTGTAAAGCTAAAAGCAAGATGGAGAAGTTCAAACGATATGCGGAATTTTTTCAATAATAAATGTCAACCAACCCCTGCTAAAATTAATGGCGAGATTATTGAAATTTACTTTGAAAATGATAAATTTAATCCACAAATAAAAAAGAAAACTTATGAAAAAATTTCGTCAATGTATTTAAAAAATAAGAAAGGTAGTGAAGACATAAAAAAACTAAATCTTGATGGGTGTTTTGATTTTCCTAAGTCAGTTTCATTTATTAAATATTTATTATCATTTACTCACAAAGAAGATATAATTATGGATTTCTTTTCAGGTTCAGCAACTACAGCACATGCAGTTATGCAATTAAATGCTGAAGATGGTGGTAAAAGAAAGTATATTTGTGTTCAATTACCGGAAAAATGTGATGAAAAATTTGAAGCATATAAAGCAGGGTATAAAAATATTTGTGAAATAGCAAAAGAACGCATTCGCAGAGCAGGTAATGAAATTCAAAAAACACAAAATGAATTAAAGCATACAACAGTTATAGATAAGCCCGAGCAAATTTCGGTTTTAGAAGCATTACAAGGAAATGAGCAAGTAGCATTTGATTTTATTAAAACGCAACCTAAGAGTGATGTATCAAGACAAGTTGACATAGGTTTTCGTGTTTTAAAACTTGATAGCAGTTGTATGAAAGATATTTACTATAATCCTGAAGATATAACTCAAGATTTGCTTACTGGACTAGAAGATAATATTAAAGAAGATAGAACACCAGAAGACTTACTATTCCAAGTTATGCTTGATATGGGTGTATTGCTTTCAAGTAAAATCGAAGAGAAAACTATTAATAACAAAAAAGTTTTTATAGTTGGCGAATACGATAATGACAGTCAGCCAAACCTAATTTGCTGCTTTGATAATGATTTGACAGATGATGTAGTAAAAGAAATTGCAAAAATGAAACCGCTTTATGCAGTATTCAGAGATAGTTCAATCGCTACTGACAGTGTCAGCGTCAACTTTGAGCAAATTTTTGAAACCTACTCACCAACCACCAAAAGGAGAGTTATTTAATGGGATTTTTTCAGAAATTTAGAAATGTTTTAACAAAAGTAGACAAGTCAACCAACACAGATAATTCAATTAATACTGATAACACAACAAAAATTAATAATTCAAAACACTCAAAACAAGTTGTTAAGGGAAATAATAACAATTTTGGAACACAAAATACTATAACAAACAATATCGCTAATCATTTTTCAGAAGTCTATACAGAAGAAGACTATAATAAGATTTTTATATTGAAAATGAGATGGAGACATTTAATTCCACATAAAATTGTTAAAGAAGAAAATGGGATTGATAGTTTTAATGTATTAAAACCTTGCGAACAAGACTTTTTGCGAACAAATGATATAATTGAATTAACGGATAATTGCAATAAGTATCAGGGTTTGTATTTGAGATTTAGGCATAATCCTACCATAACTAATTTAGCTATAAAAGAACTTAAAGTTGATACAGATAAAACTAATTTTGAGATTAATAAACAAATTGATATTTGTGGTTTGCTAGATGTTGACAAGGCAGTAATTATAAATCATAAGGACTTGATGGAAGGCATAGGAACAATCAGCATAACAATATGTTATGATAAAGATGGTTTACGATATCAACAAAATTTTGAGTTTCAAGCTAAAAAAGATTCTAAAGAATTTATTTTAAGAAAATTTCGAGAACCTATGATAGATGAATCGCAAGAATTGGTGGGAATTTAAATAAAAAAGGATACGGATATGAAATTCAAATTTAAAACACAACCATATCAACAAGATGCAGTATTTAATATTTGCAAAGTATTTGCAGGACAACCCTACTGCGATATGGTGAGATATACAAGAGATTTAGGCATAAAGAAAAAGTCAGATGGTAATCAACAGATTAGCATGTTTGATGCCTATGAAGAAAATGATGATGGTTTTGAAAACGCTAAAATATTGCTAGATGAAAGTGAAATTTTAAATAATATTCAAGACATTCAAAAAACAAATAACTACAAAGTGTCGGATAAACTTGTTGGTGGACTAGGCAAATGCTCCCTTGACATTGAGATGGAAACCGGAACAGGCAAAACTTATGTTTACATAAAAACTATTTTCGAATTAAATAAATTGTATGGTTGGAGCAAGTTTATTATAGTTGTGCCAAGCATTGCTATTCGTGAAGGTGTAAAAAAGTCTTTTTCTATGATGGAAGACCATTTTATGGAGCAATATGGTAAAAAAGCCAATTACTTTATTTACAATAGTAAAAGACTGAGCGAGTTGGATAGTTTTGCTAGTTCAAACAAAATCCAAGTTATGATAATAAATAGCCAAGCCTTTAATGCACGCGGTAAGGATGCAAGAAGAATTGATATGGTGCTTGATGAATTTCAATCAAGAAAGCCTATTGATGTTGTTGCAAAAACAAGACCTATACTTATAATAGACGAGCCACAAAAACTTGGTGGTGAAGCAACTCAAACATCGCTTAAAAAGTTTAACCCACTTCTTAATATGAATTTTTCTGCAACGCACAAAAAGCAACATAACCTTGTTTATTGTTTGGATGCACTTGATGCTTATAATAAAAGTTTAGTAAAGAAAATTCAAGTAAAAGGTTTTGAAATTAAAAATTTGCGTGGCACAAATGGATATATGTATCTGCAAGAAATTGTGTTATCGCCTAAAAAACCACCAATGGCAAAACTGGAGATTGAAGTCAGTTATAACAAATCTATTAATCGTGAAACCAGAATTCTTGAGGTTGAGAAAAACTTATATTATGTATCTCATGAAATGGAGCAATATAAAAATGGTTATACCATTTCAGATATTAACCCATTTACAAACACTGTAACATTCCTAAATGGCGAAGTTATTCATGTGGGTGAAGTAGTAGGAGATATATCAGATAAAGATATAAGAAGAATACAAATAAGAGAAACTATTGTATCGCATTTTGAGAAAGAAGAAATGCTGTATAACAAAGGCATTAAATGTTTGTCCTTGTTCTTCATTGATGAGGTTGCTAATTATAGAGATTATTCTCAGCCCGATGAAAAAGGCGAATATGCCAGAATATTTGAGGAAGAATATACAAATGCACTTAATGAAAAATTAAGTGTAATTGAAACTCCATATACAAAATACCTTTCAAAAATCGATACTAAAGACACTCATAAGGGATATTTTTCAATAGATAAGAAAACAGGCAGAATGATTGACTCAAACGAGAAAAAGGGCGAAGGCTCAGAAGATATTTCAGCTTACGACCTTATTTTGAAGAATAAAGAAAGGTTGCTATCTTTTGATGAACCTACAAGATTCATTTTCTCACACTCTGCACTTAGGGAAGGCTGGGATAACCCAAATGTATTTCAAATCTGTGCATTAAAGCCAGGCGGCGATTCAGCTGTCGCAAAAAGGCAAGAAGTTGGTCGTGGACTTAGAATTGCTGTAAATATGCTTGGTGACAGAGTAGATTTGCACTATTGCAAAGATAGAACAACTTTTTTAAATGTCAATAAACTAACAGTTGTAGCAACTGATAGTTATAAGGACTTCGTTGCAGATATTCAAAAAGACATCAAAGCAAATCTTGCCGATAGACCAACAAAAGCAACTATTGAATATTTTATGGATAAAGTTGTTAGCGATGGCACAAGTCAAATTGTTGTGGATAAGGATATGGCAAGTGATATTCAAAGTTATTTGAGATTTAGTGGTTATTTAAATAAAGAGAACCATTTGACCGATAAATATTTTGAAGATAAGGCAAATAATACTTTTAAAGAAATGCCAGAGATTTTAGCTCCATATAATGAAAGTATACACAAATTAGTGCAAGGCATATTTGATGAAAAAGTGCTTGATGACATCATTGCAGATGGACGCAAGCCAGCAGTCAAAGAAAACCCACTTAATGATAATTTCTATAAAAAAGAATTTCAAAAATTGTGGGAGCAAATCAATCATAAATACGCTTACACAGTTGCTTTTGATAGCGAAGAACTTATTAAAAAAGCAATTATAACCATAAATGAAAAGTTGTTTGTTTCCGAATTGAAATACACAATAACAGTTGGTGAACAACGAAAAACTATGGATGAACTGCAAGTTAATCAAGGTGCATCATTTGGTGTATCAAAGACAAGTACGAAGGCTGTTAAAAATGCTGCTAGCAATAACGCAAAGTATGACCTTGTTGGCAAGATTAAAGATGGAACTAACCTTATAAGAAAATCAATAGTAAGAATTTTGCAAGGCATAAGAGCCGATGTGTTTGGCAGATTTAAGGTTAATCCAGAAGAATTTATATCTAAAGTTATAAAGCTAATTAACGAGCAAAAAGCAACTATGATTGTTGACCATATTACTTATAATATTACTGACGGCAAGTATGATAATGATATATTTACAGTAAATCAAGCAAAAATTGACTTTAACAAGGCGTTCAAGGCTGAGAAAGCAATTCAAGATTATGTATCAACAGATGGTTCAGCAGAAAAGAGTGTTGAACGCAAGTTTGCCGAGGATTTGGATGCGGCAAATGAGGTTTGCGTGTATGCAAAATTGCCACGAACATTCAAAATTCCGACACCAGTTGGAGATTATGCACCAGATTGGGCAATAGCATTTAATGACAATATGGGAATAAAACATATTTATTTTGTTGCAGAAACAAAAGGCAGTATGGAATCATTGGAACTTAGAGGAATTGAAAAAGCAAAAACCGAGTGTGTAAGAAAGTTGTTTAATGATTTAAGACTTGCAGAAAATGTTAGGTATGAAGTTGTTGACACTTACGAAAACTTGCTAAACAAAATGAAAGAAATTGATTAAATGGTTTAGAACTTCTAATTAACTAATAAAATGTATTTAAATAATATCCGGAGGGGAAAATTGATATTTGATATTGTAGGACAAAATTTTTTCAAAGTTTTTGCAAGCAAAGATAGGGAAATTAATTATGCATTGCTTGTTAGAATTTATGAGCTTTTTAACAACGATGAGACTGTTATTTCTATTGAAAGAGAAATTTTAGTTAATTGTATAAATGAATTTTGGGAAGTAAGGCAACATGCTGAAATTGTTGATGAGGATGACCTAGATATTACAGAAAAAAGTGATGCAGACAAAACAAATGCAAAAATTCGGTTGTTTGTTAGGTGCAATTGGTTAGATGTGGAGACAGAAAATTTTAAACAATTGTATTCTTTGAATGATGGCGCCAGTGTTATTTTGAAAGCAATGCAAGAGTTAGAAGCGCAGGAAATCTCAAGATTAGAGTATACGGGATTTGTTGCTACAACATATAAATTGCTGAAGGATTTTGATTATGCAGAAGGTATAGGAACATTAGAGCAAGTTCATAAAGCGACTATAGATTTGATGAGTAGTTTGCGTACTCTAAACTCTACAATAAAAAAATACATAGATGAACTTTTGAAAAACAAAAAGATGACTCCTGATGAGATCATGGATAATGTTTTGTATAAATACAACGACCAAGTTGTTATGAGGGCATTTAGGAATATTAATACTGTTGACAATCCATATCGCTATTCAACGGATATAATAAATTATTTGGATAGATTGAAAGATTACAATAATATCCCAAAATTGATTGATAATTATATGAAAGTGAAATATTCTGGAAAAGAAAAAACAGATGATTTGCTTTTATTTGCAGAATCGGAAATCTATAAAAAAATCAATTATGTTAAACATCAATATGAAAATATATCTAATATTCTGGATGAGATTGATAAGAAAAATAACAAATATTTGAAGTCAGCCAGAAAAAAGATGGAATTCATAATGAATAATACCAAAGATATAGAGGGTGAAATTGTATCAATATTAAGGAATTTTAAGGATATTGAAGATGATAAAGAATTTGAAATTGCATTATATAAGCAGGATATAGTTTCAAATAATTCATTGTATACTCCTCGAAAAAGAAAAACTCATATAGAATCTTATACGAATAGTGTTCCAGAGTATGATGAAAAAAGAATGGAAGAGTGCTTTAAAGAATTGTTTAAGGAAGACGAATATTCAATATACAAGATAAATAGTTATGTGGATGAGTTGTTGAAAGGCAAAGAAATATTAAAGTTGTGTGATATTCCTATTGCTGACGATAATGAGTTGTTTAAATTGTTTTTAGTGGAATTATATGGCAATGACAAAGAAGCAAGTTATTCTATTGATTATAAAGAAGAATATATTAGCAAAAATGGTTATAGAATAAAAGATTTCGAAATAGCAAAGGAGAAAAATTATTATGGGAAATAATTTTATTTATGAGTATGGACAATTTAATACCACTGATAAAAATACATTTTCAAGGGTATGCAACAAATTGCTTAATGAAACATTTTTGGTCAAATCTAAAGAAACAGACAAAAATGATTACTACTTTGTTATAGAAAATTTTAAATTAATCAATGATTATTTGAAGTACATAGAATACGAATGTGTGAAAGATGAAAGCTTAGGCGTGATTAGATTGATATCAATTGTGGACAGAAATAAAGTAAAATTTAAAAAATTTGATACTGTGTTGATTTTAGTATTGAGATTATTATATTACAAACAAAGTAAAACAACTTCAAATATTGACAAGATTTATACAACTTTGGAAGAAGTAGATTTTGAAATGAAAAGTACTCAAATTTTTGATGCGGAAAAAAGATATGACAAAAATTATGAGGATTCTTTGAGAAATTTAAAAAAATACAAAATTGTAGATTATTTTGATAAATTCAGCATGGAAATGACAATTGAGATATTGCCTACAATATTGCTTGTGATAGAGAATAGTTTGAGCGAATTGCAACAAATGATAAACGAATTTTCTAATAGCACTAAGAAAGAAGAGGATATAGATGAAGGTATTAAAGAAGATTAAACTTATAAATTGGCATGGATATTTTAATGAAACAGTTGAAATTAATAAAAATGTTTTGATTACAGGTCGTACTGGCTCAGGAAAATCAACTTTGATTGATGCTATCTGTTTTATTATTAGTGGCGGGAAAATTAAGTTCAACCAATCCGCGCGTGACAAAGGCACAAGAACTGTTGAAACATATATGCGTGGAACTATTAGCAATAAAGATTGTTTGAGACCTGATACAAATATTATTTCGCATATTCAGCTTGAGTTTTTTGATGAGTACACGCTAAAACCATTTTTATTGGGGTGTGTATTTGAACTTTATGAAAATGATCCTAAAGCTAGCCAACATTTTTATTGCATTGACCAGCAAAACATGGAAAATGGCTTGTTTTTTGATGAAAATACTAATAGTATTAAAAATTATAAACAATTGGATAAATTTTGCACGGATAGAAAAATGGATATTCGTAAGTTTACTGGTAAATTGAGTGAAATAAGAAATAGTATAGGAATTAAGTTAGGGCTTGAAAATGATAAGTATTTAGAACTTTTGCCTAAAGCTATTGCATTCAAGGCTGATTATTCACTTGACCAATTGATATTTGATTTTTTGTTGCCAGAAAAAAATATTAATTTGGATAGCATTAGAGATACAATTAGGGAATATAGACATTATGTTACAAATATTAAGGATTCTAAAAAGAAACTCGCGATCCTTAAAAAAGTTAATGACAATGCGAACGAGTATTACAAGTGTCAGGACATAGTGCGCAAATTGCAAGTTTTGGAGTGCCAAAAAACAATTGAAAAAAGAAAAATAGAACAAGAAAAATATACGCGTGAATTTTATCGTCTAAAAACGGAAGTTGAAAGTAAAAAGAAAGAAGAAGAGTATTTGGAAAAACGTATTGATGAGATTAAAGATATACTGTTTCAAATGAATTCTGATGTTCAAATGACTGAATACAAATATTTAGCTGACAAAATTAAAGAAAATGAAGAAAAGTTAAAAACCATAAAAGAGAGCATAAGGCAATATCAAAAAGATATTGATAATGAGCTAGAACTCGCAAAATTATTGGAAATCAAATTGGCATATATAAGATTTGACAACGGAGATGATTTTAACAAATTTCAGCCAAAATTGCAAGAGTATTCAAAAGCATTAGAACAAAAATTTGATGAGCTTGGAATTGAAAAAAATAATTTGAACAATTTAAAAGTTGCTGTTGAAGAAGATTTAGATGAATTGATGAAGAAACAACGAGCATTAGAGCAAGGCGCTCCAGTTTTTAAGCCATCTGTAACAAATTTGATTGAAGTTATTTCACAGGAAATTTATAAAAAAACAGGTGTAAAAATTACACCAATACCATTTTGCAATCTGCTAGAAATTAAACAAGGCGAGGAGGAATGGCGTAATGCTATAGAAGGATATTTGAATACAAAAAGATTTGATATTTTTGTGCCAGAAGAATATTATGATATTGCATTAAATGCTTATGAAAAATTTAAAAAAGAGAAGAAAATATATGGTGTAGGCCTTGTTAACACTAAAAAGATTGTAGATATTGTGCCTGACAAAAATTCACTTGCACAAAAATTACAACCAAGCGACAATAGGGCAGCTAAATATGCAAATTATTTGCTTGGTAGAGTAATTTGTGTAGCAAATGAAAATGAATTAAAAAATTATGAATCCGCAATAACAAAAACAGTTATGGTGTACAAAAATAAGGCGGCTAGGCAGACAAAATCAGCTGTTTGGGAGACACCATATATTGGTTCGCAATCTATTTTAATACAATTGGAACAGGTTAAAGCAGAAATAAAAAATAAAAATCTATTACGATCTGAGTACAGTGAACAATTGTTTCAAATTCAAGCTAAAATCAATCTTAAAAGTAAAAGCAATTGCCAAAGGCTATTGATGAATTCAAATCATTGGCAAGAGTATGATGATACTAGTCTTATTTGTGAGAAATTGATTGATGATTTCAACGCATTGGATACTCATGATTTGGCTGAAAAAATTGAAAAGAAAGAGGATTATGAAAAAGAACTAAAAGAGTGTTTTGATAGCAAAAAATCTTATAGTAAGTTAATTGAAGATATTCAGAAAAAACAAAACACAGCTGAATTGCGAAGTAAAGATATAGGAGAAAAAATTGTTGAAGAAGAACAAAAATATGCAAATTTGATTAAAGATGATTCAATAATGATTGGATTTGATAGTTTTGCGCAACAATATGCTAAAGTTGGCGATATAAAAAGCGAGATTAAGAGTCTTGAAAATAAAATGAATAATAACGAAAAAAATGTTTTATCAGCTATGCAGGAGTATAAAACATTATACAATTTTGAACAAATGGTTTGCATTGAAAACATCAATGGGTACTTGCAAGAATATAACAAAATTTGTTCGTATGATTTGCCAAAATATGAAAATAAAGCGATAGAAGTTTTGAGCCAAGCCAAAAATGATTTCCAAGAAAAATACATAATATCTATAAGAAAAAATATCCTTCAAGAAAGAAAAAATATCGAGCAGTTAAACAAAGTGTTAAAATTGCAACCTTTTGGTGAAACAGAAGAAAGATATAAGATAATTGTTGAAAAAAGCAAAATTAAAGAGTTTGCACCATATTATGATATTTTTATAAGCGATGAAAATTATGAATGTAAATCATTGTTGGATGAAGGATTAAGTGCTAAAAATAAAGAATTGTTAGATGATTTGTTTACTGATTTGACAAGAGACGATAACTCGGAAAAAGAAGAAAAAATGTTGAGAAAATTTACTGATTATAGAAATTTTTTGAGTTATGATATAGAAATTACTGATAAAAATGGCAATAGATTTTCTTACAATGATGTCGTTGGAGGTAAAAGTGGAGGAGAAAATCAAAATCCGTTTTATGTTATTATAGCTGCAGCGTTCAATCAAATTTCATCTTATGAAAATCGTGGTAGAACCAAATCTTCTGCTTGTTTGGTATTTTTGGATGAAGCATTTGACAAGATGGATGCTCCAAGAGTTAAATCTATGATAGAGTATTTTAATAGATTGCAAATACAAGTGATGATAGCTGTTCCAGATACAAAGGCAAAAGACATATTTTTGAGTATTGATACAAAAATTGTTGTGGTAAAAGACAATAATGTTATGAAAATTAGAGCACAAGTGAAGGAATAATTATGAATTTTAATGTTGAATTACTGAATAGTTTGTTAAAAAAGTATGAAAATTCTCTAAAAAACGGAACAGCATCAAAAAGAAGAAAAATCGCACTTAATACAGACAAAAGTAAAGTGTTCGCCAAATATCATTGCGATAATGCTTTTGATATAAGACCAGAAATAGAAGAATCAGTAAAAGAAATTGAAAATTTAGGTTTTGTGTTTTGTAAGCGAAATTGTGCTGAATTGCTTGAAGTTGAACTTAATTATGACAAAATTAATGAAATCTATGAGTATTTGGGTAAAGAATTGCCTGAAATTGCACTTGGAAAACATTTGAGTTTTTTGCAAGATTTGGAGCGATGTGAAAATTGTATGATAGCGCAGAAATACTTAGAGTTTAACATTGATTTAGCAAAGAAATTTTCTTATATTCATGAGAATGAGATTGAACGAAATATTAACGCTATCAATGAGATATGTAGAGAAAAAGATGAAATATTGCTCAGGAATTTCAGTAAAAAAGTATTTAATGATTCTAAAACTTTTGAAAAACTTGGCAGTGTGTTTTTAACATTATTCAATCGTTTTGGAGAAATAATATTTGAGAATTTTGAGGATCTATGTTCTTATTATAATATTGTTAAAACACCGACATTTATTAATTTAAAAGGAAATGTTGAAGTAGTATTTTGTAATGGAAGTAAAATAAACATAGCTGATTTCCAATATGGAATAGGTATTTGTGCAAAAGATATAAATAAATTGGATAAAATAATTGTGCATGATGATGAATTATTTACGATTGAAAATTATACAAAATATTTAAGTTTTAATAAAACAAATGCAACAATTGTATATTTGGCAGGGTATCATAATAATGATAAAAATATATTTTTACAAAAAATCTACGCTGGGAATAATCATCTAAAATATTTTCATTATGGAGATATTGATTATGGTGGAATAAATATTTATAATAATTTAAAAGCGAAATCAGAGATGCCTTTTCAAATGTACAATATGGATATTGAAACAATGCTTACCCATAAAAATTATTGGTCCAAATTATCTAATAATGATCAAATCAATTTAAAACGGTTAAAAGAAAAGTTTGTAGAACATGGAGTTTTAATTGATTTTATGTTAGAGAATAATTGTAAATTAGAACAAGAAGCAATATATGATATGGATAATTTAATTGATTTCAATTAAATTATCCAATAAGATAAAGTATACTATCAGGTGCAACACCTGAAAAAATAAAAATAATAACAAAATATATGCGCTAGCAACAGTTAATAATAATACATTAAAAAAGATTATGTAAATAGCATGCCAGATGGACAAAGTAGAGTTTTTAATTGATTATGTTTTTGGAAATGTTAGAAAATAAAAATTGTAGATGACTTTTATGAATCAAAATTGGGCGTGAATAGAAAGAAACCCTTTGGAACGACCATTTGCGAAGAAAGTCTAAATATTATTAAGAATATTTTCAACAGCAATTCATTGAATTGAAAGGAATTGTAAAGGCTTGATATTTTATTTTTTTGGCTAGACTTTTCATTGTAACACATTATGAATTTGTGCGTTTTCTATACCTTTAACAGGAGTATGCCATGTCGAAACTCTAGTTTGTCTTAAACAAAAATAGTCAAAGTAATGACTTTGGGAGGCAGAATAGAGGCGATAATCAACAAAATAAGCACTTACAATCCTTAACGGAGAGTGAGTGCTTATTTTTTATGCTTCGGTATAGTGGGACAGATTTAAGTTTTAACTTACGCAAAAGACTATTAAGAATAATAGTTTGGGGAAACATTGCGAAAAATATGCCGTTGTGACATTTCCATTAATATGCATTCTGTTAGCTTAAATACGACGTTTGTAAGTATTAAAATGCCGTATTTCATCTTTCGACAAAATACGACATTATTTTTTTCACTAATGAATGATAAGTAGCGTAGTAAAATGCCGAAAAGGGTAGCAGACAGACACAGGGGGTGAACCTCAAAAATTAAGAATTATATTTTTTTCTGTACTCACTAGGAGAAAATTCCGCATATTTGCGAAAAGCTCTTGAAAAATGACTTTGGGATGAAAATCCTAAATAAGCACTGATGGCGGGTAAGGTTTTATCGGTATACCGAAGAAGACGTTTTGCTTCTTCGGTTTTTTCTTTTAGGATGAAATCGGTAAGTGTCATGCCTGTTTCTTCTTTGAATTTTACCGACAGTCTGGTTCTGCTTAAATACATTGCCTTTGCAAGAGTCTCAATATCAACGGGTTCGGATAGATGGTGTTGAACGTAATTGCTTATATCCGTAACAAGTTTTGATGGGGACTTGCCAAGCCTTAATTTTTCAACGCGCTCTGTATAGTCGAGAACCATATGGTATTGCAAATTTGTAATGCGATCAACGCTATATACAAGTTCGCATTTTTGAATATAAGCGTCGGAGAGAGAAAGAGCATCTTCTATGTCCATACCCCCACGAATGGCTGCACGGGAAACAAGTGTAGCGGTAACTATAAACATATTTTTCATTTGTCGCATTTGCTCTGATGCGAGAGTGCCGCCACGTACCGCGGGGGCGTTTGCAATCCATTCTCGGAGTGCGGCCGTATCGCCTTTACGGACTATATTTACCAATGTCTGTTCAAGCGCGAGGGTGTTATGTGTTGCTTGTTGTGATTGAATTTCGGCAAGATCTGAATTAAAGTTTTGGTTTGCTCGATCAGATTCAAGTATCTCTTTTATATTTTGCTGTTCATCATCATAAATCATTATATCTTCTAACGACAATTTTTCTTTGTTAAGTACGTAATTTATGGTACAAAGTATTTGCATTATGCTATTTAACGGCATTTTGACAATACTTTTCATTCCAGAAACAAAATCATCAATATCGTCGGAAGGCACGTCGCATCTAAATGCTAATTCTTTTAGGTTCTGTTCATTATTTTCTGTTTGGCGTGCTGGTCCGATGACAATTTTATGTGGCGGACAGTTTACTATTCCGTAGTAATTAAAATTCGGAGTTATAAAATATCCGACATTGTCTACTATATCGAAAATTTTAGTTTTATAGGGTGTAATAGGGTCTTTGGGCAAATTAACGATAGAATAATAAAAGGTTTGCTTATTATTCTCAAATACTCTTATTGGTACGCCTGAAAGGCTACTAATTACGGTGCAAAGATAATTCAAATCAATTGTTTCCATTGTGGTCTCCTTAAAAACAATACAATTATAACCGAAATAGAACAATTATGCAAGAAATTAGAGCACGAAATTTGTTATAATTTATATGTAAGTGAAATAGGAGTATCGAAATTATGGATATTCATAGTTTATTGGAAAATTTAACAATAGAAGAAAAAGCGGCACTTTTAGCAGGTGTGGACTTTATGTTCACTAATCCCGTGCCGAGGCTTGGTATTCCGTCTGCAAGAATGTCAGACGGTCCGCACGGACTTCGCGTACAAAAAGAGGGCGGAGATAACGGAGTTGCGGGCAGCGAACCTGCAACTTGCTTTCCTACGGCAGTAAGCACGGCGTCGAGTTGGAATCCCGACAATACATACAAAATGGGCGAAGCGATTGCCGAGGAAATGTTGCATTACGGAATAGACATTTTGCTCGGTCCGGGCGCTTGTATTAAGCGTAATCCATTATGCGGAAGAAACTTTGAATATTTTTCGGAAGATCCCTTGCTTGCAGGTAGAATGGGAGCGGCAGAAGTAAACGGCGTTCAGTCGAAAGGTTGTGGCGTTTCGGTAAAGCACTTTGCGCTTAACAATGCCGAGAATTTCCGCTTTATGGGCGATTCCGTATGCGATATGAGAGCCATTCGCGAAATCTATCTTAAAGTCTTTGAAATTATTGTTAAGGAAAGCAAACCGCACACAATGATGTGCGCTTACAATAAAATTAACGGCGAATATTGTTGTGAAAATAAATGGTTGCTTACAGACGTACTTCGCAATGAGTGGGGTTTTGACGGTGTGGTTATGTCCGATTGGGGCGCAACGCACGATAGAGTGAAAGGTGTATCGGCAGGTCTTGATTTGGAAATGCCAGGAGATACGGCAATTTGTCGCAAATTGATAATAGATGCAGCAGAGAACGGAACGCTTAAAATGGAAGATTTAGATAAGGCGGTGGAAAATATCCTGCGCCTTGTTCGGCGTTACGAAAATAATCAAAAAGGTATTGATGTCGATTGGGAAGCGCACAATGCTCTTGCCGCCGAGATTGCGGAAGATTGCGCGGTGCTGTTAAAGAACGACGGTGTATTGCCGCTTGATAAAAGCGAGAGAGTTCTTGTTGTCGGAGATTTGTTCGATAAGATGCGCTATCAAGGCGCAGGTAGTTCGATGATAAATCCAACATTCCTTTCTACGCCTAAAATTGCATTTGACGAACATAAAGTCGCTTATGAATTTTGCCGTGGATATGCAGAAAACAAGCTCGAAGCGGATGATAAACTTATAGTGGAAGCTGTGGCAAAAGCAAAGGGATATGATAAAGTTCTTGTTTTTGCAGGGTTGACCGATTACGTTGAGAGTGAGGGTGGCGACAGAGAAAATATGCAGTTGCCCGCAAACCAACTTGCGTTAATTGATGCACTTATCAAAGCGGGCAAAAAGATAACGGTTATATTATACAGTGGTTCGCCTATGGAATTGCCGTTTGCGGATCGTGTAAACGCAATACTCAATATGTATTTGCCGGGGCAAAACGGTGGAACGGCAACTTATAATTTGTTGTTCGGTGTAAAATCGCCTTGCGGTAAACTCGCCGAAACTTGGGTAAAGAGCTATGCAGACGTGCCGTTCGGAAATGATTTTTCAAAGACTGTAAACGAAATTTATAAAGAGAGCTTATTTGTTGGTTATCGTTATTATCTGACAGCGAACAAAGAAGTGCGCTATCCTTTTGGATACGGGCTGTCATATACAACTTTTGATTATTGGGATATGCAAATCGAAGAAAACAACGAAGAATACAAAGTGTCGTGCGAGGTTGTCAATAACGGAAAATATGATGGCGCGGAAATCGTGCAGCTATATGTCAAAGCACCGCAAGGAGTGTTCAAGCCGTTAAAGGAACTGAAAGGCTTTACGAAAGTTTATCTGAAAGCAGGCGAAAGCAAAAAAGTAGCGATTACGGTAAAGAAAGACGATTTGCGTTATTGGAATGTAAAAGAAAACCGATGGGCAACGGAAGGCGGCGAATATGAATTGCAGCTCTGTTCCGACTGCCAAACCATGAGATTGAGTCAGACGGTAACACTTGACGGAGATAATGCGGTTATGCCGTATTCGGAAGAAATCAATACAGTATATGGCGCGGCGACTTTCGATACAATGAGCGAATCACTATTTGAGAAAATGTCGGGATTGAAAATTCCCGCAATTCCACCGAAAAAACCTATCAGGCTTGAAAGTCGTTTTACGGATATGCGAGCGACGTTTATGGGTAAGATCCTTTATAACGCCGTGTTGTCCGTAGCGAAAAAGGATATGAAAAAGGCGAAAAAACTACCCGAAGGAGCGGAGCGAGATAACAAGATAAAAGGCGCAATGTTCTTAAAAAGAATACTCGAAAGCAACTCGATTATTACAATGTCGATGTCTGCGGGTACAAATTGTCCGTATAACTTTGCACAAGGGTTTGTTAATATGGCAAACGGACATTTATTCAAAGGAATCAAGTGCTTTTGCACAAAAATAAAAGTTCCGAAATTGCCAAAAGAAAAGGAGGAAAAATAAATGACAACAGGTAAAATGTTGAATGGTCGTATCTTTGACAGTCGCATACGCTCAAGAAACATAACGGGGAAAGAAAAATGGCTTGGCTATTTACTCGGTCCGTGCGGTGCATTGTTAATAAATGCTGTTTTAGGGGGCTCGTTTCTAAATCAGTATTGGACTGACGTTTTGAAACTCGGCGGTTTGTGGGGTGGAGCATTCCTTATAGTGTTTCCTATTTTTTCTAAAATTTTAGACGCCATAACTAATTTTATTATGGGTTGGATTATCGATCGGACAAAAAATAAACAGGGGAAAGCCCGTCCGTATTTGTTGTTATCCGCATTTTTAGTTCCAATTACGGGTATGTTGCTTTATCTCGTGCCTAATATGTCAATAAGCTGGAAAGCTGTATGGGTAATAATTTCGTATAATCTTTTCTTTTCATTTGCCTATACGATTTATAATATGAGCCACAATATGATGGTTCCTCTTTCTACCCGTAACTCGTCACAGAGGGGTGTTTTGGCAGTTTTCAATCAAGTGGCTACGATTATGGTTACGGGCATAATAGCGGCATTAATTTTCCCTATGGTAATTTTACCGATGATAGGATCCAGCCAAACATTGTGGATAAGCGTAATGTCGGTTTTATGTATCATTATGTTGCCTGTTATGCTGTTGGAGTATTACTTTACAAAAGAGAGAGTTACTGAAGAATTAGGAAAAGTAGAAACCATTAAAATTCCTTATAAAATGCAAATAAAAGCTGTGTTTTCAGATAAATATATTGTTTTGCTTTTAGTGTATAGCTTGATTTATACATTGGGTGGAACTTTGAAAAACAGTGCTTTAATATATTATTGTAACTATGTTTTAGGTACATATAACGATGGTATAACGCAAACCTTAATTTCCGTAATCGGCGGTATTCCAATGGGTATCGGTATCTTTGCCGTATGGCCGCTTGCTAAAAAATTCGGCAAGAAAAATGTGACTGTTGCGGGATTTGTTTTTTATGCCGTCGGTAGCGCGATTTGTTGGATGGTTCCTACAAATTTGATTGTGGTTTTAATAGGACAGTTTATCAAGAATATCGGTGGGCTGCCGTGCGCTTATATCTTTATGTCGCTATTTTCCGATTCATTTGACCATTTGGAATGGAAGACGGGATTCAGAAGCGATAGCTTGGCAATGTCGATTTATTCTACGATAACAATCGTATTGTTGGGGGTTGGACTTGCCATTCTGAATGCGGCTCTGAATGCAAGCGGATATATACCACCGCTCAACGTAACGGATTTGGGAGAGGCAAAAGCTATCCTTGAACAAAACGGTTGGCTCTCTCAATTAGATTTAAGCTCTTACAAAATGGCGATTGACGGTACGTTTACCGTAGGTATACAACAGCCCAGAAGCACTGTAAACGCCATATCGTTTTTGTTTGTAGGACTTGAAGTTATTACGGGAATACTGAGTGCGGTATTGTTGGCGTTTGTCGGTGTCGAAAAGACGTTGGAAAGAAAGCAAAAGATAATACGCGAACGTCAAAAAGAGGCTTGTGAAAAGAGCGGTAAAGTCTGGGTAGAACCAGAAGTACAGCTGGAGATGGATCAGCAGTTGGCAGATGAAGAAGCAGAGGAAATTTTCCGTTCGGAATTAAAATCCAAATGTGAAAAGAAGGGATTAAACTACGAAGAGGAACTTGAAAAGCATATCAGACAAATTTTCGAAAAGAATGCAAAAGAAGCCGAAAAGAAACGTTTGGCGGAAGAAAAGCAAACTGCAAAATTAAAAGCAGCGGAAGAAAAGCAGACAGCCAAACTTGCCAAACTGACACCTCAGCAACTTGTCGCTCGTAAAGAGAAAGCAAGAAGGCGTCGGGAACGTATTGACGCCGCTTGGGCAATTGAGCTTGAAAAAGGCAACGCAAGTTATAAAAAAATGCAGGATTTACTTGAAAAGTACGCTGAAAAGGAGAAAAAACACTAATGACCGATAAGTTTAATGAAGCAGTTTCCGAGCTGGAACAACGAAATTCGGAATTATCGTTGGAAGTCGCCTGTGAAGGAATCGTATTGCTTGAAAATAACGGCGCGTTGCCGTTGCAATGTAAAAAAATAGCGTTGTTCGGCGCGGGTGCAAGGCATACGGCAAAATGCGGTACCGGAAGCGGGGAGGTGAATAACCGTCACAGTGTTTCTGTCGAAGAAGGATTGGAGTCGTGCGGATTACAGGTTACGTCAAAGATGTGGTTGGACGCTTGTGACGAACAAATGCACCGCGGTGAAGAGGAGCGCGATGCCAAAATCAAGCAAATAGCAAAAAAATATAATGTTTTTCAATTTTGGGATTTGATGAATGCGATTGCGCTTCCTATCGTTTATCCCACGGGACGCGATATAACCGAGCGCGACGTTGCAGATTCCGATACGGATACTGCACTTTACGTTTTGACACGACAGGCGGGCGAAGGTATGGATAGGCGTGTTAAGAAAGGCGAGTACAATTTTGACGATAAAGAAATCCGCGACCTTAAATTCATTTCGGAGCATTATAAAAACACCATACTTGTTCTCAATACGGGTGCATGTATTGACTTAAATCCTTTGCACGAAATGAAGCTCGGCGCAGTCGTGTTTATGGGGCAGGCAGGGCAAAACGGAGGTTTGGCTTTAGCGCATTTGTTATTGGGAAAACAAAATTTTTGTGGAAAGCTTGCTGCAACTTGGGCTAAAAATTTACAAGACCTTCCTTGCTCTGATTCGTTCAGTTATTTGGACGGAAACACAGACAGAGAGCTTTATAAAGACGGTATTTACGTCGGATACAGATATTTTGACACATTCGATATCAAGCCTAAATATGCTTTCGGATACGGGCTTTCCTATACCGAATTTGAAATAAAAGCGAAGGCGGAATTATCGGGCGGGGAAGTTACGGTAAAAGCACAAGTTGAAAATATAGGAAAAACGGCGGGTAAAGAGGTCGTTCAAATATATTTATCTTGCCCGTCGGGAAAAATCAAACGCGAATATCAGCAGTTAGCCGCCTTTGCAAAAACCGATTTGATAGCGGTTGGAGAATGCGGAACGGTAACGTTGGGGTTTGAATTAAAAGATTTTGCCGCATACGACGAAACGCGTTCCTGTTTCATTTTAGAAAAAGGTAATTATATCGTCAGAGTCGGTAACTCTTCTCGTAATACAATGCCAGTCGCAACTATTGTGGTCGATAAGGAATTTATTGTAGAAAAATGCAAACCGATTGAATTGGCACAATGCAGAGTTGAAGAAATTGCTGCACCTGTTCGGTTTGGGGAAGAAGAACCCGTAGGCGATATTCTGCATTTGGACGAAAATGCGATACAGTTTGTTCAAAATAATTACGATGCTCCCAAAGTGGATATTTTGCCCGAAACGAAAAAAATGAACGCCAAAGAATTAACTTGTCTGTGTGTTGGAGATCCAACTTTGATGAGCGGCGGAATACCCGGCGTTGTCGGCGCAAGCGGACAAATAGACACAAAGGTTTGTAAAAAATATGGATATCATCCCATCGTTATGGCGGATGGTCCTGCAGGAATAAGAATTTCGATGAAATACGCCGTTGAACCCAACGGCAAGATTAAAACAGGCGGCAAATTGCCACAGGACTTAGTGAAAGCTAAAAAACTGTTTAGATTTTTAGACCGCTTATGGAGTAAAACAAGTAAAAAGGCGCAGCTTGTTTATCAGTATTGTACGGCATGGCCGAGCGCAACGGTGCAAGCGCAAACGTTTTCGCCCGAATTAATTAGGAAAATCGGAATAGCTGTCTCGTGCGAAATGCAACAATATAAAGTAGGGATATGGTTGGCGCCCGGTATGAATATACAACGGCATCCTCTTTGCGGAAGAAATTACGAATATTATTCCGAAGATCCTATGCTTACCGCAGAAATGGCAAGCGCATTGACGTTGGGCGTTCAGAGTAATGAACGTTGTGCAGTCACTATTAAACATTTTTGCTGTAACAATCAGGAAGATAATCGTATGAAATCGTCCAGCGAAGTTAATGAGCGTGCGTTAAGAGAGATTTATCTTAAAGCGTTCAAACTAACGGTAAGAAAAGCAAAGCCGAAATGCGTTATGTCAAGTTACAATAAAGTAAACGGTACATACGTTAACAGTTCGTATGACCTTATTACAAACATACTACGTTGCGAATTCGGGTTTAACGGAGTTGTAATGACCGATTGGCAAAGCGTCGCAAAAGATCAAGCGGTAGCGGGAGAAACTATTTGCGCCGAAAACGATTTAATTATGGCAGGAGATAAGTTTCAGCATAAAGAGTTGTTAAAAGCAGTTAAATCGGGGAAAGTTGCAAAAGCTACGGTACAAAAGTGTGCGAGTAGGATTTTGAATTTGTGCAAAAAGCTGAACTCATAGTATTGTTATAAAAAATTTTATTGGAGGACCGATATGAAGGCAATCAATCTAAAAACGGAATATTTAATTAATCCTATCGGGATAGATATACAAAATCCGCGTTTAATGTGGACGTGCGAGGGCGGTAAAAGGCAAAGTGCATACCGTATTATCGCCGTAACCGACGGAAAACCCGTTTGGGACAGCGGCAAGGTTTTGTCAGATGAGATGTATGCGGACTATCTGCCGAAACTTGTTTCCCGTCAGCGTGTGGAATGGGCTGTTACGGTATGGAACGAACACGACGAAGAGGGTGAAAAAGCAGACGCATTTTTTGAAATGGGTTTGTTGAGTAGTTCCGATTTCAAAGCGAAATGGATATGCGGAAATTACGGCGTAAATAAGAAAAAACGTTATCCCGTGGACTGTTTCAGAAAAACGTTTAACGCTTTTTGTGTCCAAAAAGCAAGATTATACATAACGGCTTGCGGCTTATACGAGGCAAAACTCAATGGTAAGAAAATAGGAGAGTTTTGTCTTGCCCCGGGACATACCGATTATAGAAAGCGCGTACAGCTTCAGGTTTACGACGTAACAGAAGCCGTTGTAAGCGGCAAGAACGATTTTACGGTTGAGCTTGCCGACGGTTGGTATAGAGGCAGTTGCGGCGCTTGGGGACGGAAAAACCAATATGGTAAGCAAACGAAGTTTTTGGCACAGTTAGAGATTACGGGGCAAGACGGGAATATTAGCCGTATTATATCTGATGAAACTTGGGATTGGAGCAATGACGGCGCGATTCGCTTTGCCGACAATAAAGACGGTGAGATCGTGGAGGCTTACCGTATGCCTTCTTACAATCGGAAGGCTAAATTAACGAAGCAAGAAGTAATTCCTTCCGCTTCCAACAATGTGCCTTTAACCGAACACGAAACGTTTAAGCCTACGGTTATTAAAACCCCGAAGGGAGCAACCGTTCTCAATTTCGGACAGAATATCGCGGGTTATATCGCATTTTCGTTAAAAGCTCGAAAGGGGCAAATAATTAAACTTCGCTTTGGGGAAATGTTCGACAAAGAAGGCGAATTTACCCAAAAGAATATTCAATGCGCCAATAAAAAGCGCACGAAGGTTACGCCTTTACAGCAGGTTGTTTATACGGCAGAAGAGGGCGTAAACGAGTATAAAACGAAGTTCGCAATTTTTGGTTTTCAGTACGTATTAATTGAAACGGATATTGCTTGGCAACCCGAAGATTTTACTGCGATTGCCGTTTATTCGGATATGCAAGACACGATTAAATTTAACTGTTCGCATGAACTGATTAATAAATTAGTCGAGTGTACACGGTGGTCAACGAGAAACAATCACGCCGACGTTCCAACCGACTGTCCTACGAGGGAACGTCATGGTTGGTCGGGCGATGCGCAGATTTTTTGTAATACGGCAAGCTATTTCGTCGATTATGCAGCTATGGCAAGAAAATATGTTGCGGATATGTGCGACGGGCAGAGAAAGAATGGTAATTTCCGTCAGATTACGCCTATGGGCGGTATCGACTTTTATATGAACGTAATGGATGGTTCTCCCGGTTGGTCGGATGCGGGCGTACTGATACCTTACCGTATTTACGAAAAGTACGGAGATAAACGTATTTTGGAGAATAACTACGATGCTATGCGCCGATTTGCAATGTACAAGATAAAGACACTCGGCAAGCATTATTTTACGAGTGTGCCTACGGGATTAAAGCGTAAATACCGTAAAATGATATCCAATTACGGTCAGTCTTACGGCGAATGGGCTGAACCCGTTGATGTCAAGGCGTTTGCTATATCCGACTTTGTAAGTCCTCATCCCGAAGAAACTACGGCGTATATCGTTTATATGCTTGAACATATGAAAAAAATCGCCGACTTACTCGGTAAAGCGGAAGACGCGCAATACTTCAAAAAGTATGCCGACAGAACAACAATAGGCTACCAAAAACTTGTAGAGACAAAGAAACACGGTATGGATACGGACAGACAGGCGAAACTCGTGCGTCCGCTGTATCTTAAACTTTTGAACGACAAGCAAACGGAATATGCAAAAAAGCGTTTGATAAAGGCGCTTGATAACTACGGCTGGCGTTTGGGTACGGGCTTTTTGTCAACTCCGTTTATACTCTACGTTCTGGCAGATATAAACATTGAGTATGCTTACAGGCTTCTTGAAAACGAGGAAATGCCCGGTTGGTTATTTATGCCGAAAATGGGGGCAAACACTATTTGGGAGAGTTGGGAAGGAACGGAAGCGCAAGGAGGCGTAGCGTCGCTCGACCATTACAGTAAGGGTGCCGTCTGCGAATGGCTGTTTGACAGTATGTGCGGAATTAAAGTCGCCGGAGAGAGAAAATTTATTATTGCACCGAAAGTCGGCGGCAGCATAACTCACGCCGAATGTGAGTACGACAGCATATTCGGTAAAGTGTCAAGCAAGTGGGTAAGAAACGGCGATAAGGTTAAATATACGATTACCGTACCCGCCAACACTACGGCAACTATCGAATTGCCGAACGGAACGCAGACGGTTGGAGCAGGGACTTACGAATTATGACGGAATTGACATGTGTTACCCACGACGGCGGTAAAATTAAAATTTTATATTTTGAAGCGAAAAATATCAATTCGCCGCTGTTGTTGGAAATACACGGAGGCGGATACTATGGCGGAACTGCAAGCGACGATATTCACCTTTGTGAAACACTTTGTAACGAGTGCGGCGTAAACGTGGCGTCTGTTGATTACCGTCATGCGACAAAATTTACATATCCTACGGCAACGGATGACTGTTGCGACGCATTAAAGTATTTAATCGGAAATGCAAAACTTGACTTTGACCGTTCAAAGATAATTCCGATTGGACATAGTGCGGGCGCAAATGCGGTAGTTGTAGTAAGTATGCAGATGAGAGAGTATGTGTGTGCTCAAATTCTCAACTATCCGTGGCTTGACGTTCGTTCAGTAAATCGTCCTAAAAAGGCATTCGGAATACCAAAGTTATTCTTGAACTATATGGCAAAAAAGTATTTCAAGGGCAAAGGAACGAGAGAACTTATTACGGCAAGTCCTTTGCTTATGAATAAAGAACAGGCAAGTAAGATGCCGCGCACGCTCATCATTACAGCGGGCAACGACTGTTTGCGTGTGGACGGAATAGGTTTTTATGAGCTATTAAAAAAGAGCGGCGTTTCGGTAGAGATGAAAGAGTACGAAAAGGCTGTTCACGGCTTTATCGAAATGCACTATGCAGGGACTCTTGCGAAAAAATGCTATTGGCTACGGAAAAGCGCGGTAGCATTGCAAGCCGACTATTGCAGAAACTTCATATCGGAAGTTAAAAATTTTGCGGAGGAATTAAGATGAGTTTGTTGCATTTTATAGCTTGCAAAATCGTGAACAAGGGCAAAGTCGAATTCGATAAAAATTGTCCGCCTGATTACGTCGGGCGGCGCAATAAAGAAATTCAATCTTCTGCGCCGAGAAAAGTAAAGGTAGAGAAAATTCCAAGCGGCGGCTTTGTTGGGGAATATCTTTCAAAAGAGGGCAACTCGATGGACAAGGTATGGATGTATATTCATGGCGGTGGTTTTGTCGGCGGATCGCCTGCGGCAAGGCGGGCATTTACGGGATATGTTGTAAACAAGTTCGGATACAATGTTTACAGCGTGGAATATAGACTTGCCCCCGAATACCCTTTCCCTTGCGGAGCAGAAGACTGTCTGAAAGCATATAAAACGCTTGTCAAAAAACACGGTGCAAAAAATATATGTGTGATAGGCGAGAGCGCAGGTGGCAATCTTGTTCTTTCAACATTATTGCAAGCAAAGACGCAAAGAGTGGAATTGCCCGCTTGCATAGTGTTGTTTTCGCCTACCGTTCAATATACGGAAATATTGCAGTCTTATAAGAGAAACGTAAAAACCGATTGCATTTTAGGCAATACGTTTTTAGAAGAAGTAAAATCGACGTATCTCATAAATACCGATAACGAACGAAATCCTTTCGCCGCGCCTTTATTCGGTGATTTCACTGGTTTTTCACCTGCATTTATTGGAGTGTCGGACAGCGAATATTTATATGATGATTCGGTAGAGCTTAATAAAAGACTGCAGAAATTTGGAGTAAAAAGCGAACTTATGGTTTATCACAAAAAAATGCACGCTTTTCAAGTAATACCTTCATTCCCAGAAAGTAGAAAGGCTTTAATGCAAGCAAAGAATTTTGTAGATGGAGTAATGCGTAGCGAAAAATAAGCGCTAATGAGAATTGCAACGGTATATGACATACCGATTGCCACAACAAAATCAACAGCGGATTTTGTAAAACATTCGGAACTTATATGATTATGAACTATTATTTAGCAATAGATATCGGAGCATCAAGCGGACGGCATATAGTCGGTTGGCTCGAAAATAATGAAATAAAAACTGAAGAGGTGTATCGTTTCTCTAACGGAATGAAAATGCAAAACAAACACCTTGTTTGGGACACAAGCAGTCTTTTTGAAAACGTTAAAAAAGGTATAAAAGCAGCGTTCAAAAAGTATTCGACTATTAAATCCCTTGCCATAGATACTTGGGGCGTGGACTATGTTCTTATGACTAATAGCGGCGAATTAACGCCTTGCCTTGCTTATCGTGATAATCGCACGGAAGCAGTCATTGATGAAGTACACAAACTTGTTCCTTTTGAAGAACTCTATAACAGAACGGGCATACAGTTTCAATCGTTTAACTCTGTTTATCAGTTTTATGAAGATAATCGGCGTGGTCGGTTGGATTTTGCATCGGATTTCCTAATGATACCCGAATACTTGAACTATATGCTCACAGGAGTAAAGATGCACGAGTACACCAATGCTACGACGACAGGCTTGGTAAATACTCAAACAAAAGAATATGATTCAGAGATAATAGAAAAGCTCGGTTTGCCTAAAAGGTTGTTCACGAAATTATTTCAGCCGGGAACGAGCGTAGGTATGTTAAAGCCCGAAATAGCTTGGGCGGTAGGCGGGCAAACAGAAGTTGTTTTGTGTGCAAGCCATGATACGGCAAGCGCCGTTGAAGGCATACCAATGGATACAAACAGTCCGTATATATCGTCGGGAACGTGGTCGCTGTTGGGACTGAAAGTGCCTAATGCAATCACAAACGCAAACAGCCGTAAGGCAAACTATTCAAACGAGGGTGGCATAGGCTATACACGCTATCAGAAGAACATTATGGGGATGTGGTTAGTTAATCGCCTGCGCGACGAACTTTGCCCCGAAAAGCCTTTTCCGCAAATCGTGGAAGAATCAAAACAAAGCATGTTCAACGATTACGTTGATGTAAACGATAACTTATTCCTTGCCCCCAAAAGTATGAAAGAAGCGTTTGATAAGTGGTTGGAAAACGAGATTATCAAACCGCAAACCGAAAGCGATTATTTCCGCTGTGCATTTATCAGTCTTGCGATAAGTTACAAAAACGCGCTTGACGAATTAAAAGCAAACAGCGGCAAAGACTTCGATGCGCTTTATATAGTGGGCGGTGGAGCAAAGAACGGCTTGCTAAACGAATTGACGGAACAAGTTTGTAAAATAAAAGTGAAAGCACTTCCCATTGAAGCTACGGCCATCGGGAATCTGAAAATACAAATAGCGAGGGACTAATATGTACGAATACGCAAAGAAAACATACGCAGAATACGGAGTTGATACCGAAGCTGCGCTTGCAAAACTCAAAGATATTCCCGTGTCAATCCATTGTTGGCAAGGGGACGACGTCGTAGGACTCGACGGCGGCGGTACCGCTTCGGGCGGCATACAGACAACGGGTAACTATCCGGGCAGAGCAAGAAACTTTGAAGAACTCAAAGCGGATATAAAAAAAGCCTTTGCACTTATGCCGGGTAAAAAGCGTTTGAACTTACACGCAAGCTACGCAGTAGGCTCAGACATTGACCGTGATAAATACGAACCTAAACATTTTAAGGCTTGGGTGGACTTTGCAAAGGAAATCGCCTTACAGGGGATAGACTTTAACCCTACAATGTTCAGCCATAAAAACGTAAAAGACGGTCTTACCTTATCATCGCCCGACGAAAGCATCAGAAAGTTTTGGGTAGAGCATTGCAAGGCTTGTTTGAAGATTGCAGAGTATTTTGCAACCGAGATGAATACGCAATGCCTTGTGAATATTTGGATACCCGACGGTTACAAAGACGTTCCCGCCGACAGACTTACGCCGAGATTAAGGCTCAAAAAATCGTTGGACGAAATATTGTCCTGCGGTTACGATAGAAAGAAAGTTATCGTTGCAGTAGAGAGCAAGGTGTTCGGAATAGGCGTTGAGAGTTACACCGTAGGCAGTAACGAGTTTTATCAGAACTATGCGGCGAAGAATGATATTTGCTGTCTGTTGGATAACGGACATTATCATCCGCTTGAATACGTTTCGGATAAAATTCCTGCGCTTTTGGCGTTCTATGATAAAGTTGCGTTGCACGTTACAAGGGGAGTCCGTTGGGATAGTGACCACGTTATACTGTTCGAGGACGAACTGAAAGAGATAGCAAAGGAAATCGTGAGAAATGATGCAACGGATAAAGTGCTTATAGGACTTGATTATTTCGATGCAAGCATCAACCGTCTTGCAGCGTGGATTGTCGGACAGCGCAATATGCAGAAAGCCTTGTTATGGGCGTTGTTATTGCCTAACGAGCGGTTAAGAGAATTACAGGATAAAAGCAACTTTACCGAGCTTATGATAATGCAGGAAGAACTCAAAACATTGCCGTTTGAAGCGGTATGGGCGGAGTATTTGAATCGTGAAAAAGTTGTGGGCGCAGATTGGTACAAACAAATACAAGAATATGAAGATAGTGTCTTAAAGGCACGGGCATAGCAAAGGAGGAACGAACGGCTATGGCAGAACTAATTACTAACATCGGATTTGTCAAAGAATTGGCGGCGACGGCAGACAATATGTACAAACATGGTTGGGACGAGCGTAACGGCGGAAATATCAGTTACCTTATTCCCGAAGAAGAAGTTGCCGAACATATAGATATAACGAAAGTGCGGAGAACCATTCCGCTCGGTTTTAATGCAAAAGAGCTTGTCGGCAAATATTTTCTCGTAACAGGAACGGGCAAGTATTTCAAGAATGTAAACGGCGATCCCGAAACAAATCTTGGATTATTCCGTATTGCAAAAGATGGGATAAACGCAGAACTCTTATGGGGTTATGTAGACGGCGGTAAATTTACAAGTGAATTGCCCGCACATCTTATGAGCCATATTGAAAGATTAAAGGTTGATCCAGAAAACAGGGTGGTAATGCACACGCATCCGACAAACTTGCTTGCTATGACTTATGTTCACGAACTCGATACAAAAAAGTTTACTCATACGCTTTGGCAGATGAGTACGGAGTGTATCGTTGTATTCCCCGACGGAGTGGAAGTTTTGCCGTGGATGCTTTGTGGCACAAATGAAATCGGTATAGCAACGGCGGAAAAGATGAAGTTGGCAAGAGTAGTCGTATGGGCTTTGCATGGTATTTATGGCGCAGGTAAAACTCTTGATGAAACTTTCGGACTTATAGAAACGGTGGAAAAGGCATCGGAGATATTTATGAAAACGGCACACCTTCCGAGATTAAACACTATAACGGATAGTCAACTTAAAGAGCTTGCAGGTCTTTTTAAAGTGGAGGTCAGAAAAGGCATACTTTCTTAAAACGCAGGAGTCACAAATGGCAGCACCGAAAGATGAACAAGAGGAGTACTTGAAGGTTATTTTTATGCTTGTTGTCCTTATTGCAGAACAACGCTGACGCAAGGCAAAAACGGTACAGATACTTTTATCAAGTGTCCGCAATGCGGTCGCTATATTCACGTCATTATACAAGACGATACGGTGTTGACCAAACTCAAAGAGATATAAATCACAAAGACCGAATGGTTATGCTATAATGAAACTATTATAAACAGTAATTTAAAGGAGAAATAAAAAATGGAGTTTGTTCTTTTGCCGATTGAAAAGGAAGATATCGCTATATTTAAGAAAGATATGCAGGATGCTTTTCAGCAAGGTGCTATGGAAATATTCAATAATTTAGATGTTGAAATATTGTCTGAAAAAGACATTGATGAATCTTTGTCCAAAAAAGGCGCAGTAGCTTATAAGGCGGTATTGAACGGAAAAATATCGGGTGGCGCTATCGTAGTTATAAACGAAGACACACGGCATAATCATCTTGACTTTTTATATGTTGAATGCGGAATACAAAGCAAGGGAGTAGGACAAAAAATTTGGAACGAGATCGAACGGTTGTATCCAAGCACGAAAGTTTGGGAAACTTTTACACCCTATTTTGAAAAAAGAAATATCCACTTTTATATTAATCGTTTGGGATTTCATGCTGTCGAATTTTTCAATCCAAGACATAAGGATTCGAATATACCAGACGATATGGTAGGCGGAGATTACTTTTTTCGATTTGAAAAGGTAATGCAATAATAAATTTCAATTTAACTTTATAATCCTTTATAAAGCATAGCACGCTATACTTCGTAAGCGAAGTTAGTGTGCTATTTCTTTGCCCACAAGGAAATCCTTATAACAGATAACCTTATGCGTAGTGGTTTTTTTATTTTCAACATTGATAATCCTTAATATTTTCGATAAAAAGTGCTAAAATATATTGCGAATCCATAAAGAATAACCCTTTAACCACCTTGTGCAAAGGGGGAAGTCTTCGTATTTTTGCGCAGAAAGTAGTCTAAAATAGGTAGTAATACTTGTTCCAAACTACTTTCTACGGAAAAAGGGTTTATGTATTCGCAACCACGGAACGGTATTCTACGGTTCTTCATCGAATTAAATATGGTAGCAAAGTTTATGAAAAAGTTGGAGAGATAGATGTCAGAACTGCACATTCAACTACAACATTAAGTGCAAAGGAGTTGGTGTCTGATGGGTTACAGTGCAAAACAAAGGAAAGTGAAAACCGAGATCGATGGTGCTAACAAACTTGTAAAAGATTTGAAAGCAATGGAAGATGCGGCAGTAAATAATGATGGCAGGAGCAAAAGCAGGTGGGAAGATAGCACTTGAAGATGCGAAAAGAAATTGTCCAGTAGATAGTGGAGCATTGAAACAAAGTTTACATCTAAGTGAGTGTAAGGCAACAGCAGTAAAAGCAACAGTGCAAGTAGACTATGACAAGTCATTGAAATATGGTACACATGTTGAATTGGGAGCAAGAGGAAGACCAGCAAATCCATTTTTAAGGAATGCTGTAGATGATAATCAAAACCAAATTAACAATGCAATTGTTGCAGAGATTTCAAGGGCAGTAGGGAGAAAATTATGAAGGATATATGTCAGGCAGTTTATGAAAAATTATGTCAAGATATAAAGTTATCAAGGTATCTTTCTAATCGCATTTATCCAATTATTTTGCCAGAAGATGCACCATTGCCTGCAATAGTATATACACCTGTTTTGGCGAACTATTATTCGGCATTGCAAGGTGATACAGGCTTTGTTAGACAAACAATCCAGTTTGTTTGTCATGATACAACATATAAAAAATCTAGAGAACTATCTCGCATAGTAAAAAGCATTTTTCAAGACTACTATGGAGATATGAATGGATTGTTTATACAAGCAGTATTTATTAAGTCGGATTATGAATATAACGGAAATACTGCGCTGAAATTCGATACTAATGAGTATATGTCTAGTATCGAATTAGAATTTTTATATAACGAAAAATAAGGAGGTAACTATGGCAGTTGCAGGAAAAAATGGTAAAGTTGTCATTGGTGCTGATGAAAGTAAAAAAGTTGTAGGAATTAAGAATTGGTCGCTAGAATTATCTTTGGATCCTCTTGAAACTACATCCCTTGGAGATGATTGGAAGAAATACATAACAGGACTGAAAGAATGGTCTGCATCCAGCGAAGGAGATTATGAAGTTCCTGTTGACAAAGAGGGGCAAGGAGCATCGCAAACGGCATTCCTTAATGGATTAACCGTAGTAGTGAAATTGTATGTTGATGATAAAAATTATTACACGGGAGAGGCATACATTAATAGTCTTTCAATTGAAGACCCAGTTGATGATGTTGTGTCTATAAGCATTGAATTTACAGGGAATGGTGCGTTGTCTTTTGAAACAAGTGATGTAGTAGGAGGTAATTAAGATGAAACAAGGAATAATAATTAATTTAGATAAACCAAGAACTTTGAGATATGGTATGAATGCACTTGCAAAAATTGAAGCTATAACAGGGAAGTCTGTGCTTTCGTTAGAAATGGATAAGTTAGGTGTAAGAGACCTACTTGCTATTGCTTATGGTGGATTATATCATGAAGACAAAACATTAACTATTGAAAAAGTAGGTAATCTAATTGATGAACACTCAAATATTGTTGAAATCGCAGAAAAACTTGGAAAAGCATTGAGTATGGCATTTGGAGAAGATAAGACAGAACAAGAAACCGAAACGGGGGAAACGTAGCCGCCACCTTTGACTTATTTGTATTGACCGAGCAAGCAGTTGCAGTATGGGGAATGGATCCACTTATAGTAGGAGAGTATACTCCTTTTGAGTTGGGGTTAATAGCAAAATTCAAAAAGAGACAAGAACAACTTGACTTTGAGAACATGTTGACATTAGCATGGCACACAGAGGCTCTTGCAAGACAGAAAAAACTTCCAAGACTAAATAAATTATTAAAGGAAGCTCGCAAGAAACCTAATCAAAAGACAAGTAGCAAAGGCGATGCAATACTTAAAGCGATGGCGGCGGAAAAGGGAGTGATATTATAGTAAAATGCTAAAAATATTACAGATAAATACCAAAATCTTTGTTAAAATTTGTCCGAATAAAATTTAGAAATCTAACCGAATGAAAATGCAAAATATGACCGAATAGTATAAAAGTTAATCAAATAAATTATAAGCTGATAAAAAAGATATTTGTCGAAAATTGCAGTCTATTTATAATAATATCGAGAAAAATTCAAAGTATACTTATAATAATTGTTGACTTTATTGTAAATATGTGCTATATTTGAATTGTAATAAAGACTACAATTACTAGGAGGGTAAATATGGCAATAGTAAATGAAAGTAATATTTTATCAATATTGTATACTATGAATCCATGGTGGCAAACAGGGGCAGTTCCTAAGACACAAATTAAAAGCTTTAAAAGAAATGGATATTATACTTGCAAAAAAGCATTGGAGAGTGATTTGCGTAGAATTGTTGTGATGAGTGGTGCAAGAAGAACAGGAAAGACAACAATAATGTATCAAATTATATCCGAATTACTTGAACAAGGTGTAAAACCACAAAATATATTGTTTTTCACATTTGACCATCCAGTTATTCGTATGAAGGGCTTGGAGAAATTGATAAATATTTATCGCAACAACATTTCAAGCGAAGAGAAGTTTTGGTTGTTCATAGATGAAGTTCAGTTTGATAAAAATTGGACACATTATTTGAAAATGGTGTATGATATGAATCCATTAATGCAAGCAGTAGCAACGGGTTCAGCAAGTGCAGTTGTAGAAGATAATGTTCGTGAGAGTGGTGCTGGCAGATGGACCGTTATAAAAATACCAACATTATCATTTTATGAATACTGTCATATAAAAGGTGTTGCATTAGATATTGATATTGACAATGTGTTTAAAATGCATGAATTATCAAAACAAGAACAGACACATATTATTTATGGGTTAAAATCATTGCAAGTGCATATGATGAGATATTTGCAAATGGGTGGATTCCCTGAACTTGTAAATGCGGAAGATATTGTATATGCACAAAAACTTTTGCGTGAAGATGTTATGGAAAGAGCAATTAAACATGATTTGCCAGCTATCTATGAAATTCGCAGTGTAGATGAATTGGAAAAAGTATTCTTATATTTATGTTTTAATAGCTCAAGCATAATTAATTTAGAGGCAATGAGTAAGGAATTTACTGGGGTAACGAGACCAACAATTGAAAAATATATAACATATCTTGAAAATGCAAATCTTATAAACATAAGTAAACAGTTAAATATTTCTGGGAAAAAAGTCTTGAAAAGCAAAAATAAAATTTATGTATCTGATAGCGGAATAAGAAGTGCTGTCGTTTTAGGTGCAGATATATATACAAATGATACTGAATTAGGATATTCATTGGAAACTGCTGTGTATAAGCATGTTAAAGATTACTATTTGGCACAAAATTCATTATATGAAGTTGGATACACTAGAGATGGTAAAGGAGCAGAAGTAGATGTTGTAGTACAATATGCAGGACAACCAATTCAATATGTAGAGACAAAAATGAAAAATAATTCCTCAATTAGTGATGAAGATGGAATAGTAGTATATGGGATGAAAGATACACCAGGTTATGTAATAACAAAAAATGAAAATGATTATGGGTTATTTGACAGAGAGAATACTCACTTGTATAGAATTCCAGCATTTGCATTTTTATATCTAATTGGTAAAGGAAAAAACATTTAATAATATATTATAAACAAAGTATAATTTGCGAAAAATATGTAATTAATAAGTAATTATAATATATATATTTATTAAAAGAGTCACTATTCTAGATTGGATAGTGACTTTTGAATTTTATAATGGAGTAAAACTATCTAGCAAATATACCAATGGCAAACATGGTGATATAAGAGATTGGCAAAGAAAACAAAAAATATGGAGGGAACAAGACAATGTATGATAAACCAAGAGTGGTAAAAACAATACCAGCATCATTCATTAAGACAACTGCAGCAACTATTACTAAACTTATTCGAGTGGGTGCATATGCGAGAGTAAGCACGAAAAAAGAGGAACAAGAGGATAGTTATGAAAGACAAGTATCGCATTATAACAAATACATACAAAATCATGAAGGGTGGGAATTCGCAGGTATTTTTATGCGGATGAAGGTATAATAGGAACAAGAGCGGATAAACGAACAGATTTTCAACGCATGTTAAATGATTGCCGCAATAGAAAATTAGATAAAATACTAGTTAAATCGATAGCAAGATTTGCACGAAATATCGTTGATGCACTAAATTGTATACGAGAGCTAAAAGAATTAGGTATAAGCGTATATTTTGAAAACGAAAACATTGACACATTATCTCCTGGTGGAGAAGTGCTAATAACTATATTAGCAGCAATGGCAGAACAAGAATCAAGAACGATATCAACTAATGTTAAATGGGCATATCAAAAAAATTCCAAAATGGAGATATTCATGTGAATTATAAGCGATTCCTAGGATATACAAGGGATGAAAATCATAATTTTGTGATAGTTCCAGAACAAGCTGAAATAGTAAAAAGAATATATAGAGAATATATGTATGGATATTCAGCTTCAAATATAGCAAGAAGATTAACAGATGATGGATATATTACGCCATCTGGCAAGACGACATGGTGCTCATCAGTCATAATGAGTATATTGAAGAATGAAAAATATTATGGGGGATTAATTTTAGGAAAAACTTATAAACCAGATGTATTGAGTAAAAACGATATAAGAATAAAGGACAATCCGAAAGATATTATATCGAAAATAGCCATCCAGCAATAATAAGTAAAGAAGAGTTTGATATGGTACAAAACGAAATTAAAAGGCGTGAAGCAATAAGAGGACATTCGAATAATAATTTCGGCAGATTCAGTAGCAAATACCCATACAGTAAGAAAATACTATGTGGTGTATGTGGGGATTATTTTAGAAGACATGCGCAATACATAAAAGGTGAATATACACGAACTTGGGTATGTGCAACGCATAAACTTGAGGGAAACGAAAAATGCAATCAAATTTATATAAGAGAAAAATATATAGAAGATGCATTTTTGGAAATGATACGAAGACTTGTGGAAGATTTTCAAACAGTTAAGGCGACTTTAAGAGAGAATATAATAACATAACTCGAAAACACTAATTCAGCTGATTTAGACACGACTTTGAAAGCCATAGAACATAACCAAGAAATGATGCTTGAACTGATACGAGATAAAAGAGCAGGACAACTGACTGAAACTGAGTACAATAGTAAGGGTGGTGAAATTGAACAATGAGTCAGAAAGATTGGTTCAAAAATCTCTTGAAAGTTTGAGCGTGGGAAGAACTAGCATAATAATCGCACATAGATTGTCTACAATCCGAAATGCCGACGAAATCATAGTTTTAACAAGCGACGGAATAGCGGAACGCGGCACACACGAAGAACTAATTGCAAAAGGCGGTATTTATTATACAATGCTTAATATTTAAAATAAAAGCATTTACACAAAAAAGCGGGACATTGCGTCCCGTTTTTTTTGATTTTATGTTGTAAAACAATTAACTATGTGTTATAATACATTTTAGGTATACATTTTTGTTTTTTGCAATAAAATCGTCTGCACGCAAACTAATTTTAACGGAGAAAGTATGAATCATATTGAGTTTAATTACCTTTTGAAAAAATTAAATACAAATAATGATTCATTGGAAGAGCTTTTTAACTTTTACTACAGCCGAATAATCATTTATATAAGCGATAAATATGAAGACGGAGATAAAATTGCACAAGATGTCAGTCAGGAATTTTTTAAATACCTTGTAAAAACGGGTTATACCCAGTACATAAAGTATCCAACACAATGGGTTTATAAATGTTGCGACCACATTGCATTAAAGCTTTTAAAAACCGAGCGCAAGTATTGCAGAATTAATAACAATTACAGTACAAGAGAAGTAACCATTGATGATGACTTGTATGGCGATTTGGATATTTACATAAGGCAGCTAGATGAGACCACTCAACAAATAATTAAAATGATATATGTTTTTGGATATAGCGCAAAAGAAATTTCTAATTTTTTAGGCATAAAATATGGCACAATTAGACAGAAACATTCTAGAGCAATCAAAAAAATAAAAAATTTACACAATACTGTAACAAAATCGCAAAATAAACGCCCTTAATAAGTAAAGAGGTGTAAATATGCAAAAGAAAAAAGTATTAATTAATTTATTTTTAGTAGTTGCCATAATTATTATAGCTTTAACGGGCATCTATGTTGTAGCACAAAATATTCCTGTAGCATTTGCAATGGAATTAGATGGTAACGAATATGACCAAGTATTTTTGGAAAATATTCAAGTTCTTGCAAAAGATAATTATGGCGCTGACATAAATATATCCGCACAAAAAGAATTATTATACGATATAAATCTGCAAAAGCTAGGCTATGTTTATGATTTTTCGGTAAATGAAGAAAAAGGCTATGCAATAGTGATTTGCACATTTGGCGAGTTTGAAGTTGCGGAAGTGTTTTTTAACACAAAAAATCCGTACAACTCTTTAAATGATTGTAAAAGGATTTATGTTTGTGATATGACTTATTTATATTTTGCGGAAGATAGCTATTATTTTGCAAAAACAAATGAGCTTTTAAATCAAGACCTTTTAGATAGTTTGAGAGAAGTAGCACATTTTGGCAGTTATGACGATTTGACTTATGAAAGCGAAACTATCAATTTTTCGTCAAAATCAGAGGATACATATCAGCTAGCTAAAAAACATCCGTATCTTATTGGTTCAGATAGTTTTCCTGATGGCTGTGCAGCAGTTACAGGTGCAAATATAATACAATTTTGGGATAGGTACAAAACAAATTTAATACCTAATTACAATCCCGGCAGTAGCCTTGCTTCTAATTACTTATATTATGGCAAAAGTGCTACAACAGATAAATTGACAAGTGATTTGTTTTACGATATGGAAACAAATAGTACAGGTGTAGGTGCTACTATTGACCAATTTAAAACCGGTATGGAAAAATATGTAAAAAGAAATGGTAATTATCAAATATCCTATAACTCTTGTATGTCAGCAGGCAATTTTGATTATAATATAGCAAAAAATTATATTGATAATGGTTGGCCAATTGCACTATTTTTGTCAATGTTTAATGTAGTAACAATAAAAACTCAAAATAATAGTGATAATTTATCAATCAAAATAAGCAAATATAATCACACTATGACTGCTTTTGGTTATAAAGATATTACATATACGCTTACAAATGGCACAAAAAGAAACGATAAATATTTAGTCGTTGCAACAGGTATAAAAGATTTGACAACAGGATATTTTAACATTTCTTACAAAACAAATATCAAAGATGCGTTTGGAGTGCAAATTAACTAAATAAGCAAATTTTAATTAGGAGTCAATTATGAAAAAGTTTAAAAAACTTCAAGACAATGTCAATGAATCATTAAATAGCATTCGTGACGAGCAATTGTTAAAGTCTTTAAAACATCAGAATGAATGCCTTAATAAAAAAGCCACAAGTCAAAAACATAAATCATTTAGGCTTGCAATGGTTAGTTCTTGTATTGCAGCGATTTTAATTGTTGCAAGTATAGTTATTCCACTTATTTTAAAAACAGATGTCCCCCAAGACCATTTTAGTTACACAGATATAAATCAAGTGAGTTCAACAGTTGAAGAGCTAAATGAATATACAAAGTTTTTTGATTTGGATAGTAGTATGAACCATTATGTCACAAAATGTTTTGATAAAACTAAAACAGAAGTATTATATTTTATAGTAAATACTAGTAACGATGAAACATTTGAAAGCATAACTTTATCGATATTAGTAAATGATAATTTTAAAATAGAACCTTTTACCTTTCCTTATGATAAAGAATATTATATAGCAAATCATAAATTATCCTATTATGAAGACATTGAAACAGATGATGACGGAATAAGCTTTATAAAAGTTCAGGGTAATATAATAACTAAAAAAGAGCGTATTTATATTACTTATGATGGTGTAGGTTTTGATGGGGAAAGCCCATTTCTAGAAACATTGGAAAAATTATTTATTGTCTCCTAAGTAATGAAAAATTATTAAAAAAATACCGACTTTGTGTCAAACAGAGTCGGTATTTTTGTGCTTTACAAAAAATTTACAAATTATTTTTCAACAAAGTGTCACAAAAGTCGCAAAAATTTGCCCTTTATTAGTAGTAGGATAAAAAATTATCTTTTAAAAATTGGTAATTTTAACCTTAATTAGCGGAAAAATCTAAAAAAAATGGAAAAATATGAAAAAATAAAGCATAAAAACATTAAAAGTTTATTTTAGGTTAGGACTTTTAAAAATTTTTAGTCATATTTCGGCTTAGCGTGACAATGAATAATTTTTTATGATTTAAAATTGTAGCAAAAATAAGAGCAAAAAGTAAACAAGAAGAGCCAATGTATAAAAAGGGGAATAACTATGGAAAAAAAGTTGAAAAAAAAGAAACTATTAATTGTTACAATTATAATTTTGGTTGCGATATTAATTTGGTTTGTTGTTTCGGAATGTGTTTATAATCCTAAGCTTTACTCTGACAAAAAACATATGGAGAACATTGAGAGAATTGCAGAAAATAATTATCAAGACCCTGAAAAATATAGTATTGAGCCATTATATAATAGCAAAGAAAAACTGGAAGGCTTTATGATTTTGCACAAGAGTGGTGGATATACACTAGTTATGATAAAAAATCCACATATTTTGCTCAAAATGTTCGGCCCTGCATCCATGTATGCTGTCGGAAGTAATAGCTATTGGCAGCGTTATAAAATAAGGGAAAACGAAGAAGTAGTTGTTGAAAATGGTTTGGAATGGAAAAAATCCACAGATGTAAAAAAAGCGGATGAGTATCCTAATAGATTGTGGGAAACGGATGCAGAAGGTAAAGAAGTCATTTATAAAAATCAATCACCTTATGAAGTTGCTGGGGTAATGAGTGAACGAAAATATATTTTGCAAATTGAATGTGCAGGAAAAGAATATTTCATACCAGCAGTAAAGTGCGGGGATAAGTACTTAAATTTGATTTCTATGGAAAAATTTGAGTATAAACAAGTAATTGAAAATGAAGAACAAGCAAGTTTAGATCTTGAATTTATCCCAAAACACTATTTTAATTAAAGGAGTATATTATGTTTAATGAAAACAAAAGAAAAATATTAAAAGCGGTTAAGATAAGGGGGGGTGAATTAATGAGAAAAAATGTAGCAAAAATAGTGGTAATTTTGGTATTAGCAATAATACTCATTGGATTATGTTTTATGTTTGTCGGGTGTGACAAGGAAGAAACGTGGGAAATCAAATATTTTGATGATGATTGGCAAGAGCTGGAAAATTATGGCTTAAAACCTTATAATTCAGCATCGCATAATTGGAAGGTATGTAATTTTACTTATGATGGAAAAATAAAGGGTTTTAATGCAAAAGCATATAAAAATGGTAAAGAGATATATAAGTTTGACTATAAAGACCCAAAATGTTATCAAGACAAAGTATTAAAAATATCAATATGTAAACCTGGAAAACTAATGTATGAAGAATGTACTTCCATAGATGATATGCCAAAAGAAAAAGGTGAATATTATATGCAATTGGTGTTTTATGATGCGTATAAAGATAATAAAGTAACTAATTTAGAACTTTGTTATGAAGAAGTTGAATTTTATATTATATAATAAGGGGGGATAACTATGGAAAAAAAGTTAAAAAAAAAGAAACTATTAATTGTTACAATTGTAATTTTGGTTGCGATATTAATTTGGGTTGTTGTTTCGGAATGTGTTTATAACCCTAAGCTTTACTCTGACGAAAAACATATGGAGAATATTGAGAGAATTATAGAAAATAATTATAAAGACCCTGAAAAATATAGTATTGAGCCATTATACAATAGCAAAGAAAAACTGGAAGGCTTTATGATTTTGCACAATAGTGGTGTATATACACTAGTTATGATAAAAAATCCACATATTTTGCTCAAAATGTTTGGCCCTGCATCTATGTATTCTATCGGAAGCAATAGCTATTGGCAGCGTTATAAAATAAGGGAAAACGAAGAAGTGGTTGTTGAAAATGGTTTGGAATGGAAAAAGTCCACAGATGCAAAAAAAGCAGAAGAGTATCCTAATAGATTATGGGAAACAGATGCAGAAGGTAAAGAAGTCATTTATAAAAATCAATCTCCTTATGAAGTGGCGGGGGTAATGAGTGAAAGAAAATATATTTTGCAAATTGAATGGGCAGGAAAAGAATATTTCATACCAGCAATAAAGTGTGGGGATAAGTACTTAAATTTGATTTCTATGGAAACATTTGATTACAAACAAATAATTGAAAATGAAGAACAAGCAAGACTTGATATTAATTTTATCCCAAAAAACTATTTTAAATAAAGGAGTATGTTATGTTTAATGAAAACAAAAGAAAAAAAATTTTAAAATCTGTAAAAATAGTAGCAAGTTTTTTTATTATAAGTATATTTTTATGCTTATATTGGATTAATATGGTTAATTTGGAATCAAAGAATTATAACAATTCTATTTATGATACAATATCGGTATCATCAGTTAATGAACAACCCAAAGAACAATATATCTATGGAACTCTCAATCAAGATAAGCAAATATCAATAGATGAATTAACTGACATAAAATATATTGATAATAAGGAGTATTTTTTAAATAATCCTAAGCACCACAAAAACTCATCTGATTTAAATTCCGCCGGTGTTTGCACAACTATTGCTATGCAGATGTTAATGGGGTATCACAATTATTATAATGATAGAAGAATAATTCCACAAGAGTTTTTATCGGAAAATTATGGGGATCTCGATGCATACCCTCATGAAGAGAATCAAGAGATGTATAGTGGTCAAGGAGATGGTAGAATAGGTACATCAGATGCGTTTTTTGATAAGTTATTTGAATTGACAACATGGGCAGAATTTCCAGCGTTGGGACAAAATATTCCAGCGATAGCAAATGCAGCAAATAAGTTTGTAAAAAACTATTCAGATGAAGAAATACGCGAAAATGTTACAATAAAAGATGAATTATTTTCTAAAAATATTGCAAAACAAGATATTAATGATAATTTACCAATTATATTAGGATTTATACCAGGTTTTACTGGTGCGAATTCTTTTCATGTTGTACCAGCTTATGGATACGCCAAATACCAAGGTGTGGATGGATTTTTAGTCCATTATGGTTGGGGGGATCATAATACTATGGTATGGGTACCAGAAAGTTGGTTTGGTTTTCAAATTAGAATGAATGTAGAGCATACACATAGTATGGAAGATGGAATTGATAATTATGGATTAGAATATGACCATTCACCTACATATAGAAGGATTCATTGTAGAACATGTGGCGTAGACCTTTTAGATAAATTATATAAAGTTGATGAATTAGAAGGTAAAATTGAAGGAGTAAATTATCCACTAGTTGGGCAAATTAAAATTCCAAACTATATGTATGGTGTTAAAATCACTGAGATAGGGGATAAAGCCTTTTCAAATCAAAGTGGTTTACAAGAAATTGAGCTTTCAAGAAATATAAATAATATTGGAACACAAGCATTTTATAATTGTGTTAATCTTAATATTAAAATAAATCCACAAAATCAATGGTATACTGTTAAAGATAATATTGTTTTTAATAAAGACATGTCTTGTATAATTACAACAGGAAAAATTAATGCTGAAATTATAATTCCAAATACAGTAAAAGAAATAAAAAATCATGCTTTTGCAGACAATACAAACTTATATATTATACATATAAATAATGATGACCTAATTATACATAATAATGCTTTCGCTAGATGCTTAAATTTGCATAGTATATATTTTTATAATTATATTGTACCGCAAATAGGTGACGAGATAGTCACAACAGATTTGCAGATTTATGTTCCATATGACTCCATTGAAGACTATCAAAAAGCATTAAATAACCAAACAGCAAATGTGAAATCTATATCAATAACTATTAATTATGTTAGTAACAACGAGATAATTAGTAGTCAATTAGCACATTATGGAGAAACTATAAAAGAGTTGTATTGCCCTAGCATTGCCGGCTATGAATTTGTTGGTTGGTATGATAATCAAGATTTTTCTTCTAAAAAATATTGTATTGGAGATAGATGGGAATCTACTAATAATAAAAATGTGTATGCAAAATGGGAAGCAAATAATTATAAAATCAAATTGGATTTAAATGGTGGTAATTATGATGGTGAATTGGATTATACTATTAAATTTGGAGAAAATTTTGAATTGAATAATACAAAACCTCCATTTAGACAAGGTTATTTATTTGATGGATGGTATGATGATGTTAATGGTGGTACGAAATATGTAACAGAAAATGGCATTGCAACAAAACCTTGGGATATACCTAATGATACAATATTATATGCTAGATGGATTGTTAAAAGTTATGAAATTCAAATTAATAACAATGGTACAATAACTTGGCTAAGTAATAAAGGATTATCAAATAGTCAATGTTTAATAGAATACGGCACAATAATAAATGCTATTAATTTAATTGCAGAATTTAAAAGTACTATGCAAGGATATAGGGAAGGTTATATTTTTGACCATTTTGAATATAACAATGAGATTATTGATTGGACTACAATTCCAGATTTAGGTGAAAATGGGGGAATTATAACTATTTATCCGAATTGGATAAAAGAAAAACATACAATATATTTCAATACAGGATGTCAAATTACCCTTGATGAAATAACTATAGAATATAGCGAACTAATCGAATTGCCATCAGTAAATAGAACAGGATATGTTTTTCTAGGATGGTATACAGATTCAAATAATGGTAATCAAATTATGTGGAATGTTATGCCTGACTTAACGCCTAAAAGTGAAGATAATTCTTATGTTGACGCACAAAATAATGGTTCTATAATGTTATTTGCTCATTATCAGTTAATTATTTATAATATTGATTATAAAGTTGATGGTGGGGTAAATAACCCGCATAACATTACTCAATATAATGTAGAAAGTAATTTTAGTTTTTTAGCGCCAACTAAAACAGGATACTCGTTTATAGGTTGGTATAAAGATTTAAATAAAACACAACAAATAACAAACACAAATGGACAAATAGGGAATTTAGTTTTATACGCAAAATGGGAAAGAGAAAAATATACAATTATTTTGGACCATAATGGTGGCACTGGTGGCGATTCATCAGTCAATGTATATTATAACGACCCTTTGCCATATGCAAAAGCACCATCAATGGCGGGGTATGCTTTTGATGGTTATTGGACTGAACGTAATGGGAAAGGCATTCAATATTATAATGAAAATATGGCACCTATTAGGAATTGGGATCAAGAACAGAATGTTACATTATATGCAAAATGGGTAAAGACATATGAGATTGTATATAGATATATAAGAGCTAATATATATTCTGGTACGAATAATTCAAATATGTATACTATAATGGAAAACAGAATAAATAATCCTATTTTAGCAAGAATAGACAGAGAACATAGATTTACGGCACCAAATACATATTATTATATCGAAAACAATTTGCCTTTTAGTTCAATAGAAATTAAAAGCAGTTTAAATGCAGGTGCAGGAAATATTTCATCTAGATATTATTCACTAAATGGTAGAAACCTAACAATTTATGCCACTGATAATTTTTCTAGATTGTATGTTGACGTAATTTATGATGAGTTAGAGCCTGAAGGATGTGTAGCTGAAGGAACAATGATAACTTTGGCAGATGGAAGTCAAAAAGCAGTTGAAAAACTAAATGGAGACGAAGAGTTGCTAGTATGGAATATGATAACTGGTAATTTTGATACTGTACCAATATTGTTTATTGATAAAGACGCAAGAACTACTTATGAAGTAATTAATTTGTATTTTTCTGACGGGACAAGCGTTAAAGTGATTTCCGAACACGCTTTTTGGGATTTTGACTTAAACGAATATGTTTTTTTAAGAAGAGATGCAGATAAATATATTGGACATTGGTTTAACAAACAAACTACAGATAATAATGGTAATTTGATATGGTGCAAGGTACAACTAATTAATGTACAAGTAAAAGATGAAATTACAATTGCATATAGTCCTGTAACATATAAACATTTATGTTATTATGTAAATGGAATGTTATCAATGCCAGGAGCAACAGAAGGATTGATAAATATATTTGAAGTTGATTGTGAAACAATGAAAATCATTGAAGATACAATGAGAGCAGATATAGAAACATATGGATTGTATACTTATGAAGAGTTTGCAGAGATAATTCCAACACCAGAAGAAGTGTTTAATGCTTTTAATGGACAATATTTAAAAATATCTATTGGTAAAGGTTTGATAACTATTAATGAATTAAAAGAATTAATTAGTATATACGCTGAATTTTTTAAATATTAAATATGTAGAAACTAAAGTGTGAACAAATTTTAAATAAAAAATAATATTTTATTTATAATTAAGGAAAAGATTGCCTAAACGGCGGTTGGGTAACAATTATAACTTAAAAATAACAAAATTTACCGACTTTGTGCAAACAGAGTCGGTATTTTTGTGCTTTACAAAAAATTTGCAAATTATTTTTCAACAAAGTGTCACAAAAGTCGCAAAAATTTGCCCTTTATTAGTAGAAGAGGTGAAATTTTATTGATTTTACAAAAGAATGTCGAAAAATTAAATTAATTGCCATATTGTTATTTCAAATAAATTATGTTATAATTAAAATATAAACAGATGGGCGGCGTTAGGTTATAATTTACAGTAAGTTTAAGCCTTAAATCTTTTTAAATAGGGTGGAAATAATGAAAAATAAATTATTATTTTGTTTTAATAGCATAAAACAATCTATTGTAAACAAACCATTTGTTTTTATATTAATGTTCCTTGTTATTATTACAACGACCATTTGCACAAGCATACCTATAAGGTTGGAAGTAAGGGGAATAAGAGACGATTATGAAAGTGGTTACAGCATTAGCGGTAAGATAGTACCTAACGATTTTTTGGATAATAGAATGTTGATTGGTGATTATGTTTTTAACAACAGAAGTAAGTTAAAACATAAAAATTTTGATGTACAAGGAGATTTTACGGTACATAACTACGATTGTGATATCAAAATTAATGGTAAAGAAAATGTATTGGATACAATTAGTGTCGATTTTGTTTTTACTGCAAATGACGTAATAACAGAAGAAAATATTTTAAATAAGCAAGCAGTTGTTGTAGTTGGAGATAATTTAGCAAAAGAATATAATATTAAAGTTGGAGACATTGTGAACTTATACGGCAACGATTTGAAGGTACAGAGAATAGTTAGTAGCACGATTTTTATTGTCCCTTACAATTTGCCGATAAATAAATGGTATAAAACATCATATACCCCAGATTATGACACTAAACCTGTAGAAAGGGAATGTGGTTTATATATACGCGGACTTAAACACTTTAATTTAGGTAAATTAAAAAGTGTAATAAGACAATCAAAAGTTAAAATTGCACCTAAGTTTACGGCGGTTAATAGTGCTTCCTTATTACTTATCGGGTTGCTATTTATGTGTGCAATATCCACAATGTCAATAATGAATTATTGGTTAAAATGTAATAGCCAAAAATATTCGACATTTAAAACTTTGGGTTGTAGTCCGTTGTTGCTTGCAGGGGCAATGATTATTGAAACATTTATTATTGCGATTATATCTATAGGAATAGGGGTGTTGATTGATTACATAATTAGCTTAATTATGCAAACAAAAATTGTATTTCCCGGGTATGAATGGCTTTATTATTTGATATTGATTGGCGGACAAATTGTTAGTGTAGCAATTGTATCATTAATTGCTATAATAAAACGAGCTAAGGCGTTGCCTGCAGATAGCAAATTTAACAGGTAGGTGATGTGTATGAATAAATTAAAAATGTTAAAAATTAATATTTCATCTACTTGGTTTTTATCTTTAGCTTTGTTTGTTGTAGTTGCTTGTACAATGGTGCTTTTTTCAATTTCATATTATCCTTCTATAGCAAGGATAAAGGGTGATATAGATATTTATGATAACAATTTAAAAGATTATTGCTTAATAAGCTTTGATTTTTCTGAACTTAGCGTTAAAAATAATTATAAGGAATTAAGCACAGTTTTTGATATGGAAAATTTTGCAGGTATTGCAAGTTATGGCGGTTTAACAGATTATTCTAATCCTTATCACGAAAAATATTTTAGTTGTGAATTTGTAAGTGAAAAAATGGTTACAAATCTTCCGTCATTAGGATATGATTTTAAAAAGACAAAACCTAAAGGTTACAAACAAGCTTTTGCTCCTTATGGGTTAAGAGAAAAGTACGAAATAGGTAAAAAATATCCTATAAGTTGTTACGAAGGCGATGAGTATGGGTATGAGCAAATGATTGAAATTATAGGGTATACTGATAAGCCATATTATAATATTTCAAATGCGATTACAAATTCAATGATAACAGAATATGGTATATATAATAGCTTTTTAATTTATGACGATATACCAAAGTATGCTAAAGTAAATGGCGGTATGATGATGTCGGATAAGTCTGCCGAATATTACAGAGAATTAGGTGCGAATTGCAGAACATTCAAAGAGTTAAATGATTTGCAAAGAACATCAGAGGTAAATGATAGTTTTTTGTATTGGTGTATATCTACAATAATATTGTTTGCAATAGTTATAGCGGCAAATTATTATTTTACTCAAGATAGGCTGATTAAAAGAAGCGGGATAATGTTTATTTATGGTGGTAAACGCTCAGATATAGTTTTGGTTGAATTTATTAAAATGTTACTTTTATTTATATTTGCGTTTGCAATTTCTGCTTTTGTAATTGCAATGATTATTTTAAAAAAGGGTGAGTATGACTTTGATGCTATTGTAGACTGGAAAACATTTTTCAAGTGTTCGGCAATAATGTTTGCAATTTATTTTAGTAGTATATCATTTGGGCTTATTAAGCTAGTAAAATTTAATCCGTTAAAAGCGTTATCTAACAGCAATGTAGATTAAATAAACAAAATTTTGCCAAAAATCGGTACTAAATTTAAAAAGGGGAGTTATGGAGATAATTAATTTAAAAGAAATAAACAAAAAATATAACAACGGAAAGCCAAACGAAGTACACGCATTGCGTGGTGTTGATTTGGTTATTAACAAGGGCGATTCAATTGCCATTATGGGTGTATCGGGGTCTGGTAAGTCCACTTTGCTTAATATAATAGGTTGTTTAGATAAATCAACAAGCGGGGAGTATTTGCTTGACGGCGTAAATATAAACTCAAAAAATGCAACCGAGCTTGCAGAAATAAGAAATAATATGTTTGGGTTTATACTGCAGTCTTATGGACTAATAGAGAGCGATAAGGTTATGAATAATGTTCGCATACCACTGCTTTTTAGTAAAAAATACAAGCCAAGTGAACAAAAAGACAGAATAGAAACAGTGCTTAATAAATTGAAGATTTTTAATTTAAAAAACACTAAAGTACGTGATTTGTCTGGCGGACAAAAGCAAAGGGTAGCCATAGCAAGAGCAATGGTTAACGCCCCGGAAATTATTTTGGCAGACGAGCCTACAAGTGCCTTGGATAGTACAACTGCAAACGAGATAATTAGTGTGTTAAAGGAATTGCAACAAAAGGGAAACACAATAATTGTAGTAACACACGACCAAAATGTTGCAAATAAACTGGATAGGATAGTACATATTGTCGACGGAAAAATAGTTGAACAATCTACAATGTAAATAACAAACATTTGTTTGGATATTGGGGGGAAAAATGATAAAGCTAGCAAACATTTACAAAGTTTATGAGAATGGGACTGTAGCGGTGCGTAATGTGTCGCTAGAGTTTCCGTCTTGCGGAATGGTTGCTATTGTAGGTAGTAGCGGCTCAGGAAAGTCAACTTTGCTTAATTTGTTGTCAAACAATGATTTGCTTTCAAAAGGTGAATTGATTTATAATGACAAGCGGTACAGCGACTATACAAAAGACATTTTGTTAAAAGACTTTGCAATGATTTATCAAGACTACAAGTTGATAGAAAATCTTACAGTATACCAGAACATAAAGATTGGACAAGAACTGGCAACTAAAGATATTGACAATGATTACATATTAAGTGTTGCAAATAAATTGGGACTCACACAAATACTTGATGAAAAAGTGTTTGCCTTATCTGGCGGACAAATGCAAAGGGTCGCTATAGCAAGAGCATTAGTCAAAAAACCAAAGGTTATATTTGCAGACGAGCCTACAGGTAACTTGGATAGCCAAAATTCAGAAAATGTGTATCAAATTCTAAAGGAATTATCCAAAGATATTTTGGTTGTAATAGTATCGCACGACAAAGCAATTGCTAATTATGCAGATAGAGTAATTGAAACACAAAACGGTAAGGTAATAAACGATTGTACAGGTGAAGAATATAACAAAATTATAGCTGAAAAGGCTTTGCGGGAACTAAATAATACAACTGAAAGGTTAGATTTAGGCGAAGATAAAAACAAAAATAATACAATAAGCATTAAACCGAAAAAGAAGAATAAACCTTCAAAAATCGGAAGTAAAAGTGTTTTTTCATACACAAAAGGCAAAAACAAAGCACGCAAAAAGCAAGGGTTGTCATTAAATAGTACAATTGGTTTGACTATTGCTTTTAATAACAAAGATATTGCAAAAAAAGTTGTTTTGTTTGTGTTTACAATTATTATGCTTGCTGCAATATTTTTTACATCGGCGATGGTGTTTTCTTCTCAAGAGAGTATGTTTTGTAGAGTTATGAAACAAAATGATGTACCATTGGTGACAATGAACATTTATTCCAGAAACTATAATTTAAGCCCAGAAGAGTATGGCAAAATTCAGGATTTTGTAAAGCAAAAGACGGGTACGGATATGGTGCCAGTTACAAATGAGAGTGTTTTACACTATATGTTTAATAAAATTCGCCCTGTTTCTGCTAGTGAAGAAGACAAAGTGCCAATTACTTATAACAATACTTTATACGCAGATGATATGAAAGACATAGGCGTTAAAATGTTAATGGGTGAAGCTCCTAAAATCAACAGCGAAGGGCAGGACGAGATTGTTATATCAAAATCAATGTATAACTATTTTAAGGATATAAAAAAGTTTAAAAATGCCGAAGGTGAGATTGTAGATTTTGGCGAGCGTGCTTTGATAGGAGATTACATAAAAGAATTTAGAGTAAAAATAACAGGCGTGTTTGATGACAAAAACGATATAGAGTTTGTAAATTGCCCTGACTATTTTGAGCTTTATTTATATAATGATTTGCCATTTACAATTATTCGTCCTAAGGCTGCGTTAAAAGATAATCAGTCTCTTAATTCGGGAATATCTAAAATTTGTCTTTACAATCCTTCGTATGGTTTAGGATTTATGAGTGGTTATTTTTATGACTTTTGTGCTAACAATAGCAATGTTAAAAAATATTATTATGACTATGATTGGCTTAAAGATGATTTAGCAAAAGACGAAATTTATGTGAGTAGCTCATTTAAAAGTTATTATGAGTGGAATAGTGATAGAACCCTTTCAGTTGGGGATACGCTTACTTTTGATTTGGTAAGAAATGATTATTCAACAGGATTTTTTAGAGTCGATGAAACTTTTAAGTCAAATTTGACTTTTAAAGTAAAAGGCATTTTTGATATTTTTGAAAATACCAATAGGTATAGAAACGATATAGTTATAAATGAAGAACTATTTGACGAGTATGTTAATCCTTATTTTGATGGCGTGGAACAATATGCAATTAAAAGTGAAGTTTTTACTCCTAAGTTTATGAAGGAACTTAGAAACTTCATTTATACCGAGCTTTCCCCTAAATTGTCAGAAATCGTTGCAAATGACTGGCAACACGGAGATTTCTGCGTAGAGTATGGTATGCCAAAGTATAATGGTAATTACGAGTATGACAACGATATTACAGATTTGGCAAGGTTTTGTATTGCACTGCCGTTAATTGTGCTTGCAACAATTTCGTTTGGTTTGCTTTTAGTGGTGCTAATTTCTGATATGGTAAATGGAAAAGGCAAAGAACTTTTAATTTTGCGGACATTGGGTGCAAAGCCAAACGATTTGTGGAATTTGTTTGCAGGTGTAGCGCTGGTTATATTAGCTGTTCAATTGATAATTGGTTGCCTTGCAGGCGTAGGGTTGATTTATGGCTTAAATAAAATGTGGACAAAGCTGCTTCACGCAAGTACTTTTGTTAAATATTTTTATGTTAGTCCGCTTAGCATTTTACTAATGGCATTTGTTGTAGTTGCTGTTAGTGGCGGAATAATTTGGTACAATATGAAAAAATTATGCGGTAAGAATTATAGAAAATTGTTCCAAAAACAAAAAAAATAATAACATTTTAACAAGTAAATATATAATGGCTCAGATAGTTTAACTGATTGGATATACGGAAATTTAAAATAAAATATTGTAATTGTTTTATTAGTTTTATAAAACTTGCGGCTTGATTTTAAAGGGGATAGCATAGTATGAAAAATAAAATTTTGTTTATTTTTAATAGCGTAAAGCAGTCGATTGTAAATAAACCGATTGCGTTTAGCCTGCTTATTCTTATATTTTTTGCAATGACCTGTTGTTGTAGTCTTCCGTCAAGATTTGCTGCAAGTGATATTAAAAGTGCGTATTCTCAGGAAGCAAGATTATCCTTTACTATGAAAGCAGATAAGTTTAAAAATGAAAAAACAGCTTTTTTTGAAAGTTTAGAGAAAATAGAAAAGGAATTAAATGCAACAGATTCAATGCGTTGGACTGTTAGCATTATGCAATATAACTGCGATATTAAAGCAAATGGTACTTCTGCAAAATTGGACTCTATAGCGGTATCTTTTACAAAATTTAAAAAGGAAGAGATAGCTGGAAAAGGAAATGTTTGCGAAATTGGTGAAGGGTATGCCAAAGAGTTAGGTATTGAAAAGGGTGATATTTTTAATATTTTTGGGATAGATTTTGAAGTAATAGATATTGTTATGGGAAGCTATGGTTTATATGTTCCTTACAATACTAATGTGGAAAATTGGTATTCATCTTCTTATGTCTATGATATGTTTACTGGAAAAACAAAAGAGAGTAAAGTTACTGGTGGTGTTAGCGGTCTGTCCCGAACAGATACTGACAAAGTGTACTGGAAAATAATTAAATTTGGCTGCAAAAGGGATAATACTGCAACTATACCATTAGCAGGTAGCTTTATTGTAGTTTTGGCAATGTTGCTTATAGGAATGGTTGCATCAACAACAATATTAGTGTACTGGCTAAAGTGCAATAACAAAAAATATGCGACATACAAAACATTAGGGTGCAGTCCTACAATGCTGGCTGTCACAATGACAATTGAAACAATGCTAATGGCAGTTTTGGCAATTGGTTTAGGTGTGCTTTTTGATTTTATTTTGAGCATAGTTATGACTGAAAAAATAATTATTACTGGGTTTGAGTGGCTACATTACTTAATGCTGATTGGCACGCCTTTAGTCAGCATATTGATAGTAACTATAATTGCAGTAGTAAAGCGGGCGTTTGCGATGCCTGCGGTAAATAAGTATAATTTGTGAGGTGGATATGAATAAGTTAAAAATTTTAAAAAGCAACTTGTCTTCTACCGCAATATTGTCATTTGCAATGTTTATTTGTATACTTTGCACTATGTTGATTTTGCCGATTGGTATTGAGCAGCTTATCGGTTATGAAAAAAATGAAGATTTGGAGCTTTTTTCAGAAGAAATTGCTGATTATTGCTTGATTAATTTTCCTAATATGTTTTATAAAGATTTAAAAGAAACTTTTGATATGGAAAACTATGCGGGAATCGCACACGCAGGATACTTTGACGATGATTCAGGAAATAGTTATTCGCTAAATATTGTTAGTGAAAAAATGTTATATGCACTGCCAAATTGTGGTTACGAGTTTACTATACCAAGACCGCAAGGTAATTATAGGGAAGCATTTGCTCCCTACAATTATAAAAAATTGTATGAAATAGGCGATATAGTAAAAGTCACTTGCAATAAAGGAGTTTACGAGTATACAAGAGATTTAAAAATTATTGGGTTTACAGATAAGGAATATTATCACTTTTCATATCATAGTGCAGAACTTAGCGATAATATTTCACACGGTTTTTTAATATACGATGATATACCCGATTATGCAAATGTAACAAACGGGCTTATGATATCTTATTTTTCAGCGGATTATTACAAAAGCTTAGGTGCGGAAGCCCAAACGGTAAGAACTTTAAACGAAAGTGGCAAATATACTTACTCAAACGATAGCGTACTTTATTGGTCGGGCAGTTTATTTGTTTTGTTAATAATTGCTTTAGCTGCAAACTATTATTTTTCAGTAGATAAAATGACAAAACGCAGTGGTATAATGATTATTTATGGTGCAAAATGGTCTGACATTGTTGTTACCGAACTTATTAAATTGCTTGTTATTTTTGCAGTAACATTTGCAGCATCGCTATTTTGTGCATCAATTATGATTGCGACAACAGAAAATACATTAAGTTGGGTATCATACTTTATTGGAGTAGGTATATCTGCAGTTCTTTATTTGTTTAGCACTGCGTTTGGCTTTATAAAGTTTGTTAAGTTTGAACCGCTTAAAGCCTTATCCGCAAATAATATTGAGTAGTTTTAGTTGTTGCCAATTCAGCTAGAGATAAACAATTTTTATAAAATTTAACGCTGAAAATCGGTACTAAATTAATACAATAGTGCTGTAATAACAAAAAATAACTGTATAAAAGTAATTGTAACTTTATATATAAAATTTCATAATAAAAACTATTTTAAATAATGGATTTGAGACAAAAAAATCCATTATTTTTTATTTTACACAAAATTTACAAATTATTTTTTAAAATGTGTCACAAAATCAAAATAAATTTGCCCTTATATATAGAAGAATTAAAATTTTGTATCAAAAAAATCTATAAATTTAATGAAAATAATGGTAAAAGTATCAAAAATATGGTAATTTTTCATAAAAAACACTAAAAATGATTAAAATTAATTTAGTGTTACAATAAAATAAAATATTTTTAGACATATTTAGGCTGTGTGTGACAAAAAGATATTTTTAGTGGCTTATATTTAAAATTGAGAAAAATTTCATAATAAATTTTTTAAGGGGAAAGATATGAATAAAAGAATTTTAAGTGGGTATGGTTAATTAAAAGCACTAAATGCAATTAGTTGTACAATTGATTAATTGAAATAAAAAAGTGGAATTTGTTGTAATTTTAATAAAATTATGATAAAATAAAATAAAAAATGTTGTTATATAATTTATCAATACTTAAAAATTCTGTTTGTTAGTGATAATATTTTTGCAGCATAATTATTGCCATTATGGGTAAGCACAGGAAAATTATGATTAAAGTTGAAAATGCGAGCAAAATATACGAAAACGGCACATTGGCATTAGACAATGTAAGTTTTGAATTGCCTTCAGTCGGAATGGTTGCGATTACTGGGGCAAGTGGCTCAGGTAAATCAACTTTACTTAATGTGCTGTCAAATAATGATGCTTTATCAAGTGGCGAGATTAAATATAATGACAAAAATTATAAAGATTTAGCTCAAGAGCTATTAATTCAAGATTTTGCATACATATATCAAGATTTTAAGTTGATTGACAATTTAACAGTTTATCAAAATATAATGATTGGTCACGAACTTGCAAGTTGCAAGATTGATTACGATTTTGTAATTGAAATAGCAAAAGATTTGGGGATTGACGAATTGCTTGACGAAAAAGTATATTCACTATCCAGCGGGCAAATGCAAAGAGTAGCCATAGCAAGGGCTTTAGTCAGAAAGCCAAAAGTAATTTTTGCAGACGAACCTACAGGCAATTTGGATAGCAATAATTCTGTTAATGTTTACAATATTTTGCGTAAGCTTGCAGGTAGTAAATTGGTGGTAGTAGTATCACACGACGAAAATATTGCAATTTGGGCAGATAGAATTATAACTATTTCAGACGGCAAAATAACGCACGATAATAAAGGGCAATCTTTAAATTATGTAGAGATTGAACAAGTAGAAAAAACGACAGAAGACGAAGAAATCGAAGAAATTTTGCGTTTGCAAAATGCTGTAAAAAGCAAAAAGGTTAATAGTTTTTTCTCACATAACAACACAAATAGCGGACATAAAAAGTCCATATTAAGCGGTAAGTCTGTTTTGGGATTAAGCATTGCATTAATAAACAAAGATATTATTAAAAAAATATTTTTGAGTATAGTGATGATTATTTTGATGGCTTTTATGACATTGTCTTGTGCAATGACATTTGCAACAATAGATAAGACTATGGCAAAAGCTATAAATTCAATGGAAGGTCAAAAGATATTTGCAATTAAACCTACGATAGAAAAAAATGATTACATAATTTCTTATGATGTTATGCAAAAATTTGACGAAATGTTGAATGATTGTGACCTTAACTTTTATGACATTGCAAGTGGCGAAGTTATTGCAAATGGGTTTGAAAATTTGTATCCTACAAATGACAGTATAAAACAAGCCGGCTATTTTGCTAAGGCAAGTTTAAGCAATATCAACAACGCAGTATTTACAGATAATCCACATGATATTGGTACAGATATCATACTTGGGAAGTTACCTACAGAGACTAATGAAATCGCAATTTCAAAAACTTATTATGACTATTTAATTTATTATAAAAATTTTGCAGTCGATATCGGAAGTGATAGTTATCAAATTGAGTTTTTAAAAGATAATTTGTTGAATAATAGTGAAATAGTATCGATTTTCGGCGTAAAAATATGCGGAGTATTTGACGATAGAAATAGTTTGGATAGTAGTTTAAAAAGTGAAAGTATTGACGATTTTACAGGTAAAGAAGCTGAGAATATAAAAGCAATTATAGAAAGCGAGTATAATACAAATCCACTTATAAATCTTATAATCAAGAGTGGTGCTGCAAAGGAAAACTGGGGACACTTTTCGGGCGTAAATTCAAATGTTAAATTTACTCTTGAAAATTGCTATGGCACTCAGAATAGTGATTATTATTTTAATTACGCGCCACTAACAAGTGCAGTAATTGATTATTATAATCTTCAAGAAGAAATTAAATCGTTTTTACTAAAAAAAGACGAGATAATTATAGATAAAAATACATTAAGCAAAATAAATGCGTTTATTTTGGGTAATAGCGGAACGAGAGAAGTTAAAGAAGGCGATACAATCCCTACAAGTATAGTCGGAATGGCAACAATCGGTAATTCGATTTATTTCCCTGATAAAACATTTTTGACAAAGGACATTACTATTGCAAAAGTAGTGGATAACATAGGAAATGCAAATAATACTATAATCGTAAGCGAGCAAAATTATGCTGAATTTAGTGTTGTACCAAAATTTTCAAATAAAAGATTGATAGTAGCACATCATATTTCAGCAAGTAGCTTAAAAAATCTCAACAAAAGCTTTGAAAAGTATATTCATAGTTCGTTGGGGACTGGTACCAATTGTTATGTGGAGTACTCAATCAAAAATTGTCCTATCACTAAATCAAGTGATTTTGGGATTGTTTATGTTTGTCAGCAATATATTTGTGTACCACTTATGATAGTTACAGTTTTGATGGCTGTCGGTATTATAGTAATATTTTATTTCGATGTTGTAAAAACAAAGGCAAAAGAATTACTAATTTTAAAATCTTTAGGTGCAAAAACTTATGATTTTTTAAGAATATATGGTATATTCAGTGTAGTACTTATCGCCTTGCAAATGTTGTTTGGTTTATTATTAGGCAGCCTATTAATTTATTTGATTAATATATTTGTTTCCGGTACAAGCGGATTTGCAAATATGTTTTCAGTATTTTATTTAGATGCCGCATCTTGGATTTTTACAATATTTGCAATACTTGTTATCAACATATCAAGTTTAGTAATAAGCCTTGTCAGTATTAATAACAAAAATCTACGCAAAGCTTTCCAAAAATTAAAAAAATAACGTTTTTATAAAAAAAGTTATTTAATGCGATTTCTTGGATTTTTGAGTGGAAAATTGGGACAAATACTATAGCGTAACTAAAACAAAAAATTAAAAGGAGAAAGAAAAATGAAAATTTTAGAAAGATATTGTCTTACGAAATGTAAAACATAGATAAAATTTTGGTAAAGAGAAGTGGGCTGTGGGT
>CAJTYW010000005.1 GCA_910583995.1 uncultured Christensenella sp. | reverse complement strand
TATATACAGAGTCGTATCTTAAATACATTTTTACTATGCAGTTGTCAATGTGCAATTACTTAACTAAGGTTAAGTGCTGGTGGGCTCAAGTGGACTCGAACCACCGACCTCACGCTTATCAGGCGTGTGCTCTAACCAGCTGAGCTATGAGCCCATATAATGGTGGAGATGAGGAGAGTCGAACTCCTGACCCCCTGCTTGCAAGGCAGGTGCTCTACCAACTGAGCTACACCCCCATAATGAGCAGGTATTAAATTGACTGCCTTATTGACAGCTTATACATAATATCACACCACAATTATTTTGTCAAACATTTTATACAAGTTTTTTAAATTTTTTTTTAATCCTTATAAAATTGTTGATATTAGCGATTTTTAAGGGGCTAAAACCAATAATAAGAGTTGAAAATTTATTTTCGACAATACCATTTACAGGATATTGCCCTATCATATCATAAAAATGTAAATATAATTTTAGATATATTATTGATTATAATATTTAAATATTTAATATATAAATCATAATTATTAAACACTATATATACACATTATTGCAATCCAAATTGATTCACATTTTATACTAATAGCTGAATAAAATGTACTACCGTACAAATTGTAAAATAACCATTGGTTTTGCAATTTGTAAAATAATATAGAACTTTTAGGACAAAAAATCTATCATAAAAAGACCATTTTAATCATAAATTTTATACTGATTTGATATTAAACAAAGCAAAAAAAACAGCTCTCATCTGCTATAAAACTACATAATAATTTAGTAATATTTTTATTTTTTTTATCAAATTAATATCAAAAATTTATGAAAATTCTAGACTAAAAAATGCCGTTCAAAAATAGTAAAAAAACATACTTTTTTTAGCACAATTTTATGAAAAATTTTGGTTATTTTTTGCATAATAATTTGCACAAATTTTAACAAAATTTTTGTGACGTTAAAAGTGATTTTTTGAATCAAATTTACCCCAAAAAACATCACCTTAAAGCGTTGCTCTTATGACAAGATTTTTGGGTGTAAAAAATCACAAATTAACACATCTTAATCAATACCTTTTTGCTATACTTTTGAAAAACAAAAAAGTTACAAATACGCAAAAATCGTGGTGTCAATGCAATAAAATTCTCAAAAATGCTACAACTTTTCACAATTTTGACAAAATTTAACAAAAATTTACTTAAAGCTAACAAAAATAAATAAAAATGTGTATTATTGTGTGAATTTTAGGCTAAATCAATAGAATAAATTACAAAAAATCCTATCAAAAATCGGCATATTACCACAATTTAACTGATTTTAAAGCAGTTAATAGAAGTGGTATTATATAGCAGTATGCACCGAATTTTTCGGTGTCAAAACCATTAAGAATACAACTAATTGTTATAATTAACCATTATATACCATATACATATAAAAATGTGCGTGTTTTATACTTGACACCTTATTCTTTTATTTGATATAATATCATCATAAAAGTGCAAGCAGTTATGTGATGCACTATTTATGCTTTTTTAAAGGTCTGTCGATATACTAAAAATATTTGCAAAAAACCTTTGAAAATCAGTCTGAAAATTGGCTTTAAAAAACCAGTTGGAAGAGCAGAAAAATTTAATAAATTATTTTACTAAATTTGATAATCAATTTCGCCCAAGAAACGGGCAACAAAAAAATCGAGAAAAGGAGACATTGTCATGAAAAGAACTTTTGGAAAAAATATTTGTTTATTTATCCTAATAGTATTATTTACACTTTGCATGGCCGTTGGTTGCACAACTGCATTTAACGCTAATACAGTTGCCGACACCCAACCTTCTGAAAACAATGCTAGTTCTATCATTTTGAATTTGAATAGACCGGCTTTGATGCCAGAAGATAACATTGAATTGACTGCTACTGTAAAAATGAAAAATACAGATAGCAATGCAACTGATAAATGGGGTTCTGCTGATTTCTTTATCAAAAGTGAATCTTCAGACCACTTGGAATTAGTTGACTGGGAAGTTAATGGAGATTTTGCTAACGACAGCAAGTACACTTCTAATTTGATTATAAACAATTCTACAGATGCCGATGAGTTGGAACAAGGTTTCTTACACTTTTACTTGGCAGGTAAAAATGAAGCTAACTGCGTCCCTGTTACTCAAGACCTTATTGTTAAAATCACTTTGAAAATGAAAAGTGTTGACGACGGCGCCCCTACTTCAGGCAACTTGAGCTTCTCTATCAATAATACTTCTTACAATGAAATTGCAACTTGGGGTTCAAATGGCTCAAACAAAGGACACATTTACAACGCAAGCAGCGATTTGACTATTGATGCTTCTGCAGCTACAGCTGAAATCAGAAATCCTTCAGCTGACAAAACTTTTAGTAGCGTAGAAGTAATTGAAGGTAATATCAATGGTAACACAGAAGGTACTACAGAGACCCCTGCTGACAAGTTTGTTTCTAACAAACCTGTTAAACAAGGTGACACAGTTGTTAAAACATTCACTCATACTACTGCTAGAGAGACTAAGAATACTTTTTATGTAAAAGCTATTCCTAATCAAAAGAATGCAATTGTACAAGTAAAAGTAGGTTCTACTATCTACCCTGAACTTGCAGACGAAGAAGATACATATAAAGTAACATTAAATGGTGATGGTAACAATGGCCTTACAGAGATTAAATTAATCGTTACTTCTGAAGATGGTTCTTCTGACGACTATACTTTAAATGTAACTCAAACTTACGCAGGTCTTGGTGGACTAGGCATTAAAACTAACGAAAGTGACTATGGTACAACAGTTGACCCTGAAAAAACAGGTTTATCTAAAGATACTCCTATTAAAGAAGGTGTAACTACTTTTGAAATTTTTGTTCCAATGGCTAAAAATGCTGAAGGTGCTTTAATTAATGGTAGTGCTACAGAGGTTGAAATCACTCCTTCAATCATAACTGGTTATGGTATGAGTACAAATATCAAACTTTCTGCAAACAACTGCTCTATTATGACTGGAACTACAGCTGTTAACTCAGGTAGCTCATTTAAAGTTAATAATATTGGAGATAATGCTACTATCACAGTAACACTTTCTAACTCTGCAGGTGCTGAGAGTGCATTTACTATTAAGCTTTCTCCTGTTAGTATTGATACTTCAATTGACAGCTTTAAATTGAAAGGATTTAAAGACAGCTCTGAAATTACAGCAGTAAATCCACCTACTACAGGTATTGATTATACATTTAAATTATCTAAAGAAAGTGGTTATAAAGCTACATTAAGCAAAAACGAAATTCAATTAAAAGATAAAGCTACATTCAAATTATTACAAAGCGGTACAGAAGTTGCAAGTACTGAAGGCGTTTATACTTTAACTGCTGGAAGATACAAATTGCAAGTTATTGCTTCTGCAGGTAACACCGAAGAATATGATATTGATGTTGCTAACGAAGTTTTGCCTGGTGCTATTGTAAGTTTGGAATACAGCATTGACAATGGTGCTCATTGGGTTAAAGTATTCAACAAAGTTGACGGCGTTCAAACTGGCGCTGACTTTGAATATGATAGCAAAAAGAATACATTTACTTTAAATACTTTTGACACTACAACTTATGTTAAATTCAGAATTGCTATCACTGACTCTTCTAGCCTTTCAGGTTTTGTAGGTAACGGCAGTGAAATTACAAGTACTGAAAATGGTAAGTATCTTGATTACAATACTTATGAATATTCTTCTGAAAAATTAAAGAATGGTGTAAATAATATCCCTGTTCTTGTAAGTTCTGAAAACGGCACAAGTAATGCTTATTCATTAAATATCGTTATCACTGAAGAATTCTACAATATCACTGATATTGATTTTGGTAATAAAAATGAAGCTGGTGACAAGCATTTCAATTTCGATGCTGACACATTAACTTATGACTTTGCTGTTCCTTACAAAACAAGTGAATTAAACTTGACTGTTTTTGCAAAAGGTAAAAGCACTATCGTTTATGTTGGTGGTACTAACGAATTGTACAGACAAGTAATCGCAGACGATAATAATGAAGAAAAAGCTAAAGGTGACTCTAAACACATTGGCACAGTAAGACTAAGCAGTAACACTAAAACTAAAATCGTTATTACTTCTAAAGGTACTGACGGAATTAAGTTTGATGAAGATACTGACAAAAAATATACAATCACTATTGAGCGTAAAGCTGCAAGCAATGACAACACTTTAAAATCATTAAATGTTTATGTTAATGGCGACGAAAGTAAAGACATTTTAGTTGACGAAGCTTTTTCTTCTACTAAAACTGATTACACTGTAAAACTTGCTGAAGGTGTTGAGCTATCTAAAGTTAAAATTGTTGCTGTAACTAATTCAGATGTTGCAGAAATCAATGGTAACCTTGGTGGCGCTATAATGGAATACACAATTGTTCCAAAAGTTAAAAACGAACATACATTTGTTGTAAAAGTTATTCCTGAAAACTCAATGAATGGTTCAGGTTATAAAGAATATAAAATAACTATTATCACTCAAGAAGCTACTCTTTCTGATGACGCAGTTATCCGTGATTTGAGAATCACTGGTACAGATGGTAAAAACTATTTAGCAAATTATGACAATGGCGTAGCCGAATATAACATTAATGTTCCTTATAGCGTATCTGCAGTTGATGTTTATGCTGTTCACCACGAAAATGCTACATTTGAAATTACTTACAATGGTAAACCTTCTAATGAAATCGAATATGATTCAAATGGTTTTATCGTTTTAAAAGAAGGTAATGATAATGAAATTACTGTAAAAGTTACATCTCAAGATGGAAACGAATCATCTTCTTATACTATTGCAATCAACAGAGAAAAAGCTAACACTAATGCTAATCTACTTACTTTAAGAGTTGACAACAAACACGGTAGCAACCAAATCAAAGGTCAAATTGACTTCGCGTCTCAATACTTATTTGAAGTTGCTATTAACAATAGTTCTGATTCAGATGTACTTACATTCCAAATTGCTGCGGTTAACCCTAATGCAAAAATCACTTTAACTGAAAATGGTAAAGAGCTTACTCTTAATAAAATTCAAAACAACTTAACTTACCAAGTTACAAATTTAGGTTATGGTCAAAGCAAAACTTACACTATCACAGTAACTTCTGATGACACTGTTAAAATTTATGTTGTTAAGTTAACTCGTGATTTGTTAAGCCCTACCCTAAAGACTTTGGAAGTTGTAATTGATGGAAACAAGACTTTGCCACTATATGATAAAGATGGTAACTTGCTAGATGGTTTGAAGAATAATATCTTTAAATATATAGTTAAATTCCCTTATAACACTGCTAATATTGAAATTCAGGGTACTACTCCTGATGGTATGACTTCAGATATTGGTTTAAATAAAACAATCGCTGAACTATTTGCAAATGGTAATGACCCAGTTGACTATTTCTTCACTGTTTCAAATGGCGGGATAATTCAAGATTACACTATTACTTTGGTAAGAGAAGCAAGTGCTAACTCTAACACAGATGTAACAGAACTTACATTTGGAAAAATCCCAGCAATGGTATTTGACAACACTAAAGATTATCAAGGTTCTTATATAGTAGATAATACTAAGAGTACTTTGAACCCAATCATTAAACTTGCTGCTGAAAATGCAAGCTATGTTATCAAAGTAAATGGTAATGTTGTTAAAACAACTGCTGATAGCAACTTGTTTGAATTACCTGTTGGTAAAAACACAATTGAAATTGTTATTACTGCTAGTGATACAATCTCTAAGAGAACAATTTCTTTAGAAGTTGAGCGTAAACACGCTGACATTAAAGGCATTGGTTTTGCAGATGGCGATAGTGGTTCAAGCATTGATGCAGGTATTCAATTTGATAACGATGTAAACTCTTACTCATTCAATGTTGCTAACGGAGTTAAGATTTTGAATGTTGACTTAAAACTTGCAGATGGATATACTTACACTGTAAGTGGCAACACTTTGGAAGAAGGTAAAATGAACAAAGTTACAGTTCAAGTTAAAGATGCTAACAACAATGTAGTTAAAACTCTTGAGCTTAATGTATATCGTAATGTAGCTGATGCAGATTACACTATGTGGTATATCATTGCTGGTGTACTTGGTGGTCTTGCTATTATCCTTCTAATCATCGCAATTATCGCTTTTGTAAAAGGCGGCAGAGGCGGTAGCAGAAGAAAAGGTAACATAAACGATATCGGTATTGGTGACTATGAATTAGACTAATTAGTCCACTACCATATAACAACTAAACACGGCTAGCAATAGCCGTGTTTTTATTTGTATATCTGATTTTTCTATTTTTGCTTTTAGCATAAAAAAAGTGGCAAGATTGCCACTTTCTTTTGTTATTTATTTTATAATTTAAATATATATAACTGCAATGATTAATTATTTATTGTCTTTATATATGCGGTCTTTTGCAATATCAAAATACTCGGGATTTACTTCAACGCCTATAAACTTTCTATCATTTAAAATAGCTGCAACACCTGTTGTTCCGCTACCCATAAATGGGTCTAAAATAATATCATTCTCATTTGTATGAACCTTGACAATTTGTTCCATAACCTTTAAGCTCTTTTGGGTTGGGTGTTTTCTCTCCGCACCGCTTACCACAGAGGCTTCCATAATTGAGCGTAGATAAGGTGTATCTTTTGGCTTATTGAATGTCCATACAGCATTCTTTTTTACACCCCAAACTGCAAATTCCATATCTTGAACATATCTTCTTGAAATATTTCTTGGCATAGGATTAGTTTTTTTCCAAACAATAACGTCCTTCATTTCAATGCCGTTTTTTTTCATTGTTCTAATTATGTCACTAATATAAAGATATGAACAAAATATAATCATTGAGCCGTTTTTATTAAGCAATTTGCTATAATCACCTATCCAACTACAAACATCAAAGTTATTGTCCCACGCACCAAAATCAATGCCTTTTCTAGGGTTTTGCAGGGTGTCAAAGTTGTTATCTTGAGAAATATTGTATGGTGGGTCAGTAATAATGCAATCCACTAATTTGCCTTTGTTTATAAACTCTTTTACAATTATATTAGCATCGGCTAAATACAACTCCGAATCATCACAAACAATTGATTTTTCCACATAAGAGTTATTAATACTTGTACCAATTGCACGCCCTAATAGTGGTGGAACGGCATTGCCGATTTGCTTACAAATACTGCATTTTTTGCCGTAAAACACAAAACTATCCGGGAAACTTTGTATTCTTGCTGCTTCTCGTGGTGTAATTGCACGATTTAGTACTGGGTGAGAATTTCTGCCATTTGATGGAGTATCAAACCTTGTATCAATAGTAGGACTTTGCAAATCCCATACCAATCTTGACCAAGTTGTAGTAAATTTTTGTTTGCCATACAACTCTTTAGGCAAATAACTCTTATCCCCTTCTGGCGGAATTAAAGCTAATTTAGAAAGTGCAACCGGCGAATGAGTTGTTGCAATGTGATTGTACAATTTATCTGAATTTGCCCTTATTTCACACTGATAATCTGACTTTGCAGGCAAAATATAATCTGAACAATACTCACCTTCTCCTGACTCTAAATAACTTAAATCGGATATTGCATCTCTAACTGTCACAAGCTTATCTGACTTCGGTGGCAATGGCACGCTTTTTGTTTTAGAGCCTATAATTATCGTTCTCTCTCTACTTTGCGGAACGCCGAAATTTTTAGCGTTTAACACCCCATAATTTACGATATAACCTAGTTTATAAAACTCGTCGGTTATTTGTCCTATAAAGTAACCACCGCAAGAATTTATAAGGTTTTTTACATTTTCAATAACAAACACTTCAGGTTGGATTTCTTCCACAATTTTAACAAACTCTTTAAACAAAAAATTCCTTGGGTCATTTAGCCCTAAATTTTTGCCTTTTAGCGAAAACCCCTGACAAGGCGGACCACCTATTATCATATTTACGCCAAGTTCACGGGCTTTTTGAATTACTTCGTTTTTGCAATCTGCACTTGTTAAATCGCCGTTTATGACTATTGAGCCTGCTATATTTTTTTTAAAGGTTTCCAGTACGCTTTTATCAAAATCAACGCCTATAACAGTCTTAAAATTGTCAAGAGAATCAATCCCGCAACTAAAACCGCCCGCACCGCAAAACAAATCCAGTATTCTAAACTCCATTATTATCGCCCCTTTGAGGAATAAGACTTTCGTCCCTCAATTAATATACACCTAATTTGTTAAAAAATCAAGAAAAACGACTATCTTTTTTTGCAATTATTTGCTATAATATTTTTATAATAGTATTTTTGTGATAATAACAATGTTTAAAACAAGTTGGGAAGTAAATTATAAACAATTATCTACAAGTATTGCAGCTTAATATATTTTTAATTGTATAACTAAATTCCTTATTTAAAGTTTTACTATAAAATAAGTGGTACTTTATGAGTACATAGAAATTTGTAAAAATATTTTTACTGCAACAACTATTAGACAAAGGAGCAATATGAAAAGTATTAAATTAAGTGATTTTTTAAAAAGTGAAATTAAGCCATTTTTGTTAGGTGCTTTTTTATCCCGTATAATGGAAAAAACTATTGATAATCAAAATTACTTTTACACATATACATATTTTATGGCATCAAAAGTTGTATACCAAGACGATTTTGATTTTTTGAGCTATGCAAAGGAATTAAATGACTCTATGAATAAATACAGCGGTTTTTATAATTGGGATATACATAACTCAAAGAAAACCGTAACAGAATTGCGTTTTTATATCAAAAACGATTTAAATATGACAAAAACAATGTTTTATGTCGCTTTATATCAAAAATTAATGACTTCAAATTGGGTTATTTCGCCTGAACAAAATGAACAAAAAAAGGAATTTATTCGCGGATTTATCGAGCTTAGGGGAAGTATTGACACAAGTGCAAAATTTATTGCACAAGACTATTTTTACAATGATAATATAGAGTTGAAAAAAGCACAAATACTTACAGATTTAATGAATTTGCCTATAAATTACGCCAATTTTAACCCAAGAAACTTGCAACCGCAATATATTTCAGGTGAAAATCAAAGAAATGCTCAATTTAGAATTAATTTGTATTACTACGCTTTAAACATTGGATTTATTAATAAATACAAAGCAAAAGTGTTTGAAAATGCTTACCACAAACATAATTATTACTTAAAAGATGACATTACTTACTTTAATTTCGAGATGCCTATCTCACGAAACGATGACGTTAAGTTTATAAAATATCTCAACTTTTTTACAAACAACATTTATCAAAAAAGCCTTACCCCTGAGGCAGTAAAAGAATTAAGAAAAAGACTAGGTTTTGACGCCTGCGAACAAAATGACCACAGAAACAAATCCATTGTTAAATTGTTTAATGATATTGCTGAAGATAAATGCGCAATTTGCGGCACAACAAAAACTTATGAAAATAAACAAACTGGCAAACAAACCTTTGAAATTCACCACGTGATTTCATATCATAATGGGCAAGAATATGACAATATGGCTAACCTTGTAAAACTTTGCCCTAACTGTCACAGAATGTTAAAAAAGAATTCCGCTCCAAAAGACATTCAAATTAAGGCAATAATCAAAATTTTGCACGAACACCGTGAAATATACGAATTTACAGCATCATACCTTGCTATAGACGATATTAATGATTTAGCCGAAAAAATTTGGTCAATGCTTGGATAAAAAACAAGTTTTTTCAAACTTATATTTAGCATTTTTTTAATTCATATAGCAATATATATTTTTACAACAAAAAGCAGTCTTATAAAAGACTGCTTTTTAATTTTTATAATATTTTATCTGCTTTGTTTATAAATTCAATAAAATTAATTGCTACAAATTATAGTAATTTCTTTTTATGAAGTAGTATGCCAACAACAATACAAATAACAACAGTTGCAATTGTAACGCCTATAAAGCCCCACCAACTGCCTTCACCAGGAACGGTAGTATTCATACCCCAAATACCGGAAATTAATGTTGGAATGGATAGCAACAATGTTATAGAAGTCAAAATTTTCATAATGTTATTTTGGTTATTGTTGATTATGTTTGCATAACCTTCCATAGTAACACTCAAAATCTCACGATAAATGCTTGTCATTTCTATCGCCTGTTGGTTTTCGACTGCAACATCTTCGATTAGTTCTTGGTCTTCTTCATACTTTACAATAGCACCTGTTTTGATTAATCTGTTGATAACCAAGTCATTACCTTTAAGTGAAGTGCTAAAGTAAACCAATGAGTTTTCTAGGTCAAGCAATTGGAACAACTCCTTATTTCTTGTTGACTTATGTAACTCTGTTTGAATCCTTCCACTTGCTTTATCAATTTGTTTCAAATATTGAAGGAATTTAGTACTTGTATTATAAAGTGCTTGAAATAAAAACCTTGAACGCTTGTTTGTGGAAAAAGTTTTAACTCTTCCCAAAGTAAAGTCTTTCATAACTGCAGTGTCTTTCAAGCAAACGGTTATTGTAAACTTATCTGTCAAAATATATGCAAGAGGCAATGTAGAATAAGAATAATAACCACCCTCTTCTTCTTCAATAATAGGTATGTCAAATAACACTAAAGAATAGTTATCTTCTATTTCAATACGAGAACGCTCTTCATCGTCCAGTGGTGCTTTAATTGCATTTTCGTCCACATCTGTTAGTTTAGCAACGCTCTCAATCTCCTTATCTGTAGGGTTGACAAGTCTTATCCATTTATTATTTAGCATATCACGATTTGTGATTGCATTAAAATCTGCTTCTATTACTTTTTCTTTTTCGTCTGTATAAAATAATTGAATCATAGATTATTACCTCCTTAAATATGTTTTGCAGTGCTTTTTTGCAAAAAAATTGCGTGAGCTTACCCCACACACCACTACAAAATCAATAATAAAGCAATAATCAGTTATTGCCGTGGCGTTGGAGTATTAAATTGTCTTGAAGAAAACACTTCGAATCCGCGTCCACTTTAAATAACCTCCATTTATTTAAGCTAATATTATTATTTGTACATTTTACGCATAAAAAGCGGTTTTTTGTGACAAAAACCCGTGTTTTGTAGTAAACTTACAAAAATAATTTAACTCATTCTTACTTTTATATGATAACATTATTTTTAATATTTGGCAACCTATTTATACCCTAAAAATTAAATTAAAAATTTTTATTTATCCCTTTTTATGCAATAAAATCAAAATAAAGCAATAAAAATGCACATTAAATCTAAAACTTTAGATAAAATGTGCAAATTTGTAGCTATTTAGCTTATTAATTTTTTTTAACAATTATCTGCTATTATGCAATATAACTGTTTATTTTTGTAATTATATTTTCCAATCTTAATTGGTCGGCAGTGCTATTGTAATTTGTTGCAGCAACGCTCATTAATCCGTCTTTAAAAAGGCTTAAAAGCTCTTTAGATGCACCACTTTCAATCAATCCATATACAATGCGTCTTAGCTCGTCTATGCTGTCAATAACTCTGTTTTGCGCAACATTTTGAGATTTTTCAATAATTTTGTCTTGTTCTTCGTCTTTAACGCATCTTGATGCAATTTCAGAATAAATTTGAATGTCTACATTTTTATATTTATTGCTTAAATAGTACATTTGCAATGCCATTGCAATTAAAATGCTTGCACCATAAAAAATGCTTACCGCTAAAAACAAATTATTGCCTTCTAAAAAGAATGTTTCAAGTGCAATTGTAGCAATTGCAAAAATTGCACCCACACCAAACACGCAAATATATGCAATAAAAGCGTTTGTGCAACTTCTGTCTGATGTTCTTATTAAACACCTTTTTAATTCTGCTTGGTTTTCCGCTGTTGGATTAAATATATATCTTATACAAGATTTTTTTACAAGCTTTGGCATTTTTGCCGCACAAATTTTATTAAAATGAATAAAATTGCCTTTTTGAATTACTCCAAATCTTGCGACAAAGCCTTTAATTCTACGCAAAGTTTTTGCAAGTCTTATCTCACTACAAGCTGTGCCATTTACTATCATTGCTATTATTGCTGAAATTGTAAATATTGCAAAAAGCAATATTGCTACTGTTACTCCATTAACTATATCGCCCCAATAAAATTCTTCACCGGTAAACACACCTGCAAAGTTTTCAAGTTGAAGCAAAAAAGAATCGTACCACATATTTTTTCTCTCCTAATTGTTGTTATGTAGTACGATTTTTTAATTTTAATGCCGATTTTTGGCGGTTTGTTTTGTTATTATGTTATTTTAATGTTAAAATTTTTATTTTATTGTCAGTCAATATTTATATCTATTACTTCACTTCTTCCTATTACAAGCAGCATTGCTTTGTTTACTTTTCTTCCTATAGCTTTTTGCACTGCAGTGCTGTAAAGTTCAAGCTGTTTTTTATACCTTTCTTTTAAAATAGCTGAAGGCTCGTCAGATTTTTTGTAATCTACAATCCACACTTCTTCGCCCACAATCAACAAGTCGATAGCACCTTCCACAAACACCTTATCCTTTATTTCAGTGTCCATAACTTCATTTGCGTTTACATACAAAGTAAAAGGTTGCTCTCTATAACACTTGTTTGCTCTTGCATATTCCATAACGGAAGTGTTCATTATTGATACAATTTCCTGCACGTCTATCTCACTTAAATCTTGTGCTGCGATAATATTATCTCTTACCATTCTTTCTAACTCCACAACCACACTATCGCAAGTTTTGGCGTTAAAATTTATGTTTTCAAGAATGGTATGGTAATTTGTCCCCCTTTTTGCTCTGTCGAAAATTGTAATATCTAAATCACTTTCACAGATTTCTTCGTCTTCTTCAAGGTAGTAATTTTTACCGCCTTGTTTATTTATCTCCGTTACGGTGTATTTTATACTAGTATTTTCAGCTTTTTTTTGAGAGTACTCAAAATTTATGTATTTGTCGATAATTGGCATATCTTTTCCGTGGTATTTTGAAAAAGAATATCTTTGCATAACATTTTGAGAATCTATCTCTTCACTGTGAAATTGTATCCTGTCATTAAGCTCGGAATTATTTTTTGCAGCTACCATTATCCAATCCAAAAAACTATCTATATCAAATGGATTTTTTGCGTATAAATCACTTTCTTTTGCAGTTCCTGTCAAAATAATGTGATTTTTCGGTCTAGTCAGTGCAACATAAAACAATCTCATTGCTTCTGCCTTATCGTCAAACTGATTTTTTTCCTTTAAAATGTCAAAGGCAAGATTTCTTTTTGCAACCATTTTATCTTCATCAAAGTAATTGATTGCAATACCTGCATCTTTATTTATCAAAAGTTTAGGGGCATATAGTCCACCTTTCATTGTAAGTTTCTTTTCTATATTGCAGACAAAAACCACCGGAAACTCTAGCCCTTTACTTTTATGAATTGTCATTGCCTTTACGGTATTTCCGTCTGCACCGCCTTTAATTTCCATTTTATCCGCAGTTAAAGTGCTAACATATTCATAAAGGCTACAATCTACAGACAAATCTTCCAATGTTCCAAGGTAAGTTTTAATTGCGGATAGTTTATAGTCTCCGCCGTCTTCAGATAGCACATATTTATCAAAGCCATATCCAAACACAACATAGTCTGCCAGTTCTTTTATGCTCATATATGAGCTTTTTAAGCGTAAATCATTGATTAATGAGTATAGCTTTATTACATATTCGTTACTATTCTTTTCAGCTTGTACCGCCTGCCAAAAATACTCTGTAGTTGGATATTTTTCCCTTAAAGCTAGCAAATCATCATAATCCATACCAACAAAATAACTAACTAATACTGCTGCTACCTGCAAGTCTTGCATATCATTTACAACTAGCCTTAAAATATCTTTAATTAATTCTATCTCATACACCCCTTCTACTTTCAGTAACGGGCTTATATCTATTGGTATAAAATTGTCTTGCAACGCTTTTACAATTTCTCGCACATTGTCTGTACCTGTGCGTGATAGCAAGGCAATGTCGGAAAATTGGACTTTTCTAGTATCTTTGATTTTAGGGTCATATATAGTATAACTATTAACAATTTCTGTAATTTTTTTTGCAATAAATAACCCTTCTTTGTACGATGGTGAAATTTCTACAACACCGCACTCATCATCTTTTACAGAATACACTTTGTCAAAAGTTTTTATTTCCTTATCTTGTTTTTCCTTACTACTATCAAAAATATGTATTTCATAAGACGGTTTTACTGGCGGAATTTTGTAGTCTGCACCATACTTTAATTGGTCGGTTTCTTTGTAATCAATACCGCCAAAATCTTTAGTCATTATATCGTTAAAAATAATATTTACAAACTCAACGATACCTTTATCACTGCGGTAATTATTATCTAACATAACAGTTTCGCCGTGTTCTTTATTTTGGTTATAATCGTTAAATTTTTCTAGCAATATTTTAGGTTCAGATAGCCTAAAACGATATATACTTTGTTTGCTATCCCCTACCATAAACAAGTTGTTGCCGTTTGAAATATTTGTATAAATTTCTTCTTGAGCATAGTTGGTGTCTTGGTACTCGTCAACACAAATATAATCGTATCTATTTGCAATTTCCCGCTGAATATCGGTATTATTTAGCAATTTTATCAAATTTGCAGTAAAATCTGTAAAGTCATATTTTGCAGAAATCTCTTTGCAATTATCGTAGTTTTCCTTTGTCTTTTTGTATAACTCAACAAGCAATTTGATATCACCAATTGTACTCTCGTGCAAGTTTTGCACTTCGTCTATACTCTTTGTAAATTTGCCTTTTAATTCACTTATTTGAAGTTTCAAATCATCATTTAATTGTTTGTATAAATCCCAATCAATTTCATATTTTTTGCATGGCTTTTGTTTTGGTATAAGCGTAAAAGCATTTATCATTTTGTAAAAGTTATCATAATCTTTTACATTCTTTAGCTCATTAAAAAACTCGATATAACCACTATATACTTCTGACTTTTCAGGGTAACCTTTAAAGATTTCTACTATCTCAGCAAGTAGTTTTGTTGTGTAATTAAGTCTTACTGTAACTAGCTCAAATAAGTAATCCATTATAGTTGATTTAGTAATATTTTGAGTGTAAACACCATTGACAACGCTATTAAGCCATTCCATACCACCTGCTTGAGTGGAAACATAACTATTTATAATATTAATAGTGTCAAATAGTTTTGAGTCTCCGCCAAACTTAAGCGATAATTCAAATATTTCTCCATTTGCACTTTCTTTAAACTCATTTAGTGCTAAATCAAAATTTTTGCGGAATAAAATGTTTTTTTCCACATCTCCCAAAATATCTGCATTTGGGTCTATACCTAATATTTGAAAAAATTCACTAGACCTGCCTTTGCAGTAAGAATCGTTTGTTATAATATTACAAAATGGCAATCTGTCAATTTGTTCCTTAATAAATTCTTTAGCGGTACAGCTTTCGTCATTTAATTTTTCAACTAGGCTTGCATACATTTTTCCACGTATTTCCGCAGCAATGGAATTGTTAAAGGCAAGTATAACTATTCTGTCAATAGGTGTGCCTTCTTGTACAATCCTTATTACTCGCTCAAGCATAACAGTAGTTTTGCCACTGCCAGCGGAGGCAGCAACAATCATATTACCTTCTCTATGGTTTATAATTTTTTCTTGTGACGGGTTAAACTTAATCTTCGCCATCTTGTACATTTTCTCCTGTTACTGAAAAACTACTGCTTGAGCATTTTGTACGCATATTTAACGGGTTGTTTTTGTTTAAACAAATCAATCCAAAGTCACAGCCATCGCAACTTGTAGGTTTTGCTTGGATATAACCACTTTCAATCTCTTCAATCGCTTTTGCAACCACTTTATTGGCGTATTCTCTTAATATCAATAACTCTTCTTTTGATAAAAGCCCTTTATCCTTGATTTCGCCTTCTTTACTTAGTGATACTGATATAGAAGATATTTTTTTATCCCCAAAGCCATTATCAAAATGTGTAATTGCATCATCTAAATTCCTAAGTAATCCCGAATACTTAAATACACCACTTTTATCTTCCTTGTTATAAGTGTAAGGAAGTGGCATATAAAGCAAGGCAAACGGCTCATAGCCCGCTTTTGCCATTACTGCATTAAGATATATCAAAAGTTGCACTCTGTCGCCATAATATACTTCTTTTAAGCCATATTTAACCGAACTGCTTGACTTGTAGTCTATCACAGCAAAGTAATCACCGAATTTGTCTATTCTGTCTATCTTTCCGCGTATAAAATAGCTATTGCCATTGGCGTTAATTTCATAAGGCGGAAGCTCGGAATAATCAAACCCAAAAGTAAGCTCTGTTTTTGCTGTTTCAAAATCACTTCTTTTAGCAACTTGTACAAGCTTTGTCAAAATAAAGCTAACTTTTTTAAATAATGAGTTTTGCAATACCACTTTGCTAGTTGATAATGCCAAAGCTTGATAATCTTTTTCTAATAGCGTTTGCTCACACAATGTGTTTGAGATATTTTCAAGTTCGCTTTTAGACATATCAAATTGCTTGTACTTTTTAAAAAACTTTTCAAGTATTCTATGAACAAAAGTTCCCACAATAAGTGAGTCCATACCACCCTTTTGTACAGGCTTTAATTTTAAAGTTCTTTCGCAATAAAACTTGAATGGGCAGGAAAAATATCTTTCAATACTTGATACACCGATAAATGTTTTATCCCCATTTTTTGCCCACGCTAGTTTGTTAGGCTTAGTATACTTAAAGTCTTTTTCTTTTATCAAGTTTTGGTATTTATACTCGCCTTGCAATTTAGTGTATAGGTAGTCAAATACTTCTTCGTCACCTGTGGCTATACCACGCATTCTTTCGCTGTAATAATTAGATAATTCTTGCTTTGCGTTGGTTTTAGTACCGATTTTTACAGCATAATCGCAAATTTTCATACCAATTTTATTGTTATCATTTATCAATAAACTTGGTTTTATATTTAGTAATTCTCCAATATTTTTTACAAAAAGCGATGGCTCGCCAGTTGCTTGATTGTAGCTTATAACTACTTTTTTACCTTGTTGAGATAATTGTACTGCTTCAAATTTTTCATTGTAATTTATATCGTAAATATTTGGTTTAAAGCAAATTCCTTCTCTCTCAAGCCTTTCAAGCTCATTATATGTGTAAAGTGCTATTTCGCTACTTTCCTTAACCATTACTCCATCATTTGCACCTATTATAAACAAAATATCTGCAGCATAAATTTGCTTGCTGTTGCTTGTTATAAATACGCTATCAATGTGCCTTTTACTTACGCCTATTTGAGCATTATGAACTATGCTCAATATTTGCTTATAAATATCGTCTCCGCAATAATTTTGCATTTCCTGCACGCTTTTTATAATATCTAAAAGCTTATTGTATGCAAGTTCCGCTTGTTGCTTTGTTTGTACATTCTCTTTTATAAGCAATATATTTAAATATTCTTCATAACTTTTATTTTCAAATACTTTGTTATAAAAATCATAAATTTTATTTACTTTATCCCCACTGCTATCAAGTTTATTACATTTTATAAGGTCAAGCAAGTTTAATATTGTCTCACGAACAAAGTTTGCATCGTTATAAAAAGCATCGCCCATACCTTGGGTAAAGTTGTTTACAAATTTATCCCCGTCAATGTTATACTTTTGGACATAAAGCTCAAATTTGTTTATCTTATCCTTATCAATATCAAGCAAGATATTTTTGCTGAATGTTAAAAGTTTTGTATTCTCAAAATTGCTTTCAATGCAAGCAATAGCATCTGAAAGTAACCTAACTACGGCAAAAGATTCAAGCTCATTTTTGCACTCCATAAAGTAAGGTATTTCAAAAATCTCAAACTGCCTTTTTATATCTTTTTTATAGCTATTTATATCTGGGCATAAAATTGCTATATCTTTATATCTTTTTCCGTTCTCTACAATTTCCCTTCTTATCTCGCGGGCAATACCTTTAACTTCAAGCGGGATATTTTCCGCAAAGCGAAGGCTGTAATCGCCATTAGATTTATAATCACTTATTGTGCTATAACCATACAAGTTATCTAATAAGATTGCTTTATCTGTAGAGTAATCTTTTGGCAAAGCACACTCTTCAAACACAATATTGCTTTTAATTTTTGCACAATAATCTTTCAAAAATCGTGGGTAAATGCGTTTATTATCACTGTTTTCATTGCAAACAACACCTATAATTACAGCATTTTCAAGTTTAGATAAATTGGTTATTACTCTTAATTCTATAGCGTTAATTAAGCTAAAATCCAAAAAATAAAAATTGCAATTTTCAATTTTATTTTGTTTGCTTAGCCAATCGGAAAAGTCATTTAACAATATAATTTTGTCTGTAAAATTATTGGATAAAAAGCTATAATACTCTTTGTACAAAAGTGCAATATCCTGCGTTTTATCCCCTAAAATACCGCCTAAATTTAATCCTGCATTACTTAGCTTTTGTGGAGTAATATCACTTTCTGCAAGGCTATTTACCGCATCAAATAGCTTTTTTACAGCACCATCATTATTTGTGATTTTATTAAAAGCTTTTAATTCGTCCTTTTTGTCATTTACTATTTTTTTAAATAACAATAAGCCTTGCTCTTTTGATATAGTTTTTTTGTCAGTTTTAAACAACTCTTTGCTCAGCGCAGTAAGACTTAAAATTTTGACATTAAAAAAGCTGTCCTGCTTAAAAAGTTTTAACAACTCTTTCTTGCAGACACTTACACTACTATCAGGAAGGATAACATAATTTTTAATGTCAAGCGACATATTTTTTTCAATATCTAGCGCAACACTTTCCCGAACTACTGAATAAGTTTTTCCAAAAACAACTTTTACAGACATACTATCTCCTGTCAAATTTGAAGCTTTTAATTACCTTTTTATTATAACACGAAATATGTTCGCTTTCAATTATTTTTAAAGATTTTTACAATATATCACCAAAGTAATTGTATTTTTTATAAAAATATGTTAAACTTTGATTATAATTGTTTCAACACTTGCAAGGTGGTAACAATTATGATATAATAATGTCAATGTAAAAATTTATATTTAATTTTAATATTTAACAAGATTTTAACCACGAGGTATATATGAAAAAGAAAATATTATTGCTTGTTTTGGTAATTGTTGCACTTACAGCACTTCTTGCAGGCTGTGTGAGCAAGCCACCACACAAAATTTTATCCGACCCTTGGGCAAACAACGAAGTTATTACTTATAATGTTACAAGAACGCTAAGCGATAAAACAGTGATAAAAGGTACAAGCACAACAACTACTAAAAGAGTAACCGACGGCACAGTTAAAGTTGGCGGTGATGAAATAAATAATTTTTCAGGCACTTTTGTAGACATTGTAACTACTCTTGAAGACGGAAGTGTTATGGAAGCTCAAGTTGCTTTTAAATCTTCTTTTGAGCCTATTGCAAGCTATAAAAAGACATCTGTCAAAGGATATGAAAATAATAGCCCTGCAAAAGACACTGTTCAAATAACCAAAATTTCTTATAAAGAAGAAAAATGCTTTTATGAAACAGATTTTGACGGAGTTAAAAAAAGCGGAAATGTTAAAGTAGGCAAATGGATTAAAAGTCCTTTTTATGATAATTTAATGTTATATCACATTGCAAGAAGTAGTTATATAAGCAATAATTTTTCATCTTTAACTACAAAAGTTTTTAGTACAGCTGACTATAGTATGAAAACATTGACTATCGCAAGCAGTGCTTTAAACCAAGTTTATAAAGTATTTGGTGAAGATGTTGACGGCATTAAAGCAGATTTGATAAGTATTAAGCTTAACCAAACTTTCCCAGGTAGTGGCACACCATTTACAGCACTTATATCTCGTGAAGGTAATAAAAACTTTAATGGCATTGAACTAAAAAATGAAAGAGTACCTTTGATTATTACAGAAGGTCAAATGGAATATAAAATTTCCGCATACTCTTGTAACTAAAAAAAACCAAAAGCAACAGATTTTGTCTGTTGCTTTTTTAATTTATAAACTTTTATATAATACTAAAAATTTTATTTACTATTATTCTTATCAGTTTTTAAAAAGGTGATTAATATAATTACAAAATTGGAAGTTATCGCAAAGCGGGTCGAAACCACATTTTGCAGTAACTGACGATTTTTCAAAATAGAAGTACTTGCGACAGCAGGTTTATTGCGTTAGCAATATGAAATTTTAATGCCAATTAAAATTTACTTCCTATAGTTATAATATTAATAATATGTTTATAATTCAAAAGCACTGCATTTTGCAGTGCTTTTATTTTTGTTTTTAATTTAATTAAGGCTTAATAATAATTTTAGCATAAGCTTCTTTAATATCAGTCTTGCCTTTACTTATAGCTTTCAACAATACTCTGTCTGTGCCTTCAAAAGCTCTTACCATATAAGATGATACACCACCGATAGTCTTTGACTCGCTATAGTTAATAATATTACCACCTTTGATTGATAGAGTAATTCTCTCCCCGTCGCGGCTAACAATATTACCTGTATCGTCAATAAGTGCTACGTGAACAAATACAAAGTCTCTTTCGTCATTTGCAAGTGCAATGCCACCATAGTCAACAAATATTCTCAATTTATAAGGAACGTCGCTATTGTTAACAGTCATACTTCTAACGATTTGACCATCGATTAAGCCGTCAACTCTTACTGCCTTATCACCGATATTTTTCAAGCTATCGCCCAAAGATACTGGTGGGTGGTCTAAGAACTCGTTATTACCCATATTGATTTGTTGCTTGATATAGTCTGCATACTCAGCTTTTTGAGTAGTCTTATAGTCAGGCATATAATAAGGAGTTGTAGCACCTTTCTTAACAGGATAAGTAGCTGTTAGCTCGTCATTGATATAAACCTTGATAGTATCGCAGTTTGTATAAACTTGCATATTATCAATAAGTGTAGCTAGCTTAGGGTGTGGTATATATACCATTGGTTTAGCTGCGATATCTTGTGATTGGAAGAAATAGTACGCAGTTTTAGGCAAACGATATTCGTTCATAAGACCCATAACCATTTTGTCTTTACCATTAGAATAGTCAACATCTTGTGCTGCAATTGCACCGATAAAGTTTTCGTGTGTTGCGTTTTGGTTAAGGATAAATTGATATGCCCAAGCTTGTTCAGCCATTTTTTGCTCATAAGACATTTTTTTGTCTTTTTTGTCATACTTATAGCCATCTAAACCAAAGCTACCAATCAAATATGCAGGCATACCCGGAATATTTTCAGGCAATCTAGTTTTTTGATTATATGAACAATATGCAATATCATATCCTAAAGTTGCAGCTGTTTCAGGTCTTGTTGAAGTGTCACCAATGATAAGTGGTGCTTTTCCGTGTGGGAATATAGATTTAACAATCTCAATACATTCCTTAATCAAATCGTCTGTCAAGCCGTCTTTTGCAGTGAAATCACCGATTGATGCTTCCCACATTGCTATACTTGTGCAGTTTCTGTCACGATAAGCAAGTTCAGAAAAAGTATTTTTTACACTTTCGATAAATTCAGGTGTGTTATAAAAACCTCCATTGTTAGGAACGCAGTTGATAACCAACATACCCAATGTGTCACAAGCTTCGTAAAACTCTTTTGATGCAGGATAGTTAACTAATCTTATAGTATTAAAGCCTGCATTTTTAAGTTTTAAAATCTCACGGAATTCCGCTCTGCGAGAAGTTGTCATACCTATAACAGGGTAAACTTGGTGGTGACAAACACCTTTGATTCTTGTTTCTTCGCCATTTACATAGAACTTGCCGTCTTTAACGCTAAATTCACGAATACCTTTTTTATAAATTCTTTGGTCAACAACCACATACTCGCCTGTAACCATATCTTTTGAGAATAACTCAAGTCTTAAATAATACATATATGGGAATTCAGGTGACCATAAAATAGCATCAGGTACCGGAACTTTAACCATAAATCCGTCTTCTTTAATATCTGAATTATATTTAAATTTTGTACGAGAAATTATATTTTTTGCACTATCTGCAAGAGTTGCAATAACATACATTTCGTTTGGTGACTCAATAAAGTTAATACCACAATCTGCACACAAATAGTAATTTGGCACACCATCTTCAACAACTTTTTCTTGATAGATAAAGCAATTGTCGTGGCATTCCTTTTCATTCATAGTTGTAGAAAAACTTTCTTTTTCAATGATATTTAGCCAAACATCTCTGATAATACCAACAAAGTTTTCATACAAGTTTTTGCTTGTTTTAGAACAACCTAAAATGTTATTATTAGGGTTATTATCTACAACAATAAGTAGTTTATTTTTTTCATTGAAAAGAATAACAGGTGTGATATCAATTGAAAATGGTAAGAAACTACCTTTATGTTCCCCAATTTTTCTACCATTTAATTCAATAGTGCAGTTAGCACAGATACCTTCAAATTCCAAAACATAACGGCGTTTTTTAGCAGCATCTGCATCGCCTTTTTTAGCATTGATTTTGAATTGTTTTGTAAACCTAATCTTTTTCTTGCTATTTTTGCCTTCTTCAACAGAATAAGCGTACGGAATGCTGATGTTCTCCCTGCTCTTATCTTTCTTGCTCTTTACATTCCAGTTTTCTACGATATTAATTCTCATAATTACCTACCATAAAGATATTATTTTCTTCATTATACCATAAGCGTTATATTAAATCAATAATATTTTTAATTTTTATAAAACAAATATTAAAATTTTGTTAAATTTTTACAAATTTTTTATTTTTCACTTTGAGTTTAGCCAGTCTTTTTCTCAAATCAATTATTCACCAACATTTCCATAAAACCTAAAACATCTTGATTTTTTGTTTTAGCCAACTCTTGGGTATCACCCTTTACGCTTACATAAATTTTAAGTTTAGGTTCTGTACCTGAAGGTCGTACGCAACACCATTCGTCATCGGACAACATAAATTTAAGTACATTTGTTTTTGGAAGGTCAATTTTTTCAATGCTGCCGTCAATATTTTTGCTTTCACTTTTTGAAAAATCCATAAACTTCAAAACAGGATTGCCAGCAATGTTATTGATTGGTCTACTTCTTAATTTATCCATTACAGCTTTCATTTCACTCATTCCGTCAACTCCGCCAAAAGCAATTGACTTTGAAACTTCAGTAAAATATCCGAACTTTTTGAATAAATCTTGCAAAACATCGTATAGCTTGATATTTTTGCTCTCATAATAACACGCCATTTCCGCAAACAACATTGCACTGACTACTGCATCTTTATCTCTTGAATGAGTACCTGACAAATAACCAAAACTCTCTTCATAACCAAATAAGAATGTATGTTTGCCGTTTGACTCCCACTCTTTTATCTTTTCGCCGATAAATTTAAATCCAGTAAGTACATTGTATACTGTAACACCATAGCTTTTTGCAATCATATCTGCTAAATTAGTTGTTACGATAGTTTTTACAACTGCACCATTTTCAGGCAATATCCCCATATCTTTTCTTCTCATCAAAATATAGTTTAACATCATTGCACCAATTTGGTTGCCGTTTAACAAAATAAACTCGCCATTATTATCTTTAATAGCAACACCCATTCTGTCAGCATCAGGGTCTGTGCCTATTACAATGCTGCTTCTTAATTGCTTAGCTAAATTTATACCCATTTTTAAAGCATCAGGTTGCTCTGGATTAGGCACTGCAACTGTAGGGAAATTTCCGTCAGGGTCTTTTTGCTCTTCCACAACATTGCAAGGTATATTCATTTGTTTTAAAATAGTTGTTACAGGCTTGTAACCACTGCCGTGCAACGGAGTGTATACTATTTTGATTTTACTAGCAACTTCCTTAACTGCATCTGGGCTTAAAGACAATTTAGAAAGTTCATTAAAATAAGCATCTTCAACATTTTTGCCAATAACGACAATATTCTCTTGCAAAACTTCGCCATTCATTGCCATAATTTTGCTACGCTCAGCATTTATTTGTACGCTTTCAACACTAAAATAATCGGAAATGCTATTGATATAATCTACTACAACCGCTGTGTCTTCAGGTGACATTTGTGCCCCGTCTTGACCATAAACTTTGTATCCATTATACTCTTTAGGATTGTGTGATGCTGTTATCATTATGCCTACAAAAGCATTAAGATGACGGATAGCAAAAGAACACATTGGTACAGGGTGAGTATCATTGTACAAATAAACCTTTATACCATTATATGCAAGTACAGCGGCTGTTTCCAAAGCAAATTCATAGCTAAAATTTCTTGTGTCATAGCTTATTACTACACCACGTTTAACAGCATTTTCACCCGACTGTTTAATAAAGTTTGCCACACCTTGTGTTGCTCGTCTTACAGTATATCTGTTAAGGCAACCTGTTCCCAAAGCAATTATACCACGCATACCCGCAGTACCAAACTCTAAAGGAATCGCAAATCTGCGTTTTAGTTGTTCGTCATTATTTTCAACAGCAAGCAATTCTTCCTGTTCTTCTTTTGTAACTTTTGTTAACCAATACTTAAAATCGTCTTTATAAGCCAACATAACATCACCTCTATAATATTTTACAACAAAAAGTATACAACAGATTGTGCATTTTGTCAATAACAACACAGCAATCCAAACAGAATATTAGAATTTTAAAAAATTTTCGCAACTATATTTTAAGATATTAAATAATCGCAAAATCACAATGCTTATGCAGTTTTATATTTTAATTTTATCAATTTAATGGCGATTTTCGCAAGATTTTTACACTATTTTGCGGTTTATAATAGTCTTTTCTGAGTTCTCTTTTTGCAACAACTCTGTCCCCTTTGACTACCGATAAAATCAATCTTGAAACATATCCGTCCTTGCCGTTAAATTGCTCATTTTCACCTATTTCGTCAAGCTCGATTATATCTTCTTCAAAAGGAATAGTCTCTAATATTTCCGATTTTAAAGTGTATTTAAATCCACGATTTTTACCTAATATTTTTATTGTAATTTTATTATCGTCATACTCTGTTTTTATCACAACATCATTATCATAAGGATTACGCAACACTAAATCAATATATTCACTTACTGTGGCATCACGTGACAAATCCACATAAGATGCAGGCAGTGTATGTGCTTTTACGTTAACTGCGTCTAACCCCGCAAGCAACCAAGCATTATATAAAGTTGTTGATACTTGACAAACGCCACCACCTACGCCTTCTACATAACTCCCTTTAAAAATTACTAAAGCCTTTTTATAACCACGCTCTTCCGTCCTTTTTCCGACAACTTTATTGAAAGAAAATTCTTCTCCCCCTTTTACAACAACATTATCTAAACTTTTTAACGCTAATCTTATATTATATTTTCTGGCAGAAGGACTATTGCTATAATCGGTTGAAAAAGACGATACAACTTCTTTTTTTGCATTTGATTGCTCTATATTATTGCTCTCAACACTTTGCACTTGCAAATATTTAGGTGATAAGGAAAAATTTTCCATTCCCAATAAAAAAAGCGGTATTATAAAGCCTAATAGCAAAATAATACCGATTAATTTTAAATTAAATTTCTTTGCAATATTTTTCATACTGCTAGTTTATGCAATAACATACTTTTTATTATAAACAATTTAAACATATATGTTTATAGCAAAAATCATTTTTTATTTACAATATCATAAGGTGTTACTTGGTATACATAATAGTTCAACCAGTTGTAATAAAGTAAGTTTGCCGTACTACGCCAATTTACATTTATATTATCAATATCCCCGCCAACAAAATAATTAATAGGCTCGTCAATTTTATCGCCTTTTGCAAGGTCTCTCAAATATTCCGTCTTTAATGTATCCCTGTCATACTCACTATGCCCCATAAAGAAAAACTTTTTGTCGTCTACACTTTTTACAATGCTAATTCCACCATCTTTTGACTCGGCAAGCACTTGTAAATGCTCATTTTTCCTTACAGCATCTTCGTCAATTGTAGAGTGTCTGCTCATAGGGATATAAAAAGTATCGTCCATACCTTTTAGTAATTTATCAAACTTGCAAGTCGCTTTATTGGCGTATATACCAAACATTTTCTTTGGTAGCAATGGTTTTTCAATACCATAGTAATAGTTAAGCCCTGCTTGAGCCCCCCAACAAATAAAAATTGTAGATGTTACATTTTTATCTGCATAATCCATTATTTTGGTAAGCTCTTCCCAATACATTACTTGCTTGAAATCCAAAGTCTCTACAGGCGCTCCCGTAATTATCATTCCATCAAAATTTTTGTCTTTTATTTCGTCAAAAGTTTTGTAGAATTTGTCTAAATGTTCCACGCTTGTATTTTTGCTTTCGTAACTATCCATTTTTATTAAGGTAACATTTACCTGCAAAGAAGAATTACCCAAAAGACGCATTAGCTGGGTCTCCGTTTCTATTTTAGTAGGCATAAGATTTACAATAGCTATTTCTATCGGTCTTATATCCTGTGTTTCAGCCCTTATCTTTGGCATTACAAAGACATTCTCGTCATTTAGTATGCTGAACGCCGGCAAATCTTTTGGTATAATAATTGGCATATTTTTCATCTCCTTGTAAAAATTCCCTTCAAAAATCAGTATTAAATCAATTAATTGCTTGCAAAGCTTGCTCCAAATCACTTATTAAATCGTAAGGATTTTCAATACCTACAGATAGTCTTACCAAATTTTCGCTAATACCGCAAGCAACAAGTTCTTCTCTTGACAATTGTCTGTGAGTAGTTGTTGCAGGGTGTAAAATACAAGTTCTTGTATCTGCAATATGAGTAACAATTTTGATAAGTTTTAAAGCTTTCATAAAATCACAAACTTGCTCTCTATCGCCTTTAATTCCAAACACAACCATACCTGAATTTAAACCGTTAGTAAAGTATTTTTGAGCAGCATCGTAGTTTGCGTCACCTTCAAGACCACTGTATTTTACCCATTCAATTTTAGGGTTTTTGCTTAATGCTTTTGCACAAAGCAAAGCGTTTTCACTATGCTTTACCATACGCAAATGAAGTGTTTCAGCACCTAAATTTGTAAGGTATGCGTTAAACGGACTCATACAGCTACCTAAATCTCTCATCATTTGAACTCTTGCTTTAACGCTGAAAGATGCAGGTGCAACATCTGTATAAACAAGACCGTGATAACTCTCGTCAGGTCTGTTAAACTCTGGGTATCTTGGATTACCTTTAAACTCAAAATTACCGCCGTCAACAATAATTCCGCCTACACAGCTTGCGTGTCCGTCCATATATTTAGTTGTGGAATGTATAACAATATTTGCTCCGTGTTCAAAAGGTCTGCAAATAATAGGTGTTGCCAAAGTGTTATCTACCATAAGCAAAATACCAAAATCTTTTGCTATTTTTGACATAAGCTCAAAGTTAGCAATATTCATATTTGGGTTTGCAAGTGTTTCGCAATAAATAATCTTTGTTTTATCGTCTATTACTTTTGCAATTTCTTCATAACTTGCTTTTGGAGATACAAACCTGGTATCTATTCCGTATTTTCTAAGTGTTACATTAAAAAGATTAAAAGAACCACCATAAATTGTAGCTAAGCTTACAATATTATCGCCGGCATCACAGACATTCAAAATTGCAAGTGTTTCTGCTGCAAGTCCGCTAGAGCAAGCAACTGCACCTACACCGCCTTCAAGGCTATTAACTTTTGCTTCAAAAGCCGCAACGGTTGGATTACTAATTCTTGTATAAATATGTCCGTCTACACTCAAATCGAACAACTTTGCAAGATGCTCAGGTGTGTCATACACATAAGTAGTTGATTGAAATAATGGCAATACTCTTGGGTCGCCGTTTTTAGGTTCGTAACCTGCTTGCACACATTTTGTTTGAATATCCATAATAATTCTCCTGTTTTTTATTTAAATTATGCTTTTTAATTTATTTTACATAAATTTATATTTATTAGTATTTTATATCATTATAGCTAAAAAGTAAATATTTTTCAATACTTTTTATACAATTTTTAATCGTTATTTTGCTAGCAAAAAAACTTATCTGTTGTAGTTTTTCAAATCACGCTCTAATTGTCTTGCTTGTTGTTTTTCTTGTAGGGATTGCCTTTTATCGTGCAACTCCTTACCTTTTGCAACACCGACTTCCACTTTAACCAAACCTTGTTTGAAATACATTTTTGTAGGAACTAAAGTATAACCTTTTTGTTCCACCTTGCCCCTTAGCTTATTAATTTCCGCTTTTTTAAGCAATAATTTTCTCGCTCTTCTGCTATCAACATTAAAGTAACTACCTTTTTCGTAAGGTGATATATGTAGATTGATAAGTTCAATCTCATCACCCCTAATAAGGCAATACGTGTCCTTCATATTTGCCTGTCCCAGTCTTATAGATTTAACTTCACTGCCCACTAGCACAATACCTGCTTCCAAGCAGTCTTCTATAAAATAATCGTGGTACGCTTTTTTGTTTGTAGCAACTATCTTGATATTACTCATTGCACTCTCCGATAATCTCATTTTCGTCTAAAATTTTAAAAGTCACTTTGCGGTTATCCGTATCCGCACCCAACACTTGTATTTTTACTATTTGTCCTAAGCTATATTGATGTTTTGTGCCTTTAAGCAAATATCTCTTTTCCACAAATTCGTAATGGTCTTTTGGCAAATTATTCATTCTTGCAAGACCTTCTGCAGTATTTTCAAGCTCAACAAATACGCCAAAAGCAGTCACACCACTGATAACTCCTTCAAAAATCTCGCCAATATGCCTTAACATATACTCCGCTTTGTAGTAATCGTCAATATCTCTCTCTGCCATTTCGGCAGCTCTTTCTCTTTCACTTGAAACTTCCGCTACTTCTGCACAAACACTCTCTAGTTTTTGTATATTATCCAATTTGCCGTCAAGCATAGCTTTTATTACTCTGTGAATTTGCAAATCGGGATATCTTCGTATTGGTGAAGTAAAATGACAATAATATTCCGCTGCTAAGCCAAAATGCCCCAAATTATCCACAGTATATTTTGCTTTTTTCATACTTCTTAGCATAACTTTTGAAATTATGCTTTCCATTGGCGAACCTTCCACTTCTGCAAGTAGTTTTTGCAATTTAGAAGGGTGCATTTTGCCTTTTTCTATTTTGTAACCGCAAGACTCTACGAATTTTTTAAACTCCAACATTTTTTCGCCATCGGGTTCTTCGTGAGTTCTGTAAACAAACGGCAACTCAAGATTACACATAAATTCCGCAACTGTTTCATTTGCTGCAAGCATAAATTCTTCTATTATACCATTACTTACTAAATATGGATAAGGCTCTATTTTTTCAACATTACCTTTGCCGTCCAAAATAACTTTACATTCTTTGGTTTCAAAGTTTATTGCACCGCGTTTTTGTCTTTTTTTGTTTAGAATACCCGCCAAAGCATAGGCATTTTTTATCATATCGTATACTTTGGAATACTTGTCTATAAGCGTTTTATCTCCGTCTAAAATAGCTTGTACTACTTTGTAAGTCATAGCATAATCATTATTAATGATACTTTTTACTATTCTTCTGTCAATAATATCGCCTTCGTAATTAATTGTCATTTCGCAAGTTAAAGCAAGTCTATCTTCACCGCCGTTTAATGAACATAATCCATTACTCAAAACAGGGGGCAACATAGGATAGACACTACCAGGGAAATACACGCTTGTACACCTTTTAAAAGCTTCCTTATCCAAAACACTGCCTTTTTGCACATAATGTGAGACATCGGCAATATGCACATACAATTTGTAATAGTTATCGTATTTGAATACGGAAATTGCATCGTCCAAGTCTTTACTATCGTCTCCGTCTATAGATATAGTAAGCATATCTACAAAAGAAGTGCGGTTTGTAGTAAATCTTGTTTGCATTTTGTTAGCTTCAATTTCCGTCTCTTTAGGGAAAGTGTTAAAAAAGCCGTATGACTTCAAAATAGACAATACTTCACTTTGCTTTTCCCCTGCTTTTCCGATAATTTCAACAATTTTGCCTTCAGGACTTCTCTCGGTATATTTTGTGATTTCACAAATTACTTTTGTATTGTTTGCTGCACTTAAATCAAAACCCTTTGGTATAAAAACATCTGAATAATAGCTATTGTCATCTACTACCACAAAACCGTAGTTTTTACCTTTTTCATAGGTTCCGACTAATCTTTTTATGCCACGCTCTAAAATATCAACAACTTTTGCTTCGTCGCCTTTAGTAATAACGCAATAAACAGTATCGCCGTGCTGTGCACCATTCAAATTTTTGTGCGGCACAAACAAATCTTCTCCGCCGTCTTCCCTTGCCAAAAACGCAAAACCACGCTTGTTGCCACGAAGAACGCCTTTTATTTTTTTAATTTCTTTTATCTTAAAATATTTATTTGATTTGGTTTTTAATTTTTTTGATGAAACCATACTGTCAAGGACTTTTTGAATTTCCCCAACTTCAAATTTCGAATAAAAACCTAACTTGTTTGCAATCTCGCGACAAGTCATTCCGTCAATTTTAAGTTTTTCTATTTTCTCTGCAATTTTAAATTCAAATCCCATAACACTCTCTTCAAATAAATATTGTAAATCTAACTATCTTTATTTTAACACACTGAAAACTACTTATCAATACTTTTATAAAGATATATAACTAATTTATTACACAAAAAAGCGGCTGACACCACAACGGTACAGCCGCCAATATAAGTTTTAACAAAATTAAGCAAGATTTACTAAAATAACTACAAAGTAAATAATTGCAAGTACTACAATAATTCCACCAAGGATTGCAGTTACAAGCTTTAACTTTTTCTCCCTATTTTGCCCTTTGTTTCTGCCCATATAAGTATCTGTTTCGCCGCCGATAACGCCAATATTATCATTTGTGCCTTTTTGCATTAAAATAATAACTATTAAAGCAATAGCAAGCAATACCATTATAATAACCAAAATATCTCTGAAAATATTTAGACCGGTATAGTCACCTGTTGCACCAATCAGCATCATTAATGAGTTTAACATATTCATTTGATAAACCTCCATTTTACTTAACTACACTATAATAGCACAAAACAAAAATAATTACAAGCATTTTTTTGATATTTTATTGTAATATGTGCATTTTAGCAAAAAATTAAGCAAATTTTATCCTAAAATCGGTAATTTTCAACAATTTCTTTCTAAAATCTTATGTTTTTGTTCTTCAAGTGCCAAAATATGCAACTCTTCGTCCATAATAATTCGCTCTATCAATTCGCGTACGGCATAGTTTTGTACACATCTCATTGTCTTTTTATAGTTTTCAATTGCTATATTTTCGGCTTTTATATCTATATTAATCATATTAATTATGTCCTTGCAATAATTTACCATACTACCATTCCAAAATTTGTGCGTTCCACCCATTACTGGCGTTCCGCCAAGTTTTACTATAGTTTCACCAAGCAATTCGTGATGGTGCATTTCTGTAATTGCAATACCCTTTAATGTTTCATACAATTCCTTATATTCTTCCATCTCACTAATTGTGTATGCCTGATATATGTAAGTCAATATTGCGGTAAGCTCACTTTCCGCTCCGCCATAATCTTCCATTAAACACCTGCAATCGCTCATACTTATAGAATCTATATCTATATCCGGATACTCTAAGTCCACTTTTATCGGTTTCATAATATCCCCCTAAAAATTATTTTATACAATATATGCAGTAGTAACTATAAATGTGTAGGGACAAGATTAAACTTTTTAGTTTAAAAAATATCTACTTTAAAAAACAAAATTATATATTTGCTAATATAGTAGCATAATTAAATTAACAGCTAAAAAAACTATTATTTTAATAGCTGTTTTAGTCACTCTTACTTGACATACCCTGCAATTTAGAGTATACTGAAAAAAGAAAAAATACGGAAAAACCACGGAACAATTTATGCAAGAAAAAGATTTTATGGAAGAAAAAGAAGTAAAAATTCAAGAAAAACCCATCGAAAATCGCCCCTTAGAAAAAATTTCTAACGGGGACAATGTGTTTTATGATGAAGAATATGATAAAAATGACAATATTTCCAATGTAATTATTGAAGACGTTGCAACTCATACTCAATCGACACAAAAACCTAAAGCAAAATTCACAATGCGTCCGACGCTTGGTTATTTCCGTAATGTTATAATTCCCGTTATTTGTTACAGCGGACTATGTGGCATAATAGTAGGTGTGTTAGTAGGACTTTATACAAAGTTTGCAAATCTTTTGCTTGGTTGGTCAAAAGATATTTACACATTAGTACACGATAACCCCGCTTGGACACCTTTGTTTTTATTCGGGCTGGTATTAATCGCTCTTTTATGTTATCTACTGCTTAAAATTACACCTGAGTGTAAAGGTTCGGGCGTTCCCAGGACGGAAGGCGTTCTTCGCGGAATATTGACTTTCCGTTGGTTAAGGGTATTACTTACAACAATAGCATCATCGCTTTTAACATATTTTGGTGGTTTATCGCTTGGGTCTGAAGGTCCTTCCATTCAAATAGGTGCAACCACTGCTCAAGGTACTTGCAGATTGTTAAAATGCAGAATGGCTTGGTCAAGATATATTATGTCGGCAGGTGCAGGTACAGGTTTGGGTGTTGCCTTTAACGCTCCCCTTACAGGTATAATATTTGTTATAGAAGAAGTACAAAAAAAAGTAACACCTATGCTTCTTTTGACAGCAGGCTGTTCAGTAACCACTGGCGTTTTGACATCAAACGCAATCTCCAAACTTTGGGGTGGTACAGGATATTTGTTTGACTTTGGGTCTTTCCCGGACAAGTTTGCTTTAAGCAATATTTGGATGTTGGTTGTGCTCGGTATTGTAATAGGTCTTGCAGGCGTAGGCTTTAACTATTTGATTATTAATTCTCAAAAAATAATACCAAAAAAGATACCACAATGGGCAAAATTGATTTTCGCATTTTTATTGTGCGGTGGCGTAGGACTTGCTTGGGTTGATACAATAGGTGGCGGACACTCACTTATAATGAATATAGGTAATGGCAAATTTGTTTGGTATATGTTACTAGCTATGCTTGCTGTTAAATTGGTTTTGATACCTATTTGCGTAAACAGCGGCGCTACAGGCGGATTGTTTATACCAATGCTTACTATAGGTGCTTTGATTGGTGGATTGTATGGCAATTTGTTTATGCTAGCGGGGCTTGACAGTACGCTGTTTAAACTGCTTATTGTTATATCTATGTCAGCTTTCTTTGGTGCATCGGTAAGAACACCTATTACCGCAATGGTTTTAGTAATGGAAGTTACAGGTTCTTTCCACTCCTTCTTATTTACAGGTATTACGATATTTATTGCAACTTTAGTTGCGGAATTCTTTAAAGTTCCACCACTATATGATGCACTTTTAGATAGAACTGTGGAACAAGAGCGTGAAGGCAAAAGACAAAAGCAAATTAGTTTTAAAGTTGTTATAGAACATAACTCTTTTGCAGATGGAAAACTTATTAAAGATTTATTATGGCCGCCTGAATGTGCTGTTAAAACTATAAGCAAAGGTGACGAACAAATACTTGCCAGTGCGGAAACCAAGCTTGAAGGTGGTGACCTACTACTAATTAAAGCTAAAACTTATGACCCTGACGAAACAATGGAATATGTAGAAAGATTGCTTAATGAATAACAAAATCTGCCGTGTATAGCGGCAGATTTTAATTTTTATATTAAATGTCTATATATTTATTCTATAATAATTATTACTTGTTAAACCAATTTTAATATTACCCTTATTACATTTAACAATTGTTATTTGATTATATTTCTACAACAAAAATTTCCTATAATGAAAGTTGTGACTTTTTTAAATATATTATTGAAACATATAAAATAAAAACCGCACGCTTTAATCGTGCGGTTTATTTTTATATTTAAGTGTTTGATTTGTTTTTATTTTGCTTAAATCAAGCTTGCTCCTGCTCTGTGCTTTGCTCAGGAATATTTGTCAATACCAATGGTACTCTTTCTTCTGTAGTGCCATTGTGGCAAATAATTTCTACAGGTGTTTTATCATTACCCCAAAAATATGGACCTTTTTTAACTATAGCATTCCATTGTTCAGTTGTGCCTGTAAAATCGTATGTGATTTGCAAATTTTCAGTTTCTGTAACATTGCCTTCTGCATCAGTAATTTCTTCAGGCTTTCCTGCATTTCTGAAAGCACCTTCATCAATAAGTTTAAGAGTTGCAGGGAAAAATACTTTTTTTAATTTTTTACAATATTGGAAAGCATATTTACCAATTCTGCTAACTCCACTTGGTATATGAATTTCTTCTAATCCGCTAAATGAGAAAGCGTAATCGCAAATTTCGTACAAGTTTTGATTTAAATTGATTTCTGCAAGTTTAGATGTACCAGAAAAAGCATTCTCTTTAATATATCTTAATGTATCGGGAATATTAATAGTTTTTAATGAATCGCATTTTTCAAATGCACTTACACCAATTTCTGTAACCTTACCTTGTAATTCAATTTCAGTAATACCACTACCAAAGAAAGTATACTCTGCAATTTCAGTTATACCGCTAGGCAAAATAACCTTTTTCATTTTACCACAAGCATTGAAGGCTTTTCTTTCAATTTCTACAACTTTGCTTGGGATAGTAATCTTACTTTCAACTTTTGCATTTTTATCTGTTGGAATTTCGATTTTTTTATCTTGCATAACAATTAAGTTATTGCATCTATCAAAAGCTTCTTCTTTAATTGCAGTTGTATCTTCAGATAATTGTACATATTTTAAACCTGAACATTCTTGGAATAGTTGTTTGCCAATCACTGTGATAGATTTAGGAATAACAATACTTTCTAATTTAGTGCATTTTCTGAAAGCGCCTAAACCAAAAGACTTAAATCCTTCAGGAATTTCAATACTTGCTAAAGCGGCACAATTCATAAATGCTGAATCGCCAATACTCTCTAAAGTATTCTCTTTTTTAGGCAATGTAATATTTGCTAAAGCAACACAATCTCTAAATGCACCATTACCAATGGTTTTTAGTCCGCCACCCAATTTAACTTCAGCAATAGAACTGCAATTGAAAAAAGCTCTATCTCCAACATATTGTAGATTATCACCAATTACAGTAACTTTTGTCAGACCTTTAAAATCTTTAAAAACTTCAGGCGCAATACCAACTACTGGTAATTCATTATATTTATCAGCAACAACTATTGTAGTTTTCTTTGCTTTTATGTTATTTTCGTTTGCAACTTTGGCATCGGTTAATATGTAACCAGTGCCTTCAGCGTTTAACTCGTAAACTAATTGTGCGGTAGGCGTTAAATTTTCATCTGCGATTTGTTCATTATCGCCATAACCATTACCATTGTTATTAGCATCTGAAGGTCTATTGCAAGCAACAAGCAGACTTATAGACAATGCCATAACAATAATAACCGCAAGAAAAACAAACACTCTTTTCTTTGTCATAATCTTCCCCTAAAACAAAATAATAATTTGCTGTGCCTATAATACGAAGTATTTATAGCCACTTAATACATAATTTTCCAAAATTGCCCCAATTTGGGGATACTTTGGTATTTACATTATATAATAAAAAATATATAAAATCAACATTTTTACACAAAATTTAACTTGCCCGTCATTTTTAGCAAATAATAGTCTAATAAATCAGATAAATAGCCATAACCTGTCATATAATTTTTAAGCTAGTTTTAGCATAAAAGATACTTAGCTATTTTTTGTCTTATATGCTTAAAACATTTTTAAACAAAGCCGTTAATTATAAAAAGATTGCCATTTAATGATTTACAGATTACAAAAACACTATATATCAGTACAAAACTTAATCAAAATAAATGCCAAAACATAAAAATCTACCGATTTTCGCAAGGTTTTTGTCTAAATATCAAAAAAGCAATGCTAAACCACACTGCTTTTTCTATAAAAATATTTTTAATTTTTAATTAATTTTGTTACGCTATTTTTATTCAAACTATTTAATATTGATTACTTTTAATCTCAAAAAATTTAAAAGTAGCACCCTATTAATATGCTCTTGCAAAATAGATAACTTTTAGTTCGCCTTCCTTACATTCCTTTCCGCAACAAATACATTTATCACCTACAGGAGTTTGGTCAAATGGCATAACGCGTGCTGTTGCTTGGAACATTTCTTTGATTTTAGCTTCACATTTCTCACAACCACACCACATAGTTTTAACAAAGCATTTGTTATCTAAAGCTTGTTTCATTTCGTCCAAAGTATGGCAAATTACAATATGACTATCCATAAATGCTTTTGCTTTATTGTACATATTTTCGTGTACTTCGTCCAAAAGTTTTATTATTGTTTGTGCAAGTCCTTCTCTCTTAACTTCAATTTTTTCAAAAGTATCACGACGTACAACTTGTACAACGCCATTTTCTATATCGCGTGGTCCTTGCTCAATTCTTAGTGGAACACCTTTCATCTCCCACTCATTGAACTTCCAGCCAGGGGTATTGTCGGTAAAGTCTTTTTCAGCACGGATTCCTGCTGCCATAAGTTCCTTATAAAGTTCTTCTGCTTTTTCAATAACACCTTCTTTATGTGATGCTATAGGAATAACAATTGTTTGAATAGGAGCAACTCTTGGTGGCAAAGCCAATCCCCTTTGGTCGCCGTGTGCCATAATTAAAGCACCAATCAATCTTGTAGAAACACCCCAGCTTGTTTGATATGGGAATTTCAATTCGCCATCTTTATCAAGGTATTTAATTTCAAAGCCTTTTGCAAAGTTACAACCCAAATCGTGTGAAGTACCTGCTTGCAAAGATTTTCCGTCAAGCATCATAGCTTCCATACCATAAGTAGCATTAGCTCCTGCAAATTTTTCTTTTTCTGTCTTTTTACCAGTTAAAACAGGTGTTGCAAGCACATTTTTCATAAACTCTGCATAAACATTAAGCATTTTGAAAGTTTCTTCTTCTGCTTCTTCGTGTGTTCTGTGCAATGTATGTCCTTCTTGCCACAAAAATTCGCTTGTTCTCAAAAATGGTCTTGTTGTTTTTTCGCAACGGAATACATTTGCCCATTGATTGATAAGTACAGGCAAATCACGATAACTTTTAACCCATTTTTTATACATTTCACAAATAATAGTTTCACTTGTAGGTCTTACAACTAATTTTTCAGGCAATTCTTCTTCGCCGTAATGTGTAACCAACGCAACTTCAGGAGCAAAGCCTTCAATATGCTCTTTTTCCCTTGTCAAAAAGCTATATGGTATAAGCATTGGAAAATATGCGTTTTTATGACCTGTTTCTTTAAATCTTTTATCAAGTTCCTTTTGAATGTTTTCCCATATTGCGTATCCATAAGGACGAATTACCATACTTCCTTTTACAGGACCGTAATCTACAAGTTCTGTTTTTAAAACCACATCGGTATACCATTGTGGGAAGTTTTCGTTAATATCTGCTATTTCTTGTACAAATTGTGCATTGTTTTTCTTAGCCATTTTTAATCTCCGATTTATTATCTTTTTGTTTTATATCACTTTGTCTATTTATTATAATCATTTTACTGCAAAATTGCAAGTTATTTGTTATCTTATTGCTGTTTTTTACAAATAGCTAACTAATTTTATTATTTTACCGCTATTTTTTTATCTATTTATATGTAAAAGCAAAAATATAATTTAAATTATTGTTTACTTTAAATTACGCCTTAACTCAAAGGGTAAATTGCAATAAGTTTCGCCAATATTATTAATTGTATTATTCTTATTTGCTCCGTGGAAATCACTACCCCCAGTTGCAAACAATTTGTAATCTTTTGCTATTTTTTCAAACATTGCCGTCTTATCTTGGGTATGTGTCGGATAATACACTTCTAATCCGTCAAGGCCATATTTTTTTAGTCCTTCGATAAGTGGAATAAGTTTTTTTGTATTATGTAGCTGCAACGGGTGAGCAATAACTGCCATACCGCCACTATCTTTTATTGCCTGTACTGCTTCAATAGGGTTTATCCTTTTACTCGGGACATAAGCAAGTCGATTTTCACCAAGGTATTTGTCAAAAGCTTCCTGTATATTAGAAACATATCCCGCATTTTTAAGTGCCATTGCTATATGACTTCTTCCGACATTTACTTTTGGCAAAGTTTCTGTGTCTATTAAAATGTTAAATCTTTTTAGCTTTTCAACTATCTCCATAGCTCTGACTTGTCGTTGTTCAAGCAAGCTGTTTAACAGTTCCAAAAGTGCAGGGGAATTATAATCTATGCCATACCCCAAAATATGTACTGCCATAACGCTATAGGCAGAAAGCTCTATTCCGGGGACAACCTTAAGACCGATTTCTTTGCCGTAAAGCATAGCATCACTGACACCGCTTACAGTATCGTGGTCTGTTATTGCTATACAGTCAAAGCCTTTAAATTTTGCAATATCCATAACTTCGCCAACAGACATAGCGCCGTCGCTATGCAGTGTATGTATATGCAAATCGCTTTTAATCATCGGTTTTTTCGCCTGCATTGTAATCTCCTTCTAAAAATCCGTTATTATCTGGGTCATAATCTATTTTATCAAGCTTATTAAGTACTTTTTCTATAGTACCTGTTCTTTTACTTGTACTTTCAATTGAAGTAACAACTGTATTTGCTTGTTTTTTGACTTTTTCCAAATCATCAGCAAACTTGTAAAACTCTGTTCTAAATTTTGCAAGTGCTTCCCATACCTTTTTGCTATTTTTTTGTATCTGAAGAGTTCTAAAACCTAATTGAAGGCTGTTTAACAAAGCTGTAATTGTTGTTGGGCCGCTTACTACAACTTTATATTTGTTTTGCAACTCGTCAAGCAAAGTTGTATCTCTTGCTACTTCTGCAAAAAGTCCTTCTATAGGCAAATACATAATCGCAAAGCTTGTGGTTTTTGGCTCTATGATATACTTATTACTTATTGATTTAGCTTCTTCCTTTATCCTTTTAAACAAATTTTTTCTTGCTATATCCACTTGTTCTTTATCAAAACTTTCACTTGCATCAATTAACAATTGATAGTCGCTAAGCGGAAATTTTGCATCGATAGGCAAATAAATTTTTTCGTCTTCTTTTTTGCCAGGAAGAACTACGGCAAAGTCAACCATTTCCCTTCCTTTCAAAATAAGCTGTTTTTCATATTGCTCGCTTGTTAAAATTTGTTCAAGCAGATTTTCCAAAGAAATTTCGCCCCACATACCACGTGTTTTAACATTACTCATTATTTTGTTAAGGTTATTTACGCCACTTGTAAGGTTTGTCATTTCACCAAGTCCCTTGCTTACTTCCAAAAGTTGCTTGCTTATAACTTCAAATGATTCAGTCAATCTTTTGTTTAATGTATCCTGCATAGTGTTATCTACAACTTTTCTCATTTCATCAAGTTTAGTTTGGTTTTCCTTTCTTATCTTTTCAAGCTCATTTGCAATTTCCTTTTCAATCGCATTAAGCTTATCTGTCATTGTTTGCCTTATATCGTTATTGTTTCTCAAATTATCCACTTTTTGATTTGACAAAGCTTGTGTCATTTCTTTTTGGATATTCTCAAGTTTATCGTAAAGTTTATTTTCTAAAGAAATAAATTTTTTCTCTTGTGTTTCCCTAAAGCTATCTAAAGTTTTGTTAAGCTCGCCATTGTTTGCAGAAATTGTTGTGGTTAAATTATTGTTATTTTGAGAAATAGTGTTTATAAGTGTAGTATTTAGCGATGTATTACTTCTGCTTATCTCGTCAAGCATATTTTTGTTTGCAGTTGCTATACTTTCCGCAATTTCGGCTTTTTGTATATCATTATACTTTTGCACAACTTCGCTGGTATTATTTGATTTCCCTTTATTTTTTACAATTATCACTGCAAAAATCGCTACTAATAGCATAATTGCACAACTTATTAAAACCAAAATTGCTATATCCATTACTTATTTCTCCTAAGTTTATTTATAATATTTTCTTTTGAAGGCACTCTTCCATTATGCAAAATCCATAGCCTAATTTTTTCAAGTAATTCGCTTATCTCACGACCTTGATAGCCTAAGTCCAAAAGGTCTTTTCCTTTAATAGGCAAATCTTTTATCGTCATTGGCATTCCGTTGTGTACCATTTCATTTTTAATTTCTACAAGCTTTGCAGAAACACTATCATCATAATTGTTTGGGTTAGTTGCCAAACCATCTGCCCTTCTTAGCAAAATGTAATCGTCAAAACAATCCATATTATCTGCTATAAAAACTCTGCACTTTGATTCCCTTGTTTTTCCATCCACATTAAACATATGTATTTTGACAAGCCAGGTTATTTTTTCGATTTCACTATTTGAAAACTTAAGCCTTGTCATAATCTCTTTTGCCATATCAAAGCCCGCAAGTTCGTGCATATACATATTGCCGTATTTTCTAAATAATCTTGCTTTAGCAATATCGTGTAATAAACCTGCCATCATAAGTCTTGGCGGAAGATTATCTATTGTTTTTAATGTATGATTGTAAACATCGTAAATGTGATACTTTGGATTTTGTGGCACATCTATCATCTCTAATAGCTCGGGGATAATATATTCCATCGCCCCAATATCTACAAGCATCTTTATTCCGTCTGATGGATTTACACCTTTGTCTTTGCTGTTGTATTTAAAAACCCCTTCAAAAATCGCTACTAATTCGTCTTTTATCCTTTCTTTTGAAATATCTTTAAGTCTAAAAGCATTTTCTTTTGCACAATTATAAGTATCTTTATCTATACTAAATCCCAACTGCACTGCAAACCTAACAAGTCGCATTATACGCAAGCCATCTTCGCTCAATGTCAAATTTGATTGCCTTACAGTACGCAAAATTTTGCCATTAATGTCACTTACGCCACCGACTAAATCAATGATTTTGTCATTTGATACATCGTAATAAAGTGCATTGCAAGTAAAATCTCTTCTTAAAGCATCTTGTTTGATATCGCTTGTAAATTTGCACTCAAGGGGCGAATGTGTGCCGCTTGTTAGTGGATAGCTATCTTGCCTGAAAGTTGTATACTCAAATTTAAAATCGTCATACTTTATTACCAAAGTACCCGTCCTTTTATATTTAGCTACAATTTCAAACTTGCTATTTTTTATAAGCTCTTCTACACTATCGGGGAGCAATTCAGATGTTATGTCATAGTCACTTATTTTTAAATTTAAAAGACTATTTCTAACCGCACCGCCGACTATATATAAGGGAGCTTTTTTAGAAAAAATTTGTGCAAGCTCAATCAAACACTTAGGTAAATTTTTTAACAACATCTGAAATCCCGTATTTTATTTTGAATAAACTGAAGGTGACAAAACACAAATATCCTTTAAATTACGATAATTTTGTGCATAGTCCAAGCCATATCCGACAACAAACTCGTCAGGTATAACTTTGCCATTATAATCTGTAACAATATCAACTTCCCTTCTATCTGGTTTGTTTAACATAGTTACAATTTTCAAACATTTTGGCTCACGCTTTTCAAGCAGTTCCTTAAGACTTTTAATTGTTCTGCCACTATCGATTATATCTTCTACAACCAAAACATTTTTATCTTTTATATCTTCTGTCAAGTCTTTTACAATTTTTACTTCTCTAGTAGATGTAGTGCCATTGCCATAGCTAGATAGCACCATAAAATCAAATTTCATATCCAAATCAATTTCTCTTACTAAATCACTAAAAAATATACTTGAACCTTTTAGTATACACACAACAACAAGTTCTTCACCTACAAAATCATTTGTTATTTGTTTTCCAAGATTTTTAACAATTTGTGCAATCTCTTTTTGTGGCACAAGCACTCTTTCAATATCGGTATTTAACATACATTTCTCCTTAAGTAAATTAAAATTCTTTTATTTTATGATTAATCAATGCTTTTTAAATTGATTTTATATATTTCTTTGCTTTTATCGGTAACTTTTGCTTGCCCTGCAATTTCCACCCCGCAAACACATATTACTTGATTTCCATTTGCAATAACAGGTAGTCTATCCCGCAGTCTTAACGGCACTTTTTTGTCTGTCAAAAAGTCGCCTAAACTTTTACTTCCGCCCCCGAATTTATCTATTCTGTCCCCTTGCTTTCTTTGCCTTATCTCTAAGCCACTTAAATTATCCGTGCAAATAAACAATTCTTTCTCTATACCATTATCGCAATGGTTTTTGTTTGAAAAAGCCTTATAATCCACCTTTTGAACTTGCAATTCAAACCCGCAAAACTCGTAAAAACCTTGTGAAAATCGATATGTTTTAATGTCATAATCGGTTTTTTTTGCAATTACGATATTATTGTTTTCCTTATACACAATTGTATCATAAGGCATATCTATACTGCCTGTTTTGCAACTTGTAGCAAACTCGATAATACTTTTTATATGTCTTTCTTCAATATCCACACACACGCCAAGCAAGCTAAAAGCACGCCTTATCATTTCCGCTTTTATAACATTGTGCTTGTTCTGTATATCGCAATAAACTCCGCCATACTCTAAAGTTAAAGCAGGTGTATTAATATCTATAAAATCTGCAATTTCCTTTGCCCTTTGTGATAGCTTTATCAAATTGTTATCAAAGGTAGGATAATGCTTTTTAATCTCAGGCATAACAACATTTCTCATAAAATTACGGCTGTAATTATTCTCGCTATTTGTGCTATCTGTGCAGTAATCGATATTGTAAGCTTTTACATAATCAATAATTTCCTGTTTGCTTGTCATAAGTAGCGGTCTAATAATATATCCGTCTTCCACCGACATACCTGCAAGTCCGTTAATCCCTGCACCGCGCGCTATGTGCATAAATACACTTTCCGCTTGGTCTAAACTATGGTGTGCCGTTGCAATGACATTTGCATATTTAAAGGCAACTTCTTCAAAAATTTTATGCCTTAATATTCTTGCTGCTTGCTCCAATGTATAGCCCTTTTCTTTTGCAAAAGGTATGCAATCCACATCGTATTTTTTGATATTTATGCCGTGCTTTTTTGCATAGTCACTCACAAACTTGCTGTCTCTTTCACTTTCCGCTCCACGAATATGGTGGTCGATATTTACAATCAAAAAGCTTTCTTTGGGGCGATTTTGTCTGAACCACTCCAACATAGCCATACTATCCATTCCACCGCTAACCGCTAGGGCAATTGTGGGATATTTGTCTAAAACAGAAATAATTTGCGATTTTATCATATATCCATTATATAACGATTTATCTTTTTTTGCAAGGATTTATATTATTTAAAAATTATTATTTAAAATGATATACCAAAAATTGTACAACTATAATGAAGTAAGCGACATTTAGCACAAAAATAAAAAGACTAAACAGGCAAAAGTTTTTATTAGCATAAAACAAAAAAGAGTGCTAAGCACTCTTTTTTGTTTGTTTTTTCCTAATCTAAATACTTAATAGAATATATCTATTGTTAACTTGTATGTCATTATATTTAAAAGTATTTCAGCGTCAGCACTTGTTACCTTGCCTTTGTTTATTATTAAGCTTGCAAGTTTTTCTACTTCATTTAATGCGTTATATAATTCTTTATCATTTGCTATCTCTCTTATATATGTAACATCGCTTGCTGTTATCCTGCCGTCGCCATTTATATCGCCAAGTACAGATAGGTATACAACATCTTCTTTTGTTGTTCCATTGTATAATTCTACTCTATATCCAGTCCCAATTATTTGATTTGCTACTACTTCTACTCCTTTATCATAAATCAATCTATTGTTTTTATCATATACTCTTATTGATTGTGCATCATTTTCTAAATTTTTTACAAATGTAGATACTTTTGTTTTTGGCAAGATTTTGCATAGCACATTGTTTCCGTCTACACTTGCATTATGCTTTCTGCTTAATAGCACATAGCTTTGTCTTATATTTTTACTATCTACAGTTTGATAATCGTAGCCGCTTTCCTTTGTTGGAGCTATTCCACTTGCTGTGCCTTTCATTGCTGCACTTAAATTTAAATGTATTGCTGGACGCACACCGTGGCTGGCGTTAGTAAGGACGTCAATACACGCATCAGACGAACCAAGAAGATATGAATTGTTGTAATGGTCTCCCTTGCCAGAACGCAACCAACTCCATTTTTCACCTGAATACATACGCTGATTCGGAGTCAATTTCCAAACACTTTCTTCAGCAAAAAACGACCAACCACCATTTGGAGAATCTGCGTTATACTTTGCACCCGTTTCTAAAATTGATGGTAACCATATATAATCTTCACCCCAATCATTGTATCTATAGCCATTTATGGTTGTATTATCATCATAAGGTACGTGCGTGCCATATTCTGCTTTTGAACTCCAATTTCCACTTGTGTCCCAACCCCAATTGATACCTGTATAAGGTTTAAATGCTTCTCCTAATGTATCATTCTTTAAGTCGCCTACATCGTCTCTGCCTTCTCTTGTCAAGTTGTTTTGATAATCTATGTATTTAGGTTGTACAAGGTAGTTTCTCGCAAAATAACCGCTACTGAACATACTCCAATTATCCGCAGTCAACAAGTGATTTCTAATCGTACTGCTACTATACATATTTGCACCAAAGTTAATCTCACAACTACCAACTCCTGCCCCCATTTTTAAGGGAAAATCTGAATATTTAAATGAGCCTTCATTTTGTGTTAAATACAATGTCATTATTACGCTATTTTCATTGTTTGGTGTATCTGCAAGTGTTAGTGATGTCACACTCCATTGCTTACCACCTAATGTTACCACCATTCCTTCTTCCGCATTTCCGACCTTACTATTAATTGTCCTTGCAGTTACTACTTTGCCTTTTGACCATTCAAATTCCTGTTCATTGTAATTGTTTTCTACATAAGTAACTGGATTTTCTGTCCCAAACAATTTGTTATTTATATCTTGCAATACATTTTGGTTAAATGTGTTTGTTACATTATTCCAAAGGTCTGCACCATTACCTGCTTGCACTGCTCCATTATTTGCAGTCAACGCAAATACTGGTTTTATTGAGTAAACAAGCAATGCTACCGCAAAAACTAAAGTTAGCATAAACACCAACATTGTTTTGCTATGAAAAATATTATTTAGATTTCTTGATTTTAAGTTTTTCATAATACTCTCCTTTAATTTGTTTTAAGTACATAGAATAAATATATCTATGTACTTTTTGGAGAGTTTTTTAAAATCGAATATGTATTTTCTGTTAAATTTAGCTAAATATCTTACAAAGTCTTGAGCGTAGCCTTGACAAAAGCTTACATTTACCCTTATAATATTCATATAATATGTACATAGATATATTTATTCTATGTACTCTTTTTTTACATTTCTATCCCTTATTTTTGCCATTTACCCCCGATTTTTGATTGGATTATTGCGTAAAACAAACAAAATAACAAATTAAAACTTTACACAAAAAGTTACACCCTGAAACATTCATTTCAGGGTGGTTTTTATAAGGTTATTTTTTATATTTATTAATCAATTTTTAGATAATTTCTGGCTTAATTTATTTTTTATTGTATATTCTTGCAACAATAACTGTGCTATCGTCTTTTGCCCCGCCTGCAGTTGCCATACGCAAAATATCGTCTGCAAGTTGTTCAGGGTTGGTTGCGGGATTGTTTATAATTATATCACAAATACTATCTTGTCCCAAATAATCGGAAATTCCGTCCGTATACATAACCATAATATCTCCGTCCATTACAATATGCCTATCTGTGTATGGTTTTGCTTCTTCTACAATACCAAGTGGCAATGCCCCGCCGCCCATTAAATAACATTTATTGTTTCTTATAAGCATACTTTGAGTACCGCCAAGTTTAATAATATCTATCACACCTTGAGTTAAATCTACCATAGCTAAGTCAATACAAGTAAATGATTCGCTATTGTAAGTGGCAAGTATTTTGTTTATTAGCGATAGTATAGCGTTGTTATTAAAGCCCGCTTTATAAAAATTTTCTATCATACCAATTGTAGATGTGGAATTAAAGTTTGCTTTTTCACCACTTCCCATACCATCACACAACACAAGCATAAATTTATCATAAGCGACTTTTTGTATGCTAAAGGTATCTCCACTTGCTCTACTGCCGTCCATAGCACAAGTTGCAACGCCGTAAGTTATAGCATATTGTGGCGACTGTTTTAGCGTTACAATATCAAAACCGGATATTTTGGACTCGCTGCAATCCACAACTTCAAACACACCTTTTAGCACTTTTGAGACAACATTAGGCAATGCGGATTTTGAGCTATCCTTACGCCTTACTGTTAAAGTTACTCCATACACGCCATTTTCGCCACTAACTACAATGTCACGGCAAACAATATTGTAATAATATAATTCCGTAATTATTTGTTGCTCACTTTCCGTATCAAAAAAGACTGCACTTCTTATCTCTGTACCAAGCGACATTAGCATTGCACTCAAACTTTGCATTTGCTCACCTAAAATTATTCTGCCTGCACCAATTTGATTTTTTCTGTCCAAAAATTTTACAAGTTTTGCAGATTTATCTATACATAGATTGATTAGCGAATCTTGTTTTGTACACCTGCCTTGCAGGAATGGGGATAAGTCGTCTTTTGTAAGCACACCGTTGTACATTGCTTTGTCTACAATATCTTTTATTGCAAGCGTTGTATCACCGCCAAGCATAGCCGAACAAAACTTGTAGTTTGGGCATTTTGAACAATGTTCCACTGCAATTTCCCCTGCAAGCTCTAAGCTGTTATTAGCGGTTACAACTAGTTCCGCACCGCCCAAAACTCCGCCTATTTCGGCAAATACTTTTGCCATATCGCTAAGTTTCCTACTTGTTTCTTGCCTATTTCTTAAAACAACGGAATGCTCCGCATTTTGACTTGTCCCACCGCCAAACAAATGCACAAAATGCTCTTTTACATTTTTGGGTATTACCAAAAAAGTAATTATGCCAACAGCAACGGCTATTATGTGCAAATAATCATACTTTCCAAAACAATTAAAATAAAGTCCTACAAATATGTCCCCAATAAAATATGAGCAAGCGGAAATGTAAATATTGCTTTTAGCAAAAAGCATTGCAAAAAACACACTTAGCACAAGTCCGCCTACAATCATTAAATTGCCTGCTTCTAACCCTGCACCAAGCCCCAGGACTAAACTTCCAAGTACAGACACACCTATTTTACCCGAATATACCAATATGAGCAATGCAAAGGTTGCAAACAAATAAAATGGCTTAAACCCAAAAATATCTATTGCAAACAGCCCTATTGATAGCGCAACTACCAATGTACAAAGCCCAAAAAGTTCGTCTTTTGCTAAGTGATATTTTGCACCCCTTACAATTACTGCATACAAGGCAATAGTTGCAGTGTATGTAAAAATTTGAGAGATAATAACCGCACAAATGCTATGTATTAATTGCCCTGTTGTAGCTATATTAAACAAAATGACGGGTATTTGACAAATAAGAGCATACAAGTTGGTTTGCAACATTTTCATAGGTCGCAAAAAGAATTGGTGCAACAACCTTGCTGCAATAAAAATTGCTGCAGGCAAAATTGCAATCACGAACCTTTGCACTGTAAAACCAGTGATAATCCCCGATAATATGTAACCTACGGATAGTGCAAAAACATTTTCCCTACAATAAACTAGTCCTACAAAAAATCCTAAACTGAAAGGTGTAAGTCCTGCACTAGATTTGGCAAAATTAAGCAAAATCATCATTGCAAAATAGGCTACATATTTAGAAATTAATGCAAGAATACTTTTTCTGTCATATACTTTGTTATTTCCCAAAGATTTAAAGCCGTGTGCTTTTCTTCGCTCCGAAAAACTGCCACTTTTCCCTTTAAAAGGGGTTATTTCTGCATCACGAGCACCTGTTTCCCCAATCAATAAATCATTTTTCATAGTTTTAGCTCCAAATAGTGAATTCTAAAAAATAATATCAAATTTTAAAGGGAAATAAAATATAAAAGTGTCAAAATGACTATACTTATCTTGCTTTTTTAGCTATTTTTGTCAAAAACGATTTTATAATATCTATACTTTTAATGTAGCAATATAATAATGATTATATTAAAGTACTATTTATAAACAAAGTTTACTATTTAATGCAATATAAATATATAATATCGTTCGACGATTTTAATTTTGCTTTTTATAAAATGTTAGTTGTCAATGAGTTGTATTTGTTGAGTTTATATGAGTAATTTTATATTATAAATATTTGTCTCATAAAACAAAAAGCACTTTGCTTTTTTGCAAAGTGCTTTTATTATTACAGATTATAATTACTCTTTTGGCTCTTCTGCAGTTTCTTCAACTGGTGCGTCAATCGCGTCGTTAGCAGCTTCTTCCACTACTTCTTCGCTTTTAATTTCTTGAGCTTCAGTCTCTTCCGCTACTTCTTCAGCTAGTGTTTCCACTATGTCTTGAGTAGTGTCGTCTTGTGCTGTCTCTTCAGCAGGAGTTTCTTGCACAGGTTCGTCTGCACATTCTGCAACAGGCATAACAAGTGGTTGGTCTTGAGACTCAGCATCTGCATTGTCTACTGCAGCATTAATATTTTCTGCATTTTCTTCGCCTTCACCAAATACAGCGTCAACTTGCTCATTAGTTTGCAATTCATTAGCATTTTCTTCTGCATTAGCAAGTCTTTTTGCATTTAGTTCGTCCAAAATTCTTGTATGTTCTTTATCTGTCAATTCATACTTTAGCATTGGAATGATAGATAAAATCATACCGATTGCAGGTGGGATAGATACAAGGAAGAACATTATCATTGCAAATGTTTTATACTCTTCAGCAAAAGTTACCAAACCTGAACTTAAAGCTGAGTTCATACTTGTGATAGCATCTGTCTCATAACCAACAATCATATAACACAAACCTTGAATCATAACTGCAAGACCTGCAGCAAGTTTTGTTAAGAATGATTGACCAGAGAAGAATACACCATCAGGACGAGTACCATTTGCGTGTTCTTCATAGTCTACGCAGTCAGCAATCATCATTGATTGTAATACCATAATAAATCCGATACCTGCACTAGCAATCAAGAATGCGATTGAAAGTAGGATAATAGGAACGCCGCCCAAAGTTGTTGGGAAGATTAAGTATAGTACAAAAATCATCGCAAAAGCAACACCAGATACGATATTCATTACATTGAAAATTGTCTTTTTCTCAAATTTCTTGCAAAGGATAGGAGTTAATGCCATAGCACCAAATTGTCCGCCGAATACGCCGATAGCAATTGGTCCGTATTGCAATAGAATGTTTTTAACAAAATCTGCAGTAGCACCATTGTTACCAAAGTACATTGTCATAAGTGGCATTGCTAGGATAAGCAACAATTGGAATGGGCTTCTGATAATACCTGAAATCAAAATTCTACGGAAAGGCTTGTTTGCCCACATAATTTTGAAGTTATCAACGATACCCCTTTTCTTTTCTTCTTCGCAATCAACTCTTTCTTTAGCAAGTGCTGCACACTGGAACAAGATTGTACCTACTACCGCAAGAATAATTGCCACAATGATAAATGCCAATTGTAAGTTTTTAGCGGTTTGAGCTGCACTACCTTTAGGGAATGCGTTAGCAAGAGCTTGTGCGATTGGTACCATAATAAATCCTAACGCACCACCGATACCCGCAACCATTCTTGCAAGAGATAGAAGGTTTGAACGCTTAGATTCATTAGCTGTCATACGAGATGCAATACCCCATAGCGGAATATCAGCTGCTGTATACAACATACCCCAAAGTATGTATGAAATACCTGCCCAAGCAATTATCATAAAGTTTTGTCCGAATGTGTTTTTAACGCTGTAAATACCGTTTGCAAAACACAAAATCGTACTTATCATAATAATAACTGGCATAAAAATCAAATAAGGTCTGCATTTACCCCACTTGCTTTTTGTTTTATCTACGAAAGTACCCATCATAGGGTCATTAATTGCGTCCCATACACGAGCGATTGCCATAATTACAGAAATAGCTAGTGCTGGCAATGCGATAACGTTACTAAAATAGAATGCTAGACCAGAACTAATAATACCATATACGATATTTTGTCCTGCCATACCAACTAAGTAACCATTACGCTCTTTGGCAGTGTATGATAGCGGGTCATATTCTGCTTTTTTTCTTACTTTTTTAGTCATAACTTCACCCTTTAACCTTATTATAATTCATAAATCCCATTATATAAAAGTCTTTAAAAAATTACAAAGTTAGTATAACATATATTTTATATATATTCAATATATTTTTTAAAATTAAACATACATTTTACACAACTTTTTTTATAACGCTCAATTATAGCCACCTTGAGTCTAATTCCCTTATTGTATACTAGTAATTACCATTTTTATCCATCTACTAAATGGCGTTTTTTACACACTTTTATATTGACTTTTTATTTCCAATTTGTTATAGTTAAATTATCAAAATTTTGCTTTATACATTTGTTAGTTTATAAAGCGATAAAAGGATTAATATGTTAAATATAACCGAACTTCACAAAATACTAAAAGATAATAATATTGCGACTGCAGAATTTACTGCACAAAATATTTCCGAAATTTATAATATAAAATTAAGCACTGATAAAGTTTTGCCACTTATTGAAGAAATGGTGCTTGCAGTTATTGATATAGATACCCCGCTTTACGATGTTTTAGCCTACGCAAACAATTTTGAAGAGAGTTTGGATTTGGACGAAAACACAACTTTTGTGTGCGATATATTAAATATAGTTATATCTAATATGCCAGTCACTAAAGAAAATGCGGAAAGACTAATGGATTTGATTGAAGATGCAGATATATTGGACGCATACAATGCATTAATGCAAGACTACAAACAATTTTTATCCGAAAATCAAATTTTGATGCTAACCGACCTTGCAAACAAGACTTTTGATAACGGCTTGTTGTTTTAATACTTAGTTAACATTAATAATTATAATTTATATAAATAAAATTTTATCAAACAAAAAAATACCGAATTTTAAGTCGGTATTTTTTGTTTTTTATACTTTAATTTATTTCTGTAAAATAATAATATCAATCTTCATAATTGACTTTGCTTTCATCAAAAATAGAATCGTTCAAAAACTCTATTAATGTCATATCAAAACCTTTAGCTATTCTGTATAAAGTAGTCATAGTTATAGTTTAGTTTTTACCAGCTAAAATCCTATTCATTGCTCCGTGCTGTACACCAGATTTTTTCTCTAATCTATATTGAGTAATGTTTTTTCAATTAACAACTTTATAATTCTTCGAGCAACCGCATCATTTATTGTCATCATACTATCACCTTATCCCTTTTTCATAATAATTATATCAAATAATAATGATAATGTCACTCATTTACCAAGCACAAAATAAAGAAATTTATAATTTGTACGAAACATTAAAAACAAAAAAATAAAATTTTGTATTTAATACCGATTTTTACAGAGAATTTTAAAAAACTATCCGTTTAGCACTTGATTTTTAGGGAACAATTTGATATAATAATATCGTAAAAGTTCCCTAAAACAGGAGTGTGCTATGATTAATAACTACGAATTAATTGAAAGATTGCTTAACGAGAGAGCTACGCTTTTAGCAAGACTAAATCTGCTACCATATAGCGGTACTCCCGAAATTAAGGAGAATAAAAGTGGTAAATATCTGTATATGCGAAAGCGTGAATTAGGGAAATTGACATCAACATATATAGATAAATATTCTGACGAATTATATCAAGTGCTATTAAAATCTTCCAAAGATTACCGGGAGTTAAGTAAGCAAATTAAGGGTATTGAAAAACAATTAATCAAACTACAATATTCTTTTTGCGAGCTATCACCACGGGTAGAACAAAACATTTTGTTTGCAAGAGTTAATATGAAATCAAATATTTATGACCAAGCAATTTTGGAAGGAGTTGCAACAACCTACCCGCAAACAGAAACTATTTTGGATAATGGCATTGTATCAGGAATGACAGCGACAGATATTCAAAAAATATTAAACCTTAAACATTCGTGGGAATTTATTTTGGATAAAGGGGTAATCTCTTCAAAAAGTTCATACCATATACTTTGCTATATTGCAAATCTTGTAAACGAAGGTTTTTATAATAATGGTGGCAGAATACGCGTTGTACCAGTATGCATTGGTGGCTCAAGCTACACCCCGCCATTACCAATAGAAAGTGATGTAAAAATTAATATAGAAAATATTATAAATAGCAATAAAAAGCCAATAGAAATAGCTATTGACTTGTGTTTATATTGTATGAAAACACAAATATTTAATGACGGAAACAAGCGTGCTGCAGTTATATTTGCAAATCATTATTTAATTAGTAAAGGGGAAGGCGTACTTGTAATACCTGAAAAAAAAGTTGCAGAATTTAAAAAACTATTAGTTGATTACTATGAAAATAAAGACCTAGACAGCATTAAAACTTTTATGCTAACCAATTGTTGGAGACAATTTTAATTTTTATTTAATATAATTATTTATCATAAATACTAAATTTTAGGGAACAAAACTATAAAAACTTGCTAAAAAGTTCCCTAAAATGTCAGGTTAATTATTTGTTTAAAAAAATTAAAAATGATAATTAAAACAAAAAATACTGAGCTGAACTCAGTATTTTTTTGTGTTCTTATAAAATGTAAACTATAGAAAGTAAATTTTAATAGCTCATTTTAATAAATTAAATTATCTAATTTTGATATAATAATTTTTGATGCTATTAATTAATTCATTACAACTGCGATAATTTTTACATCTTCGCCGCCCACAGCAATTAAGCCGTGTGGTTTTTCACTATTGTAATAAATTGTATCGCCTGCATTAAGTTCCACAATATGTCCGTCTATACTTACTCGCAAAGTACCTTCTAGCACATAGTCCATTTCCTGTCCGTTGTGCATACTTGTTTCAATTGGTTTGTTTTCCAACTCTTTTGAATAAGGGATTGTAACAACAAAAGGCTCTGCTTTTCTATTTTTCATATTATACGCTAGGTGCATATAATTAAAACCATTATTACGCAAAATAGGCATACCTTCGTCTTTTCTTGTAACGGCAAAATGATTTAGTTTTGCACTATCGCCTGTAATCAATTCAGTAATATTGCAACCAAGAATATTTGCACAATTATACAAAAAGTTAAAAGTAAAATCTTTTTCGCCTTTTTCGTAAATTTCATATTCGCTAGTAGTTACATCTGTTGCTTTTGCCATTTCTTCGATAGAAACGCCCATTAAATCTCTTAAACTTTTAAGTCTTAAAGCAACTTCCTTTAAATTATAAGATAACATATTAAACTCTCCGTTTATTTGTGGTTACACACCTTTTTTAAACCAGCAAAAATTAATTTTATGTGCAAAATCAATATATAATACCGATTTTCAAAGGTTTTTTGCAATTTTTTGTAATAAATTATTTTTTAAGCAAGCTATGTCCTGTCATTTCCTTTGGAATATCAATGCCCATTAGCTCTAGCATAGTAGGAGCAATATCACAAAGCTTACCGCCGTCCATTAACTCAACATTTACATTGTCGTCAATCTTGATTAGTGGAACAGGATTTGTTGTGTGAGCAGTAAATGGCTCTTTTGTAACAGGGTCAAACATATAGTCTGCGTTGCCGTGGTCAGCAGTAATCAAAGCTACACCGCCAACTTTTTTGATAGCGTCCAAAACTTTTTTCACACATTCGTCTACTGCTTTTACAGCTTTTTTTGCTGCATCCAATACACCTGTATGTCCTACCATATCGCAGTTTGCAAAGTTTAAAATCATAACGTCATATTCTTCAGACAAAATGACTTGACTTGCTTTTTCTGCAACTTCGTAAGCACTCATTTCTGGTTTCATATCGAAGGTAGCAATTTTAGGGCTGTCAATCAAAATTCTGTCTTCATTAGGGTTTGGAGCTTCCACACCGCCGTTAAAGAAGAATGTAACGTGAGCGTATTTTTGAGTTTCAGCAATTCTAAATTGTTTCAAACCTAATTTTGACAAATACTCACCCAAAGTGTTATCGTAAGATTGTGGTCTGTATGCAACATCTAAAGCGTCGTTAAAAGTAACGTCATATTGAGTCATTGATACAAAAGTAGGTGCTAAAAAGCCTTGCTTTCTTTCAAAGCCATTAAAGTCTTGATAGATAAATGAACGAGTAATCATTCTTGCTCTATCTGGGCGGAAGTTTGCAAAAATTATGCTATCGCCCTTGCCGATTGTAGCAACAGGCTTGCCATCTTTTTGAATAACAGTTGGAATAACAAATTCATCTGTTACACCATTTTCATAGCTTGCAGTAATTGCTGCAATAGCATTATCTGCAACATTGCCTTCGCCGTCTACCAAAGCTTTATATGCTTTGTCAACCCTTTCCCAAATGTTATCTCTATCCATTGCATAAAATCTACCGCTGATTGTAGCAATTTCACCAAAACCGATTTTATCCATATACTCTACGGTTTCAGTAATAAATTGTTTTCCGCTTGTTGGAGAAACATCTCTTCCGTCAAGGAAAGCGTGCAAATAAACATTATCCAAACCTTGCTTTTTAGCAAGTTCGATAAGTGCAAAAATATGACTTAAATGGCTATGCACACCGCCGTCAGACAAAAGACCGAAAATGTGCAATTTTTTGCCATTTTCTTTTGCGTTTTTGCAAGCCTTTAAGAACGCTGCGTTTTCAAAAAAATCGCCGTCATTGATAGATTTAGTAATACGAGTTAGTTCTTGATAAACTATTCTTCCCGCACCGATATTTAAATGTCCTACTTCGCTATTGCCCATTTGACCGTCAGGCAAACCAACAGCCATACCGCTTGCATCTAAGCTTGTAGTTGGATATTTTTTCATTAAGCTAAGGATATAAGGTGAAGTTTCTTTTGAAATTGCGTTGTTTTCGCCTTCCTTGTTAAGTCCGTAGCCGTCCAAAATAATTAAGCCGGTAAATTTGTTTTTCATATTAGTATTTAACCACCTTAGAAAAATCTTCTGCTTTCAAACTAGCACCACCAATCAAACCACCATCGATTTCAGGCATAGCCATAAGCTCACTTGCGTTTTTAGGATTCATTGAACCACCGTATTGAATACGAAGTTTGTTTTCTGCACAATTTTTGCAATATAAGCTTGCAACTTTGTTTCTGATAATAGCAATTGTATCGTTAGCTTCTTGAGCTGTTGCAGTTTTACCTGTACCGATTGCCCAAATTGGCTCATAAGCGATAACAACTTTGTCAAGTTCGCTTGAATCAATACCTGCCAAAGCTTTTTCTGTTTGAGACTCTAGCAATGCTTTATACTCGCCTGACTCTCTCTCTTCCAAAGACTCACCAACACAGATAATTGGCTTTAAACCTTTTTTCAAAGCTTGTAAAACTCTCTTGTTAACAGTTTCGTCTGTCTCACCAAAGTATTGACGACGCTCACTGTGTCCGATAATAACATACTCAACACCAAGCTCTAATAGCATATCTGCACTTATCTCGCCTGTGAAAGCACCTTTATCTGCCCAGTGTACATTTTCTGCACCAAGTTTAATGTTAGTTCCTTTAATCATTTCGCCAGCTGTTTGAATGTTTGTATAAGGTACACAAACTACGCACTCAGCTTTAGCATCTGCTACCAATGGAATAAGGTCTGTAAGTAAAGCCTTAGTATCCTTGATTGTATTGTTCATTTTCCAGTTTCCTGCAATAATAGGTTGTCTCATTTTTAGTTTCTCCTTAAAATGTATTTTTTTGAGTAGAAGTCGCCTTCTTTTATTTTGATTTTAAATTTATTTCAAAAATTGCCGTTTTGTTATAATCACTAAATACTAAAATTGATTTTTACATATTAAATTCAATTAGGTTTTAGCTTTCGGTAATTATTTTGCACAAGTCACAATTTTTAATTAAAATGTAAAATAATATTTATATCCAAAGCATTTTTGCAAAAATATCAATCAAACGCTTTGGATAATGTTTTTTTACTTTAATTACTTTTTATCGTTTAAGCAAGCGATACCAGGAAGTATTTTACCTTCAAATAATTCTAGTGATGCACCGCCACCTGTTGAAATATGGCTCATCTTGTTTGCAAAGCCAAGTACTGCAACTGCTGCTGCTGAGTCACCACCACCGATAATAGTTGTGCAATCCTCTGCATCTGCCATTGCTTTTGCAACTGCAACTGTACCTTTTGCAAGAATAGGATTTTCAAATACACCCATTGGTCCGTTCCAAACAACAGTTTTTGCTGATTTGATAGCATCGCTGAATAGTTCTGCAGATTTAGGACCGATATCCAAGCCCATCATATCTGAAGGAATATTCATTGCGTCAACAACTGTAACTTCAATTTCGCTATCGATTGGGTTAGGGAAAGCTTTTGCAGCAACAGTATCAACTGGAAGATAAATCTTTTTGCCAAGTTTGTCTGCTTTTGCAAGCATTTCTTTACAATAATCGATTTTTTCATCATCAACCAAAGAATTACCAACTGTACCGCCTTGAGCTTTAATGAAAGTATATGCCATACCGCCACCGATAATCAAAGTATCGCATTTTTCAAGCAAATTATCAATAACTTTTAATTTGTCAGCAACTTTTGCACCGCCCAATACTGCAACGAATGGACGAACTGGTGCTTCAAGTGATTTTGCCATAACATTAAGTTCTTTTTCAATCAAGAAACCGCAAACGCATTCTTTAACAAAACCATACTCAGCAATACCTGCTGTAGATGCGTGTGACCTGTGTGCAGTACCAAAAGCATCGTTTACATAAATATCGCAATATTCTGCAAGTTGTTTGCAGAAGTTTTCGTCTCTGCCTTCTTCTTCTGCGTGGAATCTCAAGTTCTCAAGCAATACACACTCACCTGCTTTTAAAGCTGCAACTTTTGCTTTTGCATCGCTACCTACAACATCTGTTGCAAAAGTAACTTTACCGCCAAGTAGCTCATTTAATCTGTCAGCAACAGGCTTTAATGTCAACTTAACAGGGTCACTCTTAAGTGCTTTTTCGATATAAGCTTTCTTTGCAGAATCTCTCTCTTGCTCAGGAAGAGCTTCAACAGCTTTCTTTTCCTTTTTAGTAAGCTTTACTTCCGCACTGAAAATGCTGTGTGGTTTGCCCATATGTGAGCAAAGAATAACTTTTGCACCATTATCCATCAAATATTTGATAGTTGGAAGTGCTCCGTTAATACGATTTTCGTCAGTGATAACGCCATCTTTCATAGGAACATTAAAGTCCACTCTTACAAGACATCTTTTGCCAGCAACATTTACATCTTTAATTGATTTTTTATTCATTCTTAGGTTTCTCCTTGCCTATATTTGTTTTATATTTTACTGCTATAAATTTTAAATTTATAATCATTAGAAATAGTATAACACTATTTGCCATATTTTGCAAGAATTTTTTTAATTCTGCAATTATTTTTACCAATTTTTTTGTCAAAAAGTTTTTAGCTTTGTTTGCTTTTTAAAATTTGGTTAAATGTCCTTGTTGATTAAGCGCTACAAAATTATGCTGTCTGTGATATTCATAACATATTATCGCGACAGAATTTGCAAGATTAAGTGACCTTATATCTCCTTTCATTGGGATTCTTATGCACTTGTCATAATTGTCGTGCAATATCTCTTCGGGTATGCCTTTTGACTCTTTACCAAACATAACATAAACATCTTCTTCATACTTAACTTCTGTATGATTATGCTTAGATTTTGTTGATGCGTAAAATATTTGCTTTATGTTTGCTTTGTTTCTATCCAAAAATTCTTGATAATTTTTGTAAGTGCAAATATCCGCTAAATCCCAATAATCTAATCCCGCTCTTTTTAGATACTTATCTTCAAAGGTAAAACCAAACGGCTCTATCAAATGCAGTTTAGCACCTGTTGCTGCACAAGTCCTTACAATATTACCTGTATTTTGCGGAATTTCCGGTTCTAACAAAACTATATGTATCATAGATTTCTCCTTGTTTGTACTAATTACTTTTATAACGATTTGCATATTTGCAAAAGTAATTTTACTAATTTTTGTTTTTAGATTGTATATGTTTATTTTTTTGTTACACAAATGCTTTAAACAATTAATCAAAATTTATATCGCTTACAATATTTATTAACTCTTGCACGCTATTTACGTGACAAACTAGTTCTTTAAGTTGTTTTGAGTTTTTAACTCCTTTTAAATAGTAGCAAATTTGCTTTTTCATATTTGAATAAATATATCTCTCTTGATAATAGTTTTTTAGTGTTTCAATTTGCAATAAAATGTCTCTTTTTTTGTCTACAGTGTCAAAAATAGTATCGATTTTCAAGGCTTTATTTGCGATTTCCTTAAAGATATGCAAATGTCCCAATGCTCCGCGTGCAATCATAACGCCTTGTGCCTTTGTATGTTCTTTTATAGCAAGATAACTCTCTAAATCATACACATCGCCATTTGCTATAACAGGTATTTGCACAGCCTGCACAACTTTTGCAATAGTGTCCCAATCTGCTTTTCCCATATAGTAATCTTCACGCGTTCTGCCGTGTACTGTCACGCAACTTGCTCCTGCGTCCTGCATATATTTTGCAAAATCCACAGCCACATTATCGCCTTTTTTAAAGCCTTTCCTAAACTTAACAGTAACAGGTTTGCCGCTTGCTTGCTTTACATTTTTAACAATTTGCATAGCAAGTTTTGGGTTATTTAGCAAGCTACTACCTTCCCCATTATTTACAATTTTGGGCACAGGGCAACCCATATTTATATCAATTATATCAAATTTATCAAACTCAGGCATTGAGCAAGCTTTTGCCATAATATCAGGGTCACAGCCAAAAATTTGTACTGCTTTTACCTTTTCATTATCCGTTGTTGCAAGTAATTCTTTTGTTTTTTCACTGCCATACACCATACCTTTACAGCTTATCATTTCGGTATAAGTAAGGGCTGCTCCATAACAACAAGCAATATCACGAAAGCCTACATCTGTAAACCCTGCAATAGGTGCAAGCACTGCATCGCCGTTTAGTGTAATATCAGCAATTTTCATTTTCTTTTGCCTCTTGCCACAACTCTTCTTGCTTTTCTGCTGTTAAATCACTCAAACTCAAGCCTTGGCTATTGCACTTTTCTTCCATAAAATTAACTCTTTTCTCAAACTTAGCACAAGCACTATTTAAAGCGACTTCACCATCAACGCCAACAAATCTCAACAAGTTAGCAACAGCAAACAATAAATCACCGCACTCCATTTCTAAATTCTCACTATTTGCAGTCAAAACTTCTTCCAGTTCTTCAAGTATTTTTGTTTTGATTTGGTCGATATTTTTAAAATCCATACCGATTTTTGCAAGGTATTTTTGATATTTCTTTGCTTTTTGCAAGCTTGGCAGTGCTTTTGCAACGCCGCTTAATTTGCTTGAAATATTACTTTGATTTTTCTCTTTAGACTTAGCTGCTTCCCACGCTTTTAATGCTTCTTCAACATTGTTTGCAACCACATCACCAAAAATATGAGTATGTCTTGTAACCAGTTTTTCACACAAATGCGTTAGTACTTCGTTCGCACTAAATTCCCCTTCGTCTTCGCCGATTACTGTATGGAATACACCTTGCAAAATAACATCGCCCGCTTCTTCGATTATATTGTCAATGTCTTCATTATCTATAGCTTCAACAAGCTCATAAGCTTCTTCAATCAAATTTTTTCTTATGCTCTCGTGTGTTTGAGCCTTATCCCACTCGCAACCATTCTTGCCACGCAATCTGTACATTATTCTAAGTAAATCGCTAAAATTATACTCTTGCTTATCTGTAATTTCAAATGGGGAAACATAAACACCACATTCATAATTAAACTCTTCTTGCCTATCAAGCTCATAGGCAAAAATCACATTTTCGCTATCCCCATTAAAAAAGGTGATTTCGCACTCTTCACCAACCACTCTTGCCAAAATTTCTTTAATTTCACTTGCAATATAGCTATTATCAATATCACAAACAACAAGTGGCAAAGTTTTGTCATAGCTAAACGCTTTGTCTCCTGCAATGTCATAGGCGGAAACTTTGACAACACTTGTATGCGGGTGTTTTTCCAAAACAGCTAATTCTCTTGAAACACCTGCAATAATTTGAATATCGCATAATTCTTTTAGCCTTATAACAGACCTATCGTCTGAACCATTGCCGTTTACGCAGTATACGACATTTTTATCCTTTAACGCAAAAAGATATTCGGCGATTTTATTATCTAAATCGTCAAAATCTTGCGAATCTTCATAAAAACTATCCAATGTTTCGTGGGAGATATTCTCTTCCACAAAAAACTTATATGTATCGGTGAGAGCTGTTTTGACAATAACAATTTCTGCATTGTCAATAGCAACTGCACCTTTTAAAGATAAATCCCCGTCTTTTAAGCCTAAGCCAACTACTTTAATCATAATACCTCACTTTTGATGGAGTATTTTTTCACTGAAATTAACTATTTGCTTACCAAAAGGGAAAGAATATAATTCTTCTTTTGCAAAAACCTTGAAAAGCAATACCAGTACAAAGTACACAGGCGGAGTAATAAGCACGCTTGCCAAAACTAACCACCATTTATTCAGTAAAAAAGTCAATCCGAATATTATTAACCCTATTATAACACTAATTATCATAATTTTGCTAATACTTTTGACCATTTTTTCATTTCTGCCTAAAAGTTTTGACATTGTAACCCAACCAATCACTACACAAAGGGTATATGCTATCACGCTAGATAGTGCCGCGCCTATTATTCCTAAGTGCATAATTAAGATTATATCAAGCGTTATTTTAGTTATCGCCGTTGCAAGCAATATCATTACCGGCTTAACAGCCTTGCCCAAAGCTTGCATTAGTGACGTAAACACTTGCGATAGCGTAAGCAATATTACAGAAACAGATGACACCATTAATAAAGATACCGCTAAATCAATACTTTGCACCGCTAGTGACGGATACAAAATTTGCATAAGCGGTCTTGCAAGCACAAAAATTGCTACAAAACAAGGTGCACCTATCAAAAAAGCCATTTTTACCGCAAGGGACGATTTGTCCTTAATGCTTACCGCATCTCTTACCGCACGCTTTGAGCTAATTATTGGTACAATTGCTACTGCAAAAGCAAGCGTTATCACAATCGGCATATTGATTAAAGAATTTACAGGAGCGGATAAAATACCATATTCGCTAATCGCAATATCTCTTGCCATACCACGCCCAACAAGTAAATTTACAATCAATAAACTATCCACAAACTGCACAATAGGAAAAACAAGTCCACTTGCCATAATAGGAATACTTGCTCTCACTATGCTTTTTGTGCTATCAGCATCTAAGCTTACTTTTGGTAGAGCTTTTCCTTTGCTTGCCGCAAAAAGTAATGCCATAATAAGCATTGACAAAAACTCTGCAAGAGTAAGACCGATTAAAGCACCTACAACCGCATTAATAATACCTTTGGGCAATAACAAATAGGCAAAAAGCAAACCGAATATCATTTTAAAAGCTTGCTCGGCTATTTGTGCGACCGCTGTAGGCACCATATTCATATTGCCTTGAAACCAACCTTTGAAATATGCAGAAATTGCAACTATCAATATCGCAGGTGCAACCACATAATAACCAAAGCGAATCAAGGAATTACCTTGAAGCTCTGCAAGCGGTGCGGAGATTAAAAACATTATTAGCATAGCACAAGAACCCAATCCGAACAGCAACACAAAAGATGCTTTCATTACTTTTTGTACGCTTGTATCTTCGCCTAATGTCTTCTTTTCGCTGACAAGCCTACTTATGGCAGTAGGTATACCACCCGAAGACAATGTCAACATTAACGCATATATCGGGAATACCAATTGATAAATACCAATACCTTCTGCCCCAAGCAAGTTTGTTAGCGGTATACGATAAACAGCACCTAATATTTTAGCTATCATTCCCGCAACTGCTAGCAACAATGCCCCTGCAGTATAGCTATTTAACCCCGATTTTCGACGCGTTTTTACTTTATTTACTACAGTTTCCAACTATTCAAGTTGACTTGCAAGACAAGAGCCTGCAACTTTTATGTTTGACTTAATGTCATTTGTTATTGAACCTACTGCAATAATACCGCCATACAAATCGCCGCCTGCAAGTATCGGATAAACAAACACATCGTCTTGTATAGCACTATCATTTTTTGTTATACGAATGTTGCTGTTTGCAATTGTTTGCTTTCTGTCCTGCAAAACTGTAAACAAAGTATTTGAAATAAGTTCACCTTCCTTATTTTCCTTGCCACCTTCGTGGGTTAATACTTTGCTTTTATCGACAATCATAATTTGCACACCGCACAAATCAAAAAGCACCTTTGAATATCCTTCTGCCAATGCTTGCAAAGCTTGCATTTGACTAAATTTTTTGATTATTATTTCATTATCAGAAACTTGATTCATTTCAAGTTCTTCCCCATCACGAATACGCATTGTTCTTCTAAGTTCCTTAGGGATAACTATTCTACCAAGTTCATCTATTCTTCTAACTATTCCAGCCATAAATTACCTCCTTAAATATAGTCTTTGCAATGATTTTTAAAATATTCTTACAAATTGTCAGTTTTTAACAATTGCAAATTATCTTTTTGGTTTACATTAATTACTTCTCTTTGCAAAAAAATCTTATAAAAAATTATGTTAAAAATTAAATTTCAGGCAAAACCTGCATACTTGCAAAAATTATTGAATACCCTTTAATATGTATAAAATATTTTATGATAACAATCAATTTGTAATTTTAGTAGACGGCGATCAAAACTCAAGCGGAGTGATAGAACTTGAGCCTGACAAAATGTATATACTGACTCTTCTTCCTATTTATGACAAAACATTGTTTTTGCCTATAAGTTCTTCAGCAAAGTATGAAAACGGAAATTTGGTGTGCAATATCCCAAACATTAAGCTTGATATTAATCAATATTACTTAATTCCTAAATTTGCACCATATCTTCCGCCCAGCAACCCGCAAGTAGATATGCAAAGAGAGTTTGGCGAACATACTATTACCGTTTACACAGACAGCGTGCCTAAGCTTTTAATTGAAAATAAAAGCAATTTTATATCAGTAATTCTTCCTGAATACCCTGACAAAATGCAGGAAGCGGTACTTGATAATGGCGTGTTATTTTACATTTTATGTTCGCACTATTTATGCGTTGTTTTTTATGACTATGACGATTACTCTGTTTTGATTGATAAAGAATGTGAAAGCTATGAATTTGATAACACTGGTATTTCCATAAAAATCAATTTAAATGACAATCAAGGCAGAATATATCATTGTCATTTGACTTTTGACGAAAAGGAGTATATTGCAGATAGCGAAAAATTTGAATATTCAAACTATCATACCCCGCACGAAAAACTGTTGGGATATGATTTTTTGCAAGCCTTGAATGCCGAAGACTATGATTATTGCGACAATCTGCTTTCTCCTAAATGCAGCCAAAGTATAGAAGATTTAGCAAAACTCCTTGAAAATGCAGACGATATAATTTTGCCTAATTGCCCGCTAAAAGACAATTGCGTTTATGTAATTTCTCAAGATAAAACCACAAAATGTCATTTTTCTGTGTCCTGTGGCAAGATAGAAAAAGTGTTCTTTTAACAACATTTTACTTTTTATTTACACTTTTTGTATAGACTTTTTGTAAAATATTGTTCATAATGGTTATAAGGCTAAAAAAGATTTACAGCCTAATACTATTAAGAAGGTAAAAAGATGAATATTTTATTATGTGCAAGCCAAGAGTACGATATGATGCTCAACATTTTATATCTTGTTGCTCTTTGTTTTATTCCTGTATTTATTTGGTCAATTTATACTTCTATTAAAGTCAGAATGACTTTTAAAAAATTTGACAAAGTAAATAGTACAAAAGGGTTACCTGCCCATATAATAGCAAGACAAATATTAGATAGCGAAGGACTTACAGATGTTAAAATCGGAAGATGTGCAGGTTCGTTGTCAGACCACTATGACCCACGCTCAAACACTGTAGTACTTTCAGACTCTGTATACAACTCTTCTTCCATTGCGGCTATTGGTGTTGCAGCTCACGAAGTAGGACACGCTATCCAACACGCTAGAAATTATGCCCCTATAAAAATCCGTGGCGCACTTGTTCCTGTTTTGAATTTAAGTTCTAAACTTTTAGTTCCAATTTTGATTATAAATATATTTTTAACTGTATTTTTACCAGTAACAAGCAATCTACCTATGATTATTTACTATGTGCTTTTAGGTGTATACGCTTTAAATATGTTGTTTGCTTTAGTAACCTTACCTTGTGAATTTAATGCTAGTAGTAGAGCCAAAGACATTCTTGAAGATTTGAGCATTTTGGATTCTGACGAAATAAAAGGCGTTTCAAAAGTTTTAAGGTCTGCAGCTATGACCTATGTAGCATCTTTTGTTTTGACACTTGTTCAACTTGCAAGAATATTATTTATTATACTTGCATCAAAAAGAAGAGATTAATAAATATTTAAATAAAAATAAAAGCTCGCATTTAGCGAGTTTTTATTTTTGAAATGCAATGTTTTTATTAAATTCAATTTGCGATTTGTTAGATAAAAATGAAAACAAATTAACAATTTACTTTAATCTGCAAGTAACATCATAATTTTTAGATAAAAAAAGATTTGCAGAAAAACCTGCAAATCTTTTTAATAATTAACCTAAAATAAGTGGAGCGTACTCAAGTGGCTCTAGGAATTTGCCGTCCTTCATAGCTCTCATATTGCCACCGCTGATTTCGTCAATCAAAATAACTTTATCATCAACAATACCAAACTCAAATTTAATATCGTATAAAGTAGCACCTTTCTTTGCCAAAACATCTTGAACGATTTTTGTAATTTTGATTGTATCTGCTTTTAACATTTCATATTGCTCTTTAGTCAAAATACCAAGCATATCCAAAGCATCTTTAGTAATAGGTGGGTCACATCTATCATCATCTTTCAAAGTAACTTCAACAAAATAGTCAAGTGGTTGACCATTTTCACAATAATCACCATATCTTCTGAAGAAAGAACCAACAGCTTTTAGACGGCAAATAACTTCCAAGCCTTTACCAAACTTTTTAGCAGGTTTAACTTCCATAGTGCCTTCGTCTAAATTTGATTTAACAAAGTGATTTACAACACCCATATCATTTAGCATAGTGTAAAAATAAGTTGTAAGTTTAAGTGCATCCATACCTAAACCTTCAATAGTAACACCAACAGTATTAGCACCTGGGTCGAACACACCATTCTCACCTGTTGCATCGTCTTTGAATTTCAATAGGTAATTACCATTATCTAATGAATAAACATCTTTTGTTTTGCCTTTATATACCATTTTCATAGGAATATATACCTCCATTGATTATCTAATAGTATTTTACTATAAAAAAGCTATTTATTGCAAGTATTTTTTGCAAATTTTCCCCTAAGATATTTTTTTATATTTCTTAACTTTTGCTTATACCTAAAACTTATAACTTTTTAATTTGATAAACTTGCAATTGTTTTTAAATTAAATGAATTAAAATAATTTTCCTATTTGTAAATACTCAAAAAATAATCTTTCAAAAATCGTGGTTAAATGCAAAAAAGCAACACTTTTGTGTTGCTTTTTGTTTAAATTATTTTGTTAGACTAGTCTATTTTTTTAAATCAATGACCTACTACGCCGTCGCCATTATCTACATTATTCTCTTTGTCTGTAGTAGTTGCTGTTATTTCTTCTTTTATAGTAGGAATAACTTCAGATTTATTATTTTGATTGTCTTGTTGATTCTCTAACTTTTTATACTCTTCGCGTTTTGCAATTTTTTCGTCAATAGCTTTAATGATTTCTTCTGCAGATTTGTTATCAAACAACATATCAACTTCTTCAGTATAAATAGTGTTTTTCTCATACAATACTTTTACCATATTGTCAAGAATATTTCGATTATCTTTCAAAATTTGCAAAGCTCTTTGATAATTATCGTCGATTATAAACTTAACTTCTTCGTCGATTTGTCCTGCAATGTTTTCACTATATGCAGTGTGTTGAGAATAATCTCTACCAAGGAATACTTCTCCCGAACCACCAAGGAACATATTGCCAAGTCTATCGCTCATACCCCATTCGGTAACCATCTTTCTTGCAATGCCGCTTGCACGCTCAATATCGTTTGATGCACCTGTTGAAATATCGTGAATTACTATTTGCTCTGCAGCTCTACCACCAAGCATCATACTAATCATATCGTTTAGCTTGTTTTTAGTAACGTGACTATCGTCATTTACTGGTCTTGTCAAAGTATAACCTGCTGCCATACCACGCGGTACAATACTAACTTCTTGTACTTCGTCACAACCTGGCAATACTCTTGCAATGATTGCGTGACCTGCTTCGTGATATGCAGTAATTCTCTTATCTGTTTCGGTAATTGTTCTTGATTTCTTTTGTGGACCTGCAATTACTTTGTTGATACCTTCTAAAATATCTTCCATAATAATCACTCTTCTGTTAGCCCTTGCTGCCAAAATAGCTGCTTCATTTAAAAGATTTTCAATATCAGCACCACTGAAACCACTTGTCATTCTTGCTAAAACTTTAAAGCTTACATCTGGACCTAATGGTTTGTTACGGCTGTGAACTTTAAATATTTCTTCTCTGCCTTTAACGTCAGGAATATTTACATAAATTTGTCTGTCAAATCTGCCTGGTCTTAACAAAGCTGGGTCAAGTACGTCCGCTCTGTTTGTTGCAGCCATAATGATAATACCTTCATTCTTCTCAAAACCATCCATTTGAACAAGCAATTGGTTTAATGTTTGCTCTCTTTCGTCGTTACCGCCACCAAGACCTGCACCTCTTTGTCTACCTACAGCATCAATCTCATCGATAAATACTATACAAGGCATATTCTTTTCCGCTTCTGCAAACAAATCACGCACTCTTGCAGCACCTGTACCAACAAACATTTCCACAAAGTCAGAACCTGACATACTAAAGAAAGGCACTCCTGCTTCGCCTGCAACTGCTTTTGCAAACAAAGTTTTACCTGTTCCTGGAGGTCCTACCAATAATACACCTTTTGGTATTCTTGCACCAAGTTCACTAAACTTTTTAGGGTTTTTAAGAAATTCAACAACTTCTTGCAATTCTTCTTTTTCTTCTTCCGCACCGGCAACATCTGTAAATCTTACCTTAACATTAGACATAAGTTTTGCTTTGTTTTTGCCAAAATTCATTGCTTTGCCGTTAGAACCTGCCATTTGGCGGAACATAATAAACAACAAAATACCCATTACAACTGTAGCCACAATTGGGAAAATCAATGATACCCAACTTGAATTATCGCTGTTTAAATCATCGCCCCTAAACTTAACTTGAGTTTTTGAAAACTTTTCAACATCAAAAGTTGTGCCGTCTCCTGGGATAATTTGAGCATATTCAGGATAATCTTTATACAAAATTTCTTTAATTTGTGCTGGTGTTATGTCTGGATTGTCTGCTTTAATTTTTCCAATCACATTTTGCAGTCCGACTATTTCTTTACCTAGTTCAAAAAATGCCGTCCTTCCTGTACTATACGCCACTGCATCATATCTTTTTGGGAAGTTTTTAGCATCAATTTTAGAATTTGTATACAAAATTCTAACATTATTTGTTCCTACGTGATATAACTCTGCAATTTCACCACTTAAAATTTTTGATGTTAGCTCCCCAACATAATTGATTTCGTCAGGCTTGTTCTGACTGGATAATAATGACGCCGTAAGTACTATCAATGTCACTATTAAAGCTATTATCAAAACCGCTTTTATAATTTTTCCACTTTTTTTGTTCAATTTTGCCTCCATAAAAGACTGAAAGTCTTTAGTCAATATATACTAGACTTAGTAAAACACTACAATTTTTTTACTATAAATTTCATTCTAAACTTTATTTTATCATATAATGGAAATTTTTACCACACTTTTTTTATAATATTTACACATTTTTTATAAAATATAGCCTTTTCTATTTATTATACACAAATTTATAGCCATTTAGGACGAATTTTTAAATATTTTTTACCATTTCTTTGTCGATTTTACTTTAAATTTTTAATTATATTAATAATGTTATTTTTTATATAAATATAATCATTATAAAATAGCAAGCTTTAAATCTTAATCATTATCTACTTTTTCATAAGTAAAATTGTAAAATCTAATCCTATCCCCTTCGTTTATATCATCGGGAAGTAATGCTAAAGCTATATTTGTATAACTGCCGTTATCGCTCATACAATAAGCATAATCTCCATTGATACTGATAATAGAATAATAAATTTCCAACAACATACGCCACCTACAAATAAAAATTGTTAGCACACTAACTGTTAGTATACTAACATTATTTACACTTTTTGTCAAGTCTTTTTGTTAAAATTGTACTAAATGCAATTTATATGAGATTAAGACTTTCAAAATTTTTAATATTATCCGTTTGTTTAAATTATTTAAATTGAAAATAAACTTTGCTCACAATTCTTTTTGGATTTCACCTTCAAACTCAGGGATAAAACACTCGTCAGCACTGCTACTTTCTTGCACATAGGCATTTTCTAAACCAAGTTTTTGTGCAAAGTTAACAATTATTTTATACTCGACTGGTTTTAGCTTTCTACCAATTCTGCTATGTCCTACTGCCTTGCCGTAAGGTGTATATTGACTCATTATTGATACAATTGTCTCTTTTCCAAGATTATTTGCAATCCAATATAGTACATCTTTGGAGTTTTGCAAACAATCGGGCAACACCAAATGTCTGACGATAACCCCTTTTGTCATTATCCCCTTTTCATTAATAATATCTTGCGGAATAATTTTTCTCATTTCTTGTATTGCAGCCATTGCAACTTTAGGATAATCTTTTGCTTTTGAAAACTCTAATGCAAGACTACTATCCATATACTTAAAATCTACCAAAAAAATATCTACATAATTTGTAAGTCTTTTTATGCTATCTAAACTTTCATATCCGCCAGTATTGTAGCAAATTGGGATATTGGGTTCATAAATATCTAAAGCTTTTATAATGTAATCAATATAATGTGTAGGGGTAACAAGATTTATATTGTTTGCTCCCATATCTTCCAGTTTTTTAAAAATATCCACAAGCTCGCTTGTAGATATATCGTAACCTTTTGATAATTGAGATACTTCATAGTTTTGGCAATAAATACACCTTAACGAACAGCCACTGAAAAATATTGTACCTGAGCCTTCAGTTCCACTTATACAAGGCTCTTCCCAATAGTGCAAACCAAATCGTGCTATCCTTAGTCCTTTGCTTTTACAATAACCAAAACTGCTATCTCGCCTTACTCCGCACTGCCTTGGGCAGGCAAAGCAACTACTCTCAATAACAGAATTTTTACTCAAAATATCATAAATATTATCTTTTTTCATAATTTAGTACCGATTTTTGAATGGTTTTACCTTTCAATGATATGATAAATGTTACCTAACTTGTCTTTTAGAGTGTTTTTTATATCCGCTGCCCCACTTAAATTAGGCAATGTTATTCTTCCTTCATTCTTAAGCATAATGATAAAGTACTTGTTATATTCAACAACTTTGTAGATATTATCATAAGCTATCATATAATCTATTTTTTCCTGCGATTTTGTGATTTCTGTCAAAACCAATCCATTTGCGGTGCATACTGCACTTATCTCTGTCGCTTGTTGGTAATAACCCAAAGCCATCTTTTCTTTTGTAAAAGACATTATCAAATAGTACATTGCAGAACAAAAAGTAAAAATCGCTTCAACCCATAATCCAACTGCTATTGTAAAAAAATAAGTTATCATAACTGCCACAATTGTTGTGAGTGCAAAAGCTAACCACACAAAAAAATTAATGTCGTTGTAAATATGATTGAATCTGTCGTTTTGAGATTCTATTAAACTTTTTCTATCAAATATTACCATATTTCAATTATACAACATTTTAGCAAAAATACAACACTTTTTTTAAATTTTAATTAATCCGCTTTTAAATAACAGCAAAAATAAACATTTTTTTGCTAGTTTTATATATTATAAATAAACATATAAATAGTAATTTTTGCTAAACACTTGATTATTTTTAATTAAAATGCTAAAATAAAAAAGTAAAATATATCACAATTCAAATGTGAAGATATTAAGTAGTTTATGAAAAAGAATATTCTGACACCAGTACAATTATGGAAAAAGTTCAAACCTACTACTTCAAACTTTAAAACAAATATTATTGATTTTAAATCTTTGGGGTATATGAATGTTTGCGAACTATATTTCACCGCCTTGACAAAACAGGACGGTGATGTTAGGGTTTACACTCAAGTTTATTTCCCAAAAAAAGCATCTAGTTCTGCCGCAATTATAATGGTGCCTGAATTTAATAAAATGGTTGACTTAAACTATATCTCTTACTATGTACAGGCAGGCTTTAATGTGGTGACTTTTGATATTGCAGGCAAAAGCAATGCAAAACACTATACCCGCTATCCGCATAGTTTGGAGTTTTGTAACTACATTTATAGTAGCGACCACTTGAATACTTGTAATTATGGTGCGGAAAACACTTGTCTATTTAACTGGTGCAAAATTACAAGGCAGGTTATTAGTTTTGTAAAACACTTTTCACCTTCGGTAAGCCCGTCTAAAGTGCTAATGACAGCACAAAACAGCGGTGCAAATATTTTGTGGCAAGTTGCGGGCGTTGATGATAGGCTTGACGGAATTATTCCGATTAACAACACAGGTTACGATGCCTTTAACAGCAACTTAGGGACAGAAGAGTTTCCACTATCAAGCCTAGCTGAAAGAAATGTTTGGTCATTGTGCTGTGCGGCTCCGTCTTATGCTAAATTTATAAGTTGCCCTGTTTTGTTTTTAGGTTCTTCAAATAACAGAAAGTATAGCTACTCTTCTTTATCCGACACTTTAAAATTAATACCCGAAGATATTACTCACTATGAATGTGTATCGGTAGGTTGCTCTAAAAACTTATATAAACAAGCACTTTATACAGCGTTTAATTGGATTGATGATATTGCAAATAACAGAAAATCTGTAGTTCCGCCAAAAGGTAGATTTGTCGTGCTTGAAAACAGGCTTTGGGTTTATGCTGACTTTGATATAGAATATGATACAATTGTGGAAGCAAAAATTCACGTATCTTACGGCAAGGAAGTTGAAGGGGTGCGAAACTGGATTGGATATTCCGTTCATTGCGATTTAGTGGGCACTGCAAGCCAAAAAGTTAAGATTTTTGATTTAAATGAAGAAATAAGCCTTATTTGTACGGTGTTTTATAACAACGGGTCAATGTATACTTCACCATTACTAACAATTACGCCAAGCAGTTTGGGTGAAGAGATAAAAACCAATGCAAGAAACACAAGAATGATATTTGATAAAAGTTTTGGCACCAACGCCTTTTATCCAAGAGAAACTGCGTTTTTTGCAGACAAAGCTAATATCCATTTTGAAAAAGGCTCTTTGGAGCTTGAAGGTATTACAACAGATAGGGGCGATTTGGTTTGCTACAACATAGATGGTAAATACATTACAAACAACGAAGTAATGTTGCAATTTGACTTTTTCACTACTACCCCACGTAAAATAGTGGTAGAAATAGAAGATGTCAATTTGAAATCATATTACGCAAAACTAGACCTTCCTGCATCTGACGAATGGCAAAGTATAAAAATTCAGCGTACTCAATTTGTCAGCGACGAACTTTATCCAATAAAAACTTGGACTACTGTAAAATCACTTATTTTCAGTACGGCGGAAAAAGTTTTAATAAACAATATAATATGGATTTGATATGAAATATAATATCGGTGATAAGGTAATTACTAAAAAAACTCACCCTTGCGGTGGCAATAGTTGGACTATTGTTCGCGTTGGGTCGGACATAAAAATAAAATGTGATAAGTGTGGACGCTCAGTTATGATAGATTTAAACAAATTTACTTCTGTCATAAAAAAACACTTTCCTGCAGAAAATTAGAAATGGAAAATATAAAGATTATTCAAGACAATAATATACAAAATAAACAAAACAAAAAGCAGAATATGATTTTTGCTATTTTAATGACTATTTTAATAATTCTTGTTATAGTTTTATTTACCTTTGTTTTTGTTTGTGCCCCTGTTAAGATTAAAGGCGATTCAATGAACCCAAGTTTATCTGACGGAGATATAATTATGATTTCAAAAGTACACAAACAACCTGTACTTGGTGATATTGTGGTTTATCAAAAACCTAACGAAAAAAATATGACTGTAATAAAACGAGTTGTCGCTGTGGAAGGAGATGTTTTGTATTTTTGGATAAAACCATCAGGATTAAGTGTTCTTACAAAAAAAGATGACCCAACAAAACAGGAATATTCTCTATCCCCTACCCAATATCATTTTTTAACGACCACTTATGGCAATAGCGTTACAATACAAAAAGGTGAAATTTTTACTATCGGTGATAACTTTTCAAACAGCATAGATGGCAGAAATTATGGCACAATACCTATTTCCGCAATAATCGGAATTAAATTAAATTGATTAAAAGATACGCATAAAAATATAACAAACCTTCAAAAATCGCTATTAAAGCGATTTTTTTGTTTTTAAAAGACATTTTAACTATTATTTTATTGTTTAAGTCTATCAACTATTGTTATAGTACAGCTTTTTTACTACTGTCTTTTGGGTAATATGTTTTTTAATCGATTTAAATACAAAGATTTTTCTTGTTTAAGTTAAAATATATTATGATTCTTAATAATCAATACCAATTTTTTTGAACGATATATATAAAAAAAGCAACTTTTAAAAATGGAAAATTTAGCCAATTTTATACTGATTTTTTATCTTCTCTGTAAAAAACACCGATTTTTGAAATAAATTTTAAAAAATTTTGACGAAAATAATTTCAAAACCTTCTATAAACATATTTTTCCAGTCTATTTTTAAAAAATTCGTTTTATCTTTTGCCAGTCGTTGACATCATTTAATTAATGTGCTATACTTAACGTAGATTATTATATAAATAATAAATATAGAATGAGAAATTTATGAACGATTTGTATTGGTATTTGATTTTTATTCCGCTAGGCTATATTGTCGGTAGCATAAATTTCGCTACTATTATTGCTTACATTAAAAACAAAGACATTAAAAAATTAGGTTCGGGCAACCCCGGCACAATGAATATGTTGCGGTCAGTTGGCAAATTTTGGGGCTGTTTGACTTTTGTACTTGATTGTGCCAAAGGTATTAGCTTTGCCTTGATAGGTATGTTTGTTTTTGAACAAAGCAATCTTGCAATGTATGTTTTAGGACTTTCAACTATTCTCGGACATATTTTTTCCTGCTTTTCTAAATTTAAAGGCGGAAAAGGTGTCGCAACAAGCTTAGGCGTATTTGCAGTAACTTCACCAATTGCTTTTGCTGTAGCATTTACTATAATGATAGGCTATCTTGCCTTTTTCAAAAAAGGTTTTATAGGTTCTTTACTTGCAATTAGCATTCTTGCAGTTACCAATATCGTTAAAAACAGCGTTCAGCAAAAAGAATATTTTTATGTTTGTATAATACTAATAATTTTATGGTGGGCATTAATTTTTTGGACACACAGAGATAACTTTAAAAGGATTAAAAACAATACGGAAAACTCACTATCTTTGTTCGGCAAAGAGAATAACGAAAACGAAAAGGAGAGTTAAAATATGAGTGGACAATTTAACAAAAGTAACTTTGAACAAAATCCCTCTAATTTGAAAAAAAAGTATAACACAAAGGGTTGGGACACTAATGATGACGACCGTCTTTGTGATGAAGAGGTTTTGGACGAAAAGGACATAAAAGCTATTAAGGAAGACAAGTGGATTGAAAAGCATATACCTAAGCCTTGCAAAAGAGAGGTTAAGTATAAGCGTCGCATAAACGAACTTGAAGCTAAAAGCTTGCAAGCTCCTTTGTCTAAAAAAGAAAGTAAAGAGCTTAAAAAGCTTAACAAAAAATACAAAAAACTTTATAACTATCGTCATCGTGACCACTCAAGCAACCATATCACTCTAAAATGTTGCTTGACAGGTTTGGTTTTGATTTTTGTTCTTGCTTGTACTGCAGTTTTCGGCGGTTATCGTTATTTTATTCAACCTTATACTGGTGTAACTCTATTTGAGCTTACAGATATTTTGAATGGTTTTTATGAAGAAGTTGACGAAGATAAGATTATTTCTCAAAAATTCGACCCAGTTGAAGACTCTGACAAATTTTTTGAGAGTTTACAACAGGCTTTATATTTAGATACAAAATTCACTTTGCACGATTTGTTGCAACTTCTACCACAAAGTCAAGGTGGTACAGGTAGTGAAACTGCATCTGTTTCTGACTTGCTAGATAATGTTAACCCACCTGCTACAGATGGTACTGCAAGCAGTATTACAGGCAACCCATATTTTGACGAAATACTTTCAGAGACTAAGTTTGACTTCTCTTCTCTTGAGACTTATGACGGCAGCAAACAAATGTGGGAAATTAACGATAAAATGATTGCTGCAATTATGCAACAAATCGTTATGAATGCCGATTCTATCCCACAAATTCAAGAATTGGTAGGTCAATACAATATTTCTATTAAAGATTGCCTTGTTGTTAAACAATGTATTATCAAGAAAAACGCAAAAGATGCAGAAGGCAAACCTGCCGATGTTACTATGCAACTAACTATTCAAGTTAGAATCAACAAGTTGGTTGAAGGCATTTTGAAAGGTATGGATTTAGGTTCTTTGGACATCATCAGTTCTGTTGTTCCACTACTATTACCTAAAAATATTTATCTTTCTGCAGTAACTACTCCACAAATAGACAAATCTCCTACTCTTGGAATTAATGCTATTGACGGAGCTAAATTGCAAAAATTGATTTCTTCTTTGGATAGCAAGCTATTAAATGGTAAAGTTGAACAAATTTTCAACACTATTGGTAACACTATTTTCAAGACATTCAACAATATTACTGAAATGGTAGGTGCAGACAACTTGTCAATTGCTCCATCTGAATTTGACGACCCTAACGGCACAGGCTTTATCAAAATAGATATTTTGCAAGCCGCTATGAGCAAAATGAAAATTCAAAATGTTACATCTAGCGATTTCTTGCTAATGGTTAAACATTTACATAGTATTGACTATAAATATGACAATGTTGAAGAGTATGTTGGTGGAAATGTTACAAATCCATCTACAATCGAAGACTTTAACAAGTCAAAAATTAGCTTGTTTGAAGCTTATGGTATAAGCAGAGATAGCGTTCAAGATATTACTCCTGAAAACTTTATTGACAAGCTTTCTACTATTCCGGAATTAATAAATATTAAAGATGCTAAAATAAACGGCCAAAACATATACAATATTTCAAACTCTACCCTACAAGATATGTCAATGCTTTCAGATAAAGCACTTGCACAAATTATGAACACAATGATTTCTGACAAATTGGGTAATGATTTGAAAATGAATGTTTTAGAGCTTACTATGACAAGTAAAGAGCTTAACATTATTGCTCAAATCGATGCTAAATCAATTATTGAAAAGCAATTAACAGAGCAATTTGGTGGTTTGTCTTCTTTGATGTCTTCTATGTTCCCTAAGAATATGTTCATAAAGATAATTGTACCAAAGGATAAAAAAGAAAGTGGTCCTTCTTGTGATATTATTCTTAACTACACTAAAGACGAAAATTCTCAAGCGGACAGCGACAAAATGTTTAATACTTTGGCTACAATGTTAAAAGATATTAATGGCGAAGGTTCTGCATCAAATTATGACAAAAACACTTTGATTAAGAAACTTGACGATGTTATCTACCCTATTTTGGACAATTTCAAAACAGATAACCAAGATATGACAATTGAGTTTATTGATGGCGGTATTCAACTTCCTACAATTTACAAGCTTTTATCAAACATTATCAATGAAGGTTCTTCAGATATGGATAAAATAAATGAAGACGATATTCAAAAGACAATGAAAAGCTACTATACTTACGATACAACAACAACTAACTTTGATAAACACGGCAACATAATTGACAATGTTGACAAAACAAGTTTAGATGGTTTTATTAAGCGTGAGTTGCAAGACAAATTCTTTATTGCTGGCGAAATTGACGATACAAAAGTATTTGAAAGCATTACAACTCTTCCATCTAAGCTAAACGCTAATGAGATTGATACTGTTATTGATTTAAATAGCTTTAAGAAAAACCAAAAAGCAGCTCAAGATATGAATTTGACAGTTACATCTTTGGAACTTGCAAAACTTATCCTTCAAAGCGGTGAAATCGCAAACATTAAAGATATAGGATTCTATACAGGCTTTACTTTTGTAGATATGAAGGTTAACTCAGCTGGTACACTATCACTTGTCATTGCAGGTAAATTAGACCCTGACAAAACAACTGGTAGCAATGGTATTAAGCTTGAAAACTTTGCTGCAGATTACCTTGTTGTTCAAGCAGATGTAAATCTAAATGACGAAAACTATGCTACAAAGGTTAAAATCAATAGTGCTGGCGATAACGAAATTAACAACTTATTGAAGATTGTTAACAAAATTACAGGTGCTAACGATAATAATGATTTTAATGCTCAAACAGTTGCTGACGATATAAGCGAAGCAATCAAAGAAGCATTTAACAAGTTTAAAGACCAAGGTTTGGAACTAACTCCTAACGAAAAAGTTATAGATACCCCTGTAAACGGCAAAACAGATGGTTTCAGCAGTATTAATATTTATCGTTTGATTACTGAAAAATCTACAGGCGTAGATAATTACGCAGAAGGCGATGACGATTTGTTAAGAAGTGTTATTTATAAACTAAATAACCTAACAGGTCAAACAGACGATTTGGACGAAGACGACCCTAGCCACTCTGTAACAGTTACTGAAAGAGTTGCTGAACCTTTAAGAAGTAACGCTCCTGATGGTTCATTTACTGCAAATGGTAAAGTTACAATTCAACGTCCAGGCGGTTCTTCTGATATTGACTTAATGTTTGAAGACGATGCAACAAATGAAATAAAGATTACTGACTACTATATCGGTCAAAAAATCAAGGAAGCAACAGATACAGACACAATGAAATTAATCAAGTTTGGTTTGATGCCAAAAGCTCGTGATACAGAGTTTAGACAACTTATAACAGACCTTGGCTTGACAAATGATATTGTACCACACGATCTAGTTGCAAACTTAAGCGGTAACGGCGTATTGTTCTTCCAATTCAAGATTAGCAGTGGCGAAATTGGTGGAAATGATTTAGTAAATAAAATGATACCTAAGAGCATTTATGGCGGTGCATTTATTGACCTATCTAACCTAGACAGAACAACTACTTACTCATTCATAAACAACTTGACTGCAAACGAACTAGCTTATGTTAACAAGTTGGTAAAAGGTAAAGAAGGCGACACTACAACTGCAAGCAACATTACAGATAAACTTGATAATATGTTAAGTAATGCTCGTAGCTTCAGATTTAATTTAGGTTCTGATACAACAACTGATTATAGCATAGCTGACTTGTTTGAACACTTTAGATTAGAATCTGCAGGTGGTAACTTAGACTTAGGTCTAATCTGCTATGGTATGTTTGTAAGAGAAATTCCAGAATTACCTGAAATTCCTGAAATTACAGCTTAATCAAAAGCGTATTCAAAACAAAAAGCATTCTATTTACAATGTAGTAAATGCAAATTAAAACAAGGGCGATTTCATCGCCCTTGCTTTTTTATTATGGTATTTATAATGATTGTACGATTAACATTATGTTGTCAGCTAGATAATATTCTCACCCAAAATTATTTTAGGCATTGTGGTTAAACATCTATTCCAACGTTTATAAAATTTTTCTACACCAAGTTTAGACACTCTTGCATGCGTCTCTTCATTCTCTAATACCCAATATAAGACATAAGTAACCTTCCCCACATTTTTTGTAAGACGAATAGGCAATTCTCCTTGTTTAACGGCATTAAAATCTTTTTGTCTATGAGTACGTTTTATATAGTGCACATCAATAACTCCTTCTTGTTTCAAATAAAATTCTGCTACTTCCTTCATCAATTCTTCAATTTCATTAAGTTTAGTTAGCTTCGCTTCATAAATACATATTTCATTAAACATATTAAATCTCCACAAATTAATATCTTGTTTTAATTATATCATAAAAGGCAAGTAATTTTCAACTTAATTACTTGACCTACTAATATCACACTTATTCCAAGTCATTATATATTCTGTTTCGTCTGCATTTTTATCTATATCTTTGCTTTTAATTATCAAATTATTATTTTTATAAAAATTAATAGTATTTTTATTTTGCTTCAAATTTTATTGTACTTTTGCTTAGTTTTTTTAAAATAATTTTTGGTAGCATATTGTTTAAAAATAAGTTATCAATAAACACCTCTCACACGCATACTTAAACATTTCGTCGAAATTTTTGTAAGCATTTGTATGATTTTTTCATCATTAATACTTCCTTCAAAATCAATATAAAATCTAATCTTAAAACAAGTATTAGGAATATTTCGCGATTGTATTCTTGTTAGGTTTATATGATGCTCGGTAAAAATATTAAGCAATTCCCCAAGCACATTTGGTTTGTCTTTAAGTTCAAGTGCTATACTTATAATTTTATTCTCTTTAACTTTATCCAAATTTTGAGTAAGCAAAATAAACTTAGTATAATTGTTTTCTACATTTTGAATATTCTCTTTAAGCACTTGCAGTCCGTAAATTTCGCCTGCTAGACGCGATGCAATTACTGCGTGAGTCTTATCCCCTTCTTCAGATAGTTTTTTGCTTGCTATAGCCGTATTAAACTCGTTATATAAAGTATAGCCACCTTCTTCCAAAAACTTATCGCATTGCATAAGTGCTTGCGGGTGTGAAGATACTTTTTTGATGTCTTTAAGAGTACTTCCTTTTGCTCCTAATAGACAATGATTGATTTTAATATCCCCCATTGCTATATAGCAAACGGAACTTTTGTCAAGCAAATCGTAAGTTTCCCTGACATCTCCTGCTGTTGTATTTTCTACAGGCAATATTCCGTATTCATATTCTCTATTTTGTATTTTTGCTACTACTTCGTCAAATGTCTTTACAAAGTCAATTTGAGTATACCCCAAACTTTTTGCAAAAATATGAGAATAAGAACCTGCTACCCCTTGTAATAATACTTTTTCACTTTCCATAACTTCACCACATAGCGGCTTTTGCCACACATAAAAGAATTTATAAATACATTTTAACACAATATTTTAATTTTGTTATCTTTTTTTTGTAATTTGTTAAAATTTTTATGATTACAAACAATTAACTATATTTACAAAACCTTTAAATATTATTGCTAATTTTTTAAAGATGTTATATCTTTAGATTTTCAACTACTTTGTTATTCAATTTTTTATGGTAAAACATTTAACTATTTTAATATTAATTATCCTAACTTAAAGCTATAATTTTTTGTTTAGGCATATTAAATAAAAAATCACTAAATTTTCGATTAATATCGATTTTTGATTAGTTTTTTATGAATTTATACAAAAAAAATAATGACTTTAAACTATAAATTAAAGTCATTATTCAGGTTATTTTTTATTTATTATTCTTTTACTTCAACTTCAACAGGTGTGCTTTCTTGCACTTCTTCACCATTCTCCACTTCTGCGATTTCTTCTTCATCTTCGCTACGTGGTACAATTGTGAATGATACTACCTTGCTACCTTCGTCCTTTAATCTCATAAGTTTAACACCTTGAGTGTTTCTGCCTATTTTGCTGATAGAATCTGCATTAAGTCTTATAACAACACCATTGTCTGCCAAAATCATAACATCTTCTTCTGAAGATACTAATTTCAAGTTGACAACATTACCTGTTTTTTCGTTAAGTACGCCGACTTTAATACCTTTACCACCACGAGATTGGAATCTGTATTCGTCAAGGTCTGTTCTCTTACCATAGCCGTTTTCTGTAATTGTCAAAACGTCTGTATTTTCACGAACAATTGTTGCATCAACCACAAACTCACCGTTATCCAAACTTATTGATTTAACGCCCATAGAAGACCTTCCAGTGTCTCTTATATCTTGTTCGTGGAATCTTATGCACTTGCCGCCTGTAGATGCAATAATGATTTCATTATCGCCGTCTGTGTGCATTGCACCGATAAGTTCATCGCCTTCTTGTAATCTGATTGCAATTTTACCATTGCTTTGAATTCTCTCAAACTCTGCAAGGTCTGTCTTTTTAATCAAACCTTTCTTTGTGGCAAGAACCAAGTACCCCATACTGCCTGTAGCAAGCGGTAGAATAGCGTTAATTCTCTCGCCGTCCTGCAAGTTAAGAAGGTTAACCATTGCCCTGCCTTTGGCTGTTTTTGAGCCTTCAGGTATCATATAAGCTTTTAATCTGTAAACTTTACCAAAGTTAGAGAAGAAAAGTATTGGTTCGTGAGTGTTTGAATTAAACACATTTTCAACAAAGTCTTCGTCCTTTGCCTTATGTGCAGTAACACCTACACCGCCACGGCGTTGAGCTTTGTATTCGTCTGTTGCCATTCTCTTGATATATCCTTGGTGAGTAAGGCTAATAACAATATCTTCTTGCTCAATCAAATCTTCAATATCAATATCATTGTAATCATAGCTTAACTCACTGCGTCTTGGAGTGTTGTACTTGTCTTTAATCTCAAGCATTTCTGTTTTTATAATCTCTTCAACTCTGTGTGGTTTTGCCAAAATATCTTGATATTCTGCAATGTCAGCTTCAAGCTGTGCAAGATTTTGCTCTAACTTGTCAATTTCCAAATGAGTAAGTCTTTGCAATCTCATCTCTAATATAGCATTAGCTTGTTTGTCTGACAATTCAAAAGCTTCCATTAATTTATTAGCAGCGTCATATTTGTCTTCGGATTTTTTAATAATAGCAACAACTTCGTCAATATTGTTTAAAGCAATTACCAAACCTTTTAAAATATGCTCTCTCTCCAAAGCTTTTTCCAAATCATATTGAGTACGTCTTACAATGACTTGTTTTTGGTGCTCAATATATGCAGACAAAATCTCTTTAAGATTCATAACCTTAGGAGTGCCGTCAATCAATGCAAGCAAAATTATGCTGTTGCTAATTTGAAGGCTTGTGTGTTTGTATAGCATATTCAAAACAACTTGTGCTTGAGCATCTTTTTTGACATCAATAACAATTCTCATACCATCACGGTCAGATTGTTCTTGAATATCGCTTATTCCTTCAATTTTCTTTTGTTTAACATATTCTGCTATTGTTTCTATTAATTTAGCTTTGTTTACTTGATAAGGAAGTTCTGTAATAACAATTCTTTGTCTTGTGCCGTTGTTGAAATCTTCAATTTCCGCTCTTGCACGAATTATTGCACTACCTTTACCTGTTCTGTACGCTTTTTTAATACCACTTCTGCCCATTATCAACGCACCTGTTGGATAATCTGGTGCAGGTATTAAATCGATAAGTTCTTCAATATCCATATCGGGATTTTCAATCAATGCGATTGTTCCGTCAATAACTTCGCCCAAGTTGTGTGGTGGGATAGAAGTTGCCATACCAACGGCAATACCATCACTACCATTTACAAGTAAGTTAGGATATCTTGATGGCAAAACTACCGGTTGCATTAATGTATCGTCAAAGTTAGGATAATAGTCAACTGTCTTTTTATCAATATCCCTTATCATTTCTGCAGCTATTTTACTCATTCTCGCTTCTGTATAACGCTGTGCTGCAGGTGGGTCTCCGTCTACACTACCAAAGTTACCGTGGCCGTCAACTAACGGACAACGTATAGAAAAGTCTTGAGCAAGTCTTACCAACGCTTCATATACCGCTGTATCGCCGTGTGGGTGGTATTTACCAAGTACGTCACCAACGATACGGGCACATTTACGATAAGGTTTATCAGATGTCAAACCTAACTCACTCATAGCATACAAAATCCTTCTATGTACTGGTTTTAAGCCGTCACGAACATCGGGGATTGCACGCGATACATTTACTGCCATAGCGTAGGCAATAAATGACTTTTTCATTTCGTGTTCGATATTAATTTTCTTTATATTTGATTTGTCAAGAATTTCTTCCAATTCCTGAGCTTGTTTTTCTTTCTCTTTATCTGCCATAACTCCTCCTTACACATCAAGCTCGCCGGCTAATGTAGCGTTTTGCTCGATAAATTGTCTTCTTAGCTCAGGTTCGTCACCCATTAGCATTGTAAATACTTCGTCAGCATTTTTAGCTTCTTCCATACTAACTTGCAATAAAGTTCTTGTTTCAGGGTTCATTGTAGTATCCCACAATTGTTCTGCGTTCATTTCGCCAAGACCTTTGTATCTTTGAAGTTCGCCTTTACGGTCAATGCTTTGCATATACTCTTCTAGTGACTCGTCATCGTAAAAATACTTTTCGTTTTTACCACCCCTTGAAACTTTGTACAAAGGTGGTTGAGCTGCATATACGTGACCTTGCTCTAGCACCGGACGCATATATCTGTAAAAGAAAGTAAGCAGTAATATTCTAATATGGCTACCATCAACATCGGCATCGGTCATACATATAATTCTGTCATATCTCAATTTAGAAACATCGCAATCTTCCAAAATACCGCAACCAAATGCTGTAATCATATTTTTGATTTCTTCGCTTTCTAAAACTTTGTTAAGTCTTACTTTTTCAACATTCAAGATTTTACCACGAAGTGGCATAATCGCCTGAAACCTTCTATCTCTGCCTTGTTTTGCAGTACCACCTGCGGAGTCACCTTCGACAAGATAAACTTCGCAAAGTTTACTATTTTTCTCCGTACAATCGGCAAGTTTACCTGGCAAAGTTGTAGATTCCAAAAATGATTTACGCTTTGTCAAATCTCTTGCATTTCTAGCGGCTTCTCTAGCTTTTTTAGCAGTTATTGAGCGAAGTACCAAATCTTTGGTTATCTTAGGGTTTTCTTCCAAAAATGCACCAAAAGATTCTGTCACTGCATCTGCAACAACTTTTCTCATAAAGCTGTTACCTAATTTAGTTTTTGTCTGACCTTCAAATTGTGGGTCTGTCAATTTAACGCTTACAACAGCAACCAAACCTTCTCTGCAATCGTCACCACTCAATTTTTCGTCATTTTTAAGAATATTTAATGTTTTTCCGTAATCATTAAACAACTTAGTTATTGTATTTTTAAAGCCGTCAACGTGAGTACCGCCTTCTTCAGTATGTATATTATTTGCATAAGAATAAATGTTCTCACTATAAGAATCATTGTATTGCAAAGCAATTTCAACTTGATAGTTTTCCGCTTCAATACTCATATAATAAGGCTCTGCAAGCAAGGCATCTTTTTTGTTAAGCTCGTTTACATATTCCTTAATACCGCCTTCGTAATGAATAAAATCTTCCTGTTCCTTACCTTCACGGCAGTCTTTTAAAGTGATTTTTAAACCTTTATTCAAAAAAGCAAGTTCTTTTAATCTATGTAACAATCTAGAATATTGGAATTCAACAGTTTCAAAAATTGTGTCATCAGGCATAAATACTATTTTTGTACCTGTTTTGTCTGTTTCGCCCACAACTTTTAATGCTGTTTGAGCAACACCACGATTGTAAGTTTGTCTAAAAATTTTGCCGTTTTGGCAAACTTCTACATCAAGCCACTCGGAAAGTGCATTAACGGCAGAAATACCTACACCGTGCAAACCGCCTGAAAACTTGTATCCGCCACCGCCAAACTTGCCGCCTGCGTGCAATTTTGTAAGCACGACTTCAACTGCAGATTTACCTTCCTTTTCAATTATACCTGTAGGAATACCTCTTCCGTTATCTTCAACGGAAATAGCACCTTCTTTTGTAATTTCCACATTAATCAAATTGCAATAACCCGCCATTGCTTCGTCAATACTGTTATCAACAACTTCAATAACCAAATGGTGCAAACCACGCTCATCTGTCGAACCTATGTACATACCGGGTCTTTTTCTGACCGGTTCCAACCCTTCAAGTACTTGAATGGCAGATTGGTCATAATTCTTTTGCTCGCTCATAAAAAACTCCTTTGCTAAAAATCATACTTTTAATTAAATATTAATCAAAACTTTAGTAGCACAATCAAAAATTCTTGTGCTTTCGCGTACGCGTGTGCGTATTACTTTTATTATAATTATATTATAACACGCAATTTATAAAATTACAATAGAAAAGCAAGAAATTTTTGCTAATTAAACAAAATTTTTCAGCAAAAATTTCATCATATATTTTATAATTCCTTTTTAAACGGGTGTAGACTGAATTTTGTATATTCTTTAGTCCTACACAAGGCAATAAAATCATTGCCTTTAAATGCTAAATTTTGGAAAAAATTTATATTTTTCTGTTAAATAATATTTTTACATTTTTATTACACTAAGCTTTATTAATTACTGTCATTGCGTAAAAACTTTTAAAAATTTTAAACAATATTAAGCCTTTTTTGTGTGAATTGTGCTGTAATTAAACAACCTTTATCTTTAAAATAGAAAAATAGTCTTGATTTTATTTTTAATATAATGTATAATTGTTACATTAATAAAAGTATAGGAGAAAATTATGAATAGAAAATATGCTTTTGAAATCGTCTACAAAGTAGGCAAAAAAAAATTTAAATGCAATCAACAAGAGTGCGACCATTTTACTTTGGATTTAGTGGAAAAGGATAATACTTTGTCACTTTCCGTAATTCCTAAAAGTGCCGTTACTTTTGAAAAATTTAATATTATCATTCCTTATGTTTACAAAAACGAAAACAAAATATTTGTAAACGGCTATCAAAGTTGGACAGATAGTATGGAATATGAGCCTACAGGCAAAATGTCTGAACTTTCAAGAAAAGTGGAATTTTACATAACCAAATCTTTCGGAAAAGCAATGGGATTACCTAAATCAGGCGACAATATGTTTTGGAAATATCCACACAATTCAGGCGTATTTTATGGTTGGTCTTATGGTTATGTTCGAAATGATAACAATGTTGATATTTTTGGTACTCTTACAGAAAAATATGGTTACACAGTAGTTACTTTTGACTGCAATAATAATAGCGTAATAATCTCAAAGGAACTTGAAGGCGTTACTTACACAAAAGAAAGTAAGCTTTTGGAATTTGCTTTTGTATCAGGCGAATATGAGACAGCTTTTGACGAATATTTCAAACTAATTGGCACTCCTTGCAGAGAAACTAAAAAAAGAAGAGGTTACACTACTTGGTACAACTACTACAGCAATGTAACAGAAGAAATTGTAAATCGTGATTTAAACAGCATTGCAAGTCAAGATGTTAAGTTTGATTGTTTCCAAATAGACGATGGCTATCAACAAGCAATCGGCGACTGGCTAATCACTGACCAAGTCAAATTCCCTAACGGAATGAAAGTTATCGCAGATAATATTCATAAGAGCGGTATGCTTGCAGGACTATGGCTTGCACCTTTTGCAGGCGTTAAAAAGTCTGAATTATATAAAAATCACCCAGACTGGTTTATTAAAGACAAAAAAGGCAGACCATACAAAACTGGTCATAACTGGGGCGGATTTTATACTCTTGATATTTACAACCAAGGTGCAAGAGACTATATCAAACACTGCTTTGATGTGGTACTTAACGATTGGGGTTACGATTTAGTTAAACTTGACTTTTTATATGGTGCTTGTGTACTTCCTATGCACAATAAAAGCCGTGGCGAAATTATGACAGATGCTATGGACTTTATTCGTGAATGCGTTGGCGACAAGTTGATTTTGGGTTGTGGCGTTCCTATGTTCCCTGCTTTTGGCAAGGTTGACTATTGCCGTATTGGTGCGGATATCCGTTTTGACTGGAAAAATCTTGACACTATCCGTGAAGATTGTTCTACACCACACGCTGCTGCAAATACTATTTTTAGACGTCACTTGGACGGCAGAGCATTTATGAATGACCCAGACGTATTTATGCTAAGAGATGAAAATATGGATATGACTTTTGAACAAAGAAAATTAGTTGCAAAAATTAATTCAACATTCGGTAGCTTACTATTTATTTCAGATGATATTGAAAACTACAAAGAACATCAACGCGAAGCATTGATTGAAACTTTTAGCGATAAAGATATAAAAATTAAAAAAGCCGAATTTGTTAAAAAGGATATTATATTAGTGGAATATAAAGAAAACGGCGAAGATAAAGCTTTTTCATTTAATATAAGAAACGGCGAAGAATACTAAATAAAAACCTTAGGTGCAATTTAATTGTGCCTAAAGATTATTTTGTGCTTTTTAAAAGTTCATTATTATTTTACTAAAAACTCAAACAATCTATCAAAAATCGATATTATTTGATTAAAAAAGCAAAAATTTATTTTTAAAGAAAAATATTTTTGATTAAAAATTTTGGGAGGAATTATGAAAGAAAAATTACAAAAAGGCTTTCTGACTTTGCGTAAATACTGGTCAAGGCCGCAAAAGGGACAATTTGTCGCTTATAAGGAGATTGCCGGTTTTAGCATTGGCGGAATGGGCGTAAAATCTTTTGCATCATTGTTGACATTTATGAACTTGGCTGCAACCGTAATGTTTACAGCTATTGTTTATGGATTATCGCCTAATGAGATTATGATACTTTTCCTTATCACAAATGTAGGTGTTGGCGTGCTTAAAACTCCAATTATAAGTTGGCTACAAGATAAAACCAATACCCCAATAGGTAAATTTAGGCCTTACTTGATTTGGGCAGGTATACCGTGTGTTCTTGCAGTTATCGGAGTTACTTGGCTTGTTCCTATACCAGGCTGGATATTGCCTGCGGGCCAACCTAACAAAGCTTTAACGATGACTATGCTTTGTATATTCTTAAATATCTTTATTATTGCTCAACAATTATTAAACAATGCTTATATGGGTATTTCACAAACAATAAGTCCACTATCTTCTGAGAGAACAAAAATAATGGGCTTCTCTGAGTTCCTTGGCAATCTTGGACCTAGTATAATTCAAGCGGCACTACCAATTTGTGGTTTGTGTTTTGCAACTAAAGCAGAAGCAATGACTAATGTTTGGACTTATCGTGTATTTATGCCTATCTTTGCAATAATCGGTTTTGGTTTAGGTTTGATAGTTTTATATACATCAAAAGAGCGTACAACTGACACTGACTCAATGGAGAATATTAAAGCTAAAGAAACTAAAGAAAACAAGCTTAGCTTCTTTACTAGTTTAAAACTTCTTAGCAAAAATAAAGAGTTTTGGCTTGTAACAATAAGCAAGTTCTTTGATGGTTTTAAAGGTTGGCTTACATTGCTATTGCCTTGGATTTGTGCCTTTCAATTACAAAACACTGCTATTCAAGGTGTTGTTCAAACAATTGTAAGCTTTGGTTTTACTCCGGGAATCATTCTTGCTCCACTTTTAATAAAATGGCTAGGCAGTCGTGGTTCAGGTATAATATTCCACGCACTAAACGCTGCCGCCGCCCTATTAATGCTATTTACATATAAAAGCGGCGTTGTAGTAATGTTAATATGTTTGTTCCTATTCAATTTTGCATTAGGTCCACAATACATTATTCAAAACACCATAATGTCCGACGGCTTTGATTTCCAACAAGATAGAGATAATGTTCGTCTTGAAGGTTTTGCTCAAAACTTCCAATTAATGATTTCTACTTTAGGTACTGTTGCATCTACTCTAGCATTTACTATAATATGTAATAAATATAATGTAGGTACAGTTACTAATGCCAATGCAGATTATAGTATGCTTATTGACCCAGCAATTAGAAATCCTTTTTATGGTGATTTAATCCTGCTAGTTGTAATTGCAAGTGCTTGTGCTGCTATTCCATTTATATTTGTTACCCTAAACAGAAATAAAATGGCAGTTATAAGAGAAAACTTGGACAGAAAGAAAGTTATTGCAGACAATCATTTGGAAAATGCTACTCCTGAAGAAATTGAAGCTGCATATAATAGTTTCTTAGAGAAACAGGAAGCAGAACATCTTGCCGAAGTTGCTATTGCTGAAAAAGAAAAAGCTAGAATAGAAGAAAAAGCTGCAGCAGAGCGTGAAGAAAAGCAAGCTTATATTACAGAACTTGAAGCTTTGAAAGCTCAAATCATTAGCAATGGCGGTAGCAAAAAAGATGCTGAAAAAGCTGTTCGTGAAAAGGAAAAAGCAAGAAATCTTGAGCTTAAAGCTAAACGAAAGGAAGCTCTTGCCAATATTGTAGCGGAACAAAAGGCTTTAGCTGCAAGAAAGAAAGTTTTTGTTGCTGACTGGAAAGTTACTGCTAAAGCAGAACACGAAGAAATTGTTGCTAAAGCTAAAATAGATATCGCTAACGCTAAAGCAGAATATGCTCAAAAACTAGACGAATACAAAAAGTTGCTTGGCGACAAAGAGATTGTTAATCAATACAAGGCAGAAGTTGCTCAAATAAAAGCAGCTTGCAAAGAAAAAACCAAAATATACAAAGCAGAAAAATTAGAAAAACGTGCTAGTGAAATCGCTCGCTTTGAAGATGATAAAGCAACTATTGCAAGCTTAAAACAACAACTTGTTAGCTTAAAAGAAGAACAAAAAGTTAAAGTTGCAGAATATAATGACAACTATAACAAAGTAACTTGCACAGAACTTGCTAATCTTGAAGCAAAGTTAAAAGTTGCAAAAGACGATAGTGCAAAAGCTGAAATTACCGCTTCTATTAAAGAAATGAAAAAGGCAGCTAAAGCTGAAAAACGTAGTTTAACAAAAGAGTATAACCGCAAAAAGTCTGAACTTACAAACAAAATAGACCGCATAAATTTTGCACACTCTTCTGCAATCAGCCAAATTTCAATTGACTTCAATACAAAGAAAGATGCTCTTAAAAAAGAAATTGCTACTGCAAACAAATTGAAGGCTATGAAAAAACAAATCGTTCAAGACAAAAACAATGCTATTGTTGCCGCTAAACACAAGTCTCAAAGCATTAAATTATGGTTGAATGTTTTGGCAAAAGAAGCTTTTGAAAAACAACTTTTTGAAGAAGCATTGAATGCTGTAAATGCTGAATAATTAATAAAACGAGTTGCATAATCGGAAAAGAAATCTTTCACTTCCCTTTTGCAACTCTTTTATTTAGGGAGAAAATTATGAAAAATTTATTTATTGTATCTAAAACTCACCTTGATTTGGGGTTTACCGACTATGCTCACAAAATAAAGGAAAAATACATAACACAATTTATTCCCAAAGCTATTGAGCTAGCAGAAAAGCTTAATAATTACGGAACAAAAAAATATGTTTGGACAACAGGTTCGTGGCTTATAAAAGAGTGTTTAGAATGTGGCAGAGAAGATATAAAAAATATGACTGAAAAAGCTTTAAAGGACGGAAATATAGCTCCACACGGCTTAGCTTTTACCACTCATTCTGAACTTATGGATAAAGATTTGCTTGAATATAATCTTTCCATTGCAAAAAAACTTGATAAAATTAGCGGCTACACTACTATTGCTGCAAAAATGACAGATGTACCCGGACATACTAAAGCAATTGTTCCACTACTTGCCCAAAATGGAATTAAACTACTACATATTGGTATAAACACTGCTAGTGCTTACCCACAAGTACCCGAATGCTTTTTGTGGAAATGTGACGGGTACGAAGTTGTTGTAATTTATGCTGACGGATATGGTGGAGAATTTAAATGTCCTTACATAGATGAAATATTATATTTTGACAATGCGGCAGATAACCACGGCACAGATAGTAGTAATAATATTTTAAAAACTATTGATAGATTGCAAAAAAAATATCCTGATTACAAAGTTGCTGCAGGTAGATTGGACGATATTGCAGAAAGTTTATGGGCAGTACGAGATAAACTACCTGTCGTTACTGAAGAAATCGGCGATACTTGGATACACGGCGTTGCAACTGACCCATACAAAGTAGCTTGCTTTCGCACTTTATTACAGCTAAAAAACGAATGGCTTAAGAGTGGTAAACTTGATAAAAGTAGCAAAGAATATGAGCTTTTTGCTGACAATTTGCTATGTATTTGCGAGCATACTTGGGGACAAGATAGCAAAGTGCATTTTTGTGATACAGAAAATTATACAAAAGATAGATTCATAAAAGCGCGTGCAAAAGATATCGTTAGACCTAAAAACATATTTGGAGACTTCCCTTTCCGTTTTATGGCTTTTATAACTAATATTTTTGGAGACAAACATTATAGGTATTCTCAAATAGAAAAAAGCTGGCAAGAACAACGCCAGTATATAGAGAATGCAGTAAATTGTCTGCCACCCGATTTAAAAACTCAAGCTTTGCAAAAACTATCAGCTTTACGGCCTGACAATATAGCTAAAATAACTACAGACAATAGTTATAATTACGGCGACAAAATTAATGCTTTTGATTATACATTGCAGATTAATAATAATGGTGGCGTTACACTTTATTATAAAGACGATTTATTAACTTGTGCAAAAGACAACCCATTGATAACTTACCATACTTATGGTGCAAAAGACTATAAATACTATAGCGATAACTATATGCGTCACCACCTACAATGGGCAGTGTCAGATAATCTAATGCCAGGACTTAAAGGCAAAGATAAATACCCGCAAGGCATATATTTTTACAAAATTATTAAAAGTCAAATAGAAAAAACTGCGGACAAAACCACTATTACTGCAATTTTTGAGTGTGAGAAATTATTGTGTGAAAAAGCGGGAACACCACGCAATATATCTTGTGAATATACATTATCAAACAATGGTCTTGACATTAAATTGATTTGGAATAATAAAGACGCTGTACGCTTTACCGAAAGTACGGGAGTACATTTTTATCCGCAGTTTAATAATGTGAATTATGTTAAAATCGGCACGAAAATCGACCCTAATTCAGTTATAAGCTATGGTGGGCGTAAACTTTCCGTAGTCGAAAAGACTCAATTTGAAGGTGAAAATATAAACTTCGAAATTATGTCTTGTGAGTGTCCTTTGATATCGTCAAGTGGCAATGATATTATGAAGTTTGACAATAATGTTGCTAACATAAAAGACTATGGTATAACATATATACTACACGATAACTTATGGTCAACCAATTTCCCGCTATGGTATGAAGAAAACGCAATGTTTACTTTTAACATATCAAAAAAATAATCACTAAAAGGAGTGCGTTTGCACTCCTTTTTTGTTGTATTAATAAAAAAATATCCGCTATTTTTAGCGGATATTTTAAATTTATTTTGTTCCAAATATTCTGTCCCCTGCATCACCTAATCCTGGTAGAATATAACCTTTTTCATTAAGGCATCTATCTATTTTAGCAATATAAATATCTACATCGGGATGTGTTTCCGTCACTTTTTTTATACCTTCAGGTACACCTAAAATATTAAGCATTTTTATATTTGTTACACCCCTATCTTTTAAAGCTTGAATTGCTGCACAAGCAGAACCGCCTGTTGCAAGCATAGGGTCAAGCACAATTACCATTTTGTTTTCTATATTCTTTGGTAGTTTGCACATATACTCTATTGGTTCCAAAGTTTCTTCATTTCTTGCAATACCGATATGTCCGACTTTAACAGACGGCAACATTGCTGTAACGCCGTTTACCATACCAAGTCCTGCACGCAATATTGGCACTATTACAATGCTGTTTTCCATAATAACTTTTTGCTCTACAATCTCAAGCGGAGTTTTAACGCTTATTGTTTTTGTTGGTGCATCTTTTAGCACTTCCAATGTTTCAAGCATAGCTATTTCTTCCACCACTTCACGAAATTGTTTGCATTTAGTGTTTTCGTCTCTTAATATTGCAATTTTATGGTCTATTAAAATATGATTTATCAAATGTACCTTTTCCATAAATACCTTCTGTTACTTTTTTACTACATTTACATTGATTGTTGCATTTACATTTGCATAAACTTTAACTTCTACGCTAAATATTCCAAACGCTTTAATAGGTTCTTTGATATTGATTTTCTTTTTATCAATATCATATCCGCTTTTTAGCAAGCCTTCGCTTATTTCTTTTGCTGTTACTGAGCCAAACATTTTGCCATTTTCACCGCAAGCAATCTCAACAATAATTGTATTGCCATTTAATCTTTCAGCAAGTTTTATTGCTTCTTGCTTCTCTACTTCCAACCTTCTTTGTTCACTTGCCTTTTTTTGATTTGTCTCATTTATAACTTGATTTGTTGCTTGAACTGCCATTTTCTTTTTAATCAAAAAGTTTTTGGCATATCCGTCGCTCACTTCAATTATATCGCCTTTTTTGCCTTGTGCCTTAACATCTTGTAACAATAAAACTTTCATTTTTCTCTCTCCTTTTATTTAAATCCACCGGATACTTCAATAACTTGTCCGGTAATAAATTTTGATTTTGAAGATGCTAGATATACTACGATATCTGCAATATCTTTTGTTTCGCCAATTTTGTTTAGCGGTGTCCTGTATACTATATCTTCTATAGTTTCTTTTGAGTGACATTTATTCATATCTGTATCGATTGCCCCTGGAGCTAAACAATTTACTCTTATGTTATTACCTCCAACTTCCTGTGCTAACGCTTTTGTCAAGCCTATAACGCCTGCTTTTGAGCTTGAGTAAGCTACTTCGCACGCTGCCCCGTAAATTCCCCATACACTTGATATATTTATTATACTACCGCCTTTTTCAAGCATATACGGCACACATTCTCTGCACATATAAAAAACGCTATCAAGATTAACTGACATAATATTTCGCCAGTCGTTTAATTTTAAATCTATTAATAAATCATAGTTTGCAAGCCCTGCATTGTTTACTACAACATCTATGCTGCCAAAAACATCTATTGTTTGTTTAACAAAAGCTTTTATATTATCGTAACTTCGAACATCGCATTTAACTGCAATACAATTTAAATTGCTGTTATCATTTAATTGCTTGCACAAGCTTAGTGCATCACTTTCGCTTTTGTTATAGCAAAAAGCAACTTTGTAGCCTTCTGCTACCAAGTTTTTTACAATCTCTCTGCCTATACCTTTTGCTCCGCCTGTTACTATTGCAACCATATTTTACCTTTTATTTTGTTTTAGTTATTATATCATAAAAGCTTGATTTTAGTCAATATTCTTTTAAATTTTGGCTATAATTAATTTTAAAAATCACTTTTTAATTACTATTTTAATTTAGTAAACTTTGTTTTATCAAATATCTTTCACTATTTTTGCGTAGAAAAAAGCCCCGCTGTGCGGGGCTTTTAAATTTTGATTACTTAACTATAACATTGAATAATAATGTTATTGGGTTGTATTGTACAATATATTTTGTTACTGTACTACCTGAAATCATATTTGAAATTTCTGCAATTCCCAATATTTCTGCAAGTGGAGCAAGTATTGCCAAAATAATACATACCCACAAAGCACCTTTTACAAGGTTTAGTAAACCACCGAAAATTCTGTCCAAAGCAGACTTACGATGAGCCCTTCTTGCTCTTTTAATAACAATATTTATGATAAAAGTAATTAGTTTTACAACAATGAAGATACAAACAGCAGCTATAGCTAATCCTACATATTTTACAATTGCAAGAGCTTGTTGTGCATCAACGAATTTTTGCAATAACTCAAGAACTTGTGGCTCTAAGCCTGTTCTACCAACAATCAATTCCCCTAAGAAATTGCCGCCAAAGTAAACTAATAGTATGATAACAGCCCAACTGATAATAGCAGTAAGCGGCTTAGCAAATCCTTTAAAGAAACCCCACAAGAAGTATAATACAAGAATAGCAGCAATAGCCAAATCAAATGCCAAATTCTCAATAGCCATAGCACCAATAAGTGAACTAAACATAATATCTCCTTTTTTCTTGCTTTAGTGTATTTTATTACATTTACTATTCTACACTATTTTTTTTATAAAAGCAATATATTTTATGCTTTTTTATTAAAAAAATTTAATTATAATGAATTTATTCCCAATTTTTAGCAATAATTAACATATCAACATATAATTAATACTGATTTTTGAATATTTTTTTGAGGTGAATATGGTAATTTGTTGTATTGGCACTCCAAAAGTTAAAGGAGACAGCGTTGCACCAAGAGTCGGAGATGCCCTTTTAAAACATAATATCAACGCTTTTGTATACGGAACAAGTACTAATCCTATAACAGCATTAAACTATGCAACTTTTTATAATCACATAAAATGTTGCCACAAAAACGATTTTGTTATTGCTGTAGATTGTGCATTGGGAAACAAGAAAGAAATTGGCTCAATCAAACTAACAAAGCAAGGTATTTTGCCGGGTAAAGCTATAGGTAAAAGCCTTGCAAGTATAGGAAATATAGGTATTTTAGGGCAAGTAGGCGATATTAAAAAGCCTGCTTTTGACGAACTTAAATTTGCAAGTGATAGCGTAGTTGACGAGTTAGTAGAAAAAATTACTGACTTACTTATTACTATCTCTGACAATTTTTATATTAACAAAAAAATCGCTAAATTTTAAAACATACCGATTTTTGGAGTGTAATTGCAAATTTTTTCAATTTTTTATAGTTAAAATTTTATCAATTTTGCTTTTTGTATTTTAGCATTACTTTTTGTTATCTTAATATATATAAATTTGATTATATTACTTTTAATAAAAATCTATTAGCCAAAAAAATTATATTTATTTAAAAAACAAAAAATACTAAATTTATCAAAATTTAGTATTTTTCATTCTATTTGTCCGTCTTTTACTTTTATCATTACATCACTTTTTCCTTGATATTCTGCACAAGTAAGAAGTGTTTGTATATTTTGTATATTCTCAAGTAGTTTAGTTTGTCTTTTATTATCAAGTTCGCTTAAAACATCGTCTAATATCAAAATTGGTTTTTCGCCTGTTTCCATTTCAAAAAGTTTCACTTCTGCAAGTTTCAAAGATAATGCTGTTGTTCTTTTTTGTCCTTGTGAGCCAAACTTTCTTACTTCTACCCCATTTATTTTGATTGAAATATCGTCTCTGTGACAACCGACTGTAGTATATCTTAAATTTATATCCTTTTCTATGGAATTTTGCAATAAGCTTAATAATTGCTTTTTCATACTTTCTTTATTATCAAAATCAATTTTGCTTTCATACTCCAAAAGCAAATTTTCTTCCCCACCAGTTAAATCACTATGAATTACCTTTATTATCTCTTGCATTTTTTTGCAAAACTCATATCTCTCAGCAATAATATCTGCCCCGATTTCTGCAAGCTGCATATCCCATATAGGCAATGTCTCTTTTATAATATTTACATTGTATTCTGTTTTTAAAAGTTTATTTCTTTGTGCTAAAACTTTGTTATACCTAACTAAGGCAGAATAATAACTCTTTTTTTGCTGTGAAAGGCTTATATTTAAAAAATTTCTTCTTAGCACTGGTGATTCTTTTATAATATCAAGTTCGTCTGGACTAAAATAAACCACATTCAATAATCCTATAAGTTCGCTTATTTTTCTTACAGGTATGCTGTCAATTGCTATTCTCTTTTTGCCTTGTTTATCAATATGAATCTCTATTATATGTTTTCTAAATTTTTTAGCTAAAAGTAGCTTTATATATGCAAAATCTTCTTCCCATTTTATAAGTTCTTTATCCTGAAAAGTGCGTGGTGATTTGCCAAGTCCGCTGTAATATATACTCTCCACCATATTTGTCTTGCCGCTTGCGTTATTTCCTATAATAATATTCAAGCCATCACCAAAAGCAATATCTTGTTTTTTATAATTTCTAAAATTTATAAGCTGCAATTTTTCTACTTTCATAGTTTTATTTTAACACATTTTTTTTTATTTATCAATCAATCGCTTATATTTTTATTTATATGTATAATAAAAAATTTAATAAAATTAATGTGCAAAAAGCCTTGAAAATATTTAAAAAAAATAGTATAATATTTATATGAATAATATAAACGAAATACAAGAACTTTGGAAAAAAGCACTTCCTATTATCTCAAAATCTGTGTCTCAAATTTTCTATGATGTTTTTATAGCAAGTCTTGAGCCTATTTCTATAAGCGGTAATCAATTGATACTTATCGCTCCTTATGAGTCGTGCAAAAAATCTATAAATAAATCTTACAAACCTATTATTGAAAAAGCTGTTATGCAATTTAATCAATATATCGAAGGTGTTCAAATTATTACAACTTCAGATATGGATAGTTTTGTAGATGCACCTAAATCTATTATAGCTGCGGAAGAAGAACCACAGGAAGAAGATACAAAAACTACAAATTCAAAGGACTACTACACTTCTTTTGAAGCTAGCTACTCTTTTGATAACTTTGTTACAGGTGGTAGCAATAAAGCAGCTTTTGTTGCAGCACAAACTGTTGCAGAAAACCCTGGAGTACAACATAACCCACTATTTATTTATGGTGGAGTAGGTCTTGGTAAAACTCATATTATGCACGCTATAGGAAATTATATAAAAAGTCATTCTCCTAAAAAGAAAATTATTTATATGACTTCCGAAAACTTTACAAATGATTATATTGACAGCATCAAAAACAATAACTCAAACGATATGAACAGACAATTTAGAAATAAATATCGTAATTTAGATGTTTTGATGATTGACGATATTCAGTTTATATCAGGAAAGCCAAGTACTCAAGAAGCTTTATTCCATTTGTTTAATGAATTATATCAAGCAAAAAAACAAATAGTTTTTACATCAGACTGTCACCCTAAAAAAATTGACAATATTGATGAAAGACTTACATCAAGATTTCAAAGCGGCCTTACTGTTGATATAAGTAGTCCAGATTTGGAAACAAGAATTGCTATATTGAGAAAAAAAGCTTATAACAAAAAATTTGATGTATCTAGTGACGTATTAAATTACATTGCAGAGTGCATAAATACCAATATAAGGGAACTTGAAGGTGCTTTATCAAAAGTTATTTACTATTGCAATTTAAACAATGTAAAGGCAAACAACTTAGATATTGTAAACAATGCCTTAAAAGACGATATTGACAATATTAGCGGTCCTGTTACTATGCAATTTATTGTTAAATGTGTTTCTGACTACTTTAATATCGACCAAAAAGATATTACAAGTAAAAAGAAAACAAAAAATATTGCAGAAGCAAGACAAATAGCTATATATTTGATTTCAGATTTAATTTCTGTACCTCTTGTTTCTATTGGTGACTTTATGGGCGGCCGTGACCACTCTACTATAATTCACGCAAGAGATAAAATTTCAGACCTTATTTCTACCGATTACAGGTACGCAAATTACATTAAAGATTTGACTGAAATTATAAAGAAAAAATAGTTTTTATAAGACACTTTTTTCTTTAAAAATTAGCTTAATTTTTGACTTTGTGGACAACCTAATATTTTTGTGGATTAATGTTGATAAATAACACATAATTATCCACATTTTATGTTAATAAAAAATTATTAAAAATTTACTTTTTTTGCCAAAAATCATAGCTATTTTTAATAGATTGTTGTTTATCCACATTTCCACAGGTATTAATACTACTATTATTATCTATAAATACTAAATATAATATATCAAAAAATTATTTAAAAACTTTAATTTAATAAAAAAACTAAAAAATAAACACTATAAAACATTGTGTTATAAGGAGTTATTATGAAATTATATTGTAACGGTCTTGATTTAGCAGATTCTTTTGCAAAGGTAACAAAAGCTATTTCCGGAAAATCAAACATTCCTATTCTTGAAGGTGTTAAAATTACTGCTCTTGGCAATACCTTAACTCTAACTGCTTCCGATACAGAAATAACTATCGAAAATACAATAAACGCTAAAATTTTGCTTGAAGGTGAAATTGTTGTTCCCGGCAAGCTTATGTCTGAACTTGTCAGAAAAATGGGAAGCCAACAAGTTGAGCTAGAGTGCTTAGACGAGAAAATATTGAACATTAAATATATGGACAGCGTTTCTAAAATTATGCTTTTTAGAGCTGACGAATATCCTAAATTTATTGATAATAATTTTGATAATGTTTTTAGTATGATGCAAAATCAATTTAAAGATATGGTTAATAAAACAGCTTTTTGTGCAGCTCCTGACGATTCAAGACCTGTTTTGAAAGGTTGCTTAATGAAAATTAAAGGCAAGGAAATTTCAATGATAGCAATTGATGGTTTAAGACTTGCTATTACAAAACAACCTTTATCTGTTCCTAGTGGAGATTTTAAAGTTATTGTACCTGCAAGAGCTTTAAATGAAATTTCTAAACTTTCAAACGATAACGATGAAATAATAACTATTTCTTTAAATAACAAAAAAATTATGGCAGATATGGGACATACAAAAGTTATTGCTCAATTAATTGAAGGTGAATTTGTAAATTATGAAAGAATTATACCAAAGGAAAGCATTACTGAAATAAAAGTTAATTGTGAACAATTAGAGCAAACTTTGGATAGAGTTTCTATTATTTCAAGAAATGTACAAGCTAACCTAATCAAAATAGAAATTGCAGAAAGTATTATGACTATTGATGCAAATGCTGAAATTGGCAATATTAATGAAAAAGTGCCTGTAAATATGCAAGGTAAAGATATGAAACTTGCTTTAAACTCTAAATTTTTGGCAGATTGCTTAAAAGCTATTGATTCAGAGTATATAAAAATTAATTTTTCTTCAAGTATTCAACCTTGTGTTATTACTCCGCTTAGTGGCGACGAATTTTTATATTTGATTTTACCAGTAAGGTTGATGGGCTAATTATGGATTATGCAATTTTAATAAATCCAAAACATTATTTAACATATAATATAAATTCTGAAAAAATCATTTTTTCAGAATTTAATATTTTAAACCAAAAATATAATTTTTCAAAAAATATTAAATTAACAAATATTTGTGGTTTAAATTATTTGATTTTTGACTGTGAAAATATTGAAAAATATAATAAATATATAAGTAAACTATCTTTTTTATTAGGTTTGTTTGAGTATAAGGATAATCTTTTAAAACCTATTGAAAAAAATAATTTAGAATATATAAATAACAATATAAGTAGTTTATTAAAGTATTCAGGCAAAACTAATGAATATTTTACTAAACTTATGATAAATATTGGTAGCTTTTTGATAGAAAAAGAAGATAATATTAATTTGTTAGACCCTATTTGTGGCAAAGGTACTTCCCTTTACGAAGGTTTATCTCAGAGCTATAATTGTTATGGTATAGAAATAGCAGCAAAAGTTGTAGATGAAACAGCTGTATTTTTAAGAAAATTTTTAGAAAACGAAAAATTTAAATTTAAATATAAAAAAGAAAAATTTAGTGGTGCTAATAAAAGCTTTAAAGCAGAAAAAAATATTTTTGAAATAACAAAAACTAAAGAAAGTAAAGATATTAAAATATTTGAAGTAGTATCAATCAACACTATTTATAGCGATAAAATTTATAAAAAAGATTATTTTGATATTATTGTTGGTGACTTGCCTTACGGTGTAAAACATAGTAATATAACTAACGAAAAGCAAAATTCTTTTACGAGAAGTCCTAAAGAACTATTGGAAAGTAGTTTAACAGCGTGGAAAAATGTACTTAATGAAAATGGTGTATTAATATTATCGTGGAATACATTTTTGTTGAAAAGAAAATATTTTGAAGAAATATTAAAATCAAAAGGCTTTAAAGTGTTAGATAATGAAAATTTAATTAATTTCGGGCATAGAGTAGACCAAGCAATAAACAGAGATTTAATAGTTGCAAAAAAATAAAAGCATTATTTTTAATAGTGCTTTTTTCTTTTATAAATTATTTTAATTTAGATAAAAAAAACAATTATTTGATATACTTGATAAAGAAATAAATAATTAATTTATGGTAAAATATAAATATAATTTAATAAATAAAAAATAAAAAAAAATATATAAAAATAAAAAAGATTCGGATTTTTTCCGAATCTTTTTTATTCTCTTTAAAGTTTATCAGGTCAAGATAAGTTTCTTGAACAAAATTACCCAAATCAAGTCAATCCAGCTGAAGAATGGAATGAAAATAGCAAGAACAAGTGCTATAATTTGATTTGTTGCTTTGCCGTTAAGAAAAGCAGATAAACGTACAACGATTTCTGTAATCCAACCAATACCTGGAATCAAAAGCAATAAAATTTGTACAAGTCTAGGTAATTTTTTGAATTCACTATTCAAATTAGCCATAATTTTGCACCTCCATTAATAATTATATTAATATTATATCATTATGATAATTAATTGTAAATAATTTTATTAAAAATTTGTATTAATTTTATTAATTATTTACAAATAAGTAAAGTTTTTTATTTTTTTAAAGAGTCCATAAGTTCATAAATTCTTTGTAAGTCGTCTTTAGTGTAATAATCCATATAGATTCTACCTTTTTCTTCGTTACCAACAATTTTAACTTTTGTAGCAAAAATTCTTTGCATATCGTTAACAAACTCTTTTAATTCTTGAGTAAGTTTAATAGTTTTCTTAGGAGTATCACTGCTAGGATTTAAATAAGCATTTACCATCATTTCCAATTCACGAACGCTCATTTTTTTATCTGCAGCTGCATTTGCATACTTTAATTGAACATCAAAATCTTTTACAGCAACTAAACATCTAGCGTGGCCAGCAGAAAGTCTACCGTCAACAACTAGTCTTTGAACTTCAGGGTGCAAAGTTAAAAGTCTAAGGCTATTTGCAATAGCAGGACGGCTTTTACCTAAGTTGTTAGCAAGTTCTTCTTGAGACAAGTCATATTCGTCTATTAATTTTCTAAAAGCCATAGCTTCTTCGATAGGGTTTAAATCTTCTCTTTGTAAGTTTTCTATCAAAGCTATTTCTTTACATTCTTTTTCTGAATAATCTTTAACAATAACAGGTATTTGTTTTAAACCGGCTAGTTTACTTGCACGATATCTTCTCTCACCTGCAATAATAATGTATTTTAAACCGCTTTTAACAACGGTAATAGGTTGAATAACTCCATATCTTTTAATACTTATTGCTAGCTCTTTAAGAAGTTCTTCATCAAAGTTTTTACGTGGTTGGTCTGGGTTTGGAATAACTGAATCTATATCCATTTCTTCCACACCTTTGTTTAAAACACCATTTACATCATAAGTGGTTATATTGTCTTGAGAATAATCATTAAACAATGCACCTAATCCTAAGCCTTGACCTGTTTTTTTCATATATTTACCTCTTGAAATAAGAATTTTATTTTTGTATTTATATAAATTAACCCCGATTTTTGAAAGGTTATTTTATTTATAGTGGTTTCAATTTTGGTTTGTTACCACTTCTTGGATAGCATTTATTACATATATCATTACTATTTACTATAACTATACTTCTAAAATTATTCTGTAGAGTATAATCATATTTTTCATAAAGTTTGCAGTTTAATTTTTTAAAAGCATTATCGCACATTAAAAGTTCATTATCAGCATTTAAAGACTTATAGCATATAGCTTTGCCACCTTTTTTTAATAGTGGAACAAGATATTCTAAAAGTGTTGGAAGGCTTGCTACTGCTCTTGCAGTTGCTATATCAAATGAATTTCTGTTTTTTGTACAAAAATCTTCCACTCTTGAATGAACTGCTGTAATATTATTAAGCTGTAATTCTTCTTTTACTATATTTAAAAAATTAACTCTTTTATTAAGACTATCTATTAAAGTAAAATTGACATTAGGTAAAATTATTGCAAGTGGTATTGATGGAAAGCCTGCACCTGCTCCAACATCTGCAACATAATTAGTTTCTTTAAAAAATTGATATCCATACAAACTATCTACAAAATGTTTTATAATAACATCATTTTTTTCAGTAATACTGGTTAAATTAAATTTTTGATTATAATCTATCAATAAATTATAGTAATTTTCAAATTTAGTGATTGTAGTATCATCAAATTCTATATTTAGTTTTGTAAGATATTGATTCAATAATTCCATTATACACCATTTTTATTATAAAGTAAATAGTTATTATTTAAATAAATATACCATTAATACAGTTATATCTGCAGGAGATACTCCGCTTATTCTTGATGCTTGTCCTAAATTTAATGGTCTTATTTTGTTAAGTTTTTGTCTGGCTTCAAGTCTTAAGCCTTCTATTTTTGAATAATCTATACCTTCTGGTATAATTTTATCTTCCAATTTTTTAAGTTCTTTTATGCTAGCGTTTTGTTTATTTAAATAGCCTTCATATTTGATAGTTGAAGCAACTTCTGCCATAATTCTTCTATCTAAACCGCTAAATTCTTCAAAATTATCAATCAAATTATCACTTGTAATATTAGCTCTTTTTAACATATCTTTAAATGATAGCGAATTACAAGGTATGCTCTCACCAATACTTTCAAAAAATGAAGAGAATTTTTTAGGGCTTATATTTCTATTTAAAATTTCATTGTAACTTACAATTTTTGATAGTTTATCTTTAAATTTGTTATATCTATCGTCCTTAACTAAGCCTATTTGTCTACCGTATTCAGTAAGCCTTATATCTGCGTTTTCTTGCCTTAAATTAAGCCTAAATTCTGCCCTAGCAGTCATCATTCTATAAGGTTCATTTGTGCCTTTTGTAACCAAATCATCTATTAAAACTCCAATATATGACTCATCACGAGACAATATCAAAGGCTTTTTATTATCAAGATATTGGTTTGCATTTATACCGGCAATTAAACCTTGAGCTGCTGCTTCTTCATAGCCACTACTACCATTAATTTGACCTGCCATAAATAAGCCAGGTATATGCTTTACCATAAGTGTCAAATCAAGTTGTTCGCTGTCTATGCAATCATATTCAATAGCATAAGCATATCTCATAATATTAACATTTTCTAACCCTGCAATTGACCTATACATATCAAGTTGAACGTCAATAGGTAGGCTACTTGACATACCTTGTACATACATTTCATTAGTAAACCTACTTTCAGGTTCGATAAAAATTTGATGCCTATCTTTATCTGCAAAGCGCATAACTTTGTCTTCAATACTTGGGCAGTATCTAGGACCTACAGATTTGATAGAACCATTGTATAATGGTGAGCGGTGTATATTATCCCTTATTATCTTATGAGTGGTTTCGTTAGTGTAAGTTAAGTAACAAGGTAAGTTTGCACTTTCAAAATTATCATTCATAAAAGAAAAAGAATATATATTTTTATCGCCATATTGTGGTGTCATTTTAGAAAAATCAATTGTATTTTTATCTACTCTTGCAGGAGTACCTGTTTTAAATCTTCTAATATTTATACCCAAATTAATTAGGCTATTAGTTAAAAGTGCACTTCTTGAAAAACCGCTTGGGCCTTCTTCTTTCCTGTACTCACCAATAACAATATTACTATTAAGATAAACACCTGAGCATACAACTATTGCATTACAGTTGTATGTGCTACCCATACCAGTTTTTATACCACAAACTTTGTTTTTACTATTGGTTAAAATTTCTGCGACTTCGCCTTGAAGTAAAGTAATATTAGGCTCATTCTCAATGACTTTTTTCATATTTAAGTGGTATAAAGTCTTATCTTCCTGTCCCCTTAAACTATGTACTGCAGCACCTTTTGAAAGATTTAACATTCTAAGTTGCAAAAGTGATTCGTCTGCAGAAACACCCATTTGACCGCCTAAAGCATCAATCTCTCTTACTAAATGACCTTTTGCTGTGCCGCCAATGTTTGGATTACAAGCCATAAAAGATATACTATCTAAAGATAAAGTTACAAGTAAAACTTTTTTATTTAGGCGTGCAAGAGCTAACGCCGCTTCAACGCCTGCGTGTCCTGCTCCAACAACTACCGAATCATAAAAACTGTTATTAATCATATTTATCCTTAAAAGTAAAAATTATTTGTATGTTTAAATGTTTATTTATAAAAAACAATGTGAAAATCGTAATTAAAATTATTTTCCTAAGCAAAATTTGCTAAAAATAGTATCAATAATATCTTCACTTGCTGTATTACCAGTTATAGTTCCAAGTTCTAAATAACTTGACTTTAAATCTATTAAAATACACTCTGAAGGTGTGTTTTCCGTATCCTGACAAGCGTTGTTTATAAATTCATAAGTATTTAAAAGTGCTTGTGTATGCCTTATATTTGTTATTATATCACCGCTAGAGTCAATTTTACATGTTACAAAGTTATCGCAAATTTTGTTTAATATTAACTCTACATTCTCGCCTGTTTTGGCACTAATAGCAATGCCGTCATTATTTGTATCTAAAACACCTAAATCCATTTTATTATATACTTTGATAATAGGCTTGTCAGTAAATTCGTCAAGTAAAGCTTTTTCTTCGTGGGAAATAGTCTTATTAGCGTTAAGCATCATAACAATTATATCTGCGTTTTTAGCGCTCTGTTTTGCCTTGTCAACGCCTATTTTTTCAACAGTATCGCAAGTTTGTCTAATACCTGCAGTATCAATAAAATTGATAAAAATACCATTCCTTTCAACTCTTTCTTCAAGCGTGTCACGGGTTGTACCCGCAATGTCTGTAACAATTGCCCTATCCTTTCCTAAAATAGCGTTTAAAAGGGAAGATTTACCGATGTTAGGCATACCAATAATTGCAACATTAATGCCATTTTTAACAATTCTACCAAGTTTAGCAGTATCTAATAAAATAGATATTTGATTTTTTATATTATCAAGTTGAATAGGAAGATTTTCTCTTACTTCTTCTTCAAGTTCTTCAGGGTAATCAAGACTTGCTTCCAACGATGCTGTAACATCTAATATATCATTTTCTATTTTTAAAACTTTGTTATTTAAACTACCGCTAAGCTGACGATATCCGGCATTAAGGGCGGCAATATTTTCGCTGTTTATCATTTCAATAATGCCTTCAGCTTGAGATAGAGAGTATTTACCATTTAAAAAAGCGCGTTTTGTAAATTCTCCTTTATCAGCAAGAGTTGCACCATTTTTTAATAATATATTTAAAACTTCTTCAATAAGTCTTATGCCACCGTGACATTGAAATTCCACAACATCTTCGCCTGTAAAGGAATGTGGGGCTTTAAAGTAAACGGCAAGACATTCGTCGCTAAACTTTTCGCAATTAATAGTGCCAAAGTACATAAAATTAGGTGTAGCATTACAAAAATTATCAAGTTTTTTTGTTGAAAAAACTTGACTGGCAATTTTAAGAGAATTGTCACCGCTAAGCCTTATAACTCCAATAGCACCAGTGCCAAAAGGAGTGGCTATTGCTGCAATAGTTTTTGACATAACACACCATAAAGTATAAATATAATTACACTATTAAATGAAAAAATAATAAAAGTACCGATTTTTGTAAGGTTTTAGCATTTAAATATTAAATATAATGACAAAACCTTAATTTAAAATTTATAAGATATTAAAAAAGTAAAAGAGCGAAATAATACGCTCTTTTTTCTTATTAAAATCTCTTATTTTTTTGTCCGAAAGAACGTGTTTTACCCGTACCGTATTTTTTAAAATTGTATTTTGACTCATTGTCATACATATTAGTTTCTTTTTTAATTGGGGATATAACAACATATCTGTTAGGTTCTTCCCCTTCACTTGAAGTAGTAACAAAAGCATCGTCCTGAAGTGTTGTGTGAATAACTCTTCTCTCAAACGGATTCATTGGTTCAAGTTCAATGCTTGTGCCTGTTTTAGCAACCTTTTTAGCAAGCTTTTGAGAAAGTTCTGTTAAGGTTTTAGCACGCATTTCACGGTAACCTTCCGCATCAATAATAAGTCTTTTTTTGAATCTTGTAGTTTTGTTAGCTACTAAAAGACATAAATATTGCAAACTATCTAAAGTTTCACCACGATAACCGATAGCAAGATTTGTATCTTGACCTTTGATAATAATATGAAGAACATCTCTGTTTGACTTAAAGTCAAGCTCGCAATCAAGCCCCATATTGCCTAATAATTCAGTCAAAAAGTTAACAACAGGCATATCACTCTCGTGTAGTTTCTTTTGAGCCTTTTCTTCTTGATTTTGGTTATCTACAATACTATTCTCAATATCTTCTGCAGTAGCTTTTTTAAACTCTTTTTTTTCAATATTTACTACTGCTTTTTTAAGAAGCCCCGATTTTTGAAGGATTTCTATATCTGCATCTTCTTTAGAAAGGTTTAATTCCTGAAGACCGATTTCAATAGCTTCTTCAACTGTTTTTGCTCTGAATTCCATCATTTTCTCCTTTATTATGCGACAATTTCAGCTTTCTTTTTATCTACATTTTTGCTAATTAAGTTGAATATCAAGTTGAAAATTGTAGAGAATAATGAGCTGATAAATATATATAATGCAAATGCTGATGAATAGAATAATGAGAATACACCAAACATTACAGGCATAATATAATTCATAAATTTTTGTGTTTTCTGTGCAGATTTCTGTTGTTCTTTTGTACCCATTGCAGTGTTTGCTTGAGAAGTTCCCAAAAGTTTAGCACTTAAAATTGAAGTGATAATTGACAATATAGGCAATACCAAATAACCATTCCATTTACCTATATTCCAGAAAGATGATTTATTATATACATCTGCAGCTGGTTTAATCAAAACTTCATACCAGTTAGGAATATTAGCAATATCTGGGCGTGTTGCATTTAAAGCACCCATACCGCTACCTACATACTGCTCCATTGTAGGAATAACTGCACTCCAAGTGTCAGGCATATAAATATTTGAAATCCATAAGAATTTTTCAATATGATACATTCCTGCAATCTGTTCAGGAGATAATGATGTGCCATTTGCTAAAGCTGTATTGTAGGCTTCTGCAATAGTGTATACAATTTTTTCATTTTCTACACGAATATAATCATTAAATCCGCCTAAAACTACAAAGAAAACTACCATTGTAACTAACATAGGAAGACAAGAACCAAACATTCCGCCCAATTGTCCTTTTTGAAGCTCTGCTTGCTTTTGTTTTAGCTTGTCCGGTTGATTTGCATACTGCTTTTCAAGTTTTTCAAGCTGTGGGCGAAGTCTTTCCATAGTTTTGTTTTGTTTACGCATAGAAAATTTTTGCCACAAATCAAGCGGTAGCAATGCAAATTTAAATATTAGCGTAAATACGATAACCGTTACACCGAATGTTCCAACAGTAACGCCTGAATTAAATATTCCGTTATTTAAAACTTCAATAAATTTAGCAATAAAGTTGGTATGTTCGGGAATGGCTGTGAGTAAAGACATAAAATCCATCATAATAGCCACTTAGCATTTCCTTTATAATTATTTTTTACTGGGTCAAATCCACCTTTGCTAAAAGGGTTACATCTCAAAATCCTGTATAAGCCTAAAAATACACCACAAAATACTCCCCTTTTGTTAATAGCCTGTTGCATATAGGCAGAACAAGAAGGTGTATATCTGCAATTATTAGGTATAAGTGGATTTATACAATATTTGTAATATTTGACAGGTGCAGTAAATACTTTTTTTATTATTTTCATTTTTTTATAGGGATAATCAAATATTAACCTATTAATAAATGATTAAATTTATAATTTTGTAAAAGAATGTCATTTTATTTGAAATTTTATTGTTTATAAATATTCTAAAATAAGTTTATAAAATCAAAACAATCTCAAAATAATTGATTAAAAAAACAACACATTATACTATTTCAATTTATCAAATTCTTGTTTATTTTCAACTAAATTAGCCTTTAAAAGCAAATGCTTTAAGGAAGAAAGTAGTTGATGATAGTCACACTCAGCAGCAGCTTGTCTTGCAATTATCATATAATTGTAATGCGGATTTAAATAAGGAATCATTATCCTAAACCCTTCACGAAGTCTGCGTTTTACTTTGTTTCTGATGACAGCTTTACCAAGTTTTTTGCTAACTGAAAAACCGACTTTCAAATTGAATTTAGTAGGAGTATAAACTAAAACTAAATTGCTATTAGCAAAAGATTTTCCGTGCTTGTGTATATATTCAAAGGATTTTGAAGATTTTAATCTGTAGATTTTATTCATTTATCCTCCAAATCTAAGCAATCTTGCTAGTAAAAAAATAAAAACATTAATAGTAACAAAGCTTATGTAAAATATTTTAAAAAAATTGCTACAATTAAAGTGCTTAACCAAAGTAAAAGTTATACAATGCAGTGCGAAATAACACTTATAAACAATAAATTTGTTATAAAAAGCGGTAAATGGAGAATTTAAATTTTACAAAAAAGTTAAACCAAACCGCTAAATAGTAAATCAAATAAAACGGCAAAAGCACAATTTATCAAAAAAGGCTGAAAAAATCAGCCTAAAATGATGAAATCGCTCATCTTTTAAGGCGATAGTTGCCTTAAGTTTATGCAGAAAGTCTAGCTCTGCCCTTATTTCTTCTTCTCTTGATAACGTTACGACCAGAAGCTGAAGCCATTCTTTTTCTGAAACCGTGAACTTTACTTCTTTGTCTTTTTTTAGGTTGATAAGTTCTTTTCATTTTTCTATTCCTCACTTTTGTTAATTAATCTCTAAATAATTTAGTTGCAATAATGACTAAAAATAGGTTTTTCTTTAGGCAAAGCCAATTAATTTAACCTGAAAATTTAATGCAAAATTACACAATTTCGATATTATTATATATTAAAAAAAATATTAAGTCAACCAAATGCGATAAATTTATAATTTTAATATTCAGCTTAAAGATATTAAATAATCAAAAAAAGCAAGACCATTTTCCTTTTAAACTTATGAACAACAATGCAATATTAAGAAAATTGTCAGTAAAACAACAAAATAAAAAGAAAAAAATTAAAAATATTGGTCAATAAACAAAGCAATCAAAAATTAAGTAATTATAGTTAAGGAAGATGAAAGCTAAGAAAAAAAAGATTGTGTATCATAAATATAGCAGCAAAAAAACAGGAAAAAAGATAAAAATTTAACTAAAAAACAATAAAATAGCCTAAAACAATGAGAAAAAGCAGGGAATTTTATCAAAAAAATCAATAAAAGTCATAAAAATAGATAAGATTTAAAATAGTAAAAAATTGTTTCACAAAACCCGTGAAACACACAATTTTAAAATATCGGACAAAGGAAAATGTTGTCAAAAATGTGTGTAAAACAATTTGCTAAATAGCCAATATTATTCCAAAAAATAGTAACAAGTTATAAACTAAGCCAGTATTAGGCTAGAGAATGTTTCACGATAAACAATTTTATCGGAGTAAAAATAAGCACATAAAATCAGGCAAAAATATGCTGTATTTTACAATAAAAATCCTTGAAAATAATAAAAAATAGAACATTATTACAAAAGTAGAAGTTAAAAGTTGAAAATTGTAAACAATGCCTATAATTGTCATAAATTATGTGCAGGTAATTGCTGAACAAATTAATCAAGGCGTTTTAATTTGAAAATTAACATAAAAACAATAAAAGATAACTAGTTGTTATATAATAAAACCAAAAGTGTTTCACGTGAAACAGACTTGTTGGTAATTAATTTTAAAATGTGATTTTTTAGTGATTTGTAAGAGAAGTATAAAAATGGTTTACATAATAATTTAATAATGAACAAAATAAATATTGTTTTTGAACTGGTTATAATTGTTGTGAAGTAGTTTTTTTTGTTTGGTTGAGTTTTGTAAGTGTTGCTGCGTAAAAACTGTATTTTTATGTGTTTGAATTATTGCTTGTGATTAAAAACTTGTTTTTTTGTGTGTATGAGAGCAGAAATATTTTTTTTGATAAAACTTTTTTTTGGTGTTGTAGCGCGTTGTAAATATAATGTGCCGTATAGAGCGGGGTTGTGGTTTTATTAACTTTTTTTGTTAAAAATATTTGCTGTTTATATATGTATGTTTTTAATATATAAGGTGTCTTTGTATTATTGTTTACACTGTCTTGTTTAATTTAAATTGTTTTTTAAATTATGTACTTTTATTCGTGCTGCATAACCAATGGTTATGTGTTTCACGTGAAACAGGGGTTTTTATTTTAATCTGTACCAGTTCTTTTGTTGAAGGTAATAAGATAGTTTTTAGTTTAGTAGTTTTTTAGTATATTATTTAAAATTTTTGCTTTTTATTATAAATAAAGGGGTATTTGGTTATTAAAAGTCTAGTTTTTATTTTAAAGTGGTGTGTGATTAAAAAGAGCAAGTTAATTGATATTGTGTGTTGGTAATATGGTGAGTTTGTTGTAAGTTTTTTTGATTTGATTAGTTGTCTTGTAGGGGGTATTGTGTTTTTAAATGGAGTGATGTGATGGTTTTTTATATCTTTGTTTCTGTAATAATTATATGTGTAACTAATGTGTGCGGTTATGTTAAGAGCAGGAATTTTTTTTTGCTTGGTGTATAAAGGCGCGGTTTTTTCTTGCTGAAAAAATGGATTTATAGAAACTTAATTTTCTGTTTTATAAAATTATTGTGTGTATAGTATTGGTGGAAGGGTAAATCTTGTTTATGACTTTTGGGGGTAAGTATAATTTAAAATCTGTTTTTGTTTTAGAATTAAGGTGTAGTTGAAGGTGTTGTGTATTATTTATCATCCTGTTTTAATATGTGGGATTAGGCACAGTGTGTTGGGTGGGGCGTGAAAGTGAAAAGTAGTTCTTGTTTAAATAATTGCAGCAAGTGTTTATTGCTGTTAATGATAAGGTATTTGATATTGTGTTGAGTGTTTAATAATTTATTGGGGTAATTTATAAAGTAATTTTATTAGTCTTGATTTGTAATGGGTGTTTAAATCAAGTGTCTAAAAATACTTTTAGTGTATAACGTTATAGTGTGAATTGTTAATATTGATAAATTTATTAATTTAGCTATTTTTTATTTTGATGGACGTTTCACGTGAAACATATAACACATAGTTGTTAAAACAACCGCGGTGTGCAAGGTTTTTGTTTCCGTGCTTGTAATACTCTGTTTTTGCTCTAGGGGTATAGTTTTTGATATTAAATGGCCTTGCTGCAGTATTAAACTTTGTGATAAAATAGTCTAACTTATATTATATAGTGATTGATAATATTAGGAGCTGGAAGAGCGGTATAAGACAACTTTGTGTCTTATAATATATTGTTTTAGAACTAATAAGTGTATTGGTGATAGTTTATCTTGATTGAAGTTGTTGAATGTAGGAAAGGTTGTGTTTTATTGCAATTGATACTGATAAAGCGATATCGAATTTGATTTGTTAAGTAAAATATTTAGTTTTATTTGTTAAAAGCTTGCTTAAATTTAATGGTGGTTTTTTTTATGTTATCGGAAGCTGTAGCCAAGCGACACGAAGTGATATTTGATATCGGCGATTGTTGATTCAAACTAGAAGTGCTCGCGACAGTAAGTTATTGCGTTAGTTATATGAATTTAATGGTAATTAAAATTTATTTCTTATAGTTTATATTATAGTATAGTGTCATAAAAAGGGGCAGCAGTAATTGGTAGTTAAAACAAAAGTGTTTATAGTTGTAAATTATGTTGTGTCGCAATGTAAAAAATAGAAGTCAACAAATGTTTCTGCCTATAGGCTGTAGTGTGGTTGTATACGGGAGTGATAAAATACAATACTTTTATATAAATAATTGCATATTTTGCTTTTATTCAACTAGTGGTTTAGTATTTGCTTATAATGCAGTATAAGTTTTTGATATAATAGATGATATGGTATTGCAGATTATGTGCAAAAAAACAATAAGTTTCACGTGAAACATAACATTTTGTTATACAACGAAAGAAATAATACGTAAAAACAGCTTGTTTAACCTTTGAACTTGTAGTTAATTGCAAAAATATTAGAGATATTATATGCAGACTAATTATTATATAGGAAAGTAAATAATCAAATGGGGTTAGCGGTAGGTTTATACGCTTGGTTAGAGGGTAATATGTATTGTATTTATTCTATTTAATAAATAGTTTGTGTTAGGTGTAATATAGAATAGTATATCATTATTTAAGCTTTATGAGTGATGGTATATTTTTAATAAGATTATGCTTATTTGTGGTAAACCTGTTTATTAATCGATATATCGCAGCTTTTAAATTGAATACAAGTATTTTTATGTGGATTTATCAACATATAAACAAGTTTATCCACATTTTTTGTTAAATTCTTCTTATCTGCTTGTGTTTATAATAACTAATAGTTATAAAACTTAAGCTTATATGTAATAATTTTTACAAAAAAATGTGGATAACTCAGTCAAAATGTGGATAACTTGCTTGTTTTTAGGGTGTTTATCCACATTTTAGCCAATTTGTCCGCCTAAATTAGGAAAAATCTATGTTTTTAAAGTAGATAATTAAAATTTTGATAAATTAAGTTAAAATTTTGTTAATATAAATGAAAAATTTTTGCAAAATGCAATGTAAGCTAATTACAAAGTTAATAAAGTTATGTAAAGCGTATATGGTATTGACTTTTTGTATGATTATAGTTATAATTAAATAAAAAAAGGTATTATATATGGATAAAATTAAAAGAATTGGTATGGTTGTTGCTCTTTGTGACGAGCAAGAACATTTAATAAAATCTTTTGGCAAGTTTGTTAAAAAGTATGATTTTGGAGAAATAAAAGTTACTGAATTTGATTATAAAGATTGTAAAATATTTATGGCTGATAGCGGTGTTGGTGAAATAGCCGCAGCTTTATCGGCACAAATGTTAATTGTAAAGTTTAATGTTGACTTCATTTTGAATTTTGGTGTTGTAGGTGGTCTTTCTAATAAAATCGGTTGTGGTGAAGTTGTGTATGTAGGCGATATTGTTCATTATGACTTTACAACTAGCTATAAAGATAAAAATAAAGCAGGTAAATATTTATTCCAACCAGATAGCTTCGTTTTTAATGCTAATAAACAAATGTTGGAACTAGCAAAAACTATTATTGGCGACAAAAAAGTTGTTAGAATTGTATCTGGAGATAAGTTTGTGGACGATAATGAGTTCAGAGACTGGCTAATTAATCATTTTGGCGGTGAAATTTGTGATATGGAAAGTGCGGGCATTTATTTTGCTTGCAAAAATCATAATGTACCATTTTTAATGATTAAAGCTGTTTCTGATTCTGCAGATGACAATGCTAATGAAGATTTTCAAGCGACAATTGATGCAGGCGTAACTTTTTATGTTGAAGCAGTTAAAACTTTGATAGATTATTTGTGTTAATTAATAACAATTAGTAATATTTATAGAAATTAAATTAAATTTTAAATAACAATTGGTTTTAAAAATGTTTAAAAAAATTAATAGGGGATATTATGGAAGAAATTAAAAGTGATGTTTTTATATCTTTTAAAAATCACGATTTTGAAGGAAGAGTGACAATTGATACTAAAATAGGTGAAGAAATTTATAACGAACTTACAAGCAGAAATATTGCTACATTTTATAGTAATTCGTCTTTGTTGAGTTTGGGACAAGCTGTGTATAAAAGAGCAATTGATGAAGCTTTGGAAAACACCAAAGTTTTGGTTGTTGTTAGCAGTAAAAAAGAGTTTTTAGAGAGTGAATGGGTAAAATATGAATGGGAGAGTTTCCATCAAGATATGCTTAGTGGGCTGAAAAAGCATTGTCAAATTGTTACAGTTTTTTCAGATATGGGAAGAGAAAATATCCCCCGTTCTTTAAGGGATTTTCAAAAATTCCCATTAGAGGCTCGTGATTATAAAGCTATAGCGGATTTTGTTGAGAATGCATTGGCAGCATATAACAAAAAAATGCAAGCTGCAAAAGCACCGACAGACGATTTAACTATGTTGCAAGCTGTGAATATTGTAGCAAAACCTACAAAAAAAATTAGGTGGTCGCTATATCAATCTGATTCTGACAAGGAATATGAAAGATTAAATATTCAGGCAAAAAACACTCACGAGTGCGATATGTCAGTATTAAATAAATTGATTGCAGGTATGGATAAAAAGCCGATTTGGATATTAGATTTAGGTTGTGCATACAATTTTGTCGGCAATATGCGATTCGGAAAAATGGATAATGTTAAAGTTTTAGGTATAGATTTTAGCAAAAAATGTATAGATTACGCAAAAAGCCACAGTGACTCAAACAAGTTTATTTTTAGAATAATGGATATGGAAAGCGAAGACTTTGAGTATGTTTTGAAAGAAACAATGAACGAGCTTGGCATAGAAAAGTTTGACATTATGTTTGGGGCGTTATTGTTGTTGCATTTGAAAAAACCTGTTGCGGTACTAAAAAAATTACGCAAGTTTTTATCCCCTGATGGATACATTGTTATGCGCGGCTCAGATGATGGAAGTGTTTTGGCTTTGAATGACGATGGCGTTATACAACAAATAGTAGATAAGTGCAATACAACCGTCGGTTTTTCAGACAGACAAAATGGTAGAAAATTGTACCATCAATTGGTGTCAGCAGGTTATGTTGATGTAAAAGTGGAAACATTTTTAAAAGATTTATCGGGTAAAAGCATTGACGAGCGTGACGAAATCTTTTTTGAAAGATTTTCTTACAGAGTCAACAACTTTGAGAAAATATCTAACGCAGACCCAACTAATAAACAGAAAAAAGACGATTATATGTTTATGAAATACGCTTTGCAAGAGCTGGAAACAATATTCTCAAATCAAGATTTTTGGTATTGTGAACACGATTTTATAGCTATAGCGAAAGTTAGAAAACCAAAGACATTTGATTATTGATAACAAAATCCTTTGCTTTAATTGGCGAAGGATTTTTGCATAAATAAAATATAAAAATGTAATTAAATTGATAAAAAACAAACCAAAAGACTTTGATTTTGCCCATTATTTGAAAAGTAAAGACAAATAAGTATAATTTAGCAGAGAAAAATAAAAGACCTTGCATTTAGTAAGGTCTTTTTTGCATAAATATACTTATAGCAAAATATATTAAAATAGTAGAATTATTAAATAGTCAAGTTAAATAATTATTCTTTAGTGTATAAAACTTTGGTTAATGTTTATAAATCATATAATAAAAGTAGAAGGAGATAGCTATGGATATAGAACAAAAAGTTGCTAAAAAGCACATTGTAAATATAGTATATGGTGAAAGTATTGAAATAAGGGGCGTTGTTTGCGCGTTGGAGTATGACGAAAATATGGCAGTATTTAAACTAGTAGATAATATTCTAACTATACACGGCAGTGGCTTTGACATTAAAACTTTGGATATTGAGAGTGGGGTTGCGGTTGTTAGCGGTACAGTAAGCGGACTTCAATATGCAAAATCAAGAGAGAAACAAGGCTTTTTTAAGAGGATAATGAAGTGACAAATTTAGCTGTCGAGCAACTATTTGAATTGGGAGTATTGCTTGTAACGGCAATTGTGTATATTATAGCCCATTACCTATGTTATGGGCTAGCATTGCTAATAAGCGGTCAAAAATCGGGTGTAATTCGCGGATTTATACAAGGTGTTTTGTTGATAGGTTTATTTGCAGTATCGGTTATTTTCTTTTTCAATGGCAGGATAAAAGCATATCAAATCATAACATATATGTTTGTTGTTTTTGCTATTATTAAAATTATTGGACTGATAAAAAGTAAATTTAACCATAAAAAAGTTAAAACGGATAATGAGAAGAAAGATAGCGCTGCGATTGCAGAAAAATAAAACTTTAAAACACTCTGAAAATCGGGGTGTTTTTTGATTTTTAGTTAATAATTAATCGTTTAAATTGATATTGAGCAATAAAATGGTAGGATAATAAAGTTTGCGATATAAAAAAATATTATGCTAAAAGTCTTTATTTCATTTTGATATAATCACTTTTTATGCTAAAATAAATATATAAAAACTTTTCAATAAAAAAGTAGGTGGTTTTATGGAAAAATTGTACGCAATTATTGATATAGGTAGCAATTCAATAAGGCTTATGTTGAGCGATGGCGAAAGAACGCTTAAAAAATATGTGGAAACTACTAAGCTTGCAGAAGGCTTGGCTATTACAGGTAAGTTAGGGCAGAGTGCAATGCAAAGAAGCGTACAAGCAATCATAAAATTTGTTGCAATAGCAAATGAAAATAATGCTGCAGTTTATATCTTTGCAACAGAAGCAGTTAGAAGCGCATCAAACGGCAATGATTTTGTAAAAAAAATAAAGCAGTCTACAGGCTATGATATCGACGTTGTATGCGGTGAAATGGAAGCAAAACTTGGATTTACGGGTGCATCTCAAGGTCAAAATGTTTGCGTTGTAGATATTGGTGGTGCAAGTACAGAAATTGTTTGCGGAGATAAGGGAAACATTATTTATGGTAAAAGCCTGCCAATTGGTGCTGCAAGACTACGAGATAATTGTGGCGAAGATGAAGAAAAATTATTGACTTTTATATCTGCAAAATTAAAAGAGTATGGAAATATCCCTAAAATGGATAAACTTGTTGCCATTGGGGGTACAGCATCTACAATAGTTAGCGTTTTGTTACAAATGGAAGTTTACGATACTGACAAGGTGCATAACTATATGTTATACAAAACAGATGCGTTAAAAGTCTATGAGTTAATCAAAAAAACACCTTTAAAAGATAGATGTAATATAAAAGGCTTGCCTGTTGGCAGACAAGATATTATCGTCGGAGCAATTTTTGAACTTGTTAAAATTATGGAAATGTTGGGCTTTGAATATCTTTTTGTGAGTGAAAAGGATAACCAAGAAGGGTACTTAATGCTAAACAAATCACAATGGAATGAATAAATTTTGTATAACAATTAGTTATATGGGTAAATGAGAAAATTGCTTTATATAGCTAAAATAGAATTAAAGAATATAAGGAGCGAAAAATGGAAAATAACAAAGTGGATTATGAAAATGTAGAGTTTTGGGCATTAAGAGATGCAATAACTGAAAACAACGCCATAATTTTCAGGATTAGTTGCCAAAAAGATATGTTAGAAATAGATATAACGGATAAAGAAAAAGAGTTGATTGCAGAAGTTGCGCAGTATACAAAGGAAATTAATAGGAACAAGTTCGATTTAAGCTATCAAGAAATAGAAATTGCAACAAATAAGTTGCAAGAATTATATAAAAAAGTAGAACCAATAGAAGAAAGATTGCTTGAAATGCTAGACAAAGCAAAACAAGCAAAGTAAATGTCTAGGTTAAAAGTTTATTGAAAGTTTTTGGCGTGTTAGGTGGTAGTTTTTTGAAATATTCAATATCCGACTAAATAAATTTAATTTGTATGATTTTACAAAAATTTGCAATATTTAGTTTTATTTATATTGCTAATTGCATATAATGATAATGTTAAAGAAAAATGAAATAGTATCGATTTTTGATAGTATTTTATAAAATAACAACTAAATAGCATCGCCGAAAATTTAAATTTGTGCAGATTATAATAAAAATTTTTATTTTTGTAGTAAAAATCCTTGACAAAAGGTGTAAAATAATGTATTATAATCAAGCATATTAGTGCTAATTCGTTAGCATACTGACGCAGGATGGAGCAGCTAGGTAGCTCGTCGGGCTCATAACCCGAAGGTCGTTGGTTCGAATCCAGCTCCTGCAACCATTAATTTTTGGCGGTGCTATTTATTGTTAATAGCAATAAGGCATAAGAGCTGAGCAATTTGACAGAAAAAGTAAAATAAACTTTTTAGTCAAAATATTATGGCGGTGTAGCTTAGTTGGTTATAGCGTTCGGTTCATACCCGAAAGGTCATAGGTTCGAATCCCATCACCGCCACCACATATATTATTGTGGCCCCATGGTCAAGCGGTTAAGACATCACCCTTTCACGGTGGAATCAGGAGTTCGATTCTCCTTGGGGTCACCACTTATAAAAACTAATCTTTCGGGATTAGTTTTTATAAACTTTAAAAGCAAATTATTTTTTGTCAACATAAAAAACGATGAAAAATAATAAAACGGAAGCTTAGCTCAGTTGGGAGAGCATCTGCCTTACAAGCAGAGGGTCATAGGTTCGAGCCCTATAGTTTCCACCAAATAAGGCCTGTTGGTCAAGCGGTTAAGACGCAGCCCTCTCACGGCTGAATCGGGAGTTCGATTCTCCCACGGGTCACCAAACGAAGATTGTTCGAACTCTCAGTTTCGGACAATCTTTTTGAATAGATTTTCTGGTGTGAGATTATCAATAAAAATTTAACAATAAAACAGTTATAAATTAATATGAAAAAGGGCATTTCAAAACAACTTATGAAATGCCTAATTTTTATTTATAAATCAGCACCAAAATTTAATTGCTTATTAATGCGTCGATTGTAGAATAGTTTGCATTAAATGAAAACCACAAAAGCATATCACGTAATTATTAAAATGAATAATTATACTGACAGAAATTTCTAGCTAGTTTCGAACAAAACAATAATAAAAATGTCATAAATGTCTTGCAATTGAAAATTTTTGATTTACACTGAAAACGAAATTGAAAGTTGAAATTAATGGGGAGATATGATATAATGGGGGGAAGAGGGAGACCAAGTTTAGGATATTATTTGCATTTGGGAAGACAAGGGAAACATATAATAGGACATAACAACTATGTTGAAGGAAGAAGCATAGTAACTATTTCGGTTGCAAAAATTGAAGAGTTATTTAAAAAATATCATGGAACGGGTGAAATGTTTGGGAATAAAGAAACAATTGATTTTCATGTAATTATCGGAATATATAAAGATAAAGAAGGAACGATAATAGCTCCAACAACAAGAGGCACAATTCACTATAGAGAAGATGGTGGATATCATATAGTGCCTGCATTGCCTATAGAATATTTAACAATATAAAGGAGATTAATGTTTATGGAAACAAGAAAAATGACACAAGAAGAAGTTAATGCTTGGAATAAATTATATGAAAAAGATTTGCCGATAATCGGAGATTTTTTGGCATATGTATCAAAAACAAGAAAAAGTAAGTATAGATTGTATTTTGAAGATGGTTCAATAGTGCTTGCAACATTGTTTTCAATGGCGGATAGTGATAATGATTTGGAAATGGATGACCCGTTTTACGAAGAGTTTTTTGAGTTTTATTTTAAGATTGAAAAAATAATAAAAATAGGAAGCAAGTTTAATTTTGGCGAAAACGAAAATATTGCTTTAAACTATCACAACTTCTTTTACAAGTTTGAGCCTTTTGATGAAGAGTGTGACTAAAAGGGAGAATTGTTATGGAATATAATTTTATTTTTAATGAAAAGGATAATTTATCAGAAACAGACTATGAGAAAATAAAGAAAAAACAGGATATGCTTTCTTTTTTATGACTAAAGAAGTTGTGATTAATTTTGATAAAAACGACTACTATTGTATAAAAAGCGTGATACAGCAATAATTTTTTAAAACATTTGCATTGCTTAAGTAAATTTGATATAATAAAAAAAATAGTATTTTGTCATAAAATTGTTGATTAACAATTTTTATGCCTTACAATATAGGTGAAATTATATTATTGTGAGGATTAAAATGTTAACAGAGTGGACAAGTAAATGGATTAAAGTTGTTGATAAATTAAATGATGTAGTAATTGATGATTTTGATTATAAAAATGGCATATGAGGGATAGTAACAGCAAAGCATTGCGTTAAGTGTATTGCAGTAAATCAATGTTGGTTTGTAGATAAAAAACAAAAAACCTGAAGCAAGGGGATATAGCTTTGAAGAGATATTAAAGGATAAAAATAATAAAAGAGGGTTGTACCATTATAATTGTCATTGTCAAGAAATAAATATTCCTGTTCCTAAAATGTCGGATATAGAATTAATTATTCCTGAAGGAAAAATTGGATGGTTGTTTAATGATAAAGAAGGAATGGTAAAAGACGCTATGGGACATGAGCCAAACGATAAATTCTTAGAATATTTTAAACAGCAAGTTTTGAAAAGTTATTGTGAAGAAAAATATTATATATTAGGTATCAATGAACATGGTGTTGCCATAAGTATTAAAGTTGAAATTGAAGGCAGCGGAAAAAAACAGGAAAAACATATTATGTTAGGTCAGGCTGGATGGTTTTTTCAAATGGAAAATTAAAAAATAATACATTAATAGCAGGATGGTGGGGAAATGAAGTTGTTTGATAAAGTTAAAGTTTTAGTATCAAAAGAAAAATATGAAAAACAAGACGTTTTTAAAGGAATGGTTGGCACAATAATTGATGCTGAAATACAATTTAGAGAGTTTCAGGTTATTTTTACTGACCCTACACCATTTACTGAAGAAACAATGTATTCAATTAAACCAGATATATTGTGCTATATCCATATAAAAGATTTGGAAGTAGTTGAAGAAAGTAATTGTACTGATGAATATTTATTGAAGAATTTACCTAATCAAGATATTAGATGGTTTTGTAAGGTTGAGAATGGATATATAATAAACTTACTTGGCGAAAAATTGAATAAAATTCCTTATGACTATGATAGTTAATTATTTTTAACTATAAATTATTAAAAATACAATATCGCATATCAATTGTTTGGTATGCGATATTTTTTATTTGTATTTTCTGCTATTTGGTTTTATTTTCTTTTTGGAATTATGTTAGAGTTCCTTTTTTAACTGAAGTGTTTGTTATAGCAGCGTTATTGTAGTTAACAAGAGTTGTTTAGAATGTTATTTTAGTTTATACAGCTAGTGAAAAATCTTTATCTTCGCTATCGGTATATTTTTCTGTTTTTGTTAAGTAGGAATTTGATTTATATGTTTTTATAAGGTACATATTGCATTTTTTTTAGTAATATGATATAATATATACAAGGCGTAAAGTAAAAAGATTGCGGATAGCAGTTTTTAACAAATTTGACTACGCTTTAATATGGAGGACTTAAATGTTTTGGGAACAATTGGGACTTATAGGACAGATTTATTTTGTTCTAGGTTGTGTAGCGTCTGGTTTGTTACTGATTCAGTTTATATTGTTATTGATAGGATTTGCTGGAGACGGCGATATAGATATTGGCGGTGACGGCGGAGCGGATTTTGATGGTGACGCTGACGGCGGAATTGGTATTTTTACCTTAAAAGGTTTAGTAGGTTTCTTTGCTATTGGCGGCTGGGTTGGTGTTGCTTGCGTTTTAGGCGGACTTAGAGATGTTTGGACTATAATAGTATCAATCATTTGCGGTTTGGTAGCGTTTATTGCTATCGGATTTGCATACAAAGCTATTCGTAAATTGCAAGCGGACGGAGCGTTAGACAATCGCAATGCTATAGGCAAGGTTGCAGAAGTATATCTAAAAATACCTGCAAAAGGCGAAGGTCACGGCAAGCTAAGTATTGTTATACAAGGTAAATTAGTTGAAATGGATGCCGTAACAGACGAAGAAGAGCCAATACCTACTGGTAGGGAAGTTAAAGTAATTGGTCTTGTCGGCGGTGCTTGTAAGGTAAGTAGCGATTTGGATATTGAAGTTGCAATGCCTGTTATTGAAAGTAATGAGAAAAAGCGTAGAAAAAGAAAATAATTTGCGAAAAATAAAGATACTCAAAAAGCAAATTAAATCGTAATTGTAAAACAAATTGTTATAAAATATATAAAAATCTTACACATTATAAGTGGAAAAGAGAGTTTTAAAATTTAGGAGGTAGCAAAATGTTAAATTTGTTAGCAGCAATGGGAACAGGCGGTATTATTGCTATTCTTGTAGTTGTTGTTGTGCTATTGATAGCGTCTATCTTAGTATTGTTTTTTGCAAGATACAAGAAATGCCCATCTGACAAAGTAATGGTTATTTATGGTAAAATTGCCAAGGAAAAAGACGGCACTCAAAAATCGTCTAAATGTATTCACGGTGGTGCAGCGTTTATCGTGCCAATGATTCAATCGTATGCCTTTTTGGATTTGACACCTATTTCAATCAGTGTTGATTTGAAAAATGCGTTGTCAAGACAAAATATCCGTATTGACGTACCAAGCCGATTTACTGTTGGTATTAGTACTGAACCTTCTGTTATGCAAAACGCAGCAGAAAGATTGTTGGGACTTAAATTAAACGAAATTCAAGAACTATCTAAAGATATTATTTTTGGTCAATTGAGACTTGTAATTGCTACAATGAACATTGAAGAAATTAATACTGACCGTGATAAATTCTTAGACGCTATTTCAAGAAACGTTGAAGGCGAGCTTAAAAAGATTGGTTTGAGATTGATAAACGTTAATATGACAGATATCTCTGACGAATCTGGATATATTGAAGCTTTGGGTAAAGAAGCTGCATCAAGAGCTATAAACGAAGCAAAAATTTCCGTTGCTGAAGCAGATAAGCACGGTAGTATCGGTGAAGCACAAGCACAAAGAGACGAAAGAATTAATGTGTCTCAAGCAGAAAGTGAAGCAATCGCCGGTGAAAACAAAGCAAAAGCGGATATCGCTGAAGCTCAAGCAAGACTTAGAGAAAAGCAAGCTGAAGCAATGCGTATAGCAGTTGCTGCAGAAAAAATTCAAGCAGCTAAGGCGTTGGAAGATGCTTACGCTGCAGAACAAGTTGCTGAAAGAGCCAGAGCAGAAAAGGAAAAAGCAACTCAAGAAGCAGATGTCATTGTTAAAGTTGAAATTGACAAGCGTAAAAAAGAGTTGGAAGCAGATGCAGAAGCAGAGCAACTACGCAGAAAAGCTATTGGTGAAGCTGAAGCTATTTACGCTAAAATGGAAGCTGAAGCTCGAGGCGTTCAAGCAATGTTGAATGCACAAGCAGAAGGTATTAAGAAGATAGTTGAAGCCGCAAATGGTGATGCTACTAATGCTGTAAGATTAATGGTTGCAGATAAGCTTGAAGAAATTGTTGCTAAACAAGTTGAAGCTATCAAGAACATTAAGATTGATAAAGTTACAGTTTGGGACGGCGGTACAAATGCTGACGGAAAAACTGGTACATCAAATTTCCTTTCAGGTATGATGAAATCATTGCCACCACTAACAGAAATGTTTGATATGGCAGGTTTGACATTGCCTGATTTTATCAAACCAAATGCAGTGGAAAAACCTAACGAAGTCCCTGCAGAAAAAGTTGAAAAATAATAATTAAAAAGCATTTTAAAATAGTGTAAGTTTTACATAAAACGCTTGTTATTAATAGACTTTTGATTAATTAATTTTATATACGAACACAAAAACCCCTTATGGTGCAATACTATAAGGGGTTTTGCTTTTTAATAAAAAGACGATAAGCAAAACTATTTATATGTAAAAGATGCTGATTTTAACGGATTTAATAAATAGTTGCTAAGATAGTAATTTTTGTGTATAATTGAGTTAAGGATATATATTGACATTAGTAAATGTATAGGGACAGGTAAAATGCTATATGAAAATAAGTATGAGTAAAGATATTAAATATAAATTTATAGTAATGGTAGTGGCTTTTATAATAAGCTTAGTTTTTCTAGTGCTTTCTATCATCAATTTAAGTAGTTTTATAATTGAAAAAACAGCTGATTATCAACAAGTTGAAGCTACTATAAACAAATATGAAGAAGTTGAAAATGCGAGTTTTTCTTATTACAATTTATACTACGAATATGTAGCAGCAGACGGAACTACTTATACAGGATTATGGACAGACAGAATTGCAAATTTTGATTATGTTCAAAGCAAAATAGGCTCGACCATAATTATTTATGTAGATAACAACTTGCAAAAGCAGAGAATGGATTTGGATATTAGAAACGATTTACTATATGTTTTCCCACCATTAATGTTAGGATTTTTGGCTATTTTTGTGGAAGCTTTGTTGACAGTTTTAAAAGCTTTTAAAAATAAAGGTCAAAAAAGTGCAATTATAGAAGAAAGGGTTGATAAAGCGAACAATTGATTTGTATTTATTATGTTAGAAAAAATGGACAATTCAAAATTTTTTAATTTAAATTTAAGGAAATGAAAAAATATGAAAAAAGCAACAAAAAAACCATATAATTATTTTTATCCGCATATTTTTGCAATTGTAATTGGACTTATTTTCTTTGCATTATGTTTGCACAATTGCATATTGACAGCAAAGGATTATAATACAGAATTAACCGCAAATTATCAAGAAGAATTTGCAACAATAGTTTATTACAAAGCAGTATTGCATAAAGGGTATACCGATTATACCGTTTGCTATGAATATGAAGAGGACGGCATCTTGTACACAGGAAACTACCAGTCACGAATTAAAACGGAAAAGGAAGCAATAGAAATGCTTGATAAAAAAGTTCCTATTTATGTCGACCATAACTTAAAATTACTAAGTTTGCAACCGAGTGTAGAAGGGTCACAAAAAGGTGGAATTTGGTTTTTAGCAATAGCAACATTTTTAATGTTTTTATTGTGTGCAAATTCCATTATTAGGATAGTAAGGTATTATGTTAAGTTAAATAAATACAATCAATTTGTATTAGAACAAAATGATACTTTCGTTGATGAAAAAGAATGTATTAATTAAGTTTTATATTTTAAACTAAAAAAGAATGGTTATTATTGGGGATAAAACACAAAAACATATTAAATAATTAAAATTAAATGCAAAAAGTCAAAAACCCTTAAAAAATCGGGACTAAATATTATAAGTTTAATGTTTTTAATAAATAGAATACTGCGTAACAGCATAAGTTTTGATATTGAATTAGGTTTAAAAGTGTGATATAATGTTATTGATAGTGTTGTAATGTTTTGGTTTGTATAAAAATAAGCAATTAAGGTGCAATAAGCTAAAAAGGTGAAATGACAAGTGGCAGATAATAAAGATGAATCTTTAAAAAGAGCAAATCAATTTGGTGGGTTGAAAATGGATTCTTTGATTGGTACAAAATCAGGTGGAAATTGCCACGAACAAGTCAGCCTTGATAGTGAAATAGAAAAACTTATTAAAAACAAAGTTGATATATCAAATGAATGTGATATAAAAATGAAGGAGCAGAAATAGAGAATGAAAAACAATGATAAGATTTCACCTAAATTAAGTAATGTTGGAGTGCCTGCATTCACTTTAGATGAAACTATTGTCGATATGGAAATGGAAGTAAACTTTGACTCTTCTAAAAAAGAAAATAACGATAATGCAATTAGGGCAGAAAGTAATTGGTTTGGCGTTTATCCCGAAGAGAAAAAAGATAACTGAATTTGCTTTTATTAGTCAATGCTTTTAAAGAGAATAAATAATTAGAACTAAAAAGCAAATAAAGATAGTAAAAGAAATAAACAAGAAAGAATCTTGCTCTACAAAATTCCCTTTTACTATTTAAAACACAAAAAATATATGATATACTTAATTTGAATAAATTAAGTGGGGGAAAACAATTTGAAATATTATACAATAATAAAAAATGACGACATATTTGCAAAATATATAAAAGAAAGTGATGGGGATATTGCATTAATATCTTTTTGCGATGACGATATACAGGATATTTATATGTTATTTAAGCAATCGTGTGATAAAGAGCAAACTATTGATAAATCTTTGTTGAGTTTAGTGAATTTTGAGTTTTGCGGTGAAGACAATTATTTTTACAAAATGAGTTATGAGACAGGCGATATTAAAAAAATAAAAAAATGGTCGTTAAATAGGCTATTTACTCAATACAAAAATAATGTTGAAACGGCAAAGAAACTGGAAGAAAAGAAAAAGTACATAGCTTGCAATTATGAAAGTGATTGTATAATAAAACAAAAATCTTTTTTTACAAACTATGAAAAATATGTGTTTATCGATAGAGAAAATTTAAGAACAATAGCCTTCAGATTAAAAAAATCCAATCAAAACAAAAAAATGCCATTGGTTATTTATTTTCACGGAGCGGGTGCAATAGGTGAAGATAATAAAAAGCAGTTTTTGGAATATCAATGTATGGGTTTAGGATTATCTAAAAGAAAATGCAATGTACTAGTGCCGCAAAGTGGAAGTGAAATTGGCGAGAATATCTCAATAATAACAAGTTATTGCAAATCGGTAAATAAACTTGTAAAAAATTTATCTGAAATAGTACAAATAGATTATGACAGAGTTTATATTGTTGGGGCAAGTTATGGCGGTGCTTGTGTTTGGTATTCTATTTATGGGTTCCCTAATTTTTATGCTGCCGCAATACCATTAATGGGGTATTTTCCAACCTGCAATGCAGATACTTTTGATGCAAGAAGTTTTATTGATGAAAATATATGGATTGGTCACGCAAATAATGATAAAGTTATTTTGATAAACGATGACAAAGCAATGTATGAAATGTTAAAGAATATAAATTGCAATGTCAAAATGACTACATATAAAAAGTTCGGACATGCAATGTGCGGAGTGTTTTTTAGAAAAGAAAAATGGAAAAAATGGCTTTTTGAACAAAAAAGAAATATATAAAATAGAAAATATAATTAAATTGCAAAAATCAAAAAACCTTTTAAAAATCGGTATTATTCCCTTGTAATTTAAAAAATCGTTTCCAAAATTGACATATAAAGTTCCAAAACTGCAGTTTAACTTGAGTTTTTAATTGGACTATGCTATAAATATTTGTTGTAATATATTAAAAAATAATGTGCAGTATTATTTTAGAAAAATATTAAAAAGAAATGTATTGTAATTTTTTAATACACGCAAATTTTATAATCAATATAAAAATATTAATTTTGATAATTTTGCAAGGAAAACAGCAAGAATGAAAAAGTATTTAGAGATAATTTTAAATAGTATAAAGCAGTCGATATTTCACAAACCGACTGCTTTAGCTATGTTTGTATTAATGATTATGGTGGGGACTGTTGCTTGTGGCTTTTTCTCAAGAATTATGATAGAAGGTGCAGAACAAGAAATTTATCCTGACAATCCAAACATTGTATGTGAGCAAAATGCGGACTTCATAGCAATAGGCGACTATATGCGAAGTATTGAGAATGAATATTTTGACTATTATAGAAATTACGGAAAAATTAATGCAAGTATACTCAATGCTAAAGCTACTCATAAGGACAAAACTATACAAATTGATGCAGTGGAAGCAGAGATTGAAGTGTTTGATAGTAAGTTTTCAGATGTTACCATTGAAAGCGGACAAAAAGTAATGTGGGCAAACAATGTGTTTTGTGATTTGCTAGGTTGCGGATATGGTGATTATATAACCTTTTGCGGTACAGAGTTTTTAATCGTCGGTGTAATTAATAGCAGTATGTACGAAAAAAATAGTATTATTACTTTTCCTTACACGGCAAGACTTGCAGATTGGGATATAACAAATACTCCCGAACAAACATTTTTGAGAATATATAATTTGGATTTTTATGGGTTAAAGAAAAACTTTACTAAAAGCGTTTATGAAGATTTAAAGGGAATCGGCGTAAATAAGGGAGTAGAATATGTCAATTCGTCTTTAGTTCAAGCTATAGTATTGTTAATTTTGTTTTTAATTGCGGTAAGTTTGTCTGTTATTTCTGTCACAAACTATTGGCAAAGTGTAAATGAGAGAAAATACACTATTTACAAAATGATTGGTGCATCGCCAAAAGCTGTTGCTGGTATTATGCTTTTTGAAACAGGGGTGGTGGCTAGCGTTGCTGTTGCTATCGGCTTGCTTGCCGATTACATAATAAGTTTGTTTGTAAATATTAGTTCGATAGGCAGATTATTGTGGTTGCATTACTTGATTTTGTTTGTGACTACTTTGTTTGCAGTAATGGTTATGGTGACTATAAAAACAATAAAAATGGCAAAAAGAATGCCTATGCAAAAAGCAGTAAAACCAAAGAAAAGGAGAAAAAAGTATGAAAAAAATTAAATTGTTTTTATACAATGTAAAAAATTCTTGGTTTTTCCTTTTGGTTATAATTATAGAACTTGTGCTTTGTATGACTTTGCTTGCAATTGCTTTAACAAATTTTTTGGGTGAGAATAATCGATTTGCCTATTATAACAAAGCTGTGGAAAACAAAAGTTTTGTGACATTTGAAGGGTATAGTTTGGATAATGATATTCAAGTTCAAACTATTTCAAAATATTTAGGCGACGATTTGAGTACTCTTGCAACAACTATAAATATAGGAAGTGTTCAAGTTTGGAATAATGCGGAAGAATCTTTGTACCTAACAATAGCAACCCCTGCACTTTGTGCTAATTTTAATAGCAAAGGTTTAAAATTTTCAAAAAATCTTGAGAGTGAGTATAGAGAAGCGTATGTAGCCAAAGCTTACAGTGAATATTATAAAACAGATAAAATGTATGATATATCTGTGGAAAATGACGGGGAAATATACAAGCAAAAAATTAAAATTGTAGGCTATATAGAAGACGGAAAAGAATATTATAGTTTTTCTAGCGGGGATATTTATTTTAGAAGTTTGCAAATGGTTGTATGTGACGAATTGCCGCAATTTGCTAATTTGTCAAGCGGAATATTTATTAATGATAAAACTCCAGAGTTTTATAAAAATTTAGGATTTAAAGCACTTACTGTTCGTGAATACTACGATTACCAAAAAGAAAGTTCGCCTTTTATGATTTATTTGTATTTAGCAATAATTATTATGTTGTTTTCATTTGTTACAATTTTGTGTAATTATGTGCTTAGTGTAGACAAATTGTCACGAAGAAACGCATCGCTGTTTGTGTGTGGTAGCACAAACAAAGCAAGCATTGCAACGGAAGGAAAAAAAATGCTATTTGCATATTTGATTGCGGTTGTTGTAGGAATTTCTATTGCAAGTTTAATGGTTTTTATCGGTACGGAAAGGCAGAATATTATAGTTACTATGTCAAACTTTTACCTGTCCGCTTTAATTATATTTGGATTGTATGTGCTTGCTGTAGTTATAGGTTTTGTCAAGTTTGTTCGTGCAAAACCATTAAAAGTATTAGGTAATATGAAAAAATAATATAAGAATTTTTATAAATTGAAAAAGGAATGTAATATGAATATCATTGAACTCAAACAAATTGATAAAAAATACAATGAAGGAAAGGACAACGAAGTACACGCACTTTGCAGTGTAGACTTGGTGGTAGTAAAAGGGGAAAGCCTTGCCGTTATGGGAGTATCCGGTTCAGGTAAATCTACACTTTTAAACATTTTAGGTTGTCTTGACAAAGCGACTTCGGGTTGTTACATATTAAATGAGCAAAACATTGAGCAAAAAAATGCGGCGGAACTTGCAAAAATACGAAACAAAACAATTGGGTTTGTTTTGCAATCGTTTGGGCTTATTGAAGATGATACAGTGTATACCAATGTAAAAATGCCATTATTGTTTAGCGATAATTTTAAAGGTAAGGAAATTAAAAAGCGAGTTTATGAAGTTATCAAACAAGTAGGTTTGGAAGGTTTAGAAAATAAAAAAGTAAAAGATATGTCAGGCGGACAATGCCAACGAGTTGCTATAGCAAGAGCAATTGTCAATGACCCCGATATAATTTTGGCAGACGAGCCGACAAGTGCATTGGATAGTAAAACTGCAGGAGAGATAATGGACTTGTTCGAAAAATTAAAAACTTTAGGTAAAACTTTAATTATAGTAACTCACGACCAAAAAGTTGCAGATAAATTGGATAGAATTGTACATATTGCCGACGGAAAAATCTTAGAAAATATGTAAATATATAGTAAAAATATCTGAAAAACATCTTTAAATCATATCAAAACAAAAAGTTATCGATAAAAGATTGATTTTGTTAAAGTATAATGTTATAATAAATATACAAATTCTCAATATTATAAACTATAGGAAGTAAATTTTAATTACCACTAAAATTTCATATTGCTAGCGCAATATACTTGCTGTCGCAAGTACTTCCAGTTTGAAATATCGTCGTTACTGCAAAATGTGGCTCCACCCCACTTTGCGATAACTTCCAATATTATAAGTTATCTATAGTACAAATCTTAAAAAAATTGCGTTACTTAAAAAGTGTTTTTACTAAAATACTGGCTATTCTAGACAGAAATAGACTTACGAAATGTAAAACATAGATAAAATTTTGGTA
>CAJTYW010000004.1 GCA_910583995.1 uncultured Christensenella sp. | reverse complement strand
AGGGTTATACCCGTATGTGAAAAACCCCACGTTTAACGTGGGGATATTTATTTTAATTTAACTATGAAAACTTTTATGTTTCTGTACTAATAGAAAAATATCATAATTTGATAATAAACTACTAAAATGCAGCTATAAAAAGCTGTTTTTTTATTTAGCCTATAGTTGAAAATAAAAATTATAATTATTTAATAGTTTTATTTTTTATATGTACTGCATATACTTTTTTGAGGTGAAGTATGAAAGTATTTGTTATTAAAGGTTCAATCAAAGGAATGGTTAAAATTGACAATAAGTTGCATTTGAGCGGAGAAAATATTGATAGTGTAGATAAGGTGATTTTAGCTTGCGGGCAAGATATAAAAGTTATAAGCAGGGCAGAGCTAAATGAAAATATAACTTTTTCGCCTAAGGATTTATTGCTACTTGATAGTAGTGATAATGTAATAGGATATGGCAGCGAGCAAGGTAGACCTAATGTAAATGACATTATGATTAGGTATAAAAAAACAATTGTTTTAAATAACAATTTTGCGAGCAAAAATGACGAAGTTAAGATTGTAAATGTTGTAAAAGAACAACCTGTTGAAGATAAAAAAACTGATAGTTGCACGACTGATTTAGTGGTTGAAGAAGATGAAGAAATATGCGAAAACACACCAAAAATCGCCCCTAAAATTAAAAATGAGAAGGTCTTTAATATAAACTCCTGTGATTTGGGTAATAATAAATTAGATGTGCCAAGCGATATTGTAGATACCCAAGTTAATGAATTTGTGGATAGCATTTTGGATACAGCAAATAAACAAATTAATTGCAATGAGAGTGATATTACTTCTTGTGGTGAGTTAGACCATATAATTTTGGGAAGAGATGAAGATATTTCAGGTGGAGTAGATTTTATTATGCAAAATTTTGACGAAAAGAAAGTACAAACAAATAATTATTATAACGATATAAAAAATGATTTGGAAAAATTTTTTAACTCTCATAAAAAGAATGAAGAATTAGAAGCAAAAGTGTGGGGTTCGCGTTGGGTTTCAATTAATGCGGATTATAACTATAGCGTGGGCGTAATTTTTGAAGATAATATTCCGTCTATCATAGCGTATGCAATCCCTTACAGCGACTTTAATCAAATTGATATGGATAATTTGAAGTTTGGTGAATGGCTACAAATTTCAGACAAACCTAACGAAAATCGTGGTTATTTTGTTTATTATCAAAATGCACAAACAGGAGAAATGATATTAAATTCTAACAACTGAACTTGATAGTCTTTGGCATAGTATTTGGCATTTTCATTCAAGGATAGTATAAATTTATCTGACTTTAGTCAAATATAAATAAAAAATACATATTGTGCAAACAAAAAACAAGGAGAGAACTCCTTGTTTTTTTATAAGTCATCGGCATCTTGAATAGGTGCTTCGCCTTTGTCGGTTTTGCCAGTATAACTTCCTGTAGGGTCATAACCTTTATCGTCTTTCCAAGCGTCTGTAACTTCTTTTACATTGATATTTTCCATAATATCCTCCTATTTTAGTTATTTGTAATTTATAACCATATAAAACAAAAGTTTTTTAATTGTAATAAAAATATTTCCTAATTTTGTAATAATTGAAAATTTTATTACAAATATTTTGCATTTACTTTAATATAAATTTTTATTTTTTTAGTAATAATTATTGTGATTTAAAGGTAAATGTGTTACAATATAAATACAATGAGGGAGTATTGCTTTTTGCAAAGGAATTATTATGAATTTTACTTTAAAATTAGCACTTAGTGAGATAGTAAAAAACAAATCAAAAGTTTTGATTGCTATAATTGTGACACTTATTTTGTTTATGAGTGCCTTCACTTTGTGCAATATTGCAACAGCACTTCCCGAAAATTTTTATGTATATTACGAAGAGTATATGCACGAGACAATAGGTGTTTATATTTCTAACGCGGATAAAAACCTTTATGAAAATAAGGATAAATATTTTGTTTCATTTACCCAGGAGCTTGATGTCGCTTGCAAAAACTATTCATTAAACTTTAATGGCGTTTCACAATTGCCGTATGATGAAGAGATAAAAGATGGTTTTATATACACAAATTATTACAATAATATTTTGCTTTCAGAAAATGAGCATAATCCTGAAATTTATGGGCAATTTTTTGAAGGGGAAGATAGTGGTAGCGTTTGGTCTTTTGAAGAAGAAGGAATTTGGTTATCAAGAGAGTTTGCTAATGAAGAAAAATTGAATATTTCTGTAGGCGATACTTTGCAATATAAATTTGGCGACCACGATATCGACCTTGAAGTGAAGGGAATATTTGATGGCGAGAAACTTAAAAATTATATTATCGCTCAAAGCGGTAGCAGTATAATTAATGATTATCTTTGTTTTTTGACGGAAGCATCTGCAAGAAAGATTTTGTTTGAGAGTAATACAACTTATAGTGCCTATGGAGTAGTTGGTAAAATTGACAAGTTATATGAAGTATACAATACTTTGCACAAGGATTATTCTATCCTTGAAGGTACAGCTTTTTCAATGATAGCACAGGTGAAAAATACTCAAATTATTTGTATGATAGTTGGCGTTATAATGATAATTTGCGGAATTATAATTATGCTTAATTTTATTAATATGATTATTTCTCAAAATATCAAACACATTAGTTTATTGCGTATTTTAGGTACGGATACTTTTAGGATAATGATGGCGTACTTTTTGATATTTATTTTGCTTATTACAATTGTCAGTGTTATAAGCTGGATAACTCTGCCACTTTATAACTATTTAGTATCGCTTTATTGTGCAAATATGGGCTATCCGTTTACAATCGGGATTAATTATTGGGTAGTTTTAGGTGTGTTTAGCATTTGTTATTTCATTATAAGTATGCTTATGCTTGTAAAATGGCTTATTATGGACAAAACTGCTCCTAGCAAAAATATTATGGAGGAAGACTGATATGCTTATTGCGTGGAAAAACATAATGGCAAGAAAATGGTCGTCGGCAAAAGTTGCTTTGTCAATTTTGGCGATGGTTATTATTATGTGTATTTTTACAGCATATTCAGTTGCACTTAGTGAAGAAACGGAAAGAATTACAAAATCTTATCGTTCGGCACACAATATTATTATAGAAACAACTTTGCCTATTACCGATACTAAAATAGACCAAATTAAAAACATTGACGATATAAGTGGAGTTAGTCAAATTGCTATATGCAGAAATGTAAATAATTTGCTTGGTATGAGTTTTGATATAGAAAACAAACATTACGAATGTGAACACGATTATTACGAAGGCAATTTGCAAATAGGTATAGACCCTTATGTAAACAATTTGCATTATGGCGATTTTGCTTTTGTCCCTAATGACGAAAAAATTATACAGCCACACCACGAAGAAGAGCTTGACTACAGGTTTGACGACAATAAATGTATGCTTTTAGGAAAGGATAGTGTAGGCGATAATGAAATTATAATTAGCGAATATTTTTTGCAAGAGTTTGAACTTGATACAAGTGTAATGGGTAAATTTTTGAATATTAACCTTGCAGGACAAACATATTCATATAAAATTGTCGGAATTATAAATGCACATACTTATGAGCTTACAAATACAATTGACCAACATTTTATTGTAAGCAAAAATAGTAGTTTGTTTAAATATTTTGAGTCAATCAATACTTCAAATATAAAATATCAAACTAAACTTTATATGAAAGGCTTTAAACTAAACGATAAACTGCTTGATGACATACGCGGTTTAGGTATAATGAATGTTAAAAGTATAGAACTTGGTAGTGAGTATGGATTGTCAATGTCAACTACTGTTAGAATTATTAGCAGTATTTTAAATGGCATTATGGCAACAGTAGGACTTGGTATAATAAGTGCGCTAGTTTTAAATATAATGTACAGTATGCGTTTTATGATGAAGAAAAAAAACAATTTTTATGCCATTATGCAAGTGTATGGTATGGATAAACAAAAATTGTTTACAATCCTTTTTTGTGAAATGTTTATACTATCAATGTTTGCAGCAATAGTTGCTTATGCACTAAGTTATGGACTTGTATTTTTGATGGATTATTTGCTCTCAAGTATGGTCGGCGTAGGTGTATTTTTTGGTTGGGCGAACTTTTTGATTACTTTCGCAATTGCTGTTTTATTTACATTGGGAGTAGTTTTGGCAGTATGTTTAATCAACTATTCTTTACTATTTAAGCGTTCGACTATTAAAATGTTGCGTAATAGTATGGAAAGCTAAAACTAATCGTTATATAAAACAACTTTTTTTAAAAAAGTGTTTTAAAATAATTGCTTTTTATATTAATTTTAATTATAATTTAATAAATAATTTCAACAACTTTGAAATTTTACAGGAGATGACACAAATGAGCTTTATCAATTATGAATTGTACAGGATTTTTTATATGGTTGCATCAACCGGCAGTATTACAAAAGCTGCGGGCGAGCTATATATATCTCAACCGGCTGTTAGCCAGTCTATCAAACAATTGGAGACACAAATTGGCGGTAGGTTATTTAAGCGTACAAGTAAAGGTATGGAACTTACTTATGAAGGCAAAATGATATATGATTATATCAAGGAAGCAAATCAATTGATTGATAAAGCGGAAAAGAAGTTTAGCCAATTAAAAGAATTGACTTATGGTGAGATTAAAATTGGTGCATCTGATACAATAACCAAACATTTTTTGTTGCCGTACATTAAAAACTTTATAAACAAATATCCCGATATAAGCGTTAAGGTAACAAATAGAACTACAGGTGAAACTGTTAATTTGCTAAAGAGTGGTAAAGTTGATATCGGTTTTGTTAATGTGCCGCTTGAAGACGATTTACTTGATTTTTCAAATGTAGTTGATACGGAAGATGTTTTTGTTTGCAATAGCGATTGGATAACAAGATATAACGAACCTTTGTCTGCTGAAGATATTGCAAATGAACCACTTATAATGCTTGAAAAATTGAGTAATACAAGAAGAGTAATTGATGAACATTTTGCAAAATATGGGGTTACATTGAACCCTATGTTAGAGCTTGGTAGCCTTGATTTAATGCTTGATATGGCAAGAGTAGGACTTGGTATTACTTGTGCCCCTAAATCAATTGTGGAGCAAGATATTTCTCAAGGTATATTGCACAAAGTGCCAATTACTTTTGATATGCCAAAAAGGGCATTTGCTTTGGTAACTATGAAAGGTGTACCATTGAATTATTCTGCATTGCAGTTTGTTAATAGTTTGAAAAATTAAGGTGTGATATGGAAAATAACAATAAGAGAATTACAGATTATTTTGGAGAGTATGTTTTTAATGACGAAGTTATGCAAGAGTATATGTCCCCTGATACTTACAAAGAGTTAAGGGAAGTAATGGACTCTGGCAAAATTTTGGGACTTGATTTGGCAAACCGTGTTGCTGCAAGTATGAAGGAATGGGCAATGAACAATGGTGCTACCCACTATACTCATTGGTTCCAACCACTAACTGGTGCTACAGCTGAAAAGCACGATAGCTTTATAAGCATAGATAAACACGGCAAAACAATACTAGAGTTTACAGGTAAAAACTTGTCAAAAGGCGAAGCCGATGCGTCAAGCTTTCCAAGTGGCGGTATAAGAGCGGTGTTTGAAGCAAGGGGTTACACTGTATGGGATTGTTCTTCCCCAGCTTTTATCAAAAAAATAGCAAATGACAGAGCTATACTTTATATCCCAACCGCATTTTGTAGTTACAATGGCGAAGCACTTGACAAAAAAACACCATTACTTAGAAGTATGGAAGCGTTGAACCGTGAAGGCGTTAGACTTATGCGTTTGCTTGGGTATAACGATGTAAATAAAGTTGTTGCCAATGTCGGCGGTGAGCAAGAATACTTTTTGATTGATAAAAAGCATTACGAACAAAGACCTGACCTAAAGTTTACAGGAAGGACTTTGTTTGGTAGCAATGCACCAAAGGGACAGGAGCAAAATGACCAATATTACGCAAGTATAAAAACACGAGTTTCCAATTTTATGGCAGAGCTAAATGACGAACTTTGGAAGCTAGGCATTACTGCAAAAACTCAACATAACGAAGCGGCACCTTCTCAACACGAGCTTGCACCAATCTTTTGCACTGCAAATATTGCCACAGACCAAAACCAAATTATTATGGATACAATGAAAAAAGTTGCCGAAAAGTTTGGTTTAGTTTGTTTACTACACGAAAAACCATTTGCAAACGTAAATGGCAGCGGAAAGCACAATAACTGGTCTGTTTTGACAGATACAGGTATTAATCTTTTAAAACCGGGCAAAAACCCTATAGAAAACACATTGTTTTTGCTAACTATAACCGCAGTAATTGCAGGTGTTGACGAGTATGCTGATTTAATAAGAACAAGTGCATCAAATGCAGGTAACGAGCATAGATTGGGCGGACACGAAGCACCACCTTGTATTATCTCAGTTTATATCGGCGACGATATGCAAAATGTTATTGAAAACTTTATTTCAGGTAATGTAGGCGGAGTTGCTCAAAAACAATTTATAAACACTGGTGTAAATTATCTTGCAGAGCTAAGTAAAGATACTAGTGACAGAAACAGAACAAGTCCTTTTGCTTTTACTGGTAATAAATTTGAATTTAGAATGGTCGGTTCATCTGCTACATTATCAAATCCTAATACAACAATCAATACTGTTGTTGCAGAAATGTTTGCAAGGATTGCAGACGAATTGGAGTGTGTAGATGCAAGTGATAGAAATGCAAAAGTTGCAGAAATTATCAAAAACTTATATCTAGAGCATAAGCGTGTGATTTTTAACGGCAATAACTATTCAAAGGAATGGATAAGAGAAGCTAAAAAACGTGGCTTGAATAACATAACCAATTGTGTTGATGCTTATGACACTTTGGTTTCTGAAAAAAGCATTGAGCTATTTGGAAAACATAAGGTTATGAATGATATCGAATTGCAGTCACGCAGAGAGATTTATCTTGATATTTACAACAAGGTAATTAATATCGAAGCAAGAACAATGCTAATGATGGTAAAACACGATATTATGCCTGTTATAATTGAATATAAAGCAAAACTTGCTCAATCAATCGTTTATATGAATCAAGCAGGTTTTGATAAAAAATGCAGTAATGTGGAGTCTAGCTTGCTTAATGCACTAATCCCATTGCTTGATAGCATTTATGCGGATATGTTGGATTTGGAAAGAATACATTCTCAAACAATGCGTGCAAATACAAGCAAGAAAAAAGCAATTTTGTTCCGCGACCAAATTGTTCCGCTAATGGAAAAGTTAAGAGTAAGTGTAGATAAAGCGGAAAAATTGTTGCCAAAAGAGTACGCACCTTATCCTAACTATGCAGATATGTTGTTTTACGAATAAAATTAAGTCAAAATTATAATTTTGAGTAAAATTGATAGCAAAATATTTAATAATGATAAATTAAAAAGTTACTTTTGATAAAAAAAGGAGAATAATATGAAAAAAATGACATCATACGAACTTCGTGATGCTTATTTGGAGTTTTTTAAAAGCAAAAATCATAGTATAATAGATAGTAGTTCATTAATACCGGAAAATGACCCTACTGTGTTGTTTACAACAGCAGGTATGCACCCGCTTGTGCCATATCTTTTAGGACAAAAACACCCACAAGGCACAAGACTTTGCGATGTGCAAAAATGTGTAAGAACAGGTGATATTGACGAAGTAGGCGACAGCACACACTGCACATTTTTTGAAATGTTGGGTAACTGGTCATTGGGTGACTATTTTAAAAAGGAAAGCATTAGTTGGAGCTTTGAGTTTTTAACAAAAGTGCTTGAAATACCAACAGATAAAATTGCTGTTACTGTTTTTGAAGGCGATAGCGACGCTCCAAGAGACGAAGTTTCTGCAAACATTTGGGCGGAACTTGGAATTAGCCGTGATGCTATTTACTATCTTCCTAAAAAACACAACTGGTGGGGACCTGCAGGACAAACAGGACCTTGCGGTGGCGATACAGAAATATTTATTGATACAGGCAAACCAAAATGTTCAGAAAAATGTTCTCCAGCTTGCGATTGCGGCAAATATGTTGAAATTTGGAACAATGTATTTATGGAATACAACAAAACTGCAGAAGGCAAGTTTGAGCCGTTAAAGCAAAAGAATGTTGATACAGGTATGGGACTTGAGAGAACTATTTGTATGCTAAACGGCGTTGCAAGTGTGTATGAAACAGACTTTTTCAGCGATATTATCAAGCTAATTGAAAAATTGTCAGGAAGAGCTTATTTGCAAGATGACGAAACAACAAAAGCAATGCGTATTATCGCAGACCATATCCGTACAGCTACTTTTATACTTGGTGATGACAAAGGCATTACTCCGTCTAATGTTGACCAAGGCTATGTGCTTAGAAGATTAATCCGTAGAGCGGTAAGATTTGCTAGAGTTATCGATATGCCACAAGAAGGCATTTTGCAAGTATCAAAAGCTTTTGTAGATAAATATAAAGAAATTTATAACGAACTTGGAAGAAATGAAAACAAAATAATAAGCGAACTTGAAAAGGAAATTGAGAGATTTAGTAAAACTATAGAAAATGGTTTGAAGGAAATCGAAAAAGTAATGAAGTATATGCAAAACAATACTTTAAATGGCAAAACAGCCTTTAGATTATACGATACTTTTGGTTTCCCACTAGAGATGACTATTGAAATTTGCAAAGAAAAAGGCTACAGCGTTGATGTTGAGGGTTATCATAAAGCATTTAGCGAACATCAACTTAAATCTCAAAAGGGTGCAGAGCAAAAGTTTAAAGGCGGTTTAGCAGATAATGGCGAAGCTACTACAAATCTTCATACTGCAACACATATTATGAACGCTTGCCTTAAAAAAGTACTTAATGATAGCAATATCCAACAAAAAGGTAGTAATATAACAGCTGAAAGATTGAGATTTGACTTTAACTTTGATAGACCTTTGACAGAGCAAGAAAAGCAAGCCGTTGAAGATATGGTAAATAGTGTAATTGACCAAAAAATAGACATTGTTTGTGAAGAAATGTCAGTTGAAGAAGCAAAAAATCAAGGTGCAATCGGTGTGTTTGACTCAAAATACTCTGAAAAAGTAAAAGTTTATACAATAGGCAATGTTTCAAAGGAAATTTGCGGTGGCCCACACGCTAAAAACACTGGCGACCTTGGCAAATTTAAAATTGTTAAAGAGCAATCATCAAGTGCCGGCGTAAGAAGAATTAAGGCTACTTTGACAAAATAATTTGATATAATTTAACAGAAATTTAACTAAAAAAAGCAGCTAAACGCAAGTAATAGTTGCTTTTTTGATGCTTTTTTCAATATGTACATAAAAGTTACAATAAATAGTTATTTTGTAACTTTATATATATTGTTTGACTTTTAGTTGGGTTAGTGCTATCCTTATTGTATAAATTAAAAAAATCGAGGTGATATGAATGGCTACAATTAAGCAATTGGAGACTAAACAATCTGAACTAGATATAATTAAATGGACTGACAGCGAGAATGGTACAGATATGTGCGGTACTTATGGTTATTGCGATAAATGTGATAAAGAAAAGGATTTTCCTTGTGCAAGAGCATACTACGCAAAAAATGCAGCTGCTAAAACAACTACAACAAAAACAGCTACAGCTAAAACTGCTACAAAAAAAGCAACAGCTAAAAAATAATTATTAATACATATTTAGCAAACAAAAAAAACGGCAAGTAATTGCCGTTTTTTTATTTGATATAAGGTGATTTGTTGTATCTCAATTTGGTACATTATAATTTATAATAAATGCATTAATGTCTTAAACCTCTTGACAATAAAATTTTTCTAATATATAATATTATTGTAAATCATTTTATATGTATAATTAATTGAGTGTATTTCATAATATATTATATGGATAATTTTGATAATAAAAATAAAAAAAGAAAGAAGGAAAAGGATATGGCAGTTTTAACAAATAGTGAATATGTTGTTACAAAACGCGATAAAGATTTTAAAGCAAAAGAAAAAAAATCTTATAAGGCTTTTACTCGCATAGTTAGCAAAGAAAATAAAGAAGCCAATATCAAATTGCTTCAAGATTTGCTAGATAATGACAGAGATAATTAATGAATATAAGATTTCGGATAGTTTAAGCTTAGTACTATATAATAAGAAAAAACATTTTAATTTAATCGAAAATTTTAATTGTAGTGAAGATATTTTTAATAAACTATTAAAAGAACTTCCATCACATAATTGCTGTGCAATGATGTTAGTTAATAATGACAAAATTTTGGCATATTGTGCATATAGGTGTTCATCTATAAAAATTGAAAATGAAGTTTTTCCTGCAATAGAAATAAGAGCATTTGCTCGTGATAAGAATTATTGCAAAAAAGCGGAAAAAGATAAAAAATCTATTGCTCGAATATTTTTTGAAATGATATTAGAATATCTTAATGAAATTGCTAATAGGGTAATCGGGGCAAAATATATTTGTTTACATTCAATTGATTCTGAAAAACTTATAAAAATGTATCAAGATATTGGGTTTGAAATTCAAAATGATGTAAAAGAACTTGATGACAAGTTTAATAATGATTGTGTACCAATGTTTATGTTAATAAGTAAATAAAAATTCTACCAAATTGTTGGTAGAATTTTTTTATTCTTTTATATCTTGGCATAAAATGTAGTCTGTATCCAAATCCAGTATTTGACACAAGTTTGCAAGAGTATCTAGTGCGGGCATAATATCACCGCTTAAATAGTGGGATATGTTTGATTGTGAAATATTTAGCCTTCTTGCGATTTCAGTTTGGGATAACCCACTTTGCTGAATTGAAATTTTTAATCTTTTTTGTATTTGAGCAAGTGTTATCATAATTTTATTTACATAAGCCGTCATTTTCTAAACAAAGTATGTAGTTGGCGTCTAAATCCAATACTCTACATAAATTTGCAAGAGTGTCAAGGGCAGGCATTATATCTCCTTTTAAAATATGTGATATAGCTGAAACTGTAAGATTAAGTTTGCTTGCAATTTCGGTTTGAGACATTCCACTTTCTTTAATAGATTGTATTAGTCTTGTTCTTATTTGTGATAAAGTTATCATAATTATTCTCCAATGCTTTTTATACTATTATTTTATGACTAACAATCACTAAATCGCTTGACATTTGATTCATAGTCAACTATAATGATATTAAAAGTTGTTTAATAAAATAATGCAGTGTATATTTAATTGTTTTCAGAGTCTAGGCATAAAATATAATTGGCATCTAAATCTAATAATTTGCATAAATTTGCAAGAGTATCTAGTGCAGGCAAAATATCTGCTTTTACATAATGAGAAATAGCAGACCTACTAATATTTAATTTGCTTGCAATTTCAGTTTGTGTCAAACCACTTTCTTTTATACTTTCAATTATTCTGTTTTGGATTTGTTCAATTGTTATCATTAGTTCACCTATCTAAAATATTATCTATATATTATTTTATGTTTAATAAGCATAAAAAACACAAGTAGTGATTATTAATCGACGAGAATATTGAAATATAGGAGTATATAGATGAGTGTTGATATTGAAAATAAGAAAGAGAAGGATAATAACTGCAATAAATGTGAGTATTGCATAAACTTTAATGCGTATTATAAAAAAACTCAAGATAGATATGAAAAGACACATTTTGGTTGGTGTGAACACAAGCATAATCATATTTTTAAAGATAACAATTGTGATAAATTTATTGAAAAAGCAAAGGAAAATAATCAGCCAAACATAAAAAGATTTTTAAGAGACTTTAGTTTGATTTTATCTGAGTATAGTAAAATTTTATTAAATGAAATTGAAGAAAGGGATAATTCTAAAAATAATGATTAAACAAAAGAATACTTGCTACAAGAGCAAGTATTTTTTGTGATTTTTTAATTTAATAGCGATTTTTTGATGGTTTTTTGCCAGTTTTTTTAACTTAATAGTCTTTAGTAAAAGACAAAAGGGTTATTTAATTATTAGTCAATGCTGCCGCTTACAATTTCGCCAGTGTTGATATTAAAAGTAAGTTCATATTCTTTTTCATTTTCTATATACTTAATTTCAATAAGTTCGGCTGTTTTGTATTCGCTAGAGATAACTTGTTTTTTTGCTCCGTCTAAAGTATCTTTAAATACATTCATTTGGTCTTCGTTATAATCGCCAATGTTGTCGCTCATAAACAAAAGGTTACCAAAAACTTTGTTTAGTTTTGCAAGCAATTTTCTTTGAGCAAAGCTTGTTTTAATATTTGTATCTCTTAATAAAAATACATCTGGGTCATTGCAAAAAGCTCTGCCATCCAAATGGCGTCTGAAGATTGTATTTGTTATAGCATTAGGTGTAGAAACAATTTCATTATTGTAAGTTGTAAAGTAATTATTCTTTTCCCAAGTTAAGGCTTGGTCTGCACCGATTCTGCAGAAATCGAATTTACCGAAAGCAGGGAATAGTGGCACGCCGCAACCAAGCATTAGTTTAAGTCCGCAGCACTCACGCAAGAAATCAACTGCATCACACATAATTTGTCCCCTTGTTCTGTTGCCATAAGGTATTATAGCTACAGAAAACAAGAAATCAAGTTTAACCATATCATATTTCCAATCGTTAAGTACTATATTGAAAACATTTTTAATATATTCACGAACTTCTGGGTTGTAAAAATCCAAAGTGTAATAGCCACCCCAGTTCATACCTGCCATAAAGTGATAGCCTTTGTCGTCATTTATTAGCCAATCCTTATGCTCGTGAGCAATTTTTGAAGAGCGTTGAGCATTGAAAGGTGCTAGCCAAATACCTGCAAGCATATCTTTATTATGAATAGCTTCCGCAACCTTTGCCATACCTTGTGGGAATTTTACAGGGTCGATAGAAAGCCAGTCACCAACAGCTGTTTGATATCCGTCATCAACTTGGAAAATATCCATTTTAACTGGGCTTTTTGCAAGACTTTCCAAATCACGGTCAATTATATTTTCATTAATTTTGTTGTAGTAGTTGTACCAACTAGTGTAACCAATTTTTTGTTTAATGCGTGGAGTAGGCATTTCAAGTGCTTTAAAGTACTTATCAAAAGCGGCATTATATTCGTCCTTGCAATAAAAAATATTCATTACTTCGTAAGTTTTGCCAGCTTTTAGTGTTAAGCCTTCCAAATCTTTTTCTATAATGATTTTATTGTTTACCATATCTGCATAAATGATTGTGTAACCTGTTCTTTCACACAATGAGCCAAACAAATCAAGAGTATTACCATTTCTTACATAGCCATAAGAAAAGCTATGGAAGAATCCAACTTTGTTGTTGTATAGAGCAAAGTTATAGTCACCACTACGGCTACCTTTAGTAAAGTACTCAACATTTTTAGCAAAGTAATTTAAACCTTTTTGAATATCATTTTTTCCATACTCTCTAGATAAAGTCCAAGATTGGTATCCATTTGCGAAAAACCAAGAATCTTCATTAAAGTTATAGTCAAACTCTAAAGTGAATTTGATATTTTCCATTTTAATAGTGTTATGTAATGTAAAGGAAACGCTATCGTCCTTATTTGTAATATCGATAACGTAATGTCCTGTTTTTGGGTTACTGCTTGCATAAAGTTTTCCGTCTTCATTTACATAATAACTGATTTTAAATTTGTAACCATTTAGCATAATATGCTCCTTAAAAAAGTATTTTTTAGTAAAATTTGCAATAATAATACCGATTTTTGAATGGTTATTTGATTTTTTAATCAATAAATCATTGCAGTATTAGTACCGCTTTAAAGCTAGTATTTTTGAATGTCAAAATTAGCTAGACTAATTATTAATAATTATATACTAAACAATTAAAAATGTCAATATGTGGAATCTTTTTTGTAAATAAAAGTAATTTATTCCCCGCATATTAGCATAAACTATATTATTGGAAGTTGAAAGCAAGCAGCCCGAAGGGATATTTGCTTGAAACTGATAATAATTCAAACTATGTCGAACTTGATTTATCAAGTAAAAGCGACAGCTTTTGTTTAAATTTGAGTTTGCTCAAATTTAACGACATAAAGTTTATAATGAGAAGATTGTCGCAAAGCGGGGCGAAGCCACATTTTGCAGTAGCTGACGATATTTCAAACAACGAAGGGCTTGTGCCAACAAGCCGAATTGCGATAGCAAGAAAATTTTAATGGCAATTAAAATTCTTCGTTAAGTTTATAATGAGAAGATTGTCGTCAAGCGACACGCAGTGGCATTTGACAGTACCTTGCGATATTTCAAACATTAAAGCGATTTGTTGTTGCAATTTTTTAAAATCAATAGTAATTTTAATGTCGATTAAAATTTACTCGATATATTTTTTTTGTTAAAGGTAGTTATGAATAAAAAGGTAATTATTGAAAAAGAGAATTTAATAGCTTATGACTATTTAGTTGATAATCTTGCGGGGAGTGGGATTAAATTTAAAATAAAACAATCGGAATTATTTAATACGTTATTTGTAGAGCTTGATGAAGATATGTGTGATAGCTTTTTTACTTTGATAGCAAAAGCAATTATTATTTCACACAAATACAAAACGATTATGTCTGCATTTGAAGATTTAGAGTTGAACTTTGCAAACATAACTTGCATTTCTGCTTTGCTTTATTTTGATTTTGACGGCGAGATTGAACAAGCGGTTTCCGTAATCAAATATGAAGATAGTATTTCCATTGAAGGCACATTTGATTTTAAACTTCAGTTTATGCGTGACGATTGGGAAGAACTAAAAAGTATTGGCGAAGTGCTTACCTTTAGCCAATCGGAAGAAGATATTTACAATGTTGCAGGTTTTATGATGACAAACAGAAATAGTAGCAAAAGTCTTTTTCTTGCAGGTTACCCGGACATACTGCTTGCAAATGTAACAGATGGACTTATGGTAGAGCATATCAAGCTTTATAAAAATGAAGACTTTAATTTAATCAATAGCATTATTGCGGAAAGTCCTGCAGAACTAATACTTGAAAAAAATCAAATAAAGCAATCATTATTGGATTGTCTATCACATATCGTAAAAGTTAAAATACTATAAATTAATGGTGAAAATAGGTGTAAAATGCGATTTTTATGCCAAAAAAGCCATTTATTAGTGGCTTTTGATTAAACTAAAAACTAAGCAGAGTAACATTTTTGTTCTTAAGTGTAAAGTAGCGAAAAAATTGCTAAAATTTGCAAACTGAAAAGTATGGATATTTTATAACTTAATAAAAATTTATGTATAAAATTTAATATTTATAATATATAGCAAAAGCAAGCTTTGGGTTTTCCAAAGTTTGCTTTTTTTGTTGATTTTACTTTATTTTGTTAGTTTTTTGAACTAATTTTTGATTTAGAAATCTAATGAACTTTTGAATAAAAAATTTTTAAAATTGTGGATAACTTTAAGCTAAAAATCGCTCAAAATTGCCAAAAACTACCAGTCTAATTATGGCTAAATCAATTTTTAAATCTAAAGTTTAGGATAGGGCAATGTAAATATAAAGATAAATAAATTTTACAAATGAAATATGTTTCTGCACAATTGTAAAATATGTGTAAAGCGGGGGGGGGGTGATTTTTATGTTATTATAAAGGCGATAGCGGGCAGAATTGCCCCGCGGCGAGAATTTGCAAAAGTTTGGTATAAGGGGTAATTTTGGCTTTTTCCAATGTGCATAACTTATACGGAATTTTTGCAAAAATAGCAAATGCGAGCCGCGGCGAAATTTTGGTCACTATCAAATTTAAAATTTTCGAGGTGGAGAATGAAAAAGAAGTTTAGTTTCGTACTAGCAATTATTATGGTTGTATGTACACTAGCTATTGCTCTTGTTGCGTGCGCTCCAAAAGACCCCGACCCATTTACAGCTGTTGATAGCAGTAAAGAGTTAGGTAACATTTGGGATGCTTGGGCAAAAGAACATATGAATGTTTCTGGAAACACTTTAGGTATTAATGCAAACATTAACTTAAAGAATTCAGATACAGATATGTCAATTGCTCTACAAGGCGGCATAACTCAAGAAAAAGGTGTAAAAGAAGTTTTACGACTTGCAGTAGCAAACAACAAAAAAACTGGTGATAACAAGAACATCGTAGACATTATCATAAATGATACAGATGGCTTGTTTGTTAATATTGACGGATTGTCACAAAAACCTATTAAAATAATTGAGCTTAAATTGCCAAGCATTGGTAATTTGCTTAAAGAAGGTTTGGATATGTCAATCAGCGATATATTGCCAGCAATTAAGCCTGCAGTTGTAGAGTTGATTAATTTTGCTCTTGACGACAGCAAGGTAACAGTTGACCCTGTAAAGAACAAAAAAGAATATGATGTAAAATACACATTTACAGTACAAGTAGATGCTTTGGTAAACTCTATTTTGGATATGATTAATTTGGAAATGTCACCAGAAGTAGAAAGTATCGTTAACGAAGTAAAAGCAATGCTTGAAGATGTAAATTTGAAATTTACAATTGATACAACAGGTAATACACAAACAAAAGTTAAAAAACCTGCTAAAAACGCACCTAAGTATGAATACAAGGGTGGCAAAATGACAGATTTGAAGATTGAAGTAGAAGGTATGACTGTAAATGCAACAGGTATTAACCTTACAAATTCAATTCCTAATATTGCTATCCCTACAGATACAATGGATTTGGATACAGCTTTGCTAACAAGCAGATTGAATGGTACAATCACAATGAAAGACGAGAATGGAAATTCTGTTGGTGATTATACATACACAATCAATCTTGACTTTGAGCCAATTCAATTGATTACAACAATAACTGAATGTGTAAACACTGGTAGTCCTGAACCAATTATAAATAAAATGTTACTTGACCAAAAAGGTAAAATCTTTATTGAGATTATGCACTTTTGTGGTGACAATTGTGGTGCAACACACTTAAATAGCAAAAAATCAAATGGTTCAATTCTAGCAGTTGCATTTGCACCTGAAGAGTTTGATAATAGTAGAATTTATGTTTCAATGGATTTGAAATCAATTCTTCCTGATGATATTTTTACTGCACTAGGTCTTGAGGGCTTTGTGGCAAATATTGCTAAAGGGTTAATTAAAGAAGAGTGCTATACTTTCTCATTTGATGTCCCACAATATTTTGAATTGATTGCAGCAAGAAATGCAGCTCCAAAAGACCCAGAGATTCCAACAGAACCAACTGAGCCTACAGAGCCTGAAACACCTGTTATTATTCAAAAACCTTTTGATTTCGGTTCAATGATTTCAAAAATTATTTCTGGTTTGAATTCTGAGCAAGAACTTAAACTTGAAACAGCAGACATTATTGGTGTATTAGGTGCACTTGGTTTAGATGAAGGCACATATTACACTCTTGAAAAAGTGTTAAATAGTTTAATTCCATTTAATTCAGTAAGTATTAAAGCGGAATATTCAAATGGTTCTAATATGGACGAAATGAAAGTTCGTGATTTATTTATTAGATTAAATGATAAAGAAAATAAAAAATTTGCATCTTCTGAAGGTGTTAATGATAAACTAATCACCGGCGAAGTTGAGTATGTAAAAGACAAAGCTGGCAATATAGCTATCTATGAAGGTAAAGATAAATTACACAGCTTAATGTATGATGCGCAAGGTAATTATTTACCTATTTGTTATAATGAAATTGAAAGAAAAATATTAGACCCTAATATGGGCGGTAGAAATGGTAAAGTTCAATATACTTACACTGATATAGATGGTAATGAAGTTAATTCTTATGCCGCAATTCAAGAAATTATCGGATTGGATAAAACAAAATTTGGTACACCACAATCTGTTAAGTTACTTATCGGTACAGGTTCTTCTGAAATCGTAAAAGGCTATCAAAATGGTATTGGTTCAAGTTTTAATAATTTGTTCTGTTCAGTAGTCGGTCTTTCAGGAATGGTGCCAGCAATTAGTTTCTTGTCAGGTGCTAAAATCCCTGAATTACTTGTTGATACTCAAATTACTTTGACAGAGTTTGAAAAAGATATTTGGGAACAAGAAGCAGGCAATGATAAAAACATTGATACAACTAAATCTTATGTATATGGTAATGAAATCAATTCTGTATTTAATTTGTCAATCAAATACAAGGGTGTAACTACTCCTAAGTTTGTTAAGAGTATTGAGCCAAGCAATAAGTCAACATATATTGATAGTAGCAATAAAATTAAGACTGGTAGTCCATTTACTTTAAATTATTCAGAAATGGGATATACTAATTCAATTGAAGTTCAAGTAAACGAGCAATTTGATATTGCAAGATTTAATGTTGTTATGGCTAATGGAAAAGCAACATATTCTATGAGCACATATTTAACAACAACTATTACAGGTTCAACTTCATCTATTATTGCTGATGAAATCGAAAGTGTACTTGAAGATTTTAATACTAAATATGATACTGCTAATGCAACAGTTAAATTAAGTTCAGGTAAATTTGGTGGAATTAATTTTGAATTTACTGAAGCAGGCGAGTATACTATAACAATTAAAACTGCAGTTGCTACTATGGCTGTTACATTTGTTGTTGTAGAAGGTGCAGATTACAAGTTTAGTGGTCACGGAACTGACAAATTGTATACTGGAGTAACTAAGACATTTAATACAAAGATTGGTGAGTATACATTCACAAAATCTGAACTTGAAAAAGCAGTTGAATATTTTAACAAAGTATACACTGTAAAAGGTGTTGCTAAGATAAATGCAAGTGTTGCAGGCGATGATAGCAATCCTGTATTATCAATTACAGGTGCAGTTGCAACAACTTATGAATTTGTTGCTAAGAATACAGAAGGTAAATATGTAATTGTAACTTTCAAAGTTGAAGATGCAACAGCAAGTTTTTCTTCAATAAAATTAGCTGAAGAGAAGAGTCTTGATGTTACAAAAATTCCTGTCAATTACACTAAAGCAGAAGCAGATAAAGCAGCTGCAAAATTCAATACAGAGTATGCAGGAAAAGCAACTATTACAGTTGGAACTGATGAGACTAAACCTACTTTAACATTCAAGTCAACTTTTGCTCAAAAATATACATTAGTAATAACTGGTGTAAATAACGAGATTATTACAATTTCTATTACATCTACTGTGCTTACTAAAGATTTGGGTACAATAAAAGTCGGTGATAAAATAACTGTTACCGCTGATGATATTGGACTTAAAGCATTAGGTATTAATTATACTAAAGAGCAACTTCAAGCAGCAGCTGATAATTGGAATAACAATTCAATTTATTCTGAACGTGCTACTATTACAATTGGCGATGATGAAGTAAATCCTACAATTACAATAGAGATACTTACTTATTATAAATATTCTAGTACCTTTACTGTTGATGGTTTGATTAAACTTACATTTAAAATAGCAGAATAAAATGGAGGCATAATGGAGGATAATAAAGAATTAATTCCTGATGCTGAAAAAGATACAACAACTGAATCTCAAGAGGTTGTGGCACAAGCCACAACCGATGAGATTGTTGTTAATAAAGAAAGTGTTGAAACAGCAAAATCAGATAATAAAGCAAAAGGTAAAAAGTCTAAACAACCAATGTCTAAAAAGAAAAAGACTATTGTAATAACAGCAGTAGCAGCGGTTAGTGCAATTATTTTAGGCTTATTCATTTGGATAATGGTAATATTGTTTGGACCGGGTAGAACTCAGGATTTAAGTAGTATACCTTTAAAAGTAGATATGGGTGACGATTATTATATCGGAACTGAAGGTCAAATTGATTACAGCAAGATATTTAAAGATGGTAGCGATTTTAGTTTAAGTGAAGATAAAAAGACTTTGACATTTAAATTGAATGGAAAAGCAGTTGAAAAGAATGTTATAACCATTGACGGCGCAGTAAATGTAAACACATTTGACGAATTGGTAGCAAACATAAATGACGGCAAAAAGGTAGTTATTCAAAACGCAAGTTTGAAAGCACCTAAGCTTGAAGGAAAGACAGAAGCTGAAGTTCCAACTATGACAGTAAAGAATGATGTGTATGGTAATGGTGCAGTTATTAATGTAAATGAGCTAGTAGGTACACGTGTTAAAACATTGGATAAAAACGATGGAAAACTAGCAGCATTGACAGACGGCACAGATTACAGCAAATCTAAATACTTTACAGGTTATAGTGCGTTTACAATTGTTCCAAGAGAAGATAGCAAACAAGTAATCTTCCAAGATGTACACGTTACTGGAAATGATATGAACACAGAAGAAGGCGGTAACCTTGCAGGACTAGATAAAGACAAAATGACAGAGCGTGGCGTAAAATTGTTTAGTGGATATGGTTCAGCCCTATATGTGTGCGGAAATGAAGATGCAAAATCAAATGCGCTTGTAAAACATTGTGTATTTGAAAATGCAGGTAAAGTAGTGCATATAAGTAATTCTGTAGTAAATATGGAAGGTTGTATTGTAAGAAATGCGTCAGATACAGCAGTATCAATAGAAACAGCAGCAAACAGAGCAAGCACAATCAATATGAAGGATAATGTAATAGCAAATTCATTGACAGGTGCAATATTGTTCTATTGTATGGATACAACTATAGATAAAGATAACGAAGCCGCAAGCTGGAATACATTGAATATAGACGGATTCCTAGATATTTACAACTGGAAGAATGAAAATAACTTGTCATTCTTGCCTGAGACAGAAGACCCATTGCTAGCAAACATAGCAAACGCTATTGCAGGTGACGAAATCCCTAACGAAAAGTATGATGCTTTAAAAGCAGAAGAAGGCGGGGAAAAATATATTCACTTTGCAATAATCAAGATAAGAACTGGTAGCAAAGATATGCCAATCAAATACAACGGTTCAAAAGTAAATGGTTGTGAAAAAGTAGGCTATTCAGATTCAAAAGCAAATGGTCAAACTAATGGATTCCCAATCCCACCAATTGCATCAAAAATTATGTATGACATTGATGTTTGGGGATATTACAACAATGATAAAGGTTCTGTAGGCCCTACAGACGGCTTTAGTGAAAAGGTATTGGAAAAGCTATATGTAGAGCTAAGAGAAGGCAGAGCATAAGACAAAACCTAATTAAAATATATAGCTGATAATATTTTAATTAGATAAAAGCAGGGCAATTTGCCTACCATAAATTATTGCCCTTGCAAAGCCGACTGACACAATTGATAATAAGTAATAGAATTGTAATAAATAGGTTGTGGAAAGGTCGGAAAAACCTTAAAGGACTGCAAAAAGCAGTCCCCAAAGGTTAAATTAGTTAAGTAATTTGTTGCTTAATTATTACGCAGCCCCTCTGTAAGTAATAATGAGTGGCAATAAATTTCTTTTTATACTTTCAAAAGGTACTCTATTTTAATCAATAGAGTACTTTTTATTTTTTATAGATATATTATATTTAATAAAAGTTATATAAATATATGTTTTACATTAAATTACAAATTGTTATAGATTGTATTAATTATAAAGAGTATTGCAGTATCAAAGTCAAAAAAGAGTAGCGTTAAAACAAAATTATAAAAATAACAGGCTAAACAAATTAGCCTGTTATAATATTTGATTATTCGTTGTCGTCTGTAGCAGTATCACTTTCTACATTGCGTTTTTTGCCTGTAAGAAGGGCAATTATATGTTGCTTTTCTTCTTCAGTATCTGTGTTGTTATCCATATTTTGTAGATAATCTTTTAAAGCTTTTTTGATTTCTTTTTCTTCAGTTCTTTTAGATTGAAGTTCGATTCTGCCTTTCTTTTTCATAGTATCAAGGTCTATTTTGCTTTGAGCCTTAATATTTTCTATGTTAGTTTTGATATTTTGAATATTTTTCTTGTGTTGAGTTTTATATTCTTTCAATTTAGCAGGGTCGTCAATATCTCTCAAAATCTTATTTAACTCGTCCATTTCTTTTTCAAGAGTTTTAATGTAGTCTTCTTGGTCACGAACAAGCTTTTTCCTTTCTAACTTAAGGCGTTTTTGTTCTTCTCTTATCTTCTTTCTCTCACGAGTAACTTTGTTTTCACTTGAAATGTTTCTAATATTCTTTAATGATAGGAATAAGCCTTTTAACATTTTGCCTAAGCCTTTCATTCTGTGTCTGTTACCCCACAAAATAATACCTTCTGTTACTATATTATCCAAAAGTCCAGAAGTAACACCTGACAAACCACGCATTGGCATTTCTTCCATACCTTGTTGCAACATAAGCATTGTAGTCATATCTGCGTCAGGCACTTGGCTTTTGATAACAGCAGGGGCGAATTTGCAGAATAACTTGCCGATAATACAACATTTCATTTCACCAATTGTTGTGTTTTTATCAAATTCACCGCGCTTAGCTGGCATATTTGGTGGCATTTTGTCGCCATATACAGCTTCAAATTGTTCCACAGGGATTTCTTCTGCATTTTCTAAATTGTAGTAAACAGGTGCAGTTTCTCTGTAGTCTGGGTGAGTGATTGTGCTATCGCTTGTAACATTTACTATAGTGCTTAGTTTGATGTCTCTTGAAGACGCACCAACCATAATCTCAAAATCACCGCTTTCAACTGCCCAGTCTTTAATATTTACATTGTAGTAAGCAAAGCTGCGTTTGTCAAGCTCAATTGAAACGGATTGTGTTTCGCCTGCTTTTAGGAATACTTTTTTAAAGCCTTTAAGTTCCTTTTCAGGTCTAAATATACTGCTTTCAATATCTTTTACATACACTTGAGCAACTTCCGCACCGTCCATATTACCTGTGTTTTTGATATTGAAGGTGATAGTCAACTTGTCATTTTCATTTATTTTATCGCTTGATAATTTAATGTCTGAATATTCAAAAGTAGTGTAGCTTAAGCCGTGACCGAATGGGAATTGTACTGGTTTGTTGCTAGAATCGTAATATCTGTAACCAACAAACATACCTTCACGGTGTTCGCTTGTTTTTGGTGCACCTACATAGTATTTTGAACCGATATAATCTTCAAGCTTGATAGGGTATGTCTCTGCAAGTTTACCGCTTGGGTTAACAATACCATAAATAATGTCTGCAATTGCTTCGCCTGCAGCTTCACCTGGCAAGTATGCGTTAAGTAGTGTATGTACTTTGTCTATCCAAGGCATTTCAACAGGTGAGCCACCAAGTAATACAACAATCAAGTTGTCATTAACTTCAGATATAGCTTCTATCAATTTGCTATGGCTTGTAGGTATTGTCATATCTTTACGGTCATAACCTTCGCACTCATAAGAGTCTGTCAAACCTACAAACAAAACGACTTTTTCGTTGTTTTTAGCACATTCTATTGCTTCGTTAAACAAAGTTTCGTCATAGCCGTCATTAGTTAATTTATAGCCTTCTTTATAGTCGTATTGCAACTTATGGCTATCCAAATAATCGGTAAAGCTTACTAGATTGTAAGGATTGATTCTTGAACTACCTGCACCTTGATAACGAATAGTTTTTGCAAGACTACCAATAACCGCAATCTTGCTAGTGTGGTCGATAGGAAGAGCATTTTTGCTGTTTTTCATAAGTACAATAGACTCGTCTGCAACGCGTCTTGCTAGACTGTGGCCGTCGCGATAATTGTAAAAATATCCGTCGTCACGCGCATCAACAACTTTAAAAATTAAAGTCAAAATTCTTTCAACAACAATGTCTAAGTCAGCTTCTGCAAGAGTTCCGTCAAGCACTGCCTTAACAATTTCTTTATCTGTTCTGCCACCGCAACTTGGCATTTCCAAATCCATACCTGCAATAATACCTTGTACGCGGTCATTCAAAGCATTCCAGTCTGAAACAACTAAACCTTCAAAGCCCCATTCATTTCTTAAAATATCGGTTAGTAAGTATTTGTTGTCTGAGCTGTAAACGCCGTTTATTCTGTTATAACTGCACATTACTGTTTCAGGTTGAGATTCCTTTACCGCAATTTCAAATGGAGTCAAATAAATTTCTCTCAAAGCTCTTTCGTCAACAACTTCGTTAATAGTCATACGATTAGATTCCTGACTGTTAACGGCAAAGTGTTTTAGGGAAGTGCCTACACCAGTAGTTTTTGTACCTTTAATATATCCACTTGCCATTTTACCTGCAAGGAATGGGTCTTCGGAAAAATACTCAAAGTTTCTGCCGCAAAGCGGAGACCTTTTGATATTTGTACCAGGTCCTAAAATAACATCGATATTTTGATTTATACATTGTTCACCAAGCGCCTTGCCGACTTTTTCAATAAGCTCAGGATTCCAAGTTGATGCCATATTGACAGCAGGCGGAAAACTTGTTGCAGGGTAACTGCTTTTTAATGCAACATTGTCTGCATCGTCATTGTTTTCTTTTCTTAGTCCGTGAGGTCCGTCAGACATCATAATTGACGGTATATTAAGTCTGTCAACAGACTTAGTTTCCCAAAAGGTCTGACCACTACATAAAGATGCTTTTTCAAACAAGGTCATATTTGTGATTAGGCTGTGAATTTTATTTTTCATATATCCTCCGTTTCGGTGCTCCGAATTATGCACATCTAATAACTATTTGTTATTAAATAAAAATCATTTTTTAATTTATTATATATAATTATCGCATTATAAGCATAGTATAACATACATTTTGTTTAAAATCAATAGGCAAATGCAAAAATTTTGTTTATTTTATTATTATATGTGATATGGCAAAAAAGTTTAATATTTGTTTACAAATTTTTACAAAAACAAAATATTTCAAACGAAAATCGTATTGTTTTATTAAAAATATCGCATTAGGTAAGATAAATTTTGATAAAAATTTTACCGCTCATTAAAATCGCTAGCACGGCAGAATGATTTTTATAAAAAAATAACTTTTTTTAATATCCACGCTATTATTTGTTTGACTTTTTTTGTTTTATCTATTAAAATATATTAAATATATCGTTTTATACATAAGGAGATAGCATTTATGAACAAAATTATAGGTGAAGGGTTAACTTTTGATGATGTGCTGCTTATTCCACAATATTCAAATGTTTTGCCTAATTCAGTAAGTCTTGCAACAAAATTGACAGATGATATTAAATTGAATATTCCATTGCTTAGTGCAAGTATGGATACAGTTACAGAGTATGAACTTGCTATTGCAATCGCCCGTGAAGGTGGTATTGGTATGATTCATAAAAACTTGTCAATTGCTGAGCAAGCATTGCACGTTGACAGAGTTAAAAGAAGTGAACACGGCGTTATTACTGACCCATTCTTCCTAAGCCCTAATAATACTTTGGAAGATGCTAACAACCTTATGAGAAAATATAGAATCAGCGGTGTTCCTATCACTGTTGACGGAAAATTGGTTGGTATTATTACAAACCGTGACTTAAGATTTGAAACAGACTTCACTCAAAAAATTTGTGATGTTATGACAAGTGAAAATCTTATTACTGCAAAACAAGGCACTACTTTGGAAGAAGCTCAAAAAATTCTTTGCAAACACAGAATTGAAAAACTTCCTATAGTAGACGAAAAAAATAATCTAAAAGGTTTAATTACTATTAAAGATATCGAAAAAGCTATTCAATATCCAAACAGTGCTAAAGATAGCAATGGTAGACTGCTTGCAGGTGCTGCTGTAGGTGTAACTGCAGACACTATGGAAAGAGTTGAAGAACTTGTTCGTGCAAAAGTTGACCTTATCACAATTGATACTGCTCACGGTCATAACCAAGGCGTTTTGGATATGGTTAAAAAGGTTAAAGCTAAATTTCCTAATCTTAACCTTTGTGCAGGTAACGTTGCAACTGCTGAAGCTACAAAAGCTCTTATTGATAGTGGTGCAGACGTTGTTAAAGTTGGTATTGGACCAGGCTCAATCTGTACAACAAGAATTATTGCAGGTATAGGTGTTCCACAAATGACTGCAGTTATGAATTGTGCTGAAATGGCAGATAAAATGGGCAAAAGAATTATCGCTGACGGCGGTATTAAATTTAGTGGTGATATAGTTAAAGCTTTGGGTGCAGGTGCAAGTGCAGTTATGATTGGTAGCCTATTTGCAGGTACTCAAGAAACTCCAGGTGAGATTGAAATGTTCCAAGGCAGAAGCTTTAAAGTTTATCGTGGTATGGGTTCTCTTGGTGCTATGAACAATGGTAGTAAAGATAGATATTTCCAAACAAATGCTAAAAAGCTTGTTCCAGAAGGTGTTGAAGGTCGTGTACCATTTAGAGGTAGCTTGCAAGAAGTTGTATTCCAACTTGTAGGCGGTATCCGTAGCGGTATGGGTTATTGCGGTATGGAGAATATTGAAGCTTTGCGTAAGAATGCTCAATTTGTTAAAATTTCAAATGCAGCACTTATCGAAAGCCACCCACACGATATCAGCATAACTAAGGAAGCTCCTAACTATGCAACTAAAGGTGTTTGATATATTGAATAATTATTAAAATAAAAACTGCAACTAAATAGGTTGCAGTTTTTGTTTTTATTTGTATTTTAGAGAGTAGTAGATAAAATAATGTATCATTATTTTTTATTATAATAATGCGTAAATATATATAAACTTTAAATTAATAATAAATAAATTTTTTATTGGCGTTTAAAGAAACAATAAATGTTTTACACAAATTATAAATAAAGTGTCAGAAAAAGTATACTTTTTCTGACACTTTGCTACAATATTAAATTTATAAATTAAAGTTATATTTAAAGATAAATATATTGTTTTTATTAAATTTAATATAACATATTTTAAATTAAATGTCAATATTTGGCGTCAGAAAAAGTATACTTTTACTGACAGTAAAAAAAATATATTTTTTTCTATTTAATAGTATTTTTATAAAAAACCAATCAAAAATCGGTATTAATTGCGAATATTGCTTATATAAAACTTTCCAAAATTGACATATAAATTTCCAATTTTACATTTAGGCTTGTTTTTTGTTTGTTTTTATGGTTTAATATAAGTAATAAAGTTATATATAAATAAAATTAATTTAGTTGCAGATAGAAATTGTAAAAATGGAGGTAGTATGATTAAATTAACAAATGTAAACAAAATTTATGGTAAGGGTGATAGTGCCGTTCACGCTCTTAAAGATGTTAATTTGGAGTTGCCAAATGGTAAATTTATCGCAATTGTCGGAAAGTCTGGTAGTGGTAAATCTACACTTATGAACATTGTTGGAGCTTTGGATTCCTGCACTTCGGGCGAGATTGAAATTGATGGGGAAGTTTTAAATAACAAAACTGCCAATCAACTTGCAGATTATCGCAATAAAAAGATAGGCTATATTTTTCAGTCTTTCTATTTAGAACCTACATTTACAGTCCTTGAAAATGTCGCTATGCCTATGACAATCGCGGGTGTTAATCGTAAAGTTCGCGAAGAAAAAGCTATGCAAGCAATTGAAAGCTTAAACTTAACAGATAAGGCTAATAAAAAAGCAAGTGAGCTTTCAGGTGGACAAAAACAACGTGTATCTATTGCAAGAGCGTTGGTTTTTGACCCGGATATTATTTTGGCGGACGAACCTACAGGTAACTTGGATAGCCAAAATGGTAGTGAAGTTATTGCATTGTTACAAAAAATTTGTGATAGCGGAAAAACAGTTTTGCTTGTAACACATAACATAGATGATGCAAGAAAAACAGACATAATGGTAGAAATAAAAGATGGTGTTGTTGCTAATATTATAGAAAACGACGAAGCTACCAAAAAAGCAGCTCAACACGAGAGTGACTATGACGAAGATGGTAATTTGAAAGAGAAAACAGAACAACCGCAAGAAGAAATTGAAACTAAAAAAGTTGATAATTCAAAGCCAGCTAAGGTTGAAGAGACCACAAGTGCAAAAACTGAAACAGCACAAGTTGCTGATAATGTTTTGGAAAGTAACCAAGTCGATGGTATAAAATAGGAGTGTAATATGAAGTTTTGGGATATTTTAAGGATATCAATACATAACATTTTTAACAATAAATTAAGAACTTTGCTTGTTACATTAGTGTTATTTATATTGTCTACAATTATTGTAATTGTGGCATCGGTTGGTATTAACTTTGCAGGTGCAATAAATGATGTTTGGAAAGATACTTCTATGAGTGTTGCCGACTTAAAAATTGAATATCCAATGTTTTATGATAGTGCGACAGGCAATCACAGCAGAGAGAATTTTTTTGACAAAGTAGCTGTAGAAAATTATAAGGAAACCATTAAAGTTGATTATCCATTTTTGCAAAATATGACATTAAGTTCAGAATTTGAATTTTTAGAGCTTGATAATCTTAATAGTTTTGCAGATATTGTTATGTTTGATACATCAAATAATATTTTGTCAGGCACTTATAATTATTTGATTGACGGCAGGTTGTGGAATAAAAGTGATGCGGGCAAAACAAATATTTGGATAAACAATAGTTTTTCAGAAAACAACAATATTTATGTTGGTGATACTATTAATTTGAAAGTTTATAAAGAAGGCAGATATGCTAATGACCCTAGCTTTACGGTGCTTAAAATGACTGTAGCAGGTATTGTAGAGTATAATTCTAGTTATTATGAAAGTGATAGTATACTTTTTGATTATCAATACGCATTGGATAATGGTGTCAAAATCAATAAAATACATTTCACAGAGTCAAATATTGTTGAAGGAACATCTATTTCAAAATTAAACAAAATAAATAGTTTTATAAAAGCAAATAATGAATACCATTATAAAAACAATCCATCAGGTTTAAAAGTATATTCAGATGCGGTTGAAGGTAGAAATATGGCTATGCTATTTACTTCCTTGATTATTATTGCTGTTGTGGTAATTTCAGTTATAATCATTCTACTTAGCATTGGTTGTGTATCTAACTCAATTCAGATTACTGTAGAACAAAATGCAAAATTCTTTGGTATGATGAAAGCTATTGGTATGAGAAATAGTGTTGTAAAAAGCATAGTAAGAATTCAAGCAATTATAATGATTTTTATAAGTATTTGTCTTGCTACCGCCGTGACTATTGGAGTTTTGTATGCAATTAATCCGTTGCTTGCAACTGCACTTCAAAGTATGGGATTTGGAGTAACTTTAAGTATGCCATTTTATATTCCTATTGCAGTATTTGCAATACTGACGGGTATGGTAATTCTGTTTACTATAAAATCATTAAACAGAATAAGTAAAATGGACGTTGTTTCCGTAATAAGTGAGGTGAATTAATATGAAAATCAACGATTATTGGAGACTGGCTAAAATAAGTTTAAAAGCAAGAAAAAAAGCAACTAGAAGTACAATTCGCGGTATGTCAATCAGTTTGATAATTATCGTGCCTGTAATATTTGCTATTATTGCTTTGTATGCGTCTATTTTGCCACAATTAAATAAAAATCCTGAAGCATTATATGCGGTTTTTACTAGCTCACAAAAAGATTTTGCTGTTAAAGGCGCAATAAATTTGGACGATATGGATTTTATGGGTTCTAACTACTTAAGGAATACAGATTTTATGTACGACCGTAATGATATTATAACTCAAGAAATGCCAAACTCATTGCATTATGTAATGATGAATAAAAACAAATATGATTCGGGCTATGATAATAAGATTTATGAGAGAATTCATTTAGACGATAAAGTTTATCCGCTTAGAAGAAATAGTGATGTTGTTGAAGAAGGAATGATATTGTACACTAATCTTGCGGTTGTAGATAGTAATAATTTGCATTTGCTTAAAAAATCCGATTATGGCGTAATGGGTGATACATATAATAAAGGTTTTACCGAAGATGGTGCAAGGCAAGTAATTTTAAGTCGTAGATATTTGAAACTGGCAGGACTTACAGAAGACGATGTTTATGGAAAGAAAATAAGCATTGAAATGCGTGAAGCTGGTAGCTTTTATACTTTTAAAATAAATGGTGTTGAAACAAATTATGTTGACCACTATTTATTAAGAGAATTTGAAGTTGTAGGTATAATAGGAAGCGGTAAGATAAGCGATGTTTCTATGCGAAATTCAAACGAGATAAATACTGCAGACATTATTGTATCGGGTGCATCTTATTATAGTACAGGCGGTAGTCCTGCTATAACTAACTCAATTTCACAAAGTTACCAAGATGGTTATATTAGATATATTTGTGATTTTGGTAATGTTGAAGAAAAAAATAATAAAGCTTATAATTATGTTTTCCCGGGAGCAGATGATTATTCACCATATACTTATTTTTCTATGAAAGATAATAATACAATTTATGCAATGGAAAAGAATTTTTATAAGTTTATACCTAATAAAGGTTCATTAAATCCTTACGGCGAGTTATCTAGTGTAATGTCAAAAATGTACCAATATTATAAGACTGACTATGAGTCAAAATTGGCTTTTGAAATGGGAAGTAGTATTGCATCACCATATTATCAAAATTTTGTTATGATTAATATGATTGTTACAATTTTGTTGAGTGTAGCAAGTGTTTTTGCAGGAATTATCTTGTTTGCGGCATTAGTTAACTTGTTTAATACAATTATGCACAGCGTTAATTCAAGGAAAAACTATTTGGGTGTAATGCGTGCCATTGGTGCTAAATCTAGTGTAATTCCTAAATTGTACCTGTTTGAAGTGTTAAGAGTATTTACATTTGCATTTATATGGATTGCAATAATCGGTGGTGCAATTTGTATTGCTATAAAATTATTATTTGATAATATGTTTGCAGGTGGCATTGCAATCGGATTTGCAGAAGCAAGTAGCATAGTTATTTCGATAAGTTGGGGAATTATTCCTATTACATTGCTTGTTGTTATGGCGTTGTTGTTTGTCGTCGGTTTTGTTTATGCTATTGGTTGTAGCTGGCGAATTTCCAAAAAACCGATTGTAGAAGTGTTGGAGGGATAATATGCGTAAGAAAATATTTACTTTACTAATAGTATTATTGATAGTATTGTTGACATTTAGCTTAGTTGCGTGTGGTGAAGACAATAATTATGATGGCAATGTTACTATAATTGTTAATTTAGACAAAGATTATGGCGATATTCAAGTAAATTGTCCCGAAGGCGATATTGAAAAGAATAGCAATACTAAATATACAATTAAATTGAATAGTACTTTGCCGATTGATATTATTTTGCAATGTGACGGATTTGAAAAAATAGTATTGAGATATAAAACGGAAGATTTGAAAAACAATTCAGAAATAACAGAAAATGTTTCCTTTAAATCGGAACTTTACAGATTCAGTTTTGCTGTTCAATTGGTTGAAGTAAAACTAGCACAAGAGTATAGTGGTATAAAATTAATTTCTCAAGCTGGTGCATACATATTGGAAAGTGAAAGACCAATTAAACAGGATATAATTTTAGATGCAGGCGAAGATTATAAACAAGTAATACTTTTTAAAGAAGTGTTTAAATATGTGGCAGCAAAAGGTAAATTGCCTGACCCAATACCTGTTATTGGTAAAAACGATAAAAATGTTGCAGTATTTGTGCAAGGTAATGTAAGTAATAATACTAATTTAATTGCATGCAATGCAGAAAAATATGAAAGTTCAAAAAATAATACTTTAAATTATGGTAAATATAATTTGCTTGAGACTGCTAATTATGCCGTGTTTAGAGATTACAATTCAGAAAAACATTTGTTAAAATTAAAAAACTTTGATAAAGGATACTATTGTTTCACTATTAGTGGCGGTAAACAATTTGATTATTATTTGCTTTTAAAAAATAATGAATACAGAATATCTAGAATACAAGCAGATTTTATAGTTAACTATTATTCAACTTATGACTCTACTATTATTACAACTAACAGAGAGCTTGTAGAAGGTGAATCTTTTGTATATGAGTATTACAATCAATATACAGGTGGCTACACAATGTTTAATGTTCATATTGTAACCAAAAAAGATGTGGAAAGCGGAAACATAGATTTGTCTAGCGACAATGGTATTGAATATTTGAATGGCAAAAAATTTATGCTAAGGCTAAAAGATAAAGACGGTAATAAAATAGAATATGATTCGGCTTATTTTGCTGGTGCTGGTTATGACGAAAACAAAGTATATGAGTATGATAGCACAATAAATTATAGTATACAAATTTATCACTCTGAAATACATTATCACTATACATATATAGATTTTATCATAGCAAGTATTTTGGCTCAAAATAACGATGAAGAAATAGTTTATATAGATTATGTACCTATTGTAAAAAAGAGTTTTGATATTAAATACAAAAATATACTTACAGGGCAAATAGTTGACGGTTTAACAACGACTGATTATGTTGTTGAAGGTGAGTTTTTGGAAAACTTATCGCCAAGTTGGGGTAATTATTCATTGGTAAATAATGAAGGAATAATTTATTTTGAAGAATTATTTGGTGATAGTATAGTTTTAGATGTTGTTCCTAATTATGAAATTAAAATTAAAATCACAAATGTAGATATTATTGAGTATGAAAATGAGTGGCAGACTTTTTCAACGGCAGATGGAAGGTTGAATATATGGCCATTTAGAGTAGATGAAACAGGATATCATAAATTAAATGTGTCTGAACAATATGCTGGTAAATTTTTGCGTTTTACATTTAAATCTCTTAGTGGTGAAATAAAATATTACTTTGATATTGTAATCCCTGAAAATTTTACAGAGTTAAGCATTGAAGAGAGAACTTTTGAAGTAACAGTAACTGCAGTGGATAATGAATGGTAATTAAATAACAATTTGTTATACAAAACAAAATAATCACAGGAAAAACCTGTGATTATTTGTTTATAATTTTATCATTGTTTATATTTAAATTTGTATATTCTTTTGTTATATAAGTTTTTAAACTTAAAGCTATAATTTTATAAACTTGTATATTTTAAAACCTTAATAATAAAATACTAACCTTGCTTTTTATTGTCCCTTGCTGCTATCTCTTTTCTGATGATTTTTCCGCTTATTGTTTTAGGTAATTCTGTAACATATTCTACAATTCGTGGATATTTGTAAGGAGCAGTAGCTTTTTTAACATGATTTTGCAATTCTTTAGTAAGTTCCTCACTTGGGCTGTAGCCTTTTGCCAAAACTATAGTTGCTTTTACAACTTGTCCGCGTAATGGGTCAGGTGCACCTGTAATTGCACATTCCAAAACAGCAGGGTGTTCGTGCAAAGCAGATTCAACTTCAAATGGTCCTATTCTGTAACCGCTTGATTTAATAATATCGTCTTTTCTTCCTACAAACCAGTAATAACCATCGCTGTCTTTTGTAGCAAGGTCGCCAGTGTGGTAAACTCCGCTGCCAAAAGTATTAAAAGTTCGCTCTTCATCTTTATGGTATTTATAAAGCAATCCCAATTGATTTTCACGCATTTTTATGCAAATTTCACCAGTTTCGCCGTCTGCAACTTCATTTTCGTTGTTGTCTGCAAGATAAATATCGTATATTGGTGATGGTTTGCCCATACTGCCTTGCTTTATCTCTAAAAACTTGTAAGTGCCAAGTAATACTGATGATTCAGTTTGTCCAAACCCTTCGTAAATTTCAAGTCCTGTTGCCTTAGTAAATTCCTTAGATACTTCGGGATTTAATGGTTCGCCCGCAGTAGAGCAGTGTGTTAAGCTTGAAAAATCGTATTTGGACAAGTCTTCTTTTATCAAAAATCTGTAAATTGTAGGTGGAGCACAAAATGTTGTTACTTTGTATTTTTCAATCATTGGCAAAATATCTGTAGGGGTAAATCTGCCAAAATAATCATATACAAAGATTGATGTGCCTGCAATCCACTGTCCGTAGATTCTTCCCCAACTGCATTTTGCCCAACCGCTTTCTGCCATTGTTAAGTGCAAGCCGTCGTCAACAACATCTTGCCAAAATTTTGCAGTAATGATATGACCTAACGGATACAAGTATTTGTGTGCAACCATTTTTGGTTCGCCTGTTGTTCCGCTTGTAAAGTAAACAAGAAACATATCATCATTTTCTGTTTTCCAAGGTGGGGTTGCCATTGGCGTAGCATTGTCAATTGCATTTGTCAAATTAATCATTCCGTCTATATTGCCGTGAGTGTAAACTGCTTTTAGTCCTTTGCAGTTTGGTATCGCTTCAATTACGTGTTTTGTAACTTCGTTTTGATTTGTTACAAATAGCAATTTGACATCTGCATTATTACATCTGTATTCAATATCTTTTGCAGTAAGCAAAAAAGTTGCTGGTACTAAAACAATGCCTAATTTATGACAAGCAGTGGCAATAATCCAATATTCATATCTTCTGCCTAGCATTGTCATAATAAAATCACCTTTTTTAAGGTTGTGTGAAAGCAAAATGCTACAAACTTTGTCACTTAAAACTTTAAGTTCTCCAAAAGTAATAATTTTTTCTTCGCCTTCGTCATTGCACCATACCAAAGCAATTTTGTTAGGAGTTAAACGCGCATATTCATCGACGACATCGTAACCGAAATTAAAGTTGTCTGGGATATTGATTTGAGTATTTTTACTAAAATCGTCGTAATCCAATGCGTTTATGTTGCTACAATATCTGTCTAATAAATTCATACGATTCTCCTTTTGTATATTTTTATTCATTAAATAATATCATATTTTGACGCAGAAATAAAGCAATTTTGCACACATAGTTGATTTTTTTATAAAATTGTTATATAATTATAATGAAAAAGGAGTGTTTATGTTAAATTCTAATCTTGTAAAATTGGTCGAAGTCCTTGATAAATTATGCGTAGAAGGGTATAACACTATTGATAAAGTTGATATTTTAAGTGGTATTGAAAATGATTACGGCGTAACATTTACAGAAGATGCTTTAATGCAGGAAATTCAATCACTTGTAGAAAACAAGTTTATTATCCTAAAATACCAAGATGAAGAAGTTATTTGTCTGACTTTTACAGAAGTAGGAAAGGAATTATTAAATCGCATTGCTATAGCAAGACAAAATGAACTAAATGCAAAGAAAAGCAAAAAAGAACAAAAAAATAATAATACACCTATAGCTACTACAAATTATGATTTAACAGCGCCTTCAGGACAAAACGAAATAATGTCACAGCTTACTGCAAACACAAAAACAATTGCTAACAAAAACGGCAATTTGAAAAACTTTTTAATAGGTTTTAGCGGTGGAGTGCTAGGTGGCGGATTAATCGGTGCGATTATAGTTTTATTAGTACTATTTTTGTAAATATTTAAATAAATTTTTTATTAACAAATTTTTAGTTAAAAAGAAGGTTTGATATGCTTAACAAAAAAGAAAAAGCTGTAATGAAATCAATTTATTATAATTCTATAGATAAAAATGGCGTATGTTTAATGCGTCCTATTGATGTGCTTAACGATATTTCTCCAAAAATAGAAATTAAAGGTGGAGACCTTAAAAAAATTATTCGTGATTTAGAACTTGATGACTACTATGAACTTGTTGAGTCAAAAAGGAAAGGGGAGACAGTTTGGTGTTTTACTTTGCACCAAAAGGGTCAGGCTTTTTATCGTGAAATTTTGAATGAAAAAAGGTGGGTTTATTTTAAAATCTCAATGTCTGTTGCACTTGCAATCGGTGTGTTTTTGTTAAAATTGATTTTAGATGCAATTGCAGGCAGATAACACAATAATATGATTTGAGATTATGAGAAAATTAAATTTATAATCTAATTAATTTAAATAACTTAAAGTTATATATTGTTATGTAAACTTGTTTAACATAATGATTAATACAATTTAAAAATTTATTAATAAATAATAAGTAATAAAGATTGTAGATTAGGCAATAAATATAGTTGAAAAGTTGATTTTAAGTGGAATAAATTTTGTTCAAATTAATTTGTGTAAGTTTTTAAAATTATAATTAAATAGCAATATTGATAAAAATAACCCCGATTTTTGACGGGGTATTTATAATAAGGCAAATTATCGGAAGTAAACTATGGATAAATTTCAGCTAGTTAGCAAATACAAACCTTGTGGCGACCAGCCGCAAGCAATTGAGTCTTTGGCAGATGGTGTTTTGGACGGACTTAAAACTCAAGTTTTACTTGGTGTTACTGGTTCGGGCAAAACATTTACAATGGCAAATGTTATTGAAAAAGTTAACAAACCTACTATTGTCATTGCTCACAACAAGACTCTCGCTGCTCAGTTATGTAATGAGTTGCGTGAGTTTTTCCCTAACAACAGAGTTGAATATTTTGTCTCTTATTACGATTACTATCAGCCGGAAGCTTATATCCCGCGTTCGGATACTTATATCGAAAAAGAACTTCAAATCAATGATGAAATAGACAAGCTAAGGCACTCCGCTACAAGCAGTTTATCTGAAAGACGAGATGTAATAGTCGTTTGTTCGGTGTCTTGTATTTATGGTCTTGGTGCACCGCTTGAGTATTACAATATGGCAATTTCTCTTCGTCCAGGTATGGAACTTGATAGAGACGAATTTATAAGACGACTTGTGGAAATTCAATATAAACGCTCAGATATAGATTTTACGCGTTCTACATTTAGGGTACGTGGCGATGTTGTGGAAGTTATGAGAGCGGATAACAACGATAAAGGGCTTAGAATAGAGTTTTTTGGTGATGAGATAGAAAGAATTTCCGAATTTGACCTAGTAACTTCAAGGGCTATCAATACTTTGGAACACGCAAATATTTTTCCTGCAAGCCACTATGTTGTAAACAGCGAAAGTATGCAACAAGCTTTAGATCAGATTTCCAAAGATATGCTAAAACAAGTAGAGTTTTTTTCTAGCAAAGGCAAGCTTATAGAAGCTCAAAGAATAAAAGAAAGAGTAAGTTACGATTTGGAAATGATGCGTGAGATGGGCTATTGCAATGGTATAGAAAACTATTCACGCTATTTTGACGGCAGATTACCGGGACAAATGCCATATACTTTGCTTGACTTTTTTGGTAAAGATTATCTTATGATTGTAGACGAATCGCATATAACTTTGCCACAACTTCGAGCTATGTTTAATGGTGACAAGGCAAGAAAAACTAACCTTGTAGAGTATGGTTTTAGATTGCCTTCCGCATTTGACAACAGACCACTTGCTTTTGAAGAATTTAATAGTAAAATAAGCCAGATTATTTGTGTTTCTGCAACGCCTGCAGAGTACGAACTTAAACTTGCGGATAATATTGCAGAGCAATTGATTAGACCTACAGGCTTGCTTGACCCTAAGGTCGAAGTGCGTCCAATTGACGGACAAATTGACGATTTGTTATCTGAAATCAATAGTGTAGTTGCAACGGGACATAGAGTTTTAGTAACCACACTTACTAAAAAAATGAGTGAATCACTTACTAACTATCTGAAAGAGCATAATGTAAGAGTAAATTATATGCACTCAGAAATTGATGCTTTGGAAAGAATAGAGATTATAGGTGGCTTAAGACGCGGTGAATTTGATGTTTTAGTCGGTATAAATTTATTGCGTGAAGGTTTAGATATACCTGAAGTACAGCTGGTTGCAATACTTGATGCGGATAAGGAAGGCTTTTTGCGTTCAGAGACTTCGTTAGTTCAAACTATCGGAAGAGCAGCAAGAAATAGCGAAGGTAGAGTTATTATGTATGCGGATAATATGACGGATAGTATGAAGGCTGCAATAACGGAGACAAATCGTCGTAGAGAAGTGCAAAATAGCTACAATATCGAACATAATATTGTTCCAAAAACTATTGTTAAAGATGTTGTAAATACTTTGGAAATAACAAAGAAAATTGACACTAAAAATGATAAAAAGCTTACGAAAATCGATATATATCGTGAAATTGACATACTTAAAAGCAGAATGGCTATTGCTAGTAGCAAGCTTGATTTTGAGTCTGCAATTAAATATCGTGAAGCTATTAGCGAACTTAAAAAGCAGCTAAGAGAAATGTAACTTTAAGCTAGCGTTAAATAAACAAATTTAATAAAAATCGGATAAATTAATGGTGAATTATGAAAGATGAGATTATTGTAAAAGGGGCGAGAGAAAACAATTTAAAAAACATTGATGTTACAATACCAAGAGATAAATTGGTGGTGTTTACAGGGTTGTCGGGTTCAGGTAAATCATCACTTGCTTTTGATACAATTTTTGCAGAAGGTCAAAGAAGATATATTGAAAGTTTATCGTCCTATGCAAGAATGTTTTTGGGACAAATGGATAAGCCCGATGTAGATAGTATTGACGGAATTTCTCCTGCTATCTCAATAGACCAAAAGACAACTTCACACAACCCAAGGTCAACTGTTGGTACTGTTACAGAAATTTATGATTACTTGAGACTTTTATATGCAAGAATAGGTATTCCACATTGTCCTAAATGCGGTAAAGAGATTAAGCATCAAACTGTCGACCAAATTGTAGATAAAATTCTTGCATTTGGGGACAAAACAAAAGTTGTTATAGTTGCACCTGTCGTTCGTGGAAGAAAGGGCGAGTACACAAAGCAACTTGAAGGATACAGAAAAAGTGGTTATTTGCGTGTTCAAATTGACGGAATTGACTATTCACTTGATAGTGACGAAGTTATACTTGATAAAAATGTAAAACACACAATAAGTGTTGTTATAGATAGGCTTGTTATAAAAGAAGGCGTATCAAAAAGATTGTCTGACAGCGTAGAGAACGCTTTGAAACTTGCAGGCGGGCTTGTGGAAGCTCAAGTGGACGGAAACAAACAATTATTTTCAATAAATTACGCTTGTCCTGATTGCGATATTTCAATTGAAGAGCTAGCTCCTAGAATGTTCAGTTTTAACAATCCGTTTGGTGCCTGTCCTAAATGTCACGGTTTAGGCTTTAACAATGTAATTGACATTAATAAGCTTGTAAAAGACTGGAATAAATCACTTGCTGATGGTGCAATCGAAGTGTCTGGTTGGAATTTAGATACAAGTAGAATTTCAGGCAGTGTGCTAAAAATTGTTGCTAAACAAAATGGGTTTGATTTAAAAACTCCGCTTAAAGATTTGCCAAAAAAAGCAATTGATTTGTTAATGTATGGCGACGATAAGGAATATACAGTTAACTATTCTTCGTCTTCCTTTAATGGTGCTTACAAAATGAAATTTGAAGGTGTTGCAAGCAATTTAGAGCGAAGATATAACGAGACAAATTCCGATTTTGTAAAAGCGGAAATTGAAAAATATATGACACAAGAGCCTTGCGATTTATGCCACGGCAAAAGACTAAAAAAGGAAGCATTATCTGTTACTGTAGGCGGACTTAATATTGCAGAACTTTGCGATTTACCTATTGTAAAAGCTAAAGAGTTTTTTGCTAGTTTAACACTTACAAATACGGAAATGCAAATTGCAAAGCAAATTTTGACGGAAATCAATGCAAGACTAAACTTTTTGTGTAATGTAGGGTTGACTTATCTTACTTTATCAAGGTCTGCAGGCACATTGTCGGGCGGCGAAGCACAAAGAATAAGACTTGCAACTCAAATTGGTAGCGGACTAACAGGCGTATTGTATATCCTTGACGAGCCAAGTATTGGCTTGCACCAAAGAGATAACGAAAAATTGCTTAAAACACTGCAATCGCTAAGAGACTTAGGTAATTCGCTTATCGTTGTCGAACACGATGAAGATACAATGCGTTTAGCCGATTTTATTGTCGATATAGGACCTAAAGCAGGTATTCACGGCGGTGAAGTAGTATGTGCGGGAACTCCTGAGCAGGTTATGGCTTGCGAGCAGTCGCTAACAGGACAATATATGAGTGGAAAGAAAAAAATCGAAGTGCCAAAGACAAGAAGAAAAGGTAATGGTTTATTTGTTCAAGTAAAAGGTGCTAAGCAAAATAACTTGAAAGATGTTTCCGTTAGTATTCCACTTGGCAAATTTAATGTTGTAACAGGAGTTTCCGGTAGTGGTAAGTCAAGTTTGGTAAATGGCATTATTTATCCTGTTTTGCAAGCTAAACTAAATGGTGCAAGACAAAAATTTACCAATTGTACAGCTATTGAAGGAATTGAAAATTTAGATAAAGTTATTTGCATTGACCAGTCACCAATTGGTAGAACTCCGCGTTCTAACCCAGCAACTTATACAGGTGTTTTTTCAGCTATAAGGGAACTTTTTGCAAGCACACCAGAAGCTAAAGCACGCGGTTATAAAGCAGGTAGATTTAGCTTTAATGTTGCAGGCGGTAGATGTGAGAATTGTGCGGGTGATGGTATTATAAAAATAGAAATGCACTTTTTATCTGATGTTTATGTGCCTTGCGAAGTATGCGGTGGTAAAAGATATAACAGAGAGACATTGCAAGTAACATACAAAGGCAAATCAATTTACGATGTTTTGGAAATGACAGTTGACGAAGCTTGTGTATTTTTTGAAAACTTGCCGTCAATTTACAAAAAAATCAAAACTTTGCAAGAAGTAGGACTTGGTTATATAAAACTAGGGCAGTCCGCAACTACTTTGTCAGGCGGTGAAGCACAAAGAGTTAAACTTGCAACAGAACTTGCAAAACGCAGCACTGGCAAGACTTTTTATATCCTTGACGAACCTACAACGGGACTTCATACGCACGATGTTAAAAAGCTTGTTGGTATTCTTGATAAATTATGTGATATGGGTAATACTGTACTAGTTATCGAACATAATTTGGACGTTATAAAAGTAGCAGATAATATTATCGATTTAGGACCTGAAGGTGGCGACGAAGGCGGCAGAATTTTGATAACAGGTACACCTGAAGAAGTAGCTAAGTTTGAAGGAAGCTATACAGGTAAATTCTTAAAAGATAAATTAAATGATTAATTTACGATTAAAAAATAATATCGTAATTAGTAAATAAAAATTAAACAATTTTATTCTTTTTTAAATTAATATAAAACAAAAAATGACTGCAAAGTAAAGCGGTCATTTTTTATGAGAGTAGTGGAGTAATATGTAATTATATCTGCATATCACGATATGATTATATGAAAATATGTTAAAAACCAATCAAAAATCGGGATTAATTTGAGTTAATCCCGATTTGTTTATATATTAATATCAAAATATTTTAATATGCTGATATCTGCATAAGTGCATAAGATAAAATATTCATATTTAAAATAAATTGATTAATATAACTTAGAATATATTTTTTGGTGCAAATTTTAACAAACCTAATCTTGTTTGTGCATCTTGTTCAAGTGATAAACTGATTGCCAGTGCATCTTGGTAGTTTTCTGCATAAATTGCACCATACAAAGTGGTCAAGTTCATCATAAAATCTTTTATTTCGTTGTGTGGACAGGTAAGTTCCAGTACATTTCGTCTTTTGTTCCACCAGTCTATACTGTCTTTTGCCAAAGCTTTTGCATCTTCATAATCTTTTGCTTCGATTTGCTTTCTAATTTCTACGCAACGCACGCTGATATCGGTAAAGGAATTGCGGATATAAACTTCATTTAAAACACCAAAAGTTAGTATAAGCACCACTACAACAATTGCTATGATAATTCTATTCATTTACTACCTCCTTTACACTTGTATTTATAGCAGGCTTTTTAATTGGTTGTAAAAATACATTTTCATTGTTATCCACAGATGCCATAAGCACACTTTTTTGCTTTAAATCGTATTTTTTCAAAAGTTTATCGATAAAGTCATTACGCATACCAGATAATTGCAAGTTTTGAGACAATATTTTGCCTTCGCAAATAAGCACATATGGTATGCCTTTAGGCTCGGTCTCAATCCCCATATCTTGTGGGGTAAGCGGAGCATTTTCAGCTTTTGGCACGACTGTTAAATCGCCGTTTGTTTCCACAATTGCAAATTGGACTTCGCTTGGAGAGAAATAACCGCAACCACGAAGTGATTCTAATAAGTCATTTACAGTCATATCCAGTTTACTGATAGCATCATAATTTATGCCATTTGAGTCTATTACAATTATTGGTTTACCATTTATCACTCTTCGTATTTTAATAGAGTGTTTTATAATTTTTGTCAATATCAAATGGATAACAAATAATGTGAAAATCGGTATTAATCCATAAAATATTGGCACAGTTGTATCTGACATAGGGATACAAGCAAGTTCCGCTGCAACCAGTGTTACAGCAAATTCAAATGGCTGTAATTCGCCAAGTTGCTTTTTGCCCATTAATCTCATTGCAAAAAGCAAACAAATATAAATGATTATTGCACGAGTAAATACTATTAACATATTTTTAGTATCTGAAAGGTATAAAACTTTATACCAACTAAAACAAATTTTTTAAGGAAATAACTTAAAAATTGTTTTTACTTGCAATTATTTAAAACAAAAAAAATAAAAAAAGTGCCGTTAAAAGCACTTTTTGTTTTGCTATCAAATTATGTTTTATATTTCTTTTGAAATATTCATTTTGTTTTGCTTTTTGTAGTGCATAAATATCGGAAGAGCAAACACGCCAAAAATTATTGTAGCAATTATACTTGATACAGCAACTCTTGCAAATATACTAAAACTAGAATAGCTTAAACTAATAACTTTTACTAAATAACCTACGCCTACAGATAGCCCGAAAGTTATACCGCAAACAATTAGATATTTTAAAGATACGGCTGTACATTTTTTAAGTTTAATTGTATTGATAATAAGTCCTATAGTGTGATACACAAGTAATGCTGCAGGGTAGGCGTAAATTCCAATAGGTTTTGCAAGAATAACAAGTGTAATTATAAGTCCTATTGATGAAATTATGCTTGCCCCAAAAGTTGATTTTTCATTGCCCAAAGTATTAAGTAGAGAAACTGTCAATTGGTTTATTACAAGCGGTATTATTATCATTGCAGTTATAACAAGCATTTTACCTGCTTTTTCGTCTGCATAAAACATAACGGAAATATCTTCGCCACAACCAACAAATATTGTCATTAAATAAGCTGAAATAATTGCTGTAAATACCATTGAATAACCAATTTTTCCGTTTGCGGCACTTTTGCCTTGCTTTGCAACTTGACCTGAAATTTCAGGAATCATTATAACTAGCAAAGAGCCTATTATTGTATTAGGAGCAAGGGCAATTGGTAGTACCATACTGCTCATTCGTCCGTAATCTGCAGTTGCCATATCCATTGAAATACCGCTATGAACAAGTAGGCTAGGAAGTAGAAGTGCAACAACCGAACTCATAAGCGAACCGATTATTCTTGTAGTTGTAATAGGAAGAGAAGATGTTGTAATTTCCGCTGCGTAATTTGGTTTTTTCATTTTGCCGCCAAACACGATAAACATTATTACTATGATAATCATACAAAATACATCACCAAGTACATTTGCAAGAGCAAATGCGTTGTATGGCTCATTGCTGTAAAATTTAGTAACCCAAATTATAAGAACGCCTACAAGCAAAAAAGCTTCGTCAGCAAATTCTAGTAGTGAATAAGTGGTATATTTTTTCTTGCCCCAAAACCAAGCACGAAATGTTGCGTATATGGCAGTGGAAATAAGTGTAGGGGATAAAATTCTAAATACTTCACGACATTTAGGGTTAGAGAATAACAAATTAAGTGAACTTGGAAAAACATTGAAAAACAAACATATCAATGTTGAGATTCCCGCAGTAATAAGTAGTGTTGAAGTTAGTATGCTGTTTGAGTGGTCATAGTCCCCCAAAGCGTCATAATGTGCTATTTTGCGTGATAATGTAACAGGAAAACCACTTGCTGCAAAACAAGCAAACATAACAAAAACAGAGCTTGCTATGGAATAAATACCAATATTCAACGCTCCAAAAATGCGGGACAGATATATATGAAATATAAAGGATACCATTCTTGTAATTATGCTGATAGAAGTAACTTTAAAAAAAGATTTTACGAAGTTATTTGCCATATTAATCCCCTTGATTATTAAATTGTTTATTCCTTATATCATATTGCAAAAAAAACGGAAATAGAATAGAAAGGAAGGAGATAAATGATATGCTATTCATTCATAAAGTAAAAAAACAGGAAAAAATGCGTGATATTTGTATGAAATATCAAGTTTTGAGCGAAGATTTACTGATGCTTAACAATATAACTGAAGAAAATATAAAAGAAGGACTACTTTTAGTGATAGATATACCCGAAGGCAAGCGATATGTGGTTAAACCTTTTGACAATTTAAGTAAAATCGCACAAAGATTTAATAAAACAGAGAGCGAAATTATGGAATTTAATAAAATCACACAAGTTTTTTTAGGACAAATAATTTATATTCCTAATTAATTGTAATGGTGCAATTAAAGCCAGCAAAGGAAATATTAAATAGGTTAAGAAATTTGCAATTTGATTTTTAACAAAAAGTTGACATATTGCAAAAGGCTTGGACATAAAATTTATCGTGGAGGTTAATATGGACAAGAAGTTGAAATTTGGAAAAGATGATTTAATCGACATTGTAAAAAGCAGTTTGATTGCGGTAGTAAGCTCACTTGTTTTAATTTTGGTGTTTGCAATAATAATCAAATTTACAGGTATAGAAGATAAAATCATTTTAGTAATTAATATGGTTATAAAAAGTTTAAGTGTAGTAATTGGTATTTTATTTGGTATAAAAAACGCAAGACTTGGTGCAGTCAAAGGATTAGCAAGCGGTGTGCTTTTTGTATTGGTAACTTACATATTGTTTGCAATTATCAATTTGGACGGCAAAATTGATTTGATGATGGTTATTGATAGTTTAATAATTATGGCAGAAAGCCTTGTTTCAGGCATCATTGCAGTTAATATAAAGGATAGAAAGGCGGACAGAAGGTGAATCAATCACTTAAAAAGTTGCTCAGAAATGAAATGGTAATTGCAACCGAAAAATTTAGCGATATATCCGAAATAAGAGTAAGATGCGATAAAAATTTGGTTGTTTATACTTTTGGTGGGCGATATGTTTTGGATTACATAGCAAGGCGAGAAGATATTGACTATATTTTAAAGATTGCAACATCGCGTTCCTTATACGCTTTTGAAGAGAGTGTAAAAAGCGGGTTTATAAGTTTTGAAGGCGGAATAAGAATTGGCTTAGCCGGCGAAGCAGTGCTTGATAACGGGAAACTTAGAGTTATAAAAAATATAAACGCTATTGTTATAAGGGTTGCAAAATCTGTGCAAACTTTGCCGATTGAAGTGTTTCCGATTATAGATAATTTTGATAATACCTTGATTTTGTCTCCGCCGTTTTTAGGTAAAACCACTATTTTAAGAGAAATGACAAGAAGGCTTTCAAATAAAGGTAATGATATTTTGGTGATTGATGAGAGAAATGAGCTTTCTGCAACTATATCTGGTGTGCAAAATCTTGATCTGGGGGCAAACACTGATGTTATGGTTGGTGTGCCTAAAGTCAATTGTTACGAAGGGGCGGTTAGGACAATGTCGCCCGATATAATAGTAACGGACGAAATATTTGGAGAAAAGGAAGTGGATTGTATTATTGACGCAGTAAGGAGCGGTATAAAAATTATGGCGACTGCACACGGGGATAATATAGACAAATTTTTGAAAAATAAGGTGTATTCACCACTTAAAGATATAGTTTCAAACTATCTACTTTTGGGGGATAGCGTGGGAAAAGTCAAGGAGGTCAGATGTAATTGTTCGGGTTGATTTGTGGGGCTGTGCTTTGCATTGCGATATCTTTCGGTGGACTGGTTATTAAGCGTAAATATAAAACAAATGCAGATTTTATGACTGCTTATGTGGATTTTATTGCTTATGTAAAAACGGAAATTTACAATAATAAAACGCCGATATTTACTATAATAGATAACTATATTGCAAAAGAGACAAATATTTTTACCAAAGTGTTAAAAGTTATAAACGGTAATTTAAAAAGAGATGTCGTGGACAATGAAAATTATCCAAAAGAATGCGCTTTGGTGGATAAGAAAAATATCAAAATGTTGATTTCGGATATCGCTAGCATAGGAAAGTACGACAGCGTTACCGAAGTTAATAAGCTAAATGCAATATTGGAAAGAGTAAAAGTTGATGCTGAAAAAGCAAATGTTAAATATAAAAAAGACGGAGTTATGGCATTTAAGTTATCCGTGCTTGTTGGGATTGCTGTTATGATAATTTTATGCTAGAAGTATTGGTGTTATGGGGATTGATATAGTTTTTAAAATTGCGGGAGTAGGGTTAATCACTTGGATAATCAATAGTGTTCTTAAAAAGGCGGATAAAGATGAAATTGCATCTTTTGTTACCATTGCGGGACTTATTATTGTGCTTTCAATAATTTTGGATATGATAGGCGGATTGTACAGCAGTATCAAATCTATTTTACAGTTATATTAATGGATATTTTTAAGATTATAGCAATAGGACTTATAGGTGCAATCATAGTAGTTATGCTAAGAGCAATCAAGTCCGATTTAAGTATTATGGCAACTTTGGCTACGGGTATTGTAATTGTAATTATTACGCTTACATACATAAGTGATGTCATCGTTGCATTTAATGATATAGTGGACAAGACTGGTCTAAATAGCAAACTTTTTTCCAGTCTTTTAAAAATAGTCGGAATAGGATATTTGACTGAATACTCAAGCGGAATGTGCGAAGATATGGGCAGTCCAAGCCTTGGTAAAAAAATTCAGTTTAGCGGAAAGATTGCTATATTTTTAATGGCAATTCCAGTGGTAACCGCACTGATAAATACAGTTGCTAATTTGTTAAAATAAGGAGAATTATGCTACAAAAATCGGTACTAAATCGGAAATTTATAATATTTATAGTTGTAGCGTTGATATTAGCATTGCTACTTTGTTTATTGCCGCTTTTTGAAACTGCAAGTGCTACTACTACAGCCGAAGAAGAGATAAAGGAAGAGCTGGAAAAGAATGTTGACAAAAACTTGAATGACATTGATTTTTCTGAACTTATAGAATTTGAAAACGGGCTTGGAAAAAATGTTTACGAAGGCGGAATAACAAAATTAATAAAAGACATTATAGCAGGTGAATATTCTGGCGGATTTGCAGACACCTTTAATATGATAATAAATATGTTAGGTGTGTCGGTAAAAGGTTTTATACCGCTACTTGTAACACTTATTGCAGTCAGCATAATTTTTAGTATTATAAATGGTTTGACATCGGGGTTTATGTCTAAGTCCACAACAGAGATTATACATTTTGTATGCTATTCCGCAATAATTGTTTTGCTAATGACAGAAGTAACTTTTTTGATTACCGATAGCGTAAAAGCCATTAAAAATATGGCTAAATTTATGGAAATTATATTTCCGATTATGCTAACTTTGGTAACTGCACTTGGCGGGATTGCCACAACAGCAACTTATAGCCCTATGATGACAATATTGTCTGCAGGCGTTACAAAGATAATAAGTAATGTAGTGTTACCTTGTTTTATAGCAACAATGGCACTCTCAATTGTCGGATTTATTTCAAAGGATATTAAACTAAATAAACTGACTAAATTTTTTAAGTCTTGTGGCGAAGTTATTATTGGTGTTGTGTTTGGATTGTTTACCACTTTTATAACGACCAACGGAATAAGCGGTGCAATAACAGATAATATTTCAATAAAATCCGCTAAATTTGCAATATCCAGTTATGTACCTATTTTGGGCGGATATTTGAGCGACGGACTAGATTTAGCGGTTGCAAGTGTTATGCTTGTTAAAAACGCTGTTGGAGTAGGTGGAGTTATTTTGATGCTGTCAATAATTTTGTCGCCTGTTATAAAAATATTGGTGTTTTCTTTAGGACTTAAATTGGTTGCAGGAATAATCGAACCTATTGGCAATAAAAGAATGAGTGAAATAGTTTATGCAATTAGTAAAAACCTTACTCTTTTGGTTGTAGCTATGCTTGGTATGGCATTTATGTTTTTTATTATGATGATTTTAATATTGCTTACTTGTAATGCGGGCATTTAAAGCTATTAATAAAGCAGTTGTAATAACATTAGTTATTGCAGATAAGTTAAAAAAGTATCGGGGGTGTTATGAATGTTTGGTTGCTATCAATAGTTGGGGTAGTGTCTTTAGGAGTATTGCTTGAAATTTTGCTTGCAGATGGTGAGACTTCAAAATACATTAAAGGTGTTTTTGCTTTGGCTGTTGTGTTGGTGCTTGTGTCGCCATTGCCTAAATTTTTAAATAAAGATTTTGATATGAACGAATTTTTTGGGGAAGAAATAACTACTCAAACAACCTTTTTGGATAGCGTTACAACAAGAAAAAACAGCGAAAGGGAACAAAGAGTGCTAAAAGAACTGAAAAATGCTAATTTCCCTGTACAAAGAGTGAGAATATTTTATTTACATAATGATTATGAATATATTGACGTTATAAAAATTTATGTGCAAGGCAGTGTGGACGAGACAAAAATTGCAGAAGTAGTATCTAAAAAAATTGGCTGTAAAAAAGATAAAATAAAAATTTATGTAACATAGTTTGTAAACTAATATCTATTTATTAGTTCAAGTAAAATAACTATCAAAAGGAGCAGATATGGAAAATAACAACATAACAGATAATCGTAAAAACAAAGAAAACAGTAAAATCAAATTTGCAGAACTGATAAAAAATAAAAAATTTCAAATTATTTTTGCTGCAGTAGTTCTATTTGTTGTAATCATTGCATATTTTAGTTATGTAAATGTGGAGAACAAGGACAAGCAAGTAACATTGAGCGACGGAAAAGAATTGACTTCACAAATTCAAGATGTACTCGGAAAAATAAAGGGGGTAGGTGATGTAAAAGTTTTGATAGTGTATGATGGTGGTGAGCAACTTGAAATTGCTACAAAAGTAGATAAAAAGACAGACAGAGTTGAAGATGAAGGACGGGTTACAGAAACTATTGAAGAAACTACTACACCTATCCTTACAAATGGAAATCAACCTTTGGTAATCGGCACAAAACGAGCTAAAATTGATGGCGTTGTTGTGGTTGCAAAGGGTGGAGATGACCCAAAGGTAAGAGTCGCTATTATGCAAGCACTTGCAACCTTATTAAAAATTGAATATAATTGCATAAATGTATTTGGTATGGAATAAAATATATTAGAAAATCGGAGGTAGTTATGAAAATTAATTTAACAGAAAACAAAAAGAAAATCTTAGTACTTAGTTGTATGGTAGTATTGCTAGTTTTAGCAGGCACACTTAGCATTGTATTGAACTTAAATGCAGGCAAGTTAAATGATGGTAATAATAGTTTGGACGGCACTCAAAGCACTTTCTTTACAGAACTTCAAAGTGATAGAGAACTTAGAAAAAATGAGCAAATCGCTCTTTTAGATGCAATTATCAACAATGATAATTCGACACAAGAAGCTATTGCTAATGCTGAAGCAGAAAAGCTTGCAATTGTTAACAATATCAAAACAGAAATGGCTTTGGAAGCTATGATTAAAGCAAAAGGCTTTGATAATGTTGCTGTTATGATTGGCAATGAAAAAATCAATGTGTTTGTTGATAAAGCTGAGCTTTTAGACGAAGAAAACGCTACAATCTGCTCAATCATTATGGAGCAAACTAAATTTACAATTGCAGATATTATTGTAAATCCAACTATGACAAAATAATAACTTATATAAATTGCGGCATCAATTTGATGTCGCATTTTTATTGTAAAAATATCTTTTTTAACCGATAAATACATATATTGCGTAAAAAGTGTCAGAAAAAGTATACCTTTTCTGACACTTTGCTATTGTTGTGATTTTATAAGTTTAAGTTTTATTATAAAGAAAAATTCATTGATTTTTATTAAATTTATTATAACACACTATCAAAAAAATGTCAATATGTAATGTCAGAAAAGGTATACTTTTACTGACAACAAATTGGTAGTAATTAAATTTTGCCGTTCCAAAATTGACATATTAATTTCCAATTTTGTATTGAATATTGCGTTTTTGATATATCTATGTTTTAATTTACTTGTAAAGAAGAAATTTATCATATAAGGGGTGATTTGTTATGGATAATAGATTATATGCAGTTATACCTGTAGCAATTTTGTTTGTGGGTGTCATTATTGTTTGCATACTCACTATGTTTGGCAAATGTGGAATGGGGCTAAAAAGATACTGGCATGAATGCACCAACTTGAAGGAAGAAAATAAGAAGGAACAAAAATATGTTGTTAGAATGTATGGTATAGAAGGGTTGATTTTAACTCCTATAGCTTTTGCTGTCATTATGTGTTTTATTTTTGAGCAGATGCTTGCAGCTTGGATACTATTTGCTATTACAATAATCGTGTTAATAGTTATTGAAATTTGCTTGAAATTTAATAAAAAATTTCAAGCGGCAAAAAAAGTGATTTCTGAAAGTGAAAGGTGGAAAGAATATTTAGATAACCTTAGAGATAAAAATAATGAAGAAATAAATCCAGATATTAGCATTGATGAAAATATTGTTTCTGAAAATAAAGTTAATTCAAATATAAATGAGATTGAATCTAATGATAAGGAGAATTAAATTATGGGGATAGGTGCTTGGGTTGGAATAGGAATAGCAATACTTGTTGTAGTGTTGCTTATTATAACTTGTTTGGTTATTTATATAATGAGCAAAAAATGTGACTTTGTATGTGAACATTGCGGACACATTTACAAAATCGGATTTTGGGAGTTGTTATTAAGTCCTAATTTTATGTGGAATATTTCTTCAAAATGTCCAAAATGCGGTGAATGTGGGGCACATTTGCTTTAAAAGATTAAAAATTAAAGGCTAAGACTATAAAAAAATTATAAAAAACAAAGTTTGACTATCCAAACAAAAACTTCTCATTTGTGAGAAGTTTTTGTTATTTTTAAAGCTTTAACAATATGTTTTTAAGTAGATTGAATTTATCGTTATAAATAGTGGTGTATCCCTTTTTATTTTGTCGGAACTTTTTGTATATTTTTTGCATAAATTTATAAAATATATTAAAAATATAAATTAAATCTTGATTTTATAATATTTTTATGCTAAAATGTATTTGTATAATTATAAGAAAAATATATTTATTTAAAAAGGAGAGTTATGGATAATACATTAAATCAAAATACATACATAAGCTTAATTTCATCAATAATTACAAGTGCTGCATCTAAAGCAAAAGGTGTTGCTTCTATCAGTACAGAAAGCGGCATAATCAACAAGTTTACATCTAAAGACGGCTTTGATGGTATGGAAATTGTTATAACTCATTCAAATATGGTAGTTATTTCATTATCTATCAATGCTTATTATGGTTATCCATTGCCTGAAATTGTAAGTGAATTGCAAAACGCAATCAAGCAAGATATTGAAGAGCAAACAAACTTTAAAGTTAAAGCAATCAATGTCAATGTGGTTGGGGTTGTGTTTGTTTGATTAAAAAGCCATTGCAATTTTAAACCGATTAAATTAAAAAACTAATTACATAAACAAAAAGGATAGAGTATGAATAGGAAAAAAGCAAGAGAATTTGCTTATCAATTAATTTTCAGTTATTTATTTAATAACGAAAAAGATGAGTTTATTGAAGAAAAATACAATACAGATAAAGAACTTTCAGATGCAGATATCGAGTATATCAATTTTACTTTTGATATAGTAAAAGATAATTTAGACGATATTAAAGCTATAATTGAAAAATACGCAATAGGTTACCAATTGGATAGAATTTACAAGCCCGATTTGGCAGTGCTTATTTTGGCGGTAGCTGAAATGAAATATAACGAAGAAGTGCCTGACGGAGTAGCTATTAGTGAAGCGGTAACAATAATAAAAAAATATTCCACTGCAAAAAGCGGTCCGTTTGTCAATGGTATTTTAGCAAGTGTTTACAAGGAGTTAAATTGATATGAATATAATTAATGGTAAAGAAGTATCCAAAGCAACAAGAGAGAAAGTTGCTGTTATGGTAAAAGAATTTATTGCTGAAAAAGGCAGAATCCCTTGTCTTGCTGTTATATTAGTAGGCGAAGACCCTGCATCACAAACTTATGTTAAAAATAAAATAATCGGTTGTGAAGAAGTTGGAATGAAATCTTTATCTTTTAGACTTCCTGCAGACTCTACAAACGAGCAGGTTGAAAAGATTATAAAAGATTTAGCTCAAGACAGTGCAGTTGACGGCATATTGATTCAACTACCATTGCCTAAGCAACTTGATGAGAGATATTTGTTGTCTTTAATACCAGATAGTAAAGATGTGGATGGTTTTAGTCCAAATAATTTAGGCTTACTTGCAATGAATAATCCAAGAACAGTAAGCTGTACTCCTTTTGGAGTTATGGAATTACTAGCATCAACAGGTGTGGAACTTGCAGGTAAAAACGCTGTTGTTATTGGCAGAAGTAATACTGTTGGCAAGCCAATGGCAATGTTACTTTTGAATGCTAATTGTACAGTTACTGTTTGCCACTCAAAGACCAAAAATATGGCTGAGATTACAAAGCAAGCGGATATTTTGGTTGTTGCTATAGGAAAACCTAAGTTTGTTACAGAGAATATGGTTAAAGAAGGTGCAATTGTCATTGACGTAGGCATAAACAGAGTGGACGGCAAACTTGTAGGTGACGTTGATTTTGAAAACGTAAGCAAAAAAGCGTCATTTATCACTCCTGTACCAGGCGGCGTTGGACCAATGACTATTTCAATGCTTTTGTATAATACTTTAATGTGTGCTAAATACGATAATTAATCACATTTTAATTAATAACAAATAAATGCTTTTAAAGTTTAAGGTAAATAATATTATATGAGTGATTACATTTCAGTAAGCCTGCTTACTGGTTATATAAAAAACATATTGGGGCAAGAAGAGTTATTGCACAATATCAAATTGGTGGGTGAAGTTTCGGGCATAAGATGTTCGGGACCGCACGCATATTTTGCCTTGAAAGATGAAAATGCAAAAATAGATTGTAATTGCTTTAGCTATTCAAAAACTTATCTTCCTAAAAATGGAGAAAGTGTTTGTTTGCACGGCAGTATAGATTTTTATCCACCAGGTGGTAAGTTATCTTTTAATTGCAAAAAAATTGAGCCATTAGGGCAGGGCTTGCTTGCTATTCAATTGCAGGAATTGAAAAGTAAACTTGAAAAAGCGGGATATTTTGATGAAAAACACAAAAAGCCTATTCCTAAATATCCTAACAAAGTTTGCGTAATTACGGCAAAAACAGGTGCGGTTATAAGAGATATTGTAACAACTATAAGAAAGAAGAACCAAATTTTAAATATCGATGTTGTAGATGTAAGAGTGCAAGGTCAATTTGCGGAAAACACAATTATCGCAGCACTAGATATGGTAGATTGTTTGGGGTATGATGCAATAATAATAGCTCGTGGCGGTGGTTCTATGGAAGACTTAATGCCGTTTAACAGCGAAAGATTGGTGTATAAAATTTTTGATTGTAAAACTCCTATAATTTCTGCAGTCGGACACGAAACAGATTTTACTCTTTGTGATTTTGTTGCAGATAGAAGAGTGCCTACTCCAACTTCAAGTGGTGAGCTGGTAGGTTATGATGTAGAAGAGTTAAAAAACACATTGCTTGCGTATTGTGACTTGTTTAAAAAGCAGTTGTATAATAAACAAGATAATGCTACATCGCAACTTGTCTATAGTATGAAAGCGATAATAAGCGGACTTAATTTTAAAATTGCGACAAATGAAGGCAAAGTTCGTGAACTTGCAATAAATCTAGCTAGCATTTTTAAAATGAAAAGTGTGGAATGTGAGCATAAGGTTAGCAAAATTATGGCAAGAATTGATGCAAACAACCCAATTAGGATTTTGGGGCAAGGTTATAGTAAATTATATGATAAAAACGGATTGTCAGCAGATATCGATAGCATTAAAATAGGTGATGATATCAAAGTATTGACAAATGGCGGAAAGATTGATGCAAGCGTTACAAATGTAACTAAAATAAAAGGATAGAATTATGGAATTTGAAAAAGTATTGCAAGAACTTGAAGAAATAGCAAAAAAAATGGAAGATAAAAACACTACTTTAGACGAGAGTTTGGAACTTTTTGACAAAGGTGTTAAAAAGAGTAGTGAGTGTATAAAAGTTTTGAATGAAACCAAAGGCAAAGCGGAGTTGTTGATTAAAGAATTGGATAATATCACAAAAACCGAATTGAATTTGGAAGAAAATTGATTTGTCACTTAAATATTATTAATTAGCTAGATTATTATCGGGTTTTGCATAAAATTAGGATAAATGACATTTTGTGCGAGGCTATAGCTTATTTGATTATGTTGTGATTTAAATTTTGTTTAGCGGTGAAAAATGAAAGAATTTTTAAAGAAAAACAAAGACTTGTTTGAAGAATATCTGAAAAGCAAACTAGATAACTTAAACTGCAGTCACGAACCTATAACAACGGCTGTAAAATATGCTTTGGATGGCGGAAAAAGAATACGCCCTATACTTTGTATACTTGCTGCCGAATTTATGGGCAGGAAGTTTAGTGATATTAAGGATTTAGCTGTTGGTGTTGAGTGTATACACAATTATTCCTTGTGCCACGACGATTTACCTTGTATGGATAATGACGATTTAAGACACGGCAAACCAAGCACTCACAAACAGTTTGGCGAAGGTATGGGAGTACTTGCAGGTGATGCACTTTTAAACTTAGCCTTTGAATTTATGCTTGAAGGTGAGCATAGTTTAGATTATTACAAAGCGGTTAGCTATATATCCAAAATGAGCGGAATTTTAGGTATGGTTGGTGGGCAATGTATTGATATTGCAAGTGACGAGTTTAGACAAAAAAGCTTGCAAGAAATTGTTGAACTTAATATGCTAAAAACCGCCTGTCTTTTTAAAGCGGCTTTGGTTGGAAGTAGTATAAGCTTAGGTGCAAATATCGATGAAATTGCAAGTTTAGAGCTATACGCGGAAAAACTAGGTTTGATTTTTCAAATTGTCGACGATATTTTGGATGTTACTTCAAAGGCGGAAATTTTAGGAAAAAATATCAATAGCGATTTAAATCAAAATAAAACTACTTATCTTTCTATTTGTGGTATGGAAAAAGCAAAACAAGACATTTTGGAACTTGAAATTGAAGCAATTGCCGCAGTTGCAAAATATGGCGACAGAGCAAATAATTTGATAAAGCTAGCTAAATTTTTGACTAATAGAAGTAATTAATTTGAGCAGATTTAGTTTTAAATGAAATATGATACAATTGTTTTAAATAAGTGAATAGTTAAAATAAAATCTAATAAATAGACAAAAACTATTCAAAAATCGATACTAAATCAGTTTGAACTAAGTGCAATAATGAGGGGATATGTTATTAAAGGAAATAAATAAGCCACAAGACATAAAGAATATGAATATATCAGAGCTTTATGTACTTGCAAAGGAAATCAGACAAAAGATTTTGAATACCGTTATGGAAACAGGCGGTCATCTTGCAAGTTCTTTGGGTGCAGTTGAGATAATTCTTGCAATGCACTATTGTTTTGATTGCCCAAATGATAAGTTTGTTTTTGACGTAGGTCATCAATGTTACGCACATAAATTGCTAACAGGTAGATATGAACAATTTGATACATTGCGTAAGTTGGGTGGCATAGCGGGATTCCCTAAAATCAATGAGTCTATTTATGATGCTGCAAACACTGGTCACTCAAGCACAAGTATTTCTCTTGCTTGTGGTTTAAGCAGGGCGTTGTGGCAAAATAATTCCCCTAATATTACAATATCCGTAATAGGTGATGGTGCACTTACTGGCGGGCTTGCTTATGAAGCACTTAATGATTGTATTAATCTTAAGAAGAAACAAATCATTATTTTAAATGATAATTCAATGTCTATATCCGAAAATGTAGGTAGTACAGCCAAATATCTTTTAAAGTTGCATACTTCTAATTCATATAACAAATTAAAAGCAAAAGCCTTTAATATTGTTAGGGGATTTAGGATAGATAACACAGACTCAGCAATGAGATTTTTGTATAAGGCAAAAAATAGCGTAAAATACTTTTTGCAAGGTGGTATGCCGTTTGAGCAGTTTGGAATTAGATATTTTGGACCTATTGACGGACACGACTTGGAAGACTTGATTAATGTGTTAGAAGTTGCAAAAAAAGAAAGTGAGAGTTGCATTATACACGTAGTTACAAAAAAAGGATATGGCTTTAAGGAAGCGGAAGATAATCCTGCAAAATACCACGGGTATTCTCCGTCAAAGCCAAACGCTGACGATATTCCAAAAGTATGTTTTTCAGATGCTTTTGGCGAGAGTATGAAAAGTATTGCAAGTATTAATGATAAAGTTTATGCAGTTACTGCAGCAATGCGAGAAGGTACGGGGCTTTTAGGATATTCTGAAATGTTCCCACAAAGATTTTGTGATGTAGGTATTGCAGAAGGTCACGCCGCAACTATGTGTGCAGGTTTGGCACTTGGTGGATTTAAACCGTATTTTGCCGTGTATTCTTCCTTTCTACAAAGGGCGTATGACAATGTAATACACGATATATGCTTGCAAAACTTGCCTGTTACATTATGTATTGACAGGGCAGGTATAGTGCCTAATGACGGCGAGACACACCAAGGTATTTATGATGTCAATTTTTTAAGATTAGTACCTAATATGACAATTGTTGCACCAAAAAATGTGGAAGAATTGGATTTGGCGTTAAAGTGGTCACTTGACTTTAATTATCCACTTGCAATAAGATATCCAAAAGGATATATTACTGAAAATAGTGATGTAAAACCTGTTGAGCTAGGTAAATGGGATATTATAAAAACAGGCGATAGTCCACTTGTTATTTTGGCGGCGGGTGCATTGATGGTTGAGCAAGCTATAATTGCAGCAAGATTGCTTGAAACTCAAGGAATATGTGCAGAAGTAGTAAACTGCAGGTTTATAAAACCTATGGATAAAGAGTATTTGTTGTCATTAGCAAATAAACTTGTGGTTACTGTGGAAGATAATCAATTATCTGGTGGATTTGGTAGCGGAGTATTGGAATTTTTGAGCGATAACGCAGTAAACAGCAAAGTTATTCGCCTTGCAATAAATGAGGAATTTTTGACTCACGGCTCTACTAAAGAATTGCTAAAAATGACAGGACTTGATGCAGAAAGCATTGCCAATGTTTGCCTTGATAAACTAAAAGAATTTGAAGGAAGTGTAATATGAAAGTAGGCATTTATGTCAACATAAACAGAGATATTCGTTGCGTTACTGCAAACAAGTTGATTGATATTTTTTGCAAAAAAGGTATTCAAGTTTTTGTTGCAAGCGGTGCGGAAGAGTATATAAAAATGCCTAGTCTTCCTTTAAAAGAAGTTGCGCAAAAAGCGGATATCTTGATATGCTTTGGTGGTGACGGCACATTACTTTCTGTTGCAAGCAAAGTTGTTAAAAATGATATTGCTTTGCTAGGCGTAAACAAAGGCAGACTTGGTTTTTTAACAGAGTGCGAAGATAACGATTTGCAAGTTTTGGCAGACAAATTAATAAATGGAGACTATGAACTTGATGAGCGAACAATGCTCAAAGTTATGACTTCTTCAGGCGAGTATTTAGCATTAAACGAAGTCAGTTTGTCAAGGCTTATGTCAAAAAGAACGATAGATATATCTATTGAAATTGACGGGGATTTGTGTGATATTGTGTCTGGTGACGGAGTTATTGTTAGTACACCAACAGGCTCAACGGCTTATGCAATGAGTTGCGGTGGTGCAATTTTAAGCCCAGATGTCAAAGCAATCGGGATTACTGCAATTTGTCCGCACAGCTTAAATTCACGGCCAATGGTAGTAAATGACGAGAGTAAAATATGCCTTAAAGTTAAAAATACCCAACACGAAGAAATCGTTATGTGTATAGATGGGCAGTGCGTAACAACTGATAAAGACGAGATAATAGTAAATGTAGAAAAAAGTGAATACAATACAAAATTAATAAGATTTGAAAATAAAAATTTTTATAATAAATTGATACAAAAAATGTCTGTATGGAACAAGTTTGGGGGGAGTAGAGAGATATGAAGAGAAACAAAAGACAATTAAAATTGATTGAAATTATTAACAATCACGATGTGGAAACTCAAGGTGAGCTAATTGAATTGTTGAACAATGCGGGGTATTCTACAACTCAAGCGACAATTTCCAGAGATATTAATGATTTGGGGATTATGAAAATGATGACTCCAAACAAGCGATATAAATATGTTTGTCCGCCTGACGAAAAAGAGAATATGACTAATAAATATAACAATTTATTTAAAGAAGCTGTTATGTCTATTAGGTCTGCTCAAAATATAATTGTTGTTAAAACAATAATAGGTTCTGCAAATAGTGCAGCGGCTTTTATTGATAATCTTAATATTACGGAAATTATTGGAACACTTGCAGGTGATGATACAATTTTGCTTGTAGTAGTGGACGAATATTCAGCTGAAATGGTTAAGAGAAAGTTGAATGCTTATTTGCAATAATTAAAATTAATAAAAGTTGTTTTTATAAAATTTAATTTAGATTTTTGATAAAAATCAATCAAAAATCGGTACTAAATAAACAAATTTATGTTAAGGGGGTACGCTATGTTACGCACATTAACTATTAATAACATTGCTTTAATTTCTTTTGCGGAAATTGATTTTGCAAAAGGGCTTAATATTTTAACAGGTGAAACTGGTGCGGGTAAGTCAATTATTATTGACTCTCTTAACTTTGTTTTGGGTGAAAGAGCGGATAAAACTTTAATCAGAAACGGCGAGAGCGAAGCTTTGGTTGAAGCGGAGTTTGATGAGATTAATACTATAACACAAAAGATTTTGGGTGAGTATGAAATAGACTTTGAAGACGGACTAATTTTGTCACGCAAAATGACTGAAGATGGCAAAAATGTTTGTCGCATTAATGGTATGAAAGTAACTGTCAGTGCTTTAAAAAATATTGCTCAATCTTTAGTGGATATCTATGGTCAGCACGAAAATAGTGTTTTGCTTAATAGTGATAATCATATTGATATTTTGGATAATTTTATAGGCGAGAGTATTGCTATTGCAAAACAAGAGTATATTGCAGCATACAAAAACTTTAAGCAAATTAAATCAAAACTAAATGAGTATAGTAAATTGACAGATGTTGATATTCGTGCGGAAATCTTGTCTAAACAACTAGAAGAGATTAATGAAGCTAATATCACAATAGGTGAAGAGATAGAATTGCAAAAAAGATGCGATATGTATGACAATGCCGAAGACATAATAAGAGCATCCAATAACGCTTATACTTTGCTAAATGGCGATATGGAAAATAATGCTGTCGATAATATATACACAGCAATAAAAGAACTTAGCAGTATAGAAGAGTATAGTGCAGAAATTTCAGAGTACATTTCAAGATTGGACGAGACAAGGATAGAACTTAGAGATATTGCATCAAGCGTAGAAAGTATAAGTAGTGGTATTTCTGTTGACGAATACGAAGCTCAAAGAGACATTGCAAGACTAAGCAAAATTCATAATATCGAAGGCAAATATGGTGATACGGAAGAAAAAGTGCTTGCGTATAGAGATAAAATTGCAGCAGAAGTCGAAGAATTGTCAAATTATAGTTTTATGATTGAAAAACTAACTGATGACTATAATTCGGCTTTGGATAATTTGGAGCAAAAAGGTATTGATTTAAGCGATGTCAGAAAGAATTATGCAAAGCAATTTGAAAAATTGGTTACGGCAGAACTAAAAGAGTTGGGTATGCCTAATACCGGATTTGAAGTTGATATCGTAACATATAATGATATAGAAACAATTGCAAACAAAGCATCAAATAATGGTATAGATATTGTTGAGTTTTTGATTTCTCCAAACTTAGGCGAACCATTAAAACCATTGAAAAAGGTAATAAGTGGCGGTGAAATGAGCAGATTTATGCTTGCAATCAAAAAAATTACCGCTCAAATTGACGGCGTAAATGTAATGGTATTTGATGAAATTGACACAGGTATTAGTGGCAAAATCGCACAAGTTGTTGCAAATAAATTGTATGATATATCAAATAGCAAACAAGTTTTGGCAGTTACTCATCTTCCACAACTTGCATCAATGGCAGATGCACATTATTTGATTGAAAAAACAACGGATAATATGCGCACAAATACTAATGTTAAGCTTTTGGATAGTACTCAATCCGCACTTGAAATTGCTAAAATGATTGATGGTATAAGTGCTAGTGAATCTGCCGTTCTGCACGCAGAAAAGCTTTTGGAAATTGCAAAAGAGTACAAAAATAGTCAAAATCAAGCTTAAATTTACATTTATTTTACAAATAAGCTATTGCAATTTAATAAAATAAGTGATATAATCTGCTATTACATAATAAAATTTAATATTGGACAGTGTAGAAAGCAATTCCTTCTAGATATAAGACTGAGATGCAAGTTCGAGTCTTGCAATATAATACCTTCGGGTATTTGATGGAGTAAAGGTAACTCACAGATAGGTGCTTTCGCTTTTCTTCCAATAGTTTTAAAAATTAATTGCTATTTAGCAATAACAAGTAATTTAGTGTAGTGTTAAAACTATACATTATTTTTGCTATTGTTATTTGCAAATTTTGATATATGCTATTGGTTTTAATACTAATAGCTTTATTTTTTTTAGGAGGGGATAATATGGCTAAATTTAATAAAAACATAAAATATTCAACAAAAAATTTGTGCGGACACGATGCTTACGCTATGAATATGAAGGAATTACTTGTAACTCAAGTTTTAACTAGTATGTTTTGCGAAGAAAAATTTTATGGTGACAATACAGAAACATTACTTGGCGTTGCAAATGAAATTTTAGATAGCGATGCTAAATTTGTTGTTAATTTAGTAAAATATTGCAGGAAAGAAATGCACTTGCGTTCTGTATCTCACGCTTTAACAGCACTTATAGCCTATAATGTAAATAGTAAGGAATATATCAAAGAAGTAGTTGATTGTGTGACAGAAAGACCAGACGATATTACTGAAATTCTTGCTTTTTATATTGATGTGTTTGGAAAACCTATTCCTAATGGCTTGAAAAAAGCTTTAGGCTTAGCGATTGGTAAATTTAATGCCTATAGCATAAGCAAATATAATGGCGGCAATAAATCCGTTAAGTTTCGTGATGTTTTAAAAATAGCACACCCTGTTCCAAAAACAAAAGAGCAGGAAGAATTATTTAATATGATTGCTACAGATACTTTGCCTATTGCCGAAAGGTGGGAGACAGAAGTTTCAAAATACGGCAACAAAAAAGAAATATGGGAAAAATTGATTGACGACAATAAACTTGGCTATATGGCTATGCTTCGTAATCTTAGAAATATTATAAATGCAAATCCATATAATATTGACAAAGTTTATGAAAAATTGTCGAATAAAGAAGAAATTTTAAAGTCAAAACAATTACCTTTTAGATTTCTTTCTGCCTATTTGCAGATTATTGGACTTGAAAATGTGACAAGTAAAGCGTTTGATACACTTGAGACAGCAATTAGTTATTCTATGGAAAATATTCCAAAACTAAGCGGTAAAACTATAATTGCAATTGATACAAGTGGTTCAATGAGATATCCTATATCAAGAAGTTCAACAATCGAGTGTTCTGACATTGCTTGCTTATTAGGTGCTATGGTATCTAAATTGAGTGATGAAAATATTGCTTACACTTTTAATACAGAATTGCGAAAAATTATTTTGCAAAAAAATAACGGAATTATATCTTCAGCTTTAGATATACCTGTTTCAGGCGGTGGTACAGATATTTCATTACCTTTAATTGAAATGTTGGATAAACAAATATATGCGGATAGACTTATTTTGCTTTCTGACAATATGATGAATTATGGATATAGAAAAACTTGTCAGCACTTGGCACAAAAGTATAGGGAACAAGTTAATCCAAATCTATGGGTACACGCTATAGATTTGCAAGGCTATGGCACTCAACAATTTATCGGAAAGCAAACAAATATTATTGCTGGTTGGAGTGAGCAGGTACTTGAGTTTATTTATATGGTAGAAAAAGGTATGGCAAGCCAAGTTGAGTATATAGAAAACTATAATGGCTAAAAATCAATCAAAAATCGATACTAAAAGTTTAAGTTGCACTAATTAGTGCAACTTTTTTATAAAAAATTACTCATTACAAAGCGTAACGAGCAATAATAAAATATTCGTTTTTTAACTTAATATTGTAATATAGATTAAGATTTTAAAAAGTTTGTAGTAGCTTTTAAAAATTTTACAGATTTTTTTAAGGACTCTATAGTTTTTGTTTCCAAAACACATTTTGCGTTGCATTTTTCTGCGGTAGTTAATCTTTCTTTAATATCTATTTCGCCGTCATCTAAGGAAAGGTGATTGCTCCCTTTTGTCGTTTCACTTTTGGCTTTAGCGTTATGAATATGAAAATGCCACAATTTATCTTTATGAGACATAATAAATGGAACATCTGTTTCGCCTATAGCCTTTGAATGACCGATATCCCAAGTAAGACCAAATTTTGGACTATTTAGCAAATATTCTATTGCTTTTTTTTCATATTCTTTAAATCCGTCTGTGTTTTCTATTGCGATTACAATGTTATCGTTTCCAATCCATTCTTCACATAGGGTGCGAAAATTTTTAAAAGAGTCCATATAAATATCAAAATTTCTTTCATACATTTGTACTTTTTTATCGGGAAGAGTAATGTAAATCCCGTGATTTAAATGAGCGTTTATTATAAATGGTTGATTGGAATTGCCGTATTTATTCTGTAAAGGAATTAATTTTTTTGCAAAAATATAGTTCTTTTTACTGTTTCCAAATATGCGTTAGCAATAAGAGTATTAAAATCCGCAATATTCAAATTTTCGTCTAAATGGATAGTGTAATAAATCTCTGCATCATTTGCTGGTGTATAAAATTTATCAATTTCTTCAAGTTTATCTATTTGATATTCAGGGAAGTTCATATTAATCTCTATAAATTGCAACCCTAAAGCTTTGCATAAATTTATATTATCCTGCAATGTATGATTTTCTATTAAAGTAGGCATTCCAAACTGCATAAATTTCCCCCCAACAAATTTAATCTATATTATTTTAATTATAGCATAAAAAGTATATTTCCGCAAGTAGTGTCAGTACTAGAATATTCTTGAAAAAACAAGTGTACTTAAAGATTTTGCATAAGAATGACGGAATCGGGTTCGAGCGGAGCGAGAGCCGCTATATAAAATTTTTAGGGGTCCCAAATGATAATATTATCATTTGGGATATAGTGCGAGTTCGAGCGCTGGTTGAGAATGTTTTTTTTGAATAAAAAAACGCTCAATTTAGTTCGTAACGAGCACAGGCTACGGAATGTTACTGATTCCACCTAGTAGCGTAATAAAAAGACACGAGCAGGCGTTAGCGGTGTCGTGTCTTATATTGGAGCTTACTCAGGCAGAATTGAACCGCCGACCTTTTCCTGCCCCAAAAAATTGTCATTTTTCGTGGACCCCGATATAATGAGCAGGCACCCAGCGGTTCAGCATAATTTCTTTAACAAAAACAAGTTGAAACAGGGCTCCCGCAGCACCGAATGGTGTTGTGGGGAAAAGGAGTAGTTGAGTGAAAAACAACAGAGATAGCTAGCGGCTATCTCTGTTGTCATAAACTCGTGCTTTGACGCTTGAACTTACTCCGGCGGAATCGGGTTCGAGCGAAGCGAGAGCCGCCGTGTAAACACGGCTACGGAATGTTACTGATTCCACCTAGTAGCGTAATAAAAAGACACGAGCAGGCGTTAGCGGTGTCGTGTCTTATATTGGAGCTACTAGGCGGAATCGAACCGCCGACCTGCTCATTACGAGTGAGCTGCTCTACCTACTGAGCCATAGTAGCATATATGCGTATTATAAACCAAAAAAACAGCAAAATCAAGAGTTTTGGTATATTTTTCTGTTAGTATAATTATAACTTGAATTAAATTAATTTTAAAAATTTTCATTTTGCTGTTATAAGTTTTTTAAATAATTTGGTTAAATTAATATTAAATTTATGATTAAAATACTAAAATAAAATATCAACTCTTGCTTTTTGTTTGCAATTAAGGTATAATAAAACTTAAGGAGTGCTTATGAAGATTTTTGTTTTTGGGGAACTTAACGATAAAAATATTTTAAAAATATGTTCAGATGCCAAAATTATTGGTAAAAAGACTTTAAGTGGATATAAATGCTGTTACAATAAAGGCGGAAAAAGCTTTTTAGTAAAAGCTGAATGTGAAATTACAGGCTTTGTAGTAGAGTGTGATACTAACGATATTTGGAACCTTGACCAGTGGAAAGATACAATAAGTTTAAGAAGAGAACTTGTAGACGAAGATTTATATGCTTATGTTTCGTTGTATGATGACAATTATAATTTTGAAAATGAAAGTGCAACAGCTGAAGATTTTGAAAACTTTGTTAAAGTAAAAAATGACAGCAAAATAAATAGTTTGAATATGGCGGATATTCATCTTCTTATACCAGGATATTGTGCGGTGGCTTCTGAAAATGCTGAATATAGCAAGCTAGGGCAGTTGTTGCAAAGTCAAATAGAACACGTTAATTCGCAAGAAATTGACAGCGACTTTTTAAAAGAGTGCAGAAGATATGCTTTGGGTGAAATTTTTGTTTATGACAAAAATAATTATAAGCAAAAAGCCGTATTAACAATGATGAAACACAAAGTGACAAATTTATGTGTTTTAGATATTTTTGTTCCTGCAATAACAATTTCAGCAAATAAAATGTTAGAAAGATTTTGTGCAGGAAGATTGAAAGTTAATTATTTTGATATTGATATGAATTTAAATGAACTTTGCAGTAAATTGAACATTACAAAGTTTGGTAAAAGACGCAGTATGGTATTTAGCTATGATAATTTAAGTGAAGAAAAATTGCTAAATATTTTGGTAAATGAAGAAAATCCAATGGGTAAAATTGTAGGTACTCACTTTAAAAATGTTATATCTGACAACATTGCGCAATATGATACAGCTAAAGTTTATGTGTCATCAGTCACAATGATAGAATTAATGAAGGATACTGAAAACGATTTATTTGAGAGAATTAATTCGCAAGCAATCGAATTGTTTTTTGTGGAAATGTTATTGTTACAAGATGCAGCTGTAAGTAAATTATATGATAAAGTATTAAACGAAATAGAAGAAGAAAGAAAAAATCCAATAAGAAAAAATCAAGGTAAAGTTTTAAGAGAGCTTGTAAAGGAAGCATCTTTTGCTATTAATTTTACAGATTATAATCAGTTTTATTTTCCAACAGTACGGGTATCTGCTTTAAAAGTTGCAAAAGCATTTGGAATAGACGAAATTGAAGAGAAGTACGAGCGAAGCAAAAAAATATTGGAACAAATGATAAAAGATAATTCAATTGATATTGCGGCAAAAGAAAATAAGATTAAAAATTCTTTGTTGATAATAATTACGATTTTATCAGGAATAAAAACTATTTATGAAGCATTTAGTAATATTACTCACTATAAATATGAAAATATAGCATATTATATTTCTGTAGCAATAATGTTTATAGGAATAATAGTATTTTTTGCTGTTAAAAAGATAGTTAGAGTACATACACTTAAAATTGTAAAGAAAAATAATAAAACGGAAAAGGATTAATGAATAATTTTGTATTAAAAAATGTAAATATCTTTGATAATGATTTGAGAATAAAAACAATTAAATATTTTGTTATAAAAAATGGCAGTATAAGTTATATTGGCAATGATTATGACGAAAAAGAAGAGAATGTTATTGATTGCCAAAACAAATTGTTATCAAAACCTTTTTGCGACTATCATTTTCATTTTCCGGGCAGTAAATTGTTTGATTTGTTTGGTTTAAATCTTGTAAATTGCGATAGTTTAGCCGATTATGATAAAATATTTGAGCAATCAAAAGATAACTTTGATATTATTCGTGGTTTTGGTTGGGATATTGATTTATTAAAAAATATCTTTTCAAATTCCGTGTTGACGCCACTACAATACCTAGATAAATGGTTTCCAAATAAACCTGCAATTATATTTTCATTGGACTTTCATAGTTGTTGGTGCAATTCAATAGCATTAAAATTGTTAGAAAAAGAAAAAATTAATTGTGATTTTTACGATAATGAAATTCCTTTTGGTTATGAGTGTATTTTGCACGAAAATATAGCTACAAAAATTTTTAATAACAAAATTTTTGGCTTTAATGATAGTGAGATTAAAAAGGCAATTTTAGAGAGTCAAAAAGAACTATTTAGTATGGGAATAACAGAAATATTTTCTTTAATGTTTATAGGAGTTTCCTACTTTAATATGTTGCGTTTGCTAAAAGAATTGGATAATGAAAAGCTACTAAAACTAAAAATACATTATGCTTATACAATTGATGTTAACGAGCCTTTTGATAGCATAAGCAAAAACATACAAGAGAGTTTTTTGTACGAATCGGAAAAGTTGCATTTTGAATCAATAAAAGTTTACATTGACGGGGTAGTGGATAATCATTCCGCATATTTGCAAGAGAAATATAATGATTTGGATAGCTTTGGATATTCAATTTGTGATTATGACAAATTAGCTAATGTAATAAGTCGTTTAAAAAGCTATAATTTATCAGTTCACATACACGCTATTGGTGATGCTGCAGTTAAAATGGCGACAAAAATTTTGAAAGATTGTAGTAATACGAATAAACCTAATATTATAGCTCATATTCAGTTATGCGATAAAGAGACAATGAAATTAATGGCGGATAATAATATTTTTGCTTGTTTGCAGCCTTTTTGGTTTTACAGAGATAAAAAATCTATAAACATTGATAGATTAAGATTAGGTGATAGGGTAAAGAATATTTATCCCGCTAAATCATTGTTAGATTGTGGCGTAAAATTACTATTTGGTAGTGATAATCCCGCAACCACCAACTATGCACCATTAAAAGGATTAAGACTTGCAAGTAATCAATTTGAAGATAATGAGAATATACCATTTTTGGAAGCATATAAAGCTTATTGTGTAGGAATATATAATGGAGAAGATTTTTGCTTTAAAGAAGGAGAAAATGCAAGCTTTATACTTTTGGATAATAATTTTTGGGAAAACGAATCTGATATTTTAATGACTTGTGTCTGCGGGCAGTTTGAATATGTAAAAAAATAATAAAATAAGCTATAGCATTTGAACTATAGCTTATTTTATACTATTTTATGGTTTACATAAATTATTTTTGGTTGTTTACTGCACATACTGTAGAGTCGATTTTGTAGCAACGAACATAGTCAATTTCAAAGTCACCATAAGTAATATCTTTAGGATTGTCGGTTACAAGTTGTTTGTCATCAGGTAAAATCCATTTCCAAGGGTTTTCACCAACTACTCCGTCTTTTCCACCAATTTCTGTTGATAAAAACAAGTATTGAGCAACACCTGAGATATTTCCTGTGCGGTTATAGCTTGTTGTCCATACGCATTTTCCGTCAACATAGAATTTGTACATATTTTCGTCCCAATAAAAGCCATAAGTATGGAAATTATCGTAAATATCGCCAACATCTTCAGTAAGCCAATTCATACTGAAAGTGCTTGTGCCTGTTCCGCGATTGTAGTCGCCGATATGCAAAGCTTGTTGAACTACTTGATTGTTTTTGCGTGCATAAGCAGGGGCTTCCATAATATCTATTTCGCCACCATAAAGTTTTGCATTTTTAGCATCATTGCCTGTTGGAGCTACAGGTGCGTTGTATGGCATTAACCAAAAAGCTGACCAAGTGCCATAAAATTTAGGTAATCTTGCACGAATTTCAAAATAACCATATTTTTGAGCTAAAGCTCTATCGCTTACTATTCCAGCAGTTTGCCAGTCATCGCCGACTTTTTCTGTTCTTATTTTTAAAACATTTGCGGTGGTGTCGCCGTCCTTTGTTTGCTCAACTATACATTGGTCAAGTGTCCAATATCCACCTTTACGAATAGTTCTTTCATTAAACTTCGTGCCGTCAAAATTAGCTGCGGGTTCAATTCTCCAATTGTCAGTATTTATAATATTTCCATCAAATTCATCTCGCCATATTAAATTTTCGTCTTTAATAATTGAGTTTAAATCAACTTTGTAAATTTCGTCTACAAAAAACCAACACAAAGTGAAGGTGATTGCAAAAACAACTAGAAAAACAGTAGCTGCAATAATCATTATTAGTTGTTTTTTACTCAATTTTTTTGTGGTTTCGCTCATAAAAATCCCCTTATTTATTATATATATATTTATGATAACATAATTTATAATGTATTGCAATAGCAAAAAGTCAAAATGCGACACTCTCAATTATACTTGTCCTTTTTTATTATTTTAAATGATATTTTGCATAAAATTTGTATGCATTCAATACAATATATAGAGAAGTAGATTAGGAGTATGTAATATGCAAAATTATATTATTGAAAGGGTGGAAGAAATTGCTAATTACATTATTGAAGAGAAGTCAACTTTGCGTGATACAGCAAATGTATTTATGATTTCAAAAAGTACTGCCCATACAGATATGACAGTAAGACTACCGCAAGTTGACCCTGAAAAATACGAAAAAGTCCGTGAAGTATTGGATACAAATCTTGCAGAAAGACACATTCGTGGCGGACATAGCACTCAGCTTAAATACTCGCATCATTAATACACATATAGCAAAACAAAAAAGCCATTGATTTATTTTCAATGGCTTTTTTATGTCTAATTAATTAATAATGTATTTTTAATTTAAAATTTTGTAACGCAAAGTATTATATTTTGCAGTTTGTAAATAAAGTGTCAGAAAAAGTATACTTTTTCTGACACTTTTGTGTTGTTAATAAATAATAATTATATGTTATAAAAATGGAAAAATTGACCTTTTTTATTACAATATTAGTATACAAAATAAATTGTTTTTTGTCAAGTATTCTTTGTCAAAAAAAGTATACATTTACTGACAATATAAGGAGAAATATGGACAGATTAGAGATTAAAAAAAAGCAAAACAGCAATTAAGTAACAATTAATTTGCAGCACTTTTGCCATTTATTGCGGGTATTTTATGGGGATTAATTTTTGCGGTTTTAATAGCTATTAATGTTTTACTTTATATATTTACATATCCATTTATAGCTGCACCTGTATCTGCAATTATTATAATGGCACTGATATTTATAATTTGCAATCTCAAGCTTAAGTCTGCTGAGTTTTATTTAAGCTTTTTTCACGGCGGATATAGGTTAAGCTTAAAAGATTTTTTTAGCTTTTCGGAGAGTTTAAATGGTATTTTGTCATTAATAGTAGTAAATATAATTTCCTTTGCGCTATCTATAATGGGAATATTCTTAGGTGGTTTTGTTAGTGCAGTATATAGTATAAAAGATTTTGCGATAGCAGATATACCAGACACTTACGGCAAAGAATATGTAGATTTAATACCAAAAATTACAAAACCACATATAATTGATATAGCAATATTAAAATTGTCTTTTTTGTGGTGGAACTTACTTGTTGTGTTAACTTTAGGTCTTGCAGCATTTTATGTTATACCTTATAAAAAAATGACTTATGCTAAAATGTATAAATATTTATATGAGAAATATGTGGAAAAAGATTAGTAATTAATATGAAAAACACAGTTGGTAAATGTCTGCTAACTGTGTTTTTATTGTGAAAATCTTTCAAAAATCGGTATAAATTGTGTTTAACAAACTTGTTTAGTTTAAATTAAGCAAGTATTATTGTTTTAAATAATAAAACTATATTTTTCTGTTATCCGTATTATCTCTTTTGTATTTTTCTGGGGTAGAAGTATCCCAAAGATTATTGCGGCTAGGGTTATAAATTGCCCCTAACATAATTTGTTTTGTGCCTTGTCGTTTATTGTTTAATTGTTCTATCAATTCTTTTGTTTCACTTCTGTTTGAATTTTTATCTTTTGGGCAAGGATTATGCACAATAGGGAAATTATATTTTTTTGCAAGTGCAGAAAGATATTTTTCTTCAATATAAATAAAGGGTCTTATTAATGTCATATTTGTTCTGTCCATAAAGCTAACAGGGGAGAAAGTGCTAAATCTGCCTTCATTCATCAAACACATTAGCATAGTTTCCAATATATCGTCTGCGTTGTGACCTAAAGCAATTTTGTTGCAGCCATTTTGTATTGCTATTGTATTTAATGCACCCCTTCGCATTTTTGAGCAAAGTGAGCAGGGGCTTTTTTCCTTTCTGTCTTCAAAAATTATTTTTGCAATATCAGTATCGTGAATAATTAGAAAAATATTTTCTTTTGCGCAAAAGTCTTTAAGTGCTTGAACTTCAGTCTTGTCCGTTGCATCAAATCCCATATTTATATTTATTGCAATAATCTCAAAGTTATACGGAGCAAATTTTTTATAAGCATTCAAAACGGCTAGTAAACATACGCTATCTTTGCCGCCGCTAACTCCAACGGCAATTTTATCGCCTTCACTAATCATTTTATAATCATCAATAGCACGCCTTGTAAGACCTAAGATTTTTTGCATAATTACTCCTTAGTAAATCATATAAATATTTATATATATAATATACACTATCTAATTGACTTTGTGCAACCGTTTAGGTATAATTAAATTGTACAAATGCACAATTATATATAGATAATAAAAATTTATCTATTAAATAGTTGTTTATCGATTTGTAGTTGGTAGGGGAATGTATAATGGCAGATGCAGTAATAAACTTTTTTAGAGAGCTTTTAAACAATGATAGATTGACCATATTTATTATATCAATGTTGCCGATTATAGAATTGCGTGGTGCAATACCAGTTGCAATTAAAATGGGACTTAGTTGGTATCAAGCGTTTGGATTTGCCTTTTTAGGTTCAATTATCGTTGCGCCTATTTTATTATTGATTTTAATGCCAATACTAAATGCAATGAAAAAGATTAAAATTTTTCGCGGGCTTGCAAATGCTGTGGAAAGTTTATTTCAATCAAAAGCGGAAAGTGTAAGGAAAAAAGCTAAAAAAGCAGATTCCAAAAATACCGAAGATATAATTAAAATGGTAGGTGTCTTTTTGTTTGTTGCAATACCACTACCACTTACCGGTGTATGGACAGGTACAGCGGTAGCCGTATTTTTAGGATTAGGTTTTTGGAAATCTTTGCTTGCGGTATCTCTTGGCAATATTTCGTCAGGCTTGATTATGACAGGTTTAAGTTTATTATTTAAGGATAATTTGAATTTGTTTTTAACTATTTTTATGATAGCAGTTTTGACTTTGCTTATACTAAATATTATTTATCTTGTTGTAAAAAGTCATTTGAAAAAGAAAAAAGCTATTATAAATGGCGAACAAATAGATGTGAATAATGACACAGAGCAAGGCAATGTTGATGCACAAAATAGTGATAACATAAATGAAAATGCTGGTTACAATAATGCTTTAAATGCAGATAATGAAATTATAGAAAAAAATGTTCAAAATAATTGTAGTCATACTGAAAATAATGATAAACCTTGCGAAAATCGGGATATAATTACTAAAATAGATACTAAAAATGTGAAAAACGACGACAAACAGGATATAAATAACTAGATAAAATGTTTGTCTTAAATTATAAAACTATTAGACAGGAGCAAAAAATTGATTAAGCAAAAGCAAAACAAGGGATTTACCAGTAAATTTGGATTTTTAATGGCAACAGTAGGGTCGGCTGTCGGTCTTGGCAACTTGTGGAGTTTTCCATACAGAGTTGGCGAAGGCGGCGGTGCGGCTTTTGTTTTTATTTACATTATTATGGTATGTCTCGTTGGCGTAATTGCTATGATAGGTGAGTTTGTCATTGGAAAACGCTCTGGCGTAAATGTTATTGATACTTTTGGCGGCATTAGCAAGTGGTCAAAATGGCTTGGCTATTTGGGTGTAATCGTGCCTTTTTTAATTTTGTGCTATTATCAAGTTATTGGTGGTTGGTCTATTAAATATATGGTAGACTATATTGGCGGAATCGGTGTTGCGAGCGGAGAAGGAAATGTAGGCAGTATGTTTGGTACATTTACTCAAAGTGTTGATATGCCTGTTGTCTATTTGTTTGTGTTTGCTTTTGTGGTTGCAATAATTGTTTTGTTTGGTGTAAATAAAGGTATTGAAAAAGCAAGTAAAATTCTTATGCCGGCATTATTCGTTTGCTTAATAATTGTGGTTATCAAAAGTTTAACATTGCCTAATGCGTCTGAAGGTCTTTTGTTTTTGTTTAAACCGGACTTTTCAAAAGTTAAAGGTCCTACAATTTTATCTGCTTTGGGACAAGTTTTCTTTAGTATGTCGCTTGGTATGGGTATAAATGTCGCCTATGGCAGTTATATGAAGGATAGTATGAACATCGGTAAAAGCAGTGTGTTAATAGGTGTAATGGATACAGTTATCGCAATGCTTGCAGGTATGGCTATTTTTCCTGCGGTATTCTCGTTTGGATTAGAGCCAACAGCAGGTCCTGGCTTGTTATTTGTTGTACTAGCGGAAGTTTTTGCAAGTATGGGGGCTATAGTAGGTAGGATATTTGGTGCAATTTTCTTTATGCTTGTTATACTTGCTGCGATTACTTCGTCAATTGCTTTACTTGAAGTTCCAGTACAATTTATTGTTGAAAGATTTCATATTAACAGAAAATTAGCGTCAATGTGTGTGGCAGGTATAGTTTTTGGTATTGGTGCTTTTATTGCAATGTCTTTTGGTGTAAAGGCTTTTCAGGTGGAAGGCGTAGATTTGCTAACATTGTTTGATTCAATAACAAATAAAATTATTTTGCCAATAACGGCGGCAAGTACTTGTTTGCTCGTTGGATATAAAGTTAAACCTAAAAATTTGATGAATGATTTAGGTGCGGATAAAAAAAATAAAGTTATTATTTACAAAATATGGGGCTTTTTAATTAGATATGTTACGCCTATTGGTATTTTGTGTGTATTAGGAATTGGTATATATGAAATTTTCTCGGGAGAAGCAGGCTTTACAACTATCGAAGGAAAACTTGCAATTATTTTAACTGCAATAGTACTAGTAGTATTTAGCATTATTGCAAATGTAATTGCTAATTATTTGTATGATAAAAAGCAAAAGAATAGTTTGCAATTGTAATATAACATTGAAAAATATTGTTTGCAAATATAAAAAATTAAAATAAAAAGACTCGATATTTCGGGTCTTTTTTTGTGAATAAACTTGAGAATATTGAATAATTTTATTTAAATATTATTTATTTTTAAAATAAATATTTTGTTTGCTAAAAAATATAAATTGTGTTATAATTTAATAGATAGAATGAGAAGTATTGCAAAATTGCTTTTTATAATAAATTATTACAGAGGTAAAAATGCGGATTTGTTCGCTTGGTAGCGGTAGTAAAGGTAATTGTATTTATATTAATGTCGAAGGTGAAGGTATTGTTATCGATAACGGATTATCTTGCCGTGAGCTAAAAAACAGAATGAATAGTATAGGATTGGATTTGTCTGATATTAATCATATCCTTATCACTCACGACCATAGCGACCACATTAAAGGTGTGGGCATACTTGCAAGAGAGACAGGTTCTATGGTTTATGCACACCCACAATGTTACAAAGCAATTATGGGCAGAGTTGGTGATGTTAATTATTGTGGCGATAATGAAAATTATGAAAACGGGTTTAAAATAGGAAATGTTTTGATTAAACCTTTTCGCACTCCGCACGATGCAGCATATTCTGTAGGTTATAGGATAGAAGGCGAAGGCAAGAGTTTTGCACTTGCTACCGACCTTGGGGTGGTGACAGATTCCATTTTAAAACATCTTATGAATACGGATATTACAATTATAGAATCTAATCACGATATAGAAATGCTAAAAAAAGGCAAATATCCCGATATGCTTAAACGCAGAATTATGAGCAATAGGGGGCATCTTGCAAATATGGAAACAGCAAAAGCTGTTACAAAACTTGCGGAATCTTCTAAAAGGTTTTTGCTTGCACATTTAAGTGAAGATAACAATTTAAAGGAACTTGCGTATAACGAAACAAACAATGTGCTAAAAAAATTGGGTGTAACAAATGAGATAACTCTTGACGTGCTTGACCAGTATAAACCAAGTAAAATATTTGATATTTAATGGCTATGCTTAATGGATAAAGCAAAATAAAATTAGCTAATTTAAATAATAGGGAAAATTAAAATAAAGGTTGCGTATGAAAAAACTTGAAGATATTGATAAAAGTTATTTTGGACCAAGAATGAGCGACGGAGCGGGTGTCTTTGTTGCAGGTTTTGTGTTTTTATATATTTTTCAGATAGTTTTGCTATTAATTGCAGAGTTAAATGGGATAAATGTTGAAAAACCGCCAGTATGGTTCAATTGGATTATGATGTTTGTAAATCAAGCGGCTTTAGTAAGTGCTGTTGCAGCATATAGTGCTGTATCACATAAACGCTTGCTTGAAGAGAGCAGAATTACTCGTAAACTAAATTACAAACAAGCTTTAATAATACCAGTAATTGCACTAGCAAGTATTTTGGCATTCTTGCCACTTGCAGAAGGGTTTGTAAGGTTAATTTATTTAATCACAAAAGGTAGCCCAAGCGGTGGATTAGATATTGGTACTAAGTGGTGGGAAATTATAATTTCTGTCGTTTTTGTAGCAGTACTTCCTGCAATTGGTGAAGAATTGTTATTCCGTGCAGGCGTTGCAAGAGGACTTAAAAGAAAAAATTATCTTTTTGCAATAATAATGTCAGGTTTATTGTTTTCAATATTCCACGGCAATGCAGAACAAACAGTACACCAATTTTTTATAGGTATGGTATTTGCATATTTGTATTTTGTTACAGGCTCATTGCTTGCATCAATGATTTGTCATTTTGCAAACAACGCTTTTGTAATTATATTTTCTGCAATAACTTCATCAAAAAATGTCAAAATGTCATCTGCTGTGGAAATTTCAATGTATATCGGTATGTTTGTGGTTGGAATAGTAGCGTTGTATTTCTTATTAGGTTACATAATGAAACTTAGTAAAGACGCTAAATATAAGGAAAAAACAAAATATCAATTAAATTGGCTTAAAGATTTGAGTAATACCTTGAAAAATTTGTTTGATGACCCTTGTGACGGCATCAGCTTAGACTATGACTTAGAAAAGAAAGGTGCACAAGCAGAAAACGCAAATGACCAAAGTAAATATACTAGTCAAATGCCTGCAAATGAGTTTAATAGTCAAAATCAACAAACTATATCTCAAAATAGTAACAATGGACAAAATTTGCAGAAAACGAATAAAAATGTCAATAATAGTCAAGATAACCAAATGGATAAACTTTTGGAAGAAGCAAATTTGCAAACTATAAAAAAACGTAATAAATTTGACTGGTACGCGTTAATTGCAGCTACCGGCATTTCACTTGCAGTTTGGATAATAAACTTAGTCGCTCAGGTATAATTTATGAATATAAATATAGTTTGTATAGGAAAAATTAAGGAAAGTTTTTATCGTGATGCAATTTGCGAATATGCAAAAAGGCTTACAAGATTTTGCAAATTTAATATAATAGAACTGCAAGAGAGCAGACTTGAAGGAAATGATATAAACAAAGTACAAATAAATGAAGGTAGGAGCATAATCCCCAAACTAAAAGGTTATATTATTGTTTTGGACTTGGGTGGAAATATGCTTTCAAGTACAGAGCTTGCAAATAAAATTGACAGTTTGCAAAGTGGCGGTGTAAGCGAGATTACTTTTGTTATCGGTGGTTCTTACGGACTATCCGAAGAAGTTAAATGTAAGGCGGATTTAACTTTATGTTTTGGAAAAATGACATATCCGCATCAGCTTATGAGAGTAATACTTACCGAACAAATTTATCGTGCTTTTATGATAAATAGCAATTCAGAGTATCATAAGTAGCCATATAAATGTTTTTTTCTGTAGTGTTTAAAACTTAAAAATTAGCTATTTGTCAAATGCAATCAAAAGTGCATATAATACAAGTAATACATAATGTGAGGTGGTTGTATGTATGATGAAGTTGCTTTGGATAAAGATTTAGAGGTTTTGAAAAGTCAAGGTGCAAAAGTTTTTACAATCGGATATACAGTTTTGGGAAGACCTATCAAATGCGTGGTAAAAGGTAATTTAAACGGACCTTGTGTATTTGTGCAGGCAAGTATGCACGCAAGGGAGTATATAACTACGCCGCTAGTCATTGAAATGATGAAAAATTACAACGGCAGTGTAGGGGTATGGTGTGTGCCAATGGTTAATGTTGACGGCGTACTTTTATGTCAGTATGGCTTAGATAGTGTAAATGACGAAAACCTTCGCAAATTCCTTCTTGAAGTAAATGGTGGCAGTCGTGATTTCAGTTTGTGGAAAGCCAATGCAAGAGCAGTTGATTTAAATGTAAATTACAATGCAAAGTGGGGGGAAGGCAGACAAAATGTAACTTATCCTGCACCAAGTGATTATATAGGTAAGTTTCCTGTTTCAGAGCCTGAAAATGTGGCATTGCGTGATTTAACAAACAAATTGCAACCGGCAGTAACCTTGAGTTATCACACAAAAGGTGAAGTAATTTATTGGGGCTTTGAGTGTGTAAAACCTTATTTTGAATACGCTCAAAGAATAAGTAATGTAACAGGTTATCCTATTTTTGAAAGCTTTGATAGTAGCGGTGGGTATAAAGATTGGTATACTGCAACTACTTTCAAGTTAGGACTTACTTTAGAAGTTGTTAGCGGTGATGTGCCCTATCCTATTGATTTGGGAGTTTTGCCAGATGTATATAGGCAAAATCAAGCCGTACTTGAAACTGCAGCTGCAATTGCAGAAGAAATAGAAAGAAGCGAATAACCCATAAATTGTGGAGAGATTATGCAGGATAAAGATTTTATGCTCAAAGCCATTGAACAAGCGGAAATTGCACAAAGTTTTGACGAAGTGCCTATTGGTGCAGTAATAGTTAAAGACGGGAAAATAATTGCTAGCGGTCATAACTATAAGGAAAGAGAGAATTGTGCGGTTTTTCACGCGGAAATTGTGGCAATAATAAATGCGTGTAAAAAACTTAACAATTGGTATTTAGATGGCTGTACTTTGTATGTGACTTTAGAGCCTTGTCCTATGTGTTGTGGGGCAATAGTTAATAGCAGAATCTATAGAGTGGTTTATGGTGCAAAAGACCCAAAAAGTGGCGCGGTGGAAAGTTTGTATAATTTATTGCAAGATAACAGACTAAATCACCAAGTGCAATGTTTGGGCGGGGTGTTAGAAGAGAATTGTGCAAACTTGATATCTGACTTTTTTAAAAGGAAAAGAGAAGAGAAAAAGGCAAAAAAACAATAAAATGAATAATTTATATATAGTAAATAACAATATAAATTTAGATTAATTGATATTTGCAAGAAAAAATCTAGTGGAGTAATTATGTTAATAGTAGGACTTGGAAATCCCGATAAAAAATACGAAAATACATATCATAATGTTGGATTTATGGTAATAGACAGATTGACTGAAATTTTGGGTATAAGCTTGAGAGAAGATGCTTGCCGTGCAAAATATGCAGTAATGTACAAAAATAGTGAAAAGATAATAATTGCAAAACCTATGACATATATGAATTTGTCAGGTGAAGCTGTGGTTGCTTTGAGTAGTAGATATAATATTGATATTGAAAATATAATTGTAATTTATGACGATATCGATTTGCCTGTAGGTGAGATAAGAATAAGAAAAAGTGGTTCTGCAGGTACTCATAATGGTATGAGAAATATTTGCGGTAATCTAAACAGCAATAATTCCCCGCGGGTAAGAGTAGGAATTGGCAAGCCACAGCCCCCTATGCAATTAGTGGATTATGTACTTAGTCATATAAAAGGCGAAAACAAAGAAATATTAGACAATGCTATTGATAAAGTTGCAAGGTTACTTGCAGATTATATAAACCATAAAGACTTGGAAAAAATGATGCGTGATAGCAAATAATAGCGATTTTTGACGGGGTTTGATAAATAAAATTAAATTGCAATAAGCAAAAGGAGTTTGACTGTTGGACGAGTGCTTGGTAAATCTCTTGGATTTAAGAGAATTAGGCGGTGTGCTACAAACAATAAGACAAAAGGTGCGTTCAGGTGTAAATACGGCTGTTTTTACAAGTAATCAAGCTGAGCGTATACATATCGCGTGGGGATTGAATCGCCCCACACTTTTTGTCTGCTCTGACAGGGTTAAAGCAAGAGAAGTTTTTGAACAATTTAAAGGCTTTGAAAATAATGAAAGTTTGCTTTTTGAGCGTGACGATTTGCTTATGTACAGAAAGTTAAGTGTGTCGACAGATATCACAGCAAGACTTCGTGCTTTAAATGAATTTATAAGTGGTAAAAGCCGTATAATGGTTGCAACCAGTGAAGCATTATTGCAAATGTTCCCGACAGTTGAAAACCTTCAAAAATCGGTATTAAATTTGGAAATTGCACAAGAAATTTCCTTGCAAAAACTTACTGAAAAGCTAGTGCAAATGGGTTATTTGCGTGTAGATAGCGTAATGGAAAAAGGTGACTTTAGCATAGTTGGTGATATCGTAAGTATTTTTGCAGAAAACAAAGAGTTCCCTGTTAGAATTTCATTTTTTGATGAAGAAATTGAAAGTATAAAGCAGTATGATTTGGAGAGTATGAAATCTACAGATGGTATGGATAGTGTTGAGATTTTCTCACGAATTGATACCACTTTTAGCGAAATTAATTTGGACGAAGTTTTAAGTTTAGCAAGAAAAAACATAAAAGATATGAATAGCGATGCTAAAACGCGTGCAAAGGAAATTGTAAATGAGCTTGAAAGCAAGATTAATGCAGGCAATTTAAAAAATCTTAATTGGCTACTGCCATTTTGTACAAATTTAAAGGGTATTGAAGAAATTTTGCCTAAAGATACGATTGTGGTTTTTGATGATCCAAAAAGTATTTATGACCACGCTAAAATATACTATAATGACATTTTAAATCGTGGAAAAAATCTTGTTGAACAAGGGGAGACAACTTCTGCCCACATAAAAGCACTTAGAAAAGTAGATGTTTATACTATGCTTGCGGACAAGTTTTATACTTTGGGGTTTGCAAATATAACAAGTTCCAACCCTATTTTTAATCCGAATGAAATATATAGTATGACAAATCCGCCAGTCCGCAGTTATTATGCAAATTACAATAGTTTGTTTACAGACCTTAAAAACTTTAATCTTAACGGATACAGGATAGTTCTTTGTGCAGGTGACGAGCATACTGCAAGAAGTTTTGTAAGTTCGCTTAAGGATTATAATTTGTACTCAAGGTATACTACACAGTTAGCGGAAAACTTTACGGGTATTGCGGTAACTCCGTTTGATATTAAAAACGGCTTTAATTATCCATTTGCTAAATTTGTGCTTATTGGTATGCACGAATTGGTAAGAAAACGAGAAACTGCACCAATAAAAAAGAAAACAAAAACTAATGTGTTTACTATGCCTAAAGTGGGTGACTATGTAGTACACGAAGTACACGGAATAGGTCTTTGTAGCGGCATAGAACAAATAGTTGCTTTTGGCACAAAAAAAGACTTTGTAGTAATTAATTATGCAGAAGGTGCAAAACTTTATATTCCTGCTAATCAAATGGACAAGCTTGAGCGTTATAGCGGTAGCGATAGCGAGCCAAAGCTTAGCAAAATGGGTGGCAGAGAATTCCAAAAACTTAAAGAGAGAGTTAAGCAGTCTGTTAGGGAAATGGCTTTTGATTTGCTTGAACTTTACAGGGCAAGAAGTCAGGCTAAAGGATATGTTTATCCGCCTGATACTTACTGGCAAAAGGAATTTGAAGATTCATTTGAGTATACGGAAACAGATGACCAATTAAAAGCAATTGCGGACATTAAAGCAGATATGGAAAGTGGCGTTGTTATGGATAGATTGCTTTGCGGAGATGTAGGATATGGCAAAACAGAAGTTGCACTCCGTGCCGCATTTAAAACTGTAATGGAAGGAAAGCAAGTGGCAATACTAGCTCCTACGACCATTCTTGCAAGACAGCACTATAATACAGCACTTGCCAGATTTAACGAAAGCAAGTTGAAATGTGTTTTATTGTCAAGATTTCAAACAAAAGAAGAAATTAAGCAAAATTTAGAAAAAATTAAATCGGGAGAAGCAAGTGTAATTGTGGCAACTCATAGATTGCTGTCAAATGATGTTGTTTTTCACGATTTAGGGCTTTTGGTGCTTGACGAAGAGCAAAGGTTTGGTGTTGAGCATAAAGAAAAAATCAAAACATTAAAGAAAAATATAAATGTTTTGACATTATCTGCAACACCTATTCCTAGAACTCTTAATATGGCACTTAGCGGTATACGAGATATTTCCGTACTTGAAACACCGCCAAAACATAGACTTCCGGTTGAAACTTATGTAACAGAACTTACGGACGGACTTTTAATTGATGCAATTAATCGTGAAATTGAAAGAGACGGACAAGTTTATGTGCTTTATAACAGAGTAAATGATATAGAAAAAGTCGCAAGCAAGATAATGACTTTAGTGCCTGATGCAAAAGTTGTTATCGGACACGGACAAATGTCGGATACAGAGCTTGAAGATGCTATTGATAATTTTTATACCAAAAAGGCAAATGTTTTGGTTTGTACTACAATTATTGAAAACGGTATAGACCTAGCAGATGCAAACACTTTAATAGTGTTTGATGCAGATAGATTAGGACTTAGTGCATTATATCAATTGCGTGGTAGAGTGGGTAGGTCAGACAAGCAGGCATATGCTTATTTTACAACCCGTCCGCAAAAAGTGCTTACAAGTGATGCTTTGAAAAGACTTACTGCAATTACCGATTACACAGATTTTGGCAGTGGATTTAAAATTGCAATGCGTGATTTGGAAATTAGGGGTGCAGGTAATGTTTTGGGAAAAGAGCAACACGGACATATTGCTAAAGTCGGTTATGATATGTATTGCAAACTATTAAAAGAAGTTGTTGAAGAGATAAGTGGCGGAGAGATTGTAAATAAATCTGATGTCGATATGAAAGTGGATATTGATAGCTATCTTGACCCAGAGTATATCACTTCTAATGACGAAAAAATCAAAGTTTATAAAGATATCGCAGCACTTCAAAATACCGAAGAGTTAAAAGAAATGTACCTTGATTTAAAAGATAGGTATGGTGAACCTAACGACGGATTATATAATCTTATGTATGTTGCAGTTATAAAAAATATGGCAGCGGAAATAATGGCTTTATCCGTTGAAATCAATCACAAAAAATGTGCTATTAATTTTGATAATAATGTGCTTAAAAACGAAAATGTAATTTTTGCGGTAAGTGATATGGCGGAAGAATGCAGATTTGAAATGAAAGAAAATCCAAGTGTGATTTTTGAGATTAAAGCGCTTAATATTAGGCAAAAATTAGAATTAATGATAAAATTTTTGAAAAAATGCAAAAAAAATTAGTAAAAGTTTAGTAAATCTATTGCTATTTTATTTATAATCTTGTATAATAAGTAGGAAATATTAATTTTTATAGGCAAATTATGCCGTTTCCATATATAAGGAGAGTTATAATGAAAAAAAGACTTATTGTTTTGCTTATAGCCGTAATTTTAATTTTAAGTTGCGTTCTTGCAGGTTGTAATATGATACGATTAAACGAGGAGCGTGATGGTGACCAAGTTGTTGCGACTGTAAAACATAATGGACTTATTAGTGAAATTACAAAAACAGAGTTCACAAGTTACTTTATTCAATCATTCCAACAATATAGTAGCTATTTTGATTGGACTGCAAAAGAAGCAGGTGAAAACTTCCTTTCTGTTCTTGCAAGACAAAAAATGAATGTTATTCTTGCTGTAGAAAAAGTTTGCGAAGAAAAAGATGTTGAAGTTAATACAACTAAATTTAATAGTATTGTTAAAAGTAATTTGCCAAAAAACAATTCTAAGGGCGATGAAAACACTTTAAATCCAAAAGGTTATGATGTTTATGCAGCATATCTTTTGTCATTGCTTGACCCAGATGAGCAAAAGTATGTTAAAGAGCAAACAAATAAGATTTTTCAAGACGAGTATGACAAATATATTAAAACTCAGCTTGAAAACGACAAGATAAAAGCTGACGAAGAAAATAGCAATAATAATAGTAATAAGACTGAAAATGAAAAATCTCCTAGACCTACTAAAGAAAAGGAAGAAAATAATTCATTTGTAAAAGACAGTACAGTTAAGCAAGAAGATGTTGATAAAATTTTAGATTTCTTTACTGCTAATAAGCCAAATGACAAATCAACTCAATATGAAAAAGAAGCTTATGCAGAAAGAGAAAAGAACTTGAAAAAAACATATTTGACTTATGATTATTATCTTGCTAGTCAAGCAGAATCAAGACTTGTTGCTAAATATCAAGATTATTTTAAAGACGAAAACATTGCAGATATAAAAGTTACTATCGAAGATGGTTATGAAGAGACTTTAAAAGAGCAAATGAAGAGTTATAAAACTTCAAGCAGTTATAAGAGTGCTATTGAGAGCGGTTCAACTGTAATTTACCATAACGGCAGATATGTTAGAGTAAAGAGCATTTTGTTACAATTCTCAGACGAGCAAAAAGCTGTTTTGGATTTTATGAAGAGTAAATTTACAGGTGACAATTTTGAAGAATATATTGAAAATATAAGAAAAGCATTAGTTTTTGGTACTGATATTGTTGATGATTTACAATTGGATAAATATTTTGAAAATGTAAGCGGTTTGAAAGTTTACAAATCAAATCCTGATTATGATTCAACAAAAACAGCGGGTGACCCTGCAAATAACTATGAGCGTGATAAAGACGGAAATTACAAGCACGACGAAAATGGCAAGTTAATAGTTATTAAACCTGCCGAAGAAATGAATTATCCTTATATTGTAAATCCTGATTATAATCCAGAGAATAAGGATAGCGATAAATGGTTGAGCGTACCATTCCTTGATATTATTGCAGAGCTAGGCAATGCTTTAAAAGAAGTAAATGGTAAAGCTGAAACAGAATATAAAGAAAAATATAATTACGACGAAAAATATGCAACTGCAGATGCTGCTACCAAAGAAAAAATGGATATCGGTATGCAAATGTATGTTAACCAAAAGAGAATTGAGTTGTTTGAAGACTGGATTTATCTTGTAAATGACGACTCAGGTATGTTTGAAGGTAATGAATATACTGAAACTCCTGTAGGTAACAGCAGTGATTACGTTGTGGAATATACAGCTTTGGTAAGACAATTACTTTTGGATAATGGTACTCAAGGCAGTGTTAAAGTTGACCAAACAGGTGCTTTAAATCTTAACACAAAATTGCCTAACATTAATGTTACTACTGCAAAAGTTGGAGATAAAGAAGTTGAAATTTATACTGATTCAACAAATGAAATTTCATTTATCGTAAACGATTTTGGTGTTCACATTGTAATGCTTACAACTGTTCCTGTAGATATGGGTTACAATACTGAAGATACTCACTTTACAGTTACAGAAAACAAAGACTTTGATATGACAGAGTTTGAAGACAACGAAATTTATGACACTGCAGATATTGAATTGATTAAGAGAGAAAATTCTTATTACACTCTAAAACTTAATGCGTTTGTTGCATTTGACGAAGAAACAGGTCTTGCTGTTACTTTGGAGGATAAATTGACAGATGAGCTTAAGGCAACTTATGATTCAACATTCTATAGTAATCATAGCAAAAAATTATTTGATATGTATGGCGAAAAAATGTTTGATAGTAAAGACGATAAAGCTGCTGCTGAAGGATATGAGAATTTTAAATTTGAATTGTCATATAAAAAATCAATTTTCAATAATGTTGTAGGCTATGTTAAAAAGCTTTTTAAAGTAGATTAATAAACAAAAATATGCACAATTAAATGTGCATATTTTTTATAAAATAATATTGTTTTAATAAATAGTAATTATAAATAAATATATTTAATAGGCAGGGGTATATGGAACTAGTTGAAAAAACTATTAAAAGTGATTTGAAATTTGACGGCAAAATTATAAAAGTTAAACTTGATAAAATAGAACTTCCTAATGGCGACACCGCAAGTAGAGAGTATGTTTGTCATAACGGCGGTGCAGGGGTATTGCCTGTGTCTAGGGACGGAAAAATTGCTTTGGTTAAGCAATTTAGATATCCGTATAAGGAAGTTATTTATGAAATACCCGCCGGTAAAATTGATTTGGGTGAGAGTGCAATTGCCGCTGTAAAAAGGGAGCTTTTTGAAGAAGTAGGCGGTAAATCAAATAATATTATAGATTTAGGTATTATATATCCGTCACCTGGTTATACCAATGAAAAAATTTATATTTATTTAGCAGTAAATACAGATTTTGGCTTGCAACAACTTGACTATGGCGAGTTTTTGGAAGTGGAATTTTTTGACTTTGACCAAGTGCTTGAAATGATTAACAAAAATATTATAAAAGATAGCAAAACTATAATTGCAGTATTAAAAGCAGATATTATTTTAAATAAAGGTAAAATTTATGGTATTTGAAAGCGAAAGATTGTTTTTTAGAGAAATGACTATGTCCGATTATAACGACTTGTGTGAAATATTGCAGGATAAACAAGTTATGTATGCTTATGAACACGCTTTTTCTGATGCTGAAGTAAAAGAGTGGTTTGAGAGACAGCTTACAAGATACAAAGAGTATGGTTTTGGACTATGGGCTGCCGTGCTAAAAGAAAATGGTAAAATGATAGGAAATATAGGTATAACAATGCAAAAGTTTGGGGATTTGCAAGTGCCTGAAATTGGATATTTGTTAAATAAAAATTACTGGCATAAAGGTTATGCAACAGAAGGAGCTATTGCTTGTCGTGATTATGCTTTTAATGTGCTAAAATTTGATAAAGTTTATTCAATCATAAGAGATAACAATTTTCCTTCGCAAGCAGTAGCCAAAAGAAATGGTATGCAGTTAGTAGGGAAAGAAATAAAACACTATTACAATATGAATATGCCCCATTTGGTTTATATGACTCAAGTATAGTAGTTGTATTGTAGCATTAATATTTTAAAATATACTTCAATATTAAATAGATGCTATGCAAATCATTTTATTATATATGTAACAAATTAAAATAATTATCATTATATCAGCCGTAATATTTCTAAAATATTGTGAATAAATAAAAGATAACATTATTATCAAGCACCATAAAACAATCGTTTTATGGTGCTTATTTATTTGTAAAGTTTTAATTTTTAAATTTAGGTGTTTTATGCAATAATGCTATCAAAAATCGGGGGTAAATAACAAAAAAGTGCACTTGAAATGTAAAAAAAGAGTACATAGAATAAGTATATCTATGTACATATTATATGAATATTATAAGGGCAAATGTAAGCTTTTGTCAAGGCTACGCTCAAGACTTTGTAAGATATATAGCTAAATTTAACAAAAAATATATATTTAAAATCAAAAAACTGCCAAAAAAGTACATAGATATACTTATTCTATGTACTTACAAAATGGAGGTTTTATTATGGCAAAATGTATAAAGCGTGCGGGAATAATATTTTTTGCTATTTTCGTATCTTTTTTGTTAGCTTTAGGGTGTGCTTTTACCACAAATGTTATGTCAACCAATAATGATAGCATTTCGTTAAGTGGAGACGAGATAGTAGATAATAACGATGACGATATCGTTTATGATTTTGAACTTAGTGGTAATTGTTCTCAAATAGCTACAACTTGGAAAAGTGCAATTGAAAAATCCTTAACTACTAAAGCTAATGTTAAAGTAAAGCTTGTATCAAATTGGTTAGCTACAATAAATGAAGATAAAACTACAGCTTTTGGTACAGGTGTTGGATTTTCTGACAAAGGTGCAATTTCTGTGCCAAGTGGTGCGGATATTACTATCAACTTAAATGGAAAGAATATATTTAGGCAACTTAGCCAACAAACAATAATGCCAGGTGGCAATGTAATAGATGTTGCAGGTACTTTAACAATTAATGATAGCTCTTATAATAGTGAAGCAATCAAAAAAATTTATGATGCTTGCAAAGAAAATCGTGATGTATTAATTGCTAATTTTCAAAATTTAGCAATAGGGAAAATAGGTGCAGGTTCAAATTTAGGAGATAATGGTGGTGGTATTTATGTTGCCGAAGGTGCAGTTTTAAATTTTAATGGCGGAATGATTTGTGATAATTATTTTAAAAATATAAATAGCACTACAATGGGTGGTGCAGGTATTTATTGCTTAAAAAGCACTGTCAATATGAATGACGGTATTATTTTTAATAACAAAACTAATCGTGAGCGTGGTGCTGGCGTAGCTGTAAACAAAGGCACATTTAATATGAATGGTGGTTATGTTGTAAAAAATGATTCAGTTGAAGAATGGGCTGGTGGAATTTATTGTATAGGTGAATATGACAATACTATAGAAAACGAGGCCGATAGGATTATACATAGCTATATTAATATAACAAAAGGAATAATTTCTCATAATTACGGAACTTGCGGTAGCGGAGTAACTTATGCACGTTATGGTAAAGGAAGTATTAATAATGCCGAATTAACATATAATTGTTCTCGCGCAAACTCTTCTGCATTATTGGTTTGGGATTATACTTCTGAAGTAGTGGTTACAAATACTAAAATGACTAACAACTATACCATGGGCTTAAGCGGAAACTTTACGGGTGGAGTTTTATTGTGTAATAGTAAATTAGATATGGATGGTGTGGAAATCACTGATAATACTTATATAAATTCTACTAACAATGTAATATTGGGTGGTGGCGTTTATCTTGAGGGGGGAAATGAAGGCACTTGGAAGAATGTTACTATTGCGAGAAATGAAATAAAGTCAGTTATAAATGACGGACTTCACGTTAAAGGCGGCGGATTAATGGTAGATGAAAATACAAAGACTATTTTTGGAGAAAATGTACAAATTTACGATAATTTAGCACACGGGGAACCATCTGATGTTAGACTGGATAAAGGACAAAAATTAAATATATCTCATTTGAGTAGTTTATCAAAAATAGGTATTAAATTGGCAGATGATTATGAAGGTACATTTACAAACGGATATGGTGACAACAATAATGATTTACCATATAAACACTTCTTTAGTAACCAAGGTGATAAAGTAGCTGCAATAAATAACGCCGAAGTTACATTTGAAAAAACTATTAGCACCGCTGTATATGATTTTGTGTATCTTGAGAATGATTTAAGAAAAAGTTACAAAACAAATGATATTAAACACGGCAAAAATGATTTTGATATTATAAAGAAACAAAATGATAAAATTATTATCGGTCATATTTTGTACAATACTTCTGTAAATACTTTTATAAGTAATATAGGTTATGCAAGAGAAAATATTAAAATGTATAACAGCAATGGAAAATTGATTTACGACAAAGGCGGAAATGTTGATGGAATAGATTCCGCTTACTACGATAAGAGATTTGAACTAGCAGTAGGAAGTGGTTGGAGAGTAGAAACCTATACAAATGACGGTGTAAAAATAGAAGAATTTTATTTGTCAGTTTTGGGAGATAGTAATGGTGACGGCAGACTAAGTGCAACAGATATAAGCTATTTAAGAGAACTAGCAAATAATAAGGTAATGTTTGACAATTTAAGTTTGGCAGTAAAACTAGCTTGCCTAATAGATAACAAAGGATATTTAACAACAATTGATAGCGAAATAGTAAACAATATAATATGTAATAAAGCATCTATTGATAAATATTTATAATAATATAAACAATGACTTTTACTTGTTCTAAGTCATTGTTTTTTTATATGTGATTTAAAATTATTAAAGCGTAGGTATATTTTTATAAAGGTAAGTGGTATAATAGTTGTAGATAATTAGCACTCTAACCCCTAGATTGCTAATTTTTTGAAAAATTTTGCGAAAACTGCTTGACAAATGCTAAAATTGTGATATAATAAAGTCAAAGGTCAAAGAAAGTCAGATTTTAATTTGATTAATCAATGCTATAACAATAAAAATATAAAAATTAAATATATAAAGCATTGTTTAAAAATAAAATTTTGATTTTTGTTTTGTATAAATTATTACAAAAGGAGAGAAAAATGGCGACAATCAGTGATATTATTGAAGAATTTATTTTGTCGGCACTTGCAGATGACGATTTGTTGCAACTATCACGTAATGATTTGGCAACATTTTTCAGTTGTGCACCAAGTCAAATAAATTATGTGCTGTCCACCCGTTTTACGCCTGAAAAGGGGTTTATTATTGAGTCAAAGCGTGGCGGTGGCGGTTGTATAAATTTGATAAGAATAACCGAAGACAAGGAAAATGTTTTAAAAAGCATATATGATTATTTAAATAAAGAAGGAGTGCTTGAGTATAACAAATTATTGCATATACTGCAAAGATTGGTTAGTGACGGAATAATTGAAAGCCGAGAAGAAGAACTTCTTAAAGTTGCAATGTCGGATAAATCGCTTGCAAGTCCTGTAAACATTACTACAAGACTTAGAGCACAAATGCTTAAAGAAATTATTTTGAATTTATCAAAAAGGAGTTAAATATGAGTGGAAATTATTATTGCTGTGTTTGCGGAAAACCCGCAACCGTATGTAAAAAGGAAACTATTAATGGAGTAACCAAAGTATCGTATTTCTGTGATGAATGTTTTGCATTGTTAGAAAACGGACACCCGTTTGAAAGCTTGATGTCTGCTATGTTTAATTCCTTTGGAAATAATGGCACTAGCATAGCTCAAAAGCGTAAAATGCGTGTTTGCAGCTGCGGAATGACTGAAAGAGATATTTTAAATGGTGGCAAGTTTGGTTGTAGCGAATGTTACAAAGTTTTTAGCGATATTGTAGAAAACTATGTAAATTCAAGGGGATATCTTGCACATAAAGGTAAATCGCCTAAAAATTATAGCGGCAAGGAAAAGGTTGCAACAAATACAAATGTAGAAGGTGCAAGCAGTATGTCGCAACTGGATAGGTTGAAGGCGGAATTGCAAGTTGCAGTTAAAGAAGAAAGATATTTAGATGCAGACAGAATATCAAAGCAAATAGCAGCGTTAAATAAGGAGAGTAAGTGATATGGTGAATTACGATAGTATTATTGTTTCAACAAGAGTAAGACTTGCAAGAAATATAAAAGATATTCCATTTCCTTCAATGCTAAAAGGCAGTCCTAAAAGCAGTGAAAAAGTGATAAATATTGTTAAATCTGTTTGCGATAGCTTGTTTAAATATCATCTTTACAAAATGAATGAGATAAGTGATATTGACAGAATAGCTATGCAAGAGCAACATATAATAAGCCCTAATTTGGCGAGCAATACCGAAAATGGTGCAGTTTGTATTGGTAAAGATAACGGCATTAGTATAATGATAAACGAAGAGGACCACATAAGAGCACAATGCTTGATGCACGGCTTTAATTTGGAAGAGTGCTATAAATATATCAATGCTTTTGACGATAAACTTAGCGAAATGGCACAAATAGCGTTTGACGAAAAATTAGGATATTTGACTGCCTGCCCAACAAATTTAGGTACAGGTATGAGAGCAAGTGTAATGTTATTTTTGCCTGCACTTACAAAAACGCGGGAACTTGCAAACATAATCAATTTTGTGCAACAAATGGGATTAACTGTTAGGGGCGTGTATGGCGAAGGCAGTAATGCAACAGGGTATTTATACCAAATTAGCAATCAAATTACAATTGGTGTAAGCGAATTAGATTTGCTAAAAAATGTGGCAAATGCCGTTATGAAAATTTGTGAGAGTGAGCAAAAAGCAAGAGATAAAATTTATGCAGCAAATAAGCTTGCAATGGAAGATTCTGTCTCTAGGTCATTAGGTATTTTGCTTTATGCAAGAAAAATCAGTTCAGAAGAGTTTATTGAGCATATTGCAAATGTTAAGCTTGGTACTGCTTTAAAAATTCTTGACTTAAGTATGCCAATGCTAAATCATCTGACAGAGCTTTGCGGACCTGCAAGTATGTGTCACTATGGTGGCGGAAAAATGCCTGCGGAAAAGCGTGATGCTTTAAGGGCAGAGTTAGTCAGAAGTAAAATTCAAGAGAGGTGATAAATATGGATAAATTTAATGCGGAAAGTAATCAAATAATTTCACAAGCTATGGACTTTGGTGCTTCAAGTGGCGGTTTGGTAGGAACAGAGCATTTGCTTTGTGCAATGATTTTTGTTGACGGAACAAATGTTCAAGCTATTTTGAATAATTTTGGAGTTAATAAAAGCGATATTCCTAAAATAATAACTTTATCAAATCAAAAGCTAACAACTGTACTTACACCGCGTACTAAAAATGTTTTGAACAATAGTTTAAATCTTGCAATCGGACTTGGACTAAACTATGTTACGCCAGAGCATATTTTGGCAGTAATGCTGTATGATTTTTCATCTTATGCTTATAAAAGTTTGGCACATCTTGGTGTAGATGTTCCTGCATTGAACTTAGCGGTCAGAAATGCTGCAGGATTTAATACCGAAGTTAATAATCAAAATGAAAATTATTCGAATAGCAGTAATGAAGAATATAGTATAAACGGGCTTGAAAAATTGGGTATTGATTTGACGGCTAAGGCAGAGCAAGGCAAACTTGACCCTGTTATTGGTAGACACGAAGAAATTGACAGAGTAATTCAAATTTTGTCAAGACGTACCAAAAATAACCCTGTATTGATTGGTGAAGCTGGCGTTGGTAAATCTGCTATTGTAGAAGGCTTGGCACTTGCTATCGTAAATGGCGAATGTCCTGAAATGTTAAAAGGTAAAAGGATATTTAGCCTAGATATTTCAAGTTTACTTGCAGGCACAAAGTATCGTGGTGACTTTGAAGAGAAAATGAAAAATGCAATCGATACAATCAAAAAATCGGGAAATATCATTTTGTTTATCGACGAGATTCATACAATGGTTGGTGCAGGCGGTGCGGAAGGAGCAGTTGATGCAGGCAATATTTTAAAACCAATGCTTGCAAGGGGCGAACTTCAAACTATTGGTGCGACTACTATTGACGAGTACAGAAAATATATAGAAAAAGACCCAGCTTTGGAGCGAAGATTTCAGCCTATTATTGTAAATCCGCCTTCTGTTGAAGATACTATTAGCATTTTAAAAGGATTGCGTGATAAATACGAAGCACATCACAAAGTGCAAATAAAAGATGATGCAATAGAAGCTGCGGCAGTGCTTTCAGACAGATATATTAGCGATAGATTTTTGCCTGATAAAGCAATTGACCTTATTGACGAAGCAGCAAGTAGAAAGAGAACACATAGTCAATTAATGCCAAAAGACATTAAGGAAATTGAAGACGAACTTGTAAAATTGAGACAAAATAAAGAAGATGCGTCTAAACAAGAACAATATCTAAAGGCATTCGAATTTAAGGAAAAAATTGAAGCACTAACAAAAGAATATGAGAGTAAAAAAGCAGCTTGGGCAGAAACTTCAGGTAATGAAGAACTTTCTATTGGTGAAGAAGAAATTGCTCAAATTGTAAGTTCTTGGACAGGTATTCCTGTTGTAAAAATGAAAAAAAGCGAAGCTGAAAGACTTATTAATCTTGAAGAAATCTTGAAAAAGCGTGTAATCGGTCAAGAAGAAGCTGTTACTAGTATTAGTAAGGCTGTAAGGCGTGCTAGAGCAGGCTTGAAAGACCCTAACAGGCCAATTGGTTCGTTTATTTTCCTTGGACCTACAGGTGTTGGTAAAACTGAGCTTTGCAAAGCATTGGCGGAAGCTATGTTTGGTGACGAAAACTTAATGATTAGGCTTGATATGAGCGAATATATGGATAAAATCAATGTGTCTAAGTTAATAGGTTCAGCACCAGGATATGTAGGTTTTGAAGAAGGCGGACAACTTACAGAGAAGGTAAGAAGAAAACCATATTCAGTAATATTATTTGACGAGATAGAAAAAGCTCACCCAGATGTATTTAATATTTTGTTGCAGATTATGGACGACGGCAGATTGACAGACTCTCACGGAAGAACTATATCTTTCAAAAACACTATAATCATAATGACAAGCAATATAGGTGCGAGTGAAATCGGTAAAATGTCAACATTAGGTTTTGGCGGAAGTTCAGATAAAATCAGTGAAGACGAGTATGACGCAATGCGTGATAGGCAACTTGAAGCGTTAAGACAAACTATGAAGCCTGAATTTATAAATCGTATTGACGATGTTATTATCTTCCACAAACTATCTAAGGATAATATTTTGAGTATTTGTGATATAATGGTTAACAATTTGGCAAAAAGACTTAAAGAACAAAATATTAATATCAATGTTAGCGATAGTGCTAAAAATTATATTACAGAGCAAGGCTTTAATAGTGAATATGGTGCAAGACCATTAAGAAGAAGTGTTCAAAAATTAATAGAAGACAAATTGTCAGACGAGATTTTGCGTGGAAATATTGCAATCGGCGATAGTGTAAAAATTGATTTCAAAGACGATAAATTGATTTTTGAAAAAGAGTAAAATAAAACTTATATTGTCTGTTAGTCAATATTAAAAATGGTTATGAAATAATTCAAAAAAAGAAGTGTTCGCACTTCTTTTTTGTTTTCATTTTTTTTAGTTGCAATAAGATATTTAGAGAAAAGTAACATTTTTGTGAATTAAAATATAATAGCGATTTTCAATGTAAAATTTAGTTAAAGTGTATAGTATTTTTAATAAAAATATGGTACAATATAAATGATAAAAAATAATATTTTTATCAATATAATAACTTATTAAGGGGGCAATAAATATGCGTATTGAAATTATTGCAAAAAACTACAAACTAGGCGAAAAACTAAAAGAAATTATTGAAAAAAAGCTTGATAAATTTTCAAGATATTTTGAAGACGATGCAAAAGCAAAAGTTATTCTTCGTGAAATAAATCAAGATAAAGATGCAATGGAAATTACCATAAACTTCGGTGGCGGTAAAATTATGAGAGCAGAAGTTGTATCTGACAATATGTATGATAATATTGATATAATCTTGCCAAAGCTAGAAAGGCAAGTTAGAAAATACAGAACTAAATTAGGTAAAAAAGTTAAAGAAAGTGCTTTTGATATGGAAGCATTATATCAAGACGAAGAGCCAGTACGTGAGCTTGCTGTTGCAAGAGTTAAGGAAACTGAGGTTAGAAAAATGTCTGTTAAAGATGCTATTGCAGAAATGGAACTTTTGGACCATTCATTCTATGTGTTTATTAACGAGACAAACGAACTTGTAAATATAGTTTATAAGCGTGCTGCAGGAGATGTCGGTTTACTTGACTTAATTTATTAATTAATAGTTATACTTTATACACCTATCAAAAATTTTTGATAGGTGTAGTTTTTTTTGGAATTTCTATCAAAAATCGGTATTATTTGGTGTAAATTGATTATTTTTAATGGTTTTATCAAAAGTTTTTAAATAGCTTTACGTGCTAAATTTAGCGATTTTAAAATTGAAAAAATAGGAATTAATTTAAATGGTAATTTTTGCATATTAGCAATATTATGGCTAAAAACTGCTATAAATTGAGCCAGCAATATAAAAATATCGTAAAAAATAATAATTTATATAAATTATATAAAAACATTTGCTATATTATTTGCTATATGTTATAATTGCTATAGCCAAAATACACTTATGTTGAAATTACTCACTGTGCCGTTATGCGGTTTGAGTGGTTTAGGATACATAAGGAAGATAAACAGGAGGATTAAAAAATGGCAGTTGTAACTATGAAAAGCCTATTGGAGGCAGGTGTACATTTCGGACACCAAACAAAAAGATGGAACCCTAAAATGGGTAAGTACATTTACGCAGCAAGAAATGATATTCATATCATTGACTTACAAATCAGTGTTGGTTTGATTGAAGAAGCTTATGCTTTTGTAAGAGATGTTTCTAAAAGTGGTAAGGACATTTTGTTCGTTGGTACTAAAAAACAAGCTCAAGACGCAGTTCGTGAAGAAGCTGAAAGATGCGGTATGTACTATATGAATAACAGATGGCTTGGCGGTACTTTGACAAACTTTAAGACTATCAAAACAAGAATTGACAGACTTAAGAAAATTGACCAAATGGAAGTAACAGGTGAGTTTGATTTATTGCCAAAGAAAGAAGTTGCAGGTCTAAAAGATGAAAGAGAAAAATTAGAAGCTAACTTGGGTGGTATTAGAGAGATGAAGAATCTTCCAGGTGCTATGTTTGTTGTAGACTTGAAGAAAGAAGAAATCGCTGTTAAAGAAGCTAAGAGATTAGGTATCCCAGTAGTAGGCTTGGTTGATACTAACTGTGACCCAGATTTAGTGGATTATGTTATCCCTGGTAACGATGATGCTATTCGTGCTATTAAACTAATTGCAAGCGTTATCGCAAATGCAGTTATCGAAGCAAGAGAAGGTATTGCATACGATGCTGAGGCTGCTGAAGCTGCTGCAGAGGCTGCTGCAAAAGAAGCAGAAGCTAAAGCTATGGAAGCTGCAGAAGTTGCTGCTCCAGTACAAGAGTAATTTTAGGAGGAAGAGTTTTTATGTTTACTAATAAAGATGTTATGGCTTTAAGAGCTAAAACTGGCGTAGGTATGATGGATTGCAAAAAAGCTTTGACTGATGCAAATGGCGATATGGATAAAGCTATTGAACTTCTTCGTGAAAAAGGAATGGCTACTGCAAGCAAAAGAGCTGATAAAATTGCATCTCAAGGTATTGTTTATGCAATGACTAAAGGCAATAGCGGTGTTTTAGTTGAAGTAAACTGCGAATCTGACTTTGTTGCTCGCGGCGACCAATTTAAAGAACTTGCAGACACTGTTGCTAACTATATTATTGATAACAATGTTGAAAATATTGATGATTTAAACAACGCTCAAACTATTATTGATTTAGTACACGAAGCAATTGCTAAAATTGGTGAAAAAATCAATATCAGAAGATTTGCTAAATTTAATGGTAATGTAACAAGCTATATCCATATGGGTGGTAAAATCGGTGTTATGCTTGAAGGTAGCTGTTCAGCTGAAGTTGCTCACGATGTTGCACTTCAAATTGCTGCTGCAAACCCACTATATCTTGCTAAAGAAGATGTTCCTACAGCTGCTTTGGAAAAAGAAAAAGAAATTTTGCGTGCTCAAGCATTAAATGAAGGTAAACCTGAAGCTATCGTTGACAAAATGGTAATTGGTAGAATTAACAAGTATTACAAAGATGTATGCTTGCTAGAGCAACCATTCGTTAAAGATGGTGACAAAGCTGTTAAAAACATTTTGGACGGCAGCATTTCAGCATTTGTTCGTTATGAAATGGGCGAAGGCTTAGAAAAGAAGAACGAAGATTTAGCTAGTGAAGTTCAAGCTCAAATCGATGCTCAAAAGAAATAATTTTTAAAACAACTTAATTAAGGGAACACTTTTTCTGTTCCCTTTTTTTAAGGTATATGAATTTTTAATTTAAATTGTATAATATTTGGAATAATATAAATGTTGTAATTAAGGAGAGAACAATGGCAAAATATAAAAGAGTAATTATTAAGTTAAGTGGTGAAGCTCTTGCAGGAGAAAAGGGCTTTGGTTTGGACGAGTCAGTTATTGATTATGTAGTTAAACAAATCAAAAAAGTAGCAAGTGAAGGTGTTGAAGTTGGTATTATTATTGGTGGTGGCAACTTCTGGCGTGGTAGACAAGGCTCAAATATGGATAGAACAACAGCTGACCATATGGGTATGCTTGCAACTGTTATTAACTCACTTGCAATGCAAGATGCTTTAGAAAAACACGGAGTTGCTTGTAGAGTTCAAACTGCACTTACTATTACAAGAGTAGCTGAACCATATATTTTGCGTAAGGCAATGAGACACTTAGAAAAAGGTAGAGTAGTTATTTTTGCTTGTGGTACAGGTAATCCTTATTTCAGTACAGATACAGGTGCTGCTTTAAGAGCGGCTGAAATTGGTGCGGAAGCATTGCTTCTTGCTAAAAATGTAGACGGAATTTATGATTCAGACCCTAAGAAGAACCCAGAAGCTAAGAAATTTGACGAAATCGCTTATATCGATGTTATCAAAAAAGGTTTGAATGCAATGGATACTACTGCAATCAGTTTGTGTATGGAAAACAAAATTCCTGTTATCGCTTTTGCTTTATCTGAAGAAGATAGTATTGTTAAAGCTGTAAATGGCGAAAAAATAGGTACAATTATTCAATAATTTCAATATTTTTTGTTGTTTTTTATAAAAAAATTGAATTCTTTAGTGTAAATTTGAGTTTTAACAAATAACTCTTGATTTTAACAGAGAATTATTGTATAATGAAAATGTTATTAATAAAATAATTATGAGGTGAAATTATGGCTTACGAAAGTATGGAAATATTAGAACTTTTTGATGAGTTTGAAACAAAAATGGATAAATGTGTCAGCAATTTGAAAAATGAGTATTCTCAAATGAAAGCTGGCAGAGCAAATGCTCATATATTGGATAAAATTACTGCAGATTATTATGGAACAGAAACTCCTATTAATCAAATGGCAAATATCAGCATACCTGAAGCAAGACTTTTGGTTATTTCACCTTGGGACGCAAGCTGTGTTAAGGCAATTGAAAAAGCTATTATTGCAGCCAATATAGGTATTACACCTAATAGCGATGGTAAGGTTATTCGTTTGATTTTCCCTGAACTTACAGAAGAAAGACGTCGCGATTTGGTTAAACAAATCAAGTCTACAAGTGAAAATTGTAAAGTCGTTTTAAGAAATGCAAGACGTGATATTAACGATTCTTTGAAAAAAATGAAAAAAGATTCAGCTATTTCAGAAGACGATTGTGCTATTTATGAAAAAGATGTTGATAAAAAACTTGCAGAGCAAATTGCAGTTGTTGATAAATGCACAAGCGACAAAGAAAAAGAGGTTATGAGTGTTTAATTCTCGTGATTTTATTGGTTTAACGTTTGATGTCGCAAAATCGACTTTAGAGAATATGGGCTTTATAGTTCGCGAAATTGAAAATACAGGTGACGATAAGCATAACTTTGATACTAAACTTGTTGTCAGAGTAGATGTTGATGAAAACATTGTAACTTTAATTACAGCAAAATTTTTAATGAATATTTAATTGAAAAAGTGGCAGTTTGCCACTTTTTTGTTTTATCCTTTAGTTTTAAATAGTAAATAATTAAATTATATTGTGTTTTTTGCCGTAAAAGTTTGTTTTTTGATATATTTATTTATATTTGAAATTTTATTGCAATAGTTTGTACCATTAACCCCTTGATTATTTTTTGAAAAAGTAGTATAATTAAATGATAATGAAAATTTTGGTATAATAAAAAACAATGTATGATTGAACTAAAAAAGGGACAAAGTTTTTATTATAATATAACAAAAGAATTATAATATTTTTAAATGGCGATTTATTTGTTAGGAGTATTATGGAAGAAATGAAAATTCCAAAACACATTGCTTTTATAATGGATGGCAATGGCAGGTGGGCAAACAAAAAACATTTACCTAGAAGTGCAGGGCATCGCGAAGGTGTTACAAGTATGCGTAGGGTTGTGGAAGCTTGTCATAAAAAAGGCGTACAAGTTGTATCTTTTTATGCTTTCAGTACGGAAAATTGGTCACGCCCACAAGAAGAAATAGATACTTTATTTGGTATGCTTGAAAAGTTTGCAAAAAGTGAAATTCCAAAGTATGCAAAAAGAAATTTTATAATAAAATGTATGGGCGATTTATCCGCATTGCCACAAAGTGTTAGAGAAGCACTTGAAGAGAATATGAAACTTTGCGAAGGCAATAGCGGTATGATAGTAAACTTAGGTATTAATTATGGCGGTAGGGACGAAATTGTTTACGCTGTTAAAAAATTAGTGGATAAAGGACTTGAGATAACAAAAGAGAATATTTCCGATAATTTGTACACAAACGAAATACCTGACCCTGACTTAATGGTACGCTCTAGCGGAGAAGTAAGATTGTCAAACTTTATGCTTTGGCAACTATCGTATGCTGAGTTAATGTTTGTTGATACTTTATGGCCAGATTTTGACGAAAAAATAATTGATGATATAATTGTAGAATATAATAAAAGAGACAGAAGATTTGGGAGGATATAATATGCTAAAAAGAATTATTACGGCTGTGATTATGCTTACGGTTATATTATCTTGCGTATTCTGGCTTAGAATGTATTCGCTTATTATTACAGATTTGCTAATAATGGCATTTGCTATTGTTGGTGGATATGAAATGTATAAAAGCTTAAAAAAGAAATCGGTAAACAGAGCAGTTATCGATATAACAAATGACGAAGCTAAGGTAAAGGAGTTTAAATTGCAACCTATGCTTTTGCCTATCGTGCTATGTATGATTATTGTTTATCCATTGACATTCTTTTTTAAAGAGTTAGGATTGGTTGCGACAATAGCTATTTGTACAATAACAAGCCTTATTATATTGACACTTAAACACGATAAATATACAGTTGCAGATGTTGGAGCTACTATTTTAAACATTGTTTATCCAATAATTATTATGAGTATTATGGTTATTATGAACCATAGTGATATGGGGCTGCTTAGTATATTTGCGACATTTGCAGTTGTTGTAATGACAGATACTATGGCGTACTTTGTAGGAGTTACTTGCAAAGGACCTAAACTTTGCCCTAAAATAAGCCCTAAGAAAACTATAAGTGGTGCAGTTGGCGGTGTGATAGGCGGTATTATTGGTATGGTAATTGTTTATCTGCTATTCTGTCAGTTTAATGTGTTTAGCTATATGCCAGATAAAATGAATAGCATATTTGCAAATAACATTCCGCTAAATCTTGCTATATTGTTGCCACTAGGTGCTATTTGCAGTGTTATTGCGGAATTAGGCGATTTGGCAGCAAGCATAATTAAAAGAAAAATAGGTATAAAAGACTATGGCAATTTATTCCCTGGACACGGCGGTGTTATGGATAGAATTGATAGTTTTTTGGCAGTAATTCCTGTTATGTATATCGTTTTTGCGATAATTGAAAGAGCAATTAATGGTGGTATAACTTTTTAAAACCATTCAAAAATCGTTACTATTTTGATTTTTAGGTAAAGTTTCAAGCTGATTTTGGAAATTTGTAGCATAAGGTGTAGAAAAATATGAAGGAAATAATCATTTTAGGTTCAACAGGTTCAATAGGCAGACAAACTTTGGATATTGTAAGAAATTATCCAGATTTGTTTAATGTTGTCGGAATGTCCTGTAATTCAAATATAGAGCTTTTTAACAGGCAAATAGCGGAGTTTAAACCTGAATATGTTTTTGTAAATGACAAAGACTCAAGATTAAAATGTGAGTTATGCGGTGCGGTTATGCTTGAGTCAAGCGAGAGTCTTGCAAGTATAAACAAAGGTCAAATAGTTGTTACTGCTATGGTGGGTATAAGCGGACTTTTGCCTACAATTGCAGCAATTAATAGTGGAAAAGACATTGCACTTGCAAATAAGGAAACTTTGGTTGCGGGCGGCGAAATTGTAATAAAATTGGCAAAAGAAAAGGGGGTAAATATTTATCCCGTTGATTCCGAACATAGTGCGATTTGGCAGTCAAGCAATTACGGAAAAGCTAAAGATATAAAAGGTTTGATACTTACTGCTAGTGGTGGTGCGTTCCGCGGAAAAAGCAAAAAGGAACTAGAAAATGTTAAAGCTATAGATGCACTAAAGCACCCAACTTGGAATATGGGGGCAAAAGTTACAATCGATAGTGCAACTTTAATGAATAAGGGGTTAGAGATTATAGAAGCAAAGCATTTGTTTAATATCTCTGCTGAAAAAATAAGCGTAGTTATTCATAAACAAAGCATTATTCATAGTTTGGTTACATATAATGATAACAGTGTTATAGCGGAATTATCTTATCCAGATATGCGACTTCCAATACAGCTTGCATTGACATATCCTTCAAAAATCGATACTAAATTGCCTGAATTGGATTTGGCAGAAGTAGCGAAGTTGACTTTTGAAAAACCTGATTTAAATACTTTCCCTTGTCTTGGTATTGCAATGGAATGTGCAAAAAAAGGCGGTTATTATCCTACAATAATGAATGGGGCAAATGAAATTGCTGTTCAAGCTTTTTTGAATGATAAGATTGGTTTTTATGATATACCTGATATTATTGAAAAAGCGATTAATAAGTGCGAAACTCAAAAGCCAGTTACTTTGGATGGTGTATTTGAGATAGATAATATGGCAAGAATAATTGCTATGGATTTGATAAAATAATTTAATTAAGCATAAATTTAATTATGAGATTGTGATAAACTGATTTGGATTATTTAATTTTAATTGAACTGATAATGATAGGAGAGTTATGGGGGTAATTTTAGCGGCAGTTACTTTTGGTGAAGTAATGAAATGGATAGGATATGTTCTTATAGCCCTTTTGTGCCTAATGTTTATGATTGTGGTACACGAGTTCGGACATTTTATTGTCGGCAAATTGCTAGGCTTTAAAATTGACGAATTTGCTGTTGGCTTTGGTCCTGCTATTGTAAAGTATAATAACAAAAAATCTGGAATATTATTTTCGCTAAGATGTTTGCCATTAGGCGGATATTGTGCTTTTCACGGCGAAAATGAAGTGTCAAATGAGCCACCAAAAGCTGATGATTTCAATTATCACAAACCTTGGAAAAGGATTTTAGTGTTTATTGCAGGGGCAGGATTTAACTTAATATCTGCGGTAATTTTGTGTACTATATTCTTTATGTCTTATGGCGAAATGATGCCTAAAGTTACAGCTGTTTATCAATTTGAAGATGTTGCGATAGAACAAAATTTAATGGTAGGCGATATAATTATCGCAGTTGATGGTAAAAGTTTATATTCCACATCTGTACCTAATGATTTAATTAATAAAATTAACAAATATGACGATAATATTAAATTGACGATAGTGCGTCAAGGGGAAGAAATGGATATTATCGCTCGTCGAAGTGAATATCTGAATATGAATGGCGAAAATGGTGGGGAGAGAATCAAAGGCATAGGAATAACTATCGGAGAGTATGTAAGCTATAAATTTGGTTTTGTTACGTCGCTTGGTCGGTCATTTGTATTTATATTTAAGCTTTTTGGAACTATATTTACCGCTTTGGGGAGCGTAATTACAGGCGTGTTAGGGGTAGGTGAAGCTTTGGGTGGAACGGTAACGGCAATACAGCAAATAGCTATGGTGTCACAAATCGGTTTCCGTGGAGTATTGTTTGCAGTATGCGCTTTATCTGCTAACATTGCGATAATGAATTTGCTACCTATACCTGCACTTGATGGCTCACACGTGTTATTTACGCTAATTGAGTGGGTACGCGGTAAGCCTATTAACAGAAAAGTTGAAAATATAATCCACACTGTAGGCTTGATTTGTCTTTTCCTTCTTGCAATTGTGCTTGATATTGTGCATTTTGTGGCAGGATAAAGTAAACAGATATAGAATGTTGATTGAATATAAAAGATAAAAAATAGTGTATCAATTGAAAAAAATAGGGTGATATATGAAGGTTAAAATTGGGAATGTTGTTATTGGCGATGGCGAAAAAATTGCTATTCAGTCAATGTGCAACACAAAAACAACAGATATAGAAGGCAGTATAAAACAAATATTAGAGCTAGAAAAATATGGTTGTGATATTGTAAGATTATCTGTGCCTGATAAGGAAAGCAGTATTTGTCTTAAAGAAATTATAAAGGGAGTGCATATTCCCGTTGTTGCGGATATTCATTTTGACTATAAACTTGCGATAGCGGCTTGTGATAGTGGTGCAAGCAAAATTCGTATTAACCCAGGTAATATTGGCGATGAAAGTAAAGTAAAATATGTTGCCGATTATCTTAATGAAAGACAAATTCCAATCCGTATAGGCGTTAATGGTGGTTCACTTGAAAAGCAGTATAGCAATTTGCCTTTAAGCGAAGCTATGTGTAAAAGTGCTTTAGGGCATATCGCGTTACTTGAAAAATTCAATTTTTACAATACAATAATTTCCGTAAAATCAAGTGATGTAAAAACTTGTGTGGAAGCGTACAGATTACTTAAAAAGTCTTGTGATTATCCGCTTCATATAGGTGTAACCGAAGCGGGAATTTATGAAAAAGGTGTTATTAAATCGGCGATAGGTATTGGCAGTTTATTGCTTGATGGAATAGGCGATACAATAAGAGTAAGCTTATCTGACGAGCCTTATAAAGAAGTTTTAGTTGCTAAAGAAATATTAAATAGCCTTAATTTAGGGGCGCCGTATGTAGAAGTTATTAGTTGTCCAACTTGTGCAAGAACTAATATTGATGTTGCAGGGCTTGCAAGAATGGTTGTGGACGCAACACAAGATATAAAAAAATCTGCAAAAATTGCTGTTATGGGTTGTGTTGTAAATGGACCTGGTGAAGCTCAAAGATGTGATTTTGGTGTTGCAGGCGGCAAAGACAAATCCGCAATTTTTGTAAAAGGACAAGTTGTAAAAACAGTAAATAACGAAGATTTGATTAAAGAGATTTTGGCGTTTATAGATAAGCTTTAAGTGTATATAAACTATCAAAAATCGGTACTAAAATTAAATTAGATAAAAAAGAGGTATACAGTGGAATTTTTAGACGAATTTAATAAATTGACAAATGAAAGATTTAATTACTTGCGAGTAAGCAGCGTGAATATTCAAAAAAAACCGCCAAAGATTATAGTTAATTTTTTGGTGCCTTATGATATTTTGGATAGCTACACTGACGAAGATAAAAAGGTGATTGAAGATGCGGTTATAAGCTTAATTCCGCCTTCAATGCAAGTGGAAATTACATATTCAAAATCTTTTATAAATGACGATATTGTTAAAAGATATGTAATGAATTATTTTAAAGAAAAACACCCAACCGTTATGATAGAAACAAGTGAAATAGAAGTTGCTATCGTAAACGGAGTTGCTTTTGTTAAAATAAATATGAAATCTATGTTTTACGATTATTTTAAGTCTATGGATTTAATTGGCAGTATGACAAATTATATGTCACATAAAATGTGCAATGAATTAAGACTTGAGATAAACGATAGCAAAAAAGATTTAGATTTAGATGCCGACTTGGCAACTGAAGATTCAATTACTATAATTAGCCGTAGGATAAGGACGGAAAATCACGAAAAAGTTGTTGGGAAGGAAATTACTGCAAGAGCAAGATATATCGTGGATAGTAAAGAAGTGGAAGAAATAGCAGTGTACGCAGGTGAAGTAATTGAGTTTAAAAGGAATGAAAGTAAAAAGACAGGTAATTCCTATTACGTATTTAAAATTAATGACGGCACAGGAAATTTGATTTGCAAAGCATTTGCTAAATACAAAGGCGAAGGCGACTATGACCAAATAGAAGTAGGTGATGAAATCATTGTGCAAGGCAGAAAGGATTTGGATACTTTTTTGCACGATAGCGTTTTGCTTTGCAAAGATATTAGTAAATGTAAAATTGATAAATCTTCTATCATATTAAAAGAAGACTTAAAAAGTGTACCACTTAAATATGTTGCCGTAAAACCAGAGCGTTATATCGATTACATTCAAGACGATTTGTTTGCAACAAACGAAAGCAAGGTTATACCTGATTATCTTTTGGGTAAATCTTTTGTCGTATTTGATTTTGAAACAACAGGTCTTGATGTCAGCGACGAAGTTATAGAGTTAGGTGCGGTTAAAATTGTGGATGGCTTTATAAGTGAAACATTTTCTACTTTTGTAAATCCACATATTCCAATTCCTGCAAGGATTACCGAGATTACTTCAATAACAGATAAAGATGTAAAAGATGCTCCTGATATGTCAGATGTTATAGCAGATTTTTACAAATTTAGTGAAAACTGCGTGCTTGTGGCACATAATGCACAATTTGATAAAAAATTTGTGGATAAATATGCTAAGCTAAACGGATATATTTTTACAAATAGGACAATGGATACATTGGAGATAGCACACAAAAGTGTAGTTTGCAAAAATTACAAGTTGGAGACATTGTGCGACTATTTTGATATTAGTTTGGAAGGTGCTCACAGAGCTGTTAACGATTGTTTGGCAACAGCAAAGTTGTTTATTGAACTTGTTAAAATAGGTAAGTTTAATAAATAATTTTTATAAAACTTGCTTTGTGGTGTATTAAAAAATACTGCAGGGATAAAGCTAAAAAAGAAAACTAAAAATTTAGCTATTATATATAAATACAATTTTTTTATAATATATATTAGAAAATGTAAAAAAATAGTTGCTATTTTTAGTTTGATGTGTTATACTACTATTGTAATAGATTTAGCATCTAAGGAGTGGTTGAACCACTCCTTAATGTTTACGGAGGAATTATGTCAAAAGTTATTGATATTGTTGAAAAACATATCACTGAGCCAGTAGAAAATTTGGGATATGAAATTGTGGAAATTACTTATAAAAAATATATGGGTGATATGAATCTAACAATTTATATTGATAAAGAAGACGGCGTTGATTTAAATGGTTGCGAACTTGTGCATAGGACTATTGACCCTATACTTGACGAAATAGACCCAACAAATGGCGAAAAGTATATTTTAAATGTTTCATCACCTGGCATTGATAGACCTTTAAAGACAGAGCGTGATTACAGAAAGAATATGGATACTGAAGTAAATGTTTCTCTTTTTGAAAAAGTGCAAGATTTGAAAAAATTTGTGGCAATTTTGCGGGGATATGATTTGGAAAAGGGAATAATCACCGTAGAGTATAATGGCAAAGACATTGAAATTGCATTAAAAAATATTGCAACTATTAAACCTGAAATTAAGTTTTGATATAAAAATGACTTGAAATCTATTTAAAGTTATTCAATTGAAATTTAAAATATAAAATTTGAAAAATTAAAAAATAATAAACAATAAACCTTAGATGAAATTATTGATAATTTGTGGAGGAGAGATAGAAAATGATTAATAAAGATTTTTTTGCAGCATTGGACGAGTTGGAAAAGGATAAGAGAATTGAAAAGAGTACTTTTATTGAAGCTTTGGAAGCAGGCTTGGTTTCTGCATTTAAAAGAGAAACAGGTGAAGCAAGACCTATCACTGTTAAACTTAACGAAAACAGATGTGAAATAAAAGTTTTTGCATATAAAACTGTTGTGGAAGAAGTTACAGACCAAGATAAGGAAATTTTGCTTAGCGACGCAAAAGAAATTAAAAAGTCTTACAAACTAGGTGATTGGGTACTTGAAGACGTTACACCAAAGGAACTTTCAAGAATTGCTATCCAAACTGCAAAACAAGTTGTTATGCAAAGATTAAACGATGCTCGTAAAGAGCGTGTTATGTCTGAAATGTCTGACAGAGAAGGCGAAATTGCAAATGCACAAGTTATTAAAATTGATGGTGATATTGTTTATCTTGAAATTTTAAGCACACAAATGACTGCAATTATGTCAGGTGTGGATAAAGTTGCAAACGAAAAATATTTGCCAGGTCAAATGCTAAAAGTTTATGTTAAAAATACAAGAACTAATACAAGAGGCCCACAAGTTATCGTATCAAGGTCAGTTGCTGGTCTTGTTAAAAGATTGTTTGAGATGGAAGCTCCAGAAATTAAGAGTGGCGACATTATTATTAAAGGTATTGTTAGAGATGCAGGTAATCGTACAAAAATGGCTGTACACAGCGAAAATCCTAACATTGATGCTGTTGGTGGTTGCATTGGTCAAAAAGGCGTGAGAATCAACGAAGTTGTTCGTGAACTTTCAGGTGAGAAAGTTGACATTATTCGTTGGAGCGAAAATCCTTTGGAGTATATTGCAAGAGCTTTAAGTCCTGCTCAAGTAATTAGCATTACTCAAGAAGAAGATAAAACTGCAAGAGTTATTGTTCCTGACGATAAATTGTCACTTGCAATCGGTAAAGGCGGTCAAAATGTTAGACTTGCTGCAAAACTTACAGGTTGGAAGATAGATGTTAAATCATATTCTCAAGCAGTAGAAGACGGATTAATCCAAAGTGCAGAGGAGTAAGCAGTGGTAAAAAAAATTCCTATGCGTATGTGTATTGTCTGCCATAATATGGTGGATAAACGTGATTTGATAAGAATAATCAAAACAAAGGAAGGCGAATATTTGCTTGATACAACACTTAAAGCCAATGGTAGGGGTGCTTATATCTGCAAAAATCCTGAGTGTTTTGAAAAAATGGTTAAAACAAAAGCTTTAAACAGAGCTTTTAAAGAGAATATTCCGCAAGAAGTGTACGAAAAAATTCAAGGAGAATATGATAAATACTACAAAAATTAAGTCTTATATAGGTTTTGCTATAAAAATGCGAAAAGCGACTTTTGGTGTTGAAGGAATAAAAACTTGCAGACACAAAATATATATTGTATTATACGACGAAAGTTTAGCTGAAAATTCACGAAAGAAACTAAGTGATTTTTGTGCAAATAATAATATTAAATGCGTGCTTGTAAATTTTAGTTTGAGTGAGCTTACCAAAAGGTCAAATGTTAAGGCTGTTGCAATAGAAGATAATTCTTTGGGAAGTGCAATAATGGAATGTGTGGAGGTGCAAAGTGAGTGATATTAAAGAAGTAATTGGTAAAGTAAATGGTATGCCTGTATTAAAGGACAATACTATTGTTGCTTTGCAAAAAGATATAAGAGAATTAAAAAATTTAATGCGTTCTATTGAAAACAGAATGCAAACTAAAAAGACAGAAATTAAGGAAAAGGATATCCCAGCGACTCCGGATATTATTCAGACAGAGATAGTAGAGCCTGTTATTCCAAAAGTAGCCGTAACAGAAGAACCTGTTGTGGTTCAGGAAGAAAAAGCTCCTGTTATCGCCTTCGATAAAATCGAAACTCCTGCTGATGTGAAAGCACCGGTAGAAGAAGTGGTTACTGTGCCTAAACCACAAGAACAACCAAAGAAAAATGTTTTTGTGCCTAGAGAAGATAATAGACAAGGTAACAGAAATAATAGACAAAACGATAGACCTAACAACAGAGATAATAAGGGCGGTAATCGTGAGTTTAATAGAGACGGCAAACCTAACTTTAATAAAGATAACAAAAATAAACCTTTTAATAGAGATGACAAGGGTGGCAAACCATTTAACAAAGATGGTAAGAGAGATAATTTTGCAAAATTCGAGCCGCCAATTGCAACTCCTATTAAGGAAAATACTCAAAAGAAAAAGAAGACTTTTGATAAAGACGATAATAAAAAACAACTTAACAAGCGTACTTTGATTAAAAAAGGTTATACTGTTGAAGGTTATGATGGTTACGATGAGGACGGCGTTGTAAGAGTTCACAAGCAAAAGAAAGCTAAAAAGGCAAGTGATTTTACTCCAAACACTGTTAAAATCGAACACGCTATTGTTGAAACACAAATTATTCCAATCAAGACTTTATCTGAAAAAATTGGTGTTACAGGTGCTGAAATCGTTAAAAAGTTGTTTTTACTTGGACAAATGTGTAATGTTAATGGCAGTATAGATTTTGATACTGCAGAGCTTGTTGCTATGGATTACGGCATTACATTGGAATATAAGCCACAAGAGACAGCAGAAGATATTTTGAATCAATCTGTACTTGAGCATCAAGTTGAAGGCGAGTATGTTAAACGCCCACCAGTTGTTACAATTATGGGACACGTTGACCACGGCAAAACTTCATTGCTTGACTATATCCGTAAATCAAAGGTTGCAAGTGGCGAAGCAGGTGGTATTACTCAGCATATCGGTGCGTATACTATCGAACTTAATGGCGAGCCTATTACTTTCCTTGATACTCCAGGACACGAAGCATTCACTTCTATGAGAAAAAGAGGTGCAATGGTAACAGATATTGCTATTATCGTTGTAGCTGCTGATGACGGAATTATGCCACAAACTATTGAAGCAATTTCTCACGCTAAAGAAGCAGGTGTAGAAATAATGATTGCTATCAATAAAATGGATAAAACTCAAGCTAACCCTGATAAAGTTATGGAAGAAATGGGAAGATACGATTTAGTTCCAGAAGCTTGGGGTGGTACTACAATGGTTTACCCTGTAAGTGCAAAAACAGGTATGGGTGTTGACGATTTGCTTGAAGGTATTTTGTTGCTTGCAGAGTATAAGGAATTGACAGCAGTTAAAGATTGCCCTGCAAATGGTACAATTATTGAAGCAAGACTTGACAAAGGTGTAGGACCAGTTGCAACTTGCTTGATTAAACAAGGTACTTTAAAAGTTGGCGATAATATCGTTGCTGGTACTGTTGTAGGTAAAGTGCGTGCACTTATTGACAACAACGGCAAACAAATCAAGTCAGCTGGACCTAGTATTGCGGTTTCTATCCACGGATTATCCGATGTCCCTAATGCAGGTGACCAATTGATTTCCGTTAAAGATGATAAGCTTGCTAAAAAGGTTGCACAAGAAAGATATAATAAAGAAAGAGAAGAAATGCAAAGCAAGAGCAAAGCTCGTAGCTTGGACGATATGTTTAAAGGTGTTAGCAGTGGAGAGAGAAAGTCACTTGGTGTTATTATCAAGGGTGATGTTCAAGGTTCAGTTGAAGCAGTTAAACAAGAGTTTATCAAGCTTGGCGAAAGCGTTGCGGACGATAATGTAGTTCTTACAATTATCCACGCAGGTGTAGGTGCAATCAATGAGTCAGATGTTATGCTTGCAGATACTGGTAATGCAGTAATCGTTGGTTTTAATGTAAGACCAGAGCCAAAAGCAAGAGCACTTGCAGAGAAAAACGGCGTAGATATCAAAATTTATCGTGTTATTTACGATGCAATTGACGATATTCAAAAGGCACTTAAGGGTATGCTTGACCCAATTTATCGTGAAGAAGAGCTTGGACACGCAGAAGTTCGTGAAACATTTAATATTACAAAAGTCGGTACAATTGCAGGTTGCTATGTAACTGATGGTAAGATTTTGAGAAATGCAAAATTCAGATTAATCCGTGACAATGTGGTTATTTACGAAGGTAGCATATCTTCTATGAAACGTAACAAAGACGAAGCTAAAGAAGTTGCTAGCGGTTATGAGTGCGGTATTGGTCTTGCAGGCTTTAATGACATTAAGATTGGCGATATTATCGAAGCGTTTATTTTGAAAGAGGAAGAAAGATGAGCAACAGAATAGAGCGAATAAATGCAGAAATTAAAAAACAATTAGCTCCAATCATTAGTGAAGAGTTGTCAGACCCACGAATCAAAGGCTTAGTCAGCATAGTTAAAGTTGATACTGACAGCGATTTATCCGTTTGCAAAGTTTACTTGAGCGTGCTTGGTGCAAACGGCGAAGAAAAACAAGTTGTCGATGCTATCCAAAATGGAGAAGGTTATATAAAGAAACTTTTGAAAAAACGCATTATTTTGAGAAGTTTGCCTGAATTTAGATTTTATCTAGACGATAGCATTAGTTATGGTATAAAAATAAGTCAAATTTTAAACGATATTAATAACGAAAATTAATAGTTTTTGCAAGCAGTCTTTAAAATTTGTATTTTAACAATTCAATATGCTAATAATTTGGTTATTAATAATGATTTGTTTAATTTAATAAAATTTCAGCAGAGGTGTATATGGATTATCAAAATATTATCAAAGAGATAAAAAAAGCAAATACTATTGCTATTATTTCTCACATTAATCCCGATGGTGATACTGTCGGCTCATCTCTTGCGATTTATAAAGCACTTGAAATGTATGGCAAAAAACCATACATTTTTTGCGATGACCCGATAAATGGCAAAATAAGCATTTTTGCGGATAAGGACAAGTATAATATTGACAAATTAAATAAATATGATTTGTCTATTGCAGTTGATTGTGCGGATATGGAAAGAATGGGACAAAGCATAAGTGAATTTAGAAAGGGCAGATGTAAAATGGTTATTGACCATCACAAAACAAACAGAAAATATGGTGATGTCAATTTGCTAGATATTAAAGCCGCTGCAACCGCACAAATTGTGACTTTTTTGCTTGACCAAATGAATTTGCTTAATAAAGATATAGCAGAATTATTGTATAGTGGTTTGGTTACCGATAGTGGGGGCTTTAGCTTTTCAAGTGTTACATCTGAAACAATGATTGCAGCAAGCATACTTTTGCGTTACGATATAAAAGCTTATGAAATAAGCGAGCATTTTTTGAAAAAGATTGGTATGAATATTTACAAGCTTAAATCAAGAGTGCTTGAAAAAGCTAAATTTTATGATAATAATACTATCGGTATAATTACTTTTAGACAAAGTGATTTTGATGCGACAGGCACAGACTCAAGTAGTACAGAAGGAATTATAAACAATATCATAAATGTAATAGGTGTAAAGGTCGCCGTAGCTGTAAGCGAAGTTGCGGATAAAAGCTTTAAAGTCAGCATACGAACAGGCGAAGATGTGGATAGTAGTAAAATTGCACTTGTTTTTGGTGGTGGCGGACATAAAAATGCTGCAGGACTTAGAATTAGCGGCTTTTATGAAGATGTAATTGACAAACTATTAAAAGCTGTACGGGACGAGATATGTTAGGAGTAATCAATGTGCTTAAACCAACAGGTTGGACATCGTCTGATGTTGTGGTTAAGCTGAGACATATTTTAAGAGAGTATACAGGTAATAAAAAGATAAAAGTAGGACATTTAGGCACTTTAGACCCTGCAGGTAGCGGTGTGTTGCCTGTTTGTTTTGGTAGTGCAACCAAGCTGTTTGACTACTTTGTAAATATGGATAAAATTTACAGAGCAACATTTTGTTTTGGCAAAACTACAGATACTTTGGACTCTTACGGAAGCGTTATAGGTGAGTGTGATAAAATCCCTACTTTTGACGAAATCCAGTCAAAAATCGGTATGTTTTTGGGCGAGATAATGCAATTACCCCCAAAATACTCCCGTATAAGTGTAAATGGTGTGCGTGCTTGTGATGCTATAAGAGCCGGCAAAGAGATTGAAATAAAACCTAGAAAAATTACAATTTATAACATGAGTAATTTGTTGATGAATGATAAAGTTTTAAGTTTGGATATACATTGTTCGGGTGGTACATATATTAGAAGTTTATGCAGGGATTTAGCGGAAAGTGTAGGTAGCCTTGCGTATATGTCAAGTATAATTAGACTGCAAAATAAAAGCTTTACGATTGAAAAGGCGTATACTATTGACGAAATTTTGCAAAATACTAAAAATTGTATTACCAATATAGATGATTTGTTTATTGATATGCCTAAAATAGATATTGATGGGACAGAAAAAAGTAAATTGTTAAATGGAGTTAAAATATCAAAAAGAAATTTGGATAAAGACTATATTGTACGGATAGACGGACAGATTTTTGGAATTTGTGCGGATGGAAAAGATAATTTAGAGGTTAAAGTTAGGTTATGGAACTGATTGATTACAAAGGAAAATGTGATAAACCTATTTGTTTGGCACTTGGCTTTTTTGATAGTGTGCATAATGGGCATAAATACCTTTTAGATAAATGCGTGCAAAGCGAGTTTATACCTGCAGTTTTTACTTTTGCAAACAACCCGCAAAGCAAAATTTCCGGTATGTCAAAACAATGTTATACCTTTGATGAAAGAGTACAAATCCTTCAAAAAATCGGTATTAAAATGGTAATAAGCAGTTATTTTGATAGCAAATTTATGCGTCTTAGTGGGCTTGAATTTTTGGACGGATTAACAGCTAATTTTAATATCAAAAAAGTAGTTTTTGGCACAGATTACACTTGTGGTGTAAATGCAATGTGCAAAGCTAGCGAAGTAAAAGAATATTTTATTAGCAAAGGAATTCAAGTAGAAGTGGTGGATTTGCTTTGCGTCCAAAATTGCAAAATTGCAACAAGAGATATAAGGGAATTACTTAAACAAGGTAAAATCGAACAAGTAAACCAATTACTACCTTATCCGTATTTTATGATTGGAAGGGTGGAAAAAGGACGTAATGTCGGTGGTAATGTGGTAGGATATCCTACAGCTAATGTCGCTTATCCGCAAGATAAAATAGAAGTTAAAGCAGGTGTTTACAAAACACACATAACAATAGATAACAAAGTTTATTTAGGATTAACCAATGTAGGTGCACACCCAACTTTTGACGATTACAATTTTAACTTAGAGAGTTTTGTAATTGATTTTGAAGGCGATTTGTACGGAAAAGAAATTAAAATTGAATTTTTTGAGTACTATAGGGGTATATCTAAATTTAATAATGCAAGTGAACTTAAGGCGCAAATAGACAGTGATTTTAAGCGAGTGCTTGCATCTAAACACGAGTTAGAAAATTAAGATTAAAAGTTGTAAGTTTGTTTGAATTATAAAAACTAAAACTTTATAGGAGTAGATTATGATAAAGTTCGGACCTAGCGGAACAGGCAGTTTATTTGAAGAAGAAGGTTTTTCTAAAACTATAGATGTGCCAAATTGGCTTAAAGCAAAAGGGCTTGATTTGTACGAGTATTCTTTTGGAAGAGGCGTTCGTATGAGTGAAGAGACTGCTAAAATTTATGGAGCGGAATTTGAGAAAAACGGAATAGAAATATCTGTACACGCGCCTTATTTTATTAATCTTGCAACTTTGGAAGATGACAAAGCAGCAAATAACCACAGATACATTAAAGATAGTTTGATTGCATTAAAAAACTTTGGTGGTAAAAGGTGTGTTTTTCACCCCGGCTCACCATTAAAAGCAAATAGGGAAGATGCAATGAATCTTTTAATGCAAAGGTTGGATAATTTGCTAGAAGATTTATATAACAGCGGGCTATCTGATACAATGCTGGCGGTAGAAACAATGGGGAAACAAGCTCAACTTGGCGATACAGAAGAAATAATAAGAATGGTAAGCCGTGATAAAATGCTATTACCTTGCATTGACTTTGGACACTTGAATGCAAGGACTTGCGGTAGTCTTCAAAGTTATGACGATTATAGGCGTCTGCTAGATAGATTTATAGAAGGTGTAGGTTATGACAAAGTAAATAATATGCACGTGCATTTTTCAAAAATTGAGTATACTCAAAAAGGCGAAGTTAGACATCTTACTTTTGAAGATACTATGTATGGTCCGCAATTTGAGCCACTTGCAAAAGCATTGCTTGATTTAAATTTGCACCCATTTATTGTTTGTGAGTCTGCAGGAACGCAAACTATAGATAGCTTATATATGAAAAATTATTATAACAGCTTATTAAAGTAATTTTGCAATAAAATCCTTAAAAAATCGATACTAAATAAAAAACAGCTATAAACTATAGCTGTTTTTTTTGTTGCAAATTTAATTTATTATTCGTAAATTGTCCTTACTGCTACAATGTTACCATTAAAGTAAATGTAATAGGTAGTTTAATATTCTATAGCAGATTGTGAAATATAGTATGACTTATAAAAAATAAATTTATATAAATAAAATATTAAAAAAATATTTACAAGCGGAAAAAAATATGCTATAATGCTTTTATGGATAGTTTGGCAAATATATTTGATAATAATAATTTGGACGGAATTTTGATTTCAAATAGTTATAATGTTAAATATGTCAGCGGGTATTCTGCCGATTATTGTTTTGTTTTGATTACAAAAAATAACAAGTATTTTTTTACTGACGGAAGATTTACTATAGAAGCAAAAAGAGATTTGGAAAAAGATTGGACTGTTATTGAAATTTCTTCTTCTAACGCTAAGCAGATTATTAAAAATGTTATTTGTGATAACAAACTTTCAAAAATAGGGTTTGATAGTGATTTAAATCATTATGACTACTTGTTTGTAGTGGACGAACTTTTAAGCGATATTCAAAAAGTTGATATAACTCAAGATATCATTAAAATGCGTGCTGTTAAAAGTAAATTTGAAATTGAATGTATTGTAAAAGCACAAAAAATTGCCGAAAAATCTTTGGAGCAGGTAAAAACGCTTATTAAAGAAAATATGACAGAGCTTGAGCTTTGTGCCGAGCTTGAATATTTAATGAAAATTAACGGCAGTGAAAAACCTAGTTTTGATACCATTGTGGCTTTTGGTGAAAATTCCGCAATTGCTCACGCAAAACCAAGTGATAGAAAACTAAAAGTAGGCGATGTTATATTAATTGATTTTGGAGCAACTTTTAATGGCTATCATTCGGATATGACAAGAACTTTTGTGTTTGGAAGCTGTTCGGAAGAAATAGAAAATTTATACAACATTGTACTTGGTGCAAATGAAATTGCAATTGATTGTATTCGTTCGGGCATACCGCCAAGGGAAGTTGACAGAGTTGCAAGAAATTATATAGATTTGCACAAAATGGGATATTATTTTAACCATTCTACAGGGCACGGAGTAGGACTTGAAATACACGAGTATCCTACCTTGTCATCAAGAATAATTACAGATGATAGATTGCAAGACGGAATGGTGATTACAATAGAACCCGGGATATATATCGAAGGTCTTTGCGGTATAAGAATAGAAGATATGATTGTGGTTGATGGTGCTAAAGCAATCAATTTGACCACTTCAAATAAAAAATTGGAAATTATTAATAATTAGTTTATCGGAGGTAAATATGGCTACAATTTTAGCTGGTGATTTTCGTAAGGGAATTACATTTGAAATGGACGGAAAGGTAATGGTTATCGTTGACTTTTTACACGTAAAACCTGGTAAAGGTGCTGCATTTGTTCGTACAAAAATTAGAGACGTAATAAATGGTGGTGTTATTGAAAAGACTTTTAACCCTACTGAAAAATTTGAACTTGCACATATTGAGAGAAAGACTCTTGAATATTTGTATACAGATGGTGAGTTATATTACTTTATGGACCAAGAAACTTATGAGCAAACTGCACTTAACCAAGAGAGTTGCGAAGATGCACTTAAGTTTATTAAAGAGAATATGACTGTTGACATTGAGTTTTATAAGGGCAAAGCATTTTCTGTAAGTGCACCTAACTTTGTAGAATTGCTTATCACTTATTGTGAGCCAGGTGCTAAGGGCAACACTGCTACTAATGCAACTAAGCCTGCTACACTTGAGACTGGTTATGTTATTCAAGTTCCACTATTTGTAAACGAAGGTGATACTATTCGTATTGATACAAGAACAGGAACTTATATGTCAAGAGTTTAATTTGTTTTAAAATTAAATAACTGCAAGTATCATTGCTTGCAGTATTTTTTTGAAATACTAAAAGTGAAATATTGCAAAGAAAAATTGTTTTAATAATTAAAATTTTGCTTTGTAATTGAAAATAGAAAGGTATGAGAATTTTAGGTATAGACCCCGGCATTGCTATTGTGGGTTACGGGATTATTGATGTTGAAAGGGGTAATTACTCTTTGGTGGATTATGGCGTTATAACCACCCCTAAGGAAGAAAATACTCCGACTAGACTTTGTATGATAGAAAAAAGTCTTATAAAATTAATCGAGCAGTTTAAGCCTGATAATATTGCACTTGAAGAATTGTTTTTTGCAAGAAATACAACTACGGCAATTACAGTTGCGGAAGCAAGAGGTGTTTTGCTTTTGACCGCAACTAAATATTGTGGCAGTTTGTTTGAGTACACACCACTTCAAATCAAGCAAGCAATTACAGGCTATGGTAAGGCAGATAAAAACCAAGTACAACAAATGGTTAAAATGATGCTTAAATTAAAAGCTGTACCAAAACCCGATGATGCGGCAGATGCTTTGGCAGTTGCTATAACTCACGGTCAAACAAATAAAATGGCTAATATGTTCCGTATTTAATAAAATTGGTGTTTGGTTTAGTTGTTTATTAAAAAAGCATAGTGCTATTTGTTGCAAATTTAGTTAAATAAGAGTTTTTTAAAGGAGATAATATGTACGCATTTATTAGTGGAATTATTGATTATATTGACCCAAATGGCATAGTAGTTATAGATAATAATGGCATTGGTTACAATGTCAATGTTTCCTTAAACACTTTGTCGGATTTGCCATCTAAAGGGGAAAAAACTAAACTTTATACCTATACGCATATTAAAGAAGATGCTTTTTCTTTGTATGGTTTTACAAGCTTGAGCGAAAAAAATATGTTTATCAAACTTATTGACATTAGTGGTGTTGGACCTAAAATGGCACTAGGTATTTTATCTGGAATTACAGGTGCTGCACTTGCTGTTGCTGTTGCAAATAATGATGTTAAAAGTTTATCAAGCATTAAAGGTGTTGGCAAAAAAACTGCGGAAAGAATTATTTTGGAACTTAAAGAAAAAGTGGATATTACAGCTAGTGATTTTGCAGGTAGTAACACAAGTATAAATATAAGCAGCTCAAAAGAAATTAATGATGCGATTGAAGCACTTGTTGCACTTGGCATAACCAAAAATGATGCTATTAAAGCTGTACAAAAAGCAAGCGAAACTGCAAAAGATACAAATGCTATTATTACTTTGGCACTTCGTAGTATGGCATAATAAAAGGGGAAGTATATGTTTAATTTTGACGATGACGACGACAGATTGATAACAAGTACCAAACACGCAGAAGATAGTGCGGAAAATTGTCTTAGACCTAAGTCAATGGACGAGTATATTGGTCAAGATAAAATAAAAGGCAATCTTGAGATTTTTATAAAAGCCGCTCTAAAAAGGGGTGAAGCTCTTGACCACGTGCTTTTGTACGGACCACCGGGACTTGGTAAAACAACTCTGTCACATATTATTGCAAACGAAATGAATTCTCAAATTCGTGTGACTTCAGGACCTGCAATCGAAAAAGCAGGCGATTTGGCTGCAATACTTACCAATTTGTCTGATAATGATATTTTGTTTATTGACGAAATTCACAGACTTAACAGAAATGTAGAAGAAGTTTTGTACCCTGCAATGGAAGATTACGCCCTTGACATTATTATAGGTAAAGGGCCTTCTGCAAGAAGTTTAAGGATAGATTTGCCTAAATTTACACTTATTGGTGCAACTACTAAAGCGGGTATGCTAACTAGTCCGTTAAGGGATAGATTTGGCGTAAATTTGAGACTTGAGCTTTATACACCTGAAGATTTAGTAAAAATCATAAATCGTTCGTCAAAATTACTAAACATTAATATTGATGACGATGCAAGTTATGAAATTGCAAGACGCTCAAGGGGGACACCACGTATTGCAAACAGATTTTTGAAAAGAGTAAGAGACTTTGCGGAAGTTTTGGGTGATGGCGGAAAAATTGATTTGTCAATTGCAAAAAAAGGACTTACACTTATGGAAGTTGACGATATGGGGCTTGATTATAGCGACAGAAAAATATTAAGCACTATGATTGATACTTTTGGTGGCGGTCCTGTAGGATTGGATACTCTTGCTGCATCTGTAAATGAAGATGCAAATACAATCGAAGATGTAATTGAACCATATCTTATGCAAATTGGATTTGTGGCAAGAACTCCAAGGGGTAGAATTTGCTTGAAGAAAGCTTATGAACATTTAGGAAAAACTATGGATTCCGACAAGGAAGCATTGTTTAAAGTATATGAAAGTGAAGGATTGAATAAAGATGAATAAAAGTGATTTTTACTATGATTTGCCTGAAGAACTTATTGCACAAACACCTATTTATCCAAGAGATAATTCCAGAATGTTAGTGTATGATAGACAGACAAATGAAATGGAACATAAACATTTTTATGAAATAATTGATTATCTTGAAAAAGGCGATGTGCTTGTTATAAACAGCACTAAAGTTATCCCAGCAAGAATGTTTTGTCATAGGGAAAATAAAGACGAAATTATCGAAGTATTGTTGCTTAAAAGGATAGATTATAATCATTACGAGTGTATAACAAAACCCGCTAAAAAATTGAAAATAGGTACAAAAATCATTTTTAATGAAAAGTTATCTGCTTGCGTTAAAGAGATTGGCGACCAAGGTATAAGAATTTTGGAGTTTATTTTTGAAGGGGTGTTTGAAAATATTTTGAATGAAATAGGTACTATGCCACTTCCGCCTTATATTAAGGAAAAACTACAAGACCAATCAAGATACCAAACTGTTTATTGCAAGGAGTTAGGCTCAAGTGCAGCGCCTACAGCGGGCTTGCATTTTACGGAAGAACTGCTTGATAGAATAAGAAATAAAGGGGTAGAGATTGCAGAAGTTTTACTACACGTTGGTTTGGGAACTTTTAGACCTGTTAAGGAAGAAGATATTTTAAAACACAATATGCACAGCGAGTATTGTGAGATTGATAATAAAAATGCAGATATAATTAATAGTGCTGTAAAAGAAGGCAGAAGAGTTATTTGTGTTGGAACTACATCGGTTAGGACTGTGGAAAGTTTGGCAGATATTAATGGCTATGTAAGGGCTGATAAAATGGATACAAACATTTTTATTTATCCGGGCTATAAATTTAAAGTTGTAAAAGGATTAATAACTAATTTCCACCTTCCAGAGTCAACTTTGATTATGTTGGTTTCTGCTTTTATGGGCAGGGAAAATGCTTTAAAAATGTATGAAGTTGCAGTACAAGAAAAATACAGATTTTTCAGTTTTGGAGATGCAACATTTATAATTTAGCTAAGAAATTTTAAGTTTGTATGATAAAAATTAATTGGTAAAAATATTAGCAATTAGCGATTTAAAATAATAGGAGTTAAAATGTTTAAATACGAAGTTGTAAAAGTTTGCAAGCAATCGGGTGCAAGAATAGGTAGGCTTACTACTCCGCACGGCGTGGTAGAAACACCTGTCTTTATGCCTGTTGGTACAAATGCAACTGTTAAGTCTTTGACCCCAAAAGTATTAGATGAAATTGAAGCAAGTATTATACTTAGCAACACATACCATTTGTATTTGAGACCGGGACACGAACTTGTTGCAAAAGCAGGCGGTTTACATAAATTTATGAATTGGAATAAGCCGATTTTGACAGATAGTGGTGGCTTTCAGGTATTTTCTTTGAGTGATATGAGAAAAATTACAGATGATAGCGTAACTTTTAAAAGTCATTTGGACGGCTCAAGACATATTTTTACACCTGAAAAGGCAGTAGATATTCAGCAAGCATTAGGTAGTGATATTATGATGGCGTTTGACCAATGTACAGGTGACGGCACAAGTAAAAGCGATGCTAGGCGTGCTTTGGAAAGGACAATGAATTGGCTAGACAGATGCTATAAACATAAAACGCGTGACGACCAATTGCTGTTTCCAATAGTGCAAGGCAATATGTATAAAGATTTAAGAGAAGAGTCAATTGAGAGAATTTTGCCTTATGCCGAGTGTGGTTTTTCCATTGGTGGTTTATCTGTTGGAGAGCCAAAGGAAGTAATGTACGAAATGCTTGACATTCTAAAACCACATTATCCCGAAAATATGCCAAGATACCTTATGGGTGTTGGTAGTCCCGATTGTTTGGTGGAAGGTGTTATGCGTGGTATTGATATGTTTGACTGCGTGCTTCCTACAAGAATGGCAAGAAATGGTGCAGCTTTTACAAAGCACGGCAATCTAACTGTTAAAAATGCAAAATATAAAGATGATTTTACACCTGTTGACCCTGACTGCGATTGTTACTGCTGTAGGAATTTCAGCAGAGCATATATCAGACATTTGCTTAACGCAGGAGAAATTTTGGGCGGAGAGTTGCTATCAATCCACAATTTGAGATTTTTGATTAAACTTATGGCGGATATGAAACAAGCGATTTTAGATGACCGCTTTGGGGATTTTTATAAGGAATTTACCGCTAATTACAATTGGAATGTAAAGTCTAAATAAGTATATTAATAGTATTTTAGCTAATTATTTTTGTGTCGAAAGTTTGAATAATTGTTGTTTTTTTGAATTATCAAGATTTTTGACATTAAATAATTGCCAAAACTTGTAAAATATAGTATAATTAAATAAAACTATAAAGAATTTAATGTAAATGGACGAAGTTGCGATTTAAAAATGTGACTTTAATATGCCAAATTGCGACTTCTTGTATAAGTTTTAATTAAGTAAAAAAAGGAGAATATTATGTTAAATTTGTTATGTGAAGGTGAAGCAGGTGGCGGCAGCTCAATAACTATGATTATAATCATTGGTGTATTGTTTGTTGTAATGATGCTATTCACTATTATTCCACAAAGAAAGAGAAAAAAAGAAGCTCAACAAATGATGGAATCAGTTAGAGTTGGTAAGAAAATCAGAACTATTGGCGGTTTTGTAGGCGAAATAGTTAGTTTAGATGACAAAAATGGTACTATGGAATTAAATGTTGGTTCAAAAGACGCTCCAGTTATTGTTGTAATGGATAAAGGTGCTATCGGCGTAGTTTTAAATCCTGACGTTCCACAACCAGCTGCTGCAAAACAAGAAACTGCACAAGACGGAACAGTTGTTCCTGCTGCTGTAACTGCAGATGACGCTCAAGAAGATGCTGTTGAAGCAGAAAAAGCTGCAGAAAAGAAAGCAAAGAAAGACGCTAAGAAGAAAGAGAAAGCTGACAAAAAAGCTGTAGAAAAACAAACTAATTCTGAAGAGACAACAACTGAAGCTACTGACACAGTAGAAGCTGAAACAGAAATTGTTGAAGATGGAGAAGTTGCTCACTAAGTAAAATAAAAAATGTGCTTTATTGGCACATTTTTTTATGGTTTGCAAATTAAAATAAAATACCGACTGAGTGCAGTCGGTATTTTGCTTTATTATTTATTTAACTAAAAGATTTTAAAAATTAATAATACTTTATATTAGCTTTTATTTTTGAAATATTGTAAATAGTTTTATACTACAAAATAGTGTTATAGCCGTCGCTACTATATGGCAAATCGTTTGCAAGTTTTATCGTAGCACCTGTTCTTCTGTGGACAAATCTAACTTTTATTTCAGATACCTTTTTGTTTATTGTAATAACTTGTTGTCCGAATTGTGTAAGCAATTGTTGTTCAATATCAATTTTTTCGCCGTCAGCAATTACTTGTAACTCATATTCAAATGGAGCAGCTAATCCAAAATTATTTATCATAAATGATGTTTTTTTATCAAATTGTAAAAGATTGCTCACGCCAATATTATATCCTAAATGATATTGAAGGTAGTGATAAATAGAAATTTTTCCGTCAACTAGCATTGTCTCTAAGTAAGGTAGATTATTTTCTTCTAGTATTTCTTTTGTTAGATATTCTGTCTTCCATTTTTCTAAATGATACAAGCCGCCTTTTTCCTTATAATTGTGTGTAACACTAAGGGTAGTAAAGCCGTAATCTCTAACTTGTTTTACTAAATTCAATCCGTCAATATGATAAGGGATATCGTTTTCTTTGTAATCCCCCCAAGGCATTTCACCATCAGCAATTGCGTATTGGTTTTTGTTTAGCAAATCTTTATATTGTGGTTTATTCCAATCCATCATACCCCATTCGTGATTAACGCCAACCAAAAAGTCATCGTGAACGGAAAATCTGTGTTCGTATTTTTCAGGCACTTGAGATAAAAATTCAGGTGTTCTTACCATAATATAAATATTTTCAGGGACTATCTCACATAATTTAGTAAGTAATTTTCTGGTATTATGATGATTGTGAGCACCGTGACCTTCACCCCATAGTCCTATTAAACCAAATTGCATAGCATAAACTACATCGTTAAATAATTTTTCATTTTCATTTATGAATTGTCCTATTTGATTTAAATGTCTTATTATTTGACTATCTTTTGCATCGTTGTTTTCACTTGATATATATTCATATGCAAATCTCAATAAAATACGAATATTTTTTGATTTTAGATATTCAAAATAATTTTTTAAGCCGTCTAATGCTTCTGCGTCTAAATCTTTATCTTTGTATTTAAAAAGATAAATGTAACATTGCATAATGTTTGCTTTGTCTTCACCATAAAGCTCTATTTGATTGTTAAGCCTATCCATATAGTGGTCGTTGTCTGGTGGAAAGCCAAGAGTAGTTCCAAGAGAGTAGTACACTTCACCACGAAAGCCCCTATCTTGGTTATAAAGAAGTGCTTCATCTTTACCACTTAAACTCAAATTATTGATAATTTTATATTCAAAAAAATTTCTTACAGAAGGATATTTTTTTATATTGTATTCACTCTTAGTGCAACCTGTTATGATTAGTGGAATTCCTATTACGGCAATCAATAAAATTGCAATAAGTACTATAGTATAGCTTTTCATAATTTCTCCTATTATTATATAGATATATTTATTAAATTATATAATAAAAATCTCATTTAGTCAATAGTTTGCTAATTTTTTGTTGGTTACTGTTTTTTTATGAATACAAAATTAAAACGTAAGATTATAAAAAAATGCTATAATGTCGATTTTTGTAGAATAATGAAATTTTATGGTAAAATTGTCTACAAGTCGTGGAAAAAGATTTATCAATTATCTTGACATTGATAATATATTTATGTATAATGGAATAGCATTCAAAAGAGGTTAAGTATGTTAAAATTTGCAGAGAATCTAAAATTTTATAGAAAATCTATATCTGTTACACAATCTGCTTTTGCTGAAATTCTTAATGAAAAGCTTAAGGAGATGGGACTTACTATAGATTACAATAATAAAAGCATTAGTATGTGGGAAAAAGGGGATAGATTCCCAGATAGCCCACTTGTTTGGATTGCTCTTGCAGATATTATGAATGTAACCTTAGACGATATGATGAAAAGTGATATATCAAAAGCAGATAATATTTTAAATAGCAGTGCAAACGATTTACAAACAGAACTTTGTAATAGTTATTTAAAAGCTACTTGCGTAGGTGATTTTTCCACTTATAGTACAAAATCTGTTCATCAAGCTGTTGACGAATATCTTGGCGGAGACCTGTATCACGGTATGTTTTATGTGCTTAGTAGCGTAAAGGCATTAAATGGGTATCACCAAAGATATAATATTGAAAATGCAAAAATCACATCTGAGTATATTAGAAATTTAAGTAAAATCGCATTTTGTAATGAAAGAAATTTTGTTCGTGATATTATTGATAACGGCGGTAGAGATGTTGTTGTAACAAGTGAGCAAATCTCTAATGTGTGGGAAGGTTTCTTTGAATGTCTTGGCAATGTGGAAGAGTACAATACAATGACATTTTATGACGACAATAAAAATCATATTGTCACTATTGTGGAATATAATATTCACATTTCAAAAGATTCTTTTGCGGCAACATTTAATTTGAGCGGAAGAGACCTTGATAAAATGATTATGAATACAATCGTTCAAAATAAAAAGTTCCATTTAGGCGTAAGAATGGCAAAAGAACTTATTAAATAAGTACAAATTAATATGAAATTTAACAGCACTTTTTAGTGCTGTTTTTTTGTTATAAGTAAACTTTTGCTTTGTTATATAAATAAAGTATAATTATATTTGTCGCGAATATTGACAAATTGCGGCAAATTGGTTTATAATTATTACAATTAAAGTGGAAATGTATACCTTAAAAGGCGGAGTAATATGATAAAAAATGTTGTTTTTGATATGGACGGAACTATTTTAAATACTATTGACGATTTGTACAATAGTGTGAACTTTGCACTTGAAATGAACGGCTATCCAAAAAGAAGTATGGAAGAAGTTTTGTCTTTTGTTGGAAACGGAGTTAAATTGCTTATTGAAAGGGCTATGCCAGCAGGAGTTACTGACATTGAATTTGACAAGTGCTTTACTTGTTTTATGGCACATTATAATGAGCATAAAAACGATAATACCGCACCATATAACGGGATATTGGAACTTATGCAAGTTTTAAAGTCAAAAAATATACAAATGAGCGTTGTATCAAACAAGTTTGATGCGGGTGTAAAGGAACTTGCGAGTAATATGTTTAATGGCTTTTTGCCTTTTGCTATAGGCGAGAGTGAACAAGTAAAACCTAAGCCAAACCCAAGCGGCGTTTTTAAAGCTTTGGAGTTAATGTGTGCAAAACAGGAAGAAAGTGTTTATATTGGTGATTCCGAAGTAGATTACGAGACAGCAAAAAACAGCGGACTAACCTTTATTGCAGTTACTTGGGGTTTTAGACCGCGTTCTCTTCACGAAAGTTTAGGTGTAGAGTATATTGCGGAAAAACCTAGCGATATAGTAAGCATTTTAGAAAAAATTTAAAAATAAAAAATAAAAAGCGTGATTGCTTAAGTAATAATATCATTTAATAAGTATGAAAAAATATGGACTTTTAGGAAAAAAATTAGGACATTCTTTATCCCCATTTATTCACAACATATTGTTTGAAATAAATGGAATAAAGGCAGAATATAAACTTTATGAGACGGACAATGTGAGTGATTTTGTAAAAAATAATGTGTTGGACGGCTTTAATGTTACTATACCATACAAAAAAGATATTATTGATTTATGTAATAATTTGCATAGTAGTGCAGCAATTTCAGGTGCTGTCAATTGTGTGGATAAATGCCTAAATGGCTATAACACAGATGTATACGGATACCGAAAAAGTGTAGCTGAATTACAAAGTAGCTTTGATGGAAAAGTTTTGCTTTTAGGTTGTGGCGGAGTCGGTAGTATGATAGCCAAGCAATATAACAATAATAATTTGTATATTGCAATCAGAAATGCAACCAAAGATAGAATAGAAAGCTTGAAAAAGCAATTTGAAGGAGCAACTATTGTAGATATAGAAAATATACCTTGTGAGATTTTTGATTTGATTTGCAATAGTACTCCTGTAGGAATGTTTCCTAATATAGATAATTCGCCAATTGATAAAACTATTGTAAGTGGAGCAAAGGCAGTTTACGATACTATTTACAATCCTTATACTACAAAATTGCTTAGTATAGCACAAGATTGTGGGGTTAAATATAAAAATGGTTTGGATATGCTAGTATATCAAGCTGCAAAATCACACGAATATTGGTATGGTGGTACATTTTGCGATAGCGATTTGCACAAAATAATATCCCTTACAAAAAAGGAGCTAGATAAAAAATGGTAATTGCATTGTGCGGTTATATGGGGAGTGGAAAAACAAGTTTAGGCAAAATTTTAGCAAAAAAACTAAACTTTGAATTTTTTGACACAGATGACTATATAGAACAAACGCAAAATAAAAGTATTCCACAAATTTTTGATAGCTATGGCGAAAAATATTTTAGGGAGCTGGAATATACTGCTATAAAACATTTTGAAAAGGAAAATAATATAATTTTGTCATTGGGTGGGGGACTTCCCATACAAGACAAAAATAAAGAAGTACTTAAAAATATGTTTGTGGTATATATTGATAGTCCTTTTGAGCATTGCTATGACAGAATAAAGGAAACGGATAGACCTATTGTAAAACAAAAAACAAAATTGCAACTAAATAGCCATTATAATGATAGGATTGCTCACTACAAGCAAGTTGCGGATTTTGTAGTAAATGGTGACGATTTGGAAGAAATGGCGGAACAGATTGCTAAATTTGTTAAGGAGAAAATATGAAAATTTTAGTTATTAATGGTGTAAATCTTGATATGCTTGGCACTCGTGAACCGGAAATTTACGGGGGCAGAACTTTGGACGATATTAATAGCGACTTGAGCGTGATTGCAAAAAATATGGGTGCGGACATTGATTTTGTGCAAAGTAATATTGAAGGCGAAATTGTGGAATTTATCCATAGCGGAAGATTGTATGACGGAATTATTTTGAATGCAGGTGCATATACACATTATTCTATTGCAATCAGAGATGCAATAAGCAGTATTAAAACACCTTGCGTAGAAGTGCATTTGAGTAATGTTCATAAGCGTGAAGAATTTAGACATACTTCTGTTATTTCAGCTGTATGCACTGGTGTTATTGCAGGATTTGGTGAAGATTCTTACAAATTGGCACTTTACGCTTTATTAAAAAAGTAAATTAACGGATAATATTATGGAAATTATAAAAATCAACACAACCCCGACTTATAATGTTTTGGTTGAAGAAGGACTGCTAAATCAGGTAGGAAGTATAGTAAACCAAATAAAAAGTTATGATAGAATTGCTATCATAACAGATGATGCTGTGCAAAAATTATATTTGGACATTGTGGTTAAAAGTTTTGAAAATTATTCAAATCAAATTTTTACAATGGCTTTCCCTAATGGTGAGAGTAGTAAAAACTTGACCCAACTTGCCAAAATTTATGATTTTTTGGCAGAAAAACAAATTACAAGAACAGATTTGGTTATTGCACTTGGTGGTGGCGTTTGCGGTGATATGGTAGGATATGCTGCAAGCAGTTATTTGCGTGGTGTTGATTTTGTAAATATTCCTACTACTTTGCTTAGTATGGTGGACTCGTCTGTAGGCGGTAAAACCGCTGTCAATATTTCTGCAGGCAAAAATCAAGTAGGCTCTTTCTACCAACCTAAAGTGGTAATTTGTGATACAGACACTTTAAAAACTTTAAATGAAAACTTGATTGCAGACGGCATAGGTGAAATTGCAAAATATGCAGTGCTTGAAGGAAGGGGATTGTTTGAGTTATTGCTAAAAGGCAAGTTTAATGAAAACATTAAAAAAATAATAGAGATATGCGTAAAAATAAAAGATGAGTATGTAAGCGGAGATGTGTTTGACAAAGGTAAAAGACAACTTTTAAATTTAGGGCATACTTTAGGACACGTAATAGAAAAGGATAGTAAATACACCTTAGCACACGGAAAAGCAGTACTTATTGGTCTATATTACATTGCTGAAAAGTTTTCAGGCACACAAGAAATAGACGAAATATTGCAAAATTTAAAAGCAGTTGCAAAAAAATATGATATGCTAATTAGCTATAAACTTACTGCAGACGAATTATGGAAGATGGCAGGAAATGATAAAAAAAGGCACGGAGATTATCTTACTATAGCTCGCCCTTATGCTATCGGTGATTGTAGATTGGAAAATGTTAAATTGGGAAATCCTATTAACCTGACTGAAAATATTTATAACAATAAGTTTGATATAGTAGTTAAGCCAAAAAGATTGCAAGGTAATATTATACCACCTGTATCAAAATCACATCTTCATAGATTATTGATATTGGCAGCTTTTTGTGGAGAAACAGCTTGTGTAAATAATATCACTTTTAGTGACGATATTATGGCAACGCTTAAAGCTTTAGAAAGTATTGGAGCAGAATATACAATTTGCAAAAACACAGCGATTTTCAAAGGTTTTTCTATTAAAAATAATGTGACAATTGATTGTAAGGAATGTGGTAGTACTTTTAGATTTTTTATACCAATTTGCGCTATGCTTGGTATAAACGCTAAATTTATAGGTAGCGAAAGATTAGGCGAACGCGGGTATATAGATATTATAAATGCTATGGGTAGTGAAGTTGCTTTTGATAGAAAGTCAGGACTTCCGCTAAATATAAATGGTAAGTTTACAAGTAAGGATATATATATAAACGGCGATATGTCTTCACAATTTATTACTGGTATTATGCTAGGTGCATTTGTGACTAAAAGTGATATTGCAATACATTTAAATAGTGAACTTGTATCTGGCGGATATGTAGATATGACTATTCAAGCTTTAAAAGAATTTGGCTCGCAGGTAGTAAAAACCGATGACGGGTTTATAGTAAACTATAAAGAAGTAAATGAGAAAGAATACAATTTATTCCCTGAAGTTGATTACAGCAATCTTGCGTTTTGGGAAGTTGCAGGGGTGCATTTGCCAGTACAAAAAGATAATTCAATGCAACGCGATAAAATAGTTTTGGATATTGTAAAAAAGGCAGAAAAAGGTTTGGCTTTTGATATTGATATTAGCGATATTCCAGATTTAGCCCCGATTTTTGGCGTATTACTTGCAACTTTAAAGGGTGAATCTACACTTAAAAATTGTGCAAGATTAAGAATAAAAGAGTGTGATAGATTGGCTGCTACTTGTGAGATTTTAAACAAATTTGGTATTAAATCAAAAGTTGAAAAAGATGATTTGTTAATAACAGGTGGTGCGATAAAAGGTGGCGTTTTGGTAGATAGCTACGGCGACCACAGAATGGCAATGATGGAAGCAGTTATGGCATCATTTGCTAAAGAAAAAGTAACTATCACAAATGCTCAAGTAGTTAAAAAAAGTTATCCTAACTTTTGGGAAGATTATATAGCTTTAGGGGGTGAGATAGATGTCATCAACATTAGGTAAAAATTTGGAGATTAGTATATTTGGTGAGTCTCACGGAGAGGCAGTTGGTGTAGTAATAAATGGACTTCCAAGCGGTGAATTTGTGGATATGGATATTATAAATCAATATCTTCAAAAGCGTGCAAGCGGAAAAGACAAAACTATGACTGCAAGGCGTGAGTCTGACGAAGTTAAAATTTTAAGCGGTGTATACAATGACCATACTACAGGCACACCACTTGCTATGGTGATTTACAATCAAGACCAAAAAAGCAAAGATTACTCAGAGCTTGACGGAAAAGCTAGACCTTCTCACGCAGATTTTTCGGGATTTGTAAGGTATAATGGTTTTAACGATATTAGAGGTGGCGGACATTTTTCTGGTAGACTTACAACTCCTATGGTAATGGCAGGAAGTTTATGCCTTTCAATTTTGAAAAATAAGGGCATTGAAATTTGTGCAAATATTTATGAAATAGGAAATATAAAAGGCGAAAGACTTGGAGATAGATTAGACATTGCGACTTTTGAAAGCTTGCGAGAAAAACAAATACAGGCAATTGCAAAAGAGAATAGAATGCGTGAAGAGATTTTGATTGCAAGAGAAAAATTAGATAGTGTAGGCGGTAGAATTGAGTGCGTTGTTACGGGAATACAAGCTGGTATCGGCTCACCAATATTTGACGGAGTGGAAAATATAATCTCAAAAGCGGTTTTTGGAATCCCTGCTATCAAAGGTATTGAGTTTGGTGAAGAGAGTGAACTTAAAGGCTCATTATATAATGATAATTTTAAAGTGCAAGATGATAAAGTTATAACATTAACTAATCACGACGGCGGTATAAACGGCGGTATCACAAATGGTATGCCGATTGTGTTTTCTGTAAAAGTTAAACCTACACCAAGCATAGCAAGAAATCAAGAGACTATAGATTTTAAGAAAATGGAAAATACAACAATTGCAATTAAAGGTAGACACGACCCTTGTGTTGTAGCAAGATGTGTACCTTGCTTAGAGTGTGTAACAGCGATTGCAATTTTAGATTTAATAATGGAGAGTGAAATTTATGTTGGATTTAGAAACTAGTAGAGAAACTATTGATGAACTTGATAGAGTAATTGCTACCGCATATTCAACCCGTTTAGTTTTGGTTAAAAATATTGGGGCATATAAAAAAGCAAACAATATCAATGTATTGGACGAAAACAGAGAACAGCAAGTTTTATCAAATGTAACTGAAATTTTAAAGACTAATAATCTTGAAGAATATACACAAGATGTTATCAATCTTTATAAATATATAATGGATATAAGTAAAAATAAGCAGAACGAAAAATAATTAATAGAAATTTTTGTAAAATATTAAAAAAATTCTTGCAATGCAATAAAAATTTTGTTATAATGTTATCTAGTGGGAAATGGGAATTTTCTGCTATAAAATATGTAAATAATATACATTTTTGAAAAGGAGTATAAATATGACTAAGAACAAAAAAGTTTTAGAGTATGTTGAATCAGTTGAAAAGCTTTGCAATCCTGACAACGTTGTTTGGATTGACGGAAGCGAAGAACTTTACAACAAACTAACTGAAGAGGCTTTGGCTACAGGTGAGCTTATTAAACTTAACGATGAGCTATTGCCAGGTTGCTATTTGCACCGTACTGCTGTAAACGACGTTGCTCGTGTTGAAGGCAGAACTTTTATTTGCAGCAAAGAGCAAGTAAATGCTGGTCCTACTAACAACTGGTGGAACCCAACAGAGGCTTATGAGAAATTGAACAGCATTTTAAAAGATGCTTACAAGGGCAGAACAATGTATGTAATTCCTTTCTCAATGGGTCCAGTAGGTTCTCCACTTGCTAAAATCGGTATTGAAATTACTGACTCTATCTATGTTGTACTTAATATGAAGATTATGACTAGAGTTGGTCAAAATGTTCTAGATGCACTAGGTGATAGCAATGACTTCGTTCGTGGTACTCACGCTAAATGCAATATAGATGAAAATGACAGATACATTTGTCACTTCCCAGAAGATAATACAATTATCTCTGTAAACAGTGGTTACGGCGGTAACGTACTACTAGGTAAAAAATGTTTTGCTCTTCGTATTGCTTCTTATCAAGGTCGTAACGAAGGTTGGATGGCAGAGCATATGCTTATCCTTGGTATTGAAAAGCCAGATGGCAAAATTTATTATATGGGTGCTGCATTCCCAAGTGCTTGTGGTAAAACAAACCTTGCAATGCTTATTCCACCAGAAGGTTATAAGAAAGCTGGTTACAAAGTTTGGTGCGTAGGCGATGATATCGCTTGGATTAAACCTGGTAAAGATGGCAGACTTTATGCTATCAACCCAGAAAATGGTTTCTTTGGTGTTGCTCCTGGTACATCTATGAAATCTAACCCTAACGCTTTACAAGCTACTAAGAAAAACACTATCTTCACAAACGTTGTTTTGAATAAAGAAAACAATACTGTTTGGTGGGAAGGTATGGATAAGAATCCTCCTGAAAATGCTATTGACTGGAAGGGTAATGAATGGAATGGTAAGACATCTGATGTTAAGGGTGCTCAACCAAACAGCCGTTTCACTGCTCCTGCTATTAACTGTCCTTGCATTAGTTCAGAGTTCGAGTCTACAACAGGCGTTCCTATGAGTGCTTTCATCTTTGGTGGTCGTCGTGCTAAAACTACTCCACTTGTATATCAAGCAAGAGATTGGAATCACGGTGTATTTGTTGGTTCAATTATGTCTTCTGAAACAACTGCTGCAGCTACTGGTGCTACAGGTGTATTGAGAAGAGACCCAATGGCTATGCTTCCATTCTGCGGATATCATATGGGTGATTACTTTGGTCACTGGATTGAAATGGGTAGCAAAATCCCTAGCGATAAACAACCTAAGTTCTTCAATGTTAACTGGTTCCGTCAAGATGAAAATGGTAACTTCGTATGGCCAGGTTTCGGCGACAATATGCGTGTTCTTGACTGGATGGTTAAGAGAATTGAAGGCACTGTTGACGCTAAAGAAACTGCTATCGGTTATGTTCCTTATGCTGATGATATCAACCTAGAAGGTTGTGATTGCTCAAAAGCTACTTTGGAATCTATTCTTGAAGTTGACAACGCTGCTTGGGCTAAAGAAGCTGAAGGTATTAAAGAGTTCTACACTAAGTTTGGCGATAAGCTTCCAAAAGAGCTTGCTAAAGAGTGCGACGAGCTTATTAAGAGAACTAAGTAATTAAATCTTTTAAAATTTGATATAAAACAAATAAAAGGCTACTTTTTGTAGCCTTTTATTGTTTTTTTTGTTAAATAATTTTTTATGTGAAAAGAAAAAGTCTATATAAATTAATGATAAAAATCTATAAATATTAATTACTATCTATTTATTCTTTTACTATTTTGCCAAGTTTAATAGTTATGCTTGAATTTTGAGTGCTATCTATTTTTTCAGATAGCAAATTTTTCATAAAACTATCAAAATGTTTTAATGTCATTTTGGAAGATTTGGTAAACATATTTTCTTGCCAATCGTGCATATTTGTAATAGAGTATACGCTAAAAAAAGGAATGTTTAAATCTTTTAAATTATTTACTAACTTTTCTCCATTGCCTTTACAAAAAATATCAGTTTTAGAGTAAGAAATAAAAATTGGTGGAAAGTCTGCAGTTACATATTCTCCCACATTTAAAGCGTTATAATATTTATAACTTTTACAAGTGTCACAATCTTTAAATTTCTCTCCGCACAAATACTCCCACAAAGAGTGATTTATACCTAACGGCATTATAGTGTATAAAGAGTCAGTAGGATAGTAAATCCCACTAAAAAGTATCAATCCTGCAATTTTAGTATCGATTTTCGTAAGGTTTATTGCATTTGCAAACTTTTCATTTGTTGTAAGTGCAGTTATGCAAGTAGCAATATATGCACCTGCCGAGTCCCCACATAAAATAATTTTATTTGTGTCTAAATTGTATTTTTTACTATTTTCTTTTATCCAATCAAAAATACTAATTACTTCTTGCAAAATTTGTATTAGATTATGGTTTGGTGCTAAGCCGTAATTAATGTTTAGCACTTTTAGTCCAAATTTAGTGCAGTATTCCGAAAAAGATTTGCGGTATTTTTTGTCTCCAGCCACAAATCCGCCACCGTGAAAGTTAATAAGTACAGGTTCGCATATATTTTGCTTATCTTTGTTGCAATAAATGTCAAGAGAGCATAGCTTGATATTTTTATTGCAATATACTAAGTCTTTTGCAAGCATAATAGCATTTTTATCGTGATATGTGTTTTGTGGAATATAACCAAAATAGTCTATCAATTTGAATAATAATTTTGTTAAACTCATAGTACACCTTATATTGCAATTTAATATTAATTTTAGAATATCACTTTAATAATTATTTGTCAATATTGATTATATCATAACTGCTAATTGATATAAAAATTAAAATAATCAAAAGCGTAGCACAACTTAAAAAAATTGACTATTGACTTTAGTTTAAAAATATAGTAAAATATATATTATTGGAGAAAATTATGAACATTATTTTGTACTTTAGTGACCAACAGAGATTTGATACTATTAATAAAGATGTAACCCCTAATATTGAAGGTATGCTTGACGAGAGTATATTTTTTGATAACACCTACACTATGCAACCTGTTTGCGGACCTGCAAGAGCTTGTATTCAAACTGGTTTGTATGCCAGTGAAAATGAATGCTATATCAATGGCATTTCAATGAAGAGTGATGACGAAAACACTCTTGCAAAATGTTTAAATAGAAATGGATATAACACTTCTTATATCGGAAAATGGCATTTGGCATCGGACACAGCAGGCAATAAATCTCACAATGATTTGCAAACAAAAGCTGTGCCTGAAAATTTGCGTGGTGGTTACAATGATTATTGGCTTGCAGCCGATTGTTTGGAGTTTACTTCAGATATAAACGGCGGATATTTGTTTGATAAAAACAATAATAGGGTTGATTTTAGTGGAGTAAGAAGCGATTGTATTAATAATTTCGCAGTAGATTATGTGAAAGAGTACAATAGTGAAAAACCATTCTTTTTAATGATTTCTCAGTTAGAGCCGCATCACCAAAATGGTAAAGGCACTTTCCAATGTGTAAAAGGTGAAGACGAACAATTTAAGGCAATGGCATATCCTGAAGATTTGATTGGACTATCGGGCGACTATAAGGCTGAGTATGCACATTATCTTGCGTGCTGTAAAAGGTTAGATAGCAATTTTGCAGATTTAGTGCAAACTGTAAAAGATAAAGGTATATGGGACGATACAATAATAATTTATACATCTGACCACGGCTGTCATTTTAAAACAAGAAATATGGAATATAAGCGTTCTGCACATAATGCAAGTACGCATATCCCATTTATTATGACTGGTGGCGGGCTTGAAAAAAATGAAAATACAAAAAAATATATCGGTAAACATTTTGATAAAATGACTAGTTTATTAGATGTTACTGCAACAATACTTGATTTGGCAAATACGAAAATACCAGATACTTATCATAGTAAAAGTTTGATAGAAATGCTAAAAAATGATTGCGGAAGAGACCATATATTTATGCAAATAAGCGAATCTCAACTTGGAAGAGCAATAATTACTGATAAGTACACATATAGTATTAGAAAGCCGTTTTCTTTTGGATTGACAAAAGCGAAAAGCAAAATTTATAAAGAAGATTTGCTTTATGACAATGAAAAAGATAAGGCACAACATAAAAATGTTATAAGAAAATCCGAGTACAAGCAAGTTAAAAAACAGCTTAGAGAAATAATTTTATCGGATATTGAAAAAATAGAAGGCGTGAGCGTCAAAATAATTAAGTAAAAATTTATTTAACATAAAAAATATGAGGTGTAATTTATGAAATTTAGCTTGAATGGCGAATGGAAATTTAGACAAGTAGAAAATGCTGAGTGGTATAATGCGACTGTTCCTGGTTGTAACTACTTGGACTTGATTGCAAACGATTTGATAAAAGACCCGTTTTATGGTACTAATGAAAAAGATTTGTATTGGGTCAGCGAAAAAGATTGGGAATATACCAAAACTTTTGAATTGCAAGACGATATTTTGAAAGCAGAGAAAATCAATTTGGTATGCAAATGCCTTGATACCATTTGTGATATTTTTGTAAATGGCAATTTAATTGGTAAGGCAGAAAACCATCATTTGTGCTACAAATTTGATATTAAAGAGTATGCTACAGCTAAAAATGAAATTAAAATTAGGTTTTATTCACCTGTAAAATATGTACTTGACAAACAAAAAGTGGAAACTACTCCTGCTAACTGCAATGGATTAAATGGTATACCGCATATCCGTAAACCACAATGCCATTTCGGTTGGGACTGGGGTCCAGTTTTGACACCAAGTGGTATAAGTGATGATATTTATGTTGAAGGCTTAAATATTGCACAAATAAGCAATGTTTTGATTAATCAAAATCATAGTGAAGATAGCGTTAAACTAACTATAAATGTTTCTTCCGATAATTTTGATAAAAAAGATTTAGATTGCAAAGTAAAAGTTTTTGCACCTAATGGTAAGTTGTTGGAAGAAAAATCATTTGAGCTAGTAGATAAAGGTAGCGTAGATTTTAATATAGAAAACCCTGAACTTTGGTGGATAAAAGATATTTCAGCTACTGAAAAACAACCTTTATATGCTGTAAATGTGGAAATTTTGTATAAAGGTAAAGTTATAGACGAGCAAAATAAAAGAATTGGACTTCGTACTATTAAACTTAACCAAGATGTGGATAAGTTTGGTAAAAACTTCCAATTTGTGCTTAATGGTAAGCCTATTTTTGCAAAAGGTGCAAACTGGATACCTTCAGATTCCTTTGTAAACAGAACTACTAAGGAAAAACTGGAATATTACATAAAATCTGCTGCTGATTGTAATTTTAATATGATAAGAGTATGGGGTGGCGGATATTACGAAAGCGACGATTTTTACGATTTGTGCGACGAGTATGGTATTATTGTATGGCAAGATTTTGCATTTGCTTGTCAACCATATCCATTCTTTATTGACACTTTCCGTGAAAATGTGCTAAAAGAAGTTGAGTATCAAGTACAAAGGTTACGTCATCACGCAAGTTTAGGCTTGTGGTGCGGTAATAACGAAATCGAACTTATGGCAATTGCTTGGAAATTGCGTACTAACTATGTCGCTTGGACTGAAAAATTCTTCTGGGATATTTTGCCAGAGACAGTTAGCAGATTTGACAAAGTTACTCCTTATATTGCAGGTACACCTGTTGGCGTATCTCACGATAACGGATTTTCTAATGACAATGTCGGCGATACTCACTTGTGGGCAGTATGGCACGGCTTGAAACCAATGAATTACTATAGAAAGAGAATGACAAGATTTTGTAGTGAGTTTGGTTTTGAAAGCTTACCTGACATTAAAACTATAGAAACTTACGCTAAGCCTGAAGATTATTCACTTACAAGCGAAGTGTTTACAAACCATCAAAAATGTGCAAGTGGTAATATGAAAATGGCATTTTATATTGCATCAAGATTTAGATTGCCATTGAAGTTTGAAGATTATATTTATTTATCACAAATTTGTGAGCAAGAATGTATTCGTGATGCAACTGAGCATTGGAGACGCAATAAGGGAAGATGCAATGGCTCACTTTTCTGGCAGTATAATGATTGTTGGCCAGTTTGCTCTTGGTCAAGTGTAGATTATTATGGCAATTTTAAAGCATTGCAGTATACATCTAAACATTTCTTTGCACCGCTAATGCTTTCAATCGAAGATAGTAAAAATAAAATCGATTTGTATGTAATAAATGATACTTTAAAATCTTATGAAGGAACAATAAATTACAAATTATACGATTTTAGCGGTAAAATTTTGCTTGACGAACAGGTTATTTGCAAAGTACTTTCTAATTCTTCAGGTCTTATCCATACAATAAAAATGGAAGATTTGAAAGGCAAATTTAATTTGAAGGAAAGTGTATTGGTTGCAGATTTGGTTATTGATGACAAAGTTGTATCACACAAGACTTTCCTATTTGATAAGGAAAAGAATTTGAACTTGCCTAAAGCCAATATTGCTTATAAAGTTGAAGTGGAAAATGGCAAAGCTACAATCACATTAAAAGCTGATAAATTTGCAAGATTGGTAAGAGTTCATTCAAAGACAATCACAACTCCGTTTAGCGATAATTATTTTGATATTTTGCCTGACGAAGAAAAAGTTATAACTATTGATTGCAAAGATATGACTGAAAAACAAATGAAACAAGATTTGATAATCTCAAGTGTTTGCGATGTTGAACCAAAAGGCTCAAAGTTTAGTGATAACTTGTTTAGATGGAAAGTTTTTATCATTCCAATTAATTTTGGAAACTGGATTTACTATAGTTCAATTCCAAAAAATGTTAAAGTATAAATATAAAACTTAAGGATTAAAAAATATGAATAAAGTAGTTTGTATAGGTGAAAGTTTAATTGATTTTATGCCTACAGGAGACGATCTTACTTTTGCGGCAAAAGCAGGCGGTGCACCTAGTAATGTTTGTGCTTGCATTGCAAAATTAGGCGGAGTAGGTTGCTATTTAGGTAAGTTAAGCGAAGATATATTTTCAAGATTTTTGCTAAAAAATATGCAAAAGTGGGGCGTTAATACCGATTACACAATAATTGACAAAAGGTATCAAACAGCACTTGCTTTTGTATCACACGACGAAAATGGCGATAGAGAATTTAATTTTTATCGCAAAGAAAGTTGTGATTTGATGCTAAATAAAGATGAAATACCAGAGAAAATTTTAAGTAGCGGTGATATATTACACTTTTGTTCAGTTGGACTTGTGGAATCGCCTTCAAAATACGCTCATTTGCGCGCAATTGAGCTTGCTAAAGCAAATAATTGTATTGTTTCATTTGACGTAAATGTTCGTGAGAGACTTTGGGATAATATAAATTATTGCGTTAGTACAATAAAAGATTTTTTGACTTATGCAGACATTGTCAAAGTAACTGATGAAGAACTTGTGTTGCTAACAGGCGAAAAGGACGAGTTAAAAGCTGTAAAAGATTTGTTTGATATTACAAAAAACAGCAAACTTTTGGTTGTAACAAAAGGTTCAGAAGGTGCAATTGTTTATGACAGAAAAATGGACAGTTATTTTTCTAAAGCTGCAGACGTAAAAGTAGTGGATACTACAGGTGCAGGTGATTGCTTTATTGGTTGCCTTTTGTACAAAATGAACACTGGCGATGCAAATTTGACTTTGGACGGAATAAAAGCCGCTATGGATTTTGCAAGTTTGGGTTGTGGCGTTGTAATTGGCAAAAAAGGTGCAGTAGAATCAATGCCTACAATTGCGGATATTGAAAATCTTAAAAACAAATTAGCTTAAACAATTTTTTATTAAAATTTATAATACATATAAGAGGTATATGATGGACAAAAAGAAATTGGCAAGTGAACCATTATTTTTTGATTTAAACAGAGTTTTCCGTATTTATTTGGGCGGATTACAATATGCAGAGCTTCGTGGTGAAAAAGCGGAAGATACTTTGTTTCCCGAAGAATGGATTGCAAGTAAAGTAAAAGCTATAAATCCAAAATATTTCGGACCACGTGACGGCGTTTCCGTAATACAAGGCACAGATATCTTCTTTGACGACTTTTTGGAAGAAGAAAAAGAGTTGCTTTTAGGTAACAGAAAATACGATTGTTTAGTTAAGTATTTGGATAGTGCAATAAGACTTCCTGTACAAGTTCACCCAACAAAAGACTTTTCTAAAAAGCATTTTAATAGCGAATACGGAAAGACAGAAGCTTGGCTTGTAATTGCAACAAGACCAAACGCTAAAATATATTTTGGATTTAACCAATATGTAGGAAAAGAAAAGTTTTCTGCCTTTGAAGAAGAGAGTTTGGAAAACCGCGATGTAATGCGTACAATTTTAAATGGCGTTGATGCTAATGTAGGCGATATGTATTTGATACCGGGCGGATTAATCCACGCTATAGGTGAAGGTTGTACTATTGTTGAAGTACAAGAGCCAACAGATTTTACTATTCAACCTGAAAACTGGTGTGGCGACTATAAAATTAGTGAAGAAGAGAAATATATAGGTCTTGACAAATCAACTGCATTGGATTGTTTTGATTACAATTTGGTTGGTGAAAAAGCAATAAACCTTGCAAAAATCACCCCTAAAGTAGTAATTAATACAGAGAATTACATAAAAGAAGAACTTATTACTTACAATGATACTACTTGTTTTGCAGAAAACAGACATATACTAAAAGGCGGTAGTTTTGTAATGGACTTTGCCCCAAGCGTGTATATTTGTCTTGAAGGTGAAGCTGAAATCATCGGCGATAATTACAACCGCAAGATTGAAAAAGGAGATTATTTCTTCTTACCATACATTGCAGAAGGTAAATTTAAAGTGCAAGGCAACGCAGTGCTTATCGAATGTCTTCCAAGCAAACAAGATTAAAAACAATATAAATCACCACTTGACATACAAATATCAAGTGGTAGTTTTGTGTAAAGTCGAAAATTACTAAAAATGTCATTTAATACAATAAATAGACTGAAAATCGTAGTGTTTTGATTGTCATATATAAACTTAACTTAAAAAAATAGTACATAGAATAAGCATATCTATGTGCAAAAATTTTATTAATTAAGATATTAAAGTAAAAAAATGCTATTATTAAACTATATAGTTTGTAATGAGTTTACTTAAAATTGAAAAACTCTTTGATTTTAAATGACAAATATAAAAAAAATAGTACATAGATATGCTTATTCTATGTACACTAATATTGGAGGATACTAATGAAGAAAAATGTTGTTATTATTTCTTTAAGCGTATTAATTTGCATAATAATAGGATTGTTGGGCGGATTAATTTCTCTTGCAATTACAAATAATAATCTTAAAAAAGATTTTGAAGATTTAAAAATTCAAAAAGAAGATATTGATAATAAGTATAACGATTTGAAAAGCGAGTATGATAAAATCACCGGTAAAAGTGAAACTTATGATTTTTATGCGGTAGTAGGTACTATGCCAACTTTGTATGCAACATTAAATGCTTATAAAAACAAAAATCCCAATACTTATATGTGGTTTTATAGAGGTAACACTATAAGCAAAGAGCATTCTGCAGATTTTATTCATTACTTTGAAACTCAGTCGGATACAAATGCAGAAAGTATATATGATGCACATATTATGCGCAATAAAGTAATGGAAATTTTGGATAAAAATCCAAACGCTAAATTTAATGTATATGTAGACGATATTCGTTTAGGCTTTATACTTGATATATTTGTTTCTGTGGGAGTGAATTTTGAAGATATGCAAATTATCATATTATCTGACGGAACTCACACTTACGCAAGCTATCAAAAACTAAATGCTGAACTTATCAAAGGTCACGCAAATAAGTGGAATGAATATTTGCAAAAGAGTATTGCTGATAGAGATAATAAAAATTTTGAGCCTTATGATTTGTGGACTAATGAGTTTATGGAAATGTCGTTTTATTTGTCAACACTAAGCAATGTTTCATATTGGATTCAAAACCCTGAATATTTAAGCAATAATGATGCGGCAGTGCTTGCAATGAGATATGAAATGAATATTGTTCATAAAAGTCCTAAAGCAATTTATGATAATATGGACGAGCAAACAAGAGCTGATTATCAAAAAGTTGTACTTGCAAATGCACTTGTTGGCAATGACGAATTAAATACTTTGGAAGATGCTGTTAATTATTTTAATGACAAATTTTTAAATAAGGAAAAAGAAATTGTTTTAATACTTGGCAGTGGCAATAATAGTTTGAACGGAAATAAAGGGTATATTGATAACACTATCGCTTTTTATACTCCAACAGTTGATTCAGCTATAAATACTATTGTTCATTTTAAAGGTAAAGATTATACTATTGCAGCAGGTGCGGATAGTGTAACTGTTGATGGCAAGAATTACAAAATAGGCGAGATTGCCGTTAATTTGTATTTTAAAGGTCACCCACAATATCCTGCAAGTGAAGAGTTGCAAGAATATTTTGCGGAAAACGAAATTTTAAATTTGCCTGCAAGAACTCCTGTAGAAGTTTTGTTTTGGATGTTTGATGTAAAAGTAGGCGGCTATCAATCAACATCATTCTTATCTTGTTATGCAGGACAAGTAGAGTTTGTTTATGGAGCATTTACCGATGCAGCACTTTTGGCAATGAAAGACTTAGGATTTTTTGATAATACGGCTATTCTTTAATGGCGTAATGTTAATTTTACAATTTTATATAATAAAATACAAAAAGCAGCGATTATTTCTAATCACTGCTTTTTGACACAAAATATTTACTTTTTATTATTTAGTATAAATTGAATTTTGATAAAATATTTTTTCATTAGATTAATAAATAAATTATTAAATTCTGTTTGCAATAAAGCTTATTGAGATTTGCTACTTGCAAAAAAATAAATAAATATTATAGTAAATATTTTGCATTAACCATCTCTAAATGACTAATTACATTTTAGTAAAAGAAGTATTAGTACATTTTGGGCATGGTGGGCATTTATCGTTTTGATTTAGGTGAATATCTGTACCACAGTTTGTGCAAGAATAGCAGCCTTTACCTGGTTTTTCACCTGTACGACAAGTACATTTAGATGCCATAAGTTCCTCCTAGAGATTGATTTGTAGCTGTTGCTACTAAATATATTATAAGCAAAATGAAATTGATTATACAATTTTAAAAAATATTTATTGACATATTAATTTAAATAGTATATACTTTTAAATAATAATAGAAAACTATGTTTAATTTTGCAAACTGAGCATAAAAATTTTAATAGTAAAGGAGTATATTATGGACAAAATTGCAAAAAAAGTTGTAGAACTTTTAAAGGAAGATGCTAGATATACTTGCAGTCAAATTGCGAGTATGATTAATCAAGACGAAAAAACTATTGCAAAAGTAGTCGCGGAATTGGAAGATAGCGGCGTTATTGTAAAATATACTACTATTATTAATAACGAAAAAGCAGGAGATGACTATGTTGATGCGTTGATTGAAGTAAAAGTTAATCCGCAAAGCAGGTCAGGATATGAAGCTATTGCAACTGAAATAGCTAAATTCGATATGGTTAAAAATCTATATCTTATGAGTGGTACTTTTGATTTGGCTCTTACTATAGAAGGCAAAAGTATTAAAGATATAGCTTTGTTTGTGTCTGAAGAATTGTCTGCAATTGACAGTGTGGTAAGTGTTGCTACACATTTCATTTTAAAAGAGTACAAGTCAAGCGGCGTGTCTTTTGGCGACAGTGTGAGTGATAAAAGAGAGATGATACGATGAATTACGATAAATATATAAGCGATATTGCAAAAGGTATTAAACCTTCTGGAATAAGAAAATTTTTTGATGTTGCAAATACAATGAAAGATGCTATTTCTTTAGGTGTAGGCGAACCGGATTTTGTTACGCCTTGGTCTGTAAGAGATGCTGCAATAACTAGCATTAAAAGGGGATATACCCAATATACATCAAATGCTGGTATGCCCGAACTTAGGGAAGCAATTAGTAAATATTTAAATTTAAGATACAATCTTTCCTATGACCCAAATGACGAAATTTTGGTAACAGTGGGAGCAAGCGAAGGTATAGATTTAGCACTTAGGGCGTTGTTAAACCCAGGTGACGAAGTTTTGATACCTGACCCTTCTTATGTTTCCTATGCACCTTGTGTCACACTTTGTGGCGGTGTACCTGTGCCTGTAAATTGTGTTGCAAGCAACGATTTTAAAGTTACGCCAAAAGATTTGAAAGATAAAATTACAAAGAAAACTAAAGTTTTGATTATGCCTTATCCTAATAACCCTACAGGTGCTATTATGGAAAAAGAGCATTTAGTTGATATCGCAAAACTTTGTATAGAAAATGATATAATTGTTATATCTGACGAGATTTATTCTGAACTTACTTATGACGAAGTACATACTTCAATTGCATCTCTTGCTAATATGAGAGAGAGAACAATTGTAATAAATGGTTTTTCAAAAGCGTTTGCAATGACTGGTTGGAGATTGGGTTATTTAGCTTGTCCTAGAGAATTTTTAGTGCCAATGTACAAAATACACCAATATGGTATAATGTGTGCCCCTACAGCAAGTCAATACGCAGGTCTTAAGGCTTTGAATGACGCTTTTGAAGACGATTTTGCAAGCGTTAGGGAAATGCACGAAGAATATGATAAACGCCGTAGGTATCTTGTTAATGAGCTTAATAAAATGGGGTTAGAGTGCTTTGAACCAAAGGGTGCGTTTTATGTGTTCCCAAGTGTGGCAAGCACAGGTATGAATGGCGAAGAGTTTGCAAATGGTTTGTTAATGGCAAAAAAAGTTGCGGTTGTACCAGGCAATGCTTTTGGCGAAAATGGTAATGACTTTGTCCGCATAAGTTATGCTTATAGTATGGAAAAATTAAAGAAAGCAATTAAGCGAATCGGTGAATATTTGGAAGAATTGAAAGCTGAAAAATAATTGGTTTTAAAATTTTAATAAGATTTAAATAAAAAACGAACTTTTTTGAGTTCGTTTTTTTTTATAAATGAGATTAGTGTATAAATTTACAAAAAGTAGTAAAACTGTCAGAAAAAGTATACTTTTTCTGACAGTTTTTATATTTGCAATAATTATAAATATTAGTTATAAAATATAATAAAAATTAATGTTTTGATAAATATATTATATAAAATTTTAAATTTTTTGTCAAGCTTATATTGTCAGAAAAAGTATACTTTTACTGACAAAAGACTATTAGACAGATGTATTTTGCGTAAGATATGTTATTAATTAGCTGCTTAAAACAGCTATTGAATAAATTATAAAAGGAGATTAATATGAAAAAGAAATTAATTTTATTGGTAGCAATTATGGTATTAATTTTGGCAGCGTGCAGTTTGCTAGTTGCTTGTGCCCCAGATGCTGATGAAAACGGTGGAGATAATGGCGGTGGAAATGATAACCAACAAGAAGTAGTTTACAATACACCACAAGAGTTTTTAGATAACTTTTATTTAAATAGTAACAATAGCATTATATATACCCAAGCAATGGGCGATAATACTGCAAATACATTTATCGGTATGCACGGAAATAATTTTGTAATGAAAAATAATGATGTTGTATCAAGTTATTTTGAGTTTGTAAACAATAGTTTGGTAGAGTACAAATTAAGAAATGGCGAATGGAGAGTTTCAACCACTACAAAGGAAGAAATAGATGCAGTAATCGGTGAAGTTGGTCAAAACATATATATGAACACTTTATTGATAGGTTATATTATGAATGACTCACAAATCAAACTATTTATGGATAGCGTTAAAGAGTCATCTAATTTTGAGCAAAAAGATGGTTGGTATGTTGGTAAAGAGTCTACAAATGTAAAAGATTTTTCTTATAAAATAATCAAAGACGAACTAATAATCAAATTTGAAAGCAGTGGTGTAACAGCAACATTTACATTTAAAAATGGTTGTGAAGAGATAGTTATTCCAGCTGATGCTAAAGATTCTAATAATTAAAAAAAACTTCTTGCATTTTGCAAGAAGTTTTTTACAACATAATAATGATTTTTTTTGATAAATCTTAATTTTATTATTTTTATTGATTAAATCATAAGCTTTAATAAATATTTGCTTTATAATAGGGTAGAGATATAAAATTATTAATTTAATCATTTTTAAAGCAAAAAAGCTAGGTATAAAACCTAGCTTTTTATTGTTATAAGAAAACCACGTGCTAGGCACGTGAGTTCAAAAGATGTTAAACATAT
>CAJTYW010000003.1 GCA_910583995.1 uncultured Christensenella sp. | reverse complement strand
GTTTAACATCTTTTGAACTCACGTGCCTAGCACGTGGTTTTCTTATACAAAAAAACAATGCTTATTTTATACAAGCATTGTTTTTTACTTTTATTAATTTAATAAAAGATTTTAATGAGTAACGATATTCAATTAATTAAAATATCTTACACCGCTCTCAAATATCTTCATATCATAATTGCCTTCCACATTCTTATATAGGTTATCATCAATACGCTCACTATGTCCCATTTTACCAAGTACTCTGCCATCAGGGCTAATAATACCTTCAATTGCGTACATTGAGCCGTTTGGATTGAATGGAGACTGCATAGTTGAATTAGCAGATTGATTGACATATTGAGTTGCTATTTGTCCGTTTTTAATAATTTTTTGTAATTCTTCTTCGCTTGAAACAAATCTACCTTCGCCGTGAGACAAAGCAACTTTATACACTTCAGAAAGTGAGCAAGCATTTAGCCAAGGTGATTTATTTGTTGCAACTCTAATATCTGCAATAGTGCTAATATGTCTGTTAATATTGTTGAAAGTCAATGTCGGAGCATTTGTAGCTTGTTCCCTAATATCACCATAAGGCACTAAACCTAATTTAATAAGTGCTTGGAATCCGTTACAAATACCAAGTGCTAATCCATCACGCTTATAAAGCAAATTCATAACAGCTTCCGCAATCTTAGGATTTTTAAAAGTTGTTGCAATAAATTTACCTGAACCATCTGGTTCGTCACCGCCTGAAAAACCACCAGGGAAAGCAACAATTTGACTATTATTTAAACGCTTAACAATCTCTTCAATACTACTTTCGATATCTTTTGCACTTTGGTTTTTGATAACAAAAATATCCGCTTTTGCACCTGCACGCTCAAATGCTCTTGCAGTGTCATATTCACAGTTAGTACCCGGGAATACAGGTATAAACACTCTAGGACAAGCTATCTGTGGCATACTTCTTGTCTTTTTAATAGATGCACAAATGACATCTTTAACTTCGCCGCTAGCATCTGCAGTAGTTGGATATACACTTTCAAATGTACCAGTAAATGCAGCTATGACGCTATCCATTTTAACTTTTTCGCCATTAATATTTGCTGTGCAAGTTTGATTGATTTTACCGATATATTTAACATCAAAGCCATTAAGTTTAGACATATCCTTTGCCACAACTACAAATGAGCCGAAATATGGTTTAAATAACTCTTCGTCTGCATTTTCAATATCAAAACCTACTTTATTACCTACACAAGATTTAGCAACTGCACAAATTGCACCGCCTTCATCCACAACTGTAGCGTAAGCAATATCACCGCAATCTATAGCTGTATACATTTGGTCATACAATTTGTTTAGCTTGTCAAACTCAGGAATATAATTTTTATCCATTGGTAACTTAACCAAATAAATGCCGTTGCCATCAAAATAATCAAATGTATTGTGTATCAATTTACTTGCTTTAGTAATACCTACTGCAAAGCTTATTAATGTTGGTGGAACATCTATATTTTCAAAAGTACCACTCATACTATCCTTTCCGCCGATTGCTCCTAAACCAGTACCAATCTCTGCATATAATGCACCTAGCAAAGCAGATGTTGGCTCGCCCCAACGATTAGCGTCTTTACCAAGTTTTTTAAAGAACTCTTGCAAAGTCAATCGAATTGTAGATTTTTTAACGCAACTTGCAATAAGTTTTGAAACACTTGCAACAATGCTGTAAATAGCACCTGTGAATGGTGAATTTTCCATTAAATAAGGTGAGCAAGCAAAACTTGAAACTGTTGCAGTATCTGTCCTTCCGCTAACAGGTGGTTTTGCAGCCATTACAATACTTGGTGTAAGTTGATTTTTACCACCAAAAGGCATTAACACACTGCTTGCACCGATTGTTGCGTCAAACATTTCGCCAAGTCCTTTTGTTGAACAAACATTTGGTCTTGCAAGTTCTTTTAACATTGCATCTGCAATTTTACCTGATTTAATCAAATCTTTTGCATTTTCATTGACGCTATCCATATAAGTTGCAGTGTCGTCATTAATAACTACATCTTGCATTTGTTTAACGCCGTTAGTGTCAAGAAAAGCACGCTTTAAATCCACAATAGTTTTGCCGTTAAACATCATTCTCATTCTGCCATTATCGGTAACTTTTGCAACTATTGTAGCGTTAAGGTTTTCTTCCTTTGCATAATTAATAAATTGTTCAACAGTATCTTTTGCAAGTACAACAGCCATTCTCTCTTGAGATTCTGAAATTGCAAGCTCTGTACCTGTTAAACCATCGTATTTTTTAGGAACACTATCCAAAGAAATATCCAAACTATCTGCAAGCTCACCGATTGCAACAGACACACCGCCCGCACCAAAGTCATTACATTTAACAATCAAGTTTGCAACTTCTTTTTTACGGAAAAGGCGTTGTATTTTTCTTTCAGTTGGCGGATTACCTTTTTGTACTTCTGCACCGCAAACTTCTACTGATTTTTCAGTGTGTGCTTTACTTGAACCTGTTGCACCACCACAACCATCACGGCCTGTGTCACCACCTACAAGCACGATAATATCGCCTTCGATAGGTTTTCTACGAACAACATTATCTCTTGGAGCACCTGCAATAACAAAGCCTGTCTCAAGTCTTTTTGCTTTGTAATTATCGTGATACATTTCAGAAACCAAGCCTGTTGCCAAGCCAATTTGGTTACCATAACTGCTGTAACCGCTTGCAGCTGTTTTACTTATAACTCTTTGTGGCAATTTACCTTTTAGAGTGTCTTTAAAGTCTGCTTTTATGTCACCCGCACCTGTCACACGCATAGCTTGGTAAACATATGTTCTTCCTGATAGTGGGTCACGGATAGCACCGCCAAGGCAAGTAGCTGCACCACCAAAAGGCTCAATTTCGGTAGGGTGATTATGTGTTTCGTTTTTAAACATAATAAGCCACTCTTCATCTTTGCCGTCCACATCAACATTTACAACGATTGAGCAAGCATTAATTTCATCTGAAGTGTCAAGATTATCAAGCAACCCTAATTTCTTTAATTTTTTAACGCCGATAACTGCAATGTCCATTAAACATTTATATTTATCGTCTCTTTTGCCATTAAATTCAACAAATAAATCGTTATACATATCCAAAGCCTTTTGAATATGTGGATTATTACTCTTTATTTTTACGCTTGTGATTTCTGTACTAAAAGTAGTATGACGGCAGTGGTCAGACCAATATGTATCAATTACTTTAAGTTCTGTCTCGCTTGGGTCACGCTTTTCTCCTGCAAAATAATCACGAACGAATTTTAAATCTTCCACACTCATTGCAAAACCGATTTTTGCGTGATAGTTTTCGATTTCCTTATCATTCATTTGGATAAATCCGTTGATTATAGGAACTTCTTGAACTTCCGCTTCACTGCTTTCCAAAGAAGCAGGAATTTCACTGCTGCCTTCCCTTGACTCAACAGGGTTTATGATATAATTTTTAATAGCGACAAAATCTGCTTGATTGCAATTTTCAAAGCAATATACTGTAGCACATTTAATAATAGGACGAGCACCCATTGTTAAAAGTTGAACACATTGCATTGCACTATCTGCCCTTTGGTCATATTGACCTGGCAAATATTCAACTACCAAAGTTTTGTAATTGTCTAGTTGTGGCAAAGTGTTTTCATAAACTGTATCTACAGGATTTTCACCAAAAATAGTATTTTTTGCAGATAAAAGCGCATCATCACTTAATCCTTGAATGTCATAACGAATAAAAATTTTAACATTTGTTATTTTTGCACCAAGCACATTTGTTATATCATTAAATAGTTTTTTTTCTGCTACATTGTAGCCTTCTTTTTTATTTACAAATAATCTTTTAATCATTATAATTTAATACCTATATCCTTTCTGTAATGTACTTTATCAAATTTAACTTTTTGCACATTGCTATAAGCTTTTTCACGTGCTTTTTCAATATCTTTTCCTTTCGCAGTAACGCCGATTACTCTACCGCCGTTTGTAACAAGTTTTCCGTCTTTAAAGGCAGTACCAGCGTGGAATAAAATAACATCTTTATCCAAATCACCAATAGTAATAGGCAGTCCTTTTTCATAAGCTTCAGGATATCCGCCACTTGCAAGTATCACACATACTGCAGCATCATCTGTCCACTCGATATTTACGCTATCCAATCTTTCATCAATTATAGCATCAAAAATTTCAAACAAATCAGTTTTTAGTCTTGGTAACACCACTTGAGTTTCAGGGTCGCCAAATCTTGCGTTATACTCCAAAACTTTTACACCTTTATCAGTAAGCATCAATCCAAAATACAAAACGCCTTTGAATTTTCTGTTTTCGCTATTCATTGCATTCATTGTTGGGATAATAATTTGATTATAAACACTATCAGCTATCTCTTTGGTGTAGATTTTAGAAGGACTGAAAGTACCCATACCACCTGTATTCAAGCCTTCGTCATTATCGTAAGCTCTTTTATGGTCTTGGCTAGATACCATAGGAACAATAGTTTTTCCGTCAGTAAAGCAAAGTACACTTACTTCTCTACCAACCAAAAACTCTTCCACTATAATTTTGCTACCTGCAGCTTTGAACTTGCCGTCAACCATCATTTCACGAACGGCTTGCTCACCTTCTTCTACATTGTTACAGATAATAACGCCTTTGCCAAGTGCAAGTCCATCTGCTTTTACTACAAGCGGATATTCTTGTTTTTGAACATAGCTAAGTGCTTTTTCATAATCGGTAAATTCTTCGTAATTTGCGGTAGGGATATTGTATTCCTTCATTAGCCATTTGCTAAAAGCCTTGCTTGCTTCAATCAAAGCGGCTGCCTTTGAAGGTCCAAAAGCTCTGTGTCCGCTTTCTTCTAGCATATCCACAAGTCCCATTGCAAGCGGGTCATCGGGTGCAACTACAGTCATACCGATATTTTTATTTTTATCCAAAAAATCAATAATACCTTGTGCGTCCATTACGCTAATATTAACACATTCCGCAATTTCACTTATACCTGCATTGCCAGGTGCGCAATATATTTTGCCAACTTTATCACTTTTACTCAAGCTGTAGCAGATAGCGTGTTCTCTACCACCACTACCAATTACTAAAATATCCATTTATTCCTCCTTAGTGCTTAAAGTGTCTATCGCCTGTAAATATCATAGCGATTCCGTACTTATTGCAAAGGTCAATGCTCTCTTGGTCTCTTATACTTCCGCCGGGTTGAACGATTGCCTTAATACCTGCTTTATGAGCTTCTTCTACTACATCACCAAATGGGAAGAAAGCATCACTAGCAAGTACAGCACCATTAGTATCCTTCAAGCTATGCTCAATAGCTTGCTTTGTTGCCCAAATTCTGTTAACTTGACCTGCACCAATACCGTAAGTAACATTATCTTTACCAATAACAATAGCATTTGATTTGGTGTGTTTGCAAACTCTCATTAAAAATTGCATATCGCTAATTTGCTCAGCAGTAGGTTTAGTTTCAGTAACTATTCTGCATTTTTCGTCTTCAATAACGATTGTATCATAATCTTGAACCAATAGACCGCCCAAAACCTTTTTCATATCATAAGAAGTAGATTTAATAGGTGCATTAATGCTATCCAAAGCAAGCAAACGAATATTTTTCTTTTGCTCTAATATTTCAAGGGCCTCTTTAGTAAATGATGGAGCAATAACAATTTCAATGAAAATTTTGCTAATTTGCTCTGCAGTAGCTTTATCAATTTCTCTGTTTGCAGCAATAATTCCACCGAAAATAGATACTGGGTCTGAATTGTTAGCAAGCTCAAAAGCTTTTGAAATTGTATCGCTTGATGCAACGCCACAAGGATTTGCGTGTTTAACAGCAACAATTGTAGGCTCTGTAAACTCACGCAACAAATCAAGTGCACCATTAGTATCGTTGATATTGTTATAAGATAATTCCTTACCGTGCAATTGTTTTGCCTCTGCAATGCTGCCTGCAACAGGCAAGCACTCTTTATAAAATACTGCTGATTGATTAGGGTTTTCACCATATCTCATATCTTGAACTTTTTCATAAGCAAAACTTACAATTTCTGGGAATTTGATATTCAATTTTTCTCTTAAGAAAGTTGAAATCATTGTATCGTAAACAGCAGTGTGTTGGTAAACTTTGTACATTAAGTAGAATTTTGTATCAAGACTTACACCGCCATTTTTAAGTTCGTCAATAACTTTAGCATAATCTGAAGGGTCAACCAAAACAGTAACATCTTGATAGTTTTTAGCAGCACTTCTTAGCATAGTAGGACCACCAATATCAATATTTTCAATGCAAGTTTGCAAATCAACACCTGGTTTCATAATTGTTTGTTTAAATGGATATAGGTTAACAATAACCATATCGATTGTGTTGATATTCAATTTTTCAAGTTGAGCCATATGCTCTTCATTAGAACGCATAGCCAAAAGTCCTGCGTGTACATTTGGGTGCAAAGTTTTTACTCTGCCATCAAGACACTCAGGAAAACCTGTGATATCACTAATACCAATAACATCAATACCTGCATTTTTCAAAGTTACTGCAGTACCACCTGTACTGATAATCTCATAACCGCAATTTACAATTTCTTTTGCCAAATCGACAATACCTGTTTTATCTGAAACACTAATCAATGCTCTTTTTTTCATTATTTTATCTCCTCTCTACATAATTTTGCAACAACGCTTGGAAGTAGCGTATGTTCTTTTTCTAACACCCTTTTTTGTAAGCTTTCTGGTGTATCGTCATCTAATACTTCAACTTTTACTTGCTCAATAATTTCACCTGTATCTGCACCGCAATCCACAAAATGAACTGTTGCTCCGCTTTCTTTATCTCCACTTTTAATCACAGACTCGTGAACTTTAATTCCGTAAAATCCAACGCCACAATGTCTTGGGATTAAAGATGGGTGAATATTGATAATTTTTCTCTCATATTCATTTACAAGCACAGGTGTAACTATACTCAAATAACCTGCAAGCACAACTAAATCAATATTATTTGCTTTAAGTTCCTTCAAAATTGCTTTATCACGCTCTTCGTGAGTGCCATATTCTTTTAATGTAAAAGTTTTGCAAGGTATATTATCTTTAGCTGCTCGCTCTATCGCAAAAATACCGCTTTTGTTTGTAATTACAAGTTTTACTATGCCGTCAATTTGTCCGTTTTTTACACCATCAATAACCGATTGCATATCTGAACCCGAACCACTTGCAAAAATTGCTATATTTTTCATAAGATAACTCCGTCGCCTTTTACAACTTCGCCCAAAACATAAGCTTCTTCGCCAAGTTTTTCAAGCTCACTTATAACATCGTTTGCAATTGCTTTATCTACAGCAAGCACCATACCTGTACCCATATTAAAAGTATTGTACATTTTCTCGTCTGAAATTTCAGCAATTTCTTGTAAAGCTTTAAATAATTGTGGAACTTTATAATTTGCTCTATCAATTTTAGCTGCAAGACCTTTTGGTAAAATTCTAGGGATGTTTTCAATAAATCCGCCGCCTGTGATGTGTGCAATACCTTTAATTTCAAACTTTTCAATCAAAGCAAGAATAGGTTTAACATAAAGTTTAGTAGGAGTAAGCACAACTTCTGCAGGAGTGCAACCTAAAGTTTTATTAAATTCATTAAGTTTATTTTTGTCTTCGCCAAACAATTTTCTAACCAAAGAGTATCCGTTGCTGTGAACGCCACTAGACCTTAAACCGATAAGAGTATCACCAGCTTTAATTGTTTTGCCGTTAATAATTTTGTTGCGTTTTACAATACCTACTGCAAAACCTGCAATATCGTACTCGTCTTCAGGATAAAATCCTGGCATTTCCGCAGTTTCACCGCCAATTAAAGCACAACCGCTTTCCACACAACCTTTAGACACACCTTTTACTATTTCAGCAACTCTTTCAGGTATCAATTTACCTTGTGCAATATAGTCAAGGAAAAGCAAAGGTTTTGCACCTTGACAAACGATATCGTTTACACACATCGCAACTGCATCAATACCAATGGTATCGTGCTTGTCCAAAATAAAAGCATATTTCAATTTTGTGCCAACGCCGTCTGTACCTGCAACCAAACAGTCTCCGTCTTCCTTATCATCTAAGGCATAAAATCCGCCAAAACTACCTAGGTCACCCAAAACACTATCATTGTAAGTAGTTTTTACATACTCTTTCATTAATTTAACTGCTTCATAGCCAGCTTCTACATCAACACCTGCTGATTTGTAATCAATCGCCATTTTAAATCTCCTTTCTTTCCCTTAGTTTATTTTCTATATCATCTGGATATTTACCATCAAAACAAGCTGCACAGAATGTATTATATTCGCCACTTGAGCAACTTGCAATCAAATCTTCTACATCCATAAAGTGCAAGCTATCTGCACCTATAATTTCGCCTATTTCTTCTGCATTTCTTGTTGCACCGATAAGTTCTTCATAAGTTTCAATATCTATACCTGTATAACAAGGATGCTTTACTATAGGTGATGCAATAACCATATGTACAGCTTTTGCACCATTCTTTTTAAGTAGGTCAACAATCTTTTTAGAAGTTGTACCACGCACGATTGAGTCGTCAATCAATATAATTTCTTTATTTTGAATATTGTGTTTGTGCGGATTCAATTTAATCTTAACGCTGTTTTCTCTCATAAATTGATTTGGTTGAATAAATGTTCTTCCAACATATCTGTTCTTTTCCAAAACATCAATATAAGGAATACCGCTTTCAGCTGCATAGCCACGGGCTGCAACATTTGCACTATCTGGCACGCCTGCAACAATATCTGCTTTGATATTAAGCTTTCTTGCAAGTCTTCTTCCACACTCATATCTTGCTTCGTATACACTTCTGTTATCAATAAAGCTATCTGCTCTTGCAGTATATACATACTCAAAAATACAAGGTCTTCTTTGTTCGTGAGCAAAATATTCACTTTCCAAACCTTTTGATGAAATACTCAAAATTTCACCCGGCATAACATCACGAATCAAATCAACACCAATAGCATCAAGTCCGCAAGATTCACTTGAAATATAATATCCATCTGCACCTTGTCCAACAACCATTGGTCTTAATCCGTATCTATCCCTTATTGCATAAAGTTTTGTAGCTGTCATAATACCAAGTGCAAAACTACCTTCAAGCTCACTAACCGCTTTTGCAATATTGCACTCACCATCAACAGTATTGATATTAAGTAGATTTGCAATAATTTCAGGGTCAACATTTGTTTGAAAAGTTACTCCTTGTTCAATAAGCTTTTCACGTAACATTTTTGCATTTGTAATTTTACCATTCATAGCAATTGCAAACATACCAAATCTGCCTGTATAAACAACTGGTTGTGCATTTACTGCATTCTTAAGTCCTTTACTTGCATACCTTACGTGCCCCAAAGCAATATCGCCTTGTGGCAAGCCTTGCATAATGTCTTCATTAAAAACTTCATTTACAAGCCCTAAGTTTTTGTAATACGAAATTTCCATTCCGTGAGTTACGGCTATACCGCAACTTTCTTGTCCTCTGTGTTGCAAAGCATATAAGCCATAGTACATAACCCTTGCCAAGTCGCTGCTGTCATTAGAATAAATACCAAATACTCCGCACTCGTCTTGTGGTTTGTCCAAGCAACATTCACAATTTTTAATACACATAGTTTAATCCTCTTTTTAGCTCAAAATGCTAAATATAATTTAAAATTGAAGTAAAACTTCTGCCATAATCGTTGCAACTCATATTAAATATAATCTAAAACTTAAAGATTAATTGTTATTTATTTAGCTCTTCTTGCAATTTTTTATCCGCATCGATAACTTTTTTTGCCATATCTTCTTTGTATTTTGCAAGTTTAGTAGCAAGTTCAGGATATTTGATTGCAAGTATTTGTACTGCAAGTAACCCCGCATTTTGTCCGCCGTTTATTGCAACAGTTGCAACAGGCACACCTGCAGGCATTTGTACAGTAGATAATAAACTATCTAATCCGTCCATTGTACTGCTTTTAATAGGAAGTCCTATTACAGGTAAAGTTGTAAAACTAGCTAAAACGCCACCTAAATGTGCAGCCTTTCCTGCTGCGGAAATCAAAACTTCTATACCATTTGCAATTGCATTTTGTGCAAAATCGTGTGCTTCATTTGGTGTACGATGCGCACTCATAACACGAACTTCCACTTGTACTCCAAACTCTTTTAGTATATCAACCGCTGGTGTAACAACACTCAAATCACTGATACTACCCATAACAATACCAACTTTTGCCATATATCCTCCTAAAAAACAATAGCCACAACACAAACCTATTGCGTTATGGCGTAAAAAGTCATTAAAATATCGGCAGTATGATAATCTGCAAGCTTAAACTGAATTGTCTATAATTACAGCAATTTACCATATTTGCCTCCTTAAGATATTTATATAATAGCATATTTTTAATTATATATCAAACTAATATGCTTACTTTTTGATTTTTTATCTTAGCTTTTTGTGAACCCCCATATAATTTTTTTTAATAGCTCCAAAAATTGGCAATTTACACACCATTTTTCCACCTATTTTTATTAAACAAATATCAAACACAAAAAAATAAAAGACTACAAAATTTGCAGTCTTTTATAATTAAAGTACTATTTAACAATTATTCGCTTCTTAATGCGTTTACAGGGTCTTTCCTTGCAGCAAGACTAGCTGGTATTATACCTGCAAGCATTGTAAGTCCGATACTTAATAAAAGCATAATCAAAGCAGTTAGTATTGGCAAAGATGCTATTGTAAATATACCAAACAAATGTCCTACAATTTGATTGATAATAAATGATAACAAATAAGTAATCAATAAGCCTACAATACCTGATGAGCTACCGATAATGAATGTTTCTGCGTTAAATAATGCAGATACATCTCTTTTTCTTCCACCAAGCGAACGAATAACACCGATTTCTTTAATTCTTTCAATAACAGAAACATAGGTAATTATTGCAATCATTACTGTTGACACCACAAGTGACAAAGCTGTAAATGCTATCAAAGCACTTGTTACAATATCTATCATTGTATTAATCATATTAATAACTAAAGCTAAGTTATCGGTATAAGTAATTTTTTCTCTTCCGCTAGGCAACAAAACTTTATCGCCTAAATCTATGTTTTTATCACTATTCCAAATTTTTAAGTAACTTGTTACTTCATCTTTGTAGTCAAAACTTTTAGGATAAATTTTTATTGAACTTGGCAGATTAACTCCTCCCAATTCCCTAATAGTCAAAGTATAAATCTTAGGAAGATTTTGTCCTGTAACAGAACCAATTATTGTTGATAAATTTTGTTCGCTACCTACAAGTCCTATATTGTTTTTATACTCTTGACCTTTTGCCCAATAAGAAAAGTTATATGTAATACCTTGGTAACCGCTTTCAAGTTTCATACTTGTTACAGTATCCATACCAGCAACTTTAAGTGCTTGTACTATTTGAGATTTACTGCCGTTTGCAATAACTTCTTCCGCAAAAGCTTGAGTGTAATAAAATCCACTTTTTAAAGAACCATAAGAAACACCTTCCTTTGGTCTTAAAATTGCAGTAATTTTTAATTCCTTACCGCCTTTCCAATTTTCACTTATAAAAGTGTCACCTGCATATCTTTCATTTGCATAAGGGTTGTATGTACACTTAGGAAGTTTTGGATTAGAAATATCGATATTGTATATTTCGTCATTAGGATACCATACAAATTTTTTACCCAACAAATCGTCATAACTAAACTTATCTTTCCATAAAGACTCTGAGTAACCTTCGTCTTCTATTGATTTATAAATTATATTAAAAAATTCCTTTTGTGAAAAATAACCATATTGAGCAAGTATTAAATCGGATAGCTCAGTATTCTCGTCAACAACAATCATAATTTCGTCCGCTTCTGTTGCAACTTTACTTGATTGTGCGTCAGAGATAATATCATATTGTGATAAAATAAAGTCTTTATCATTTGGTGCTTGTCTAAAGCTTTCTGTTACTAAAGAAAAATATTCTGAGAAATTTTTAAAATGTGCATTCTCATCATCTTTAACTGCATCTTCAAATAAAGCACGATATGTTTGATTTGCAGCAGATAAAGAAATATTTTTTGTTTTGCCGTCAAATCTAAAATCGGTATATAAATTATTTGACAAATTCAAACCATATTGTGTTGATATTGCAGAATAATACTCTTTTGGCATTGATTTTACAAACTTAACATAATCTTCTGTTATGTTATTTCTAACTTGAAAAGCAGACATATTACCACTTTGCTCAACAAGCATATCAATCACATTATCTACATTAACATACCCATTTTCAACAGATTTTTTTATAATTTCCATCTGCATACTATTGGTCATACCTTCCATAATAGCATTAAAGTCAAAGGCTTGTTCGCTTATGGATATTGGATTACCTGATAACATATCATTTTGCATATCTTTGATAAAACCTTGTACGCCGCTTGACACAGCAAGCACTAAAGATACACCTATTATACCAATTGACCCTGCAATACTAACCATTATAGTCCTACTACGCTTTGAAAGCAAATTTTTAAATGATAGCTTAAATGCTGTCCAAAAAGATAACTTAGATTTTTTCTCTTTTATCTTTCTAGACTTTTTGTTTTTTACAGTATCTTCATTTTGGACCGGGTTTATTTCATTAAGCTCAGTATTATCTTTTTCTTCAGTAACTTCGGCATCGACACTGCTAACTTGATTTTCACTTTGTGAAATTTCAATATCTTTTTCTTCTGTTTTAATGTTTAATTCATTCTCGCTACCTGCGATATATGGATTGGAATCGGAAACCACTTCCCCATCAAGCAATTTTATTATTCTTGTCGAATAATGTTCTGCAAGTTCAGGATTGTGTGTTACCATAATAACAAGACATTCGTTTGCTATTTCTTTTATCAAATCCATAATTTGCACAGAAGTAACAGTATCTAATGCTCCTGTTGGTTCGTCTGCAAGCAAAATTTCTGGATTGTTGACAATACTACGCGCAATAGCAACTCTTTGACATTGTCCGCCTGACAATTGGTTAGGCTTTTTATTGTATTGACCTTGAAGTCCCACCTTATCAAGAGCTTCGTGAGCTCGTCTTACTCTTTCCGCTTTATCAATGCCTGAAATTGCAAGTGCAAGTTCTACGTTTTCAGAAATAGTTTGATGTGGTATTAAATTGTAAGACTGAAAAACAAAACCTATCCTTTGGTTACGATAAGTATCCCAATCTCTGTCTTGATAATTTTTTGTGCTTATATCGTCAATAAACAACTCACCATCTGTATATTTGTCAAGACCGCCTATTATATTAAGCAATGTAGTTTTTCCACAACCACTTGGTCCTAATATTGATACAAACTCACTTTTACGGAAAGTTATATCCACACCTTTTAGTGCGTGGACAGTATTACTTCCTGCCAAATAATCTTTTGTAATTCCTTTTAAATCTAACATAGCTGCTCCTTAATTTATTGCTATAGTATATGAATTCAAGCTTTTTAACTCTATATATTTAAATATAATCTTCTAGCTGAAAAACTTTTTGGAAAGTTTAGTAAATGTAATCAATTCTTCTTCGTTGAATTTCTGCAATTTTTCTTTCAAAAAATCATCTGCCTTCTTTACATAATTGTTAAGTACTTCAACACCTAATTCGGTTATGCTAATCTCTACTTTTCTTGCATCTGTTTCCGATTGACATCTGTTTACATATCCTTTTTGCTCCAAACTCTTTATTGCTACCGCTACTCTAGCAGTTGAAACACCTAATCTTTGAGCCAGTTCCCCCGCAAACAGCTTGCCATTGTTTGATAGTAAAATTTGCAAAATCATAAGTTTGCCTTTATATCCCGCTTCCATCATTTTTACAATTTTCATACTATCCTGTTGCGACATCATATTTTTAAAATCTAATAATGCTTTATCCCAATCAATCATAAATCACCTATTTATCTAACCCCGTTAGATAAATTATAGTACATTGCGATAAAATAGTCAAGTTTATTTTAAAATTGCATTAAATTATTCTATGACAAAATATAACATACGCAATCACAGGAGTTAAAAAATTGTTTAAAAATCGATATTAAATGATATTATTTTACAAAACGTATAAAAAGTGTATAAAAAAAGCATATTCTAATAGCTCGAATATGCTTTTTTAACGACTTAAATTTAGCCATAAATTTACTTGCTTTACAGCTTCATTATGTTGATTTTAAATAATTAATTATTATCTGTATTATTATTCTTTTTTGCTTTTTCTCTAGCTTTTAATATTGCTTCTTTGCATTTTGCACAATTTCCATCACATTCCCCACAAGAACAATTTGACTTGCCTTGTTTTTTGCGAATAAATGCCCATACTGCTACGCCTAAAACAAACAAAATACTACATACAATAACTACAATTTCTATTACTTGCATAATAATTTCCTTAAACTTTTAATTTATTTATCGGATTGTTTTGATTTTTTCTTTTTAAATTTAAAATTAAACAATTTCTTTTTTGAATTATACAAAATTATACCCGCAATAACCATAGCAACTACTGCCAATACAATAAATATTGTCCACCACCAGCTACCTACAAGATAAATAATTGTTGCAACTATATACGATGTGCAAATCCAAAATACCAAAGTCCATTTAAATTTCTTTTTATTAGGCATTTCCGCTCTTGCTGTTGCTACTGCCGCCATACAAGGTATTGTTGTCATATTAAAGGCAATAAACGCAATCAACGCTGGTATTGTAATTCCAGATGCTTGAATCATAAGTGCTGTTTCCGCAACACCGTCTGCTCCGCCTCCCACTACACTTGCACCGATACAAGCTGCAAGAGTACCAAAGGTTGCAACAACATTTTCTTTTGCAATAAGTCCTGTTATAGCTGACACTATAAATACCCAACCCCATTCATTTAATTGTGAGCCAAAGCCCAATGGTGTAAATAGTGGTTGAACTAATTTACCAAATCCTGCTAAAATACTATTATTCATCTCTGCATCTTGCAAAAATTTCCAATCAAAGCTAAAATGTGATACAAACCAAATAACTATTGTAGAAGCAAGAATAATTGTAAACGCTTTTTGAATAAAGTGTTTTGCTTTGTCCCACATTAAAAGCATTAGACTCTTAAATTGTGGCAAGCGATAATTAGGCAATTCCATAATAAATGGTGCGGCTTCACCTTTCATAGTTGTTGTTTTCATTAAAATCACTGTTAAAATCGCAGTAACTATCCCCACAACATACATAGAATAAGTTATTATGTCTGCATTGCCTACCCCAAAACTCATTACAATACCGCCAGAAATTGCAGTTAATATTGGTAATTTTGCACCACAACTGAAAAATGGTATAACTCTTACAGTTGTAACTCTTTCATTTTCGTCAGCAAGTGTCCTTGTGTTTATCATTGCAGGAACAGAACAACCAAAGCCCATAATCATTGGCATAAAAGCTCTGCCTGACAAACCGAATCTTCTTAAAATTCTATCCAGTATAAATGCAACCCTTGCCATATAACCTGTATCTTCCAAAATAGAAAATAACATTAAAAGCAATAATATTTGCGGAATAAATGATAATACTGCAGATAGTCCGCCTAAAATACCATCACACAATAGTCCTGTTACCCAAGCTGGAGCATTTACAAGTAATCCCGCTACACCTTCCGTTATCCAGTTCATTAAAACTTCCATTAGTCCTTGCAGTATCGCACCTGGGGAATTAATTCCGCCCGCACCAAATACCCCTTCAAACGCTGTACCTGGAAGACTGACCCAGTCTTTACCTAGTGCTGCACCGATAAATAAAAAGTTTTCACTAAATACCAAATGGAATATAGTAAACAATATCAACAAAAACATTGGTATTCCCCATATTCTATGGGTCAAAACTCTATCAATTTTATCTGATTTGGTAAGTTTTGATTTATCTGTTTTATTATTCCTTGTAAGTGCTGTAGAGTAATTTTTAGATATGTATTTATATCTTCCGTCAGCAATCAACGCTTCAAAATCTACGCCAAATATATCGTCTTCAAAAGTAGATTTAAAGTTGTCAATCATACCAAGCAACGGCTCGTGCGCTGCAACTTCAAGTTCGTCACTTTCCACAAGCTTTACTGCGTGAAATAAAGGGTTTTCAATATTTTGTCCTTTTAATGCAATTGCAACATCATTAATCAAGTGACTTAGTTTAGACTGCTCTAAAACAGTAAAACCATCTCTTTTTTGCTCAGCTATCTCATAAGCTCTGTCCATAAGTTCTGTTGTGCCTTCACCTTTTAAGGCAGATATTGCAACAACAGGCACTCCGATTTTTTTCTCAAGCACATCTGCATCAATGGTATCACCACTTTTTTTGACTTCGTCAATCATATTTAATGCAATGATAATAGGAACATCTATTTCCAAAATTTGTGTCGACAAATACAAATTACGCTCAAGATTTGTTGCATCTATAATATTTATTATACAATCGGGTTTTTCATCCAAAATAAAGTTTCTTGACACTACTTCTTCTGGCGTATAAGGAGATAGCGAATAAATACCTGGTAAATCCACAATTGTTACAGGCTCAGGACATTTTTTGTACTCGCCTTCCCTTCTATCAACAGTAACCCCCGGCCAGTTCCCCGTATGTGCAGTACTACCTGTCAAATTGTTAAACAAGGTAGTTTTGCCACAGTTAGGATTACCTACTAATGCAAATTTTTTCATTCGATTACCTCCAAAGTAATGCAAGAAGCTTCAACTTTTCGTAATGTTAACTCGTAGCTTCTAATATTGATTTCGATTGGGTCCCCAAGCGGTGCTTTCTTTCTCATAAGAACTTCAGCCCCCGGTGTTACTCCCATATCAAAAAGTCTCCTTCTAACTTTACCTTCACCTTCGACTTTTAAAATAATTCCCCGCTCACCGATTTTAAATTCACTCAATTTCTTTTGCATAACAATCTCCTAAGCTACAAATATCTTTCTTGCAGTTTCTGTATCCAACGCAATTCTTCCATCTTTTATTTCACAAATCACGTTACCACCACTATTGCTGATTAATTTTATTTTTGTGCCTACAATGATTCCCAAATCTTCAAGATGCCTTTTTATATCTTGATTTGCTACAATTTTCAATACCATAAGTTCGGTATCTACAGGTGCTAAAACTATTGGCATACTATCCTCCCGTTTTTTCTTTTTTAATGATAATCTTTTAAAGTTTTTTACCAATTAATAATATCATAATTAATCAATAGTAATTAACTTTACTTTTTATTTGATTGCAATCTTTTTTTTGGTTCGCCTAGGCGAACTTAAAACCATTAAAAAAGAGTTTATCTATTAACTCTGCCTATATTATACTTATGCAATAAACATTTGTCAAGCATTTTTATGCAAATTTTTAATTTTATTGATAAAAAATAGCAGATAAATTTGAATGAATTTAATAGAAAAATTATTCGCTATACATAATACTATATTTCAAATCACAAATTTTATTACATACTAATAGCAAAACTAAAACAAAAAAATGACTTTTAGACAAAAGTCATTTTTATAGTTGTTTTATTAAAATTTATAACAAAAATTTTTGCATTATTTCCTTTTCATTTTCACTATCCAAAGAATTAACAATATTTCCTACTGTGTTAATTAATCTATCAATATAAGCAACAGGGCTTTTATAATAAAGTGAAATATATATGTTAATTGATTTTGAATAGTATAAATTTGCCGTGCATTTATCTTTTTGTTTTAAATAAACATTTGCTAAACTATTGTATGTTCTTGCAAGTTCATTACAATATGCTCCTGACTTGGTATCTGCATATTTTTTATATATTTCAATAGCTTTTTCGTAATAATATACACTTTTCTCATACCGATTCCAATTCATATACAATAATCCCATATTACAATAAGTCCCTGCAAGCATCTGTTCAGAATATTCAGGATTAAATAAAATAAGTTTATTTTGAATAACAATTGCATCATTAAAACTTTTTTCAGCTTCTTCGTATTCTTCTAATTGCACTTTTAATTCGCCAAGTAAATTTAATGCTTTTGTAACTTCAATTTCAAACGCTTCTGGATTGTGTCTAGCCAATTTGCTAGCCATATCTAATGCAGTATAGCACAAGTCTTCTATTTCTAAAATATCAAATTGTTTATTATAAAATTCAAAATTATACTCCAAATAATTTTTAATATTATCTATATCACCTAATTTTTGTTTTTGCAAGCTTTCAACTATGTTTGAAAGCTCATTTGCATATTTGCAATATTCTTTACTCTCATATAAGATTTTTAAATATACTGTAAATTTTTCTAGATAATTGCTAAATGCAAATTTATTTTCACTTTCAATAAGTTTATTTTTCGTCATTAAAGCAGATATAAAATACCTATCAAGTTTCCTGTGCCTTATTATTGCAACATAAACACTCGCTAATTTAAATGATGTTTCATAAATCATTTCATCATAGCAATCATTATTATACTTTGCTAGTTTTTTTAATAAGTCCAAAGTTTCACGATAAATATTTGCTGCCATCTCGTGTCTGTTCATTTGATAATACAACTGTGCCAAATCTTTTTTAGCCGTTGCCATTTTTATTGTTATATTCGTACGTTGTTGTAATGTAGAATATAATTCCATTGCTTCGTTAAATAGTTTTTCAGCATTTTTATGGTCATTGATAGCGTAGAAAACTTTTGCTAAATTGTTGCAACTTTCAGCAATAGAATAATTCTTTTTATCTTGTGTGTCTTTTAGGCTTCTTCTAATTTCAAGAGCTTTTTCAAAATAGCTCTGTGATTTTTCATATTCGTTTAAATTAAATAGTACCAAACCATATAAATTATTTACATCGGCAATGTCTTTTTCAGGCGTTTTTTGCAACTTATAATTATAGCAATAAATTATAAGCTCACATATTTCTTTACATTTTTTAAATTGCTTTTGTTCATATAAAAAAGTTGCATATTCATATAAAATAGTTTTTGGCATATCCATTCTACCTGCAACTTCTTTAACACATTTTTCATAACAATCGTGTACATCAATCCATTTGCCTTGTGCCTTTAATGCTAAAATGCTTAATCTTAACTCTTCAATATAAGCAATTCTTTCACTTAGCAAACAATTCTCTTTTATATTCAATTTAGATAAGTCTTCAAAAATCAAATTAGGTGGCAATGCATCTAATACGCCATCATAATCTCCTTCATCAAAAAGTTTTATTGCTTTTCGCATATTTTGTGTAATTGCTACTCCGCTTGATGTCATAACTGCAAGTTTATTTCCAATTTCTAAAATACTATTTGTCAAATCGTCTAAATCTTCCTTTACTCTGTCACATTCTTTCGAACATTTTGATAATTCTTTACCCAATTTATAATTATTTTGATTTTTGTTGTATTCTTCTTCCAATTTTTTACGCCTTTCGCGCAAATTTTTATGTCGATTTAACAATTCCAAATACTCATTATTAACACTGAATAATGGTATCGAATTTGTGCTTATCACACTTTGGTTATTTAGCATTATCGCATCATTTTCCACCTTAAGTTCATCATTAACATAGTTATTTACTTGTAATTGCGTAATAATACCAAGCTTTAAAGAATCAATATGCTCATATTCCCTATAATAATGCTTCATTTTAGCATCAATATACCCCATTATTTCCTTTATATCTTCAGGTATTGAATCATTAACAATTTTTTTAAAATAAATAACTATTTTAGGCTTATTTGCTTTTTCAAAAGCAGCTTTTGCAACTTCAAGCTCGTGCATAGTGTATCCACCTGCTTTATGCCAAAAAATAACAAAGCAAAGGTCAGAACTTTCCACTATTTCGTCCAAAGATTTCTGACTGCCAGCTAATTTGACTGAGTGGTCCATATCTTCACTTTCACATTTATATAATTTTATAAAAATATCTTTAGATTCATAGATATTGTTAAGTTGATTTATAAAATCTCCAATCGCCAATCTGTCAAATGCTATGTCATCAATTGATGATGCAAGAAATAATGATATTATTTTTCTCATTTTTGTTTTCTTTTCCTTTGTTAATTATTGTAAAATCGCTATTTAATTATAATTTAAAAATTAATGATACTAAATTGCTTAGTATCATTAATAAATTTTATTAAGCCTTAATAATTCCTTGTGAAACTAAATAATCTTCTGTAAGTTTTGTTGCTTCCAAAATAAACTTAACGCAAGGACGAACTGCATAATACTCGGCAGTTCTTTCTGACGGCACATAATCTTTTGTAATGTTTTTAATATTTTTTAAAAGCTCGCCACAAAGTAGGCTACCGTTCATTGCTTCAAACTGGTCAGTTAGATTGCGAACTTTTTCGTAAATATCTTTTTTATCTTCGGCTACACTGCCTAAAGTATCTTTAAGTACACCTAAAACCATACCAATCCCTGCAACTGCACCGCACAAATTTCTTGTTCTTGCAAAGCCGCCACCAAACGCACTGCTGAATTTTAAAAGTAGTTCCTTATCAATAGGCAAATCATCTGAGAATGCCATAATTATTGCTTGAGCGCAATTATAACCTTCCTTAAAGCACTCGTAAGCCTTTTCCTGTCTGTCCATTAATTAATTTCCTCCAATTGTTCCAAATAATGTAAAATTATATCTGCCACTTTTTCAAGTGTTAGTTTTGATGTATTAATAGTGATATCGTAATTTTTAATATCACCCCATTCCTTATCTGTATAAGTGTTGTAATATTGTGCCCTATGTTTATCTGCCTTAAAGATATACTTATCAATATTTTTAACATCTTTTATACCATATTTATTGACGATTCTATCTCTTCTAGCGTCCATATCAGCGTGAAGAAAAACTTTAACAAGGTTTTTCTTACCTTCAAGCACATAGTCTGCACATCTGCCAACAATTACGCAAGGTTTTTCGGCAACTTCTTTTATAACTTCGCTTTGCGCAAAGTAAACTTTGTCATTAATAACCATATCGGTATAATTTGCACTATAAAAATTACCTACACCTGTTGAATAACCAAACATACTTGCAAATTTGCTTGTTGCTTTTTCGTCAAACTCTTTATAAAATTCTGGATTTACGCCATTTTTTTCTGCTGCTAATTTGATTAAATCGGTATCATAATAACCAATCCCCAATTTTTCTGCCACGATTTTGCCAACGGTTCTACCACCACAGCCATATTGTCTTGCAAGTGTAATAACAAAATTATTTTTCATAAATCCCCCCTTAAAAAATCTATTTAGTATCAATTTTATTATAAATTTACTAAATTAAATCTTTTTTTCTATTATATAATTTATAATATTATTTGTCAATATCAAATTTGCAAAATAACATATATTTTGTTAAAAAAAATCTTGCAAAATTCATTTATGACAATAATCAATAAATTTTTTACAAAATGCTAAATTTATCCACTATTATCTATTGTAAAATATGACTTTTTGTGCTAAAATATCAATATAAATTTAAAAAAGGCGGTAAATATATGTTATCTATTCTTTCAGCAACTGGTTGGGATAACTTTATTGCAGGCTTCAATAGTTTTATGGAAACTATGACAAAATTCTTTGCATCAGGTCTTGGCAAAGTAGTTTTGTTTATTATTGTTGCAATAATCGGTTTTATCCTAATTAAAGTTTTTATTAAAATGCTTAGAAATATGGGCAAAAAAGTTAAACTTGACCAAACTGTTTACAAATTTTTAGTCACAGTAGTCAAATTTGTGCTTTGGGTACTTTATGCATTAACTCTGCTTGCTATTGTAGGCGTTCCTATCACTAGTCTTGTAGCTATAATTACAGCATTGACTTTAGGTGTCACTCTTGCAATACAATCAAGTGTATCAAACTTAGCAAATGGTATTATTCTTCTTGCAAATAAACCTTTCAAAATTGGTGATTTTGTAGAGATTAATGGTGTTTCAGGAACAGTTGTTGATATAAGCATTTTTAACACTAAAATTCGTACTGGTAATAACGAAATGATCACTATGCCCCACAATGTTACTATCAACAATCCAATAATCGATTACACAAGTTTAGAAATGCGTCGTATAGTCCTAGATGTTTCAGTTAGTTATGATAGTGATATGGCTAAAGTTAAAGAAGTTTTGCTTGAAACTATAAAGGAGCAAGAACTTGTATTGCAAGACCAAGCAAACAGCGTAAATCTTGCAAAAATGAATTCTAGTTCAATTGATTTTTCTGTTAAAGTTTGGACTGCTACCGAAAATTATTGGGATTGTTTTTATGCGTTTACTGAAAGCGTATTTAACAAATTGAATGAGAATAATATTGAAATTCCTTACAATAAACTTGATGTATTTATTAAAAACATTGAGCAACAACAAATTGAGTTTACAAATGCAAAAGCTAAAAAGGATTAATCAATTTTAAAATAAATTAAAATGAGCAAAATTAACTTGCTCATTTTTTTATTGCTATTAAATCATTATCTTAATTATATGCAAAATATTTTCTTATTCAAAAACAAGTGGCAAAATTGCATTTGTAATTACAGAGTAACCTTTTGCATTAGGGTGCAATCCATCATAAGTATACTCTTTATCAAAATTTCCTTGACTATCTTTTAAACAATCAAACACATCACTGTAAACTACAGATTTGTTTTTTACTAGTACTTGAAGTTTGCTATTTAACTCCAATATTTCTTCGTTTGTTCTGCTACCAACCATATTTGAATTTATGGCTTTGTTGACAGGATATAAACCGCTTACAATGATTTTTTGAACGCCATTTTCTTTGCATTTATCAATAGACTTACTAATATTATCAATAATTGTACTATAGTCGATATTTTTAGCAATATCATTAGTACCAACTAGAATATATACAACATTTGGATTGATATTTAAGCAATTTTTATCCATTCTCTCAAGCATTCTATCAGAAGTATCACCACTTATTCCACGATTATATACAATTTTATCTTTATCAGCAAACAGCTCGTAAGTTGGAAATAGTTCTATAATCGAATCACCTATAAAAACAACTTGATTTTCTTTTGCTGACCTATTCAAAAGTTCAAAATTTTCCATTTTAGTCTTTTTTACAATGTCATACTCTGTTTGACTACTGCCATTGCAACTAGTCAATAAAAAACAACTAAGAATCAAGCAAATTAAAACTATAAAATTTATCAACGCTTTCTTTTTCATACTGCCCCCATTATTATATAAAAAATAACAATTTTTAATAATGCCATAATTATATTTTATAATTAATTATACATTATAAATGCTTAAAAATCAATATGATTGCAATTATTTAAGTATTTTATATTAGACTAAAAATATTTTATAAATTGAAAAACATTTTTGCTTTAAATAAAACTATACATTTGTTTTTATAATTAATGAGTAATACCAAACCCAAATATAAATAAAAATAAAAAGCGACAAAAAGTCGCTTTTTTAATTAAAACAAAGTTAATAATTTTAAAAATCTAAATAACTAATAATTAATTTTATCAAATTTTAAGTTTGCTATTTGCAATAGTTTGCAATTCTTTTAATTTTGTTGCAGATAAAGGCTCTACTCCTTCCAAACGATATTTCATACCAAGCTCATCGTACTTAAATACTCCCATTGTATGATATCCCAATAACTCATATTTAATTACGTTAGGATATTGATTTACAATGTCAACATATTTTTCAATATCTTGAGCAGTATCATTAATACCTGGAACAATAACTGTTCTAACAAGAACTTTTACGCCTGCTTGCAATGTCTTTTTTAACATAGCAATAGTATTATCAAGTGAGCCATTTGCATATGTCATATAATCTTCGTTATTATGAAATTTCAAATCGATAATAACTAAATCGGTGTAATGCAAAATCTCATTGATATTATCTGGCATAACAGCACAAGAAGTATCAATTGTATTGGTAAGTCCAAGTTCAGTATGTACTCTTTTAAATAACTCAAGCACACCTTCCGACTGCATAAGTGGTTCACCACCTGTTACAGTAAGTCCACCGCCATTTTTATAAAATGATTTATAATGTTGCATTTGCTCAATAACACTATCCACAGACTTTGGTTTACCTATACCACATTTCCAAGTATCTGGGTTATGGCAATAAACGCATCTGTACGGACAGCCTTGCAAGAACAACGCGTACCTTATACCCGCCCCTTCGAGAGTCGCAAAACTCTCGACTGAGTGGACATTTAAAATTACTTCCATAAATTACAACCTATTGAAACTCAAATTTTAATTATCAAATTATATTTATTGCTATATATTAAATCTTAAACTCAAACAATATAGATTATTCAAAATTGTAATAAGCGTTACTAAACTCAATTAAAAATTATTAATTAGTAAATATACTAGCAATTTTTAGATAATTATAATTTTTGGTGGAATGTTCTTGCAATAACTTCTTCTTGTTTATCACGAGTAAGTTTATTGAAGTTTACAGCATAACCACTTACGCGAACAGTAAGAGTTGGATATTTACCAGGATTGTTCATTGCATCAATCAACAAATCTCTGTTCAAAACGTTTACGTTCAAGTGATGTGCATCTCTACCAAAATATCCGTCAAGCATAGTTGTTAAGTTAACAATTTGAGTTTGTTTATCTTTACCTAAAGCTTGTGGAGTTACAGAGAAAGTATTTGAAATACCATCACGGCAACTATCGTAATTCAACTTAGAAACACTTGTCAAGCTTGCTACTGCACCGCTTGCATCACGACCGTGCATTGGGTTTGCACCTGGAGCGAATGGCTCTTTTGCACGACGACCATCAGGAGTGTTACCTGTCTTTCTACCATATACAACGTTTGAAGTAATAGTCAAAACACTCAATGTATGAGTTGCACCACGGTAGCAAGGAGTTTTCTTCAATTTAGCATAGAAATCATCAGTGATATACTTAGCAATTTCGTCAACTCTATCATCATCGTTACCATATTTAGGGAATTCGCCTTCTGTTTTGAAATCAACGATAACACCACGCTCATCTTTGATTGGAGTAACTTTTGCAAATTTAATTGCACTCAAGCTATCTGTCAAAACTGAAAGTCCGCTAATACCGAAAGCCATCCATCTGTGTGGATTAGTATCGTGGAAAGCCATTGTCAAACGCTCATAAGCGTATTTATCGTGCATATAGTGAATGATATTCAAAGTATTTACATAAAGATTTGCAATCCAATCACTGTATTTGTCATAAGCTTCCATAACTTCTTCATAAACAAGTGGCTTACCTTCTTCAAATACTTTGCCTTTTGGAGCAACTTGAACGCCGTGAACTTCGTCAACACCGCCGTTTAATGCCATTAGCAATACTTTTGCCATATTACATCTTGCACCAAAGAATTGCATTTGTTTACCAGTTTCCATAGCTGATACGCAACAAGCGATTGAATAGTCATTACCATATCTGCATCTCATTACATCGTCATTCTCGTATTGAATACTATCTGTATCGATAGAAACTTGTGCACAGAAATTCTTGTAAGCTTGTGGAAGTTTTTGGCTCCACAAAATTGTAATATTAGGCTCGCAGCTACTACCCAAGTTATACAATGTTTGAAGTACACGATAAGAGTTTTTAGTAACCATTGGATTACCTTCGCTGTCAACACCAGCTTCACTCATTGTTACCCAAGTTGGGTCACCAGCAAACAAGTCATTGTACTCTTCTGTTCTTAAGTGACGAACTAGACGTAATTTAATAATTAAATCATCCATAATTTCTTGAGCTTGCTCTTCTGTTAAATCGCCATTCTTCAAATCTCTTTCAAAATAGATATCAAGGAAAGTAGAAATACGACCGATAGAGTTAGCAGCACCATTTTGTTCTTTGATTGAACCTAAATAAGCAAAATATGTGAATTGAACTGCTTCTTTTGCATTTTTAGCAGGATTTGAAATATCAAAACCATAGTTGTTAGCAAGAACTTTCAATTGTTTCATAAAATCAATTTGTTTTGCAAGTTCTTCAACAATACGAATGTTTTCTTCAGTCATATCCATATCGCCATATTTAGCTTTGTCAGCCATTTTTTGCTCGATTAGGAAATCCATACCATAAAGAGCCAATCTTCTGTAGTCACCAATCAAACGACCACGACCATAAGCATCTGGCAAACCTGTAATGATACCAACGTGTCTTGCTTTTCTCATTGTATCATTGTATGCTCTGAATACACCGTCATTGTGTGTAGTTCTGTATTTAAACTCATCAAGAACTTTATCGGAAATTTTATAACCATAGTTTTCGCAAGCAGAAATAGCCATTCTCTTACCACCGAATAGGTTTACACCACGAACAAGTGGAGCTTCAGTTTGCAAACCGACAATAATCTCTTTATCTTTATCGATATAACCGGGACCGTAACTTAAAATAGAAGTTTCTCTTTCAGTGTCGATACCAACAACACCTTTTTCTGTTTCTTCTTTTAGCAATGCGTTAACCTTCTCCATAATTGCAGAAGTTCTTTTTGTAGGGCCGCTTAAGAAACTAGCGTCTCCATCATAAAAAGTGTAGTTGCGTTTGATGAAGTCTGAGACATTAATACTATCAGTCCAAGCACCTTCGTTAAAACCTTTCCATTCTTCTCTCATCTTAATACCTCCAAGATTATTAAAGCCAAATTCATATACGGAAATTTATATGTCAGCTGTTAAAAGTTATTTTAGAAAATATATTTTTTGTTAAAACCGAAAAATTATTTGTTATTGATTTTGTAAATCTGCGAATGTTTAAATAATATCAGTGGATTTAATAAAATTTTAACGCCCTGAAAAAACAATTTTCTGTTTGATTTTTGCTCAAAAACAAGATTATTTTTTCAGTATTATTTTGTGTAATTTTTCTTAATTTTATTATATATTTTTCTTGTATATTTATAATAACACATTTATAAAAAAATGTCTAGTCTTTTACTCAAAATTTTTCACATATTTTTTTAAAAATTCATATCTTTTTAGTAGAAGATAAAAAAGAAATTTTTCATACTGATTTTATGAGTTTTTAATTCAAAAATCTATAAACTTTTAAATCCAAAATGATAATCCTATTGCGGTGTTATGAAACAATTTTTATCAAATAGGATAAATCAAATTCAGCTTTGAAATTTTTTAATTTTATCTTTAAAATAGCTATGTTTTTGAGGTATATATATGTGTAATTTTAATTGCAATAACTGTTGCAGAAATAACTGCTCAGGTTGTAACAATTGGTTTAATAATCAAGCTAATTTATTTAACGATTTCGGCTGGAACAACAGAAATGGCTGTGGCTGCAATCCTTGCGGTTGTGGAAACAATAGAAATGGTTGCGGCTGTAACTCTTGTGGTTGCGGCAATAATAGAATTGGCTACGGTTGTAACTCTTGCGGTTGCAATTCTTGTAGCTGTGGCAACAATAGAAATAGTTGTGGCTGTGGTTACGGCTCTTGCAGCGGAATGCAAAACAGAAACAACTTAAATGGTATGCCAGTATTTTTAATCTGGAACAATAGAAATAATGGTTGTGGTTGCAACAACTGAGTAAAATACTAAACGATACGCACTTTTTAAGCTTATATTTATATAAATATATAAATTATCCTTATGTCTAAAGTGCTTTGTTAAAAATAGTAATGATTATTAATTTATAAAAAATAAAACTAATATTCGTTATCAATTTTTAAACATAAAAGTAGTAATGATTACTATATTAATAATATTTTAATCATAATTAAAATGTTACAAAAACTACTTTTATTTCATATAAATATCCCACAGCATTTTTGCTGTGGGATAACTTAATTTGATATGCGATAATCAATCATTTAATTTTTAAAAATTTTTATTCTTCACCTTCATTATCCATAGTTGATGCGACAGGCAAAGCATATTCGCCTTGGTCCACAATCTGTTTTTCTACATTTTCTTGTATCACTTCACTATTTTGATTAGCTATTTCTTCACTTGATTGTTGATTATTTTTTATTCGCTTTGCAAAAGCTTTTTTGTACGCAAAGAAGTAATAAGGTGTAAATATAACCATAACCAGTATATCTGAAATAGGATAACTCCACCACAAAATGTCAAGCCCCCAAAATTTACCGAACAATATTGCAAGTGGCAAAATAAATATAACTTGTCTTAAAAGTGACATTATTAGCGAAGTCACTCCGTAACCTATGGATTGATAGCCTGTTGTAACAATAATATTTACTGCTGCAAACAAGAAACTCCAACTTATTACTCGCAAAGTCACTGTTCCTACTGCCACAAGTTCATTATACTCTGCAATTTGCGTTTCACTACTGCTATTTTCAAACAATGAAATCAACCATTCCGGACACAATTGGAAAATCAAAACACCTATAACCATAATAACCAAACTTACGGCAAGGGATAGCAAGAAAGTTTGCCTATATCTTTTTTCTTGATTTGCACCAAAGTTGAAAGACATAATAGGCAAAGCACCTTGATTAAGTCCAAAAACAGGCATAAATACAAATGACTGCAATTTAAAATAAACGCCCAAAGCATTTGTAGCTTGACTGCTGTAACCGCCGATTATTTTATTCATTATTATAACAATAATACCTGTCACTGCATTCATAATCAATACAGGCAAACCTATACGAACAATTTCTTTAAAACACTTAAGACTTATTAATATATCTTTAGGATGCTTAATTTTAAACATTAAATCAATTACGTGTCTTCTTTTTGATGCCAAAACCAAAACGAATATCATACTGATTATCTGCCCCATTACCGTAGCAATTCCCGCACCTATAATACCTAAATCGCAAACAAAAATAAAAATAGGGTCAAATATAATATTTATTACAGCACCCAACAATTGAGAAAGCATTGGAATTATCATATTTCCAGTTGCTTGCAAAATTTTGGAAACCAAAATTTCTATCATCATACCAAAGCAACATACCATACAAATTGTCAAATATTGTGTACCCATTGTAATAATTGTTTTATCTTGAGTAAATATTTTCATAAATAAATTAGGCAAAAAACTACCTAAAATCATAAAAAGTACAGTAGTAACAATAGCAATTTTCAAGCCGTTTTGAGCAAGTTTGTCCGCTTGATTTTTATTTTTCTCGCCAAGCCTTCTTGCAACTATAGTGCTAGTACCTACACCAACGCCAAGTGCAAATGCAAGCATAATTTGTTGCAACGGAAAAGCAAGATTCAATGCTCCCAAAGCATATATACTTGATTTTGCAATAAATAAACTGTCAACAATGTTATACATTGACATTATAAGCATAGAAAAAATAGCCGGCAAAGACATTTTTGCCAGCAATTTTGGGATTGGCATAACTCCTAATTTATTCTCTTTCACACTATTTTCAGCAACCATTTCACTCATTTTCATTATCCTCTTGTTAAAATTAACATTTTCTTTAACACTTGTCAACCAATTGTTGCAAAAAATATGTAAATATTATATAATACAAATTATAGGAAGTAAATTTTAATTGCCATTAAAATTTCATATTGCTAACACAATAAACTTGCTGTCGCAAGTACTTCTAATTTGAATTAACACTCGCTGATGTCAAATGCCACTTCGTGTCGCTTGACTACAGCTTCCGATAATATAAACTAAAAGAAGTGAATTTTAATTGCCATTAAAATTTCATATTGCTAACACAATATACTTGCTGTCGCAAGCACTTCTAGTTTGAGAAATCGTCAGTTACTGCAAAATGTGGCTTCGCCCCGCTTTGCGATAACTTCCGATATTATAAAAAAGTACAAATTTTGACAATATTAATTGTTCTTTTTTGTACTACATACAAAATTTCGACACAAAAGGTAAAAATATTATGCAAAATAATACTATAATAACTGAAGCAAAAGATTTTAATATTAAACAAACATTAGAGTGCGGACAACTTTTTCGATTCACTATAAATGATACTTATGCCGAAGTGTATTCTTTGGATAAAAAAGCTGTACTTTATCAAAATAAAGACGAAATAATTATTGAAAACGAAGATAGAGATTATTTTGAAAACTATTTTGATTTAAATTGCGATTATTCCAAAATAAAGGAAGAACTAAAAGGTTTGCCTATGATGGATAGTGCAATTAAATACGGCTACGGAATAAGAATTTTAAGACAAGATATTTTGGAAACAATAATTAGTTTTATAATTTCCGCAAACAATAATATTCCAAGGATACAAGGTATTTTAAACAGAATAGCACCTAATGGGAAATTTCCTACTTTAGCGGAACTATCAGCTATTAAGGAAAGTGACTTTAAAGCAATGGGTTGCGGTTATAGAGCATCTTATCTTGAAAAGTCTATTAAAACTCTTGCTGAAAATCAAATAAATTTATCTTTTCCTAATCAAGTAAACGGATATGAAGCAAATAAATATTTATGCGACAATCTTGTGGGCGTAGGACCTAAAGTTGCAGACTGCATACTATTATTTGGATATCACAAAATGGACGTATTTCCTGTAGATACTTGGGTAAAAAAAATATATCAAGATTTATTTAATGAATACCCTTCTCCTAAAATTATGAGAGAAAATCTTATTAAATTGTACGGAGAAAACGCAGGATACGCACAGCAATATCTGTTTTATAACAAACGGGAAGAAAATAAGGAGTAATTTTGCACAATTATCTTTTGACTATTGATTTAAACACAACAAGACTGAATACTCAGAGTTATTCCCACTTGATTGAAAATATTCCAAGTGATAATCTTGAAATACACATTTATAACTATATTGAGCAAAAACACAATAAGTTGCCTTTTGTAAACAATGAAATAATACATAATTACAATGGTAGCAGAAAAAAAGTTGCACTGGATATTCCGCAAGCATTAGATACAATAGAATTATGTGCCAAAAACAATTATTTACAAGTTTATATCTTGTGTGGGGAATTTGAAAGTGAGTTTTTGTTTAACAAACTAAATGATATGCAAGTCAATTACTCAAAAATTATGCCAACAAGTTTAAGACAAGCGGAAACAATCTCAACAATACATAATATTGATTTTTCAGTTAAGCAAAATCAAGCATATTATAGCAATATCAGTCAAAACAATACAGTTACACAAACGGATATAATGGCAGATAGCGATTTACTGGAAACAAGCGAAAGCTTACTTGCAACTGAAGAGACAGGCGACAACATAAATAGCGTACATAATATAACCGATATAACAAGTAGATTATCCGAAATAAAAAACAGCGATATTACTACTTACACGCCGGGTCAAAAGATTACAACAACAAAGCTTACTCCCGAACAGATAAAAAAGATTTACACATATATAAAACTTAAACAATTAAGAAGAGAAATCAATTAGTCATCAAATGCAGATATCACGATATGAGCATATCTACATATTGTAGATTTTGCATTTTATTGGTGTATTTTAAACTGACTACTCTTTTATAGTTAAAATTTTTATTATAAATAAATATGATTATATCTGCATTCACTAATATATTTTAATATTTTTATAGCCAATATACTAAATTTTATAAAAACTATTATCCACACATTGTAGATAATAGTTTTTTATTGTTTTTTGCATCATTTAAAAATGTTTACAAAAAAGTTAATGTGTTTTTATGTCAGTAAATGCAAAATAAATTTTTGATTTCCTATAGTTCTTTACAAGTTTTAAAATTAATAAAATTTGCAAGCTAAAAACAAGTTATACTTACATATTAAATTTTAAATAATTTTAGTACGAAATTTTTAACCAATATTACACACAAAAAAGGCAGCTACCATAAGCTACCTTTTTTTATTTTTATTTAAAATTATAAAATTTGCAAGTTTTTATTAAAGTGCTTTTTAAATTCCGCAGTTGCAGACAAAGCGTTTTTAATTTCTAATGAACAATCGCCAACTGCTTCTGTTTTCATAATTACGCTATCACCCAAGACATCGCAATTGATTTCCTTAATAACGCTATCCATTGACCTGTCAAGTGACTCTGCAATTCTCACAATCACACCAAGTTTTAAAACTGCATACAAATCTTCTTCTGTAATCATATCTCTGTATTTCATAAAAGTACTTGCATCAAGTTCGCCTTTTCTGTGCATACTTGCAACCATTGCACTCATAACCAAGTCTTTGTGAGATATACCATAAAGATTGCTGTGTAAAATTATGTAAGCGCTATGTTTATGGTGGTCATAATACTTAATCTTATTACCAGTATCGTGAAGCATTGCCGCAACTCTTAACACTTTCACATAAGCACGTGGCAATTTATGCAAAACTCTTAATTGCTTAAATAGTTGTACAGACAAATTGTAAACTTGCTCTGCGTGTCCGATATTTTCTTGATAAAAATTTAAAGTTGTGTATAAGCTATGACCTAAAACATCACTAATTGGTTTGTCATTAGTTGAAGGCACAGCAATTTTAAACATTGCACCTTCACGAAGACCACAACCTGAAATAGTAACATCGTTAAAGTTCAATTTTTCAAATACCGCACTTACTGCAGCTAAAGCTGATGGGAATATATCCGCACGCACACTGGACAAACCTTTAATTTTCATAGTTTTATCCAAATCAAGTGATTTTATATTGTTGTAAATGCTATTAAACTCACTAGATGGTACCACATAGTTATGTAACATATTAAGTGGATACTTTCTAAGCATACGGCTAATTTTACCTACATTTCTAAAAGAACCCCCGACACCTATAAATCTAACTTCAGGCTCAATTTCTTTTAAAAATTCAACTTTATCCAATTCTTCAAGGAAAAAGGCTTTTATTTTTTCAGCACGCTCTTGCGGTCTATATGTAACAGTTCTGAATTTTTCTGTCAATGTAACAGCACCATAAGGAATAGTTGCGTGTCCCAAAATATTTTTGCGGTTGTAGTATATCAACTGTGTACTGCCACCGCCAATATCCATAATCAAGCCCCTAGGAATATCCATACTGTTTATTACGCCTTGATAAACCATTTGAGCTTCTTGCTCGTCATCTAATATTTCCAATTTGAAACCACATTTCAATTGTACTTCTGCCAAAAAGCTGTGTTGATTTTTTGCATTTCTAACAGCGGCTGTTGCATAAGCATAAATTCTGCTAACTTTGTTAGAATCACACAAACGCCTAAACATTTGCAATGTTTTTATAGTTTGTTCAACTCTTGCAGGACTTAATACACCATCTTCGTCCATACCTTGAGCAAGTCTTACTGACTCTTTAAGCTCGTCGAATACAGCAAAATAACCGCCTTCGTGAACATTTACCAAAACCAATCTTGCAGAATTAGAGCCAAGGTCAATTATTCCTATTCTCTCCATAAAACTCCTTCGCATTAAAATGCTGATTGTACAAATATTAACAAAAAACATTTGCACTTTTAAACTTTTGTAATTTGATTAAAACATTTATTTGTTTTAATCGCACACAACTGAGTCAGACACCTTAAAACAAATAATTAAAACTTTTCTATATTTTCTATAGCCCCATTATAACACATAATAATATAAAAATCTACACTAAATATAAAAATTTTACATTAATTTTATTTTACCTTAACCAAAAGTTTGATTTTGGTAATTAAATTAGCGTTTTTATGGCTAGAAAAATACCTGAATAAATAGTTTTTTAAAGTTTTTATCATAAAAATACAACCGATAATCAACATAAACACGCCGAAAATCGTCCTTAAAACGCCACTATTGATTTTTAAAGCAAAAAATGAACTTATTATACTAAATCCCAAAGCGAATGGTAAAACCTTAAAAAGTGCCCCAAAGTCTACAAGTTTGTTTTTAATATGAATGATAAGCGAAACAACTGCCATTGGTATAAAAGAAATCAAATTTATCGTTTGAGCTTGCAATTGCGGTATATCTAAAAACAAAGTAAGTAGCGGTATTAGTATTGTACCACCACCCATTCCCATACCACCTATTAATCCGCCTAATGCACCAAATAAAATGTAAAGTAAGTACTCCATTATATTCCCCCTTTAAATATGTAATTTTAAACCTTTAAACTTGTCAATTTTCTACTTTCTTTTTAATAAAGCAAGTAGAAAATCGACATTATTTTACAATTTTAGTATTTATAAGTTTTCAAAACATAGCTAATAACACGAGTTGTTATTGCGATAAACAATAAAATCCACAATTGTAATGTCAGCTTTTAACTTGGTAGCAAAAGTTTTATTCCCGCATATATCATAATAAAATAAAACACCAATGACAGAAAATCATTTTTTATAAATTTAAGCAAAATTGAACCGATAATTCCGCCAATGATTACACCTGCAGTTATCACTCCACCACTGAGCCAATCAAAGTTACCGCCTAACAAATATATAATTCCGCTAACTATACAAGTAGGCAACATTGTTGCAATTGCCGTAGCGTGAGATTTTTTTGCTTCCAAATCCATACCCGACTCATAAAGTGGTACAACAAGCGAACCACCACCTGCCCCTAACAATCCATTAATTAAACCTACAAAACTACTTGCAATGGACACAAATACAAATTTTAATTTGCTATTTTTCTTTATTTTTTGCTCTACTCTCATAATTTTAATATGTGGATTTTATCAAAAAATATTAATTTTAACAGATAATTTTTTGTAAAATAACAAGAAATTTTGTTAATTGATTTTAATTAAAAGCTTAAAAAAATCGATACTATTTTGTAAAACAATGGATTACCACAATAGTTGGACGCAAAAAATAATCGACATAAAATTTCTAAAAGCAATCGTTAGTTTCAGTTATTAATGAAAATAAAACAAAAAAATACTTATAAACTATTGCATTATTTTTAATAATAGTATATAATAATAAACGATTATTTATCAAATATAATAATAGTAATATTAGACAAAGGTGGTAAAATGAACAAAAAATACAAATTTTTGACAGTTCTATTGATAATCATTTTGTGCATTACAATGTTAACTACACTTATTGCGTGCGACAAAGATGATGATGCAGTAGGGGAAGTAAAAGACACAAGTGAATTTATCGCTAATGGTAACTTTGAAGTGACTACATCTGACGCCTTCCCAAAAATCCCCGGCAGTTGGACAGGCTCTGCAGGAAGTACTTCTTCAGGCAATTCTACTGATACTGACGACGATTCTTTGGTAGCAGGTGTTATCGACACTGAAAAAACAGCTTATGATAAAAATAAGAAAATCTGGAACAGACTACCTAATCCAGGTGCTGTTGCAACAACAGATACAAATATCCTTATGATTTACAACAAAAAGGATAACTCTTACAAATATACATCAAGCAATTTCAGTTTAAATGCAAACAAGTATTTTGAAATTAAAATTTCTGTAAAAACAGACAAGCTTACTGAAGATAGCTATGGTGCTTATATTAAAGTTGGTGGCGACGCATTTGTTGAATTTGAAAGAATTAAAACAGGTGGTAGCTGGCAAACATTTACAGTTATGCTAAAAACATCTAACCTTTCAAGCAATTCTATTAGTGTAGTTTTGTCAAATGGTAAAGATGGTAAAAAGGATAATAAACTTTCTAACGGCTATGCCTTCTTTGATAATGTAGTTGTAAGCGAAGTTAAAGACGACGAAGGTGGCAAAACCGCAGAAGAAAAATACAATGACTTTGTAAAAGCCAGTGCAGGCAATGAACAACAAGGTTATAATGATTTAACTAACGGCGATATGTCATTTATAAATATTAGTGGTACAGAACAACCATTCACTGCTCGTAAATGGACAGGTGTTTCAAGCACAGGTGAAAATGGTGACACTGCTCCATCAAGTACTGACTATTTGGTACGCGGCGTTATTGATAAAAACGCTATAGGCATTCCTACTATTGCTGAAAATGTTAATCCAAAAGGCAATGACAGCAAATTTTTAATGCTAAACAATATTAAGGCAACTGCTTATGGATATAGGTCTGATAACAGATTAAAAATTTCTGCAGGAAACTATTACAAATTAACTGTTTGGGTTCAAACTAAAAATATTGAACAAAATGGTGCTTATGTAATGCTAAAAACTTCTACAGATAAAAACGAACAAATCAAATCAATTGATAATATCGTTTCAGCTGACGGAGAATGGAAAGCAGTTACCTTCTTTATCCAAGGTGACCAAAAGAGAACTAAAGAAATTTATGTTCAAGTAGGATTGGGTAAAGGTGGCAAAAACCATAGCGATAACGCAATCGGTGCAGCATTCTTTGACGAAATTACTTTAGAGACTATCACTGAAGATGAGTATAAAAATGCTGACGAAGCTTACCAAGCAAATCTTGAATCTACATTGGGCGAAAATTTGCTTGATAGCACAATCATTACAAATCCAAATAACTACGAACAATCTACCTATGACAAACACGATGGTATTCCAAATAGTTATCGTGGTGAGTTAACTTCAAGCAATCAAGTTATTACACTTGAAAACAAAAAACCTAGTATTACTAAATATAAATATAAAAACCTTATAACTATTGAAGCAAATAATCACTACAGATTATCATTCAAAGTTAAAACAGAATTAATTGACGAAAATAAAGGTGTTGAAATTATCCTTTACAAAAAAGTAAGAGATGGTAAAGATACAGAAATCACCAAAATAAGTGAGTTCAACTCTGAAGGACTAGAAGACGACGATATTGACAGCGATGGTTATATAGAATTTGCATTTTTAATTCAAGGTGATTTAAAAGAAACAAGCGAAATTTACTACGAAATTGTTATGGGTAGCGGTAGCAACTTAACCCCAGACACACTTGTAAAAGGTAAAGTTTCTATCAAAGATTTTGAAATGTACAAAGTTAACTACTCTGATTACAACTCTGAATCTTCAGGTGATTATGTTAAAAAACATTCTTTCAAATCAGAAAGTCTTAACATTTCAAATGCAGAGTTCAACCAAGTTGATATTTCTGCTACTAAAACAGAATATGACGATTTTGATGAGAAAGATTTCTTAGACAAAAATACTAAAGCTACTTTCGGTTTACCATTAAGTTGGACTACTTCTTCTAAAGAATATCTAAAAGACCTTTATGCAGGAGTTTATAATGTTAACAACACTTATCAAAAAGGTTTGCTAAAAGTAAACGACATTATGGCAGGCTGGAATTCACAAGTTGCTCAAAACAATGATAATGTACTTGTTATCAGCACTCAAAAAGCACTTGAGAGCCAAATTGATAAACCTTGGGGCTTCACTTCTCCTTCAATCAGTTTGTCAAAAGGTAAATATTACGAATTATCTGTTTGGGCTTATTTGTATGAAGGAACTACTGCAACAATCAACTTGCAATCTTCTTCAAAAACAAATATTGAAAGCTTTACAATAACAGCTGACACTACAGGTTGGGATGAATATAAATTTTATATCAATGCAGGTTTTGACAACTCAACAGTTTATCTTCAACTAAAACTTGGTGATAATCAAGATTCAATTTCAAGCGGAACAGTCTTCTTTGACAGACCTTCATTTAACGAAATCACAAACAAAGACTTGTACGAAAAATTAATTAAAAACTTAAATGAAAAAACTGAAATTGCAACTACATTTAGCACTACAACTTTTGACAACTCTACAGATAATAGTGACGATAAGAAACTAGATACTCCAGATGGTTGGACAGGTTCACACGCTGATACAGATGCTCCAGACGGCGAAGGCAAATCTATTGCAGGTGTATTCAATCGTGACCACAGCAGTTCTGGTTGGTTTGGTGGAGAATATGAAGAAGGCAAGACTAACAAAGGTATAGACTTTGATAAGATTCTTGAAATTATGAACACTGCTCCACACTTCAACTTCACTAATTATCAAGAAAGTATTGAAGGTTCTAGCAACAGCAATGTATTAGTAATTCACAACAATGCTAAATCAGAATACACTTATACTACTACTCTTGCTGAAAACAGCTTGACAGAAAACAAGTATTATGAAATTAGCTTGTATGTATTAACTTACGAAATACAAGATAAAAATGCTACAATTCAATTGAAACTTCACAATTCAACTTACGAGTTCTCTAGTAACGATGCAAGAGGTATTAAAGTAAATACTAACGGAGCTTGGAAAAAATATTCATTCTTCGTTGCAACTCAAGATAATGCAGATATTGACAATGTTGAATTAAGTGTTTCTCTTGGTACTTCAGGTGAAGATAATTATGTTTCTGGTTACCTATTTGTAGATAACGTAGCTATAAGCGAAATTACAGAAGATAGATTTAACGAACAAGTACCTGAAGATAAATACCCTGCTAGCGGCGACGACGAAAGCAAATTTGAGTTTGATAAAACTGTTACTGAATACAAACACAGAATAGTATTTACTGAAGACGACTTGAATAAAGACCCTGAAGAAGAAAAAGTAAAAGACCTTGACCCATTACTATGGCTTTATATCACTACTGGTATAATCGGTCTACTACTAATAATCGTTGTTGTAATATTTGCACTTAAGAAATTCAATGTATTTGATAAATTCTCAAGAAAAGGCAACTTTAACGAAAAAGGCACAGAAACTTATAATAGAAACAGAGTCGACTACAACAAGGCTAATGCACAAAAACGTGACATTAACCAAAAACACCAGGATTAATAAAAAATATTCCGAATAACAAAAAACTTCTGAGTAAAATCAGAAGTTTTTTGTTTATCTAAATTAGATAAAATCTTTTAAAAATTTATTATTTTAAATTTAAACATTAATATATATTTTATTTAGTATATTATAAATAACGCTCTTTAATCATAATTTATTAATTTAATAAAAAACAATTTATAGATAGCAATATTTTATAAAAAAATAAGCAGTGAAAACTGCTTATTTTTTGCTTTATTGGTTTTGATTATCTGTTTTTAGAAGTCTTATGCCCGCTTGTTTTTTTGCCTTTATTACTTGTTTTATTAAAATCGGGTTTGTTTTTATTATATCCACCCGCTTTATTGCTTGATTTATTGTTTTTAGAAAAGTCGATTTTATTTTTACTATTACTATTTGTAACATTACCCTGCTTTTTATTGTTTGTTGTTAAACTATTGTTTATAGCTTCTTCCTTAGTCGGTTTTATCAAACAATTTAAGCCAAAGCCAATCAAGTCTTTTCTTCCTGCAAGTTCCAAAGCTTTGTGTACTATATCGTAATTCTCTTTTTTACGATATTGTAGCAATGCTCTTTGCATTTTCTTCTCTTCTTTAGTTTTTGGCACAAAAATCTCTTCCAAAGTATCGGGGTTTAAACCTGTATAATACATACAAGTTGATTTTGTAGATGGTGTAGGATAAAAATCTTGTACCTGCTCAGGCATATAATTTATACTTTTTAAATATTCTGCAAGTCTTACTGCATCTTTTAAGGTGCAACCTGGGTGAGATGAGATAAGATAAGGCACTAAATACTGCTTTTTACCAAGACTTTGATTGATTTTATCAAACTTAGCCTTAAACTCCCTATAAACTCGGAAAGGTGGTTTATTCATAAGTTTTAACACACTATCTTCTGTATGTTCGGGAGCAACTTTTAGTTGTCCGCTAATGTGGTGCTTGATTAATTCCGTCATAAAAGCATCATCGCTATCCATCATCAAATAGTCGTATCTTATACCACTGCGGATAAATACTTTTTTAACTCCTTCAAGCTCCCTTAACTCTCTAAGCAAATCAAGATATTCAGTATGTGAAACTTCCAAATTTGCACAAGGTTTGTAACCAATACAATTTTTCTTTAAACAAACGCCATTTTTCTTTTGGCTTTTGCAAGATACATTTCTAAAATTAGCGGTAGGACCACCAACATCGTGTACATAACCTTTAAAATCTTTATCAGCAGTAAAAATTTTTACTTCTCTAATAATAGACTCTTTACTTCTTTTTTGAATAGTTCTGCCTTGGTGATATGTAATTGCACAATAACTACAACCGCCAAAACACCCCCTTTGAGAAGTAATAGAATATTTTACTTCTTCAATTGCAGGTACTCCCCGTGTATACATTGGGTGATAATTGCGTGCATAAGGAAGAGAATAAACCATATCCATTTCTTCAACAGTTGCAGACCTTTGCGGGATATTTTGCACAAGATATCTGCCGTCAGGCTGTTTTTGCAACAAAATTTTTGCAGTTATATGGTCATTGTTTTGTGATTGCATATTAAATGCTTTAACATACGACTTTTTATTTTCCACAACTTCTTCAAAACTTGGACAGAAAATAGCTGAATGTTCTTCAATCTGCGTTTTTAATTTTTTTGATAATTTTTCGTAATTTTCTAAATAGCATACCCCTTCAATATCTCTCATTTTATCTAGTGGTACGCCTTTTTTTATATTTTTTGCAATATCTAAAATAGGTGTTTCACCCATTCCGTAAATAAGTAAATCCGCATTGCTATCAACTAATATACTAGGCAAAACTTTATCCGCCCAATAGTCATAATGTGCAAATCTTCTCAATGACGCTTCAATACCACCAATCACGACAGGTACATTTGGAAACAGTCTTTTTAAAGTTTTTGTATAAACACAAACAGCTCTATCTGGTCTTTTTCCAATATCTCCGCCTTCGCTATAAACATCACGCGTTCTTTTAATTTTTGCAACTGTGTAATTATTGACCATACTATCAACAACACCGCTGGACACAAAAAAGCCGTATTTTGGAGTACCGAATTCAAGATAATCAATATCTTTTTGCGGCTGTGGAATTATTGCAACCAAAAAGCCTAAATGCTCAAGCATTCTGGTGATTATTGCAGTACCAAAAGATGGGTGGTCGCAATACGCTTCCCCCGTCACATAAACAAAATCAGGTTGTCTACCATTTAATTCTTCTTTTTTAACTGCCAAAAATTCCATAAATTTACCTTTTATAAATTTTATCATTATTTAGCTTTTATGTCAAGTAATACTATTCACACATTAAAATAGTATCGATTTTTGAAGCAATTTTGTTAAATGCAGCTTTAATAAATTTCATAATATTTAAAACGATACAATTAAACATATATTGACTACATAATTTTAAACTTAGATATAATAATAAATTTAAAATTAATTTAAGCAAAAAAATATTCCCGTACTCAAGGGAATATTTTAATTTTAATAATTATTGATTGATAAACTTATATCCCACACCTCTTATAGTTTGGATATATTCTTTATTACTAAACTCTGACAGCTTACTTCTTAAAGACTTAACGTGCATATCCAAAGTACGAGTTTTACCATAATACTCAAAGCCCCAAACATCGTTAAGGATTGATTCCCTAGGTACGACATTGCCTGCTTTTGACATTAAAAGTTTTAATAAGTTAAATTCTTTCAAAGTCATTTTTACGACATTACCATTGACAGTTACAATATGCTCGTCATTGTTCAAAAGTATATCGCCATATTCAAAAACAGTTGATTCTTCTTTTGCAAAATTTTGCTTACGAATACTGACTTTTACCCTTGCTACAAGCTCAAGCACACCAAATGGTTTTGCTATGTAGTCATCTGCACCAGAGTCCAGACCACGTACTTTACTGATTTCATCACTTTTGCTACTTACAATGATTATTGAAAGAGTCTGATACTGTTCACGAAGAATTTTAACAGCCGAAATACCGTCCATACCCGGTAACATAACATCCATTAATAAAACATTAGGTAAATTCTTCTCCAATGCGACAAACAACTCTTCTGCTGAATGAAAGGTTCGACACTCATAACCTAAAGGTTCAAAAGTGTACTTGTATAAGTCTCTAATGCTTTCATCATCATCTACAGCGTAAATTGAATATTTCATTTTTAAACCCTCTCCTAATTGATTTACATAATTATAACATAAAACTATACAAAAGGCAAGACATTTTTAACACATTTTACATTCTAGCACTATTTCGCATAAAAATTAACTCTTTTAGCTTACCGGCCTTTTCATCGTCTTTACATTTACTTATGGCTACAAACAAGTCTGTATCAAAGGTTACATACACCTTTTTACCTGTAATTTCATTCACTTTTTTCTCTATATCCTGCATTAGAATAAGTCTTTCCGAAAGTGAAAATAATGGCTCTGTAAGTGCCCCAACCAAAACTTCTCCAGTTTTTAGTTCATAACAAACTGCTTGTCTGATTTTGCCTACACTAAGCACAACTTGCACAAAATCATATTGTTTTGCGTCATTAACTATTAAATAGTTATAATCTTTTTCATAGCCTGAAATATTAGAAACATTTGCTACATTTTCATACATAATATAATTGTTCATACAATTATTATTAGCAAAGTTTACCAAATTATGCAAGGCGGCATAAATGCAAAATGTCAGTCTTTGTTTTCTATCATAGTGACATTACTGCCGTCACTCCAAAGTTGGTCTAATAGATATAACTTTCTACTTTCTTCATTAAACACGTGTGCAAGTACAACACCATAATCCACAACTGCCCATCTTCCTTCAGGTATACCTTCTCTTCCGATAGGCTCTACACCTGCTTTTGATAAATGGTCATCAATATTGTTTGCTATCGCCTTTACTTGAGATGTTGACTTACCACTTGCAACAACTAAATAATCTGCAATTACTGTCAAGTGGTCAACCTTTATAACCACTATATCTTTTGCTTTTTTATCAAGGCAAGCTTCAACTACTAAATCTTTAATTTGTTCTGCTGTATATTCCATATTTTCTCCTTAAATTACTTTAATTTTATTACCATTTAGGCTTTGTTGTAAAATTCGTACGCATCTAGCGTTAAATGATAAATTTCCTTATTTCCGCTTTTTAAAAACTCTACCGTTTGTTTTAGACAAGCTACAAAACCTTGTTCAAAATCTTTATCAAAAATCTCTCTCAGCTTTTCTACTCCGTCAAAATTTCGTCCTTCTTCAAGCATATCCGCACAATAAATAAGCTTTGCAAGCTGTGACATATTTGGCTTTGCCGTTGTATGACAATATATTGCATCAAGAATTTCTTTGTTCTCTATACCATACTCTAACTTAGCAACAACCGCACCGCAAAATGCGTGAGCAACAGGTGTGTTTTTGCTATCTATCGGCACTAAATTTTTATTATATATATAATCATAATTTAGGCCAGTTTTTGCAGAGTCGTGCAAAAGACTTGCAATAAACACTTTATTATAGTCAAGTTTTAGCTTATCAGCATACTTTAAGGCATAAAGCACTACTCCTTGAGTATGCAAAAACCTTTCTTCACTCAGCTGCGATTTCAATTTTTTAACCAAGCTGTCATATTCATTATATAAATTGTGCTTATTAATATAGTATATTACTTTTTTATCCAACAAATCGCAAGTTACAATATGCAAACGCAATTTGTTCCTTATCTCACTTGACGACATACTTTTTGGCAGATATTTTGCAATAGTAATGCCAAGTTTAGGAATATTATCATATTCTTTTAGTTTATCCTGCAATTTTTCAACTTCACCATCTCGTGCGACAACCAAAATTTTTACCAATTTCAAAATTTCTAATGGCTTGTACCATTTATCAAAATTTAAAAAACTATCTCCACCAATTATAAACTCTATATTATCCCCGTATTGTTTAATAAGTTCAGGAAGTATATCTACAGTATAGCCCACTCCGTCACGCTTAATTTCCAAATCGGAAAGTATAATTTTATTGTCTGTTACAAACTTTAGCATATTAAGTCTGTCCGCATCAGTTGCAGATAGCATTTTATGCGGTGGATTATGGCTTGGTAGCAATATTAATTTGTCATACTTTCTCTCAAGTAGCAATGCTTTTGCAGTTTGTATGTGAGAGATATGCGGCGGGTCAAAAGCACCACCATAAATTCCGATAAATTCACTCATATTCCTATTATACATTATTTTTATATAATTAGCAATATATTTTTACTTTTTACAAATAAATCCGATTTATTTTTTAATTAATATAAAAAGTATAATAAATTAAATTAATAGTGTCAATAATAACTTTATGAAATTAAAAAAACACATTGACAGATTACTGACTTTTATTTGTTTATTCATTCCATTTTATTTGATATGTCATTTCATATCACAAAATGTGGCAATAAAAACTATCCTAGCAGCGCTATTTGCTTTGTTAGGATTGATTGTTATTTCATTTATTCAAAAAATAAACAGCAAAAGAATAAACTATAAAAATTTTGAGCTTTATGTCAGTGTGCAAGGTGCAAACTACATATACGATAAATTAATGATAGTGTTTGAAAATATGGAATTTAAAAAAGCAAATGATTATTTGATTTCACCGCTTAATATTATGATTGTATGCTCGGCAAAATTCGGAAATTTGTCACCTGACGAAATTTTGAAATATAGCAAAATCGCAAAACAATGCGGGGTGGAAAAATGCTATCTTATTGCAAAGGAACTACCTAAAAACGCTGCAATAACTTTATTTAATTTTGCTGACAATTTAAAGTTTATCCCGCTGAAAATCGTATTTAAATTGCTAAAATCACAAAAATTACTATCTGACAAACTAAGTATTAAAATTGGAAAATTAAATTACAGCACAAATATATTTGATATTATATTTGACAAATCCAATATCAAAAAATTTTTGTTTGTAGCAATTGTTTTGTTTGCTTTCAGTTTTTTAATACCTTTTAAAACTTATTATATAATTTTAGGCTCTGTAAATATACTGCTTGCAATAATAAGCGTAATAAGGGGCAGGTCTCAAAAGTATACAGGCAAATACGAAATATTTGAAGTTAAAAACAAATAATATAAAAAAAATAAAAGCCACTAATTAGTGGCTTTTAGGCTATACCCAGTATCCTGTACATTTTTAAAAAGCTATATTGCGGATTAAATATTACGCTTCTTAGCACACATTCGGACAAGTCTTTCATAGTTATACTTGCTGCTATCTCTAGTCCCGCATCGTAATATATGCGTCTGAAATTTTTTATTGCGTTTTGACAAGGCGTATATATTTTATTAATACTTTTTTCTATCTCGTTTTTATACTCAAAGCTTATAAACAATAATCTTGTATACTCACTTGCCACAATATTATCAATCAAATTAAGCAATTGCAATTTACTAATTTCCGCCTTACCGCTTACAAACTCCAAGTCAGCAATAATATCGCTAGGCAAAAACAAATCTTTTGACTCATTTTTGATAAGGCTTTTTACAACATTTAAAATATACCAACCAACTAGCATAGCAAATTCATTTTTTCCATTATTGCTTTTGCTCACTTTTTTGACAAGCAAACTGCAAATGTCATAGCCGCTAAGTATATCTATTTTATTAAGCATACTCTCAAGCATTCCTACACTTATAATAGTCATAGCTAAATCTCTTGAAAAACTTTCATCAAAATTAAAAGTATATGTCTTTAAAAACATACTTATTATTACTTCTTCAATCTCAGATATTATGCTCAAATTATCATTTTTGCTATAAGCGATACAAGAAAGCTTATAATCAAAGCAAGCAATTAGCTTCGCCATTAAAATTCCGTAACCACCTGCAAGTTCGCCTGCACTGCTGTTTTTTATAGTTTTTTCGTCCACAATGACGGAATAATAATCTTTATGTAAAATTTCAAACAAATGCAATTCGTCTGCTACAATCAAGCATTTATTTCCGCAAATCAATTTTGATAAACTACTACCCAATAATACTATTCCTTCGCAATTATCTTGCAGTTCGTCCACAAAAATATCATTACTTAATAAAGTTATTTTTGCAATGTATCCTGCACGATTTAATAATACTTCAATTTCACTTGCAAGGTCAATTTTATTTTCAGTATAAATGACATTAATCACTCCGGCTTTAGTCAATTTTTTTATGTCGGATAATACTTCTTCGGCAATATTATTTTCAATTCTTACATTTTTACATTTAGCAAAATTATCTTCAAATTGTGTGTAAAGCATAGCAACACCCCCAAGCTAAATTATACCATAAAGCAAGGGGGTAATTTTACTATTTTTGTTCCTTTTTGTCACATTTTAAATATCAAATATCCTATCAACAATTAATTAGCTCGCAATTTGTCAAATATAAATACAATAAAATTTATTTTATTTTGTTTACACAATCTAAATAAAATTGAACTTTTGCTTTAATATCTTCATTATTACTATTTACAAAACTCTTTATAATATCTGTATACTCATAATTGTTTGATGCAAGCAAGCTATTAATAACCAAATTAAAAATAAAAGTCGGTCTTGCCATATTACTACCAATCAAATCACTAATAGGTGCCATACAACGTTTGCCACTTCTTATCATATTAAAAATATTTTGAATATCAAAAATTTCAGCAATATTATCAGGCATTTTTATTTTTTCAATATGGCTATTATATGGACATACATTTTGGCATTCTTCACAACCAAGAACTCTGCTACCTACTATACTATAGTATTCTTTAGCAAAATCTTGCTTGTGTCTAATACATTTTTCTCTTGTAAATTCGCCTTTGCATAAAGCATTATTTGGACAAGCAATATCGCACCTATGGCAGCTATCGCAAATTTTATTTACAATTCCGTCTGAAATATACTCAAATTGTCCTTTTACGGAAAAGCCTTGCAAAGTTACTTTAGTGCCGTAATTTTTATTTGCAAGCAACATATTATCAAGTACGCTGCCTAGCCCGCCTTTTTGTGCTATTTTTTTAAGATGCAAGGGTCTTTTAACAATTTCAAAACCGCTTTCAATAGCTTTTTTTTCAATCACTTTTACTTTTTTATATAGGCTATTTGATGCGATATAAAAACTATCTATTCTAGCACAATTTTTGTCATAATTTTCAAACGGATAATATGGCATTAAAAATACTATATCTGTAATATTATTGTCACAAACCGCACAAAAATCGATATTAAATTGTTTTAAAAAGGAAATTAACATTTTGTTTTAAGGTATTCTTCAACAAGTCCATTAACTTTGCTTTTGTCAAACTTACAAGCAATAATAGGCATAATACTTTTTATAATCATACCCTTTGTTTTAGGTGATGCGTCAGGATAAATATCCTTTTCTTTTATTAGAGCAAGCACTTCTTCTTCAGTCATTTGCTTTGGCAAAAACTCTTTTAAAATTTCAATTTTACAACAAGCTATATTTGAAGTTGCAGGGTCTTTTTCTTTATATAATTCCGCAACTTCTGTTTGAACTTTTATCTCTTTACTAACACATTCCATAACATCTGCATCTGTTACTTCGCCTTTACCACTTTTTTGTTTTAAAAGCACACCTGCGATAACTGCTTCTAGTGCAGACTTTGTAGTTTCATCTTTTGCTTTTCTTGCTTCATTAAATTTGCTTCTAATTTCATCTAATAACATAATTTCTTCTCCTAGTATTTATTTTATTTAATAGTTTTTTCACTAAATTTTTTATACAATTCCATTACCATTTTACCAATTTGAATCATAATTGTAGGCATTATAGCAAACAACACAATGTATCCAATCATTTGTGGCTTTGCTAACAAATCGCTTGAAATCTCAAACAAGCTATTAAGTCCTGGTACAAATGTAACAAAGCACATTAACGCCACACCTATACCCAAAGCTCCCACAACATACCAGTTAGTTTTGAGACCAAGTTTTGCAACGCTCAGTCTTCCCCTGCAGTTAAAGCCGTGGAATAGTCTTGCTAGTGTAATTGTCAAAAATGACATTGTAGTTGCAAGTGTATCGCTAAGTCCTGCAAATTTACCTATGCTATAAGCACCCATTGTTGCACCAAATATCAAAAATCCTTGCAATAAAATCATTAACAGCACATTTTTTGATAAAAGTGGTTCTTTAGGGTTTCGCGGTTTTTGCAGTAACAAATCGTTACTTGCAGGTTCCATTCCTATTGCAATTGCAGGTAAACTATCAGTTAAAAGGTTGATAAACAATAAATGTATTGTTGTAAACGGAATGTTCCACCCCATTACAGAAGTTAAAAGTATACAAAAGATACCCGCTAAATTTCCGCTCAATAAAAACATTACTGCATTTTTAATATTATTGTAAACGCATCTGCCATTTGATACACTATTTACTATTGTTGCAAAGTTATCGTCTGTTAAAATCATTGATGCAGCGTCTTTACTTACTTCCGTTCCCGTTATGCCCATTGCAACACCGATATCAGCCTTTTTAAGTGCAGGAGAATCGTTAACTCCGTCACCTGTCATAGAAACTATATTACCACGCCTTTGCCAAGCTTCCACTATCCTAATTTTATTTTCAGGTGAAACTCTTGCATATACTGTAACTTTATCCAAAATATTATTAAGCTGTTCGTCCGACATTTTATCAAGCTCAACACCATTTAAAGCAATATCGTCATCTTCCATTATCCCGATTTGTTTTGCTATAGCACCTGCCGTGATTTTATGGTCGCCCGTAATCATTATTGTCTTTATGCCTGCAATTTTTGCCCTGCGTACTGCTTCCATACTCTCTTCTCTTGGCGGGTCAATCATACTTACCAATCCTACAAATGTATAGCCAAACTCATCTTGCACGCTAATTGTATCTTTATCAAACTCTTTAAAAGCAAAGGTTAAAACTCTTAAGCCTTTTTGTGAAAGTTCCAAATTTGCATTCTCTATATTTTTTTTATCAGTTGGTGTAAATTTTCTAACCTTTCCGTTTTCAACAATGCTATCTACTCTACTTAAAATAACATCTAATGCACCTTTTGTGAACATATATTTTTTACCATTATATTCACCTAATATGCTCATTAGTTTTCTGTCTGAGTCAAAAGCAATTTCTGCAAGTCTCGGATATTTTTTTCTGTAATCTATCTCGTCAACACCAAGTTTTTCTCCAAGCACGGTAAGTGCTATTTCTGTCGGGTCGCCTATTCCGTCGCCACTTCTATGCGTGCTGTCATTGACCAAAACCATTTCGTGAAGCAACATATTTTCGCCAAATTCGTTTTTGTCTATATCTTCACCACGCTTAAAACGGCCATTTACATAAACTTCTTGAGTTGTCATTTTATTTTGAGTTAGCGTACCTGTTTTGTCCGAACATATTACGCTTACTGCACCAAGTGTTTCCACTGCAGACAAATCTTTTATTATAGCGTTTTGTTTTGCCATTTTGCTTGTACCGACTGCCTGCACTATTGTTACTATACTACCTAATGCTTCAGGTATAGCTGCAACTGCAAGCGCTATTGCAAAGGTAAAGGAATTTAAAACTGTTTTTAAAACATTGTCAGAGTCAAAGCTACGCCACAAAGTAAGTCCAAACACTACAATGCTTATAACCATAATAATTATAGCAAGCATTTGACTAAATTTGTTAAGGCTTTTTTGTAATGGGGTAAGTTTTTCCCCCGTTTCATTCATAAGTTTAGCGATTTTACCTATTTCAGTTTGCATACCTACTGCCGTTACAACCATAATTGCTCTGCCATAAGTTACAAGTGAACCGCTAAACACCATATTTACTTGGTCACCCAATGCTACATTTTCGCCTTCTATTACAGAGTCTGTTTTTTCTACTGCTGTAGACTCGCCTGTTAGAGAACTTTCATTTACTTGCAAACTATAGTTTTCTATAATTCTTCCGTCTGCAACTATCAAGTCACCGGCTTCTAAAACAATAATATCACCTATTGTAACTTGCTCGGAAGGTATAGTCACAACTTCGCCGTCACGCATAACTTTTGCACTAGGTGCGGATAACTTTTTGAGTGCGTCAAGCGATTTTTCTGCCTTAAGATACTGAACAGTACCCAAAATAGCGTTCATAATTATAACAACAAATATAACTGCCATACCTGCCCACTCGCCGGTAACGCCGCTAATGATTGCCGCAATAAGCAAAATTATAACTAATAAATCTTTAAATTGTTCCAAAAAAACAATTATTGCACTTTTCTTCTTTTTTTCGGAAAGTTTATTTTCACCATATTCTTCAATTCGTGCATTGCTTTCAGCTGTAGATAGTCCGTTTATAGAAGTTTTCATTTCTTTTAAAACTATCTCTTTCTCTTTGTTAAATAAATTCATCATTTATTCTCCTAAATTAGTATTAAAATCAAATTGTACAATTTCACATATAATTGTTTGTTATATAAAAAAGACCTTTTATACTTATAGCCATTTGCCTTAGTATAAAAAGTCTTGTAACCAAATGTTGGCGTATACTACCAGCCTTTTACGGCGGGATTGTTGATAGCATACTTAAACTACTCCCTTTAATATTCAGTTGTTACAATATATTAATAAATTAAAGAAATTATAAACATTTAAATATTGATATATTAAATATTATTAATATTACTTTATAAGTATACCATTATAATAAAGTAAAGTCAACCCTATACTTTTACTTTTTTATCGAAGATTGCAGATTTTACATTAAAGCGTAAAACATATAAAATATAATAAAAATCTTGCACGATATTAATTATCATAACCATATACTATATCAACATTAAGTAATTGTTTTAGCAAAATTTAAAAAAATTGTTTTAAAATTATTGATATTCAAATAAATTTGTTATATAATTAATTCAATTAGAAATTAACTTCGGAGGTAAGTATAATGCAATTTACTAACAAATATCTACAAGATGTAGTAGCAAAAGTTCGTGAGAAAAATGCTAATGAGCCAGAGTTTATTCAAACTGTTGAAGAAGTTTTGAAATCTCTTGAGCCTATCATCGAAAAACACCCTGAATATGTTAAAGCTAACCTAATTGAAAGAATGGTTGAGCCAGAGCGTGCTTTCACTTTCAGAGTTCCTTGGGTTGACGACAACGGTAATGTTCAAGTTAACAGAGGTTTCAGAGTACAATTTAATGGTGCTATCGGACCTTACAAGGGCGGTTTGCGTTTCCACCCATCAGTTTATATGGGAATTATGAAATTCTTAGGTTTTGAACAAACTTTCAAAAACAGCTTGACAGGTCTTCCTATCGGCGGTGGTAAAGGTGGTTCAGACTTTGACCCAAGCGGTAAATCAGATGCAGAAGTTATGAGATTTTGCCAAAGCTTTATGACCGAGCTTTACAAATATATCGGACCAGACGTTGACGTTCCTGCTGGTGATATCGGCGTTGGTGCAAGAGAAATCGGTTACTTATATGGTCAATACAAACGTATTAAAGGCACATTTGAAAATGGTGTTTTAACTGGTAAAGGTCTATCTTATGGCGGAAGCTTGATTCGTCCTGAAGCTACTGGTTTTGGTGCTACTTACTTCACTCGCGAAGTTTTAGCTCACTTTAATGACAAAATCGCAGGCAAAACATTTGCTTTGTCAGGTTTTGGTAATGTATGCTGGGGTGCTGTATTAAAAATCACTGAGCTTGGTGGTAAAGTTGTTACTATTTCAGGTCCAGACGGCTATATATATGATAAAGACGGCGTAAACACTGAAGAAAAAATCAATTACCTACTTGAGATGCGTGCATCTGGTAGAAATAAAGCTAAAGACTATGCTGACAAATTCGGCGTTCCATTCTTTGCAGGCAAAAAGCCTTGGGGTGAAAAAGTTGATATCGTTATGCCTTGTGCTACTCAAAACGAAGTTAGAATCGAAGATGCTAAACAAATCGTTGCAAACGGCGTAAAATATTACATTGAAGTTGCTAATATGCCAACTACTAACGAAGCTCTTGAGTACTTAATGGAAAATGGTGTTGTTTGTGCTCCTGCAAAAGCAGTTAATGCTGGTGGTGTTGCTTGCTCTGCACTAGAGATGAGCCAAAACAGTATGAGATATTCTTGGACTGCTGAAGAAGTTGATGCTAAACTTGACCAAATTATGAAAACTATCCATAAAAACTCTATGGAAGCTGCTGAAAGCGAAGGTCTTGGTTACAACTTGGTTGCTGGTGCAAACATTGCTGGTTTCAAGAAAGTTGCTGAAGCTATGATGGCTCAAGGCATCATCTAATAACCAATTAGTTTAAAATAAAATTCTAAATATTGATATAAAACAAAATCTCGGGACTATAAAAGTAGTCCCGATTTTTGTTGCGGTTTTTTATAAATTTTCAATAATTCCCTTTACTACGCATAAAAAATACTTGCTAAATTAACAAATGAGCATTTGCAAATAATAGCATATTTTCATATCACAATTTAAAATGCTTTAAAATTACAAAATTCTACACAATAAAACAAAATCGGCTACTTAATTTGTAAGCAACCGACAATTTTTATTAATATTATTTTTATTATTATCTTTATATTTAAGTAAAAACAAAAATTTTAAAACTTACTTTATCTAAGTCTAATTTCTCCTGTTTTTCTATCCATATAACCCCATTTGCCGTCTTTTTTAACAAGTGCAATATCATTTTCAAAAGAAGTTGCAGCTTCATATACAAAATCAAAAACAATATTACCTTCCTTATCTATATAACCGCATTTGTCGCCTTTTGTTACAGATGCAACACCTTCACTAAAACTGCAAGCTGTATCATACTGAATAGGAATTACAATTTCACCTTGTTTGTTAATAAAACCACATCTCTCGTCAAGTTCCACACAAGCAAGCCCTTCTCTAAAATTAAAAGCTTCTGTATAAGTTGGTTCTATTACCACTTTACCTGACTCTGTCTTGTATCCCCATTTGCCGTGTCTGTAAAATTTATATAGTCCGTCAGCATTTTTAACAGGTGGCAAATCTTTTATTGCTTTTGCAATTTTTTCTTCTCTCTCTTGTTTCAAAGTTTTCTTGCCAGATGTATTTTCATTTATAAATGAATCAATATCATAGCTGTTAACTTTCATTCGCTTAGGCTCAGCTTGTGGCTTTTGCGGAGAGTTGTTTATCGGATTAGGATTTCCCACTTTTACTTGTTTTTGTGGTATAGCCTGTTTCTTATTTCCAAAAGCAACTTTATTATCATTGTTTTGATTTTGTTTTATATCAGAATTATTCTTTTTATCCTGCTTATTTTTTTTGTCAAAGTTTTTATTATTTTGCTTTGCCCCTATTTCCGCAGTATTGTTTTCTGCAACTACAGGTTGTCCTTTACCTTTATTTTTAGCAATATTTTCCTTTTTATTGTCCTTATTTTTTTTATTATCCGCTTTTTTGTCTTGATTACCTGTGACTTTTACACTTTCGCTATTATCTTTTGCATCGTTTTTGCTATGTAAGCCTTCTTCTGCCACTGTCGCTAAAACAGGCGACCTTTTCAAATCCAAACCTGCATTTTGCAATTTTTTAAGAACTTCAAAAATGTTTTTTTTATTCATTCCAGGGATTTTATATAAGTGTTTCATTTGACATCTTGCCAAATCTATAATTTTACAAATTTCCACACTTTTTAGTTTTGACAAAGTATATTCACTTAAACCCAATTCTTCAATATCTTTTTGTAAAAGATTGCTATCCCCTTCAGGCATATAATCTTGATTAGGTTTTACAAATTTATTTTTAGACATATTGCCTCCGCTAGTCATATATATGCAGCAATTAACTACTATTTGCTGTTATAAATAATTATTTTAATATCCTAATTATTGTAGCATAATTTCCATAAACTTGCAAGACAAATTTAAAATTAAAAGAAAAATGTTTACTTTTTTTAACATTTAGTGTATAATCAAAATGTAATTATATGCTTTATAAGAGGGATATATGAAAAAAACGCTTATTTTTATTATATTTATTCTATTAATAGTAATACTTGCCTTCCCAATCGTTTTGGCAGAAGGAGATTTTGCACGCGAGAGTGATAACACGCTTGAGCCTGTAGTATTATCCGATATGGCAAGATATATGAAATTAAGCAATCCTATTGCAATAGACAAAACGGACGATTACTTAGCTGTCGCAAACGAGAAAACTCTTTTTGTTCAAAAGCAAGATAGTAAATATAGTTACTTTTATAAAGACTTAACCCAAAGCAATGATGAGAGAATTGATAAACTTACAATTGTTGGGAACAAAATAATCGCACTTATAATAAAAGATAACAACACAAACTTGTGTATTGTTGATACAGAAACCCAAATTAAAACATCTTATCAAGATATTGATTACCAAAACATTTTGTCAATCGGTAAAAAAGATAATAAGCTTGCAATCATTCTTGCAAATAGCATTGCAACTTACGATATTACTACAGATACTGAAACTAAAGAAAATATTTTAAGCAATAAAGTAGAAAACAATTTAAATATAGGTATTGGTGTAAATAGTGTTAACAATATAAAAATAATAAACAACGAAATTTATGTTTTCAGTAGCACTACCACTAACACAATTATTAAAAAATACAACAACGCAACAAATTCTTTTGTCGATATTCATACAATAGATATTGGAAACATTTTTACAGATTACTATGTTGTGGATAATCAAGTTTATTTTATTGCAGGTGGTAAGCTATATAAAAATTCTGCTCAAAATCAAATATACAATGAAGAAATAAACTTTAACAAATTGGTTTTTAGCAATAATAAATTGTATGTTACCGCTCAAAATCATAAAGTTTACTTATTCAATAATGACGCATTTGAAAACACAATAACAAGTAAAGGCGACGATATACAAAGATTTGATAGTCCAAAAAGCGTTTTTAGCGACGGAAGTTATTTATACATTGCAGATACTAACAATAAAAGAATTGTAAAGCGTAATATTTCAAATAAAGAAAGAACAGCTTTTCCTGTAGACTACACTCCAATAAAAGTTGCAGCAGTAAGCGGTCGTATTTATTATATTGATAATCAAAATAATCTTTATGACGATAGCAATAAATTAATTGCAGAAAATGTACAATCAATTGCTGTTTACAATACTAAGTTGCTAGTTTTAAAAGATGGTAAAGTTTTGACTTATGATGGTAGTACTCTTACCGAGCTAATTAAAAACATTAGTATTGCAGCAGACGAAATAACTACCGCTGTCAGCACAAATTATGCTTATTTAATTAATAAAGCCACAGGATACATTGCAAAATACGATTTAGAGAACACTGAAAAAGCTGTTTTTACTGATACAACAAATGTTGCCGCAGGTAGAAATTACAATATTGACTTTAGGGGTAATTTGTATGTTGAAAAAGATGGCACTATTACAAAATACTCACAAAACGGCAGGTTTACCCGTGAGAAAGACTATGTAATAAATCTTTTCTCAAAAGACTCAAACATATCAACAGCTGTTGATAGCATTAATGCTCACTACTACTATACTAGCGAAGATGACCATTTGTTATTTGAGATAGACGGCGAAAAAATTGGTTTAATAGGCACAAAAAATATTCATTTTGACGATACTCCTACAGAGTTTGATATAATAAACGCAGGAAAAATCATAAATGAAACAACTGCCTATATCACACCTAACAATCCGGAATCTGCAAGACATATCCCAAAAGATTCAGTATTTTTGATTTTGGCAAAAATAACTTATGCTCAAAATGATTATTACTATGTAACTGCCGAACACTTGTCTCAAAAGGAATATATTTTGGCACAAGATTTACAAGTTTTAGCAAAAGACACTAAATTAAAAGGGCAAAAAATGTCTGCAATAGTTAGCAATGTTGCAGTTTACAAATACCCATTTAAATATTCCGAAAAGCTTAAAATTGACGATAAGGAATTTACATTAACTCCTAAAACTGAAGTTATATGTAATAGCAAAATATCTGATAGTAGCTGGAACTGGTATGAAATAACAATTAATAGTGCTGGCAAAAATTATACTGGTTATGTTAATGCCGATTATCTTGCTAAAAAAGTCCCTACTACTCCTGAGCAAAATATTATATTTATGAAAACAAAAGCTCCGAAAATCGGTACTAACATCAAAATATACGAACAAGCGGATATAAATTCAGAAATATTATTTGACGATATAAAAGATGGAGAAGATATTCAAATTGTAGGAGAATATAACCCTGAAAGTACTTTTACTAAAGTGTTTTATAAAGACAAAATAGGTTATATTTTAAATGAAAACTTACAAGCAAATGGTCTAACACCAAATCAAATTATTGCAATAACTATTACTTCGGTTGCAATAGTAGCATTTACAATAATTGCAATATTGTTTATGCACAAAACCAAAATGCAAAAAAAGAAAGTTGAAAATATTGAACCTGATATATTAGCATAAAAACAAATGCACTTCAAATAGAAGTGCATTTTCATTTTAAATATTAAATTATGTTTCTGTTTATTTATTAAATTCAAATAAAGTAATTATTCAAAATTCAACTAACCTTAAATAACTTTAAGTGGCAAAATCTTAGCAATCTTACCTGCAATATTAGGTATTAAAGTTCCCCTAGAATTCATATTTTCTATTCGTATTTCTTCACTATTTAGTGGTACAATTTCATCATTTTCACCAACCAAAATAATATCATAAGGTTCTTTAACATATCCCGCATACAATATTGAGTATCCTGTTTTATCGGTAAAGCTTTGAATTTTATTACCTTTTCTATTACGACCAGAAACTTTGATAAGACCTGCTATAACCTTTTTAGCAGAACCTTTTTCTGTTACAACAATAATCTCACCTTCGTCATCAATTTGCTCAGCAAATTTAACATAATCGCCGTCAGACAAAGACATACCGATAACGCCTTGTGATTTTCTTCCTGTAGGAGTAATATCACTTTCCATATTAAGCACGCTACCTTCATTTGTTATTGTAATAATAGTTTTGCTATCGTCTTTTGTATCCACATAAACTACTCTATCATCATCTTTCAAACTTGTTGCTTGATAGAATTTTTTATTTATTAAATACTCTTCGCCCCTGCCAACTTTAACCATACCGCTACTTGTCACAAACAAAAGATTTTTATTTTCTATCATATCTTTAGTTAAAAGTTTTATAACAATTTCGCCTTTTTGCAAATCACTTATAACTTTACCGCAAGGACTGCCTTTGCTACGCCATTTTTCTTCCTTCAAATCGCCGATATTTACTTGTGCCACATTACCAAGATTTGTAAAAGCATAAACAGGTGACAAATTATTGCAAGCAACAATGCTGATTGGAATATCTTCGCTTGAACAATTTTGAGAAGTTTTGTTTGCACTCTTATATGTTTTTTGTGTCAAGAATTTAATGCAATTTTGCCCCGTCAATATGCAATAACCTTTCTTTTCTTCAATCTCGTTTACATCATAAACTTGAATTTTTTGTTCTATTCCGTCTACAAAAATATGTGACCTTCTTTCAAGTTTATATCTTTTTCTAATATCCAAAAGCTCGCTTTTTACAATTGCAAGCTGTCTGCGTTTGCTACCTACAACTTGTGTTAAATAGTCAATAGTTTTCAAAAGTTCTGCTATCTCTTCCCTTAAATTGTTAACTTCAAGTTTAGTAAGTCTTGCAAGTTTAATCTCAAGTATAGCTTGTGCTTGCTTTTCACTAATTGAAAACCTTTCTTTAAGTTTACTCTTACACTCAACAGGTGATGCGGAAGATTTGATAATTTTAATAACTTCGTCAATATTCTCAATTGCAATGATAATACCTTGCAAAATATGTTCCCTTGCTTTTGCATTTGCAAGTTGATATTGTGAGCGTCTTAAAATCAAATTTTGTTGATAATTGACATAGCATCTTACCAAGTCAATCAAGCCTAATTGCTGTGGTTTTCCGTCTGCAATCGCAACCATATTTATATTAAAGTTTTGTTGCAAATCGGTTTTTTCATACAAATTATGCAATAACTTTTTGTGATTGCAGTCACGCTTAAACTTAATTATTACACGCATACCAGTTCTGTCAGATGCGTCTATAATATCCGTAATGTCGTCAAATAATCCTTTTTTTGTTTCTCTATATTCGTCTATTTTTGCAAGCAATGCTGCTTTGTTAACTTGATAAGGTAATTCGGTTATTACAAAGCTTAATTTATCCCCGTCCTTTTCAATCATAATTTTAGCACGGATTGCAATTTTACCCCTACCTGTCTCATAAGCCTTTTTCAAATCGTCATTTACCAAAAGCTCACCACCGGACGGAAAATCCGGTGCTTTTATATACTCCATTAGATTATCAAGAGTAATTCTTGGATTGTCTATATACGCACAAACGCCGTCAATAACTTCAGTAATATTATGCGGTGGTATATTTGTTGCAAGACCTACTGCTATACCCGATGCACCATTGACAAGCAAGTTAGGAAATCTACCTGGCAGTGTCTTAGGCTCTTTTAGTGTATCGTCAAAGTTAAGTGTCCATTCCACAGTATCTTGTTCGATATCTCTTAGCATTTCCATTGCAAGTGGTTGCAACCTAACTTCGGTATATCTCATTGCCGCAGGAGAGTCCCCGTCAATACTACCAAAGTTACCGTGTCCGTCAACAAGCATACTGCTCATATTAAAAGATTGTGCCATTCTTACCATTGCACCATAAACAGATGTGTCGCCGTGTGGGTGATATTTACCCAAGCAATCACCTACAATACGAGCAGACTTTCTGTATGGTTTTTCAGGTGTAGTTCCAAGCTCATACATTGTGTATAAAATACGCCTTTGAACAGGTTTTAAACCATCTTCAACCCTTGGCAAAGCTCTGTCCAAAATAACATACTCTGAGTATGGCATCATCGAATTGTGCATTACATCAGATATTTCACAATCAAGTATAATGTCAGAATTAACAACTTTATCTTTTGCCATACTATCCTCCTATTTTTTCAAAAGCGTCTTGTTTATTAAAGTTTGCGTTTGTATTGATATATTGTTTTCTAGCTTCCGATTCCTTACTCATAAAAATCGTAATCATTCTTTCCGCTTCAACAACATCGTCTATTGTAACTTTCATAAGCGACCTGTTTTCAGGATTCATTGTTGTCTCCCAAAGCTGTTCGGGATTCATTTCACCCAAACCTTTATATCTCTGTATAGTCTTTTTACCGCTTATATTCTCTAGCAATTCCTTTAGTTTTGCATCATCATAAACATAAGTTACTTCGCCCTTATTTTCCACCTTATAAAGCGGTGGCATACCGATATAAACGTGTCCTTCCACAATAAGCGGTCGCATATATCTGTAAAAGAAAGTAAGCAATATAGCCCTAATATGAGCGCCGTCTTGGTCGGCATCGGCAAGTATGATAACTTTATCATATTTTAAGTTGTCAATATTAAAGTCGTGATAAAATCCTGCACCCAAAGCACTAATTATTGTACAAATTTCTGTATTTTTCAAAATATCGTCAAGCTTAGCTTTTTCAACATTAAGCGGCTTTCCACGAAGTGGTAATATAGCCTGAAAATTCCTATCTCTGCCGTTTTTTGCAGAACCACCCGCAGAATCACCTTCTACGATAAACAATTCATTTCTTTTAGTATTTTTACCTATGCAAGGTGCAAGTTTACCTATTAATTTATTTGCAGCAATATCTCGCATTTTTTTATTAACGTCTTTACTGTTTTGTAATCTTTCCCTTTCCTTTTTAGATTGCAGTGCCAGTGCAAAAATATCTGCAACAATATTTTTAGGTAGCTTTTTAAAAATCTCTTGCAAGCCACTAAAAACCATATCTTCAATCGGTTTTTTAATCCAAGCATTTGAAAGTTTAGATTTTGTTTGTCCTTCAAATTCAGGGTTTTTCATTTGAATAAGCATAATGACAGTAAGTCCGTCTCTAAAATCGTCGCCTACAAACGGAGTGTCTTTATCTTTAATAAAGCCATTGTTTTTTGCATAGTCATTCATAAACCTTGTAAGACCTTGCTTAAAACCTGTCTCGTGTGTACCACCTTCGTGAGTTGGAATATTGTTTACAAAGCTTGTTATGCTCTCCATACCATTTGTGTGTTGCATAGCAAGTTTAATACGTACATTATCCCCCACACTCTCAAAATAAATAGGTGTGTCATAAATAGGGTCTTTACTTTCGTTTTGGTATTTAACAAAGTCTACAAGCCCGCCGTTATAATGATAACTAACGTGTCTTGACAAACCATTTTCGTCTCTTTCTCTCTCGTCACGCAAAGTGATTGTAAGGTTGTTATTTAAAAAAGCAAGCTCCCTTATTCTTTTATTTACTACTTCAAAGGAAATTTTATTATGCCCAAAAACTCTGTCATCAGGCATAAAAACAACCTTTGTTCCGTGCAATTTTTTATCACATTTTGTAGTAGTCATTTCGGTTTTTCTAATACCGCTTTTTATCTTACCATTGATTTCAGGGGAATGAAATTCAATGTAATTTTCAGTTCCGTTACGCCAAACTGTCGAGTTAAGCCACCTTGACACAGCATTTGTAACAGCAGAACCTACGCCGTGCAAACCGCCTGAAAACTTATAGTCATCACTACCAAATTTAGCACCTGAGTGCAATTTAGTAAAAACTATTTCCAGTGCTGGAATCTTAAGTTCCTTATGAATATCAACAGGAATACCTCTGCCGTTATCTGTAACACTAACAGAACCATCTCTTAGCAATTCAATGTCAACCCTATCGCCGTGTCCGTTGGCAATTTCGTCAATACTATTATCAACAATTTCCCAAAGTATATGGTGCAAACCTTTTGAAGAAGAATCACCTATATACATACCAGGTCTTAAACGCACAGCATCAAGGCCTTCCAATACTTCAATACTGTCAGATGAATATTCTTGTTTATTCTTCATAATTTCTCCTTGCTTTTGAGATGTATTTTACTTATTTACTTATCCGTTTATATTTAAACTTGACTTGCGTAAATCATCAAAGCTTTTAACTTTTTTAATTATTCACACACACATTAAGTTATTAATAAAAGTAATATTATTTTAATTAATTATATTGTAACACATTTATAAAAAAAAATAAAGAGTGATTTGCAATTTTTTTAAAAAAATTAAATCACTCTTTAAAATTCCCGTCTTTTTTATTAAAATTTTTATTCTTTAATTGATTTCTTTCATATTTTCGTCATTTTTTAAGCAGTTTTTAAAAAATTCAAGCGAATCGAACATAACTTGGTCTCGTATATCTTCGTTTAGAAGTTCGTGTCTTTTATCTGGATACAATTTGATAGTCACATCTTTAATACCTGTATCAACATAAGTATCATAAAGTTTTTTAACTTTTTTACCATATCCGCCAACAGGGTCCATTTCTCCACTAATGATAAAAACCTTCAATTCCTTTCTTATGCAGTCAAGATTACATTCTTCATACAAGTCTTTAACACCATAAAACAATGATTTAAAAAATCCTATTGACGCAGTTGCACCGCACCATTCGTCTTCATTGTATTTTTTAACAGAGTCAAGATTGCTGCAAACCCAAGCATTTTCCATTTTATCGTAAGCAAACTTTTGGTCAAAACCACCAAAAGCAAGTTTAGTAATCATTTTAGCTGGTTTATCTTTGCCACAAAATACACTTTGCAATTTAGATACAAATTGTCCCGCTGTAATATCCATACCCTTTTGTTTAGCAGAACCACACAAAATAACACCTTCAAGTAAATCACTTGCTCTTTGAATAAACGACTGACTTAAAAAAGAACCAAAGCTGTGTCCAAACAAACACAATGGTAAAGAATACTTTTGCTTAATGTGTTTTGCCAAATCAATTTGGTCTGCAACAGTATCTGCAAAACTATCGCCATTTGTAACAATGCCAAGTCCCAAACCTTCTTGAGCAGTTCTTCCGTGTCCCCTTGTATCCATACCTACAACTATAAAACCATTATAATTCAAAAACTCTGCAAAAAAGTCATATCTCCCAATATGCTCTGCCATACCGTGAATAATTTGTACGACACCAATCGGCTCTTTTACATCGTCCCAATAATAAGCATAACTTTCAAATCCCGATTCGCTTTTAAATTTTTCTGTAACCATAAAAATCTCCTAAAAGATATATTTAATCATTTTTATACACATAAATAGTATATGCAAAAAATTTACCAATATTTGTAAACTTTGCATTATATATTTATTTTACTATAATTTGAATAATATTTCAAGGGAAAAGCGTACAATTTTAAATTTTATAATGAAAATCGGCATATTTTTTGACATTTGGGTAATAAAATAAAGTAAAATATAAAAATTTTTGCATAAAATTTGCATAAGGCAGGATATTTATGAAAACTATTGTATTGACAGGCGGTGGAAGTGGCGGACACATTATACCTAATATTGCACTTATACCTTATTTAAAAAAGCACTTTGACAAAATTTATTATGTAGGAGAAGCAGGCGGTATGGAAGAAAAAATTGCAAAAAGCAATAACATACCTTTTTATCCTATAAAAGCAATAAAACTTGACAGAGTTAAATTAATGCGTAATTTTAAAATACCTTTTGTACTTCCAAAATATATTTCGGAAGCTGTGGAATTACTGGAAAAGCTTAATGCAGATGTAGTTTTTTCCAAAGGCGGATATGTATCGCTTCCAATCACCTACGCTTGTAAAAAATTGAATATTCCTTACATTGTACACGAATCGGACAAAAGCTTGGGAGTTGCAAATAAACTTGCTGCCAAAGCCGCAAAAAAAGTAATAACATCTGATAGCAAATGCAATAAAGATAACAAATATATAACCTTAGGAACACCTATTCGTGATGAGATATTACAAGGAAACCCGTCAAAAATCGTTACTAAATTCAATTTGGATAGTAAAAGACCTACTATTTTAGTTGTAGGCGGAAGTTTGGGTGCAAAAGCAATTAATGACTGCGTTGTAAGTTGTTTAGGTACTCTAACAAAAAATTATAATATCATTCATTTAACAGGAAAAGGCAAACTTCCCGATGTTAAAACTCACAATTACTACCCAGTAGAATATGTAGATAACATTGGCGATTACTATGCTTTGGCAACACTTGTTATTGCAAGAGCTGGGGCTGGTGTAATTACTGAATTACAAGCCATAGGAATAAGAAGCATATTAATACCACTACCTGAGTCAGCATCACGCGGTGACCAATTGGAAAATGCAAAGAAAAGCAACTTTACAGTAATAAGGCAGGAAGATTTGACACCAGAATTACTTTGTGAAAAAATAAACACAACTTTTTCTGAGCCAAAACCAATTAGCAATTATGACAAAGAAACAGCTCAAAAAATTGTAGACCAAATTTTGCTTTGTGTAGATTGATTGAGATAAAATAATAAATAAATTATTATACACTTTATAAATAAAAATAAAAAGTCCTTAAATCAATTAAGGACTTTTTTTGTAATAAGCAATTTATAATAAATACTTATTACATATTAAATTGTTTCAATTTACAAAGATATGTAATCAAATATTATTATCTGAGTTTATATCTTCGTCTTCGACTTTTTCGATTATGTCACCGCTTTTATCGGTATAACCGCTTCCGTCTGATGGATTACTGATAATACCCAATGTCACAAGTACACCCAAAATAGAAGTAATTATCTCGTTAACATAAGGCAAATCAAACTTTAATCCCATTGCTTGTAGCAACATAAGCACTGCACTGACAATACTTATCCACAAGCCGTAATTTTTAAATTTCCCCTTCATAAGTTACCTCTGCATTATAAAGTGGCTGTAGTGTTATAGTGTTTTTAATATCCTTAATGTCATCTTCGATATTCATAACCGCACCTAGTTCTTTTGTTAAAACATTTACAACTTTTTGATAATTCTGCTCACGATTTCTTGAATCTCTTAACACATAAAATAACAAAATCACAAATAACACGGCAAATACGCCGCTTTTTGCCACCATCAATAAAATCTCGTTATCCATTTTGAATTTCCTCAAGCAATCTATAATAATTCAATCCTAAAAACTTTTGCAAAGTACTATTTTCCTGGATAGCTTTTATAGCAGATTTCTTTGTAAACCCTTTATAAAAATCTCTTGCTATTTCTAATCTTTTATCATATTCTGCTTCACGAGTAGGGTCTTCGTATATTCCCCTTTCTTCCTTTTCCTTCATTTCCTTTTGAAGGTTTTCCATTTCTTTGGCCTTTTCTTTTACTATTCTGTCTTGATACTCTTTGTAAGCTTTTTCCTTATTAGCGGTATCTTTATTTGCTTTTTCAACTTCTTTAACCTTATTCTCTTCTTCTTTTAGATATTTATTAAACAAGTCTTCAACATTTTTAGTAAAGTTGCTATCCAAATTTTGAATTTTCAAATTCTTTTCGTTTAGAATATCTTCTTTTTTATTAGCAGTGCTATTCAATTTGCTTTGCAAAGCTTTCATTACATCATCAATGTATCTGTCTCTTTCATTATTCAAGTCTTCAGATTTTGCACCCATAATAGAAGAATCCGCAATTCCATTTTTGCTTGCAGTAGATTTAAAACTCTCTGTCTTGTCCTTATACTTTTCTTTATAATTGTTGTTTTTACTTTCTGCATTATCTATGTAACCTTTTTCGGTTTCTTCTACTTTATTTAGTTTCTCTTGATATTTTTCATTTGCCAAATCTTTTTCGGCATTGTAAATTTCAGAATATTGCTTTTCACTTTTATCCATTAATGTTTCATTATCGATAGGTACATATTCTTCAAGATATTCAAATTCCAAATCTTGCGGTCTGTTGCTAGCTGCATATTCTTTGACGATATTTTCCAATCTTTCTCTTTCTTTAGCTTCCATTCCTGCAAGTTCGGTAATCATTTTTTGCTCTTGTTCTTTGGTGACATCGTCTTTGAACAAATCATTCCACCAGTCACTGATTTCCTTAAAAATTCCCATATTTACTCCTATATTACCCTAAGGTCAGCACTCTCAAGTTTAAGCTTGCCGGCAAGTATACTCTCACCTGTACATTCAACTACAAGACTATAAAGTTTATTTGACTTAAGCAATATTTCACCATACGCCATAAGTCCTTGCACAGTACTTATAATTACATCATCAAGTTTAATAACAATATTAACAGGCTTTAAAGCACTTACAGTAATATCGTAGGTTAAAATTTTATTTGCTCCATACACATTATGAGCAAATACTATTTGCGGACTTGATTCTGTATTGTTTTTACAAATAACTTTGCTTTGTTTAACTTTTTGTCTTAGTCTATCAAATTTATTTTCCAACTCTTCAAGCACATTGCTTAACTTATTCATTAATTTTCCTCCAATACTGAATATTCAATCACAGGTGACGGAACATTGATATTTCTACCTTTTGGTGCAATTTCTATTTCAAACTCCTTACCTTTTAAATTCAGCAGTTGACTTCTTTTATTTGTGATATTAAAAAAATAATTTTTGCCGTCTACTGCAATTTTTAAATCAATAATGGTATTACCACCAAACTCTATTCTTCTTAAAAGTTTAAAATCTGCAGAATTACCAAAATCAATACTGCCTGAACGCCATATTTTATTACTGCTATTAATATCCGCTGACAAAACTTTTATCTCTTTGTCACATACGATAAGCACTTTTTCTTCGCCATTAAACTTAACTTTTACAAGAAATTCAGCTTCATTTTCCGTTATAAAATGATAATCTCTGTATAGCAAATTATAAGCAATAATATAGTTATTTTTAATATCGCTAGACTTGTCCTTACACAAAAAATAACAATAATCGCTTGTTGCAACTGATTCAATATCCGAGTCTTTTAAAAATCCCGCAAGTTCTTCGCAAATTGTTCTGCAATCATATCCGTCAAAAATACCAAATCCGTTACCAGTTGCATACATTACCTGACTTCCGCAATTTACTGTGCTACCTTCCTTAATGTTACTTGGCGAAGTTATAGTTTTTACAACAAAGGAATCCTGCTCAGAATAAGCAGTAATCTTTGTAAAACAATCTTCCTGACATACCACAAGATATTCATTAAAACTTATAATGTCTGTTATCTTGCCATAGTCAAAAGATAAATTAATATATCCACCTTCGTCAATACTTTGCTCCCAGTTAAATGGTGCAAAATCGTCACTGAAAAGTAGTTTAGTCGAATTTTTTTCTGCACCAAATATTCTGTAAAAATGATTGCAAATATTGCTAAATTTCAAATCTACATCGCTACTTTCAATCACGCCACCTATTAATTTTTTAACGCCGACATCTGTTGCTAAAATCACAAAGTTATCTTCGCCATATTTATAATTGGTACTATCTATTATTTCGCAGTCTTTTTCAATTTTCGTTTTTATTATTTCGCCGTTATTTTCTTCTATTATGTAATTTGAATCACTGCAAGCGACAAATAATTTAGTACCATTATCATAAAAAGGAATTACCTTGTTTATGCTTTCGTCAAAAGTCAGCTCAATGCTTTTTGGAGACATTGACGGAATCAATGCCCCATTAACAATCTTTAGATTTTCTTGTTTTAAAGCAAAATCAATAGGCAAGCTTTTTGAATACCAGTCACGACTTACACCTTTAAAATTCGCAACCTTAACCTTTCGGGTACTTACAAATTTTTTGTAATAAATTCTTTTCATTAATTCCACCAACCGTGTTTTAACTTTATTTCTTTTGTAACCCTACAAGCAATTTTAAGCATTTCACGATATCTTTTGTCATACAAGCTAGAATCTTCATATCTACCTTGTAGCAAGCAATACTCTCCTAGCACACCATACACGATAAGCATAAGTGTAATTTTAGGAGAAAGTGAAATAATATCCCCAAGTTTTACTGCATTCGGCATATACATATATTGCACTCGTACCATACCGTCAGCTTTAACTAAAAGCTCATTAGGGTACATTTTAGTGTCGATTTTTGTTGAGTTTTTAGTGACATTTTTTAAATTAATCAATTTTTTTGACAAATTATCATAAGGTATAACACCATTAATTACTTCCACTTCTTCTTCAAATTCAACAGGCAAATAGTCACTTGCTATTTCAGAAATAACCATATTAATACATTTAACTATTGTATTGATTTCTTCATCGTCTTGTGGCAAATTCATAATGTCATACTTATCCCTGTCACCTAACCTTATCAACACTTCTGTCAAAACATCTTCAACCTTCATATTATCCCCTCACAATTCAGAATAGGAGGGAATTTGACTTCCACCCCTATTCATATAGTTTATTACGCTTTTGGTTTTTTCGTGAATTTCGTCAAGAGTTTGATTGATTAGTTTATTTTCCAAATTATTATTATACTCATCAATCTCTTTTATTTCGTTTATAATTTTATCTACTCTGGTACGCCTTATATATTCAATAGTACGCGTATCCAATTGACTATACGGAAGCACTAATTGAAAGGTAGGAATATGTCTTAAATTATGAAGTTCAATTACATTTCGTCTAACATTATAATACAATCTGTAATCGTCATCTAACTCTCTAACACGCTCGGGAATATTATAACAATTCGTACTAATCAATCTAAGCTCTTTCATAAATTACTCACACACAATACCGGTAAGTTTTGCTTGACCACAAGGTCTGTCGCAAACAATATCAGCATATTTAACCAAAGTAGCAGTATATGTAGGACTACCAAGTTTTTGTTTGATAACATTACCATTATCCCCTTCAAGCCATCTCCAATCGCAAAGTTGGTGCATTTTAAAGTCATCTGTATTTAATAAATACATTTCACCACCTTCGATAAACTTATCGCTTACTAGAGGAATACCGCTGTAAGACAAAGCTTTAAAGCCGCCGTCCAAAGTCATATAATCCACATTCAATCTGTTAGCAGACAAGTTTTTGATATATTCCTTTTTAACATCATAAGCACAAGTGATAAAGTTAACTGCAGAACCTGCTGTTTCGTCAACAAAATCAATTGCTTCTTGAATAGTACCCATATCAAGTGTACCGCCAACATTTTTTGTATATGGATTAAGCCAAGTGTTTTCGCTTCTCTTTAAACCATAAATGTCTTTTGTGCCAAAAATCGCACCTAAACCTGTAAGTTCATAACCTTTTGAGTTTTGAATAGTGATATAATCTGTAGTTGCAAGAGTTGATACTTGCTTATCAATTTTGATTGATTTTGTTGCTCTATCAACATCGATAATTCTAGCTTGAGATACTTTCTTGCTACCGCTGTTATCAATAACGTCAATAACCATACCAATTGCAACTTTTTTAACACTTGTTAAGCTAATAGTGTTTGTAGCTGCAGTTGCTGCTTTTGCAACATTTGCAAGCTTGCCGTCGCCATCGCCATAAAGCATTCTACCAAGATTATACTTAGAAGCTTTTAACAAACCTTCCATTTCAGCGTTAAGAAGATTAACAAAAGCACCAACATTGCTTTGAGAAGCTCTGATTGCCTTATCTGAAATTTCAATGCTACCATAAAGGTTTTTAAGCTCCAATTTATATTGAGCATAGTTGTTACCTGCTGCCATAGGTAGACTACCGATTTCGTCACCTGCACCAACACCACCATTTAAGCCATAAGATACAACTTTAATAATATCTTTACCCCAAACATCACTTGAAGTTTGTTCGATTTTTGTAAGCAATGGATTTACTTGTGCATTTAATTGCTCAGTAACTACACCCAAATATACACTTTTTAACGCTTTATCTGCTGTTTCCAAATTTACCATATTTTAAAATCTCCGTGTTTCTATAAATTTTTTCGCCATTTTACCCGCCTCATTTAAAGTACGCGGTCTGTATGTAGGCGACACATACGAATTTCCGCCTTTTGAAATTGTTTGCGGAATTTTTATACTGACAAGACTATCCAAATAATCGGATACAATTTTGTTAATTATACCTTCGTTTTGATAAACATAATTATTCAAAAAATTCTCGTCATTTATAATATTGCAAGGCTCGTTGATTTTGCCAGCTAGCAATTCGGCTAGTTTTAAACTTATACCGCTTACATCGCTGACATTTTTAAGCTCATCTGCAAATTGCCCTAGTTCAGGATTTACTTCAATCATTTTATCTAGAATATGTTTATTATCTCCAACACGATTTTCAAGTTCCTTTAATACTTGACACTTTTTTGTAAATTCCTTTTGTAATTGTTGATATCCTTCATATAAGCTCTCTACTGACTTGAATTTACCATAAGAGACAGCTGTTTCTTCATTGTCGGATATGTTGTCATTCGCTTGAGTTTGTTCTATTTCTTGAGACTCAATTGTTGTATCCGGTGTTACTTCAGCTATTTGTTCTACTGTATTATTCTCCTGCATTATTGTCCTCCATTAATAAATTGTTATTCATACTTGTCATTGCAAGCAACATTTGATGTTCTTTAATATGTGCGTCTAATTTTTGTACACGCTCTTTATTTTCTTCGTTGATAATTGCTTTTATATGCTCATCAATATGCAATTGGTGATTGTCATATTCCATAGCGGATATGTCTTTTAGCAAAATATCCAAATTCTCTTTTTGTGCTTTTACTCTATGGCATTCGTTGATATCTTGTACAGACTCCCAGTTACCAAATCCAAGCATTTCCAAAAGTTTAAGCCTACTTCTCTCACTCATATTGCCGTCAGAGTCTCTAAACATTCCCATTTTAACAAGTTCAATTACCATACTTCTTCTGTTAGCAGGTGTCTCGTTAAGCTCATTATCTGTATCAAATACCAAATCATCTGACGCCAAATCCGAACCTTGGAAATAAAGCAATTGTATTTCTCCGTTATCCCCTGCAATTCTTTTTAATCTTCTTGAAACAGCAAATTGTTTGTATAATCTCAAAATCAATTGTCCAATCAATTTTACCGCACTTCTTATAGATTCAGCGGACATAGATATTCTTGTGTCATCTTGCTCTTGTAACAATCCGATAGCAACACCTGAAGTTACATTTGCAGGAAGGCTGGAACTTCTCATAAATTCACTTACGCCTGTAATATTAACAAATGTATCTTCAAGCCTTGCTTCTTCACTGTCAAATTCGCTTGGCACACTGCCCATATTTAGCATTTTAGGCGGATTGCAACCACCACGATAAATCAAAACTTTACCTGGCGACAACCCTTCTTCTTCCAAATTATCCGTATCAACAGAACCATCTTCTACGGCAAGCACACCCATTGCTATCCTATTCATAAACTCGTGCTTTTTATTTTTAATTCCGTTGTATGCTCTTTGTACAGGAATAATTCTTTCAACAATACTTAAACCATAAAAGCAAGTTACACTCTCAAGCGAAGTTTTTCTGACAAAAGGCAATCCATAACCGCCATCTTGTTCCGTTTGATATGGCAAATCTTCTGCAATAACTAATTTTTCGCCCGCAACAATAATATGTCTACCTTTAGGGTATTTTTTAGAAGGCCTTTCAAACTTTTCAATTACAAGACAGGAATTTTCTTTATTCGAAGTCGCATATCTTGCATTGTTTGCAGTATAGCCAAGCCCACCACCATTAGGCACATTGTCAAACCCAAATACCTGAAGAGTTTGTGGCTCTACATCAACATTCCAAAGCTCTTTTACTTCTTCTACGGAATAAACTTTTGCGTGATACAAATACTTGCAATCTTCAATGCTATTGTTAGTTATTTTATCCGGAAAAATTTCGTAAGGCGGACATAAAACAATATCAATATCCCCTTCTTTAATAAGCTTTTTATCTTTGGTCTCTCCTATTGCTCTACCTTTTTCCGAATTCCAAATCACCTTAAAAAACACACTACCGCAAATCTCACTCCAAATATTACTTTGCATCATTATTTCAGACAGCTTGTTTTCTTCAGAAATGGTTTTTAAAACACTTGTGGAAAGTTTTGCAACATTAATGTCTTTTTCATCTTGGCTAAACGGACGCACACTTACATTTGCTTGTACTCTTCCAAGTTTTGCAAGCCTTGTTTCAATAATAGGTGCAATATGATTAAACACTTCTCTTTCCTGCCAAAAATACTGCTTTCCATAGTCTTCAACATCGCCGACAGGAGAAATTTCACAATATTGATTGCCTTGCACAAAATTCATATTAAGTCGCCATTGGCTCTCAAGCGCTTTTCTCTCATCGCTTATTCTTTCAAAGTCTTGTAAAACTTCTCTAACAATATCTTCTGCAAAATCTATTTTTTTCATTGCAACTTTTCTCCTTGTCTTTTTACTGACCTGTTTATTACATTAATCGGACTTTTAGGCACAAACTCTTTTGATAACAACTCAAACATTTGTTTTGCACAATCTTCACACAAATAAATCTTTCTGCGTGCTAGCACTCCGTCCTCATAAATTTCGTACTTTGCAGTATTTTTACAAAGTCCGAAATCACACCTTACCTTTACTTTCAAATTCGCCAGTTTCATTTTTATCCTCCATATTTTTTAATAATTTGAGCAATCTGAGTTTTTCAGCCTGCAATTCGCTGTCACTCAAATTGTTAAATTCGTCCGCTTGTTTGGAAATATCAAGATACGCTTTTAATGCTACAACATCGGGTGGCACATTTTTTACGGTTACTTTCCTTTTTAAAAGTTCTCCGCCTTTTTCTTCGCTTGCGTACTCTTCCACAATTTCTTCCGTCTTGTAACCTATACCTTTTTTATAAAGCGTATCTAGCATAATTTCACGTTTGCTTTTTTTAACAGCCATTTTCTCCCCCTTGACACTTATAATAATTAGTTAAATGCTCCATTTACAACCTTCTCAATCTTCTCATAAGTTTGGTTTTGTCCTTTTCAATCTCACTTAGCTCTTTTAGTTTGCTTTCATTAAGTGATGGCTTTGTCATAATATAATATCTGAGTGCATCTAGTGTATGGTCGTCCACCTTTTTTGGGTTATCACCATTAGACCACCAATATGACTTTAATTCTCTTATAAGATTTACACAGTTTTTAAAAATAAATATTTTTTGCGGTCTAGCTTTAAGGTATTCTTTAACTCTTGCTATACCACTAAACATATCTTTGTTAACATTAGGATTTACCACAATGCCTTTTTCATAAAAAAGTTCTGCAACACTTTTGCTATATGCCAAGGTATGTTGTTTACTTGCACTATCAATAAGTGCTGTAAGCCTGCCTTTGCTATCTCTATGCCAATTTAGCTTATCTGCCAAAGCAAAAATCTTTTCAGTATGGTAGTCAATATCCCGTCCTGCTTCGTAATGTTCCCCTACAACATAAATATTTCCGTCATAGTCCACTGCAAAAAACAAACAAGCAAGCGGGTTGTTAAGCCCCGGGTCAATAGCAATGTTATCCTGCCACTCTGTTGGCACTGAAAACGGCTCAACAATATGAGTTTTAGGGTCAAATTCAGGATAAACAAGCCCGCTATCTGCCGAAAAATTACCAAATCTTCTGCTATCTACAGACTCACTACTCAATGTTTTTGTAAGTAATTCCACTTCCTTTTTATTCAAAAATGGGTTATCCCCCCATTCAATGTGAATATGCCATACTTCAGGATTATTTGATTTATTAAGGTAAATCTCTTCATACACCCAAGTCAGTCCTTTAAGTGGGGTCATTGTTCCCCATACTTCCCCGCGCCTATCAAGCACACGCATAATGCACTCTTCGTAAATATCATAAGGCGGTTCCTCGTCAAACCAAACATAGTCAAGCGATGTTCCTTGAAATTTTTCTCTTCCTTGGTCACAGCTTTTAAACCCTATTTTAGATAAACCACCAAACACATTTTTAATTACGATATGGTCTATGATACCATACTCAGGTGCTCCTTTTCTTCCTGACATCATTACAATATCTTCTATCCAATCTGGGTTTAAATAATGTAATATTTTTGCTTGAGCAACATCTCTTTGCACTTCGTATGACAATGATACAACCCAACCAATTGTATTAGGTCTATTTTCTCTATATGGGTGAATCCCTCTTGCCCACCATATTGCTTCCACCGCACCACACTCTGTCTTGCCGCTTCTGTTACCACCAAATACCCAGCGATTGCGTTTTAAACACTTGTGAAACTCAAGCTGTTTTTTATGAACTTTTTCTCCCGTATTATAATACTGTAGACAATTTTTATTTTTACGTCTTATCTCTTCTCTTTCAATACTGAGAATCCTTTTTACTATGTCATCGATTTTTTCGCTCATTCCAACTCTCCTATATCCATTTTTAAGCCTTTTTTGTAATTATCAAGTCTTTTATGACAATTTTTTACAATTGTAGAAAGTTTTTTTTGAATTTTATTGCTAAAATATCTCTAATCTACAAATTAAGGGGGCATATAATGAATAAACTTTCATTAAAATATTTGTTCTTTTATTTTTTTATCTTTATCACATTAGTCTTTGTTTGCTGTTCAACTTTAATGGCAAATAATGTTGTATTTGCAGAAGATAATATAAAAAGCTATTTTTTAATTAAACAAAATACATTAATGATTCCACAAGGACAAAATATACGCGGTAATATTCAATTAAACGCCACCTATTATGTACAAGCAACAGGAAATCCCGATGTAGTAATCAATGATGTAACCTACAGATATGTTGCCTATAACGGAATTACAGGACTTGTTCCATCATCTGACCTAAGCAAAAAATCAATAAACAACATTTCCAATCCGTTTTTTGTAAGCAGTAGTAAACTTACAGCATCGTCCACAAATGAAGACGAACTTTTAATGATATTCAATTTAAACGATAGCGAAACAAACTGCCGTAAAATCAAAAATAATGATAAACTTGATTTTATCGCCTACTCTGAAAATGGCTCTTACATACTTGCAAAATTATCTGATGCAACAATAGGCTATATTCCAAAAAGACATTGTAGTCCAACTATAATTTATACTCCGCACCCAAATCCAGTAAATCCAGATGCGGAAAATTCAAATACTAACCTAACTCCAGATAACCCAGAAAAAACACCAGCTTCTGTAAACAAAGCAACAATAACCCGTGTTATTTTGATAATTACCTTATGCGTTGTGGTAGTTGTTGTAATTTTTCTTTTATTTAAACCAACAAGCAGCAAACGCAGAGCCGCAAAAGACGATTTTTATGATTATTAATAAATAAAGTAACAATCTATTAAATTAAATCTTAACCTATGACCAAAAACATTTATCGTAAAAAATAACACTCCGTTAAAGAGTGTTAAAAATAAAAAATGTAGTATAATACTCATTTTACTTAACGAATAAAAGAATTGACGGCAACAAAATTTTCATTAACAAAGTTTGAAGTAGATTGATAATTTTTATTTTTGTTATCAACATATACTTCTGTAAGTTGGATAGTAGTCTTTGCCTTGTCATTTGCCTTTTTCTCTAATCTTTGATAAGTATTGGCAAACAGATTATCTGAACCAAACTCTTTTTCAATAACCGTGGTGTCATAACCATCTTGGGATAAATAATAGGCAAACTTTGATAATTCCTTATCAAAATTCCTAAAAATTTGTCTGATGTTTATTTGTTCTTTCTTTGCAATGTCCTTAAAGGACATTTTGTCTTTATAATAAAATTTTAAAATATTTTGATTTGTAGCAGATAATTTATCTAAAGCATTACAAACAATTGATTTTGCCGTCAAACAATTGTTTTTTCTTGCCATAAAAGTCAACATTTCATCATATAAAAAAGTAGTATTATTGTTATGCAGTGAATTTGACACCAGTCGATTGAATTTATTGTCCAATATAATCACAATTCTATCAAAAGTATGATACATATCCAACAAAGTTTTTTGCCATAAGAAGTTTTCCATTTTCGCCTCCATTGTGTTTTCAATAATATTCAATTATTATATATTTAATATTATTGAATGTCAAGAAAAAATCAAAATATTTCCGATTATGTCGAATTATGTTGATTTTACTATACATTTTCTTCTATAATTTCATAATACACCCATTTTAAAAAATTGAAATATTTTTATGACAATTATTTTTTCAAAAATGTTAAATTATTCAAAAAGGCAAAAAAAAGATTTTTTTATGATTAAAAAATCAATAAAAAATACCAAAAAAAATCTATCGGAAATCCGATAGATTTTTTAAATTAAAATAAATTTTAAAAGCAATATTTTTAATTATTATGGATTCAAAATATTTTTTGAGTCCAATTGTTTTTTTATAGTTTTCATAATCAAGGTGTAAACTTCGTCCAAGTTATAAATTGTCCTATCTGTAGTCCTTCCTATAGAATATGAGTGCGGGCATTTAACTCCTGCCATAATAAGCATATCCAATGTATCATTATGAAAATCTTTATACTCTTTTATATCATTGTACTTTCTTGCATAGGAAATTACCAATTGTGCACCATAAGTACTTATATCCTGCAAGTAAAACATATTAAGCACTCCGATTTCATTAAAATAATCAACGGCAATAGAATAAACTTCCTGAAGCTCTGACCATTTTACAGGGCAAACGAATTTGTCTACTACAATAGAGTAATCTTGCAAAATATCTCTTATATAAGCATCATTAAATCTTGTTTTATCCCATTTTCTGTTAAGATACGATGTAGCAGATACACCGCCAAAACGAGTACAAAGCCTGCCTATTGCTCTGCGATTGTATTGAGCAAAAGATTTATCGCCTTCAGTATAACCTATAAGCAAACATTTATTTTCTTCATTCTCTCCACGAATACGCAATCCCAAAATACCTTTTGATATAAGTTTGCTCATTTTAGATATTATTTCCGTACTGCCCTTATCACAAACTCTCAAAAAACTAGGTGAGCAAATTTCTCTTTGAACAAGTTCTCTTGCACAAGTTACAGCTGACTCCCAGTTTTTAAACACATAAGAAAACGCCTTTTTAGTCTCATAAGTATATTTCCTTACCTTTAAAGTACAGCTAACCAATATACCAAGTTTTCCTTCACTGCCAAGCATAATTTCGTCAATTGCAGGCAAACAACTATCTCTTGTGCAAACATCTGTTTCCATTATTCCTTTTGGGGTAATGTATCTGCTTGATAGCAAAATATCATCAATACCACCATATCTCATACTATTCTGTCCTATGCTGCGGCTTGCAACCCAACCACCGACAGTTGAAAATTCAAAGGATTCAGGAATATGTCCAATAGTATACCTTCCGTTTACATTTGTAAAATACTCATTTGCATTGTTTAATATTTCTTCAAGTTGCGGGCCTGTAATACCTGCCATAACAGTAACGGTTTGGTCGATAGCACTAAAAGATATAATCTTGTTAAGGTTTCTTTTTAAATCAATTTTTATACCACCACGCAAATTTTCATTGCTCCTAGTAATATTAGTACCGCCACCCATTACATAAATAGGGATATTGTTTTTATAACAATATTTTACTATCATAAGCAATTGCTCTTCCGAACTAGGTGAAATTACAGCATCTGGCAAATTCTCAAGTATCTCGCCACGAAGTCGCATATTATCAAGTACGCCCTTTGAATAACAGGCTTTCACTCTTGACAATGTATCTGTCGCAACATTTATTTTACCAACAATATCTTCAAACTCTTTTATATGAGTCTTTGACATCTTAACTGGAATTTCCACATCAATTACATTTTCGCCTTCACTTGCGGGAATCATAAAATCTTCATCTGAAAGAGACAATTTTTCTTTTACAAAGCTATAAAACTCTTCTGTAGGTTCGTCTGCATAATCAGGGTTACCCCACCTAAACATAGTGCGGTAAGTATCGTCGTTATCCCTTTTTATATTCCAATTCGGTTTATACTCTTTATATTTCATTAGTTTCCTCGTTTACAATTTCATATAACTTCAAATATAGCGGTTGCAATTGCGGATAAATATCTTTGTACACTTTATTAAACAAATTTTTGTAAATTTTATGATTTTTCATATTAGGTTTAAATTCATCTTTAAAATGCACCATAGCTTTATTGCACTCTTCAATACTACTAAACTCACCTTTTGCCACAAACGCTATCATTGCAGCACCTAAACCACTAGTTTCAAATGTTTGTACACGATAAACTGGTCTACCAAACATATCTGCAGTGATTTTACAAATTGAATCACTTTGTGAGCCGCCACCCGATACAGAAATTTTTGTAATCTTTTGTCCGCTTTTTTTCTCAAGATATACAAGTCCTTCGTATAAAGCATAGCCAATGCCTTCAACTATAGACTTATAAACGTGTGCTTTTGTATGGCAATCATTAAAGCCTATTATTGTACCTTTAGCTTCAGGAATTTTTAGTCCCGGTGCCCAATATGGTTGTAACATTAATCCATTACTACCTGCAGGAATTTCTGTCAAACTTTTATCCAATAACTGCTCTGCGGTAACACCTATATCTTCTGCAAGTCTTACTTCTTCGTGTCCAAATTGTTTTTTAAACCAAGTAACCATCCAAAAGCCCCTGAAAATTTGTATTTCAGGATTAAAATATCCCCTTACTACGCTATTATAAGCAGGCATATACTTTTGCGGTTCAACATATTTTTTAGTTGTAATTTGCAATGTAGCAGTTGTACCAAAACTAATTGATGCAGTATCCGCTCTCAAAGCACCCGTACCCAATGTTTCGCAAGCTTTATCACTACCTGTTGCAATTATTTCTATTCCTTCGGGTATTCCTGTAATTTCACTAACTTCTTTTGATATTTTGCCAATAACATCGCCAGGTTTTACTAATTCACATAGTTTTCCCCTTTCCACATTATAAACGGTACAAGTAAGCTCATAAGATTTTTGCCACCTTTCCTTCCTATAATTGTATGGAAGTCTACTTGCTTGAGATGCTGTGCAATCACATAATCTACCGCTTAATTTAAAATTTAAATAAGCAGAAACAAGAGTAAAATATTTAGTTTTTCCCCAAATCTCAGGCTGATTTTCCTTCATCCAAGTAGAAGGAGCCATTCTTCTCTGTTTAAGTGCTGTTCTGTACATTCCTGAAATTCGATACAAGATATTATTGATAAAAGGAAATTTTTGTTCAGGTTTTGCAAGGCGTTGGTCAAGCCAAGTAATTGTAGGTCTTACAGGGTTACAGTTTTCGTCCAAAAACGCATAAGTACCACGGATAGAAGTCAAAGACATTGCAATAATGTCATTCCACAAATCCCCTGCTTTACTCTTTAGTCCTAAAGATGCCTGAACAACTGCATTCCAATAATCTTCGGTATTCTTTTCCGCATAACCGATTTTTACTGAATAAAATGGTTCTGTTTCCACTTTATTGGTGCAAACTGCTTCGCCATTTTTATTAAACAAAAATGCACGTGTGCTTTGTGTTCCAACATCAAACACCAAAACTAAAGGTTCACCCATACGTCATCTCCTGTACAAAACAACTTAATCATAATTAGTATAGCATATTTTTATAATAAAAGTAAACACATTTATTTATTTTTTTATTCAAGTAAATATTTTTTATTTATATAAATAATAAAAACAAGTATGTAAAACAAAATAAACAAGCGGTTTGCTTGTTTATTTTGTGACTAATTACATTATTTTTTTAACGTAATCCCAAATACTAGCTTTTTTGATTTCTTCACCAGCCAAAATATCGCATACTGCAATTTTTTTGCCGTCTACTATTGCGTATACTTCGCCAATCTTATCACCGCAATTTATAGGTGCTTTTACACTTTCAGGAATGTTGTATTCAAGTTTAGCGTTATTTTCGCCACGAGCTTGCAATACAGATAAATCATTTTTTGCAATCACACTAAGTTTATCTTTTTTACCACCGTTGACTTTAACATCTACGCTAAGTGGTGAACCGCCTTTTACCAATACAACTTGTTTAAAGTTATTAAAAGAATAGTTAAACAAACTTGACATTGCTCTAAATCTTGCTTTTGAGTCATTTGCACCTAGCACACTACCAACTACTCTCATACCATTTCTTGTAGCAGTACCCGCTAAACAAAACTTAGCACTATCTGTATAACCTGTCTTACCACCATCACAGCCTTTGTAATGTCTTATTAGCTTATTAGTGTTTGCCATTTGAGTTACTCTGCCTGATGGGTGTGTATAATCTTCTAACCAAACTGTAGAATAATTGTAATATTCTTTATGTTTAGCAAGTTCTCTCATCATACAAGTTACATCTTTTGCAGTAGAATATTGCTCTTCTTTAGTAGGATAACCTGTTGCATTTGCAAACAAAGTATCATTCATACCAAGGCTTTTTGCTCTCTCATTCATTACATTTGTAAAAGCTACTTCATCACCTGCAATTAATTCTGCTACAGCAACTGAAGCATCGTTTGCACTCATTGTAACAATACCTTTTACCAAATCTGACAAAGGATATTCTTGTCCTTCGTCAAGGAACATTTCTGAACCGACTTGTTTTGCTGCATCGTGTGAAATAGTTACCTTTTGGTCAAGTGAAAGCTTACCGCTATCAACATTTTCAAAAGTTAAAAGTAATGTCATTATTTTTACCATACTTGCAATAGGTTTTCTATCATTTTCACCTTTTGCATAAAGCACTCTTCCGCTGTTAAAGTCAACCATATAACAATTGTCAGACCCAACAACTTGTTCTTTTGCAGTCATTCCTGTGCAGGCAAATACCGCACACATTGTAATCAATAAAACTAAGCAATAAAAAAACTTCTTCATAATCTCACCTCTTACTACTGGTAGTTTGTGATAATATAAAGAAGTTATACACATTTATTAACTGCATTTTTTATATACTATAAATCAAAATAATTAATTATTTTTTGCTTTACATTTATTGATAATCAAATAATTAGCCAATTAATAAACAATTTTTTATAAAAACTCGTCAAAAATCGCTACTTTTATAATTTTGAGAGCTTTATTTTTTATCATTGGTTTTGCTTTTATCTTTAGTTTTTCTTTCTCTTGCAATAGGCACTTTTAGTTCCTTAACTTTTCCAATACTACCAATAATCCTATCGCCTTTATAATACAAGCCGTTATTTTGCATTTTCTCCACAAAACTATCATCTACAATACTTTTGCTGTTAGGATAAATATTTAGTAAATTTACTATTGTCATAGCTATTGAGTCATTGCCTTGAATTGTTTTAAGTACACTATTGCCCCTTGCAATTTTAGATAGGATAAATATAGGGTTATATTCTCTTGTAATCCCGATTTTCAGTGGATTAACACCAAAATTACCTGTTAAAATTAAAATATCATTATATGTTAAATGACTTATAATCTCAGCTATTTTTTTATCTGCAAATTTTATTGCAGTCTCCATACCTTCAGTGTCTCCAACAAGTCCTGCTTTTGCAAAATCGTTTAACTCTGCAATAACTACACTATCTTTATTAGTGCTACTATTTACATTTTCAAAAACCGCTTTGTCGTCGCAATAGATATGCTCTGCAATGGAATTTTCCCTTGAAGAAATAAAAGTAACACCTACATTATGTCTTTTTAAAACATCAACAAGGTTTTCAACTTTAGGCGAATTATTAAAAGTAACATTGCCAAGTATTTCATTAAGCCCGCTTTCAAATGTTGAATCAATAGATAAACTTCTGCCACGGAAACAATACCCCAAGCTGTTTTTTGCTTCCAAGTCAAGACAACACTTTTTAAGACCTAATTTATTAAGTGTAGTCAAATCATCGATACACTTAATATTTAATGAAGTACAATAATATTCTTTGTCATATTTAGAGTAATCTGGCAAACTGCCTACTCCCAAACCATTTAATACAAATAAAAAAATTCTCATATTGTGATTATACAATATGAGAAGATTTTTGTCAATCTATACCACTATAATAAATTTTGCAATCGCAGGTATGATAATACAAATCAAAATAAGTGCAAGCATATATAATCCACAAACACATAATATATACTTTAGTATTTGTTTGTTAATATTTTTACAAACGATTCCCCGTCCGCCACAGCTTGCTTTGTAATATTCACATATACAACTTACCGAAATAAGACTTATTATCACTGCAAGGTATAACGGAATAGTAAATGTAATAATACATATAAATCCCACAAATTTATCTGCAACTATTAGTCCCACTAACCTTCCACCAAACCTATACGCGGTATAAAACAATACAATATAAGGCAGTGGCGCACAATACTTGTGAAAAATTGGAAGATAACAAAATACCATACCAAAAATAGATAAAATCACCACTTTTATAAAAGTTCCAAACAAATTGTATTGTTCATTGCTAATAAGTACGATATAGTTATACTTGCTTGTGATATTTTCTCTTAAAGAACATATAATAATCCCCAAAACAAAACCACAAGCTATTGCAATGCCTAAACATAGCAAATACTTTTTATGCTCTTTAATATAGCATTTCAAACTTGCAATTACATAATCTATTTTACAACGAAATCCACCTTGCATACCAAAAATACAATATGCACCATATTTTTGGTTTATGCTAATTATGTTATAAATTTGTCGTATTTTGTTTTAAATTTACAAATTTTACTAGCTATACTAAAGATAAACAAGAAAAATCACATTTCAAACTTTATTTTTTCAATCATAGTATAAATAAAGTGTTTGTTTGTAGGTTTTCCTTTTACATCTGAAATAGTTGCCCCAAAAGTTTGATACAACAAATCATTGTTACCATAAAGCCAAGCATTGCTAATGCTATTTTGTATATCTTTTTCAATTGTAGCAATATTTTTGCCGTATTTATCCGCAATAAGCTTATATCCGACTTTTGACATCGGCTCTAAATTTTCCCCTTTAATACCTAAAGTAATGATATCTACCAAATAATTAAATCCAATGTTATTAGCTTTAAATCCGTATTTTAACAAATAATCGTATACCATACTACCCCCTGTTTTTACAAGAATATTTTAACACATTTTAGCTGTCAACTTTTACAAAAAAACACAATTTAATGTCGAATTTCACGCTGTTTTATCCTAAATTTAGCAAAAAATAAATTCCCATAATCTATTAATTATGGGAATAAAATTTTATAATTTTAACTCAATTTATTTTGTACTATTATTTGTCAATCATCCAATCTATATAAGTGCCGTATCCTTTTGTACTATCTGCTAAAAATACGTGTGTAACTGCGCCTACTAATTTACCTTTTTGGATAATCGGACTGCCACTCATACCTTGTACAATACCACCACACAATTTAATTAATCTTTCATCTGTAACTCTATACAAAATACCTTTTGGCTTATCTTTCTCTTGTCTGCAAGCCTTTATAATTTCTATATCGTAATAAGTTGGTTTTCCTGTAAAAGCAGAAGAAACAATTTGTGCCTTACCCGGTTTAACATTTTTATGGGACGCGATATTAATCTTTTTCAATCCCGAAGTATCTCCTGTATACTCACCAAATATACCTTGGGTTTCATTTGTGTCAATCACACCAAGCTTAACATCTTTTACTAGATTCCCCACAAGTTCCCCAGCTTGATTTTTTTCACCTTTGTAAACACTAAATACATTTGCATCACATATAAAGCCACTAACTTTATTTGTTCCGTCCTTCCCGTGAAGTTCGCTTATAGGGTGACCTAATGCACCAAATCTTCCGTCTTTCATATCTACAAAAGTCAATGTGCCTATTCCGTCAGTCGCATCGGATACGCTTAAACCTAACTTGTAATTACCTGAAATACTATCCTTAACGGCTTTTGTATTGCAAATAAACGGATTACCATTTCTCATAACGCACAATTCGATATTTCCATCTTTAGCATTATCCAAAATATTTGCAATATCTTCCTCGCTGCTTACTTGTATTCCATTTATATTTTTAAGCAAATCGCCTTTTTTAATATCAAATTCCTTAAGCGGAGTTTTTACACCATCTGCTGTTACTACCGGCAAAACGCCTTCTATCAATAAACCATTAGGCTTAATTTCCACACCTATTGGCTGACCGCCTAGGTATACTTGCCTATTTGTTAAATTATCATTTTTTTCACTGCTTGCGAAATTGAGCAAAAACACTTGTTCAGCCGTACCATTTACGCTAAGTGCCATAGCCATTACAATTGCAAGCAAAATCAGAGTTATACTGAAAACAATTTTCTTCCTAGTTAAATTCACAATTTTCCTCCTTATACAAATAGTCTTTAGACAAATTGCCTACAATATTACTCAAAAAATTCTTATAATTTTGCAAAATTTACCAACTATTAATTTAAAAAAGAAAATTAATCAAAAAAAATATTGCCTACTATAAAAGCAAGCAATATTTAATTTCTTTAAATATATTGTTTTACACTTCTTCTTCGTAAGGCGGTGGTTCTATACCATCTAGCTCTAGTGGAGTAGCATCGTCTTTTCTGTACAAAAGCTTCAAACAAATTGGTGTCAAGAAACTTGAAACGATAATTAAAAGTACTACTGGGAACATATATTTTGCATCAATAATTCCTGCAGAAATACCCTTGTTTGCAACAATCAAAACTACTTCGCCCCTTGCCATCATACCAAAACCGACTCTTACAGAATCTTTTAGTGAATATTTGCACATCAATGCACCTGCACCGCAACCCAATATTTTTGCAAGTAGTCCAAAGATTACAAAAGCAACTCCAAAACCTAATAGCTCAAGATTGAAAGTTGAAAAATCCATTCCTATACCAATATTAGCGAAGAAAATTGGTCCAAATAACATATATGAGTTAGTATCGATTTTCTTTTCAATGTATTGAGTTGAAGTCATATTACTCATTACAACACCTGCTACAAAAGCACCTGTAATTGCCGCAACACCAAATAAAGCTTCAGATGCCCAAGCAAATATAAAGCAAATTACAAGACCGAATATTGGAATTCTTCTTGAAACAGGGAATTTTTTTGATAGCCACTTGATAATATAGTGACAAAGAACACCTGCACCAACCGCGAATACAAAGAACAATAAAACTCTAACAATAGTCTCTGTAATGCTTACACTACCTTCTCCACCGCTACCATTCATACTAATAGCAATAGATAGTATCAAAATACCAATAATATCATCTAGTATAGCGGCGCTCAAAATACTACTGCCCACTTTACCTTTTAACTTTCCAAGTTCTTTTAAAACTTCTACTGTAATACCTACGGAAGTTGCAGTTAGCATAATACCAAAGAATAAGCAATGCATAACTTCGGATTGAGTTGTAAGCGGTGCAAATTTTTTATCCACGCCCCAACCAACTAAAAATCCGAACAATAACGGAACAACTACACCAAGTATTGTAATAACTATAGAAGGCAAGCCATTCTTTTTAATTTCCTTAATATTTGTGTCAAGTCCTGATGAAAACATAATCATCAAAACACCGATTTGAGATAGTGCCTTTAAAACAGTATCAACTTCTGCGTTAGCACCAACTTTGATAAAACCTGTTATTGGTCCTAAAAACATACCTGCAATCAAAGCACCTACAACTTGTGGCAGCCCCAGTTTACGACAAATAATTCCTAAAATTTTAGTTGTAAGTAAAATAACACCTAAATACAAAAACAATGTAATAACAAATTCAGTATTTAACAAAACGCTAAAAACAGAAATAGAATTTTTGAACATAGGCACCTTCCTTTGAATTATTTGCATAAAACACTGCAATTTTATGGTTTAACAGATTTAATTGTACAGCAAACAATCTTAAACCTATGACATTATACTCTTATTCATTGTTATTGTCAAACCAATTATGGCACTTTTACCACAATTATTCAAAAAAAATTGTATCTTTAAGCTAGAAAACAAACCACTTAATTAAACTGCAAATATCCCTATGGGTTGCTTGCTATTAAGCTCTAATAACAAATATAGATAAAAAAATAAAGTGGAATAAATCCACTTTAATTAGCAAGCAACAAAACAATACGCAAATATTTTTTACTTGCGTTATTATATATATTAACTTAATAAGTATACAATTACTCTATTTCAAAGTTTTTTAATAACTCTTTTAAAGCAATCATTTCCTCTTTAGACAAAGTAACGCCCTTACCCATTTTACTGCCGTCTGGTGACCACTCTCTGATGTCATACTTTGCTTCTTTGTCATTCCAGCTAATTAAATTAAGTTCCTTCTTCCAACCCTTTTGAGATTCAGAAAGAGAACCGATATTAGAAATGATTTGATAATTAAATTCAGGCATAATAACCTCCATTTGTACAACTTTAATTTATTTTAACATAATTATTAAAATATTACAATACTTTTCTTAAAATTAATATAATTTTTTTATAATATTATATATATTATCATTAAAAAAAGGTAAATAATACAATTTTTGCAAAAATTTTAACGATACATTAAATTCAATAGAAAAAAATAGTCTTAAAACTTTACATTATGTATAAAATATTTTTTAATGGACATAACCATTGTATCCGGAGGTAAATATGAATAAAAAAGATACTAAAACATTTAACAACCTAGCAAAAGCTTATGTAGGCGAATCTTGTGCTCGTGGCAGATATAATATGCTAGCAGAGTTTGCAAAAAAGAGTGGCTATGTCGCAATGAGCGATATGATTAAATTGATTGAAGAAAACGAATTCCAACATTCAAGAATGATGTACAGTTTTTTGTGTGCAATGGATAAAAATGTTATCGACAACATTGAGATGAATATTGGTATTCCATTTAAAGAAAAGCCAAATACTCTTTTGGATAACTTAAAATTCTCTGCTGAAGACGAAGAAATCGAAGCAACAAGAATTTATCCACAATTTGAAAAAGATGCTCGTGAAGAAGGCTTTGAAGATGTTGCAAACTTCTTTAAAAACTTAATTCAAGTTGAAACTTGCCATAAGAGTACATTTGAACAATTTTACGACCAATTAAAGAATGGTACAATGTACAAAAAGCCAAAAGCTATCAAATGGAAATGTGCATCTTGCGGTTACGAACACACAGCAAAAGAAGCTTGGACAAACTGCCCACTTTGCGGTGCTCCACAAGGTACAGTTATGTTACAAATTGAAGATTAATAGATTAATTAAATCAAAACTTAAAACTCACAAAAAAATGTTGACTTGATCAAGTCAACATTTTTTATTTACTTATATTTTTAAAAATAATACCGATTTTTGAATAGTATTTGCTCATATTATTAAACACTGCGATAAAAAATATAATTCATTAAAAGCATTTTTTTATTATAAAAATTCTCAAAAAACTTATTTTTTAAAAATCAAATGCCTATTTAAAAATAACCTAAAAATTACTTTCTAATAGTACCATTACCCACTGCAATATATTTTTCTGAAGTCAATTGTTTTAATCCCAATGGTCCTCTTGCGTGTAACTTTTGAGTGCTTATTCCTATCTCTGCACCAAAACCAAACTCAAATCCGTCTGTAAATCTTGTTGACGCGTTTACATACACGCAACCTGAGTCAACCTTAGTTGTAAACTTTTTAATATTGTCTATATTGTTTGAAATAATCCCTTCGCTATGTCCTGTGCTGTGAGTATTAATATGGTCGATTGCACAATCAATATCGCTTACACTCTTTACTGTCAAAACCAAGCTTATATGCTCTTCAAAGTAATCTTCTTCTGTTGCAATTTCAGCGTTTTCATAGTATTTTGCACACTCTTTATCGCATTTGATTTTTACGCCTGCTTTTTCAAGCTCTGCAAAGATTTTTGGTACTGCTTTGTCAAGAATATCCTTGTTAATAAGCAATTGTTCCAAAGCGTTGCATACTGTAGGGCGTTGAACTTTTGCGTTAAGAATAACCTTTGTTGCCATATCCAAATCACTATCGTTATCCACATAAATATGGCAGTTACCACCACTGCTTGCAATAACAGGCATAGTAGCATTCTCAAGTACCAATTTTTTAAGTTTATCTCCGCCTCGTGGTATAATTACATCAATGTAATCACCTTGCTTTAGCATTTCATTTGTCAAACTTCTATCTGTATCATTTACAAATTGAATAAAATTACTATCAACGCCAAGTTTTTCAATTGCTTCTTTCATAATTTTATACAATGCTCTGTTACTATTGATTGCATCACTACCACCACGTAAAATGACACTATTTCCTGTTTTTATGCAAAGTCCCGCAACATCAATTGTAACATTAGGTCTTGCTTCGTAAATAACACCAATTACTCCAAGTGGAGCACGAACTTTACTAATCTCCAAACCACTTGCAGCTGTCCATTTTTCAACTACTTCTCCAACTGGGTCAGGCAATTTCACAATCTCAAGCAGTCCGTTACTCATAGCTTTTATACGGCTTTCAGTCAAAGTCAATCTGTCAAGAAAAGCACTATCCCTACCCTTTAAAGAGTCTGTATCCAATTTATTTTGTGCAAGTATATAATCTTTGTTATCTATAATAGCATCAGCAATAGCAGTCAAAATTTGATTTTTCAAACTTTCACTCATTGCACTAAGATTATAGCTAGCTGTCTTTGCAGCTTTGCAAAGTTCTTTAATATCTACCATTATTCTTCGTCCTCATCTAGTTCTGCGTTGTGATATACATTTTGAACATCGTCATTATCTTCAAGCATATCAATTAATCTTCTTACTTTTGCAGCTGTTGCTTCGTCAGGAGTAACTGTGTTTTGCGGTATCATACTAATGCTTGCTTCCAATACCACTAAGCTAGAGTTAGCTTCAATTGCTTGATTAACAGCACTAAAATCTGCAGGGTTAGTATAAATTTCGCAAACGCCATCACTAATTTGAACATCGTCTGCACCTGCTTCCAAAGCGATTTCCATAATTTCGTCTTCGTCGTGGTTTTCCATATCTACAACGATTAAGCCTTTTTTATCAAACATATATGATACGCAACCGCTTGTTCCCATTTGACCGCCGCACTTATCAAAATGATGTCTAATATCGCCAGCTGTTCTATTTTTATTATCTGTCAATGTTTCAACTATAACAGCTACACCACCTGCAGCATAACCTTCGTAAACATTTTCTTCATAGTTAATGCTACCAAGTTCGCCACTTGCCTTTTTAATACTTCTTGTAATGTTATCATTAGGCATATTATTAGCTTTTGCTTTTGCAATAACATCACGCAATCTACTATTGCTATCAGGGTCAGGTCCGCCATTTTTAACTGCAACAGCAATCTCTCTACCTATTTTAGTAAAAACATTTGCCCTTTTTGCGTCATTAGCACCTTTTTTTCTTTTAATATTTGCCCATTTACTATGTCCTGACATATACTCTGTCCTCCGTATTTATATTTTCATTAATTAGTAAAATTTTTATTTTTTTATTTGCACACTAACCAAACTTATAAAACTTTTAAATTTTTAAACTTTAAATATAATAAATACTCAAAAAATTATTTGTTTAGCTATTATTTTATTATACCATATTTTTATCACATAATCAATAGTCTTTTTTACAAAGCTAAAAATTCAACCATTAATCAATTGGTATAAAGCAATGCTCAAAGATACACCCGCATTTAACGATTCCATATTTTTATTCATAGGAAGTGAAATAATTTTGTCCGCTTGCTCTCTCATTTCCTTAGATACTCCGCGAGACTCACTACCTACAAGCAAAGCAAATTCATCAGGCTTTTTATCTATTGAAAATAAATTTTCGCCTGCCATATCAAGTACCAATAACTCTTGCTTTAATTCAGACTTGCTACTCAATTTTTCAACTTTTACAAAAAATATACCACCCATTGAACTTCTTACAACTTTTGGAGAATACAAGTCCACGCAATCGCCATAGCAATAAATCAATTGAATTCCGCAAGCAACTGCCGTTCTAATTATAGTCCCCGCATTGCCAGGGTCTTGCAAATTATCAAGTACAATACATTTTTTTCTGCAAACTTCTTTATTGTTACTCACATTGCAAACAGCAACAACACCGCTTGGGCTTTTTGTATCACTTATTGCACCAAGCACCTTTTCCGATACAAAAACAATCTCATTACATTTTACAGCAATTTCAGGATATCTTTCAAAAGCATCTTCTGTCATAAAAAGCGATTTTATATTCTCACAAGGAATATCTTTTACAATATTAACACCTTCTGCCACAAAATTACCGCTCAATCGTCTAGCTTCTTTAGAATTTAAAAGTTTTTTAATTTCTTGCACTTTAGCATTACTAATACTTGTTATCTTTTCCATATTCTATAATTTACTTACCATAAATGTCTTTACCAAACACTATGCGTCTATATTTAAATTTTAATTTTTTTTAAACGAAACAGCTTATATTTAAAATCTAAAAACACTTATAAATCAATTAAAACCTTCAAAAAATTGAAGGTTTTAATAAAAATTACTTAGCTAATTTTGCTTTAGCTTTTTCACAAAGTGCAGTAAAACCTGCAGCATCGTTTACAGCCATATCTGCCAAAACCTTACGGTTAAGATTGATTTCATTAAGTTTCAAACCGTGCATTAAAGTGCTGTAAGTTAAGCCATTCATACGAGCGGCAGCATTGATACGAGCAATCCATAGTTGTCTGAACTCTCTTTTCTTAAGCTTTCTGCCAACATAAGCATAGTTGCCAGATTTCATAACAGCTTGACGAGCTACTCTGTAAAGTTTGCTTTTTGCACCAAAGTAACCTTTGGCTTGTCTCATTATTTTTCTACGCTTTTTAATAGCGTTAACACCTCTTTTAATTCTCATTATCCAATACCTCCGTCCTATTAGCTATAAGGAAGAATCTTCTTAACTGTCTTAGCTTGAGTTTCAGACACGTAAGTAGCTTTCCTTAAATTACGTTTTCTCTTAGTTTCTTTCTTTGTTAAAATATGGCTTGCACCGTTTTTAGCTCTTTTGATTTTACCATTTTTAGTAAATCTGAATCTCTTGCCGGCACCGCTGTGTGATTTTACCTTTGGCATAATACCTTCCTCCAATATATATTAAATTATTTTTTTATATTTGATGCGATAATCATAGAAATACTTCTACCTTCCAAGTTAGGTTGTTTTTCCATAACACCGTACTCTTTAACAAGTTCAAAAAATTCTTCCATTACCTTAATAGCAATTTCAGGACGAGCCATTTGTCTACCTTTAAGTTTTATAGAAGCACGCACTTTGTCACCTGACTTTAAAAACTTAACAGCATTGTTAGCTTTTGTTTTCATATCGTTTGTATCGATAGTAGCAGATAACCAAATTTCTTTAAGTTCCACGATTTTATCTTTTTGTGCTTTCTTTTGTTCTTTTACCTTTTTGATTTGCTCATACTTAAATCTGCCATAGTCCATAATTTTAGCAACCGGCGGATTGCTTGTAGCCGCAATTAACACAATATCTAAGCCGGCATTATAAGCCATTTCTTTTGCCGTATTAGTTGGTACAACACCCAATTGTTCACCATTTTCACCAATCAATCTTACTTCTTTTACTCTGATTTGGTCATTGATAATATGCTCTTTGTTAATAATTATGTCCTCCCGCAAACAAAAAAATAAAGTGGATAACAAACAAAGCTATCCACATAAATACAATATTATTAATTAAAATTTAAATATTGATTACCTTGCTAGCCATTAAACCGCATACCAATTAATTAAGCTGCGTCGCTGCAGGTGAGAAATAACTTCTGCTTGTTATCAATATATTATCATAACCAAACCACTATGTCAAGCGTTTTTTACACATAAAATCAATATTTTTGCACTTAAATATCCATATTGTTTTATGATATTTGTCATTGCTTTTTACAAATATTATACCTTTTCTGACACTTAAGGTTTTTTATACTATTTTGATGCACAAAAAAGTGCAATTTGATTGCACTTTTTCTTGCTCAATTATTAAAATATTTTCAATTCTTTAACTTCTTTTAAAACTAAGGATACAAATTCGTCTTCAGACATAATGTTTGAATTTTCTTCACCCCTTCTTTTTACGCTTACATTACCGCTTTCGGCTTCCTTATCACCTATTACAATAATATAAGGTACTTTTTCCATTCTTGCAGCTCTTATCTTATAACCTATTGTCTCACTTCTGTTATCAACTTCTACTCTAATACCAGCATTCATTAATTTATCTGCGTATTCTCTAGCTTTTTCTGCAGTTCTGTCAGTAAGACTAAGCACCTTTACTTGAGTAGGAGCAAGCCATAACGGCAAAGCACCTGCAAATTTTTCAAGTACCAAAGCAAGAGTTCTTTCATAGCAACCAATTGAAGTTCTGTGAATAATATAAGGTCTTTTCTTTTCTCCGTTTTCATCGATATAGCTCATATCAAAGTTTTCAGCAAGGAACATATCTACTTGAATTGTAATCAAAGTATCTTCCTTACCCCAAACATTTTTAATTTGAATATCTAGTTTAGGTCCGTAAAAAGCTGCTTCGCCAATACCCACTGAATATTTAAGGCCAAGGTGGTCAAGTATTTTGCCCATTGTTTCTTCTGCAGAATTCCAAGTATCGCTATCCTGAATATATTTTTCTCTATCATTTGGGTCATATTTTGAAAATCTGTAAGAAATATCGTCTTGTAGTCCTACTGCAGTAAGCATATATTTTGCAAGTTCTACACATTTTTTAAACTCGTCTTCAAGTTGCTCTGGCATACAAACCAAATGACCTTCACTTATTGTAAATTGTCTTAATCTGATAAGACCGTGCATTTCACCACTGCTTTCGTTACGGAACAATGTAGAAGTCTCACCATATCTGCAAGGTAAATCTCTGTATGATTTCAAGCCATTGTTATAAATAGTATATTGGAATGGGCAAGTCATAGGACGCAAAGCAAAAACTTCGGCTTTAGGGTCACTGGCGTCTCCCATAATAAACATACCGTCTTGATAGTGGTCCCAATGTCCTGAAATTTGATACAACTCACGCTTTGCCATATAAGGAGTTTTAGTTAGCATATATCCTTGTTTTGCTTCTGTATCTTCTACAAATCTTTGTAAAACTTGAACAGTTTTTGCTCCCTTTGGCATAAGCAATGCCAAACCTTGACCGATATTTTCGTCAGTCATAAAATAGCCAAGTTCTCTACCAATCTTGTTGTGGTCACGTTTTTTAGCTTCTTCCATTTGCAATAAATAATCTGCCAAATCGGATTTTTTATCAAAACAAGTACCATAAATTCTTGATAACATTTTGTTTTTCTCATTACCACGCCAGTAAGCACCTGTCAAACTTGTTAGTTTAAAAGCTTTAATCATACCTGTATTGTGCAAATGTGGTCCAGCACAAAGGTCTGTAAAATCGCCTTGTTTGTAAAAAGAAATAACAGCATCTTCTGGCAAATCATTGATTAATTCCACTTTGTAAGGCTCGTCAAATTGACTCATAAGTTTAATAGCTTCCTTTCTTGAAAGTTCAAATCTCTCAATTTGATATTTAGCCTTTATTATAGCTTTCATTTCCTTTTCTATTTTTTCCAAGTCTTCAAAGGTAATAGGTGTTTTAAAATCAATATCATAGTAAAAGCCATTGTCAATAGCTGGTCCTATAGCAAGTTTTGCTGTAGGATAAATATTTTTTACAGCTTGTGCCAAAATGTGAGAACAAGTATGTCTGTACACTTTTTTGCCGTCTTCACTCTCAAAAGTCAAAACTTCAAACTCAGAGTCACAATCAATAATCTCACTCATTGAGCAAATTTTGCCATTGATTTTGCAAGCAACAGCAGCTTTTGCAAGTCCTTCACTTATGCTTTTTGCAAGCTCGTAAGCACTTACACTTCCGTCTCTTTCAATAACATCTCCGTTTTTTAAAACAATTTTCATAATACCTCCAAGGGCTTAGCCCATTTATCTATAATACATTTTATATGACTATTTATTTTAATTTAAAAAGGATATTTAAATACATAGCATTTATTAATTCCTATAAAAACTTTAAATCAATAAAAATACGTCCTTATGCTAAAACTGCATAAGGACGATAAAATCGTGGTTCCACCTTACTTCACACAAAACTTTGTGCCTTAATTAATAGTTAACGCCTATTTATTCACGTACGATAATTGCTAGGTGGTACATAAAATAACCATTACATTCTCACACCAACCGAATGCTCTCTGAAAACAGCCCTACTTTATGCGTGTCCTTAATCGTAAATAATTGTAGTTAAATTATAATCTCATTTTAATTGTTTGTCAAGACTTTTACGACAATTTTATATCATTAAAACAAACAATTTAAAATATGAATTTGCTTTAATTCTCTATACAAGCAAGATATTCAGTTAATAACTTTTTTGCACCTTCTAGATTATGCTCCAAATAATTACCACACTCTTTTCTTGTATTTCCTGGTATTTCTGTTAAAGTCAAACATTGTTTTATACAATCAATAACAAGTTTTTTGGCAATTTCATAATCAATATTAATCATTAGTAGATAAAACCCAGTTCTGCACCCCATTGGTCCGAAATATACGACATTTCCCTTTTGTGTGGAATTTCTGACAACAGTAGCAAATAAATGCTCAATTGTGTGCATACTTGCATTATCCATATAATCCCCACCATTTGGGGTTTTAAATCTTAAATCATAAGTAAAAATATTGTTTACTACACTACTTAAATAAAAACCTGTTTTGTGAATATCGTGGTCAATTGTAAAAGATTTTATTTTTTCCATATCATTATAATCCTTAGTCTGTAATAATTAATCTAATATTTATTTAAAGAAAATATTTTATATAAAGATTTTAACACATAACAACAACTTTTTCAATAAATTTATATGATTTTCCTTAAATTTATTGAAAATATATTCCACACAAAATAGATTTTTATATATTTTATGCACATTTTTTATCATTTTTATATAAAATATTATATATTTATAAAAAAAATGTGAATTTTGTATTTACTTTTAAAAAAAATAATGTTATAATTAGTTTGATAGATTATACTTAATCTATATATAAGAAATTAAATTGCTAATTAATCGGAAATAAATTTTTTGATAATTACTATGGTTTATCCATATTGAACATATATAAATGCAAATCTTTTTAATAGGATTTTATTAGAGATATCTGTTTACAATTAAATATATTATCACAGATATACTCTTTATCATACATAACAAAACGAATATTACTTATTGTCTAGCTATACTTATTTACAAAACAAGTAATATTTTTTCTAAAAACAAATATAAAACAAAAGATTATAACGCAAAATCTACAATTTTATCAAAAATTTATTGCCATACAATTGCAAAAGTTTACTTTGTGATAGCAATTTAACTTAAAAAATTATTTTCAATCAATGTTTATTTTATCTTATTTTTAAGTTAATTAAATGCAAATTGTATGGTTTTTTATTTTCCGATTTTTATATAAAGAGGAAATATGAATAAATTATTTTACTTATCGCCTGCTAAGTTTTGGCATCAGGCATTACCTGTTGGTAATGGACATACCGGTGTCATGATTTATGGTGGTAAATCATCTGAAAAATTAATGTTCAATGATAGTAATCTTTGGTCAGGCTATCCTAAAAACCACGATAATCCCGAAAGTTTGGAGTATTTAGACGAAGTAAGGGATTTGATTATGGCTGGTGAAAACAAGTTAGCCCAAAATATCATTGAAGAAAAGCTAATCGGCGATTATAGCGATGCTTATTTGCCACTAGCGGAAATAGATATAAAAATTATAGGTGCAAACAAGCGTAATTATTCAAGAACTCTTGATATTTCAAACTCTATTGTCAATATAGAAACCGCAAATATTCAAAGAGAAGCTTTTGCAAGTTTTCCAAACAAAGTATTTGTTTACAAAATCACTTCAAAAACACCTATTAGTATTACTTTAAATGGTAAATCTCAATTGAAGTATGAAATTGATACAACAGACGGAAACTTTAATATATTGGGTAATGCCCCTGACTTTGCTACACCACACTATTTAAAAACTAAAAAAGCTGCCACTTATGACGAAGGCAAAGGTATGAGTTTTTGCTTGTCAGCAAAATTTGTGACAAATGGCAGTTGTGCGGCTAATAACAAATCTGTATTAATATCTAAAGCAACAGATATAACTATTTACTTTACAACAGCAACAGGCTTTGTAGGCTATGACAAAATGCCAAAAACATCAAGGAAATACGCTTTAGAGCTAGCTCAAAAAACTCTTACTCCACTATCTAACAATTACGAGCAAATCAAACAAAGTCATATAAATGATTATACTCAAATTTATAAAAAACAATCACTTGATTTAAAATCTGACATTGATTTGCCTACAGATAGACTATTAAAGGAAGCAAAATTAGGCAGAGTTCACAATGGTTTAGTAGAACTTATCTATAATTATGGAAAATATCTGCTAATTTCTTCAAGCCGTGAAGGTGGTAGTGCTTGTACTCTTCAAGGTATTTGGAATAAAGATTTAAAAGCAGCTTGGTCAAGCAATTATACCGCCAATATCAATACGGAAATGAACTATTGGGGTATGAGCCAATGCAATCTTTCTGAATGTGCAGAGCCATTTGTTCGTCTTGTCTGCGAAGTTATGCAACACGGTAAAACAACAGCTCACACTAATTACAACTGTGATGGCTTTGCTTGCAACCATAACATTGATATATGGCGTAAAACAGCACCTGTTAAAGGCGAAAGTGAATATATGTTTGCACCTTTGTGTGGCGTATGGCTTGCAAACGAGCTTTATGAGCATTTACGCTATGGCGATATGGAAAAATATCGTGCAGATATACAAAATATTACAACTGAAGCAGCTAAATTTGCTTGCGATTTTCTAATTCTACGCAATGGAGAATATATTACTTGCCCATCTACTTCTCCTGAAGCATCATTTATAAAAGATGGTCAAAAATGCAGTGTTGACTATGCAAGTGCTTTTGATTTAGGTTTAATCAAACAATTGTTCACAAATTATTTGGAATTTGGAACAGATAAAACTTTAATGCAAAAAATTTCTCAAAGACTTGCAAAAATCAGACCTTTCACTTGTGGCGAATATGGTATAAACGAATGGAGTCAAGATTATAATATGCCTGAAAAAGGTCATAGACATTTTTCACCTATGTATGCGTTCTACCCTGCAAAAGTAATTGGATATTACAGAAATCCACAAGAAAGAGAATGGATAGAACAATTATACAACAGAAGAATTGAAAATAGTTCAAGTTTTATAGGTTGGAGTTCCGCTTGGGGGATAAGCTTAGCCGCAAGATTAAGAAAAGCTGAAAAAGCAAAAATGATATTAGATAGAATGATTAAATCTTCTTTCTTCAAAAATCTTTTTGATTTTCACCCACCATTCTTCTTCCAAATTGATGGCAATTTAGGATTTTTATCTGCAATTAATGAATTATTGGTGACTGAAGAAGACGAAGTAATCGAGTTATTACCTGCACTACCTTCAAAATTTAACGAAGGCGAAATTAAAAATATAAGAACAGCTACTGGCAACACATTGTCATTTAGTTGGAAAGAAGGCCTAGTTACTTCTTTGGTTGTGGAAGGTAAACAGATGAAACTTAGAAATTTACATTTAACCAATGATATTGTTCTTGAAAATGTTGAACTTGTCTAATCAGTAAATTTAAATAATTTAATCTGTTATTAAATTATTTGATATTAATATTATAAGTTTATAAAATTTAAAATTTAAAACTAATAAATGATTATTTAAAGAGAATAATCATTTATTTATTAAAAAGGAGAAAATTATGTTGCAAATCAAAAGACCAAGAATACCGCGTTTTGCAGAATGGGCAAAAATGAGTATTCCATTTACCAGTCCTAAACACTACATAGGAAATGACGGAAAAAGCATTGTATATAGCGTTAAAGAAAATACCGAATATGTAAATCATATTGAAATGGCATCTTTTTATACGGCTGGTATAATAAGTTATGGTGCAGATAAAAATGGCAAGCTTAAAATGTTACGACATATAGTTTACCCTACCTTAAGATGTTACCCTAACAACACAAGTGGCTCACTTGACCACAACTTTAAAGGTGTAAATATAAGTATTGCAAATAACAAAGGTTATGAAAAAGTATCCGATTTTGTATTTGACGGGATACTTACAATTTGCAGTAAAATTGACAAGTTAAAAATTAAAAGAAAACTATTTCCTGCAACAAGCGAAAAATGTTTTATTGAAAGAATTATATTACACAACACAGCAAATGACAATGTCACTGTAAAAATGACAGATAACGGCAAAAATATTATTACTCCCGCAAGATACGGAAATAATCGTGAAAGATACCAATTATTCACTTACATTTCAAATAACACAATTGAATTGGGTGCAAATGAAGAATGTATTATAAACATTGCTTATTGTGGCTTAAGACTAAATGAAAGTTTAGATTTAAACTTTGACAAAGAAGAAAGCTTACGCTTAGATTTTATAAACAAACTTGATAATTGTATGGTTATAAAAACTCCTGACGAGAATATCAACCTTATGGCAAGATATGCAAAAATCAGAAGTTCCGAAAGTATTTACAATACAAAAGCAGGTTTAATGCACTCACCGGGTGGTGGCAACTATTATGCCGCACTTTGGACAAACGACCAATGTGAATATGTCAATCCATTGTTTGGATATTTAGGCTATGATATAGGCGAAAAACAAAGCATAAATTGCTATGAAATGTATCGCAAATATGTTTATAATGACAGAGCTATTATCACAAGTATAGTTGCAGAAGGCGACGATATATGGCACGGTGCAAAGGATAGAGGTGATAGTGCTATGTACGCTTATGGCTTATCAAGATTCCTTTTGACTTACGGCGATAAAAAGCTTGCCGAACAGTTTATCGAATTGATTGATAAAAGCTTAGAATATACAATTTCTCAAACTAATGAAGATGGCGTTATTGCATCTGACAGCGACGAACTTGAAAACAGATTGGAGTCAGGCAAAGCAAACCTATGCACATCAACACTTGCCTACGATGCACTTATTAGCAGTGCTTACTTGCACGAAGAATTAAACAATACTGAAAAAGCAGAATACTATAAAAATACAGCAGCACAGCTTAAAGAAAACATATTAAAGTATTTTTCAAAAAATGTGGAAGGCTATGCGACATTTATGTATTGCAAAGAAGAACCAAAGCTTCGTTCTTGGATATCAATGCCTATGGTAGTTGGTATTTTTGAGAGAAGCAAAGCAACAAAAGATGCACTACTTTCTCCAAAGCTAAGAATGGCAGAAGGTTTACTATCTGCAAGTGGTGACAAAACATTTTGGGATAGGTCAACATTATACACTCTTCGCGGATTGTTTTATGCAGGATATACAACCGAAGCATTGGAATTGCTTGAAAAGTTTTCTACCGCAAGACTATTGGGCGAACATATCCCTTATGCAGTTGAAGCTTTTCCTGAAGGTAACCAAGCACAATTATCTGCGGAAAGTGGCTTATATTTAAGAATCTTTACCGAAGGAATATTGGGCATAAGACCAACAGGTTTTGGTAAATTTACTATTACTCCAAATCTTCCAAAAACTTGGGATACTATGGAATGCAATAGTATAAAATTTGCAGGCAAAACTATCGATATCAAGGTTAAACGCCAAAAATCCGGTTATTTGCTTACTATTACCAACAATGGTGTTACTTTGGATTTTGAAGGCAAAAACTTTGAAATTCAACTATAAATAATTATTTAAAACTTATTAAATAACATTATACACAATTTAAAAACTTAAAAACGACAAGTGTTTTTAGTACAATATATTTTGATTAAAAAAGCCACGATAAATCGTGGCTTTTATTTTTTATATTAATATCTCTTTACTATTTAAATTGCTTTGTTTAGATAATTAACTATAATTAATTATTAATAAGTGCATCAACACAAATAGGTAAATGGTCTGAAATTTTACTTGTTCTGTCAGGGTTATTATGGAAATAATCAGAAGATAGCACTCTAAAAGTCAAAACTTTCGCCTTATTTTCATTTGTCATAAAAATATGGTCCCAAGTAGGGTCGTTATACAAATATCCCCTTGTATTATTGCAAATTTGATTATCAATATCAGGCTCAAACTTTGTATCTGTATAATTTTCTTTCAACTTTTCATAGGCAAAAGACCCGCAAGGTTTACCACTACATTTAAAATAAGTCAAATCATTTTCGCCGTCAAACCTGCTATTTTCGTGTTCCATAGAATTGTAGTCACCAGTCATAAATATAGGTAGATTAGGATATTCGTTTTTAAGTTCGCTAATTACATTTATAAATTCGTCTACTTGACTTAACATTATGCTTTTTTCTTTTTCATAATCTTTCATTCTAATCAAGTCAAGATGTGTTGAAGTTACAATAAATTTAACATTATCACTCTTTCTTTCAAAAACACCGTAAGTCACAACTCTGCAGCCGTTTTTATCGCCTTTTGAATATTTATGAAGTCCACTTTCAATCAAATTCAGTTTGCTCTTGTCATAAATGATTGCAGAACGATTTTCCATAAAAGCGGAATTCCTTTTTTCTATCACTTGATAATCTTCAAGTTGCGGCAATAAATATTTATACCATTCGCTACACATTTCCTGCATACCAATTACGTCAGGTGCATAATGCTTTACTGCTTCAGCAAATCTATGTGCACGTGGCTTAACAGGCTCGCCACCCCAATCTTTAATATGCACTAAAACATTGCTTGACATAATACGCACTGCATTTTCGTCCAGTTTGGAATTATTTTCTTTTCTAAGTTCAACAAATTCTTTTTCGTCAAACACATAACAATTTTCTGCAGATAGTTTGCAAGCTGTCAAAAAACAAAATAAACTGCAAACTAATACTATTATTCCAATCGATAGAATAACTCTATTCTTTTTCATAAATCCCCCAAACATTATATTTACTCAAGTATAGTATTTTTTGTATTTTCTATTATTTCTTCACCATTAAGGTTTTTATCTTTAAATATCAAACTTGTAACTATTGTAACAATCGGACTTACAGCCATACAAATTACACCAATAAGCGGTGCTCTTTTTACGCCGTCGGAAATCATATTTCCAAAAGTCAAGCCATTTGCTTTAGGTTCTGTCACACCAAATACGATAACTAATATAAAAGTAATAACAAGACAAGCAATCATAGATGCGTAAGCACCATATTTATTAACCTTTTTGCTGTATAGACCAAGCACATAAGGTCCAATAAAGCAACCCGCAAGTACACCCCAACTCAATGACATTAATGTTACAATGGCAGTAATTTTAAACACTGCAAGCAGTACAGATACTATAACAAAGAATAAGCAAAAACCACGCAATAACCAGTTGACTTGCTTATCTGTAGCGTCCTTTTTAATAAAACCTTTATACGCATCAACCGCAACAGACGATGCACCTGACAAAGACAATGATGCTAAAGTTGACATACTAGCAGAAAGCACAAGTACAACTATTAACCCCATAATAGCACTAGGCAAAGCCTTTTGCAACATTTGTGGTACAATCAAATCAAATTCGCCTTCAGGCACTGCATCAAAAAACAAATGTCCTAATGCACCTGTAAAATAAGCACCAAATCCAATCACTAAACAAAATATTGTACTAACAACCATTGCTTGTTTGATAGATTTGTTACTTTTAACTGCATAAAACTTATGCACGGACTGCGGAAGTCCCCACACACCAAAAGAAGTCAATAGCACCAATATAATGCAGTTGAAAAGCGGTGAATCAAGCCCGCCACCAGTTTGCGGAACCAAGCCAAAGCCATCTGTCCAAAGCTTGCTTAAACCTTCACCCCAGTTAACTTCAGGTGCTCTCATAAGCAAAATAACCATAACAACTACGCCTATAAGCATAATTATACCTTGTACAAAATCTGAAAGAGCGGTTGCAAAATACCCGCCAAAAAATAAATACAAAGCAGTAAGTGCTGCCATAATCAATATGCACCAAATACTATCAATGCCAAAGACCTTTTCAAACAAATATCCCAAACCTTGGTAAACGCTTGCGGAATACGGAATTAAAAATGTAAAAATAATAATTGCGGAAAAAAGTTTAAGCCCCCTATCATTGTAACGGTTAGCAAAAAATTCAGGCATTGTACTAGCACCAAGGTTATGAGTCATAAGCCTTGTACGCTTAGCAAGTATTTTCCAAGCAAGCAATGCTCCAATCAAAGCATTACCAATACCAATCCATACAGCACCAAGCCCCATAGTCCAACCAAATTTACCTGCGTATCCTACAAAAATAACCGAACTGAAATAAGTAGTACCGTAAGCAAAAGCAGTCATCCAACCGCCAAGTCCACGCCCTGCCAAAAAGAAATCATTCAAAGAACGACTTTTCTTTCTGCAAACAACTGCAATGATTATCATCATCAATATATAAGCAACCAAAATCAAAGAAGGTGCTAATTTTTCACTCACAGCGGCCAATAACATAAAATACTCCTTATTAATACCACAAATTACCCTTTAAGTATACAACAAAACCGCAACTATTGCAAGAATATTGTAAAAAAATGAACATTTTTAGAAAAAATTTAATGTTTTTATTAAAAAACCGCAAAAATCTGCCCTTTAAACATTATTTTTGCTAATGTTAAAATATTTTATTGCAGCGCTACAATTATTCTTACAACACAAAAAGCCTTTGGAATCCCAAAGGCTTATAAGTTGTTTTATTACATTTTGAGTGCCTTATCACTCGTTTAAATCGATTAATCGATTATTAGAAGTTCTCAGTACCATCCAAATCAATGTCTTGGCAAGCTGGGTTAAACAATCTGAAGATATACCAGAAAATCAAACCTGCAGATACTAGCATAAAGATGAAGAATGCTAACAAGATATACAATGTAGTATTAACAACTTTAGTTTGATTTTTAATGTTAAATCTAAAGTAGTTAACTGCATCATCTTCATTGAACGCATAGTTAGGGTCAGAAATTACCGCTGTCATTTGGAAGTTACCTGGTAAAATTTTATCTTCACCCTTATGTTCACCATCTTCGAACTTATCAGTACTAGAGAAGTCTAATTCGTCGCCACTACCAAACATTTTTTCTGTAATAAATGAAGTAATCTTAATTTTTCTACCATCTTTATCGATATAGTAAGCTGTTACGTCAATCAATCCACCTTCGTCATATCTTGCATTCAAACCATCTTTGTCATACTTGTATTGTTCGCCATATTCATAGAATATTTGAACTTCGATTGGTTTAATTGTGAATGTAGCTTCCATTTCAGCTGGCTCATAGTTTTTATCTTTGATACCATTGCTGCCTTCAATCAAACGATAGAAAGTTACCAAAACAGTATATTCGCCTGCTTCAATAAAGCTGTTTTTCTTCATAACAACATCGATATTAGCATCTTTATACTTTTTAAGTTGAGCATCAGTAAATGTGATTGATTGTTCTGTTCCGTCATATACAGTTTCTTTATCTGCAAGTAGGAATTCAGGGTCGCTATCCAATTGAGCTTGTAAATCTTCAGATTTAGCAATTGTGAAATATTCAACAACTCTTCTCTTTTCAGTAACTTGAGCTTCGTCGTCTTTCTTAGGAATGTTATTTCCTTGGTTATCTTTATCGTAAATTACTTCATCTTGAAGAACATAATCACCATTTTTATCAAGTTTCCAAAGCTCTACAGTTCTGCTTTGCCAGTTGTCAGCGTCATTTGTACGACTAATAACTGCTGTAACAGTATAGCTACCAGCTTTAGTAACACCTTTAACTTCTTTTCCGTCATAGAAATAAGTAATAGTGAAACCTTCTTTCTCCAATTGTTCGTGGTCAACTAGTTTAATTGAATACAAAGATTCATAACCTGTATCATCTTTGTTGTACATAATGCCGTTGTCAAATTGTTCAGTATTTGGAATATTTTCATCAATCAACCAAACGCTGCTATCAAATTTACCAATCTTGTCACCGATTTTCTTTTTAGTAATTACTACATCAATCTCGTAAGCATCACTTAAAATGTTATCGTTGTCAATTGAAACTCTAACTTTATAAGTACCAGCATTTTTAACAATGTTATTTTCAAATGTCAATTCAGTATCTTTATCAATACCTAAATCTAACAATTGTTGTTCGCCTTCTGCACCAATTTTGAATGTGATATCATAACCATTGTATTCGATTTCAAACTTACCATTCTTAGAGATATCGGCAGTCTTAATTTCGCCATCCAGATTATATTCAGCAGTCAAAGTAATAGAATTTACAGGAGCTTTTGCGATATTGATATTAAATGAACCATTACCAATTCTGAAGTTAGGGTCAGGAATTCTCATTCTAATAGGAATATTGTAGTTACCTGAATTAGGGAAATACAAACCTAATAGACCTTTCTCTTTAATAGTAACGCCATCTTCTTCATAAACTGGGTACTTTCTTATAGCAACAACACCTTTAGCTCTGTCTGTCTCACTAATACCAAAGTACAATGAGTTAATACCTTGAGCTTCTGCAGTATCAGGGTCAATGAATGGGTCAGAAACACCATTTTTGATTAATTCAGCAATATCTTCATCAGTAAGCCATAAATAATGTTTTTCTTTACCTTGATAAGTGTCTTTCAAATCTTCTGCTTGCAAATCAATAATATGTTGAGAAATTATAACATTGATAAAGTTATTAGCAAGCTCAATGTTATCATTGATACCACTTAAACTCAAACCAATAATGTAGTTATCTGCAGCAGTCATATCATTACCACTTAATAAGTAACCAACTTCGCCATCATCTAAACCTAACAATCTTCTAAGTTCACTCTCAAATGTGCTATCAAGTGAGATGTTTATAGGATTATCAAATCCGTCAAATTCTTTTCTGATAGTTGCTGTACCTTTATCATCGAATGTAACATTAACGCCTTCAATCGCATCATATTTATCTGTATCAAACTTAACATCAAGTTTTAGTTTCAAGATATACAAAGTTGTGTTAATATCAATCGTATTAATATTATCACCACTAATCTTTAGGTTAACAGCATAGCTACCTGCGTCAATAACTCTGTTAGGGCTGATAACTCTGTTATTTTTTCTGTAAGTGTATGTAAATGTATAATAATTATCTACACCACCTGCAGCAATTTCTTCTTCAGTAAGCAAGCTGTGAAGTTTATCACGCAAACTTGTACTGATAGCAGTATTATCCAAATTAACAACAGTGTTGTCAAAATATACACCATCAACAGGGTCGCTACCTTCTGGCACATCTTCAACAGGAGCTGTTAAATCATTATCTGTAGCAGTAACATTAGCAGGAATAACTTTTACATTATACTCTTTAGTGAATGCAGAATATCTGTCGTCATCACGCTTAATTTTTAAAGTAACAATGTATTCGCCGTGCTTATTAAATTCACCAACTTCGTTGATAAATGAATCTTCTTCTTCGCCTGCACCGTATAAAATTTGCATTTTATCTCTTAAAGCAGTCTCTTCAAAGTCAATTAAAGACCTAAAGTCAATAATATCGTTAATAAATTCAACTTCGATAACACTAGTTTTAGAGTCCAAGTCTCTGATAGAGAAGTTTCTTCCTTCTTCTACTTTATCACCTACTACATTGAAGTGTCCAATAAGCATATTAGGGTCACTCAAGTTCACATAGTTTTCAAGAGCAACTTCGTCAAGTAAAATAACATAGAAATATTTACCGATTTCAGCTCTCTTTCCTGGGATAAATTGAACTTCTTCTCTATCTTCGTTTTTGTAAATAATGTCAAGGTACACTCTTTGATTTCTAACATCAAAGAAATAAGCGCTTACATTAGGAGTTTCAAAACAAGTAATAGAGTTCAATTCACCTTCAATAATTATATTAGGAATAATTGCTCTTGTTACTCTTAGGTAACCTGTAGTATTAGCATCTTTAGCAAGCTTATAGTTTCTGCAGCTATCCATAATAGTAGCTGTTACAGAATAGTTACGACCTGCTGTAGACTCTTTATTAGCTTTTGTATCGTAAACGATAAATTCATCAATATTGTCATCTCCAAGTAGTTCACCCGCACCAAATGTAACGCTGAACTCTGGGTTTTCTGTCCAATAAGTTTTTTCAGTATCGTTAACTGACATATTGTTAATGATTTTCTTCTCAATACCAACTGTATCAACAACTTTTAACTCTGAATTTACTTGATATTTAACAGCATTTTCGTCATTAACATCTTGAGCTTCAAATACATAGTAGTTATTTTGCTCTTGACCATTTCTGATATTAAAATCATATAATGAATCAACTCTTATTTCAATAATCAAATAATAAACATCGTCAGTACCTTCATTAGCGTCGGTAACAGGGCGATTACCTTGAGTATCTGAATAGAAACCTGCAGATACAACATTTAAATATTTATTAAATTGATTAATATCATAGTTTCCGCCTTGTTCATTAAGTGTTTCAAAAACTTTTGTAGCGTCTTCCTTACGTTTTTGACCTTCTGCATCATTTGCAAAGTTAACAGAAATACTACTTAAATCAAATTCGTTATTTTTGTCAAAGAATTTAGTCAAAAGACCATTTTCAGATGTAATGTTGATATCACCGATATACACATCAATACGCTCTTGTTGTACAAGAATCACAACAGTACTTTCAAAACGCTTATAGAATTTTGTTACACCATCTTCACCAACAGCATTACTAATCAAAGTGAAGGCATAACATACACCTGTAGAAACTGTAGATTTAATTTCTGCTTCAAACACATTGTTTTTACTATGTGTAACAGTATCTCTTGTATTTGCAGGGTCTTGTGGGTCATCATCTACCGGAGCAAATTGAATTATACCACCTGCAGGACCAAAGTTTGCAGTCATTCTTGCAAATACTGACTTAGTTGAAGAAGTACCATAAGGAACTTCTGTAACAACATCATCTTTAACACTCTTAATAAAGTAGAAAATATCAAGATTAGATATATCATTAGGGTTAGCCATATCAATTTGAACATCAAACTCACAAGTTTGAGAATTGCCTGCATTATCTTTGATAGACACACGATATTTTGCATATTTATCAAATGTAGCAGTAACAGTACCATTGTTGTGATTTGTAAAGCCAGTAAATGATTTCCAACTGCCTAAAGTACCGTCAGTATTGTAAACAGCTTCTTCCATTGCTACTTGACTATTATTAATACCTGATTGTGTATCTGAAATCTCAAATGTAACTAATTTCTGGTAGTTATACCAAAGATTCTGAATTGCCAAATCATCAAAGGCATCTGCACCGATTATAGGTTTTTCCTTATCAATTTTAATATTTGATAATGTATAAGGCACAATCGAAGTATCATTTGTATTAAATCTGTCAAATAGTACTTTGTAATCAATACCTGTAGAAGCATCTTTCTTATAACCGATAATCTCATAGTTATTACCATATACACCATAAGTATTTTCGTCTATCATAAATGTCAAACCATCATTAACATCGTAAGTTACATTCACTGAAGTATAAGCATTACCTGAATCTTTAACTCTGTACTCGATTCTGTCAATAATACCACTTCTTACATTATTACTTGTATTATGTGATGGTGGTGAAACTTTAATTTTAATAGCCTTGTTTTGAGTCCAGTTAGCATTAAATGTTACACCATTTGAAATATTTGCAGGGTCCATTCTTAAATTGCTAAGAGTTGTAAGCCCAAATGCAAATCTATTTGTTTGGTCAACATAAGAGTAGTTATTGTCATTTTTATCTCTAATAACAATTGTCGCCTCTTTTGTTGGATAAATGAAACTTGTTAATGCAGTATTACCCTGCATAAAGCTTACTTTATTTCTGTCAAAAGATACATCATTATCTTGTTGTACTTGACTAATCTCACCTGCTGCATCATTAAATGCCTGAGCAGCAAACAATGTGAAATAATCCGCACCTGTATATGATTGACCAGATAAAACTTTTAAACTATTAAACTTTTTACCTGTTACAATTTCAAATCTCTTATCGCCTGAAATATCAAAATCATAGTCAAAACTTCTTGGACGGTCAGATGACGCATAGCTTACAATAGGATTAGTGCTTATTGAATTTTTTTCTGCTTCACCAACACGGAAAAATACATCATTTGTACCTGCACCTTCCAAAGAAGATTTTTTAATATTTAACACACCAGGAGTGTTTGTAAAAGCCATTTCGATAGCACCAAATGATTCCTTATATTGTGACATATCGATTTTAGCTTGTTTGTGAGTTCTATCAATTTTACCCCTTGCGGAATCTGAAACATCTCTTTCCCAAGCTGCACCAGTTGCAAAAGGCAACTCACTTGTGCTTTTTAATGTGTTTCCTTGATATGTAGCTGTCCAAGCACCACCTTGCATACACGCATAATCTGCTGTTGCTGAATAGTAACCTGTAGGAATACCTGTACCAGCAGCCACTTTTGAAGTTTGGAAACTATCACAAACAAAGTTACAATTATCATCTAATATCCAATTCTCAAAGTCAAATTGTCCTTGGAAATTCCAAACAACACCCCTTACACCTGTGATATTCATACCTGCAACAGCACCTGCGAAATTCAATAATCTTTTATTTCTACTGCTACCACTACCACTAGCAAGCTCATTATATATGTAAAATTTAACAGCGCTACCACTTCTCATCATAAGGTTTGAAGTAGTTAATGCAGTAGCTGGACTTGTATAAGTACCATAAACGCCACCGATAACTGCCATTTGCAAAGCGTCATATTTTGACCAAGCAGATCTCCAGTTTTTGGCATTTATTTCTATCATAGTGTTGCCATTTGTAGTTGCATCAATATTAACAAAAGCATTGTTTAGTGTACCACTTTGTGCACCGCAAATACCGCCAAATATTATTTTATTACCATTATTACTATCTGCAGCTTTTGCAGCGTGCAACTTGATATAAGTATAGTTAATGTCAAGTCTTACATTTTGTATTGTACCTGTATTTTCACCACAAACTATACCAAATGTTGTAACAGCATTTTGTGGTGCAGTAACTTCCCATTCTCTTCTAGCTGAAGAAGTACCTTCATATTTAAATGTAACGTCATAAATTTTTCCGGCATTTAAACCTACAAATGCGCCCATACAATGGTTAATACCTGTAGTACCATCTACCCTTTTTGCATCTGCCCAATCATAGCCGCTACTAGTTAGAGTGATGGTTTTACCATTACCATAAATTGTACCTGTAAATTTGCCGGTATGACCGCTAGCACCCCAATCTAAAGTGATATTATTTGAATTCAAATAACCGATAGAATTTCCATTAATGACACGTTTTAGGTCTGTCTCATTATTAATAGCTTCACCACCTGTACCGGCATAAGAATTTTGACCAGTCTGCGATTTTGAAATGTCAATTCTATCCGCAACATTACCAAGTAAACCATCTGTACCACCATTGGTGCCACCATTAGGGTTATATATTAATAACCCTGTGGTAACAGATAGCAACAAAGCAATAATTACGGCAATTGCTGTCACTATTAATCGTTTTTTATTCTTTACTGATTCTCTCATAATTCCTCCTAAAATCAGTCTACCCTTACTATAGGTGCTGCAACTTCAAAGTATAAGTATGTTGTTTTTACTCTACTTGCATCTTCCTTTGGCTTTTCAAAAGTACTGTCAACTTTTAAGTTTAATAGTCTTACAGTCACTCTTGCTCTACCACCCTTATCGCCAAGAGTAATACCCCTATCAATAATCTCATAGTTTAGTGCATAACCAATAACTGCTTCATATTTGTTTCTTTGAGCTTCACTCATTGCAGCAAGTCTTGCTCTTCCGGCTGCATCGTTCATAATTATATCTTCAGGAGATGTAACTGAACCATCTTCACCATATTCAACAGGTTTTTTATAACTTATTGTATAAGCAACCTTGTCTTGATAATCTGTAACCTTTCCATCAGAAGAAATCAAACGCAAATCCAAATCATTGAAGTTTTTGTTAGCAAAGTCTTCATAAGAAATATTACAATATCTCTCACCATTATCAGGTCCTACTTTTGCGTAATCAATAACAGATTCATTAATTACAAGTGTTATATTACCAACTAAATTTAATGGTGTTGTACCTTTGATTTTATCATAGTCATTTGTAAATTTGAAGAATACATTGTCATAAACTCCGCCTTTATCCCAATCAATAGCTCTTGCAGTACTTGAAGAAGTAATCTTTGAGAAATCCCAGCTGTTATAGTCAATGCTGTAAACTCCGCTATCACCATTCTTGAAGTATACTCTAACTTGTTTAGGTAAGTCAGATTCATTTTGAACAGTATCCATAATTATTGTATTTCTACTATCAAATCTTACGTAATCAACAATTCTAGGTTTAACAATAACTTTTCTTGTTAGAGTTTTTTGGTTTTGATGAGTATTTTTCAATTTAATTGTAAGCTCTGTTTCAAAACCATCTTCATTTTCCCATTCAGTCAAGTTAGCAAGGCTTGTAATATTACCAGTAGCACTATCAATGTTGAACAATTGTTTTCTACCACTAGTAATTGATATACTTTCAACATCTTGATAAATTCTTCTTTGGTCACTTGTTAATACAAGCATTTTTTCTGCTGTATAATAGTTGTTGTAGAAATCCATAAAGTCAAATATGCTTATTTCAATTGCTTTTGTTTCAACCAATGATAAGTCAGCATCGTGCCAATGAACTTCAACTGGTAATTCCTGGTAAGTACCATCTGAAAGTTTAATATTTGCTTTAGCATTACGAGTATGGTCATAAATACCAAGTTGCCCTGCATCAATCAATGTGAATTTATTCATTGCACCTGCAACATTTCTAATGTTGATTGACCTATTCAATGTCTTATTTGTCAAAGTAATTGTATCAGGAAGACCACGACCACTTCTTACTTCAATTTTATCAACAGTTGTATCCTTATGTTTAATAAAGCTTGTATTATCTTCAATTACCACTCTTACAGTAGTTGAGTAAGTTTTAGTACCTACAATTGCTGTACCTGTTGCTTTGTAATAACCACTTCTCCAAGCTCCACCATATTCTTTGAAAGCATTCATATTGCTTATTGTAAATCTCATATCACCTGAAGGAAGATTGTTATCCAAATCAAAGTCTTCGCTATTATAGTAAGTGATTTCCCAGTTAACAGTTGCAGCATCAACTATAAATGGCCAATTATCACCACCTAATACTGCATTATAGTACATCTTTAACTTTTGAGCAGCATAAGCATTTTGTTCAAACTTATTTGCAAAGTTAACCGCACTGTCTACGCTACTATCAAAGTGAATATATGGAGATTGGAATCGTGCATTATTCAAATCAAGTGCGTCCATATAACCGAAGAATGCTTGTTGTGACATATCATTAAAGATTCTTAACTCTAATCTGTTTTTATCATTGCCACTGCTGCTGTTATTGTCATATCCGATAACTTGAATATTGTCAAGCATACCATTTACGATATAAACATTTGCATTAAGTTCTGTAAATTGTGGCATTGGTAACAAACGAGATACTAGGTTTAGTAGATTATCTTTAACATAATCATCAACCAAGCCTTTAACCATTGTCCAAGCACCACCAAATCCTGCGTCTTCAACGGCAACTTTAACAACTGGTAAAACTAAGTTATTATACAAATTGTCTAAGAAGTTTGTGCCTCGACCATTAGTATAATTTAGACCGCTAATTACAGTAGAATTTTTACCAGGTTGTAACTCAATTTTCATACCATTAAAGCTGTTAATTAAGTTTGGCACTAAATCATTTACCATATTATGATTTAATTCTACATTAATCTTAATATTTCTTACACCATAAATCTTAATGTTTATGCCTCTTAGTAAGCTATCAATTGAGAACCCCTTAAATACATCTTCTATACCTGTTGTAGCTACATTATTGTCAGCTGTTGTAGAAGTTCCAGCATCTTTAATTTGAGTGATAATAGGTCCAATCAAATCGGAAAGTATTTTCTTAATATCAAAGTCAATGTAGATATTTACCATTTGGTCGGCGTGTAGTGAGAACACATCGATTGGCAACAACTCTGTTGTACCTCTGATATTAATTTTCTTAGCATTAATATCCAAAATGACATAAAGTGCAGGTACACCATTTACAGTGTCCCAATATTTACCGCCACCGTCCATACGTAATATCTTTATCAATATGCTTCCGCCGTTTGCCCAACCACCATTAGTATAGTTTAGTGACATACCTTCCATTGGAACTTTTTCCATTGTAATTTTTGTATATCTAAAGTTAGTATCGGTAATTGCATAGTTTTTGCTTATAATATCAATCCAAATACCAGGGTCTAGTGCATTGAACAATGAGTTAACAAACAAGTTTGCACTACCCATATTCAATACTTCGTAACCGCCGCCTTCGTTAATTTGAATATTATTTTCGCCACCGATATTAACAACGCTGAAGTCCATAGCAACTCTAATTTGGTCAAATGTAATGTCAAGCACCATATTACCTTTAAACAAGTCCAAACTACCATTAACTGAAATATCTTCTGCGATGTTTATAGAAAGCTCTTTCAAAAGAGTTCTCATCATTTCTTCTGTTATGTTGATATTGAACACACCATCGCTCATACTCAAGCCTTTCAAAAGAAGAGATACATAATCCATAATTTCAAATGGTTTATCTTCTTCAGCTTCAATATCACCATCAAGAGCCATTGCAAACAATTGTGAGTTCATATCAGCAACTGACATATTATTTGCTGTAGCAACTGCACCTTGTAAACCGCTTGTTCCAGAGTTTACAAGTCCGCCCAAAATACCATCTAAAGACTTACCAACTAAGTTAGTAATTAACTCTGCAAGTCCTGAGTTTTCAAGTACGAACTTAGGCAAACCTAAACCGCTTAAGTCTACATAAACATTGCCGTTCTTCAAATATATACCAAGTGAAGTATTGCCGTCGCACTCAAGTTTAACTTCAAGCAAAGTATTTGTAGGATTTGCATAATCAAATGCCCATTTAATAGTCAAATCTAACTCGTTTGCAAAGTCATTCAAATCAACATTGATAGGCAAAGTGATTGTCATACCGCTTGCTGCCAAAATGTTATTCAAAAGTCTTTGAACATTGATTGTTGAGCTGTTTGCACTGATATTTACTTTTGCTTTTAATTCGCCATATCTCAATAATTTTTGTACTAAGTTACTAAAGTCTGTGCTATAGTAATCACTTAAGAAATCTTGTGGAATATCAACTGTATTATTAATACCTAAGTGTAGTTGTGGGAATGACAACATAGCATTAATATGATTTGTAACATCACCATCAACATTAAAGTCTTTAGTATCAAGGTTCAATACAATTGCAATACCCTTGTCTGCATCTGCTGCGATATCAACATTAAATTCAGGTAATTCAAAGCCAATATTAACATCTAGCATTGCCAAAATTTCATTAATCAAACCTGTAGCAATGTTAACTTTAATATAGTTACCTAATGCAGGAGTACCAGGAATAGAATTGTCATTATCTGCTATAGCTGCTAAAGTGCGTGTCATAAATGTTTCTGATGCTGTAGCAGTACCCAAATTGATACTATCTGATAAGCTTGCAGCTACGCTTTGGATAACAGTTGTCAAATCAATATCCATATTGATTGGTGGAATTGCTATATTTGCAATCTTCAATCCACTGAAATCGGCAAACAATGTACCGTGTGATTTTGTTTGACCATTAGTATCATCATAGCTGTAAGGTTTCAACTTCAAGTTAGGCTTATTCATATTCTCTTCAAATCTATCGTCAAAGTAATATACTTTTGCAACAGTTTGATTTGCTTTAAAGCCTAATATCTTGTTATCTGTACCACTTACAATTTCAATTAATGCTCTTGCAAGAACAGTTTCTGTGCCGTCAATCTTATTGCCGTACTTATCTGTTTTTTGTACAGTTTCCATTTGTAGCTGAATCTTTAATGCCAAGTCAAGATTGAAGCTTTCTGTAAATTCCATAAACAATTCGTCAATCTTAATACCTGCAAGACTTAGCAATGGAGCAAGATTATATTTACCTGCCGGTACATCTGCTGTAAGCTTAATTTCAATATCTGTATCGTCTAAAATACGATAAATTACTGAGCCTAGGTCAGATACTAATTCTGTACCATAAATGTTATAGCTACCAGGTAAGTTGATTGTTGTTTCCTTACCAAGGCGTATATGTTTAATTGACAAATCTAATGATATCTCATTTCCTTCAGTTCCTTCTTCAGGAGTTCCTGTTACTTTTGCAAACAATCTAATACCATTAATTTGGCTTATAGTGAAGTCACCTTCCAAGCTATCAAACAATGGAGGAAGAACAACACCCACACCGAATCTTGCAAGTAAATCTTTCAAGAAACTCATTGTAATGTAAATTCTTAAATAATTGCCTTCGTCTTCAGTAACATTTTCTTCTGTATTAACAGCAGCGGCAAAAGCACTTGCAACATAAGTTGTCATCATATTTTCCATTTCTGCTGTAGAGATAATTGACTCGTCACTCAAGTTCAAGTTATCAACTAAATCTTTAACAACTTTAGTTAAATCCATATCAATTACCATACTAGGTAATTTCAATTTAGCAAACTCAAATCCGCTTAAGTTAACAAACAATGAGCCGTGAGTCTTTTTACCATTCATTCCATACCAGAAGTTATTAACAAGTGGCGGAATTGTATTGTTATTAGGTCCTCTATCGTCAAAGTAGTGAACATCTAATACTGGCTCTGTTTCTGAACCTGTTGGGAATAGAATGTTAGGTGTTTTATTATACAAGCTAATTCTTGCTTGAGTAATACCACTTTCACCATTTGCATATTCGCCTACAAAATCATTCCATCTGATTTGAATTCTCATTGTCAAATCAAGTACGAAATCTTGACTTACATCGATATTGATTGGCTCGTCACCAAAATCAAGACCGAACATACTCAAAAGTTTACCTACATTATAAGTACCTTTTGTTATATTGAAAGCTAAACCGAATGAAAGGTCTACGTCATCAAGTGCTCTGTAAATAACAGTACTTAATAGATTATTTAAGGTCAAATCTGCAGGACTACCAAAGTTTTTAATCTTACTTGCAAAATCTTCAGGTAATATTATATCGCTGTCGTCTAAGTGTGTACCTAAATGCAACTTATTCATACCAATTTTTGCAGTAATATTTTTATTGCCGTCTTGAGTTGCGATATCAACATAAATACCTTCTGTAGCATCAACAATTATGCCACCATCAATTTCAGGCAATGTAAAGCTTAAATTTGCACCTACCATTTTCAATACTTGTTCGATAAGTTCAGTTGTCAAAGCAATTTTAATATAGCTTACTTTTTCTGGTTGTTCTGTAGTTTCATTATCGCCATCTGCCATTTGAGCAATCAATGATTTAACTGCACTTTCTGTTGCTGTTGCGGCATCATTGCTAAATGCAACATCGCTCAAATTTATAGAACCGATAACTTGTTCAATGATTTGAGTCAAATCAACGTCTAATGCAACATCAGGTAACTCAAAATTCAAAATATTGAAAGTAGACAAGTTTAGCAATAATGTTCCGTGAGTTTTTTCAATTCTATAAACATCATTACCTTCGCTATCTGTACCAGTTTTTACTGCCTTGTAAGGTTTCAAACCTTGATAGCCTTCTCTTGTCAAAAATTCTGCATTGCCTTCGTATCTATCATCAAAATACATCAATTTAACAACGCCATTGCCCTTTGGAGTAATTGGGTTTTGAGCTTTATTTTGAAGAGTAATCATTGCACGGCTTATAATTTGCTCATATTCGCCTTCAATAATATTACCCATAATATCTGTTTTAGGTACTATGGCGCTTTGCAATTGAATTGATAATTCAAATTTCAAATCAAAGCCTTCGCTTGACTCTATAGGAATACTTGGAAGTCCTGTATTAATACCTAAAATATTATTAATATTATAAGTACCTGGGTCCAAGTGGATAGCCAAATTAAACTTAATGTCAACATCATCAAGTGCTCTGTAAATTATACCATCAAGGATTGTCTTTAAAAATCCTTTATCAACGCCACCTGACAAATCGTCAACTTTAATATAAACACCAAATTTATTTGAATCTTTTTGAATATCTTCAAGCAATTTATCAACATTAACGTCAACATTTACACCCATTCTAAACTTATTAACACCTAAGTCAAGAGAAATTAGTTTCTTGTCTTCGGTTTCTGTTGCAGGGTCCCAAGTTTTAATGCTCAAAGTAATGCCGTTTATTTTGTTGATTTCAGCATCAATATTAATTTCAGGAAGTTCAAAACCAATGTTTAAATCAAATATTTTTAACAATTCTTTAATCAAAGCACTTGTCAATTGTAGTTTCAAAATTCTATCAGTTTGTTCAGCAGTAGCAGTATTAAACAAAGCATAGATTACTTGAGAATCGTCGCCCTTCACTGTTCTTATACCATTGCTTGAACTATAACTTTGAGTAGCACCTTGGTCTGCACCACTATTATTATCTTTATTCAATATATCAGGAATTTTAAAGTCAATATCTAAATCGCCCAACATACTAAAGATTAAATCTGTCAAATCAATACCGATTGCAAAACTTGGAATACCAATTTGAATCATATTAAATTCTGACATATCGGCATACAATGTGCCGTGAACTTTATCATTTTCTCTTGTGATTGGCATAATGCCCAATGCACCGTTTGGTTCATATCTATCGTCTAAGTAGTACAAGCGAACTGTCATACCAGCAACTGGGAAGATAGGGTTGCTAGATACATTAGTTATACTTATATACGCACGTGATATTACTTTTTCATATATTTCAATATCTGTACGATTACCATTTTCGTCTTTTTCATATCCTACAAATACTTCGTCCATTTGAACTTGGATTTTCAAAATCAATTCTAAATCAAATGCGTCGTCAACAGTGATATTAACACTTGGAAGTTTTGTGTCAATACCCAAAATATTTGCTGCATTATATACACCTTTGTCTAAATGCAATTTTGCACCAAACTCAAAGTCCAAATCGTCAACTGCATTGTAAATCAAATCTTTTACATTACCAATATAGTCTCTGCCATCTGTTGCTTTTTCGATTTTCTTCATCAAAATTTCACGAGCAGAAAAACCATAACGGAAATTGCTTACCACAATTGATGCGTTAAGAGAGCTATCAGCACCTACAGCCTTACCAAGATCTAGTGTGAAGAATGCTGACTCTTTTGCCAAGTCAATACCAAGTTGAATCACACCAAAATCTTGCATTTCAGCCAATTCTTTAACATTGATATTAAATTGAGAACATAATTTGTGGAAGAATTTATTATTAATATTCAAATAAATTCTGCCGTCATTATTTTCATTAACAATTATAAATTCTTCAAAACCAATTGTATATCTAATAATATCCAATATAGTTCCCATAGTTTTGCTGACATAAGCTTCGCCTTCGTCATTGTGACCGATTGTCAAAACAAAGTCATCTAAACTATATCCGTCTTTAAATTGGATGTCGCTAACTGGCTCTGCAAATGTTGTTGCGCTTGACTTAGATTTTTTACCAAAAAACTCATCCATTAGTTGTTCAACAGCATCTGTTGCCAAACTCAATGCGTGAGAAACCCATTTAGTTACTGTCACGCCATCAACAACGATATTACCAGGTTTGATATCGATATTGCCATTTTCAGTTTTAATAGCATCGTCAAGATTTATGTAAATTTTGTTATTTCTCAAATACAAGCCTGCCATTGGCTCTTCTTTGTTATCGCCAAAAATCTCAAGCAAGAAGATACTCTTGTCATCCAAGCTGTTTTCTTCTTCTTTCAAACGCAAATCAACATCAAGCTTAATTGTGATGTTTGCTTCTGCATCTATTATTAAGCTGTTTTCAGGCAAGAATGTACTACCTGCAAAGAAGTTAACAAGTTTACCTACATCGACCTTTTTAGCCTCCAATTCAATACTAGTATCAAATTGGAATTTCAACAAACCAAATGGTTTGAACTCTTCAATATTTTTAGGCAAAATCTCAATACCATTTTCGCTATCATAGATAACGCCAGTATTCATTTGGAAATAGTCAGTTTTATAGTCGTAAACGTGCAATTGCAAACCATTAATTGCATTGTTCTCGTCAGTCATAACTAACTTGCCATTTTCAACATCTGCCTCAACATACACATTGATGTTAGGGAAATGCAAAGTCTTTAAGAAATTATCAAGGCTGTAAGGTTTCATACCACCTTCCCCATCAGGTAGCATTAATCTCATACCAACACCTTCCAATATTCCATCAATACTTGTATTACCAATTGCTTTAACAACAGTGTCAATCAATTGGTCTGGATTGAATTTCAATGCAATGTGTCCAGTTTTAGAGTCTTTGTTGTATGTAGTAACTTTTGTGTCAACTTGGAAAATAAGCATTGCAACGATACCAATCAAATCGTTAACTTTTGTAGAGGCGCCGTCGCCAAGGTCAAGTCCAGTCAATCCAATAATAGTATCAACCAAATTTTGCAAGCCACCAATTTTTCTAAGTTGCTCAATAAGCCAATTGAAATCGATATCTTCAAGATATAAAGAAGTACCAGCTGCTCTTAGGTAAAAACGACCGTTCTTTAAGAATATTTCAAAGTTTTGGCTTTTATCTGGTTTTTCATTACCGTTTTCATCAGTTGCGATAACGCCCAAGCCAAGCTCAACGTCGCCTTTCAAATCGCCTGAATCCGGTTTGAAATTACCTTTCAAATAGAATCTACGATAGTCCCAAATTGGGTCACCTACCGGCTTTCCATTTTCGTCCGTTTTGGTATTTAGATTAGTCTTGATGACAGAATCAAAATCCATACTCACAAAGTCTTCCTTGTTGCCCATACCTTCTAGCATAATTAGTAGCAACTCGCCTACACCAGGCATATCTTTAGTTGCTACGGCATCAGGGGTGACTATTTGAGAAACTCTTTCCTGACAAGCCACTAGTGTAACAGAAAAAACTGCTAGCAATAGTATGACAAGCAAGCAAGACAAAAATCTCTTTTTTCTCATAATTCCTCCCAAAAACGCAATCGCTTGCGTAATAGTCTTTTTAACTAAATAAATTATATATATACAACCTTAAACCAACCTTAACTCTTAAAATTCCGCCCTTAAATTTACATACACTTTACCTGCACTTTTCTTTTTATACAAGCGGTAGCCTATTACTTTCTATAACCTATCTAACGTTAGCAAGTTATTTTCTATTATTATACTTGCGTATTAATAATACAAAATATCGCTACTTTTAGTGCAATTTGACCTACTAAAACGACTTTTTAAATTTGACAAAATACTCAAAAAAGAGCAAATTTTTAATGCAAAAGAATGATAAAAATTTATCAAATTTTACAAAAAATTTCTTATGAAAAATGACAAAAATATCTCTCATTTTTTCTTCAAAAAACACAAAAATTTCGCCCATTTTTCGATTAAAAATCCAATAAAAAAATCACCAGATTTCAGCTTAAAAACCCCCCATTTTTCGCACTATTTTTATAACTAATAGTATTAAGTTATTTTTAAAAACATCTATGATTTTGGTTAAAAAACCTTATATTTTTTCAATAAAATCGGTTTATTTTGTAGCATTTTTAATCAAAAAATAGCCTATAATTTGCAATTTTTAATGTAAAAAAGCATATAAAAAATCCATTTTAACTACTTTATTTTTTGTATGTAAATCTCAAAATTTAATATAATAACGATTAAAAACACATTATTTATATCTGTTTCTTAATACCCAAAAAACGCTTTTTTAGTAGTATAATTTTATTCAAGAGCATATTTTTACGCTACAAATGATATTAAATATTTTGTTTGAGACAATAATTTTGTATGATAATCAACAAAATATCAATATCCTAATTCACTTACAATTTGTTTTATATTGCAGACAAACCATTTACAAATAGCGAATTTTGTGATATAATGTTGACAAATAAATTTACGAAGGTGCTTATGTTAGGAATTACGGCAATATTGGCGTGGGTTATCAAGGCGATTTACCATATCGTCAAGGTTGTCTTGTACATTGTTGCATATTTGCTTTTGTATTTTGGTTTATGGATTCCCGCAATTTATATGTTGATTTGCGGCATTTTAATGCTTACAGGGGGGCTAGATTTAGCAGTTCTTAATAGCAATACTATATTGTTTTATATTGGGCTTGCAATAACCCTTACAGGAAGTTTGATTATTTCAATTAGAAATTTGATTGTTAAACCTATCAAACAGATTGCGGAGAGTAATAAAGCAAAACGAGAGTTACAAGCTAAAAAAGATGCTAGCAAAAGACAAAAAATGTATGAAAAAAATCCTGAAAAGTATTTTAGAAAATATGAAGGCGGTATGCCACATAAAAGTCACCCATATTATGACCCAAACATTAGTAGAAAAGGCTTTGTTCCACCAAAAATTTATCGGTCAAAGAACAACCCTACTATTTTGATTCACGAATATGAAAATCATTTTAAAGTGTTTAGGGACTATCCTAATGGTGACTTCAAGTTAATTGATATAAGAGAAAAACCACAAGATTTTGAAAGGGACGGCAAAAGATATGGAAAAAGAAGAAAATAAAAGAAGTATTTTAAAACTGCCCGCATTAAAATCAAAATCACTAAAAAAGAAAGACAGAATATGGGAACTTGACTTTATTCGCGGTATATGCGTGATATTAATGATTTGGGACCATTTTATGTTTAACATAGCGGAAATATTCGGCGATGCTTGGGTAATTGCAAATCCAATTCATAACGGGATATTAGAGTTAGCTATCAACTACGAAAACGGAATGCTTAGAGAAATCTTCCACCCTATAATATTCTGTTTGTTTTTCTTGCTTTGCGGAATATCTTGCAATTTATCAAGAAACAACTTAAAGCGTGGTATAGAAGCGTTATTTTTAGCATTTGGCATTACAGCCGTAACTTCTATGTTTGATATGGCAATAACTTTCGGTGTACTGCATATGCTAGCATTCTCAATTTTAATTTATCATATTATCGCAAAAGTATGTCTTGATAACAAACGCTTGATAAGTATGGTGTGTTTGATTGCAGGTATGGTGATTATAATCGTAACTCAAGTTTACACAAAAAATCCCCCCGATAACTCAAATACCGATTTAGGATTTATAGCAAATTATTTAGGGGCCTATAAATCTGCAGATTATTTCCCAATGCTACCAAACTTAGGTTATGTTTTACTTGGTGCAAGCGTTGGCGGATTTGTATATGGGGAAAAGAAATCAGTGCTACCTATTCTTGACAAATATGGTTGGTACAAACCAATAAGTTTTTGGGGTAATAAAGCTTTAATAGTATATATTCTGCACCAACCAATAATCATTGGTTTACTATCAATCATAAGCTATTTATTTATCACTCCTGGGGATTTTATATTCTTCTAAAAAGCTCAAAATCACTTGATTTTGCAAAATACCCCCGATTTTTGAAGGGTTTTGGTAATAATTTACATCTTTAAAAAGTTTAGTTCATATATTTATTCAAGCATAATTTTGATATTTAAAATCAATTTTATCATATAAATATATGGACTTTATTTTTTTAATTTTAAAGTTTTGTCCCTTATAAAAAATTCAAATAACAACAAAAAACTCTCATAAAATTATGAGAGTTTTTTTGTTTTATAATAATATTTTTAATTGTAAATCAATATGCAAATTTTTAATAAATCAGGTTAAATCTTGTTATTATTTACTCTTTTTTGCAGGTGCTTTTTTTGCTGTAGTATTAGCTTTTTCAGCTACTTTTTCTGTAGTTGCTACTTCAGCTTTTGCACTGCTTTTTACAGCTTTAGCTTTTTTAACCTTAACAGGAGTCAAAGTCCAAATTCTGTCAGCATACTCTTGAATTGACCTATCAGATGAGAAGAAACCACTCTTTGCAACATTTACAAGTGACATTCTGTTCCATCTTTCTGTATCGCCATAAGCTTTGTCAAGTGCATCTTGTGCATCAACATAGCTTTGGAAATCTGCAAGACACATATAAGGGTCTTTAGTAGTCAAAATATGAGCAATCTCATTAAACTTAACGCCTGCGACACCTTCATTCAACATATCGATAACGCGTTTAATTCTGTAATTTTCGTTATAATATCTTGAAGGATTATAGCCTTCTCTGTACATTTTTGAAACTTCTTCTTCTCTTAAACCAAAGATAAAGATGTTTTCATCACCAACATTTTCGTGAATTTCAACATTAGCTCCGTCCATTGTACCCATAGTAACAGCACCATTAATCATAAACTTCATATTACCAGTACCTGAAGCTTCTTTACCTGCTATAGAAATTTGTTCGCTTACATCAGATGCAGGCATAACAATTTCTGCAAGGCTTACACGATAGTTTTCTAGGAATACAACTTTAATTTTACCTTTAATATCAGGGTCATTGTTAATTTGTTCGCCAAGCATACAAATCAAACGAATGATTGATTTAGCTGTGTAATAGCTTGGAGCTGCTTTTGCACCAAATATAAATGTTCTTGGGTGAATATTCAAATCTGGATTCTCTTTTAATCTTAAATACAAGTCAATAATGTGCATACAATTTAAAAGTTGTCTCTTATACTCGTGCAATCTTTTAACTTGTACGTCAAAAATACTATCAACATTTACGTCAATACCATTATGTTCTTTGATATATTTAGCAAGTCTTACCTTATTTTCTCTCTTAATTTTAGCAAACTCACCAAGGACTTTTTTATCCCCTTTAAACTTAATTAAATCTGCAAGTTTATTGCTGTCTTTTAAGAAATCTTCACCAATTAGAGTGCTAATATAAGCTGTCAACTTAGGATTTGATAAAGCAAGCCAACGTCTATAAGTAATACCATTAGTTACATTTGTAAACTTTTTAGGTTGCATTTTAAAGTAATCGTGGAAAACATCTTGTTTTAACAAATCACTATGCAAAGCACTAACACCATTAATTGTATGTGATGCAGCAAGGCAAAGGTTTGCCATTCTTACTTGACCATTTTGCAAAATTGCGTTGTTTGCAACTCTGTTCCAATCATTAGGATAGAAATCCCACAAATCAGCACAGAATCTCTTATTAATCTCACTAACGATTTGGTGAATACGTGGAAGCAACATAGCAAACAAGCTTTCTGGCCATTTTTCCAAAGCTTCTGCCATAACTGTATGGTTTGTATAGCTCATTGTGTCGCAAACTATCTTCCAAGCATCGTCCCAACTATAACCATAAACATCAAGCAAAATTCTCATAAGTTCAGGTATACATAGTGTTGGGTGTGTATCATTAATATGAATAGAAACTTTGTCTGCAAAATTATCCAAAGTACCATAGTCATTTAAATGCTTTTTGATAATTGATTGAATTGAAGCAGAAACAAAGAAATATTGTTGTTTTAATCTTAAAGATTTACCTTCAATATGGTCATCTGCAGGGTATAAAACTTTACTTATTGACTCTGCAAGTGATTTATTGTACAAAGCTTTAATATAATCACCCCTAGAGAATGCTTGCATATCAAAATCCATTGATGCTTTAGCGTCCCAAAGTCTTAAAGTATTTACAGCATCTGTGTGATAACCACTTATATTCATATCATAAGGGATTGCAAGTACAGTATCTGCATTTCTCATTTCAACCATCATACGATTGTTTTCCCAATGTTGAACAACTTCGCCACCAAAAGTAACAGGGAAAATATCATCTTCACGCGGAGCAAGCCAAACTGCACCATCTTTCAACCATTCGTCAGGCAATTCCATTTGCCAGCCATCAGCCATTTTTTGTTTGAAAATACCAAACTCGTATTTGATAGAAAATCCGCTTGCAGGATAGCTCAAGTTAGTTAAAGATTCCATATAAGCAGCAGCTAATCTACCAAGGCCGCCGTTACCAAGACCAGCATCTGGCTCAATTTCGCAAAGCTCGTCAACACTGCAACCATATTTTTTGCAAGTTTTGTCAACCATATCAATTATATCAAGATTGAACAAATGGTTTTTCAAAGACTTACCTAGCAAAAACTCCATAGACATATAGTATACGTGTTTTGCCTTTTGCTCTGAACACGCTTTTTTGAAAGTTAGTCTTTTTTCTGTTAAAATATCTTTAACTGCAGATGCAATAATCTTGTATAGTTGATTGTGATTGCAATCTTCAATCTTTTTACCAAACATAACAGTAGCTAAACTTTCAATTTTTTTCTCGAATTCTTCTGTTGTTATCATATTACTCCTTAACAAATCGCAAGGAAAACTGCTGTCAGCTTTCCAAGCGTTGTTTAAAAATTTATTAACTATTTTAATTTGAACAAACTCAACTTAATGTCAAACAAATTTTGCTTTGACTATCAAAATTAAATTTTATTCACTTTTTAATTATATGTCATATTGCAATTTTACGCAACAATTTGTGCATACAAATAACTTATTTTACATTTTGTTTACACAACTAGTCATTTTTATTACATTACTCTATTAATTTAGATTATGACATAAAACATTTTTTAAAATATCATATTTAAGCTTAAATTCTGTTATAAAGCTCCAAATATTTATTGGCAGATGCTTTCCAAGAGAAATCTGCAGACATAGCGTTTGCAATAAGTGAAATCCACTCACGCTTGTTGTGATAAGTGCCAACTGCTCTATAAATAGCATCGCACATATCGTCTGCATTAAAACTATAGAAAGTAAAGCCATTTCCTGTAAGTTCTGCAGGGTTAAATCCGCTTACAGTATCATTTAATCCGCCTGTTCTTCTTACAATTGGAATAGTACCATATCTCATTGCTATCATTTGACTCAAACCGCAAGGCTCAAATTTAGAAGGCATTAGGAACATATCGCTACCAGCATAAATCTTGTTTGCAATATCTGTTGAGAAATTGATAATTACCTTTAATTTGCCGTAATATCTATTTTGCAATTCTTGAAGTTTGCTCTCATATTTCCAATCGCCTTTACCCAAAATGATAATTTGCAAATCACTTTGCATCAATTGGTCTATTCTTGCAACAAGCAAATCAAGTCCTTTTTGCTCAGTAAGCCTTGTAACCATACCAATAAGCGGTGTATTGACATTGTAATTCATATCAAACATTTTTAATAATTCCTGCTTATTAATTTGCTTATCTTCAATTGTAGTAAAATCATAATTTTTAAACAAAGCCTTATCTGTTGCAGGGTTATACAAATCGACGTCAATGCCGTTTACTATGCCGCACAACTTATATCCCCTTTGTCTTAAAATATTATCTAAACCATAAGAATAATATCTATCCATTATCTCGTTAGCATAAGAAGGTGAAACTGTAGTAACACTATTACTTGCTTCGATAGCGCCCTTCATAAAGTTAGTGCATTTAGAATATTTAACCAAACTATGTTTATCTTCAGGCAAACCTAAAATATCGGTAATCAACTCTTCACCATATTTACCTTGGAATTCGATATTATGAATAGTAAATACAGTTTTAATGTTTCGATATTCAGGAATTCCCCTATAAAAACTATCCAAAAATACAGGTGCTAAAGCTGTATGCCAATCATTTGCGTGAATGACATCTGGATAAAAATCAATTAATCTTAAAGCTTCAAGACAGGCTTTAGAGAAGAAAGCAAATCTTTCCGCATCGTCATAATGACCATAAACGCCATTTCTTTTAAAGTAATACTCATTATCTACAAAATAATAAGTTACACCATTGTAATTGTAAGAAAACAATCCACAATATTGATATCTCCAAGCAAGTGTAACATAAACGCTACCTATATATCTCATAGCATTTTTAAAGTCTTGCGGAATATCCATATAAAGTGGCAAAATAACTCTTGCATCTGCACCAAGTGCATTTAAAGTTGCAGGAAGTGCCCCAGCAACATCGCCCAAACCACCCGTTCTGATAAATGGTGCGGACTCACCTGCCAAAAACAAAATTTTCTTTTTTGCTGGCTCTTCTTTTACAGGAACTTCTGCCTTTATTTCTACTTTTTCTATCTTTTCCTTTTTAGCTTCAGGAGCAGGTGCTGCTTTTTCAGCAGTTTTTTTAGCAGCAGGCTTAGCTTTTACACCACCTTCACTTTCCTTTTTTGCTACAGGCTTTGCCTTTGGCTTATCTACAACACTTACTACAACATCTGTTTTAACACTTTCTGCCTTTTTAGTAGTTGCAGTAGTCTTTGGCTTGCTAGCTGCTTTTACTTCGCCTTCATCTTTTTTAGATGTTTTTGCCTTAGTAGTAGTTTTCTTTTCGGTATCCATTGCTACCCCCCTTAAATCTCTTATTTAAACTGTTTTATTTTTTGCTATTACAACAGGATATGTATCATAGCCCGCAATGCGTCTATTTTCTGTTATCACAACATTTTTATCTGTAATAGTATAGCTCAATTGTGCATCTTTTTGAATTACGCCGTGTTCCATAACAATACTATTTTTAATTACAGCACCTTCTTCAACCACAACGCCACGGAACAAAATACTATTTTCAACTGTACCATTGATATCACAACCATCGGCAATCAAACTATTTTTAACATTTGACTCTTCTCTGTAAATTGTTGGCACACTATCTTTAGTTTTTGTATAAATCTTACCAGCACGATAGAACAAGTCATTTCTAACCTTGCTGTCAAGCATTTTCATATTTTCGCCGTAATAAGATTGAATGTCGTCTATAATTGCTGAATAGCCATTATGTAAATAAGCATAAATCTTTAGCTTATCCAAATTTTGTTGCAAAGTATGTCTTTCAAAATTCATATGACCTTGCTCATAACCCATTTCAATCATTTTTACAAGCAAATCTTTTTTCATCAAATAAATATTCAAAGAAATTTGAGATATTTCATCTGATTTTGAATTTTTGATTAACATTTCTTTAACAAAATTATTTTCGTCGCTCTCAACTATAACCCTTGTGCAGTTGTTAGGCTTTGCCATATGAGTTATCATTGTAATATCTGCATCTGCTTTGATATGAGCATTGTAAACTTCTTCATAATCGATATTTGCAGCAATATTACTATTTGTAAGCACAATGTAATCTTCTTTTGCATTTTCAATATAGTCAAGTATGCCGTGAAGAGCTTCAATTTTTCCCCTATAAATATTTCTGCTTATATTTGAAACATAAGGTGGGAATACTGCAATACCGCTATTTTTTCTATTCAAGTCCCAATCACGACCCATACGAATATGGTCCATTAAAGAACTATAATTTGATTTTGTAATAATACCTATTGTTGTTATATTGCTATTTACTAAATTTGACAAAGTGAAGTCAATAAATCTATACCTTCCGCAGAAAGGCAAAGATGCAGTTGTTCTATGAATTGTTAATTCATTCAATTTAGCTTCTGCTGAATCACTTGCAAATACTACACTCATTATGTTATTGTTCACGCTAATTCACCCCCATCTATCATTGCATTAACCGGAACTACAGCATTTGGTTGAACAATTGCATTAGGTCCTACAACTGTAATTTGCCATTCCCCGTTAACTGGTTCTTTCTGACTCTCACCTACAATTGCACCACTTCCGATTACAGCTCCTGCTCCGATTATCGAATGTTTTACAACCGCATTGTCTTGAATAATAACACCAGGCATTATTGTACAATCTTCAACAACTGCATTTTCTCCAACTACAACAGAAGGTGAAATAATAGAGTTAGTAACACTTCCTAGTATTGAGCAACCTTCAGTAATAAGCGAATTTTTGATTACAGCTTTATCACCTGTAAAGTGTGGTGGCTCAGCGGTTGACCTTGCGTAAATTTTCCATTTATCGTCATTCAAAACTAAACCGCTCTTAGTGTCAAGCAAATCCATATTAGCTTCCCACAAGCTTGAAATTGTACCTACGTCTTTCCAATAACCTTTAAAATCATAAGCAAATAATTTTTCGCCTGCATTTAGCATATTAGGAATGATATTTTTACCAAAGTCATTTTCAGATTTCTTATCTTCTTCATCAGAAACAAGATACTTTTTAAGTTTTTCCCAAGTAAAGATATAAATACCCATTGAAGCGTTTGTACTCTTAGGTTTTTTAGGTTTTTCTTCAAATTCGTAAACACTTCCGTCAGGGTTAGTGTTCATAATACCAAATCTTGAAGCTTCTTCCTTTGGCACATCGATTACCGCAATTGTGCAATCCGCATTACGCTTTTTATGAGCTGCAAGCATCTCTGCATAATCCATTTTATAAATATGGTCACCTGATAAAATCAAAACATACTCAGGCATAAATTTATCTATAAAAGCAATATTTTGATAAATTGCATTTGCAGTGCCTTTGTACCATTCACCAGATTTACCTCTCATATATGGTGGCAAAACATATACACCACCATTCAATCTGTCTAAATCCCAAGGTTGTCCGTTACCGATATATTGGTTCAAATCAAATGGTTGATATTGTGTAAGTACACCAATAGTATCTATACCAGAATTTATACAGTTTGATAACGGAAAATCAATAATACGATATTTCCCACCAAATGGCACAGCTGGTTTTGCCGTATCTTTTGTCAAAACACCAAGTCTTGTACCTTGTCCGCCTGCAAGTAACATTGCAACGCATTCTTTATTATTATGTAACATTGAAGTCCCCCTCCTATTTATTTGCATTTAAAAAACATAACGCTGTTTGGTTCAATTTCCAGTGTAATGTAATAATCACAACCGTGTTTATTGCCTTTTTTAGCTTTGTAAGATTTATTTTTTTGTTTGTGTCCACCAAACTTTTCTAGCGAACTATCAAGCTTTATGCTATAACTACCTGCTTTAGGTACGCCCATATCATATTTTTCCCTTTTAACAGGCGAGAAATTAACAAGCACAATAGTAAAATCTCCATTTTTGGCATATCTTGCAAAAGATACAATATTTTGTTCTCTGTCATCAACAACAATCCACTTAAATCCGTCATAGCTACAATCTTGTTCGTACATCTCTTTATTTTCAATATAGTATTTGTTTAAAGCACGCACAAAATCTTGCAACTTTTTATGTTTTTCGTAATCAAGCAACAACCAATCTAGTCCTTGTTTGTAGTTCCATTCAATAAATTGTCCAAACTCATTACCCATAAATGACAATTTTTTACCTGGGTGTCCTATCATATAGCCATAAAAAGCTTTTAATTCTTCAAACTTATCGTCATAATACAATGGCATTTTTCCAATCATACTGCATTTGCCGTGTACCACTTCGTCGTGTGACAATGGCAAAATGTAATTTTCTGAATATGCGTAAGTTATAGAGAAAGTAACCTTATTATGATTATCTTTTCTAAAGAATGGGTCAAGCGATACGTAACTTAACATATCATTCATCCAACCCATATTCCATTTATAGTTAAATCCTAATCCGCCGTCTTCTGTAGGTTTTGTAACCATTGGGAAAGCTGTAGATTCTTCCGCAATCATTAACGCGCCTTTATGAGCAGTAAGACAAGTCTTATTAAGTTCTTTCAAAAAGTCGATTGCTTCCAAATTATAATTACCGCCAAAGCAGTTTGGTCGCCATTCTCCGCCTTTTCTGCCATAATCAAGATATAACATACTAGCAACGGCATCAACTCTTATTCCGTCAATATGATACTCTGTTAGCCAGTACATAGCGGAAGAAATCAAAAATGATTTTACTTCGTTTTTGCTATAATCAAAAATTCTTGTTCCCCATTCCTTATGTTCGCACTTAAGTTCGTCAGTATATTCATAAAGTCTGCTACCATCAAACTCCATAAGTCCGTGTTCATCTTTAGGAAAATGTGCTACAACCCAGTCAAGTATCACTCCTATACCTTCCTTATGGCATTTATCAATAAAGTACATAAAATCTTTTGGCAAACCATATCTTGAAGTCGGTGCAAAAAATCCTGTTACTTGATATCCCCAAGACCCGTCAAATGGATACTCAGTCATTGGCAAAATCTCAATATGTGTATACCCCATTTTTTTAACATAAGGTATTAATTCCTTTGCCATATCCTTATAACTATAGTAATTGCCGTCGGGATATTGTTTCCAAGAACCAAAGTGCAACTCATAAATATTCATTGGCGACTCAAAAGAATTTGTATTATCACGCTTTTGAATCCATTCGTCATCTGTCCAAGTATAATTATCAAGTTCGTAAACTTTTGAAGCGTTTTGTGGTGCCGTCTCTGCGTGAATTGCATAAGGGTCACACTTTAGCACCTTACTGCCGTCTTTTCTAAAAATACAAAATTTATAAGCGTCGTATTTTTTAGGTTTGGAAGTTACGCACTCCCATATTCCTTCCGACACCAATTCAAACTTGTCTTGTCCTGTCTGCCAGTGATTGAAATCTCCTACTAGATGTACTGCTTTTGCATTTGGTGCCCAAACGCGAAACACCCAGTCTTTACCTTGTTTATGAGGGCTGAAAAATTTATAAGATTGGTAATTTTTGCCTTCATGATACAAATAAATAGGCAAATCGTTTTGCGTATTATTCATATACCCCCCTTTATTTCGTTAATTTATAGTTTTAGTTTAACACATTTTACCATATCCGTCAATACCAAATTTTTAAAAAGTGCAATAATTTTAATATATTTATTATATCTATAATTGAATACATTTTTATATCACCCAAAACTTAAAGTTTAACGATAATGCTTTTGTTTTTTATTCTTGCGGATATAGTTTTGAAATTAGAAATCGCTAAACATAAATCAACAAAGCAAATATAATTTTAACACTAATTTATTGCGATAAAAAGGAATTTTTGTAAAATAGTAGCGATTTTTGGCACATAATTAAAAAAATGTGACGATATAACGTCACATTTTTTATATTCTTTTTATAATTTTCAAATGCTTTTAAAGCAATACACAAAGCACTCCGCCTCTGCCTTCATTTACTATACGGCAAACAGTCTTACGCAATTTATTTTGTGCTTCAACAGGCATTGCATACATTTTTGAAGACAATCCGTCTTTAGCAATATCGCACAATTTTTTACCAAACATATTTGTTTGCCAAATTTCTTCTAGGTTATCTGCATACTCGCTTTCCAAATAATTAACCATATCTTGAGCTTGATTGCCAACGCCTATTATTGGATTTACACTTGTTTCAATATCTACTTTCATAATATGCAAGCAAGTGCAATCTGCTGTCATTTTAATATTCTTTTTGCTTCCGTTTGACTCGATTGTTGGAGTGTTATAGTTAATTTCTTCTTCGCAAGGTATAACTACACCATAACCATATTGGTCTACAGCTTCAAGTGCTTTATCCATTTTGCTTGAAATTTTTATTGCTCTTACAGCATTTTTAATGTATCCAAACAATGCAGACTCGTCTTTAACATCAACGCCACAGCAATCACTCAATACTTTGTAGAACAATTCTTCCTTAGGCATAATGTTAAGCACTAAACTGCCATCGTCAAATCTAACATTGATATTATCTACATTGTTAAAATCGTCATCTGCAACAAAAATATCTTTCAATTTTTCATAGTCGCACATTTTATTAAGATTGATTGTTTTTTCTGTAAGTGCAGCCATAATTTTAGTGATAAGCTCACTATCAAAAGAAAGCATTTGCATCCATTTTGGAAGTGTAACACCTATCATTCTAAGTGGGAACTCACCAAGTATGCAATATAACAATTCTTGAATATCTTTAATATTCATACTGCTAACATTTTTAGCTACTACTGCAACACCATATTTTTGTGTCATTTCCACAACCAATTTTTGTGTGTTAGGGCTATCTGGACTATTTGTATTAAGCAAAATGATAAAAGGCTTGCCAGTCTTTTTCATATCGCTAATAATTCTTTCTTCTGACTTTTCATAATCTGCCCTTGCAAAATCGGTAACACTTCCGTCGGTAGATACTACAATACCGATTGTAGAGTGGTCGCACATTACTTTTTTTGTACCAATTTCTCCTGCTTCTGCAAAAGGAATTTCGTGTGCAAACCAAGGCGAATTAACCATTCTATCTTGGTTTTCCACCCCATTTACCATATATCCAACGCAATCGATTAACCTAATATTAACTTTTAAATTTCCTTCCAAATCAATTCGCACCCCTTTATCTGGTACAAATTGTGGTTGAGTTGTCATAACAGCTTTGCCTGTTGCTGACTGCGGAAGTTCGTCTGTCACTCTGATTTTTTCATTCTCGTCTTCAATATTAGGTAAAACCAATTCGTCCATAAACTTCTTAATAAATGTTGACTTGCCACTTCTGACAGGTCCTACTACCCCGATATAAATATCGCCATTTGTTCTTTTTGCAATATCTTGATAAATAGTTACGCTATCCATTTTATATCCTCCAAACCTTTATCATTATAGAATATTGCAAACATTCCTTAATTATTCCAAACAAATTATTTTTTATCAAAAAAATTGCAATTTCACATTACAAGCACTATTTCAAATATAATTCGTAAGCTAAAAATTAATGTTATTCTATTGCAATTTGTGGGTAATAATGATATAATAAAATAGTAATAAGCCATTATTATATAAATGTTTTAAACTGCTTTAAAATAACTACAGAGGCAAATGATGAATATTAAAAAATTAAGTTATAATCAAAAAAGGAAAATTATGTTAGCCTGTATTGCGATAGTACTATTACTTATTACAATACTTGCTTGTGCTACATTAATTTATCTTTTATATGGCGAAGCGCTATTTTCTTCCCCAAAGGTTCAACTTAAAAAAGCGGAAAATTATGCTGCTATAGTAAATGATACGCCAAAGGAAGGTATAGTTTTTGTAGGTGACAGCATAATTGAACTTTATGACTTAAAAAAGCATTATAAAGACCCGTTATATATTAATCGTGGAATATCAAGTAACAAATCGGCAGATGTTTTAAATAGACTACAAACAAATGTTATTGATTTAAATCCTAAAATTATTGTTCTACACGTTGGTACAAATGATATCGGTCATAAAATACCTTACAATGATTATATTTCCAATATGGATAAAATAATTAAAGAGTTAAAAGGCAAATTACCAAACTGCAAAATTATAGTGGATTCTATTTTTCCAACAGTTACACTTGACAATTACAATTCAAAAAATCTTACTAAGGTACGCGATAATTATACTATTCTTAACTTTAATCAAGGACTTATAAATTTATGTATAACAAATAATGTAACTTATCTTGATATTCACCACCATTTGTTAAAAGGTGAAAAACTTAATAAAACTTATACTATAGATGGTCTGCATCTTAGTGAATCAGGATATAATGTGGTAACAAGAGAAATTTCATATTGTATTAGCAATTTGTTAGAAAACGATAAAAAAGCTCCTAATAATTAAAATAATATCGATTTTCGATTAAAAAACAAAAAAGTTTGAGAATACTCAAACTTTTTTTATTTTGTTTTAAAATCACTTTTATTCAATATTTATTTAATTTAAAAATCATTCTAATTTATATCACAAATCAAGCGATTGCAATATTTTAACCATTTGTCTTGGGTCTTTACTATAATAATCTGCACCTATCTCTTTTGCAATGCTTTCATTTAATACTGCACCGCCTACAAAAATTAATATATCGTTATTTATCTTTCTTACTTCTTCAATAGTCTTTTGCATATTTTTAACCGTTGTAGTCATAAGTGCAGAAAGTCCTAAAACTTTAGGTTTATTCTTCTCTACACATTTAACAACTTCATCAATTTTTACATCTTTTCCCAAATCGATAATTTGATAACCGTAATTTTGTAGTACTGTTTTAACAATATTTTTTCCAATATCGTGAACATCACCTTGCACAGTTGCAAGTATAACTTTTGTTTGGTTTTGGAAATCACTGCTTCCAAGTGTAGCTTTTATAATATCACAAACAGCTTTTGCAGTATCTGCCGAACTAATCAATTGCGGCAAAAACAACTTGCCTTTCTCATACATATCACCAATATAATCCAACGCAGGTATTACATCTTTTTCAATAATATCAAGTCCGTTTTCTGTATTCAATCTTTCTTTTACAATATCACTCGCCTTATTTTTAAGTGATTTTATAATACAGTCTTTCAAATTATCGTTATCATTATTTTGAATAACATTATGAGACTCTATATTAGCATAGCTTTTAATAAACTCTTCTCCATTAATATCAGTGCCGTTTATTAAGTTGTATACTCTAAAGCTTTGCATCATTTCTTCGATATTAGGATTAATGATTGCTAAGTCTAGTCCAAAGCTTAAAGCCATTGTCAAAAAGTGGCTGTTTACAATACCCCTTGACGGCAACCCAAAAGATATGTTTGATACGCCAAGCACTGTTTTGACACCTAACTCTTCTTTAACTTTTTTAATAGCCAAAAGGGTTTTCGTTGCTTGTTGTTGCTCACCTGCAACAGTCAAAGTCAAGCAATCAATAATCAAATTTTGCTTTTTAATGCCGATTTTCAACGCTTTATCAACGATTTTTTTAGCAATCTCAAACCTTTTTTGGGTTGTTTGTGGAACTCCGTCTTTGTCAATAGTAAGTCCCAATACCATAGCTCCGTATTTTTTTGCAATAGGCAAAATTGTATCAAGCACTTCGTCATCACCATTTACGGAATTAATAATAACTTTACCATTTGCATAACGCACGCCTGCTTCTACAGCCTTATAATCGCTACTATCAATTTGCAATGGTAAATCCACAACACCTTGCACCGCTTTAACAGCTATCTTCATCATTTCAGCTTCGTCAATATTAGGAATACCCATATTAATATCCAAAATATGACTACCTGCTTGCATTTGCTCCACAGCTTGATTTTCAAAATAAGCAATGTCTTTGCTCGCAATTGCTTGTTTCATCAATTTTTTGCCTGTCGGATTAATTCTCTCACCAATTATTTTTGGGCTATCAAGCTCAAGATATCTTGTACCGCTTGCAAGGCAGGATACACTCTCCACATTCCTTTTTACAGGTTTCAAGCCTTTTATATTCTTCTTAAGTTCAGCAATATATTTATCTGTAGTACCGCAACAACCGCCTACAATACTTACACCTTGTTTTACATACTCTGCCATAACGCTAGCAAATTCATCCGCTGCAACATCATATTCAGTAACTCCGTTTCTTATTACAGGTAGTCCCGCATTAGGTTTTAAAACAATAGGAATACTACATTTTTTTACAAGCACATCAACAATTTTACCAAGTTGCTTTGGTCCTAAGGAGCAATTTGCACCAAGTGCATCAACACCAAGTCCTTCCATTGTAGCAATCATACTCTCTATCGGGCAACCTGCAAAAGTCCTTAAACTTTCGTCAAAACTCATTGTAGTAATTACTGGTTTATCGCTATTTTCCTTTACTGCAAGCACAGCTGATTTTAATTCATACAAGTCGCTCATAGTTTCAATAACAAACAAATCAACTTTATCCCCTGCTATTAAAACTATTTCCTTATAAATATCATAGGCAGTATCAAAAGACATACTGCCAATAGGCTCTAAAAGTTCGCCTATACTCCCCATATCTAATGCTACATAACCATAGCCGTTTTGAGTGACAGCTTTTCTTGCAATTTCAATGCCTTTTTCAATGATTTCCTTATAAGGATAATCTTTCATTTTTACTCTGTTTGCACCAAAAGTGTTTGTGTAAATAATATCCGCACCACTATCCAAATATGATTTGTGGATATTAAATATTAATTCAGGGTTAGTCAAATTAAGCATTTCTGGTTTCTCGCCTACGCTAAGACCGGAATTTAAAAGCATTGTTCCCATTGCCCCGTCCAAAACTATAACTTTTTTTCCAAACAACTCTTTCATTTTTTATCCTTCATTAAATTAAATATTTGCCTTACTGCACTTGGTTTTACAATTACCTTTTTGTGGACAAGTCAAGCAAATACTGCTAAAAACCTGCTTAACAGTTGAAAAACCTATAAATGCGGTTATTGATTTTAATGGTACCATCAAATTATTACTATTTACCATAATGCCTAAATATTTATCTGCACCTACTGCTTTTATCAAGTCTTTTTGAATAGCAATATCCAAATCCCCATATCCAGGGCTAAAACGCATAGTCTTATTTAAATTTGTTTGAGTGCAAACTTCTTCTTCAAGTTTATCTAAAAAACTTTCCACATAAACACTTGCAACAGCATCCATTACCAATGACCTAGTCATATCCGTTTTTGCATAAAGTGCAATTTTTTTATCAACTGCAAGCCCAAGTGTCACAACCATAGTAGCAATGCTTTCACAATCGGTAAATAATGAATTTATATCTTCACTTTTAAGCAATAGTCCCAATTTATTTAGCTTATAAAATCCGTTTTCTTTTGACACATCGCTCAAAACACATAGTTTTTTAGGGTTGCTTATACTTTTAACTTCCAAAAAAACTTCGTCTATAAAATCATCAAAAGCATTGTCTATGCCTTTAAAATTTAAATATTTCTTAACTAAATTTTTATCCACTTCCATTTGCTACCAACCAAGTAAATTAGTTTAAAACTCAAGTAGTCCTTTTACCATACGATAAATACTTTTTGCAACTTCAGGGTTATTCATAGTGTACAAATGAATACCACTAATATCGTTTGACAAAAGTTCTATAATTTGCTGAATCGCAAAACTAATACCTGCATCAAACATAGCATTATCATTTTTGCCGTATTTTGCAATTAATCTAGTAAGCCTTGCCGGCATACTAGCACCCGATAATGAGATAACCTTTTCAATCTGTCTTGTATTTGTAATTGGCATAATACCTGCTTCAATAGGAACATCTATACCCGCAACATCTGCCAAATCACGAAATCTATAAAACTCTTCATTATCAAAAAACATTTGTGTAATAAGTCTGCAAGCACCCGCATCAACTTTTCTTTTTAAATTGATAATATCTTGTTTTTGTGACACACTTTCATTATGCCCTGCAGGATAACAAGCCGCCATAATGTTAAACTTATCACCCATTTTTGATTTAATGTAATATATCAAATCGCTTGCATACTCAAACTCACCTTTGTGTGTAACATTTGGGTTTCTATCTCCCCTAAGTGCAAGAATATCACTAACACCAATTTCTGTAAGCTTGTCCAAAATTTCGTCAATCTCACTTTTTGTTGCCCCTATACAAGTAAGGTGTGCAACTGGTGTACTTTTACCGCTCTCAGCTATCAATCTGCAAACTTCAACAGTTCTGTTATCTTTTGCTGTGCCACCTGCACCATAAGTCACACTAATAAAATCCGGGCTTAAATCCAAAAGTGAATCTGTAACTTTTTTGATATTGTCAAAACTAGTACTTTGTTTTGGCGGAAAAATTTCAAAGGAAAAATAATGTTTCCTATTATTTACTATTGTATCCATATGTTCTACCTATTTTTAAGTATTTATATAAGTTATTAATCTCTATTTCTATTTAATTTCCAAACTAATTTTGGTATTCTCATTTTTATTAGCAACATAAACATTACATTCGCAAAACTTTTGTTTTTGGAATTCTGAATATACGTTTTGATTTTAAAATTTTTATACTCTTCCAAAGCGTAAATTTTCTTCACTTTTTCTAAGTCGTAGTAAACTGATAAAGACGATAATTCTTGGTAAAACAAATTCCATACCAAGTTGAATTTTATTATTCCTTTAATATTTTCGTCCTTTACATATTTTTCAACGTGTCTATAAGCAGTTGTTTTAATTTCTATATAATAATTGTTGTATTTTTGAACCATATCTTCGTCAAGTCTATAGTAATAAAGATATTCATCAACTACATAATAAGACAAAGAAACTTTTAAATAATCAAACAAAAATCTTATATCTTCCCAAATCTCTATACTCTCGTCAAAAGCAATATTCCATTTGCGAATAATTTCCATTTTAAATAAAGTACGCCAGCTACTGCAAGTGATTGAATTTTCACCTTCTTCAAGACAAAAAGCCTGACTTACAAATTCGTCGAAATTCAAAAGATAACTTTTAGCATTTTCCAAACTTTCATAAACTTTTTCATTATGACTAACAAAATATTTTTTATATCTGCAAAATGCTATATCCGTATTATGTTCTGCTAATCCCCAATATAATCTTTCAATGTAATTATCCGCAACATAATCGCCACCATTAATAAATGTTACATACTCGCCTGTCGCAAACTTTAAACCTATATTTTTAATTTCGCTATTATTAAGGTCAGGCTCGTGAACAATTTTAATTCTCTTATCTTTTTTTGAATATTCGTCGCACAATTTAGCAGTTCCGTCAAAGCTACCATCGTCAACCACAATAATTTCCAAATTTGCATAAGTTTGGCAAAGTACGCTATCCAAACTTTCTTTAAGATAATTTTCCACATTACTAACGGGTATTATTACACTAATCAAATCTTTCATTTAATTACTCCTATAATAAATTTAAGCAAAAAACCAGAAGTCCTATAATTAATTTTATTTTTACAATAAAAAATTATTCATTTTAATTTATCGTAAATTTTATTACCAAGGTTAAACATTTTATAATTTTATTAAAATTCACCTATCATACAGACATTTTAACATAAAATTTACCATTTAGCAATTATTATAATATAATATATTTAAAAGATTATTTGCAAACTTTAAGCTTATTTAAAACCTTTGCAAAAATTATAGCACTCTTTTTATAAAAATTTTTATACGCTTTGCAATAGTCTAAGCTTTCCTTTTCACGCTTGCAACCGCCCCCCCTGCAAACTTTAAAATATTCACAATTTTTGCATTTTTCATTTATTTTATATGACTGTTTTAAAAATTCAAGCCCTTTTTCGCAATTAAACAACATAGCAAAATCGCTGTATTTTATATTACCAAGCAACCACTCGTCACTGCAATAAAAGTCACAAGGATAAACATTTCCATTACTTTCTACAACAAATTGATGTGAACACGCCCCCATCATACCACATTGTTCGGGTTTAACGCCGCCATATAGTCTCACAATATTATCCAAACTTCTTATGCTAATATAATTGTCGTTTAAAAAATCATTTGCATACAACTTAAAAAGCTTAATCAAATAATTTTGATATTGCTTTCCCGTCATATAAAGCTCGCTTTCTTCATTGCTTCCAAATGGTTTAAGGCAAGGTATAAATTGCAAAAATCTATACCCTTTACTTTTAAAGTAATTGTAAATTTCTACTACATTATCAGCAAAATAACCTGTAACTACACTAAGTATATTGTAATCTACTTTATACTTATCTAATATCTCAATCCCCTTTTCGATTTTATTAAAAGCAGGGCTATTATCCGCTAAAACTCTAAATTTGTTATGTTCTGCATTTCCGTCCAAACTCACTCCAAGTAAAAAGTTATTTTTCTTAAAAAAAGCTGCCCATTTATCATCTATCAAAGTTCCGTTTGTTTGCAAGCTATAATAAATTTTACCTTTATAATTAAATCTATTTACATAGTCTATAAAATGCTCAAAAAATTCAAGTCCGCTAAGCAAAGGTTCACCACCTTGAAAGACAAAACTAATACTCTCACCATTTGCAAAAACAATGGCTTTTTCAATCAAATTATCGGCAACTTCTTTATCCATAACGCCAAATTGTCCCATTTTTCTGTGACTTACAACATCACTGTAAAAACAATATTTACATCTCATATTGCATAGCCCCGATGCAGGTTTAACCATAATAGATAATGCTGGCATAACTCCTCCTATTTTCCAATTACCCACGATTTTTGATTGGTTTTACCTTAATTTTTACTTTTAATTATAAAATCTAATATTAATTATCTCAAAAGGTTTAATATTAATTACACCACAAAAATCTGCTATCTTATTTTCCAAAATATTCACAATTTCCGCATTTGCATATTGCTTTGCTTGCATAGTAAATTTTTCATTATTGTTATAACAATTATACACCCTTACAATAATTCCACCATTGTCAGCTTTTTTAACACTCTCGACCACAATATTTTTGTTATCAATACTTATTTCGTTTAATTTACAATTACCATTGCCTACATATTCGTAAACTGGATTATTGATTATATACGCTCTCTCATAAACGCTATTATTCACTTCTCCTTTATGAGTATAAATTGCAAGATGAACTACAAATTCCCCTTTATCAACATTATGTGCAGGATTATGCGGACTTCTTAAAAGGTTCATATCAATTGTACTACCTTTACACCTAAATCCGTACTTACAATCATTTATAATTGCTATCCCACTATTTCCGTCTGACAAATCCACAAATTTTTGTCCGCAAACTTCGTATTGTGCAATTTCTGTTTTATTATTCTCTGTTGTCGCTCTATAAATATGTCCGTTTTGAGTATTAAAAGTACATTTATCGCTATAAACATTGCTTTCAAACTTAACCCTAAGCATACTTTTATCCCTATTGTTTTCAATTTGAATGTTTATTCTTACAAAATCTTCATTTCCCGTTAAACTTACATTTTGCACAACTTTCAAACCATTTAAGACAAATACACTTTCTGCAACCGCTTTTACTCCGTCAGACACAATTTTAAAGCTTTCAAGTTTTAAAGATTTTTTGCTGTTTGCATAATTTTTACGCATATCCCAACAATCGCCATAGTCTTTATAAACATTATATTTTAAAAATCTGCCTTTTTCCAAAACAAAGCTTTTATTGATTTTTTTATCAAAATACCCGATTATTTCGCCTTTATAAAAAGTGATTTTTACATTTTCGTTTTCAATATGATTTTCTGAATAAGTTACTAAACCGCTGACAACTTGTGCTTTTTCGCAAGAAACGCTACTCAATTTAGGCAAAGTAATTTTATACCAGGCATTATTTTCTTTATAGTAATAGTCAGTGTCAAAACTGTTAGGATTAAACAACATTTTGCCACTACCAATCATACTAAGCATGCTATTTATTCCATCATTTAAGCTATCCAAAATATATTTATACCTTACCAAACACTCGTCATATACTCTGTCAATTGACGACCCCGGCAATATGTCGTGGAACTGGTATAATAAAATTTCTTTCCACAATTTTTCAAAACTAACAAAATCAATAGGCAAATTGCTCTCGCCTGTCAAACAAGCCAATAACTCATAATTTCTTAAAGCAAATTCACATTTTCTGTTGTAATATTTAGTAAGTGCTTGCGTTGTGTAAGTACCTTGATGTTTTTCAAGATACAATTCTCCTTGATATTTCTTAAATTTTTCTCTATCCCTTACCATATCGTCAAAAAAGTCTACTGACATACCCATTTTTACATTAGGTACTGGGCTTAAATTCTCAAGTCTTTTTGCCCTTTCGATATGTTCAAATCCTGGACCTGCACCACCATCACCTATACCAAACAATGTAAGAGCTTTATTGCAAATTTCTCTTTCTTGATAATTTTTTGCACCAAACACCAAATTATCCGCACGGTTTGGTGAGTTGTATGAATTGTTTGGGAGCATATGTGCAAATACTTCACTTCCGTCCAAACCAACCCAGTTAAAAGTATGATAAGGAAATTTTGTTACAGTATTCCAACTCAATTTTTGCGTCAAAAAGTATGGGCAATCCGCAAGGTTCATTATTTGTGGAATGCAGGCAGAATATCCAAAGCTATCTGGTAGCCAAAGTATTTTCATATCACAGCCAAATTCTTGCAAAAAATATTTTTTGCCGTAATAAAACTGTCTAATAAGGCTTTCCATTCCAATAAGATTGCTATCCATTTCAACCCAAGTAGCACCTTGCACTTCTAACCTGTGGGATTTTACTTTATCACATATCTTATTATATAGGTCAATATCAAGCTGCTTAATCCAATCAAACAATTGTGCCTGTGATGCCCCAAAATAATAGTTAGGGTATCTTTCCATATTCATAATTTGAGTGGCAAAAGTCCTTAAACCTTTTCTTTTAGTTTCCCTTATCGGCCATAACCAAGCTAAATCAAGGTGTGCGTGACCTATTGCAGTATATTCAAAATTTTTATCCTTTTTAAAGCAATCAAACAAAGGTTTTAAAATATCTCTGCACTCGCTAGCAACTTTCTCTGTAACTTTATTACTACACTTTTTATAAAGCTTTTTGAGCTCACTATATATTTTACTTGCCTGAGTTTTATCCGCATAATCGCAAGCGGATAATAGTACTTCCACATCGTAGGCAAGATTTCTTATATTTTCATTCTCACAAACAATATCTGCGCATTTTATAACGGCATTTTGTTGGAATTTACCAAACAAATCATTTGCAGCTGCATCTATCCAAAAATCAATAACTCCGCCTTCTACAAGTCCTTCACTTAAAACAATCAACTTGCCAGGTTTTCCTAAACTATAGTCATACTCGCTCACAAAATTAGTAATACCTTGTGTAGGTCTGCCATTTTTATCACAAACAAGCCCTTCACCACCAAGGTCAATTTTAAATCTCAATTTTTTGTTACCAAAGTCACTAGTTACATTACCCGTACAATGCACCCACATACAATCAAAAGTGTTTTTCGCCCATATTGTACCTTTACTTAAAGCAATGTACTCGCCATCAAATCTTTTGTCAAATGGCAATGGCGCAGTGGAATAATAACCTTCCATCTTAAGACTTCCTACTTTTGTATAAGCAAGTTTTTTTAATTTATTTGCAAAACCAACATATATAGTAGATTTGTTCCCATAATACAAACCAGACATTTTTTTGCTTTCAAAATTAGCCTTATACCTGTTTGCCCAATTATACAAATCCCCATTAAAAAACATTTTTATTGCACTCATATATCTCTCCCATAAACATTATTTATTATATCATATTATTTATATAAATTCAAGACCTATTTCATTATATTCTTAAAACATACTGCAAAAATCGGGATTAATTTTTCAAAAATAAAATAGTATATTGATTTAAAAGTTTAATTATGTTATAATAATTTTGTAATAAATTTATAGGGACAAATTATGAATAAAATTTTGCAAGATATATTTTTAAATTACAAAGTAAATTTTGATAAACTAATAAGTTACGGCTTTGTTATGCAAAACGATTGTCTAGTTTACACAACAAATATAGTAAATAACCAAATGAAACTTACAATCAAAATTTTTAAAGACGAAAATATAAATACAGAAGTTTTTGATTTAGATAGCGAAGAAATTTATGATTTGTTTTTAGCAGAAAATGCAAGCGGCGTATTTGTAGGCATTGTAAAAACTGAATATGAAAAAGCGTTGCTTGACATACGTGATAAATGCTTTGATAAATATATATTTAAAAGCGAATACTCTAAGTTAATTGAAAACTATGCTAAAGAAAAATATGGCGACGAATTAGAATTTTTATGGGCAAAAACTCCTAATAATGCAATTTTAAGAAGAAAAGACAGTAATAAATGGTATTGTGCTATGCTCACCACAAAGGCTGAATCTTTAGGACTAAACGGCAAACATATTGTTGAAATTATTGATATTATGGAAAATCCAAACACAATAAGCAATATAATAGACTATGTAAATTACTTCCCCGCATATCATATGAATAAGAAATATTGGCTTACAATTAAACTTGATAATTGCACGCTAAGTATAGATAAAATTTTTGAGCATATTGATAATAGCTACTCTCTTGCAAACAGAAAACCTGCCAAAAATCGTGGGTAATTGATATTTTTTACAAAAATTTAAGTAGTTAGTAAGTTTTTACTTATTCAGTCAAACTAACATAATAACACAAATTTAATATGCCTAAATATCCATAAATTGACTTTTAAAATAATAAAAATTATTTTTTATATAAATAATATTTGTCAATTATAAAAATTTATGTTAAAATCAATATATTCTCAATTGCGACAAAAAAAGAAAGGAGTATCTAATGGTTAAAGCACTACTTTTAAAATTGAAAGAAGCTCTAATTTCCGTACTTCCCGTTACGGCAATAGTACTTATTATTTCATTCACTCCACTTGTACAATTATCTACAACGGAGATTGTAGCTTTTGCCGTATCTGCTGTCTTTTTGATATTGGGAATTGGACTATTTAACTTAGGCTCTGACTTAGCTATGACTCCTATGGGCGAACATATCGGTTCAGGTCTTATCAAGTCAAAAAAAGTTTTTGTACTTATTGCAGTCAGCTTTGTAATGGGTGTGCTTATCACTATTGCCGAACCTGATTTATCCGTTCTTGCAGAACAAGTTAAAACTGTTATAAATCCTACTATCCTTATTATGGTTGTAGGACTTGGCGTTGGACTTTTCCTAGTTATATCAATTTTAAAAATACTTTTTAAAAAAAATCTATCAATGATTTTAATGTTTTTTTATATGCTTTTATTTGCACTATGTGCGGTTATGATAGAAGCAGGCAAACTAGACTTTTTGGCTTTGGCATTTGACTCAGGCGGTGTAACAACAGGTCCAATTACTGTTCCTTTTATTATGGCATTAGGCTTTGGTATTGCTAACACTGTTGGTGGTAGAAATTCAAATGAAAACAGCTTTGGTCTTATTGCCTTATGTTCGATAGGTCCTATGATAGCACTTGCAGTACTAGCACTTACTTCTAATGGTGAAATGATTTATGAGCTAGCTGACTACTCTGTTGAAGCAAGTTTGGCAAGTTTTGGCAGTATCGTTTTAAGCCACTCACTTGACACATTAAAGGCATTGGGACTAATTGTATTATTTTTTATGATTTTACAATTTACTATACTAAAACTACCTGCAAAAAAATTATTGCAAATAGGAATTGGTATTGTATACACCTTTTTAGGCTTGACTATTTTCTTTGTTGCAGTATCTGTAGGCTTTATGCCAGTAGGCTTTAAATTAGGGGAGCAAATAGCAAACTTCAGTCCAACAATTTTGGTGCTTATAGGCGTACTATTAGGTATGGTGGTTGTTTTGGCAGAGCCTGCCGTTCACGTACTTAATAAGCAAGTTGAAGAAGTTACAGGTGGCGGAGTTAAGAAAATTGAAATGCTTATTGCACTTTCCGTTGCGGTTGGTATATCAATCGGACTATCACTAATCAGAATGATATTCAAATTCTCTATACTTTACTACTTAATCCCTGGCTACTGCTTATCACTTGGTCTTTCATTTTTCGTACCAAGAATTTATACAGCAATCGCATTTGACTCTGGTGGAGTTGCAAGCGGTCCGCTTACATCAAGCTTTATATTACCACTAGCAATAGGTGCTTGCGTTATGATTAGCGGCTCACCACAAAGTGTACTTACTGATGCGTTTGGCGTTGTAGCAATGGTTGCAATGACACCGCTTATTACAATTCAAACTTTAGGCTTTAAAGCTGTAATGTCTGCTAAAGTTCGTAACAAGATTGCTATGAAACGTATTTTGTCGGCAGATGATGAACAAATCATTTACTTTGATTAAAGGAGGATATTATGCCAAACAGATTTTCTAATAAAAACTCAACTGAAAATAATAAACCTTCTTTAACAAAACCACAAATTACAAGAAAGGAAAAATTGACTAAAATTCAAGAGAATGTAAAAGTCAAATTGCCACAAAAAGCAAAAATAACACAAAAAAAACAAAGTGCAACAAACAAATCAAATACAGTTTCTCAAAACAAACTAAAATTGCTATTTACTATTGTAAACAGAAACAAAGCGGAATTTTATCTTGATTTAATTCAATCTTTTGATGTTAATATGCAAATTGCAATACTCGGCAATGGTATGGCACCAAAAAGTATGCTTGAATTATTAGGTCTTGCAAACAACGAAAAAGTAGTTATAGCAAGCGTGATTCAACAAAACAAGCTTAGCGATGCCCTAGCTCAAATAGAAGAAAAGTTTAATACCATTAAAGACGGAAAAGGCATAGCTTTTACAATTCCGCTAACAAGTGTAATAGGAACTTTGATTTACGGCTTTTTAAGCAATAACAGAATGGCAGTCAAGGAGGAAAAAACAAAATGAACAAATCAAAATACGAATTAGTTTTGTGTATTATAAATGCAGGCTTTTCAGAAGCAGCAATGGACGCTGCAAAAGAAGCTGGTGCTCGTGGTGGTACTGTTATTCACGCAAGAGGCACAGCAAATCGTGAAGCCGAACAATTTTTTAATATTACTATTCAGCCTGACAAAGAAGTTGTTATGATTTTAGTTCCAAGCGAAATAAAAGATGCTGTACTTCACGCTTTATATCAAGGTGCAGGACTTAAAACAGCTGGTCAAGGTATTGCTTTTTCTCTGCCAGTAGACGATGTAGTAGGACTTACAACAAATACAACTCAACACCACCTAGATAGCAAAAAGGAAGAGAAAGATAAAGAAAATGCGGAAGAAGATTTAAAATCAGAAAATGATACAGAAAAAGCCGAACAACAATAAATATAATAAATGAAAAATAACATAATGACTATTTCATTATGTTATTTTTTTGCAATTTATATAAAAAGAAGATAATTAAGGCTTCTCTCTTCCGCCACCAATAGGCGTTAATTTTGCCCAAGTTAGTGGACCTACTATTCCGTCTACTGACAAGCCGTTTTCTTCTTGAAATTGTCTTACTGCACTTTCTGTATTACTGCCAAATATTCCGTCTGCAGTGCCTGCAGGATAAAGTTTAGCAACAAGTTTTTGTTGAAGATAGCGTACATATACTCCACGACTACCCCTTCTTAGCAATGGCAATGTATCTTGCATCATAAGAGTACGCCAAGTATTGCGGCCTACTATTCCGTCCACAGCCAAGCCATTATCTTGTTGGAATTTTCTTACTGCATTTTGTGTACCGCTGCCAAAAATTCCGTCGACAGTCAAAGTGTTGCCATATAAGTTTAAATAGCATTGCAAAAACTTAACAACATTTCCTCTGTTGCCATACCTTATTGTAGGCATTTGAGTGTAATTCATATCCGCTACATAATTTACTTCCAAATTTTTTGATACGCCTATTGCCCCACCATCACCGCATAATCTTTGAAAATCAGGGTCCATCATAAGTTTCGCTTCATCAAAATTAGTCATAAATCCACACTCTAAAACGACTGCAGGACAATTAACATTTTTAAGCATACCTATATTATTTAAAGTACCGATTCCCAAGTTTTTAGTGGTTATTTCTTCAGCTAATCCTGCAGAAACATCGTATGCAAGCAACCTGCTCGTTTGGGTAAATCTGTTTTCGTTTGAGTAAAAAACCAAATAACCATTTGTTGCAGAAAAAGCTAAATCATTACCAATAGCATTATAAGCGTAAGTTAGCAAATATGTAAGATTTTGTCTGTTTACTCTAGTTACCCTTTGAGAAATAGACACATCGTTAAATTCGGGTTTAACATCGTATACATTAAAACCTGTTCTTAGACACGCAATCAAAAAATAATATTTTGCAGGTCTGTTAAATTCATTTTCATAAAAACTTCTATTTACATAAGGCATAATAGGCGTGCGTTTACCCGGTGTTGCAGGATTAATGCCGTGTTCGTCATTTCCGCCTATGTAATAATTTTCAGCAAAAGCCATCTATAAAATCCCCCCATTTAATTTCAATAACATTTTATGCGAAAAATTTTTATATTGTGAATTTAATATAATAATATAAAAAACATATATAAAAAGCTTTCAAAACAAAAAAATCACGCCTTAAGCGTGATTTTTTAAGTTTTTAAAATTATATTTTCAAAATTCTTTTTAATTTATAAAAAATGAGATTACAGCCATAGCAGCTTTTTATTGTATTTGCAAGCAACCTTTCTTTTAAATTTGTAGGAGTCAAATATTTAATTAACGAACTATTTTTTAAAGCTAAATATGCCTTTTTCTTTTCTTTTTTATCTAAATCATATTTATTAAAAATATCGCTATTTTCTTTAAAAAGCAAATGCGTTAACATTTGATTTAAAAACTTTTCATATTCATCACTATTTGTTTCTAGCTTAGATATATTAATTCTTAAAAAATTAGCATATTTTTCCATATTTATTAATTTTTCAGCATTATAGCTTTGAACAATACTTGTGTTTCTTATTCTATAATAATACAATCTTTCTCTTAAACAAGCTATGTTGCAGCTAACTAAAAACAACTCATAACAAAAAATTTGATCTTCTGCAAAAAAATACTCATTATTGAATTTTAAATTATTATCTTTTATAACAGATAACTTGATAGCTTTTCCCCAAACATTTCCCATATTTGAATATTTGAAATAATTATAAAATACGGTATCTTTATTGATATTTTCTTCGTTAAAGATACTATAAAAATCACAAGGCAGAATTTTACCATTATCATAAACGGTATTGTAATTAAAAAAAACTATATCTGTGTTTTTTTCTATTATAAAATTATTTAATTTGTCTAATAATTCAATGTCAATATAGTCATCGCTATCAACAAAAATGACAAATTCCCCCTGACAAATATCTATTGCGTTGTTTCTTGTCGCACTAACGCCACTGTTATTTTGATTAATTAGTACAAATCTATCGTCATCTTTAGTTATTTCCAAACATTTTGCATAAGAATTATCTGTAGAGCCGTCATTTATTACAACACACTCCCAATCATTGTAAGTTTGATTTTTTATTGAAAGCAAACATTCTTGCACATATTTTTCCACATTATAAACTGGTACAATTATTGAAAATTTCATTTTTACCCCTTAGTTATTTTGTAAACAAACATTAAAATTCCAAAGATTTTCATCTTGCCAAGCATATAAATCACAGACAATTTAAGATTAGATTTATCAAATTTACCCAATTTGAAATATTTATTTTTTGTAAGATTCTTAAAAGCTTGTAATTTTTCCTTTTTGCAAGCATCTAGTTTACATATACTTATAAGCTCCGTACTGCAAGAATTAATAATTCGTTTATTAAACAATTTCGCACGAAGTTTATTATTTATATTCTCGATTACTAAATTTTCATTTATATAATCCAAATAATATTCCACATACTTAATTTTATTTGGATTATAAGTTGTCATTATACTTCCAGCTCGTTGCCTATAAAGATATAACGCTTCATTTATAATAGCAATTTTTTTCACCTTACTTAATAAATCACAAGTATAAATTTGATCTTCAGCATATTTTGTATTTTCGTCAAATAAAATATTTGCGGCTTCGCCATTAAAAAATGATTTATGAACGCATTTTATCCAAGCTGAACCAAAAAAATCACTAGATATAAAATCACTTCTGTATTCGTCTACATTAGAAACAGGTTTTATACAATCTACTCCAATATATTCATTGTTTTCATCAATGTAAGTATAGTAATAACCTATAAAATCACAATCATTTGCCTTTTGATTTATTTTAATTAATGCGTCTTGTTTAATAGCGTCATCGCCATCAATAAATATAAAATAATCGCCTTTTGCAACCTTTATACCTGAATTTCTTGCACCGCTAAGCCACTTATTTTGTTGGTCAATAATCACAATACGACTATCTTTTTCGGCATAATGGTTACATATACTCAAACTATTATCGGTTGACCCGTCATTAACTAAAATCAATTCAAAATCAGTAAAAGTTTGATTTAACACAGATTCTATACAAAATGGCAAATATTTCTCCACATTATAAATTGGAACAATAACGCTAAATTTCATTAGAAATAGTCTCCTTATCAACATTTAAAATTAAACAACTCACAACCATTAAAAATATACTATCTACTTGATTAAAAATACTTAACGCAGCATAACTAACTAATACTGAAATTAATGCAAGATAATTTATGCGTTTTCGTCTTCTTTCTATTTTTACCATTTTGTATTGTTTAGGAGTTGAAATTTTCTTGTTTTTCACTTTTTCTTTACCATAAAATATACTGAATAAAAAAGCAATTAAAAACAACAAACTTCCAAGCAGCCCAAATTGATAGATAGTTTCCACATAAAAACCGTGGCAACCAAATCCTTCAATTAAAACGGGATAGCTTACACCTTTACCAAAGAAAATTGTAAACCAACTTTGAATCCAATCATTCATATATGTACTCCAAATATTCCATCTTCCCGTGGTAATTTGATTTAGACCTTGACTTTCTGTAAAAACATTTAAAAACCTTTGAATCAACACTCTAATAGAATTAGTTTCAGGCAAAGCATAATAGCCTATTATTATTCCTACTATCAACAAGATAATCGCACCGATTTTCAACGGGATTTTTGTTTTTGACGCAAATAGCCATAAAACAAACATCACAGCAAGACCTACAATATACATTTTTGAAACTGTTGTTATTCCCAAAATCAAAACGACTAAAAAACAACAAATATATGTTATTTTTTTTGTTTTTCTTTGTTCAATTAGACTAAGCAACATTCCAACATTACAACAACATTGCAAAGCAAAATAATTTGTATCCCAAGAAACACCACTAAATCTATCTATTCCGCCAACTGTTGCTTTTCGTAAAATCATATCCAACGCAGGAATAAAATTTGCACACGCACCCAACAATGCAGACATAAAAAACATCACTAAGTAATAATGATATACTTTAATTGAATCAATTTGTTTAATTTGCATTAAACCTAAAAACATTGAAAAAATATAAATAAATCCAAACAAGTAGCCTAAATCAAGTCCACAAGTTAAAAGCATACTTACCAAATAATATAACATAAATGCAAACACGAAAAAAAGACATTGTTGAAATTTTAAATTTTCGTTTTTTTCTTTAGCTTTAAATATTAGATTCACTAATGATTTTATTATAAAAACAAATAAAACGACTACATAAATTTTAAAATTTCCTTTATTCATCGCTATTATTTGATAAAATGGAATAAATGACATTAATAAAATAAAAACATTAGTCATATCTTTTTCCATTATCATTAACAAAGATAAATGGAAAATAAAAAATATAACTAAAATTTCTTTGCTTATCAAATAACTTAAAACAAGTTCACAAAACAAAATGAATATATTCACATTAAAAGCAAATGTTTTGTTAACTTTATTATAAGTTTCAACTCTTTCCATTTAGTTTAAAATCTCCTTTAGCAAACTATTAGCATCTTTAATATCAAATTTCTTTTCTATAATTATTTTATTATAATTTTTTCTTTTGTCAAAATCTTTAAAATCGTAATTTCCAAATATTTGATTAATTTTGTCTACCCAAATATTAACGCCACCTGTTATAGGCAAAAATTCAACCAAATCGGTAAGTTTAGTTTCAATAGTTATTTTGTCAGATAAAATACATTTTAAGCCATTAGATTGTGCTTCTACTACAGATAATGGGAATCCTTCAAAAAAAGACGGCGTTATCAAAATATCTGAAACTGAATAATAATCCTGTACATTAAGCACATTACCTGTAAATACTACCTTATCGCTTAATGAATGCTCTTTAACAAAGTTTTCCGCAAAACTTTTTAGTTCGCCATCACCTGTCACAAAAAAAGCAACATTATCATTACTTTTTGCAACCTGCTTAATAATTTCCATTGCAAAAGGTATATTTTTTTGATTTGACAATCTTCCAATTACGGAAATAACAAATTTATTATCGTTTATATTATACTTTTTACGAATATCATGTCTAATATCATTGTTAAACACAAATTTTTGGACATCAATCAAATTATTTAATAAAATGATTTTATCACTATATTTCTTACCAAACAATGCTATGCCTGCTTTTTTAGAACAAGCCAAAAATATATCTGTATTTTTTATTACTTTTTTATAATTCAATTTAGCAAGTATGCTATTTATCAAATCGGTTATATTGCCGTTTTTCTCACTTTCAGTACCGTGGGAATGAGTTATAATTTTGGCATTAGTCAGTCTTTTACCCCAATACTGAAATTCGTACATACTGGTACTTGCAGTATTTACCCAAATATAATCATAATCGTTATGCTCACTCAAAAATTCTTTTACAACTTTTGAAAAAGCAAATTTCTTTTTACTCCTAGATGGAAGGCTGTAAACTTTATATCCTTCCTTTTCAAAATCTTCTTGATAAGCACATTTTTCGTGAAAAGTAATAATGTCCAAATGATAATCTTTGACATTATTTACAAAAAGATTATGAAAAAGTCTTTCTATACCACCAAAATTTTTTGATAAACTAACCAATAATATTTTTTTCATTTATTTCCTATATAATAGCCTTATTGCTATACCTGATAGTTCAAAATTAAAGCACATTAAGTTAAGCATAACTTTGCGTTTAAAATCCATACCTTTAAAAGCTGCTATTATCTTTTTATTTTTCTTAATTTCACTAAGTAATTCCCTTTTTATTCTTTTATAAGTATTCTCTGGAACACTTTTTTTGTTTTTTAACATTAAGCATAAATTAACAAATTTAAAATACAAAATATTTAAATCGATATGCATGATTCTATTCTCGTCCGTATTCAAAGTTTTTATATATTCCCAAACCTTATAAACACAAGCACGATTTTCATTGTAAACGGAATGCGATATACTACCTGTTCTTTGATAATAAGCATAACCAACTAAATCAATTAATACTAATTTTTCAAGCTTTAAAAAGATTTGATAATCAAAAATTATATCTTCGCTAATCACACCTTCCACAAATCGGATATCGGATATTAAATCCTTGCTTAATATCATATTGCAAACACTGTAGCTTAAGCAATAATCTGTCAAATGAAAAAACCAATCTAAAGTTTGCTTATTGTCAAAGATAAGTGTTTCAGTTAATTTGCAATCGGAAAAATCATAATCAAAATCGTGTACCGCTTTATTTCTAAATTTTAAACATTGTACATTTTCTTTGGCAATAATGTCTAAACACTCTTTATAAATAGTGCTAGATACATAGTCGTCACTATCTACAAATGTTATATAATCACCTTTTGCAATATCTAAACCAGCATTTCTTGCACTTGATAGCCCGCCGTTTTCTTTATGGGTAACAACTACATTATTGTTTTCGCTCGCTATTCTATCACAAATCTCGCCTGAGTTATCGGTACTTCCGTCATTTACAAGAATAACTTCCATATCCACATTATTACTTAAAATGCTTTTAACACAATTTTCCACATAGCTTGCAACATTGTATACTGGCACTATAACTGATAATTTCATTTCTTTCTCCATACTTATAAATCAATTATGTTTAATCGGCTGACAAATTGCGATTAATTACTCTGTTTTTTAAATCTTTTCAAAAATTTAAGATAGTATTTAAATTCCGGTTTTCTGAAAAACGCAAGTACAAAAATCGCATTAGGCAAAATACATACTATTGCTAATTTCAATATAAAATAACCTATACCTTTAGGGATATATCTTATAGCAAAGAATGTAAGTACTGCCGCAATCAAAGTTACAATAAAGAAAACAAAATATTCTTTCCAATACTGCGTTGGCTTTTCTTCAAATATATATTTATAGCAAATTAATGGTTCACGCCAAAAAGCTGTTAACAAACAACTTGCAATAGTACCAATATACACACCATATAAACCTAAAAAGTAAGTTGCAACAATTGAAATTACTAAATTTAGTCCTGCTTCTATAAGAGGTCTAAATTTATCTTTTCTAAATAGTCCCGAAGCGTTTATTAAAGTAGTAGTACCTGTTCTGCATAATACAAGATAAGTAGAAAAAATAATTAAAGCAACTATGCCTTCTTCCATTAAAAATTGGGGGTCATTAAGCCATATTTCTATAAAAGGATTTAACATACACATAAGTCCGATATTAAAAAATCCAGATATCCACAATGAAAGAAAATGATAGTTTTTAAATACCCTTTTTATTTTTTCTTTATCACCGCTAGCACACAAATTTCCAAATCCTGCACCTGCTCCCGTCATAACTTGATTAAAAACGCTTTTAATAACATTGATAATCATTACATAGTTGGAAAACACACCATTTGTTGCTAAGCCAATCATAGCTGAAATGATTATGGAATCGGTACTTGTAAGTATTGTACTTCCGATTTTATGGAGCATCAATGCTTTAGTGTCTTTTACAATCTCAGCTCTTTTTTCCTTTGGCAATTTTTCTTTTATTGCAAAAACTTCTTTGTACTTTTTCGTCACAAAAACACTTATTATAATATTTGCTATTAAAGTCCAAACAATTGTAAATACCAATGTGAACAAATAATTTTTTAATACAAACAAAACAGCTACTTGTCCGCCGAATTTGATAATATTGCTACCAATATTAAAAAGTGTCAATACATAACCGCGTTGATCGGAAGTCAGCAGTGTCTGCTTATATGCAAAGAAATAGCCAGAAACGCTTTGAGCCAAAAATACCGCATAAAGCACATACAAATTGACATCTTGCGGCAAAGTATTTGCTGCATCTTTGATTATATATGGTAAAAATGGCATTATAGAAAGTCCGATTACTGTTACAACCAAAGCAATTACTCTGTAGACATTTTTATAAAAATTCATCAACTGAGCAACTTCAACCACATTGTCATTACTAATTGGCTTATATAGTCTAAACGCTATTGATGAACCAATACCAAGCTCTGCCAAAGACAATATATGAAGAATATCGGTAAACAAACCATTAAGTCCTAAGTATTCGATAACTAAGACTTTTATAAATATTGTTCGGTAAGCAAAGTTCAATATCATTGTCAAAATCTGATATGTTAGGTTTGCTGCCGATATTTTCATTGAGTTTTTAACTCGCCCTTGATGATTAAATACAGACATTACTACTTCCCTTTAAATTTCAAAATTAATGATTAATTTTTTACGCTTAAATATTAAATCTAATCACTATTTGCCATACATTTTATCATAATAATTTTTATATTCGCCGCTTATAATTTCCTTCCACCAATCTTGGTTTTCCAAATACCATTCTATCGTCTTTTTAATTCCGTCTTCAAATTTTGTTTCAGGTAGCCACCCCAAATCGTTATATATTTTTGTAGGGTCAATGGCATATCTCATATCGTGCCCTTTTCTATCTTCCACAAAAGTTATCAAATCTTCACTTTTACCAAGTTGTTTTAAAATGATTTTAACTATATCAATGTTAGATTTTTCATTATGTCCACCAACATTGTAAACTTCTCCTATTTTGCCGTTATGAATAATCAAATCTATAGCCCTGCAATGGTCTTCAACATATAACCAATCTCTTACATTAAGTCCGTTACCATAAACAGGTAGAGATTTATCATAAATCGCTCTTGTAATCATAAGCGGAATCAACTTTTCAGGAAAATGATATGGGCCATAATTATTACTGCATCTTGAGATTGTAACTGGCAAACCAAAAGTCCTAAAATATGATAATACAAGCAAATCCGCACCCGCTTTTGAACTACTATAAGGGCTTGATGTATGAATAGGTGTATTTTCAGTAAACAACAAGTCAGGTCTGTCAAGTGGCAGGTCACCATATACTTCGTCTGTGGAAACTTGATGAAATCTTATATTTCCGTGCTTTCTGCAACAATCCATTAATACGCCTGTACCAACTACATTTGTAATCAAAAATATTTGTGGATTTTCAATACTTCTATCTACGTGACTTTCCGCTGCAAAATTTACAACAATATCAAATTTATGCTCACAAAACAATTTATCCACATAATTTTTATCGGCAATATCACCTTTGCAAAAAGTGAATTTTGGGTTATCCATTACACTTTTTAAAGTTGACAAATTTCCTGCATAAGTAAGCTTATCCAAACAAACAATATCATAATTTGGGTATTTATTTAGCATATAATGCACAAAATTTCCACCGATAAAACCTGCTCCACCCGTTACTAATATTTTCATACAATATCCTTTCAAATAGATTATTTAAGTAGCAAATAAAATCATTTACTAATAATATTTTTTATTTTATTTGTTTTTAATAGAATTTAATTCTATAAATCCAACATTTCTAAATACCTTTTTAAGGCATCTTGCCAACTAGGCATAACACCATAACCACAAGTAGTCAAACATTTTTTGCTAAGCCTACTATTTAATGGTCTTACTGCTTGAGTTTTATATTCACTTGTAGGAATAGCTTGCAAATCAACATTCAAACCACTCATTTCAAATATAGCTTTTGCAAATTCATACCAACTGCAAAATCCTTCGTTACTACAATGGTAAGTGCCATATTTGTTGGTATTTATAATGTAAAATATAAAATCTGCCAAATCAGGCGTAAAAGTTGGTGAACCAATTTGGTCGCATACAACATTTATTTGATTATTATTTTTTGCAAGCTTTAGCATTGTTTTAACAAAATTGTTGCCGTTTATACCAAACACCCAGCTTGTCCTTATTACAAAAAGTTTGTCTGTATACTTTCTGCAAACTTCTTCACCTTGATATTTTGTTTTGCCATAAACAGATAGCGGTGCAATTTTGCTATCCACTTCAAAAGGCGTATCTCCTTTGCCGTCATAAACATAGTCAGTAGAGATATAAACCATTTTAGCCCCGATTTTCGCACAGACTTTTGCAATATTTTCTGTTCCGACTACATTTACAGTGTAACATTTTTCGCTCTCACTTTCCGCTTTATCAACTGCTGTATAAGCTGAGCAATGCACTATAACATCCGGGTTATATTTTGCAATGTAATTATAAGTTGCACTCTCGTCAGTAATATCAAAATCGTCAATATCAACGCCTATGCACTCATAATTTGCTTGATTTAATCTTTTTACAACATCATACCCCAATTGACCTTTATAACCTGTAACCAAAACTTTAATTGTAAAATCCGCATCGCTATCAACTAAATTTGGACTTATAGTATCTTTGACAGATAAAATCGGGTCTGAAATCCCCCAATCAACATTTATTGAAGGGTCAGAGTATTGTATACCCCTATCATTTTCCTTACTATACAAATTATCAACTTTGTATTGCACCATAACATCTTCAGTAAGTGTTACAAATCCGTGTGCAAACCCACGCGGTATCATAAGTTGCTTTTTATTTTCTTCAGAAAGTTCCACCGCAACATACTGCAAATATGTATCGCTACCTTTTCTTATATCAACAGCCACATCTAAAATACTACCTTTGGTACACCTTACAAGTTTAGCTTGTGCCATAGGATTTTTTTGAAAATGTAAGCCCCTTAAAATGCCTTTTTGTTTGCTAAATGACTGATTATCCTGCACAAAGTCATAAACAAGTCCTGCATTATCAAACTCGCCTTTATTGTATGTTTCCATAAACCAGCCACGGTTATCGCCATAAGCTAACGGCTCTACAATATAGCAGCCCCTTAATTTTGTTTTGATAAAGTTCATTATTTGTCTCCGTTAATATTTAATTTCGTTATTTACAACTTTCATTAAATGTTTTCCATAAGATGAATTGCCATACTTATTTGCAAGTGAAATTAATTTTTCTTTACTAATCCAACCATTTATGTAGGCTATTTCTTCCAATACGCTCATTTTTATGCCTTGGCGCTTTTCTAGTAATTGCACAAAATTACCTGCATCAAGCAGACTTTCCGTTGTACCAGTATCAAGCCAAGCATATCCTCTGCCCATAAGCTTCACTCTCAAACTATTGCCAGCTAAATAAAGCTTATTTAAATCGGTAATTTCAAGCTCTCCACGCTCGCTAGGCTTTACTTGCTTTGCCATTTCTACAACTCTGTTATCATAAATATACAAGCCTGTAACGGCATAATTTGACTTTGGATTTTCAGGTTTTTCTTCTATAGATATCACCTTTCCGTTACTATCAAACTCTACAACACCAAATCTTTTAGGGTCATCTACATAATAACCAAAAATTGTTGCACCTTTATTATTTTTAACAGCGTCTCTTAACAATTGCCCTAATCCGTTGCCGTAATAAATATTGTCGCCTAATATCATTGTACAACTATCATTACCGATAAAATCTTTTCCAATCAAAAAGGCTTGTGCAAGTCCGTCGGGTGAAGGTTGAGCTGCATATTCAAGTTTAATACCATAGTCGCTACCGTCGCCAAGCAATTGCTTAAACGCAGGCAAATCTCTTGGAGTTGAAATTATTAAAATTTCATTTATACCAGCAAGCATTAATGTAGACAATGGATAAAAAATCATTGGCTTATCATACACCGGTAATATTTGTTTTGATATTGTCTTTGTAAGCGGATATAATCTTGTACCGCTTCCACCTGCTAAAATTATTCCTTTCAAATTAACACCCCGTTAAACTTAAATTTATATAAGTTTTTAGTTAAATTACTTAACCATTTTATCTCTTAAATTTTTTATTAAATCATACAAATGCAAAGTTGCAAGCAAATCTAAAAACAATCCCCTTGCATATCTTTTATAATATTTAGGGTAAAAAGCAAGTTTAAACCAACTAATCAAAGCAAACTTTGTATTTACTTTCTTCTTTATTGTTGCAAACTTTAAAAACCTTTTTGCTTGTGCCATATAGTTTTCGTTTACATTTTCAAAATAATCATTAAATACAAGCCAAATGTAATTTGCATAATCTGCAGTAAAAAGTGCATTATGTGACACATCTATACTAGCATTCGAATTATGTAGTCTATGTTTTATAGAATAATAATCGATTAAAAAGCTAGCATCAAGTGCGGTTGCAATATTCTCAAAAAACCAATCGTGAGAAAAACTGCTGTTATACGGCAACCCTTTTAACATATCAATTAGCTTTTTTGAAATTGCAGTTGCACAAGCTAATCTGTTTGACCATTTAACACTAAAAGTATCCAAAAACGGCTCTTGCACTAATTCTTTAGTAGGAGTAGTTATTTCCTTATCTGTTTTAATAAAATCGTCATTTTGGTCAATAAAAGTAAATTTACTATTAAGCTTTAAAATATTTTCATTTGCTTCCATTACACTAGACATAACTTCTATTTTATCAAGTTCCCAAATATCGTCTTGGTCGCTAAAGAAAATTATATCCCCACAAGACGCAAAAATGGCATCAAAAAAGTTTTTTCTCCACCCTTTATTTTGGCTGTTAATTGTAACAGACCATTTATCCGTTAAGTTGTATTTTTTGATATAATCATTTATAACAGCAACCGTATTATCTGTGGAAATATCGTCATAAATACTCAATTTATCTGCTTGTCTTGTTTGCAACCTAATGGAGTCAAGCTGTTTTTCAATATACTTTTCTCCGTTATAGGTACACATTAATATCTCAATCATTGTTACTCCTAATTTTCACTCTTTTTTCTTCTTGCAAATCTTTTATAAAACCATTGCCTTAAACCATTAGGCATCAAAACGTGTACAACAAACCTTATTAATTTAGCTTTATGAAATTCCCCCCAACTAATAACTTTGTTTTTATACATAAACTTATAAAGCCCTTTTTCGCTTTTATAATATTTATAACCGCCACGTCTTGCACACATAGCTTTTCCTACTCTTACGTGTACTAGATTTTCTTGTATATTATAAAATTTACATCCTGCAAGGTACATTCTTACCCATAAATACAAATCTTCGTGCAACCACCAATGTTCATAACCACCCGCTTTTTCAAGTGCGGATTTTCTCATTGCAACAGTCATATGATTAAAAGGTGTACGTAATTTCATATACTTACAAATTTCTTCGTGTGTTTCAGGCACTGCCCTAATATCTTCACAGCAATCTTCATTTTCTATAAACTCTTCAATGTTGCTTCCAACAACATCTATATCGCTATGCTCGTCAAGATATTTAATTTGTTTTTCGCACCTTTCACTAATACATATATCATCCATATCCATACGAACAATAATATCATTTCTGCAATAACTTGTGCCTTCACGAAGTGCAATACCCAAACCTTGATTTTTCTCAAGCCTTACAATTGTAAACAAATTCTCGTTATTTTCCGCAAAACTATTAATTAAATTGCTAAGTCCTTCACTAATTTCACCATCGCAAACTACAACAATCTGCTCTGGCGGTAAAGTTTGATTTAGCATACTTAACATAGCAAGTTCAAATTCTTCTATATCGGATTTGATATAACAAGAAGTCAAAAAAGTGTAATCAGACATACTTTCTCCTATAAAAACACATTTAGTATTAACAATTTTCAAGCCCTTTAAATGTTTTTGCGTATATATTCATTATAATTATAACACACACATTATAAAAAAGCAAGATATAATTATAATTATTATATAATAAAGAAAGCCGGATAAAGAATATCCGACTTTTTGATTATCAATAAATTATAGTTATAATATTTGCAGCTTTTTCCTAAACATTTATCACTGCATTTTTTAAAAAATATTCATAAAATTTAATTTAATTTTTATTATCCATTTCTATTCTAAATATTCGCTAAAATGCTTTTCTGTATCCCAAATTTCTGCGTGTTGGACAGATTTTTGTTCCGATTTTGGCGGTAATGCCATATAATCGCCATATCTTAGCTCAAGATATTTTTTAATATCATTCATACACAAAAATGTCTTGCCTTCAAACTCAATTTCACCTGCAGGTTCAATAATACTTCTTTCATAATAACCGCTCTTTTTAGTGCCTTTTGTAATGTAATAAATGTAGTTATAATTATCCTGCAAATTATCATATTTATAAATATATTTATAAAGTTTTTTATCCAAACACTTTGGCAACATTTTTGCTATACCTGCAAGTATTTTTTGAGTAGTATTTTTACCTTTCCAACCATTTCTCAAAATACCTTTAAGTGTCAAGTATTTTGATACATAATATTGCCTATTTAGTACACCTTTTTTGCCAGCAGGGGTTTTGTGCAAAATCATAATATCCACATAAATACCTTGATGCAAATCTTTTTTGTTTTTAAGGTGACTTTCAATAAAAGTAGTGCCGTTCATACGAACTTTGGCATATTGCAAATACTCGTCTACCAATTTCCACTCTTGCAAAACAAATTTTTCGCAAGTATTTTCTTCAAACAACTTTTTAAATTTTTCATAATTTTCAGGTGTCAACCAAATATCCAAATCGTCGTCCCAAGGTATAAAACCGCCGTGCCTTACAGCGCCTAATGCAGTACCACCCATAATATAATAAGTAATATCATTTTCACGGCAGATTTTATCAATAAAAACCATTATTTCCAATATTTTTTCTTGTAATTTATTCATTTTTTATCCTTAAATATATGCTACTATTTTTTTACTCTTTTTAACTTTTCAATTAATTTTTCAATATTCCCATTTTAACCAACGCAAAACCTAAAATTCTGACTAAATTTATCACTTTGCTCTTTTTTAAATCAATTACTTCGTAATCATTATTGAAATTGTATGTGTGAATACCATCATATTTTTTGTTACTATCAAGCGATATATCTGATACTGTTATTTTACTAATCAATTGTTCTGAATAATTATTCCCTTCTATGTTAATTTTAGAGAAATTTAGCCCTGTTCCATAACCTTTTGAGCAGTCTTGAGAGACCCTATAAATGTCTTTATCACTTAGTATAAAGTTTCCCCCCATTCTAGCATTAGATTTATCAAATTCACCTGTTAAAATCATTTTAGTTTCAAATTTCTCGTCAAAAATTGTAAGGTTGGAAACATTATCGCCTTTACTCAAATCTGTAGTAAAAAAGTATTTTTTATCGCCATATTCCAACAAAGTAGTATCCACAAATTTGCCATTAATAACTATATGTTTATCGCCTATTCTCAAATTTTCGCCGTCGCACTCAAGCTTTGTGCAATAAACAATTTTTTGACTATTTGATTCAGGCATAATATAATAATTTCCATTATGTTTTATTATAAATGGATAAGATAAATGTCCTTTATCGTCAATTAGCACTCTCATTTTGCTATACTTGCCGCCCTTTAGCACTCTATAACCAATCAAACCTTTGCCACGAAGTCTATCATACATTTCAAAAAGCAAAAAAGTTGTATTGTCAATATCAAGCAAAAATGGGTCAGCACACCAATATCTTAAGGAATTAGGTATAATTTTAAACCCACCACCGCTTCTACTCAATAAGCAATTTTCTTTGCGTCTTATTGCAATTATCCATTCGTCTTTTTTAATTCTGTCAAACATATTAACACCCTTTTATACTCTCAAACAATTGCAATGTTTTTTCTGCCATTATTTTTGTAGTGCAGTTTTCTATCGCAAAATTATATGCTTTTTCTACCATATCGTCATATATTGATGGATTATCCACAAATGCAATCAATTTTTTTGTAATATCTTCAGGCATATCAATCTCAATTACATCTGAGCAATCTTTAGTATCCAAATACCCGCCAGTTTTTGTACGAACGCAAGGCACTTTCATAAAAAAGGATTCTATTACCGATAAAGAGAACCCTTCTCTTCTACTAGGTGCAACATACAAATCGCTAATTCCAAAAATGTCTCTTGTTTTAGTCCAACCTGTAAACACAAAATTTTTCTCAAGATTATAGCTATTTATAAGGTCAACCAAATAGTTATAGTATTCGCAATTAGTATCACCTGAGCAAACCACCACAATTTTATCCTTATATTCTTGTGGCAATAAATTCACCCCATTAATAAGCACATCGAGCCCTTTCACCTTGTCAAGTCTGCCGTGCAAACAAACAACTATTTTATCCTTTTCAATACCATATTTATTTTTTATTTCCTGCTTTTCAGCATCGGTCAATGGTGTAAGGTTAGAGTTATCTATTCCGTTTAATATCAATTGTATTTTACTTTCTTTAACACGCAATTTTTCTATCAAAAAATTTTTCACTTCACTTGATATTGCAATCACTTTATTGCCTGTGTAAGTTACCATTCTATACGGCAAAGAAGAACGAATCCTTTGAGTATGCAAAATCCAACAACATTTCATTTTGCTGAACCAAAAAATGGTGTTGTAAACTTTCATTAAAAAAGCACATCTTCTATGATTCATTTGCACAATATCAATGTTATTGGCTTTAAAAAATTTTCGCATTGCAAACACATTTTTTATCAATGACACAATGCCTGCTTTGCTTATATTATGTTTTACAAATATATCTTCATTTGCATCAAAGACATATTCCCCAGCTATCAAAAAAACGTTATTTGTCTTTTTCAATTCACTACATAAGGAATCAACATAAACACCTACTCCGCTTTTTCGAACATATTCAGCCATAATAACTATGTTCATATAATCACCTTATTCGTTCAATTTATCCCTTAGTATAGTAGAAGAAATTCCGTCTGTATGAGATAGGTAAACCACATCTACACCGCGTGCTTTAAAATCTTCTTCAATCTTATTCCATTTTTCTGTACCTTGCCAGTCACTGCCCACAAAAACCACATCAAACTCAAATTTATCAAGTGCCGCAATCTTGTCCATACTATCTTGGGCAACAACTTTATCAACATATTTTATTGATTCAACAATTGCTCTTCTATCTTCAAAAGGGATTATAGGCTTTTTGTGTTTATAGCTTGATACAAGCTCATCAGTACTAACACCTACAATAAGATATTCACAATTCTCTTTTGCCCTTTTCAAAATATTTAAGTGTCCAATATGAAACATATCATAAACACCTGTTGTATATCCAATTTTATATTTTTTCACAATGCTACCCCTGCTACCTTATATTGCACTTTTAATTTTTAATGAATTTTATAATAATTTTTAAGCATATTCACTATGCTAAACTGCACTAATGTTATTACCAATAATAATTTGATTATATCATATAAGCCTTCAAAAATCAAGCCGATTTTTGATATTTATTCTATCCCTAACTAAATAAAACAACTGTTTTTATCAGATACCAATAAATTTAGTGTGATAATGATAGCGATAAACTAATTGATATAAAATTTATCAAAAAAAACCTTCAAAAATCAATACTATTTTTATTTTACCACATTTTTATTGCAATTTTTAAGCTTAAAATTTTTACCACAAATTAAAAATTAACACAATATTTTAAGGCGAATTATAAAATCTTATTTCAAATTTTTCTTCAAATAAATCATATCTACAAGCTGCACCCCTTCTTCAAAAATTGGGTGGTCATAGTTTTTTGTAAAAAAGTTTTTTAATATATGCGATTTCACAAATCCGCATTTTTCATAAAATGGAATAGTCAAAAGGCTATCGCCTGTACCCACTTGCAAAGTATTAAATTGTTCTTTATATTTATCACAAACAAACTCTATCAGTTTCTTTCCGTAACCGCAATGTTGAAAGTCAGGTAATACCGCCAAGTTTTTAATTTCCAAAATATCATTATCCATTTCAACAACTATTATTTCGCCTTTTACCCCGCAATCGTCCAAAACATACATTGTACTTTTGTCTAAATATTTCTCAACCATATCCCATTGCTCATCTGCAAGTAAAAGCAAATCTTTGTATTTTTCCTTATCTTCCACTTGATAAATACGGGCAGATAAATCATACTCTAACTGCAAATCATAAGGCTCTTTTGCAATATGCTCTGCATTAGGTTCTGTTGCTAAAGTACAGCCGTATTTTTTATAAGCAGCTATACTTTCCTTTGCAGAATGTGCTGAAATGTACAACTTTTTAGCACCTATTATTTTCGCTTCATTACATACAATGTTAAACAGTTTTTCTCCTATCTTCTGCCTGCGATAGCTTTCGGATACATAAAATTCTCCTAAATCCGCATATTGATTTCCACTCCCAAAAAGTTTATTATATAGCAGTGCAAAACCTACAATTTCTTTGCCGCTAACAGCAGCAATAGCAATTGAACCACTGTTTATTGCATTAATTATTTTACTTGCTTTTTCTCGTCTCTCAAATAAATTCCAACTTTCTGTATACGATACAGGACATAGTATATTCTCATTGTTTATTTTCCTAAAGCATTGCTCTACTTTTTGGTTCAAAACAAAATTATCCAAAGAATTTTCTTTGAAATTATCTTTATTTAAGCGTATTATTTTAATTTCATTTAGTAAATCTTTTTGCATAATTATCTACCATTGTTATTGGTTAAAAATTGTTGTTTTGCAAGCTTTGTATAAAAAGTCACAAATTCTGTTTTCTTTTCTGTATAAGCATCTCTATTATTTCTGTATTTCTCAAATAAGCTTAATTTTAACTTTTCATATTCCTTGGCTATATCCTGGTGCATTTTTAAATAATCTCTAAAATATATTTCATCGGTATCCCCTGCTAGTCTTAAGTGCAAATGAAATACTCTTTCTTCAAAACCTTTTGTAGAATAGCCTTTGTTTAACGAAATTCTTTTATCAATTGTTGACATAATTATATATCCTTGCTTTTGCAAAATATTTGCAACATTGTGCAAATTATCACTTGAGTTTACAACTATCAGAATATCAATTATAGGTTTTGCCATTATTCCGTCTATAGCAGTGCTACCTATGTGATGGTATTCCACATCTTTAGGTAACAAACTTTTAAGCAAACTAATTTCTTCCCTATACCAATCCGCCCAGTAGCTTTTATGCTCCGTTAAAATTATCGGAAACAGCTGCCAAAGTTCTTCAAGTGTCATTTCTGTAAGTTCTTTTCTCATAATTCAATCTTCCTTTTTATTATTATACCAAACTGCACCCCATATTTCAATAGCAATCTCAAATTTTCTCAAAATGCTATTTGTAGTATTAAATATTTCAAAATTAAAAGCTATTCTGTTATAAAAACTAATAGACAAATTACATTTTATCTCTTACCATATAAAATAAATATCCCCACGTTAAACGTGGGGTTTTTCACATACGGGTATAACCCT
>CAJTYW010000002.1 GCA_910583995.1 uncultured Christensenella sp. | reverse complement strand
GTTTAACATCTTTTGAACTCACGTGCCTAGCACGTGGTTTTCTTATAACAAAAAATAAAAGCCGTAATAGCTTTTATCTTTATCAAATAATTTTTATTCTTATGCCCAAAACGCCATACTTTTCAATTTCACTCTCCGCATAGTATTTGCTCATATCTTTTGGTGAGCAAGGTTGATTTTCTAAATAACCGAGTTCTCTCTTATCAAAATTTTCATATAGTTCTTCAAAATTTTCAAATCTGAACAACTCTACTACTTTCGTCACAATTTTTTCTTTTGTAACGATATTTTCAAACTCAATACTATCATTCACCTTTACAAGCTGTCTTTTTTCGTCAAACAATCTCATTTCAATAGTTTTCTCACCACTTTTTATAGAAATAAATGGCTCTTCCTTCAATTTCATATAGTGAATCATAATTTATCCATTGCTCCTTAAAAAATTAGGTGCGGCTTTGTAACCACACCACATTAAATTTCTCAATTAAGGGTCGTGAAACACCCGAACATTAGATTTCTCAATTTAAGGTTGTGAAACACCTAAACATTATCTATAATATTATATTACACAAAAATTTACAAAATGTCAATACATTAATCACTATTTTAATATTAACATTTTATATTTTTATTATAATTATTGATTTTTTGTTTTTTCAATGTGTTTTGTCCACATTTTATATAATTTGTTTAATATTTTTTTGTTAATCATAAATGGCAATTATTGACAATTTGACATAAATATGTTAAAATTTTAATATTATAGTTTACTTAGGAGAATAATTATGAATCAAAATTTTTATAAATGTAGCCATTGTGGCAAAATTATAGCTATTGTTAAAGAAACTGGAGTGCCTGTTTTGTGCTGTGGCGAGCCAATGAAAGAAATTTTGGCAGGAAGCGTAGACGCAGCAAAAGAAAAGCACATTCCTGAAGTTCAAATAAATGGCAATAAAATTGTAGTTACTGTAGGTTCAGTTGAACACCCAATGACAGCGGAACATTCAATTGAATGGGTTTCTATCAAAACTAAACAAGGTAATCAAAGAAAAGCTTTGGCAGTAGGCGGCAAACCACAAGTAACTTTTGCTATCTGTGAAGATGACGAGTTAGTAGCTGTTTATGCTTATTGCAATTTGCACGGATTGTGGAAAACAGAAATTGCTCAAAAAACCGAATGTGCTACCGACAAGAAAGTTACACTTGCTAATGGCGATTATATCGTATGTAATTGTAATAATGTTAGCTATTTAGACATTGTAAACGAATTACATAAACACAACAATATTAACGATTTGTTAAAAGCATTTGAATCAATAAAAGATATAACACGCTGCTCTACTGGTTGCGGCGGTTGCTATGACAAAGTAATAGCAATTCTTTCAGATTCAATGAACGAATAATCACATATAATTGATAAGTATAAAAAATTAAACCACCAATTTAAAGGTGGTTTATTTTTTTAAATAAAATCCAAATTCATATAATTTCAATCTCATTTTAGCAACAATAAATATTATTGTATCATTTGCATTTTAATTATGGTTAATACTTTTCACTAATTATGAGAAAGGAATATCAGTAATTTTATTTATTGTTTATACATATTCAAATAACATTACTCTCAAACATTTATGGTAAGTTGTGATGAAGTAAATGTGTTTTAAACGTATCCAAAATAACAGTACTCTCAAACACAACCCTATATTATTTGTTTAAATGTGAAGTTTTAGATGTATTCAAAATAACAATACTCTCAAACTACACTTTTCATATCTTCAATTTTATCTCTGTTTTAGATGTATTCAAAATAACATCACTCTCAAACACATTTTCTCTTTCTCCTTAATTAAAATATCTTTAGACGTATTCAAAATAACAGTGCTCTCAAACAAATAACTGTCTCATCTAAATACTTAACGTGTTTTAGATGTATTCAAAATAGCAATACTCTCAAACTTTTATATCGTCTATACTTTTTGCAAATAAGTTTTAGATGTATTCAAAATAACATCACTCTCAAACATAATGTCTAGTTATACGTATAATACTATTGTTTTAGATGTATTCAAAATAACATCACTCTCAAACAAATAACTCAGTTATTTTTGCTGAAGAAGGGTTTTAGATGTATTCAAAATAACATCACTCTCAAACTCAGTTAATAGCTCAAGCTAGTGACGGCTTGTTTTAGATGTATTCAAAATAACATCACTCTCAAACCTAGACTAGCGCATAATGACGCTGACGTTCGTTTTAGATGTATTCAAAATAACATCACTCTCAAACACTAGTGACACATATAGTTTTTTCTTCAGCGTTTTAGATGTATTCAAAATAACATCACTCTCAAACAGATACTTTAGTTTAAATTTTTTTTTGAAAGTTTTAGATGTATTCAAAATAACATCACTCTCAAACTAACAGGCCGGGTATTGGTTATAATTTTGCGTTTTAGATGTATTCAAAATAACATCACTCTCAAACCTCAAATTAAAAAAATTCGATTTCAAGTAGTAAGAAAGCATAATTATTTTGACAATATTATTATATCATATATCATCGGAATTTGCAACGATTTCGCACAAATCATCATCGATTAAAATAATTTGTTCATTTTCAAAATTATATTTTTTTCTTGATTGTAAAGTCAAAACTGAAACTTCTCTACACATACAATGATTATAAAATTGTTGACATTCCTCAATCGATAAATACTCTTGTAAATTTAAAACGATTAAACATTTTAAATCGAGTAATTCCACCAACACATTTACGAATTCCACCAATTTTTCAAGCAAATTATCATAATAATTTTGTATAGTTGGTGAAAACATTTTAACAAAAGTTTGTTTTTCCAAGCACGGGTTTATATCTACACTTAAATTTAAATTAACTAAACATTTGCTCAAAATTCTAAAAGCATTTTCATAAATTTCATTAATTTGATATTCATACCCATTTAAAGTGTTGACAATTTTTTTTGTTAAACAATTTTGTAAAACTCTGTTATTAAAATCCAAATTAAACAAATCTGTAATAAAATAAAATTTATCAATTGCTTTACAAAAATCGCCATTTTCTACAAATCTAGTTTCAGTATCATTTTTCTCCAAAAACAACTTAATATCATTAACAATTGAAGCCATAAATTTAGGATTTTCAATTACTAACACATTAATTTTTGAAAAATCTATATTAAATTTTGAACTTAGTAAAGGATTAATTAATTGAATCATAGTTCCAAATACCTTTTATCATTATTAATATATGTTTGATTTAATTCTCCTGAAAGCAATTCCATATTTGCAAATTGTTTTTCAGTTATAACAAGCATTTGTACTAATCCATCTTTAGGTATTGCTTTTTTCACTTGTTTTGACATTAAATTAGCTGCTACACCATTAAGCAATAATTTAGTATATATTGACTCTTGCATCATTATAAATCCATTTTCAATCAAAAATTTTCTAAACTTTCGATACTCTCTCATATCCTGCAAACTCAAGGTAGGCAAATCAAACATTATTATCATTCTCATATATCGGTAACTCATATCTAATAAAATTAATTATTTCTCCTTTTCCATTACACAAATAGTTTAAGACACTTTTAACATACATTTGAATTGCATTATCCAAGTAAACATTTTTTCCATTAATAAACACTTTCACATTTAGCAAATTTGCCATTTTTGATTTATAGTTTTTCTCATCTTTTTCCAATTGCAATACCATATCATCAACTATAACTCTAAATGTTTCCATTAAATCACTAGCTAAATTAAAATGATTAAATTCATTGTGATGCCAAACACCCAACTCAGTAATATAGCCATTAGCTATAATCTCTCTACAAAAACTTGACAATAAAATGGCATATCCATAATTCAAGGCGTTATTATAAAATGATGGTGAGCGCCTATTTAACATATCAAACAACAGATTAAAATATACTTTGGCGGAGTGTCCTTCACGATTAGTACTATCTCCCAATTTCAATTCGTTCAAATATGACAAAAGTAAGGTATTATCCATTTTATATTTTAAAAGTAGTTTTGCTTGATTATTAATTTTGTTATGAATAATATCTGTCCAAACCACTTTCTTCAAGTTTTCTTGCCAACTAGCTTGAATAGCTATATTTTTTGCTGAATGATAATTATTATGATAACCTAGAGTCAAGCTTTTAGGATTATGTTTTTCATCACAAAAAATGATTGCAATATTATTTTTTACCAATTCATTTATAAGCACGGCAGTAATTGAAACAGCTGTTGATTCTATAATTAACATTGATATCTCGGATAGATGCACTTTTTTTGTGACATCTCCCCGATACACCATATAATTTAAAGAATAATCCAATTTACACCTGTTTTTAATTACAACAGTTCTAAAACTCATTTGTATTTCCTATTAATTTAATGACAACTTAATTCTTTTTTCTTTCAATCCAGAAACAGATTGATTTATTAAATATAATTGTTTAAACTTACTAATATTCCAATTACAAGTAATACTACATTGACCTGCACCGCCTTTTGCTTTTTTTCCTTTACTATCAATGTATGACAAATCGGACACATCAACTTTTGATGCATTGCACTGAAAAGCTTTAATTATATTTAACAACAATACCGCTTGACTATAAAGACTTTTTTGTTCAAAATCATCTTTAGCACCAACCAAAATCTCAAGCAACTTGTTATATGTTGGTATATCTTTGTATGGATTATGCGACAATTTGCTTATAAAAAACTCATATATTTTCATATTTTCTTGTTTATTTACAATTACAATGTTTGCATTTTTATTTAATGACAAATTTTTTCTTCTAATATTTTCATTTATAATATCATTTGCTAGAACATCTTTTTCTTCATTCTTGGCACTCTTTTTAATCACCTTAGAAACTTTATCAACCAATACGCTTAGTTCCTTAATATATCTATTTAATTCAACGCCCACATAAAATTGATTAGCATTATGAAAAATCAACTTAGATATTTCTGTCATACCTGCTAATCTAAGTCTATAAGCACCAAAGTCTATCAACGCACCAATTTTGATAATTGGTTGTCTCATACCATCTAAATTTGCAAGTTTTGCATTTTCCAAACCAATTTTTTCAAATATCTCTTCATAGCTTAATTTGCCCAATTTAATTCGTGCATCGTCTAAAATAGATATTGCAACAATATGTCTCATTTTTTCGTTATTCTTTCCAATTGAATCAGCAATTACAAAATACGCTGTATTTGCAGTTTTATATCCGCCATATTTTTTAGTATCACATTTAGGATTAGTCTCTCTTCCATCTACAACTTTACTATCACAAGGTGCAATTAATTTACTATTTTTATCACTTTCTGCTCTTTTCAAAACTTCTGAATAAAATGCACCTTTATTAGTAACAGGCAATTTAACCATCTGAAAATCGGTACTATCCATCAATTTTTTAATATTATTTAAAATTTCATAGTTGTTTGCAGTTGCTTGTTTTTTTAGCACTCTCAAAAAGTTATAAGATTTATCTTTTCCGTTATCGTATCTTATATACCAATTATGATTAAAAGCTTTATTTAAAATATCGCCAACCACAATATTCAAATATGCATCCCAAGCGTGATGAAAGTCATTAACTTCCCTAGATTTTGTAAGATTAAATTCCTTTCGGAACATAGATACGTTGCCAGCTTTTGAAAGCACTATTTCCACTTTTTTACCACAAATTTTTGAAAAATATTTTGCAAGTACGTCTCTCAAAATTACAACAATTTGACTTATTTCAACTAACTGTCTATTGACAAATTTCTCTTGCTCTTCAATAGTTATTTCATTTTTTCTCATAAGTCTAGAATATTTTTCGCCACTAAGCAAACCAATTTTATACAACATTTTCCACAATACTGGTTGTCTAAATTGTGGTGGCAATGGATATTCTCTTGATTTTTCGGCATTTTCTTTTTTCTCAACTAAAACTAAATTATTGAAGCTATCATCTTTTACAACTGCTTGCGGAATGATATGGTCGTGGTCATACCTGCTACCATTAATAACACTATCTAAATCAATAGGTTTACCTGTATACATATCCTTACCCAGTTGCATAAAATACAAATACAAGTTTTCCTTTTTCAAAAGCGTATCGCTATAATTATTCAACTTTTCTTCACAATCTGCTATGCTATCCTTTAATTCAAGTAAATCATCTTTTTTAAATTCACTATTTTTATCTTTTAACAACTGCTTAACACAATTTTGTGCATTGGCATAATTTGCTTTTATAATATCACGTCTTTTTTGTGTTCTTTGCCCTTTTTTAAAGTCATTGTTTTCGCGACAAGATTCTAAAAACAATATATCAGGCACTATATTTGTCTGTTTCACTATATCTTTAACTAACTTAAAAGTTTGTCTCACACACTTTTTAACAGATGGCGAACAATTATATTCTTCAATATCAATATCACATTGCGTTTCGCTATCTTCAAACACACCTTTTGCAATAAAATAATCTTGCACAGCTTCTTCGTAATTACAATTTTTATGATATAAAATTTGTTGCAAATTATAATTATATTCATACATAATGTCAATTATATCAAGCATTTCCCCATTAAATAACAAGTGTATACCATTGTTTTTATATCCAGCCAAAAATTCTGCAGATAAACTACCCCAACCATTAAATTTAAATCCTTTAATGCTTTTTATTTCATCTTCAGTCAATTTATTGCCAAACTCGTCACGTATGGATTCTTCTAACATTTTGCTATCGTTGTGAATAGTCGATAAAAATATTATTCTTTCAACCATAGCTCTATCACTATCCACTTTATCACCTAACTTATCCTTATATAATAAGTAAGTGTTCATATTTGATTTAATCTCTTTATCAACACCACTCAAAACTAAATCTTTACCATATTCATTGTCATAATGGCTAATTAAATAGTTTCTTATCTTTTTTTTAGTAGGATTTTTTTGCAAAAATACATTTTGATATATTTCTTTTTTCAAATTACTTGAAATTGCATCTCCATTTATTTTTAAAGAATTTAGTTCATTCAAACACATAAATTTTGAAAATAAAATTGAATTTTTAGGCAAAGTATCTGCTATTCGCAAATATGTACATTTATTAGTCATTCTTCTAATAAAAAATTCATTACTTTGCTTATAATCAATCTTATCTTTTATATTCCACGGAGTAATCCTACCTGACTCTTTTCTAACTGCCCAAGCATATTTTTTACTATCATCGGCACTATATTCTTTTACAGGTCCAATGTAATAAGGAATTCTGAATGTTAAAAGTGCTTTAATTTTGTCAGAATTAATCATATTATCGCTCTTATCATTCAAAAATGCAAACATAGGATTGCTTTTAGCAATTTCCAAAATCTTATCAAGTTCCATCATATTTAGTTGATATGGCATAGTAGAATTATTTTTTGACACAATTTTAGGCATAAAAATTTTACTATCAATTTTATCAACTAAATCTTGTTTAACTGCTTGCGCTTCGTTTGAATCAACTTCATTTATAATTTTCTTTATATAGCTGTAAAAATCTTCTTGAGTACAAGTATACCCTAACCTTCCGTTAGCACCAATTTTTTCGCCATTAAATCTACCACCGCCAATATAACTTGCATAGTTACAAATTTTTGTATTGACTTTTCCTTTATCGTCTTTCTGCTCATTAAATACTTCATCATATTTATCAAGTGCATATTTTTTTATAAAATTTTTCAAATCATTTAAATCTTGCTTGTGAGTTTCATAAATTTTTATCATTGCACTAGACAAAGACTTTTCACCTTTTAAAAGCTCATTAAGTGCTACCCAATCATAAATTTCTTTTAAATTGTTGATAATATCAGAATGTGAAATATTATCTTTTATAAGTTGTAAATCTTCAATCGTATCCCAATCATCAGCCATAGTAAATTCCTTAACTTGTTCTTTAGGATAATTATCTTCGCCAAACAAATCATATAATTTTACTTTTCCGCCTATGATTATATCAACAATTTTTTTAGAAACATTGCTTTTAGCTTCAAACAACTCAATCAATTTAATCTTTTTATCTTTTTTTGAAACAAATTTTTTACCATTGGTTATTTCTTGAAGCATATCTTCCGTTATTTTACCAGTGCCACATATTAAATCTTTTATATCAGACAAATGATTTGTACTTAAATTTGCACTTAAATCATCTGAGCATTCTTCATTTTCACAATTTTCTTTCAATTTATCATTTAAATTTTCAATAAATTCTCTTAATCGATTTATTCCGCCAACTTCGCTACTATTAATATCTCCGTTAAGCAAAAAATGTCCTCTGTATTTGATTATATGATGTATAGCCAAATATAAAAGCCTTATATCATCTGTGCCTTTTGTCATAAGCTCATTACGCAAATGATATATCGTTGGATATTTATTGTAATATCTAACATCGTCAAAATCTTTATCATTAAAAAGTGAATACTTTTCTTTTACACTTCTATCTTCTAAATGTAAATCGTTTTCATTTAATCTTCTCAAAAAGTTTTTGTCTTTTTTTATTAATTCGTCATTAAAAATTTCTTGCAATAAAGCAATTCTGTAACGACGTCTATCCAATCTGCGTCTTACTGCTCTATATCCCCTACGTGCAACTGCAGGTTCAGCTGCATCATAAGACAAAACTCCCATTACTTGTCTGCCGTTTACTTTTACTACTTGATACCTTTCGTCAGACAATTCATCATCATTTATGGCTAAAGCGTATCCGACATTTTCAACACCTGCATCAATTCCTAAAAAAGTTTTTCTCATAATTTTCTCCTATATCTCCAAAAGTACTTGACATTTTATTTTTCTTATTGTATAATTATATTATTCAAAATAACATTCGTTCAAATAAGGTTTTACCTTAATCATCTTAGTATCAGTCGGCTTTTGAGTCGACTATTTTTTTATTAATTTAGTTTTATTAATGCTATTAAATTAATTTTATCATATTTATTTATCAATTACAATACCTTTGGTAAATTTTGGTAATTGTGCATATTACTATTTTTGTACAAATATGTTAAAGTTACATTACAAATAAAACATTTGCTTTTGAAATTTTTATTCAAAAATGATTTATTTGTTATATAAAAAAGAAAACAAACTATTAAAAAATACTTTTTTATCATAATTTTATTTAAGTGTATAGATTTATTTTTATAAAAAACACTCTAAATTGAAACAAATTAATTTAGAGCGTTTTGTATGCTGGAGAACCGACTTTTACGGAACACAGTGACGGAATAGTGAGAAATGAAAAACTTTACTTGTCCATAGGTCATTTTATTTTTATAATATAAATCATGTTAGAATTTGATTTTAAAACACATTTCGAGCGACACATTATTTCAATCGGTCCGGTTTTCGCACAAAAATTGACCTAATTTACTTAAAATAAAACGCTAGGGTTCCCACTACACCATATGGTGTTGTGGGATAAAGGAGTAGCCGAGTAAAAAAATATGAGATAGTTTTTTACTATCTCATATATCACATCTCGTGCTACGACGAGTTGGTGCCGGAGACCGGACTTGAACCGGTACGGTCTTGTGGACCGAGGGATTTTAAGTCCCTTGCGTCTGCCTATTCCGCCACTTCGGCATTTTTATTGGAGGCACCACCCAGATTTGAACTGGGGATAAAGGTTTTGCAGACCTCTGCCTTACCACTTGGCTATGGTGCCTTATAAAAAAATGGAGCGGGAGACGAGATTCGAACTCGCGACATTCGCCTTGGCAAGGCGACGCTCTACCACTGAGCCACTCCCGCGTATGGTGGAAACTATAGGGCTCGAACCTATGACCCTCTGCTTGTAAGGCAGATGCTCTCCCAACTGAGCTAAGCTTCCACAGCGTTTGTATTATAACAAATCATTTAAAAAAAAGCAAGAGATTTTACAAACTTTTTTAAAAATTTTTTATTTTACTATTTTTTATATGCATTTAGCATAAAAATCGTTATAATTTAGTGAAAGCTACTGCCAAAAATAACAAAACAATAATAAATCAAAAGTTTTATTTCAATATATTATTGCACTTACAAAATTATTATATGCTAAAATCAAAAAAATTGTCACAAATATATCGCTCAAATTTACTACTCTTGTACTACTATAAACAAATCAATTGTTCCCATCAAATTACAATAATGGCTACAAGACTATTTACAATTAATCTTGCAACCATTATTTATTATTTCAACAATTAATAGTTTAATTAATTATTATTTTATAAATTCTATATTTATATCGCCATTATTACAATCAGCAGAAAAAGATTTAATTCCACCTTCTTTTAATTCAGGCAAATTACTATCACCTTTTTTTATTTTGCACACAATAGAAAAATCGTCCCAACCGCCAATAACACTACCACTTATATTACCATTTTTCGCTTTTAAGCTAATAGACTTACCTACATTTATTCTATCACATACAATATCGCCACCATTTGAATCAAGCAAGATATTTTCCTTTATTGATAATGAAGTTGCTTTAATATTTGCGTTAGTTGTTTTTACAGAAACTTCGTTAATCATATTATTTGGAATTTTGATATTGATTTTACGATATTTCGCTTCAGATTTCATTGAAATAAAATCTGACCAATTTTTATCACATTGTATTTTTATTGTTAATTCCCCATTTTCAGAAACAGAAATATCAAGATATTCCTTTTCGCCGTCAAAATAATCAATATGGATTTGATTGTCATTAGATACAACAATTTCCACTTCCCTATTCTCAACTTCCACAGAAATTTTTTCAATTTCACCGCTTGAATATGACTTTTCAGTAAATATGTCATTATTTGAACAACCAGTTAATGCAAATACTAATACTCCAATAAATATAAATAATAATGCTACAAATTTTTTCATAAAAAACTCCTTAAATTTAAAATATTGACATTAGTTTTATTTAATGTTATAATCAGTATAAACCTTTGTGTAACACAAAAGTCAAGGGGATTTTTAAAATGAAAGAATATTTTTCAATAAGCCAAACTGCCAAAATATTAGGTATTACTACAGAAACATTAAGACATTATGATAGAATTGATTTAGTTAAACCTTGTAAAGTAGACGAATGGACAGGATATCGTTATTATTCAGAGCAAGAAATAGTGAGACTTAACACAATTAAAGCATTAAGATGTATGGATTTAACACTATCAGAAATAAATGAAATTTTAGCTTATGACGATTTTAATAAAATTATAGCTACATTAAAACAAGCTGAAAAAAGTGCTGATGAAAAAATTAGCGAATTATACCACGCAAAAACAAAAATACAGCGCGCAAGGAATTTTTATGAGACCAAATTAAACGGCATCGAGCAAAAAGAAAATTGTTATATTAAATATTTTGATGAAAGAGTTATTTTATTGTCAGACAAATTGGAAACGCCAACATTAGATAATTTATGGAATTACCACAGGCACTTTTATGACCAAATTTCTGACAAAGATAAAAGCAAATTTTCTTTTGAAGATTTAGCGGGAATCTATGAGCAGAACGGACAAGCTAGACTTTTTGCAATTTGCAATAAATTTATAGAAATAAACGGGATAAAAAAATTGCCAAAAGGCAACTATTTATGCGCAGATTGTACTGAAGAAAATCGAGAACAAATTATTAAAAAACTTTTAGACATAGCTAAAGCCGAATACAATACTGTCCCTGAATTTAAAGTGCAATTAATTGTACTATCGGGAATACTTCAATGGAATTATCAACTCCAAATATTAATAGAATAAAAATTTATGAATAATAAAATATAAATAACTCCCAATTTCAAATTTTAGAGATTGGGAGTTATAATTTTGATATAAAGATATATATTTTGAAATTCTTATATTCATTTATTTTTGTTAAATAATATTTTTTAAACTTTTTGCTTAGAATTCTGGAATATCTGCTCTTAATTCTTCAATAATTTTTTTCAAATACTCATTTGCTTTTTTTAAATCTTTTGTTAACAATTTTGCAATATTAACTTCTTGCACAGCCGTCCACAGACAAGATTTCTCCAGTAATGTAACTTGCCATATCACTTGCTAAAAACAAAAATGCGTTTGCAATATCTCGTGGCTCACCAATTCTGCCAAGCGGAATAGTTTTGATTAGCGGTGCAATAATCTCTTTTGGAAGGTTGGCAACCATATCTGTATTGGTAATACCAGGAGCAACAGCGTTTACTCTTATATTAAATTGTGCAAGTTCCCTTGCAAGTGATTTTGTAAAGCCGTTAACAGCAAATTTACTTGCAGGATAACCAACGCCTGAAGGTTGACCATAAATACTAACCATAGAACTTGTATTTAAAATAACGCCTTCGCCTTTCTCTTTCATATAAGGCACGACTGCTTTTGTCATATTAAATACAGCATTTAAATTTAAATCTATAATTTTACTAAAATCTTCACTTGAAGTATCGTCAATAGATTTGCTTGCAGAAATACCTGCATTATTTACCAAAATATCGATTTTGCCATACTTTGCAATAACAGCATCAATAACTTTTTTAATTTCGTCATAATTTGAAAGGTTAGGATAATAACCAATCACTTTAATTCCTTCACTATCTAATGTATTAATAGCCTTTTCGACAGTTTCAAGTTTAGAACCTAATAATACTACTTCTGCCCCGTTTTCCTTAAATAACCTTACAATTTCCAAGCCAATACCACGTGTACCGCCTGTTACTATAGCAACTTTACCTTTTAACATAAAAATCCCCTTAATTTGATTTAATAGTAATATTTACTACTAATTATTTTAACACAATTTTAAGCAATTTTCCATATTTTGGAAAAAATTTGAATAAATTTTACAAAAACACTCATTGTAATTTAAATAGCATAAAATGTCCTAATTACATTAATTTAAAACTATATCTTGATAAAAATTATATTTTTCAATCATTTTACTTAAAATAATGTTATCGATTTTGTCTAAAACTATATTATCAACAATGCTTTTTGCTGTAGCTATCATATCCAAAGTTATTTTTACAATATACTTATCAAAAACATTTTTTCCAGATTGATTAAAACCTATCAAATCGCCAAAGCCCCTTGCTTTGCTATCAAGTTCACTCAGCAATACTCCGTCGTCAATTTCTTTCATTTGTTTTATTCTGTCAGGTATGTTGTATGAAGCACAATGTAAATAACATTCCGAAAATCTGCCGTCTCTTCCAACTCTACCCCTAAGTTGATGCAGTGATGCTATACCAAACCTATCCGCACCCAATATTGCTATTGTGTCTACTGACGGAATATCAATTCCAACTTCAATAACTGTCGTGGATACTAAAACTTTAATATTACCTTTTTGAAAATCTTCAATTACTTTGTCTTTATCCGCATTTTTCATTGCTCCATAAAGCAATCCTACTTGTGATTTATTAAAATACTTTCCGCAAATCATTTTATAAACACTTTTAACTGAGTAAATATCTTCAAGCTCGCAATCCACAACTCGTGGACATACGATTATAATTTGAGAATTGTTTTTTATTTTATCCGCAAAATACTTAAACATATCTTCTATTTTATTAGACCTTAAAGCGTATGTTTTTATATTGGATTTTCTGTTTTCAGCTTTATAAAGTTTACTAATTGTAAGGTCGCCGAACACCATCATAGCAAACGACCTTGGAAGCGGTGTTGCTGACATTGAAAGACAATGTACACTCTTACCCTTTGCAATCAAATCCGCCTTTTGTTTAACTCCAAATTTATGTGCTTCGTCAATGACTGCAAGCTTTAAATTACAAAATTCAACACTTTCACTTACACAAGAATGTGTTGAAAAAAGCACATCGATTTTTCCGTCTTTTAAATCTTGCAAAATAATTTCTCTATTATCTTTACTTGTTGAAGATGTTAAAATAGCTGTTTTAATATTTAAGTTTCCAAACACTTTGTTAAAATTATTAAAGTGCTGCATAGCTAATATTTCAGTAGGTGCAAGCAAAGCAGATTGATACCCTTTTTCAAATACCATATACATTGCAAGATGTGCTACAATTGTTTTGCCTGAACCAACATCTCCAAGTATAAACCTGTTCATTGCATTACCGCTTTTTAAATCGTCAATTATCGCATTTAAAGCATTTATCTGCGATTCAGTTAATTTATAAGGCAACAATTTATCCACTATGTGTGGATAATCACAAGTTAAAATATCGCATTTGTAGGTTTGTCTTAATACTTTATAGCATAATAGCTGCACTGCAAGTTCATAAGTAGCAAGAGCTTTTTGGCTGTCAATCATTTGATTATACGACTTAGCAAAATGTATATCTTTATAAATTTTTGCCAAATCAAATTGATTAGGCAGCAAATTATCTATAACACAATTATCCAAAGCGTTTTCAACAATTTTCCTATAAGTCACTTCGCCAATTTTGCCTTTTAGGGAATATATTGGTTTAATATCTTTTAATTTATACTTGTTATTAATATCTGAAATATTAGGATTAACCATTGTATACTTTTTGTTTTCGTATCTTATAACTCCCCAAATAAGAAAATCACCACAACACAAATTGTGTTCCATATAAGGCATATTAAACCAAATAAGGCTTAATGCTGTATTTTCGCATACACAATCGGCTTTTATATAACAAACTTTGTTTTTGCTATATTGCTTTGGATAAACTTGTACAATACTGACTTTAAGAAGAGTATATTCACCTTCCACAATATCTTCAGGTTTGGAAATTTTAGTAAAATCAAGATAATTCTTTGGCAGATAATCCACCAAATCCATTATATCGTATATGCCTAAGCTATTAAGTTTTTCTAAGGTCTTATCGCCTACACCTTTGACTTCCCTTAAAATCATTTACCCACCCTAAAAAATCAGGCTTGCTTAAAGCAAGCCGTAATTGATGTTAATCATTGATTTTATAATAAATCTAAACATTTAATTAAGATTTATTATACATTTTTAAGTAATTTATTATTCAACACTAATCAAATAGAAATAGTGATTTTGTCCGCCTTCATAAACTTCGACATCACACTCGTCGTATTTGTCTGCAAGCAAATCTTTAAGATTATTTGATTGTTCTTCAGTTACGCCTTCGCCATAATACAGAGTAATAACCGATTTATCTTCGTCAACAAGGTTTTCAATTACTTCAAGAGTTACAGCATCAACTTCTGCACCTTTTGAAACAATTTTCTTGCCTGTAATACCAATAATATCGCCTTCTTGCAATTCAAATCCGTCAAGATTTGTATTTCTTACAGCGTAAGTAACTTCACCATAAGCCACTTCGCCAAAAGCTTCTTGCATAGCTTCAATATTAGTATCAATATCGTGATTAATATCAAAAGCAACCGCACAAGCAATACCTTCAGGTACATTTACAGTTTTAACAACTTTAACATTTTTACTTGATAATTCCACAGCCTGTTCAGCAGCTAAAATGATATTTTTGTTATTTGGAAGTACAATAATGTTGTCACTATTAACTCTTTCAATAACATTTAAAATGTCGTTAACACTTGGATTCATAGTTTGACCACCTTGAATAACAGTATCAACACCAAGCTCTTTAAAGATTGACGCCAAGCCGCCGCCTGAACAAATTGATACCATAGCAAGTGGTTTTTTATTAGCTTCGTGCTTTTTAATCAATGCACGATTTTGCTCTAACATATTTTCGATTTTAATTCTGTCAATTTCGCCCATACTTAAAGCATATTGTAGTGCTTTGTTTGGTTGATTTGTATGAACGTGAACTTTAACCATTGATAAATCACCAATTGCAATAACACTATCGCCAATTGCCATCAATTTATCTCTTAATTTTTCAATATCTTCTTCTGTAGTCTTATTTTTTAAGTTGATAATGAAATATTCTGTGCAGTAAGCAAACTTAATATTCTCTAAATCGTGGATATCGCCATTAAAATTATCCATTGCGTCTTCCACATCGTCGTTATCGTGAGCAACGCGTTCCATTGGTACGCCTTTTAACACATTATTAAAGCCTTGGAAAACAAAAATCAAACCTTTACCACCTGCATCTACTACACCAGCTTTTTTAAGAACAGGCAACATATCAGGGGTTTTATTCAAAATTTCTTCACCTTTTTCAATCAAAGTATCAAAAAACGCTATAAAACTTGAATTTTTGTTTGCGATAGAAGAAGATTTTTCTGCCATATAACGAATAACGGTCAGAATTGTACCCTCTTTTGGTTTAGACACAGCACTATAAGCTATATCGGTAGCATTTTGCAAAGCTTTTGCAAATGCTTTTGTATTAATCTGCTTTGCTTCGGCAAGTGCTTTAGCAATACCTTTAACTATCTGTGATAAAATAACACCTGAATTTCCTCTTGCACCTTTTAAAGCACCTTTGGAAAAATCGTTTAATAAATCTTCAAAATTATCGTAATCCTTACCATCAATCTCGCTAACAGCACTTGTTAAAGTTTTGGACATATTTGTACCGGTATCACCATCTGGTACTGGAAAAACATTTAAGGAATCAACATAATCTTTATTAATTTCAAGTAGCGTAGCGCCACCGATTACCATCTCCTTAAACTTTGATATATCTAAAATTTTCATTCAATAAACTCCTAATTAAACTCTGACGCCAACAACATAGACCAAAACATCGTCCACACGCATTCCGGTAAATACTTCTACATTGTATTTTACGGCACTTTTTATAGAATCACATACCGCGTCAGTATTTATACCGTCTTTCAAAACCGCATAAATTTCAATATTGATTTTATTTTTAATAGTAACAACTTTTACACCTTTTGCAAAAGATTTTTTACCGAAAAATCCGGCAATACTATCTGTCAACTTTCTTGAAACAAGCGAAACAACACCATAGCAATCACTAGCAGTATGGTTTGCAACCATTGCTATTGTATTATCAGTAATACTTAATTTGCCAAACTTATTTATAGTCTTAACTGACATAATTCACCTATTCCTCTTTTATTATATAATACACGAATTAAAAAAAATAATCAAGCATTTTATTATATTTTTTACAATAATAGACTTTTTTGAGCAAAAAAACAATCAAAAATTATGCTATTATACTACTAAATATCGCCATTTAATCGATAATTTATGGCTAAAAATTACATATTTACAATATAAATCAATTCAAAAGAAATATAACATATTGCTTTATATAAAATTATATTTCAATGGAAGTACATTTTTAACTATTATTTCCTAAAATTAGATATTTTAAGCTATTTTGATATTGCAACAAGTGAATATTATCCTAACAATTACCTTTTATTGATAAAAATTTATAATTTTATTAAAAATATGGTTAAAATTCCTTGCATAATTTTACAAATAGTGCTAAAATACTAAAGTAATATGCGGATAGGAGGTGCGTTCTATGTCAAGAGTATGCAGTATTTGCAATAAATCAAAGATGAGTGGTAATACAGTTTCTCACTCTAATCGTAAGGCTAGAAAGTCTTGGAATGCTAATGTTCAAAAAGTAAAACTAGTTGATGATAATGGTCGTGAAACAACAGAGTATGTTTGCACAAGATGCCTTCGCACAATGAAAAAGAGCGAAAACAACTAATTAAAATATTGAAATTAAAAGCAGGATATCATTCCTGCTTTTTTTCATTATATATCAAATGCTTATTTATTATATTAGCTAATGTGATTTATTTTTAAATAAAAAAATAAAATGGACTACAAAATCCATTTTATTTTATGTAAAAATTTCAATTTTTCTTTTCATTTCCTGTACTTTTACTACAAATTTTCCTGAGAAAAAATTTAATTATCTTTGGTGGGTCAACACAATATATTCGCATAAGCCCTCCACTATTTAGTTTTTATTTGTTTACTATAACCATAACAATTCCAAAATCCACAATAAGACGAATTTTATTTTTATCTGCAATATTGGAAAGAGTTAATGAAGAATCTTTATAAATGGTTTTATCAAATAACTCCCACTTTACCCCTTCTAAGGATATAATATGCACCTTATCAGTAAATGGTGACAAACTTATAATGCTATTTTTTGTAACATTAATTTGCAAATTGTCGCTTATCATATAAATATCGCAATCATTACAATATGCAGTAACTTTCACACCATTTTTTACGCATTTTGCCATAACAGCTAAATTAGTAAGTATATGGTCAATCCTACCACCAAGTACGCCGTAAAAATTTATATTCTTTACACCTTTTTCAATAAGATAATCAATCGCAACTTCGCAGTCTGTCGCATCTTTTTCCACATTTAGTAGAATTTGTTCATTGCAAGTAATTTCTAACTTAACACTGTCTTTATCCCCGACAAAAACATCTGCATAATGAGTTTTATCATAGCCGCCGTCAACAGCAATAATAATATCGCCTTGAATTTGACTTTTATAACTCTCGCCATTTAATACAACTGCTGCTATAGTATTTTTGTTTATTATTTTATTATTTATTTTATTCATAATATTTATTTTGAATTTTATTACACTCTTTTAAACAAATTAAATCAATGTTTGATAATTAAATTTAAATTATAGGTTTCCTTTGATTTTTGCGATTTCTTCTTTCGGGTTGCTACTTTTAAATACAGCGCTTCCTGCAACCAAAATATTTACACCGCTATTTCTGACTTTTTCCGCATTTGCACTGCTTACTCCGCCATCAATTTCAATATCAATATTTATATTGTTTTTATCAAGATATTCCCTTAAACTTTTGGCTTTATCCAAAACAGATTCAATAAATTTTTGTCCGCCAAACCCCGGAAAAACACTCATAAGCAAAAGCATATCAATTTTGTCTAAATAAGGATACACTAAATCAAGTGGTTTATCAGGATTTAACACCAAGCCACATTTTGCACCTTTAGATTTTATAGTATCAATACCAAGCTCTACATTTTTTGAAGCTTCTGGGTGAAAAGTTACAATATCCGCACCGCTATCCACAAATCTGCCAACATATTTTTCAGGTTCGGTTATCATTAAATGCACATCAAGTGGTACGCTGCTATATGGTTTAATCGCAGATACCATTGGCATACCAAAAGTTATGTTAGGCACATAAACGCCGTCCATAACATCAACATGAATTAAATCTGCGCCCCATTCGCAAGCCTTTTTTACACTTTCTCCCATATTTGCAAAATCACCCGACAAAATTGAAGGTGAAACCATATACTCAGTCATATCTTTTTCTCCATTTTTCAAGTAAATCGTTGTATAAAACTACATATCTATCGTATCTATCTTTGCTAAGTTCGCCTTGTTGGACTGCCTTTTTAACTGCACAATCAGGTTCATTAATATGATTGCAACCATTATATTTGCACTTGCAAGCAAACTCGTCAAAATCAGTAAAATAAGTAGACAATTCGTCTGGATTCATATTTTCAAGTTCCAAAACAGAAAAACCGCAAGTATCTGCAAGGCGTATTCCGTATCCTATATCAAAAATCTCTACATTTCTTGTAGTATGACGACCGCGTTCAACTTTTCTTGATAACTCGCCTGTTTCCAACATTTGTCTTCCTACTATACAATTTATTATTGAAGATTTTCCAACTGCAGATTGTCCAGCCATACTTACATAATTATTTGCCATTAATTTTATTAGTTTATCAATACCATCACCATTAATTGCGTTAACATAACAAATGTCACACAAATTGCTGTATGAGATTTCAACATTTTCTTTAAAACTACTATCCATTAAGTCTATTTTGTTTACACACAAAATAGGCGTAATATTTTGTTTTAAACAATTAATCAGTAATTTATCTACAAGATAAAAATCAGGTCTAGGACTTGGTGCAATACAAATAACAATCATATCGATATTTGTAATATAAGGTCTTGTTATTTTATTTTTTCTTGGCAAAATCTTTTCAATTGCTCCTCTGCCGTTGGAAAACTCTGTAAACTCAACATAATCACCGATAAATATATCCCCATCAAGCCTAAGTTTACCACGGCCGTTACACAGGATAACATCACCTTCGGAAAGTACATTGTAATTTCCGCCAACACCTTTTATAACTTGTCCTGTACGCAAAGTTTTGTCTTTCATCTTACCTCAATCTATATTGTTTATCACTATAGTTTTATATAAATTACTTTAGTAATTATTAATTGCTATCAAATTATATTTTAATTATTCAAATCAGTCATTTTTTAATATTTTTCTACGAAGTTGCCCGCAAGCACCTTCAATATCGCTACCCATTGTACGCCTTATAGTTGCGGAAACACCATTTTTTTTCAAAATTTTCAAAAACTCTTGCACAGGTTCTTTTCCACTCGACTGCAAACCTTTTTCTTTTACATAATTAAGATTAATTAAATTTACGTGACAAGGCAAACCTTTTAAAAGTGAGCATAATTCTTTAGCACAATCACTGCTGTCATTAACGCCTTTTATCATTGAATACTCAAAAATAATGCGTCTTCCTGTTTTGTCAAAATAATATTTAACAGCATCAATGATATCCGCAATTTTATATACTTTATTGATAGGCATAATTTTAGAGCGTATTTCGTCATTAGGAGCGTGCAAGGAAATTGTCAATGTCACTCCGCCTAAATCGTCAGCTAATTTGTAAATTTTATCACATATACCGCAAGTACTCAACGAAATATTGCGTTTGCTAATATTTAAGCCGTTCTCGTCACTCATTAATTTTAAAAATTTAATTACATTATCGTAATTATCAAACGGCTCGCCACTACCCATAAGTACGATATTGGTTATTTGTCTGCTGCCTTTCCCCAAATCATTGTTTACTGCAAGAACTTCACCCGCCATTTCTCCTGCTGTAAGATTGCGAACTAGTCCGTCAATCCCTGATGCACAAAATGCACAATTCATACGACAACCGACTTGCGTGCTTATACAAATCGTATTGCCATACTTGTATGACATTAAAACGCCTTCAATTATATTTCCGTCCGCTAAAGCAAACACATATTTTCTTGTGCCGTCTTTTTTAGATACCAGTTTGGTATGTATTTTTACGGAATTTTCCACAAAATCCGCTTTTAATTTTTGTTGCAATTTTTTAGGCAAATTTGTCATTTCATCAAAAGTAACGCCTTTATATAGCCAATCAAAAATCTGTTTTGCACGAAATTTTTGCTCGCCAATATCACTCAAATATTTAATCCAATCGTTTATATCAAAATCCAAGGCGTTCAACATTTTATCAACCTCGCAATAAAAAATCCGTCCAAACCATTATTATCAGGTAAAAGCTGAATAAATCCTTCATTTTCACAAGGAATATCCATTCTCTCAAGCTTGACATCATTTCTTTCCTTTAAAATTTTACCTACGATATTATAATTTTCTTCTCTTAATATTGTACAAGTTGAATAAACAATATGACCGCCTGTTTTTGTATAATTTATTGCATTATTTAAAAGCTTATATTGTATTTCACTCAACGCTTCAATATCTTTGTAGCTTTTATTTAAGTAAATATCCGGTTTTTTGCGTGCAACACCAAATCCGCTACAAGGACTATCACACAAAACCAAATCAAACTTACCTAACAAATCTTTATTCTCACGGCTACCATCCATAACAACCGCATTTATATTGCTAGCATTCATACGCCCACAATACTCTTTTATTTTATCAACTCTCGCCGGATATATATCGCAAGCAGTGATTTTTATATTGCTTGCAAGCTCGGATAAATAAACCGCCTTACCACCAGGGCTTGAGCACATATCAAGCACATTATCGCCATTTTTTACACTGCAAGCGTTACAAACCAACATACTTGATGGGGATTGATATGTAATAATTCCTTTATCAAATAAATCTCTTACTTCCCCATTATTTTTTATAAAAAATCCGCCATAATTGCTCTTGGTAAAATCAAGCTTTAAATTTGTCAAAATTTTTTCTAACTCTTGATTAGTAACTTTTTTGGAGTTTCCCCTTATGTGTTCTAAATCAAAACTTTCCGTACTCATTATACTAATTGCTTTTTCTCTTTTATATTGCTTAAAAAGGCAATTTACAAGCCACAAAGGTACGCTATATTGAACAGATAGTGCAAGTTTTTCATCCTTTGGCAAAACAAAATCTTTCTCTATAGCATTATGCAGTGTCGCATTTACAAATCCTGCTAAATTAGGTTTTCTTATATAAGTAGTAAGACTTACCATTTCATTGACGATAGCGTGTGCAGGCAAACTATCCATAAACTTTAGCATAAATATCCCAAGTTTTAAAATAACATATATTTTGCCTGTTGGTTTTGAGTTGCAAAGAAGAGAAATATAGTACTCAAGCGTAATATTTTTTTCCAATGTACCATAAACAAGCTTTGTCAAAAGCGAACGATTATCCGCCTTTCCCAAAACTTCGGTCAGCAAAATATTACTATAAGCTCCTTCACGAAACACTTTGTCAAGTATATCGTAAGCAAGTCTAAAATCTTTATTCATCTATACTCCTTTGCAATTAAAATTGTTATTCAAAAACGGTACCAACTTGCATTTTATGCCCAAGCAAATAGTCTTTCACAGGCATTTTTTTTGCGTTTGGTGCTTGAATAATCTGAATATTTATAAATCCACTGCCACACTTTACAATAATTTCATTTTTCGTGCAAGCAACTATTTCCCCGACTTTTCCGCCTGCATTTATATCTACAACTTCTACCTTATGAATTTTGTATGTCACGCCGTTAAGGTTTGTAAATGCACAAGGCCAAGGGTTCATACCACGAACAAAATTTTTAATTTCCAAAGCACTTTTATTCCAATCAATAAGTCCGTCCGCCTTTGTTAGCATTTTACAAAAAGTAGCCTCGCTATGATTTTGTGGTACAAATTCAGCTTTTCCCGACTCTATTAAATCAAGTGCTTTTACAATACTATCTGCTGCAAGCAAACTTAGTCTATCAAACAATTCTCCTGCTGTCTCATTCTCGCAAATATCTGTTTTATCTACAAACAAAATATCCCCGCTGTCAACTTCGTAAGCGGTTTTCATTATTGAAACACCAGTCTGCTTTTCGCCATTAATTACGCACCATTGTATAGGGCTACTTCCCCTGTATTTTGGAAGTATGCTTGCGTGTTCGTTTATTACGCCGTACTTTGGAATTGCTAGTAATTCACGGCTTAAAATTTGTCCAAAAGCACAAGTGACCATTATATCCGCATTTAATGCTTTAATGTCATCTATTCCTTCACGGCTTATTTTTTCATACTGCAAAACTTTAAGCCCAAGCTCAATTGCTGTTTCCTTAACAGGAGACGGAGTCATTACACCCCTGTTTCTCGGTCTATCGGGCTGAGTTACAACAGCAACTATTTCGTGTCCAGATTCAGCTATCTTTTTTAAACTTGGCACAGCAAAATCAGGTGTTCCTAAAAAAATTAATTTCATTTTGACTCCTTTAAAAATAAATTTAGTTTAAAATATAGCTTTCAAGCTACGGCTTTAAAGTTTTTTTCTGTTAACTTTACCTTTATATTCCTTATCATAAAACAAAACGCCTTGCAAATGGTCTGTTTCGTGAAAAACTGCACGAGCTGGAAAGTCTTCACACTCAAGCACCATTTGTTTTCCGTATCTGTCTTGATATTTAACCTTTACATAATATGGTCTTGCGACATAACAATTTTTGCCTTCTACGCTAAGGCAACCTTCCACACCAATTTGCTCACCTGAATATTCAAGTATTTCGGGATTTATCAATTCAACATAAAAATCGCCTACTTCAATAACTACAACTTGCCTTAATATGCCAACTTGCGGACCTGCTAAGCCTACTCCGTCCGCCTTTTTCATAGTTTCTCTCATATCGTCAAGCAACTTGCCTAATTTTTCGTCAAAAACTTCAACAGGTCTGCATTTTTTTCTAAGTATTGGGTCCCCGTCTTTCACAATATCTCTAATTGCCATAATCTCTCCTTTAACTCATATTTTGCGGATTAATTTCCACAAAAACACTATTCCCTTGTTTGTTATTATCTACTATATTATAAATTTTTCCTAAAATCTCGTCTTCAAACTTTCTTTTAATTCTAATAACAATTTGATAACGATATTTGTTTTGAATTTTGTTGATAGGCGATTTCATTGCTTGCATATAAACAAATTCTTTGCCGTATTCCACCCTTAATTCTTTTAATAAATCATAAATCTTTTTTGTGCAATTCAAACTTTTTTCTTCCACTTCGTTTGTTACCAAAATACGAACTATCGTAGTAAACGGCGGAAAATTTGTCACTTGTCTGGTATTCAGTTCCTTATCAAAAAATCCTTTGTAATCGTAATTTTTTACAAAATTAAAAAGATAATGTTTTGGGGAATATGTTTGAATAATAACTTCGCCTAACTTGTCCTTTCTACCCGCTCTTCCAGATACTTGAGTGATTAATTGATATGTACGCTCACAAGACCTGTAATCGCTAAAATACAAACTCATATCCGCATCAAGCACGCCTACCAAAGTTACATTAGGAAAATCGTGACCTTTAACAATCATTTGAGTACCTACAAGCACTTGTGCTTCGCCCCTTCTAAAAGCCCCTAATATGTCAAGATAAGCTGTTTTTGTAGTGGTAGTGTCATTATCCATTCTAAGTATTTTAACACTACTTCCAAGAAGGGTTTGCAACTCGCTAGCAACTTTCTCCGTACCTATTTTACCTTGTTTTATACTATCACTATGACAATTAGGGCAAATGTCAAGCGGTTTAAATCTTTTACCGCAGTAATGACATTTTAACATATTGTCTTCCTTATGATAAGTAAGTGCAATATCACAATCGGTACATTTTGCAATATAACCGCAACTTTTACACTGCATATAAGATGCGTAACCACGGCGATTTATAAATACCATTGCTTGATTGCCGTTATTTATTGTCTCTTTCAATTTTTCCTTTAGCTCATTAGAAAAAACAGAAAAATTACCTGTCCGTAACTCTTGTGCCATATCAATAATTTTGATTTCTGGCATACCATTTTTGGAAATTCGGTTACTCATTTCAGATAACCCGAATTTGCAAAGTCTTGCATTGTTATAACTCTCAACACTTGGCGTTGCACTGCCTAGTATCACTTTGCAATCATTATATTTTGCCCTAAACTCTGCAACTTCCAATGTCCTAAACCTTGGATTTGATTCGCTTATATAACTACTATCGTGTTCTTCGTCAATAATGATTACACCTAAATTTTCAAGCGGAGCAAATATCGCAGACCTTGCACCTACTACGATTTTAGCGTCGCCATCATATATCCTACGCCATTCGTCATATCTCTCCCCATCGGAAAGTCCGCTATGTAACATAGCAATATCATCACCAAAGCGAGACCGAAACACCCTTAAAATTTGTGGTGTAAGCGATATTTCAGGCACTAAAGCAATAGCAGTTTTGCCTTTGATTAAAGCATCTTCAATTAACGACATATAAACTTCAGTTTTTCCTGAACCTGTAACCCCGTGCAATAAAACAACCCTTTTATCGCTATTTTTGATTATACTTATAGCTTTATTTTGAGTTTCAGTCAAAGTCACTTTGTTAATATTTTTATCAATTTCACCAATCGGTTTTCTTAATACTTCTTGCTTTGATTTAGTAATTATACCTTTTTCAACCAAACTATTAATTACGCTTGGTGAAAACTCAGTGTTCAAAACAGTAAGATATTCTCCCCCGCCTGCCAATCTATCTATTATTGCAAGCTGACTTTTTGCACGCGGGCTTATCCTTGATTTCAAAAGCTCTGTATCACTTGATGAAAGCGTACAAAACTCCCTTTGCAAAGCTTTAACTTTGTTACCACGCAGTTTAGAAGGAATAAATAACCTTAAAGTGTCTACATACCTTAAATAAAATTTTTCCTTCATAAAATCGGAAAGTGCTAACATTTCCTTTTTTATTAGTGGCTTATCGTCTAGCTTTTTTATTATATCCTTTAATTTATAATTGCCTTCACTACAATCGGTTATTTTTATGCAAAAGCCCTCAATACTTCTACTTCCAAATGGGACAAGCACTCTGTCACCAACAGCAAGTTCAAAATCTGAGGGAATGGAATAATCAAATATTTTATCAACTTCACTATTAGATATATCAACTATAACTTTTGCAATCATAACTTTTTATCCGCTTATCATTTTATCAAAAATGATTTACATTTTACTTTAAATTAAGCATATTGTCTACAATGACCTTTGCAACTTCGGATTTTTTCATAATATCAAAATTTTGCAAATTGTCTTTTGTAATTATGCTGACAATATTTGTATCCACATTAAAACCTGCACCCAATTTAGTCACATCGTTAGCAACTACCATATCTGCCTGTTTTTTTTCAAGCTTGCCTTTAGCATTTTCAAGCAAATTTTCCGTCTCTGCACTAAAAATCACAAGTTTTTTAGTACCTTTGACTTTGCCAACAGCTTGAGCAATATCCGGATTTTTAACAAGTTCCAATGTCAAGTTTTCATTTTTTATTTTTTTATCTGACACTTGTTTAGGTCTGTAATCTGCAGGAGCTGCAGCCATAATTATATAATCTGCACTCTCATAATTTTGCATAACCGCATCATACATATTTTGCGTAGATTTCACTTTTATTAAATTATCGAATTTTGATAAGTCAACGCTAACATTTCCGGCAATTACTGTAACATTAGCCCCGCGTTCTTTACACTCTGCAGCTAAAGCCAAGCCCATTTTACCGCTTGAATGATTTGTTATCACTCTTACCGCATCAATAGCTTCTTCTGTACCACCACAAGTAATTAGCACATTTTTGTCTAACAAATCTTGCTTTCTTCCCAATAGTTCACATACTTTTTCTACAATAACTACAGGTTCTTGCATTTTGCCTGTACCCATGTCACCGCAAGCAAGTCTTCCGCTTATAGGCTTTATTTCTATAAACCCTAGTTTTGACAAAGCTTGTAGATTTTGACTGCAAACTTGGTTTTCATACATATTTGTATTCATTGCAGGACAAACTACTTTTATCGCTCTTTTGGCGGCAGCAATAGTGGTTGTTAGCATATCGTCTGCAATGCCATTTGCAATCTTACCAATGACATTAAATGTACAAGGTGCAATCAAAAACAAATCCGCTTTGTTTGCAAGCGAAATGTGTTCAATTTCAAAGTTTTCTATTTTTTGAAAAGTGTCTATAACAACTGCTCTATGCGACAAGGATTCGAAAGTCTTTGGACTCACGAATTCCGTTGCATTTTTAGTCATTATAACATCTACATTAGCACCTAGTTTAACAAGACGGCTTACTATATCACACGCCTTATAGCAAGCGATACCGCCTGTCACACCAAGCACAATATTTTTACCGCTAAGCATTAGTGATGCCTTGAAATTACGACTTTACCTTCGTAAACTTCTTTTGCTGCAACACTGATTGGTTTTTGGTGTGTTGCTTCCAAGTAATCTGCTTCTTGAGTTACAAGTTGTTTTGCACGATTTGCAACTCCCATAACCAAAGCATATCTACACTCTGCCTTTTTAATTAATTTGTCAATTGGTGGCTCTATCATCATAAAGCATACCCTCCTAAAATTTTATTATATCTGCTTACTGCAAATTTATTGTTAATTTATTTAATTTCAAAACTTATAAATCTTGTTAGTTTATTTAAAAGTTTCTATTATTTCTGAGTTATCTTTACGTGAAATCTTTAACTTTTCAGCTTTTATTATATTAATAAAACAATCCGCACAGCTATCAATTGTATCATTGATAATTAGGTAATCATAGCTAAGTGCTTTTTCAATTTCCAACTTCGCTTTCCCGAACCTTTTTGCAATTTGTTCTTCCGTTTCCGTTCCCCTTCCAACAAGTCTTGAGTGCAAAGTTTCCAAATCTTTAGGTACGATAAAAATCATTACAGCTTCAGGCATTTTTTTCTTAACTTCAAAAGCACCTTCTGTATCTATTTCAAGCACAACATCTTTGCCCGCGCTTAATTTGCTTTCAACAAAATTCAAAGATGTTCCGTAATATTCGTCGCCATAAACTTGTTTGTACTCTAAAAGTTCGCCATTTTCAATCATTTTTTTAACATCTTCTTTTGTCTTAAAAAAATAATTTACGCCGTCTATTTCGTTTATCCTTGGCTTTCTTGTAGTAACAGATATTGAAAGTACAAAATCAAGTCCTTTATTTTTAACTTCTGCAAGCAATGTACCTTTTCCACTGCCTGAAGGTCCACTCAACACAATTAATAATCCTTTATTCATATTAGCTCCATTTTTAACAAATATATAACATATTTTTACTATCTACTAAAATTTTAGTTTTATTATAAGACTATCTGTAACCATATTAAAATTAATCTTAACAAATTCAAGATTATTCAATATTTTGGATTTGTTCTCTAATTTTTTCAATTTCAGTTTTTAGTGTAAGTACATAATTACTTAATGATAAATCACTACATTTTGAACCGATAGTATTTGATTCCCTATTCATTTCTTGTGTTATAAAATCAAGACTTCTACCAATAGCACCGCCATTATTTATTATCTCTTTAAAATGAGCAATATGTGCATTCAATCTTGTAAATTCTTCGTCTGTTGCAACTTTATCCGCATAAAAGACTATTTCATTCATAAGCTTGTTTTCATCTATAGAAATATCGCCTAATGCTTCTTGTACACGACTTCTTAATTTTTCACGATAGTTTTCCACCTGTACAGGTGCATATACCTGAATTTTTGAAACAACTTCCGTCAAAATATCAAGTTTTTCAAGCAAATTCATTTCTATCTTATCGCCTTCTGTCTTACGCATAACTATAAGATTGTCAAGTGCAATATCAAGTGCTTGATTGATAAGTTTTTGTGTTTGCTCAATATCAATAGTACTTTCGTCTTCTTCGATTATTCCCTTATATTCAAACAAATCACTAATTGTTAAATCATTTTTAATATTAAATTTATTTTCAATAGTATTTGCTATATCCAAATATTTTGTAACCAAGTTTTCATTATAAGTTATATTTTCTTGCTCTGCAGACAAAATTTGATAACTTACAAAAACATCAAGATGCCCCCTTGAAACACGACTTTTTATTTGATTTCGTATACTATCTTCAAAACTAATCAAAAGGCGTGGCAACTTAATGCCTAAATCCAAAAATCTGTGGTTTACAGACTTAACTTCAACCGCAATTTTTAAATTTTCGTCACTCGCTTCACCCTTACCATATCCTGTCATACTAAGCATAATATTACTCCCAAAACGCTAATTGCATCTTTATATACATATTTATACAAATATATTCTAGCACAAAATAAATAATATTACAAGCAAAGTTTTATATTTATTTAAAATAAATTAATAATAAAATTTAGCTATTAGTTTAACAAAAGCTTAATTTTAACTATTTTTTCTATTTTAATTTTATAATAAAAAATGCACCGCCTAAGTTTAAAACTTTTGGGGTGCATTATTTTCATTCTGTTTATTTAACCCGAATAATTGATTTTTTCAAAAAATTCCTTTTCCGTCCAAAGCTCTATGCCAAGCTTTTTAGCTTTTTCCAACTTAGAACCTGCATCTTCACCATACACAACAACATTGACATTTTTTGATACGCTGTCCGATACACTTCCGCCGTTATCGATTATCAATTGTTTTGCCTTACCCCTAGGTATTGATATGCTACCTGTAAGACAAATATTAATTCCAGTCAAAACACCTTCTTTTTGCTCTTTAAACTCGATTTTCACACCCTTTTCTAACAAATTTTGTATCAACTTTATATTTGCGTCATCATTAAAATAATTGTAAACGCCTGTCGCCATAATCTCGCCAAAATCGTCCATATTAAGCAAATCTTCCATTGTTGCAGACTGCAAATTTTCAAGCGATTTAAATTTATCTGCAAGTTGTTTAGCAGACTTTTTACCAATATTTGCTATTCCTAAAGAATAAACAAATCTATCAAGTGAAACATTTTTACTGTTTTTTATAGCAGTTAAAATATTGTTTACCTTTTTATCTTTAAAGCCTTCCGCTTGTATTAGTTGACCTGCTGTTAAATCGTAAATATCGTCAATATCTCTTAAAAATCCTAAATTATAAAGTTGCAATATTGTTCTTTCAGATAGTCCTTCAATATTCATTGCTTCACGACTTGCAAAATGGTCAAGCCTTGATATATGAACTGCACCGCAGTTTTCCTTATTTGTGCAATAAACAAAAGCACCATTTACTTCAACATCACCGCCACAAGAAGGACATTTATCAGGTGGGATAATAGTTGTGCCATTATTATCTTCTGCCACCCCCAAAATTTCAGGTATAACGTCATTACTGCGTCTTATAAACACCCTACTACCAATTTTAACACCTTTTTTTGCTATATCGTCCAAGTTATTAAGAGTTGCACGCGATATTGTTGCACCACATAACTCCACAGGTTCAAGAACTGCAAGTGGATTAAGTTTTCCTGTCCTTGAAACTTGCCATATAACATCTTTCAAAATTGTGGTAACTTCTTCCGCTTCGTACTTATAAGCAATTGCCCAACGCGGTGATTTTTCAGTAAATCCCAATTCATTACGATAATTTTGTGCATCAATTTTAATAACTGCTCCGTCAATTAAATAGTCCAAGCTATTTCTTTGTCCTTCAATTTCACTTATAAGCTCTTGAATATCAGCCATATTATCGGCAAACTTAACATAATCGCCTATTCTGAACTTATTTTTTACTAAAAAATCCACCATTTCCTTTTGGCTCTGAAATGTAATATCAGAATAACCAACACTATACGCCATAAAATCAAGGTGTCTTTCTGCAGTAACCTTTGGGTCAAGATTTCTTAATGCACCAGCTGCGGCATTTCTTGCATTTTTTAGTGGGATATCGTGAGTATTGTTGTATTTTTCAAGCTCGGATAATCTCATTATGCACTCGCCTTGTACTTCAATTTCGCCTTTAAAAGGGATAGTTAGCGGAATAGTCCTAATAGTTTTTGCACCACTTGTTACAACTTCGCCTTTCTCACCATTTCCTCTTGTTGTCGCTCTTACAAGGTTGCCATCTTTATATGATAGATTTACTGTCAATCCGTCATACTTATACTCTACAGAACATAAAAATTTTTCCTGTCCCAAAGCATTAGCACACCTTGTCCACCAGCTTTCAAGTTCGCCAAAAGTTTGACTTTTTGCTAAAGAATAAAGCCTTTGTTTATGAACATAACTTTCAAATTGTTTAAGCAATTCGCCACCCACTCTATGTGTTGGTGAATCAGGAAGAACAATCCCAGACTCTTTTTCCAAAGCAACTAATTCGTCATATAAAATGTCATATTCCTTATCTGAAACAATAGGCTCGTCTAATGTATAATACCTGTAAGCATATTCATTTAACTTTTGTACAAGCTCAGTCATTCTATCCATATTTAATACCTGCAATTAAATTATTTTTGATTTAATACCGATTTTCAGCGGTTTTATTTTGATTTTTTGTTAGTTTTATTTTTTCAATTCTATTGGTGCAAGCTCAAGATTGAAATTTTTATTACCCAGTTTTGCAAACAAAATTGTTGCTGTAGAACCATCTAAAGCTATTATCACACCTTCGCCGTATCTTGAGTGAACTACTGCACTTCCCACATTAAATACCGAAATATCTTTGTTGACATTTGGGCGGATATTGTTTGATTTAGTAATAGGTCTTTCTTTTGTAAGATTAGCATACTCGGAAATTTTAAGCGGTGTAAATTGTGCTGGGTCTTTTTCTATAAGTCCTGCTTCTTCCACAAACCTACTAACAAGATTATACTCCACTTTGCCAAATCTATAGCGATTACCTGCACTTGTCAAATACAATCGTTCTTGCGCTCTTGTTATGGCAACATACATACAACGGCGTTCTTCTTCCATTTCAAAAGGATTACCTAAAGCCCTGCCACTTGGAAAAATATTTTCTTCCAAACCGACTATAAATACAATTTTATACTCAAGTCCTTTAACTCCGTGTACTGTTGCAACTGTAACAAACTCTCCTTCTTCGCTGTCGTCTCCGTCACTTACCAATGATATAGACTGCATAAAGCTTTCAAGGGTTGCACCTTCGTTTTGCTCACAATACTCGTGAATTATTGTCATAAACTCGTCTATATTTTCAAGTTTATTTTTATCTTCTGGATTATCTATATCATAAGCTTGATAAAAATCAACTTTTTCCACAAGATATTTTGCAAAGTCTTCAAACTTCATTTCTAGTTTTGCACGCATTAAATCCACAATCAAGTTTGTGAATTTTGAAAACTTATCTCTCATACCTTTGTTCAGGACAGGATTTTCGTCTATCTCAAGCAATGCTGTAATCATAGGTTTGTCCGACTGAGAACAATAATCTCTTAATCTTTGTATAGCCGTTTCGCCTATTCCCCGTTTTGGAAAATTGATTATTCTTGCTATGCTTTCGCTATCAAGCGGATTTGCAATCATTCTTAGATATGCAATGGTATCCATAATTTCTTTTCTGTCATAAAATTTAAAACCACCAATAAGCTTATATTTTATGCCATACATATTCATTTTTTCTTCAAAGTTACGAGTTAAGCTATTTAGCCTTACTAAAATTGCAAAATCGTTTAATGAATAGCCGTTATAATCACAAAGTTTTCTTATTTCACCAAGTACATAATCAACTTCTTCTTTATCGTTATAACAAGACTTGTAAACTACTTTGACACCTGCATCACCATTTGTCCAAAGCTCTTTACCCATACGCTGCTTGTTTTTTGCAATAACTTTGTTTGCACAATCAAGTATATTTTGAGTACTGCGGTAATTTTGTTGCAATTTATAAATTTTGCAATTAGGATATGTACCTTTAAAATTAAGTATATTGCCTACTTCTGCACCACGCCAACCATAAATGCTTTGGTCGTCGTCACCTACTACAAAAAGATTGCCGTGTTTGTATGCAAGCATACGCACAAGCAACATTTGTATTTTGTTTGTATCCTGAAACTCGTCCACGTGAATATATTTAAATCTCTCTTGATATTTTGCTCTTACTTCAGGAAAATCCTTAAATAATTGCACTGTTTTTAATAGCAAATCGTCAAAATCTAAAGCATTGTTTTCTTTAAGTTGCTTTTCATACACAAGATAAACTTGCTTTATAATATCTGCATTTTTACTACATAAAGCATTACAATACTCGTCAATATCTGCACCTATATTTTTTACATTGCTTATATGACTTTTTATGTTTTTAGCTTCTTTTTCGTCAATATTAAGTTCCTTAACTATTCTTGTGATTAGGCGGTTGCTATCAGATGCGGTAAATATGGAAAAGTTAGACGAATAACCCATTTTTTCTATTTCATAACGCAAAATTTTTGCACAAAAACTATGGAAGGTCGATATCCAAATATCACTCCTACCAGTAATTTTATAAACTCTCTCTAACATTTCGCGTGCGGCTTTGTTTGTAAAAGTTATTGCTAAAATATTGTAGCCGTCCACACCTTTTTCGTCAAGTAGGTAAGCTATCCTATGAGTAAGCACGCGCGTTTTGCCACTACCTGCACCTGCAAGCACTAAAACAGCACCTTCAGTGTCATAAACGGGCAAAAGTTGTTCGTCATTCAATAATTTTGTATAATCCATATATGTTATTACCTTTTTACAATTTTTATTAAATTTACCCGCACTTTTGCACGGGTATATTTTAAATTATGCTATAATTTTTAAGTTCGTTTTCAAACGCTTTAACTTGGCTTGTATATGCTCTGTTTGCAAGTAGTGCATATTTTAACCCCAGCCATAACGACTTGATTAACATTGTATTTCCGCTTTCTACCGCAAAACACAAACCTTCCAAAATCACATAAATTTCGCGTCTTATCTCATCGGATAATGTTTTGTCGCCTACTATTTGGTCGCTTATAGAAATAATATTGTTGTTAAGTAAATCAACTAACTCTCTAGGTAAACTTTTTGTTTGCACATTAAATTCCGCATCAACTACTCTGTCCTTTTGACTAAGCAACCTTTCAAATGCTTGCACATAAGGCAAAACTATACCATTACAAAAATCAATAAAGCTATCTGAAATATTAACACGCGGAAAAATATTGTTCAAAAAATTCAAATAATCTATATTGCCCCTATCAATATCAAACAAGATTTTTGTAACAAGTACAATAATTTTATAATCGTCTTCAGGCATTTTTAATCTGCCACCTGCCATTGATTCGTTAAAAATACTATCAAAATCAAAGTTTTGACTAGCGTGTCTTACCGCAAAAAACAATGGTTCGTTTGTAGTTACAAATTTCAAAATTTTAGTAATAATATCACTTGACATTATAAAATTGGACCTTTCAAGTTCAATATACAACATTTTAAAAGATTTAATTAGTTCTTCATTTGAATTTTTCATACTATCCTCCGACAATCTTATTTTAACACATTAATAATAATATTGCAACTAATTGTCATTTTTTCTTGCAAAATTACTTATAATAGTGTATACTAATATTGTAATAAAATTATATTGCGGTTTAACATATATTTAAAAGATTGCAATATAGAATTGGAGGGTTTATGAAATCAGTACAAATTAAATTAAAACTTGCAGAACACGTAAAATCTTTTGTGCAAAAAGTGGCTGTCTTCCCTGGTGAACTTGACCTTCGCTCAGGCAGATATGTTGTTGATGCAAAAAGTATTCTTGGTATTTTCAGTTTGGATTTATCAAAGCCAATCACATTGGAAATTTATGACAATGACTGCGAAGATTTACTAAAAAGCTTAGAGGAGTTTATCATTAAATAATGCAATTAAAGGACAGAGCGCTTAACAAAGTTATTCTGCTTTTTGTTATGGATTGTATGGAAATCCCTTTGAAAATCGATACATTAACTGAAATTTGCGATGCAAATAAGTGGGTCGGTTTTATGGATTGTAAAGATTGCGTGGTGGACCTTATTGAAGTTGGACATATTGTAGACATAAGCAAAAATAACGAGAAATTATATACACTATCAAATAAAGGTAAGGAATGTTTGAGTATTTTTTACAAGGAAATACCTCTTTCCAAACGAGATGAAATAAAGGCAACTGTTAAAGAACAACGTTGCCATTATCGTCGTTTGCAAGATTATTTTAGCGATTATTTTATGAATGACGATGGCTCATATACAGTTATTTTGCGTATTGACACCCCTGCTCAACCGCTTTTGGATTTAAGACTTTGTGTGCAAAACAAAGCAAGAGCAAGATGGCTTTATAAAAATTGGATTGAAAAGGCACCAAGCGTTTATGAGTTTTTACACTCTCAGTTACTTGAGTAAAAAATTGTGAATATTTTGTATTCACTTTTTTTATATTTAAGTTTAATTAAACCAATAAGAAATTTAAAGTAAATTACTATAGCAATATCGCAAATTTTGTGACAAAGATAGGAGAAATTATGTATACATACAAAACAAGGGGCGTTTGCTCAAACGAAATACTTTTTGATGTAAAAGATAATATTATTACAGAGCTAAAAATTGTAGGCGGTTGTCGTGGCAACACTCAAGGTGTGGCAAAACTTGCTATTGGAAGAAATATCGACGATGTAATAACTTTACTAAAAGGCATTAGATGCCGTGGTAACACAAGCTGCCCTGACCAATTGGCAACTGCACTTGAGATTTATAAAAATCAAAATAATCAATAAAATATTTTTATGTATATAAATCCCCAACTCATTAAAAGTTGGGGATTTTGTTTATAAATTTTAATAAATTGTAAAGCTTGCATCTTTTTTTATCTTATTACCATATCTATCTGTCCACTCAATTGTAAGCTGCCTTGAGCTACCATTCTCAAAAAATACAGTTTGCACAACTGTTTTTTCAAGACTTCCGTCTTCATAAATCACGCTAGCTGCAATATCGTTCGCTTCATCTTTATATAATCTGGTCGTAATAATTTCTACTTCTTTAACCGCTTTTTTAGCAACATAATTTTCTTTATCACACTTCTTTTTATCAAATATGATACTTGAAACTCTTTTTTCGCTGTCAAACTCTACTCTAATAAATTTATAAACCAAATTTTTAAGTTTTTCTTCAAGTTTTAATTCTTTATCCAAGTCTCCAAACAAATCGTCCAAATCGTCTTCGTCAAAGTCAAAATCTTCGTCTTTTGCACGAACAATGCTCATATCGGAATCATCACCTTGAAGTTTTTTCAGTTGTCTATCCAATTTTATGTATTCTTTATCATAATACTCCCATATAAAATCACTCTTTCTATACGGCTCACCTAATATAGCTTTAACTTCTTCCTGCTTTGTGCCTATATCAATTCTGTTAATTGTACTTGTTTTAAAAATGTTAAGTAAATTTGCAAACACACAAACCAAAACAATGATAGAAACAACTATTATAGTTACTATTTTAAAAGCTAAACTAACTTTTGGATTAACTTTTTTCTTTTCAGCTTTTTTCATTAGTTTGTATGAATCCAAAACTTTAACTTCCAAAACAATTTTTCCTGTTACAACAAGCAATCCGATAGCACCATATACTATGCTCATAATAAATCCTGTGCCTAGTTTTGCTCCTGCATAATCAACTGAACTACAAGCTGAATAAGCCACAAAGCCGGAAACCATAAATAACAAACATACCACAATATCAAGTACCCAGCAAAGTTTGTTTTCAACCAAGTCATAAGGATACCATATTGCCGAAAATAACTGATAAATACCATATAAAATACATATACTTGATGTTACAACCAAAATAACTGCAGCTATACATAAGCTTGTATTCATACCACCTACTAATGCTACTGCAACAGAACCTACTGACTCTGAAACACCAAAAAAGCTTTCAACCAAAGCTGGCATAAACAAGCAAATAAGCCCCATAACACCGCCAAATAATGCTAAAATACTACCAATGTATCTATAAATTTTTTCAAATAAACCTTTAAAACTAATTTTTGGTAATTTCCCTTTTCTTTTTATAAAGTTATAACCACATACACCGCAAAAAGCTGCATTATTTAATCTTTCTGCCCCGCAATTAGGACATCTACTAAATTGCAATTCATCACCTTTTGAACCGCAATTTGGACAAAAATTTCCTTCATATTCCGTACCACAATTTTGACAAAACATTTTTCCCCTCCTTAATCTTCTGATATTGTTAATTTAATTGATTTACTAAACTCTTTTCCCCAATAATCTACACCTTGAAATGTTTTTGGTAAAAATATTTTATTTAATATAAAATCTGTTTCAAATTTTTTGCTTTCAGGCGTAAAATTTTTTTCTATGACAAATTTATACAAACTGCCATCTTTATACGATATTTGATATATTAAATCTATAGACTCGTCAGGTTTGATAACATCTGTGAATAAATTTTGCCAATAAATTTCTTTATCAGGTTCTTCAATTAATGAAATTTCTTTATCAAGCACTAACCATTCAACTTGCTCACGCCTGTCAAACTTGATACAAATATAATCATATTTTAAAGTTTTTAAGCTATCTATTTGTTGTTTATAATTTTCAGAACTTTCATCTAAAAGATTTTTTACATCGCTTAATTGCATATCATCTGTATAAGAATCACCGAATATTTTTTTCACACCATTTACAACATCTCTATAGCTACGGCTGTAATATTCATAATAATCCCCATCAACATTTGTCGGTTTGCCAAGTGTTTTTTCTACTTCTTCTTTTGTGTCGGAAATATTGATTGTATTCACTTTTCCATAAGAAAAGCCCTTTAATTCCTTTACAGTTATTAAACTCATAATGATAACAAAAAATGCAACAATTAAAAAACTGAATACCGTTTTTACAATATCCGACACCAATATTGTGGAAGTTTTTTCTACTTTTTCACTCATTTTATCACTCCTTTTAATTAGTTCAATTTACAAAAATATTAAATTTAGTACCGATTTTCGCAAGATTTTAAACAATAAAATCAAACATATTCACTATAAATCATTTTTCAAATTGTCAGTAAATGTATACTTTTTCTGACAAATTATACTTGACAAAAAATAATTTATTTTGTATAATAAAATAGTAAAAAAAGGTAAAATTTGCCAATTTTATAACCAAAACTTATCAAACTAACATAAAATAAAAGTGTCAGAAAAAGTATACTTTTTCTGACACTTTTTAAATATAATGAGTAAAAACATTATAAAAATTCATAATGCTGAATTATAAATGCAAAAATCTGCGATTTTATCGCAGATTTTTTTTGTTAACAATTTAAATAAAATTTTTGATAAATTTTAAATTATGCTCTGCTGCCTGGTTTATAAATTGGTAAACCTTGTTTGCAAAGTGGACATTCTTCTGGCTCGAAAGACACAACTTCCATTGATAAAAGATTTACAAACTTAACACCAAAATCAACTTTACCATTACTTCTGTCAACGATACTTGCAACAGCACTTACTGTGCAACCGCTCTCTTGTACAAGTTTTACAACTTCTTTTACAGAACCGCCTGTTGTTACAACGTCTTCAACAACAATAACATTTGCATTTTCAGGTAAAGAGAAACCTCTTCTGAAAGTCATAACACCATTTTCTCTTTCTGCAAAAATATTAGGCACGTGCAATTGTCTTGCCATTTCATACCCCATTAAAATACCACCAACTGCAGGTGAAACAACTATATCGCAAGGAATACCTTTAAGTTTTTGTGCAAGTTCACCGCAAAGAGTTGCTGCAGATTCAGTATCTACAAACAATTTTGCACATTGCATATAAGTGTCGCTGTGTCTGCCTGAAGTCAATTTAAAGTGTCCTTTTAGCACACCGCCTGTTTTTTGAAAAATTTCCAAAACTTGTTCATTAGTCATCATAAAAATATATCTCCTAAATATTGTATTATCTAATTTTAATTATTTTTCAAATATAATTTTGCCGTCTTTCAACCTAATAATATGGTCTGCAACAGATGCTTGCTCTTCATTATGCGTTACCATTATTACTGTTTTACCGCTAGCACAAATTTCTTTTAATATTTGTATTACTTCTGCACCACTATTACTATCAAGGTTACCTGTAGGCTCGTCCGCTAAAATAATTTTAGGGTCATTAACTAGCGCTCTTGCTATAGCAACTCTCTGTTTTTGTCCGCCTGACAAAGTAGAAGTTTTTGCGTGGGCTTTATCTGTAAGATTAAGTTTTTCTAGCAGTTCTTTTGATTTTGCATCTTTAATTTGTCTTTTTTCACCCGCAATTGTAAGTGGCAAAACGATATTATCAGTTACAGAATACGCAGGCTCTAAATAAAATGATTGAAAAACAAAACCAATATTTTTATTCCTGTACTCACACAATTGTTTACCTGTCATTTTAGTAACATCAACGCTATCAACAATTATTGTACCGCTTGTAGGGCTATCTATACAGCCAATCATATTCAAAATAGTGGACTTGCCCGAACCGGACTGCCCTAATATTACTACAAATTCGCCATCGTCTACATTAAAGCTTACATCTTCGAGTGCAAAAAACGAACTTGTACCCCTACCATATTTTTTTGAAATGTTTTTAACAGAAATCATAATTAATCTATAACAAATTCGTCTTGTTTATCTTTTTTTGATTTTTTGTCTTTTTTAGGTTTAATAGTACCAATGCACATAATAATAGGAACAGCAAGAAAAGCAATACCCATAATTATTCCGCCAATAAATATCAAATATTGTGCCCATTCAGGCTTAAAAATAGATACTAAATCATTGTAAATAGGTGCGACAAAGCCGTCAATAAAACCTGTAAAAGTAGCACCGAATTTTTGAATTAAGCAAAGTACAAATGTCAAAAATAGTGGAATTGTCAAAATTGTGCTGTATGTTGTAACAGCAATAGACAAAATCGCTTTTGCAGGATTTTTACGCCTTCCTGCAAACAAATTGAATGACATTATGCCTATAGCCATAGAAATAACTACTATAACATAGCCAAGCAAAATGTGTTCAAAACTTTTATAAAATGGCATAATATCCGCAACACCAATAATTGTAAGCAAAGATAAAATACCAAATACATTTCCTACTAGTGAAACTGTAAGAATTATATAATCAATAACTTTTTTCATAGTCGCTCCCTTTTTTTATTATAGCAAACATACTTTTTTATGTCAAGGATTAATAAATTGTATAATTTACTTAACATAGTTTTTAAGTAGATGATTGCACTATTTTAATAGATTTTTTGCAAAAACTAAATTGTACTTACCAAATTTATTCACTTCTTAGTGCCGTAACTGGGTCTTTTTTAGCCGCAATGTTTGAAGGTATCAAGCCTGCAACAATTGTAAGTAGCGTACTTACTAGCACTAAAACAATACCTGCAACTGGTGACAAAAGTACTATGTTACCCAACACATAACCTTGTGCAAAATGTTTTATAATTATATTAATCGGGATAGAAAGCAACCCCGCAATACTAACACCCATAACACCCGATGTAATACCTATAGTTGCGGTTTCTGCATTAAACACATTGCCAATATCTACCTTTCTTGCACCTATTGCTCTTAAAACGCCAATTTCCTTTGTTCGCTCAACCACAGATACATAAGTAATAATACCTATCATAATGGAAGACACTACCAAAGATATAGATGCAAAACATACAAGTACAATTGATACTATATCAATAATCTGTTTTACCATATCAATCATCATACCTGAAGCATCTAAGTATTGAACTTTGTCATCGGCTTTTTTATTATTGTTATACCCGTCAAGATATAGTTTTACTTCGTCTTTAGACTCAAATGACTTAGGATATATAAAGATATTGTTAGGCATCAAACTTGCACCTATCTTTTGCATATACACTTCGTGTCTTTCGTCTACATTCAAATAAAACGGATTTAGTTCAGATTTATCCCAAGGAATACCAAAATCGTCAAACTTTTGGTCAAACATTGGCAAATCTTTTACATCAATTAAAACGGTTGGCAATTCCTTGCCGTCTATAACTGATTTTTCAATATATTTTTTGTCCTTTTTTGCCTTTTCATACTCTTGATTTTGAGCAACAACCATTTTAGAAGTTAAATTTTCCGCAACTATTTGCTCTCTTAATTCTTTTCTGTACAAAACGCTTGTAGAATAAAGGGATAAAGGAGAACCTTCTTTAACTCTCATAACCGCAGTAATTTCAAGCTGATGAGCATCGTCGGTGCAGTTATTATATAAGTTTTTTAATTTTTCGCTATCGTCATCTGCAGGTGGTTGATACAAACCAGTGCTACTATCATACCAATCGTCATATTTGATAATGCGCATTTTTCTGCCAATAAAATCGCCGTATTTCAAATTGCTTATATCCAAATCGTCCAAGAAATTAAATTGTTCAAGCACACTTCTTGAAATCTCATTATAAGCGTTTACAACCAGTGCAATTTGATTAGGTTTTGTAGGATATGTACCTTGAACAACATCATAATTACCACGCATATAGTCGTCGCCAACCATTTCCATAAAACGATTATCACTACCCATCATTATTTCAAATATTGGGTCAATTGTTGCAAAGCGAACCTTTTTATACTCTTTATCATCGCCCTTGCCTGTTTCGGTAATCAAATTCATTGACATTGCGTAAGTATATGATATTTCTGAAATAATATTTCTATCAATATTTTCAACATAGTCAATATAGTTTTGATTTATTCTGTTATAATGCAAAGTGCTGTAAAGTCCCATTGCCATATTGCTTGTAGGAACGGTAATTTTATCCGTATTAGGAAATTTAATTGCTGTATCGTCTTTTGGCTGTCCCATTGGATTCATCATATTTGCCATATCCATATACATTTGTTGAACAGAAATAGGATATTGTCCCAACATAGTTTGTTGCATATCATTTATGTACAAATTGAAACCATTGTTTACAGCAAGAACCAAAGCTATTCCTATAATACCTATCGAACCTGCAAAAGCAGTCAAAAAAGTCCTATTCTTCTTAGAAAACAAATTTTTAAGCGACAATTTAAAAGCTGTAAGCAAACTCATTGATGTCTTTTTTACTATCGCCTTTTTCTTTTTATTTTGTTGCTTTTCAAATTGCTTTAAAACTTTTTTTGCGTCCCTTTCGTTTAGTTCACTTATATCTAGTATCGGGTCTTCTACAAAGAAAGTAACTTGTTTCATATCATTGCTAGAAGGCTCGTAAGCGTTTGTATCTTCTATCACTTCACCATCAAGCATTTTAATTATTCTTGAAGAATACTGCTCCGCAAGACTATCATTATGTGTTACCATAATTACCAATCTTTCCTTTGCAATTTCTTTTAATAATTCCATTATTTGCACGCTGTTTTTACTATCCAATGCACCTGTTGGCTCATCTGCCAAAATTATTTCGGGATTGTTTACAAGTGCTCTTGCAATTGCAACTCTTTGCATTTGTCCGCCCGATAATTGGTTAGGCTTTTTATGTAATACACCGTCTAGTCCAACTTTTGCAAGTGCTTCTGTAGCTCTTGCCTTTCTCTCCTTTGGGCTTATACCAGATAATGTTAAAGCAAGCTCTACATTTTCCAATATTGTTTGGTGATTGATTAAATTGTAATTTTGAAAAATAAAGCCAACATAATTATTACGATATGCGTCCCAATCGTTATTTTTAAAAATCGTAGTTGACTTGCCATTAATCATAACGTCACCGCTAGTATATCTGTCAAGTCCGCCTATTATATTAAGCATTGTAGTTTTACCGCAACCTGAAGGTCCAAGCACTGCCACAAATTCGGAATTTCTGAATGACAAAGTCACACCTTTTAAGGCGTGTACTATAGTTTCGTCACTACCATAATCTTTAACAATATCTTTAAGTTGTAACATAAAGTCCCCTTTAAAAAAGAATATTCTTATATGTAAAATATCTTAAATTTTAGTTTTATTTCCTTTTCATAAAACCTTTACCAATAACTTCTCTAGTATTAATTGCGTATACAAATGCGTCTTTGTCAATTTCCTTAAGTATCCTTTTAAAATTACTAATCTCTGTACGAGTAATTACGCAAATCAACATATCTCTGTTATCGCCTGTATATCCACCTTCACAGGACACAATTGTAACACCTCTGTGCATACGATTGTTGATTTCACTTTTAAGTTCATCACCTTTATTTGTAATAATTTCAAATTTTACTGCAGGTTTTAGTCCGTTTAATACAAACTCAATACACTTAGACCCTAAAAATACTTGTATTAGTGAGCATATGATTGTTGTAATACCAGTTTGCAAATCCATACCGCCAATTGTCATATACAAAATACTACCAAGCGTAACAATAAATATATTAATTGCAAGTATAATAAATGACATTGAAGATGCAATATATTTTTTTTGTACAAGCAAACTCATTATTTCTGTACCGCCAGAACTACCGCCACCTTTAACTAAAAGTCCAATACCTACACCACCTATAACGCCACCTGCCAAGGCAGATAACCATACTTCGTTAGGATTAAAAAATTCATACATTTTAATTGCTCTAAATATTGCAAGAAAGCCAGAAGTCATACCAATACCCAAAGTTGTTTTTATAGCAAACTCTTTACTTAAAAAAATGAATGCCAAAATAACTAAAGGTGCATTCAATATAAGCATTGAATAACTTGCGGAAAAATCAGATAATGTTTGAATTATAATAGTTAGTCCCGATACACCACCTGGTATAAATTTGGACGGCAACATAAACATATACATTGCAAGTGACAGGCAAAACGCACCCGCCATCATAATCAATAAGTTTATTAGCTCTGTTAAAATTTTCTTTCGTGTAATATTCATAACACACTCCTATAGTATTTGTAAGGGGTAGTTAAATCTAGTAATTATTATAACATAATTTAATCCCGATTACAAGACATTTATATTTATTTTTTAATATACTTTTAAGATATTCATTTTCTTAATATATAGTTCTCTCAATAAATGCAAATTGTATAAAAATTAATTATAAGCTTTACTCATAAATAACATTTTAAAAAACACTTACAAATCTATTTTAAATATTTTTTTAAATAAACCAAATTTTTTACAACTGCTCTAAATCAATCATTAGCAATTTACCCCCGATTTTCAGCGGGTTTTAGTAAAAAACTTTCATATATAAAAAAGTATAATAATATATTGATATTAAAGTTATTTATACAATTGACAAAAAAACACAAATTATGATAAAATTAACTCAATTTAAACTATAGGAGAAATTTATGGAAGTCCTAAACAATGTAGTACAATTTATCCGTAATATACTTTGGGATTATATCCTGTTATTTATACTGCTTGGTGCGGGGCTGTTTTTTACTATAAGATTAAAAGGCGTACAATTTAGAAAGTTTGGCGAAGGCTTTAAAAACACATTTAAAGGTATGAACCTTAATGGGGAAAAAGCCGATAAAAAAGGTATGTCGTCCTTTCAATCTTTAACCACTGCTCTTGCAGGACAAATAGGTACAGGTAATATTGTAGGTGTAGCAACTGCTATTGCAACAGGTGGTGCGGGAGCTATATTTTGGATGTGGGTAAGCGGTTTACTTGGTATGGCAACCATATTTGCGGAAGCCGTGCTTGCTCAAAAGTACAAATACACCGATGAAAACGGCAATGTACACGGCGGTCCTGTATACTACATACGAGCTGTATTTAAAGGTAAGTTTGGCAAATTTTTAGCAGGATTCTTTTCGGTAGCAATTATATTTGCCTTAGGTTTTATGGGAAATATGGTACAATCAAATAGTATAGGTACTTCTTTCCATACAGCATTTGATGTTATCCCCACTTGGGCTATTGGTATTGCAGTGTCAGTTCTTGCAGGTATAATTTTTCTTGGTGGCGTTAAACGAATTGCATCATTTACAGAAAAAGTAGTACCTATTATGGCGGGACTTTACATACTTGGTTCAATTATTGTAATCGGCATAAATTATAAAAATATCGGTACGGCATTTAGTGCTATTTTCGTACACGCTTTCAATCCAAACGCTATAATCGGCGGTGTTGCAGGTGTTGCAATAGTTAAAGCTATGAGCAAAGGTGTTGCAAGGGGGCTTTTCTCTAACGAAGCAGGTATGGGTTCTACCCCGCACGCTCACGCTTTAGCCAAAGTTGACCACCCTTGCCGTCAAGGTAGTATTGCAATAATCGGTGTTTTTGTTGATACTTTTGTCGTACTTACTCTTTCCGCTTTAGTTATTTTAACTTCAGGTGTCAATATTTCGCCTAGCAGTGAAAGCATTTTAACTCAGCTTGCATTTAGCCAATCATTCTCAATCTTTGGCAACTGGGGTAGCAAATTTGGTGAGATATTTATTGCTATTTGCCTTTTCTTCTTTGCATTTTCAACTATTATAAGTTGGTATTTCTTTGGGGAAACAAATATACGCTATCTTTTTGGCAAAAAAGCAACTAAATTTTACGCTTTGTTTGTAATAGCTTTTGTTATGGTTGGTTCTGTTTTAAAAGTTGATTTGGTATGGAACTTATCGGATATTTTTAACGGCCTTATGGTACTTCCTAATATTATCGGTATAATCGCACTATCTAATATGGTTGCAAGCTTAGGGAAAGAATATGACGATATTAATAAAGTTATGAAAATGAATAAAAAAATACTAAAAGAAAAACAAGAAGCAACTACAATAATAAACGAAGAATAATTTAATTTTTAAATAAATCAATAAACTTGCTTTTAAATAATTTAGGCAAGTTTATTTTTTTAAATATTGGTAATTATATTTATTGAATATAATCTTATATCACTATTGACAAATGGTAAAATTTGCCTTATAATAAATTCATTAAACACTAACTAAGGTTAGAAAAAGGAGATAATATGAACAAATATAAAGGTACTCAAACCGAAAAAAATTTACAAGCTGCTTTCAGCGGTGAATCAGGTGCAAGAAACAAATACACTTACTTTGCATCAGTTGCTAAAAAAGAAGGATATGAACAAATTTCCGCAATATTTTTAAAAACTGCTGAAAACGAAAAAGAACACGCTAAATTGTGGCTAAAGGAACTTAATGGTATTGGTGACACTACTACTAACCTTATCGAAGCTGCTGCTGGTGAAAATTTTGAATGGACAAGTATGTATGAAGAATTTGCAGCAACTGCTGAAAAAGAAGGCTTTACTGAGCTTGCAGCAAAATTCCGTGCTGTTGCAGCAATTGAAAAACATCACGAAGAAAGATATCGTGCATTGCTTGAAAATATTAAAACAAACACTGTTTTCAAAAAGGCAGAAGACAAAGTTTGGGAATGCAGAAACTGCGGACACAGAGCTTATGGAAAAGCTGCTCCTGAAGTATGCCCTACTTGCAACCACCCACAAAGCTATTTTGAAATAAATGAAAAAAATTATTGATTTAAAAAATTCAAATAATTTAACAAATTTAATTTTTTAACTTAACAACAAAAATATCCCCTGTGCAAAGGGGATATTTTTTATTTTAATGCAAATTCAATTTATACAATTAAATACAGCTTACTTCTCTTCTGTTATTGTAAATGGATTACCTTCCATTGGATTAAATTTTGGTGTTGCAAGCAAAGTTATATCATTTGTGCCAGCAGGAATAACAAATTCAGCATCCATTGTACTTGAAGATAGATATACCATTGTTTGATTATCACTAATCTCTAATTCCAAAGCTTTACCATTTTTGATTGGCATAGAGATAAAAGGCTTATCGTCAATTTTGCTGTTTGCTTTTTCTTCTTCGCACTCAACAGACAAAATAATCCTTGAGCCACTTTCTATAATGCTCCATTTTCTTTTAAAAGTCAATTTTCTCATACAAAATACTCCTTTTCATTTAAAATATAGATATTTTTATTTGCAATTTAAAATTGTTTATCACTTAGTATTATCATTGTTATCATCATTTTGCTTGGTATCACTATTAATCAGTTCTCCAAAAATGCTTTCAACTTTATCGTCAGGCATTTCTTCACTTACCGCAATTTTATTTAATTTAATGTCACTCAAATAACTTGCGATTAAATTTTTTGTCCAATACTTGCTGTCCACAATAAATACCGAATCGCTATTTTCTGGATTTGCAATAACAGGTACAATCAAGTTCCCACTCGGAAAACCGCCCCACGGCAAATGTCTTCTACACACCATAACAGTGGTTACATAAACTTTTCTGTCTTTTACTAGCTCATTTACTACAGGAATGTTTGCAAAATAATCTTTTTCGTTTTTTAAAAAATTATTATTTCTCTCATTAAATAAAGTTCGTGCGATTTGTTTTAATTCAAGCGGATTTTTACTATAAAACTCGTCATAGCTATAAACTAAAACAGCAGGCAAAACTTGGTTTACAAATTTAGATGGAGAAAATAACTTCAAATTACCTTCCACTACACAACCATAACATATACTACCATTTTTTATCACGCTATAATCACAAAATCGTTTTGTGCCATAAAAATTAGGTTTAGGTATAATATTTTTATGCTTGTCCTTATCGCTATCAAAATTGCTAATAACATTTTGTAGTTCGTTTTCAAAATCAACATTTTCATCAAGTTTTGCAGTTAAATAGCTTACCCATCTAACTTTTAATTCGTGATTTGCAAAATTATATTGAATAAACAAAATTACAAAAAGTATTAAGCTAATTATAGCTATTGCAAGTGAAATATAAAATTTGTTTGTATATCCATTAGAATATGCATAAATTGCCGACAAAACACCAAAGACCAAAACTATAGCAACCAAATTTAAGCAATAATACAAAATACGACGATTTTTCATAATTACTCCTTAAAGCTAATGTCACAAAAACTCTTTACAATTATTTACTTTTTTTAACACGTTTTTTTGGAACAGGTGTAACTTCAACCAAAATTTCCACTATTTTATCAGTTAATTGCTTATTTTCTATGTCAAGAATATAGTGTTCTTTTGCCCCTTGATAAGGGAAACCTTCTTCTGCACCTTCCATTAAGTTTTCAATTTCTTTTAGCTTTTTAATAAAAACACAATTATTACATACTGTAAATATCGGTTTTTCATTTACATACACTAAATATTCACCAAACATTTTTTTATAACGCTTATCATAATTTCCGCATATTTTTTCACACACAAACTCAATATATTCAACAGATGTTGCCATAATTTTCTCCTTTATAGTAAAATTAAATTATATCAGTATCTTCAACTATATAGCATTTTTTAGGTTTATCTCTGCGTTGATAAAACTTAACCATTGTGCCTTCAGCATAAGAATGGACAGCAATCATTCTTACTATTCTTACATCTTTTTTAGTTAAATCGATTTCTTCACTATCGCTTGTCTTTTCAACTACAACTTTATAAAAATGTCTATTTGAGTAAGCACCTTTAGCTACACTATTTGCACTATGACTATAAAGCTTACTACCTAATACTTTTCCTTCGCAAAGCTTACATTCAGCAAATAATTTTGTTTTATCTTTTTTCAAATAACTAATAAATATGCGTCTTTGAATAATTACAGTAATGATAGAAATTATTATTGTTGCACCAAAACTTATAAAACCATACCAAATTAGTATTTCTTTTATAAAACTATCTCTGACAAAAAACATTGAAAGCAACAATATTGCTATACTGCCAAGAGTGAAAAATAAAAGCAAGCAAAGACCAATTTTCTCCCAAGGAGTAGATAGCTTTAAGTCTTTTTTAATATCTGTGTTAATGTTTAAATCTTCGGTATTTAATTCTTCAAGAATTTCTTCTGGTGTAGGTTCGGTTTCGTCAAAATTTTGACGCTCATCATCACTTTCTTCATAAAAATCATCAAATGGAGTATGAGTTTTTTCGCTATTAATATCTGTACTTCCGATAGTTTCGCTAGTAGAAGTCGCATCATAATCTTTGCTAACTTCTTGCATCATTTCACTATAATCTTTTTCAGGTTCAATATCCTTAGTCTCATAATTTTTAGATTTATAATAATTTTTGAAATAACAAATTAAACCACCTAAAATTAGAAGGCCGCCTACAACGTAAACAATAATAGGTATAAATCCCAAGTCAAAAAACCTTTTTAATTGACTTACAATTATTATGGCAAAAATGCCTAATACTATTAAAATAATCGATAATTTTTCAATTTTACTACTTTTCATAATAACACCTTAAAATAAAAATTATTTTTTATAAACCCGTCAAAAATCGTGGCTAAATACAAATTATTTAATCAAATAACAATCTTTATAGTTTGATTTATTTTGATAAAATTCAACTTTATCACCAGTATTATATTGCTTTTGTGCAAGCATATTATATATAATTTTATTTTCGCTTATATTTGTTGTTGCAATGTCTTTACTATTATCTACCAATGTATTATCAATATCATTATCGCAAATTACTACCCAAATCTTATATAGGTCTCCGCTATAGCCACTAACTTTTCTTGAATTATACGCTCTGCTATGTATTTGACATTTTGTAACAATGCCAGTTTTTATATCGTAAAAATCATTAAGCAAACTTTTATCAACATTCAAATACCTGCTATATTTTGTCCTTTCCGCCTGACTTTTACATACAGAAATAACAACAAACAAAATAAAGCCATTCATACCAACAGCAATAAGCACAAATCCTATAGGCGTATAATTTGCAATACCACAACCTATCATCGTTACAATCAAGCAACAAGCGATAAGTAAAATAATCTTTTTTAATGTTGATATTTCTTTTTTAGAAGGTTTTTTATCACTCATTATTTTCCCCTTTACTTACCACAATAGATATATTTTGTTTATAGTGTAAATATGCAAAATAATCTAGATTAGTACAAAAATACAATTTAATACCGATTTTTGATAGTTTTGCAATCATAAATTGCAATTAGCTTTTTAATTTGTTTAATCTAAAAAATCTTTACCAATTTCATTTTCGTTGATATTAGGATTAACATATCTATCTTTTTTCTTATGATTTTTATACAAAATCGCTTTTTCAGGGCATCTATGATAACAGCCAAGGCAAGCCACACATTTTGTACCAAACACAATTTTATCGTCCTTTAACCTAATGTTCTCCACAGGACAAATAGAAATACATTTTTCGCATTTAATGCAATTATCCGCAACTATAAAACTTTGACCTATTTTATGCCAGTTGCTAAAGTTTTTAAGAAAAACACCTTCTTTTGTCTTTTTCTTATTTGGTAGCACATAGCTGTCATTTTTTATATCAGTGATAATCTTATTTATTCTTTTTTCAGCATTTTTTAGTACACTTTTTATATACGGCATTGGCACTGTAAAAGTAGTTGTAAAATTTTCAGGCATTTGCAATAAATATATACTTTGCAAGTTAATACCAATTTTTGTGCAATATTCATACATTAAATAATCTGCACCGCAAGCCATTCCGCCAAAATTTTGAACAATTATGACTGGTTTCATTTTATCTAGGCGTGGCAATAATTCGTATACGTGTTTTGGCATACCAAAAGAATAAATCGGAGTAACAATTATAATTTTTTCAAACTCACTACCATTACCCTTGTAATTAGGAATAAACAGAATATCTCCGCCAATTTCTTCCTTAATACATTTTGCTATATAAAGACTATTCCCCGTTCCACTAAAATACAAAATACCATTAGACATTATTTCACCTCGAATGTATTTTATCAAACTATTTTAAATATTATAGCAAAAATCAAAATTTTAGTCAAGAAAATATCAAAATTGATTTATATAAACCTATTAATCACATTTAAATATTTAAAATTAAAGTTTATTATATACATTTTATAACTAATTGTTATCATATTGCAACTTGACTTTTTAGTATATTTATGATATAAAAATATAAAAAGCAAAAGGTTAAAAATTATGGATAATACCACTAAATTTACTGGAAAAGCGGACAAATACGCAGCGAGTAGACCATCTTATCCGAATAAGATGGTAAAATCATTTTACGATTGTTTCAATTTTAATACAAGTTCTGTTGTAGCAGATATTGGCTCAGGCACAGGTATTTTGACAAAAGAGCTTTTAGCTGAAGGATATTTTGTTTATGCAGTAGAGCCGAATGAAAATATGCGACATTTTGCAGAAAGAGATTTATCTTCATTTAAAAATTTTATTTCCGTAAACGCCACTGCAGAAAGCACTACCCTAAGCGATTCAAGTGTAGATTTTATTACTGTCGCACAAGCTTTTCATTGGTTTGACACAGAAAAATTTAAAGCAGAGTGTAAAAGGATTTTAAAGCAAAACGGAAAAATATTTTTGATTTGGAATAATCGAGATAGCAATTCACCAATAAATAAGGATTTATTTGATATAAACAAACAATTTTGCAAAGCTTTTACAGGCTTTAGCGGTGGCACACATAATAATGACGATAAAATAAAATTATTTTTTGACAATTGCTATCAAATAGAATATTTTGAAAATACAATTTTCTATGATAAGGAAAGTTTTGTTAACAGAGCTTTGTCTAGCTCATACGCACTATCTCCATTAGATAATAATTATTCCGATTATGTAAAGGCATTAAATGATTTATTTGACAAATATGCCCAAAACGAATTAGTTAAAGTCGCAAATAATACCAAAATGTACTATAATATTTAAAAAATACATACCGCAATGGTATGTATTTTTTTATTTTATGTTCAATTAATTATCAAATCAATATAAACATTATAAGCTAATATTAAATATTTTGGCAATAACACAAAACAGTTATAGTTTCACCTTTTTCAAATTGGTTTTTTGCGGGATAAGTTTCCGTTATAATTTGCAAAAAAGTATCAAATCCCCAATGAAAATATATTTGCATATTTTTAATCTCACCAGGTTCAACACCAATAGTAAGTGTTTTAATACCAATACTCTTTGCATACTTTTTTACTTCATTGTATATTTTTGTAGCAAGTCGCATATTTCTGTAAGCTGGGATAATCTCAAGCTTAATAAGTTCAGCCTTGCCGTCACCAGTCATAACTTTATCGTCACTATCCAACAACAATGTACACTGTCCGGTTATTATTCCATTATCAAATGCAAAAAAAGTTTTTCTTTTTCCATTTAAATTTTCTCTTATAAAGCACTCTTTCCAAACAACATAAGCGTTATCATCAGTATGACGTTTTATTGCATTGTCCCACCAAGATATAAGTTCACTCTCAGTTGAAAGTCTTATTTCCATTTATCTCTCCTTCATTTTGAAAGCCTTGCTGTTCACTCAAAACTTCCGCTTGACGTTTTTTAAATATTCTTGGGAAAGTAACAAAAATGACAATAGAAGTTATCACTCCTGCAACTAAATCCGCAACACCTTCAGACAAATAAACACCTTTAAAGCCCATAAAATGAGTAAGTGTAAAGCATAGCGGAATCAATATAATGACTTTTCTTGTTACAGCAAGAAGCAAAGAAGATTTTGTTTGCCCTAAAGCTACATTTATATTCTGCAGAGTCATCTGTACAAAAAACATAATTGACCCCATAAGGAAAAATGGTGTATAAGCTTTACAAATTGCTCTTACACTATCGCTTGCAGAAAAAATATAAGCATAAATTTCCGGTACTGCAAGAGATATTACCCAAACAATGACAGCAAAAATAAACGCAATAATAGTAACATACTTTATACCTGTCTTTAATCTTTCAGCATTGCCTTTGCCGTAATTATAGCTTACAAATGGTTGCATACCATAACCTAGCCCATTTAGCGGCAAAGAAATTAGTTGTAATGCACTAAGCATAATAGTTAAAGCAGCCGTATAATCTTTATTACCATTTGTAGAAATATTCAAATTTATATTAAACACAATTTGTATAGCACACTCTGTAACAGCCATTATAAATGGTGATAACCCAAGTGATAATATAGATAAAATCCTTTTTATGTGGAGTTTCATATCGCTAAATTTTAGCTTAAATATACTATTTTTAGTATAGAAAAATACAATTATCCACACAAAAGAGATGAGCTGTGAAATTATAGTTGCAAGGCTTGCACCATTTACCCCCATTTTAAAAACGAAAATAAATAAAGGGTCTAATGCGATATTCAAAACTGCACCAAGCAATACCGAACACATTGCAACAAACGAATAGCCTTGCGCAGTAATAAACGGATTAAGTCCTTGAGCAAGCAACACAAAAACAGTACCGATAGAATAAATTTTAAGATAAGAAGTCGCATATTCAACACAAGACAATGGCGCACCAAACAATATCACTATTTGTTTTGCAAGAAAAAATGTAATTATACTAATAATTACGCCTATTATAGTTAGAAGTACAAAAGATGTATTAAAAATTTTATTTGCTTCCGCCTTATCACCTTCGCCAAGTTTAAAACTAGCTCTAGGAGAACCGCCAAGCCCAATAAAATGAGCAAATGCCGTTATAATCAAAGTAACTGGTAAAACAATACCCAATGCAGCAAGTGCATCCATACCTACATTTTCAATTTTTGCGACAAATATTCTGTCAACTATATTGTATAAAAATGTAATAAGCTGTGCAATTACTGCAGGAATCGTGAGCTTTATCACAAGTGGAAAAATTTTGCCACTCTCTAATTGTTTTTCCATATCTATCATACATTCATCTCTTCCATTTAATTTCTAACAAATGATATCATACTTTATGTTAAATAGCAAGCAACTTTATTGTAAATTCAAAATAAAAAAAACTGCAAATCTTTATTTGATTTGCAGTTTTAAATTTTAGTCTACAAAATTGATATTTGCTTTACCACTATCAATATCTAAAACAATTATTTTACTAGCGTCACTGCCTATTTGGTTTTGCAAATTACATTTACCGGAATCCATTTGCACTTGTATATTATATTCTTCCTTTTTGCCTGAAATATTCATATTAATTTTACCTGCATTAATATCATAATACACATTTTTACAAATAGCTTTTTCCACACTAATGCCACCGGCATTCAATTTTGCTTTTATACTATTACAATTCAAATCTTTTAACTCTATGTTACCTGCATTTACCTTAAATTCTAAATTTTCAGTTTCAATATGAGAAAATTTAATATCTCCTGCATTCATTTTAATCGTAGAGTCACCAGTTTTAATATTTTGAACTTTTATACTTCCAGCATTGATTTTTGTGTCATATTTATCACAATTAATATTATCAAAATTCATCACTCCAGCATTTAGCTCTACATTTACATTTCCATAATTTCCGCTAGCAATATCAACAACTCCCGCATTTACTTTTAAATTAAGGTTTAAAACACTATTTTTAGGAACTTTTACTACCGTATCAGGCATTTTTTGAAACAAGTTTCTAAATTGAAAAAATTTAAATTTGTAATTAGTTGTAAATGACAATACATCTTTATCCATAGCAATAACCGTTTTTAAATTACTACATTCAGGATATTCAATAGTAATAAATTCCCCATCATAAAACTCAGTTTTAATTACACCTGCTTCAAAATCCAAATTAAATGTATTTATTTCTTGTCCACATTTAAATTCTTTAATTTCATATTCAGCAAATACTTTCCAACCATTCATTCCAATTGCAGCAATCAAAACTATTACTCCAATTATTGCAATAACTATTCCTGCTATCATAACTTTACCTAATTTGCTCATTTTGCGTACTCCTTTCCACTAAAAACACCCTTTAACCAATTGAATAGTTTTTTAAGCAGTTTCCACATAACTTTTATTATTTTTATCAGTAATGGTAATAAGAAAAGTCCTATTCCCAACTCAAGTATTCCTTCACCTATTGTAAACAATCCATTTACTAAATTGGAAAAACAATCTATAGCACCAAAAACAATTGAAACAATACCCGTTACAATCAAAGCAAAAGGTGCAGCTGTTAGTCCAATTGAAATGCTTACCAAAGTAATTATTACAGTAAATATAGGAATTGCAAATACAATACATAATAAAACAAATAGCCAAGTATAATTTTTACGCTCTGGTGCTTTTTCTGTTTTAGGTTCTTTCACAACTTCCGCTTCTACGACTTCAGGTTCTTTAGACCTTTTTTCATAGTCTGAATGTTTATGCTTTTCTTTTTTTACCTTCCCATCTTCATATTTAATATCATCTTCACCATCTTGATGGTCGTAAATATTAAGCAAGATTCTTTGTGCAGCATCATAAGGTGCACCAAAATCTTCAATAATTTGCCTTTCACTATATCCTGCATCTCTTCTATCTGCATAAGCTTCAGCATAATAGTCAAGCACTCGTTTTCTTTCCACTTCCGACACACTTAACAGATTATTTTTGAGTTCATCTCTCCATTCATTGTATGTCATAGTCGACCTCCATATATTTTTTTATAAATTGCATTTATTTCAAGCAAATCTGTTTTGCCTGCATCAAACTTTTCATATCCTAAACCTGTTATTTTATAATATCTTCTCAGCCTTCCATTATATTCTGCGGCTTTAGTTACAACATATCCGCCTACTTCAAGCCTTCGCAAAATAGGATACAATGTGCTTTCGGAAATTTCAATTATACCTTCCAAATCACTAATAATTTTGTATCCATAACTTTCACCTTTACTCAGTGCGTATAGTACACATACATCTAATATCCCTTTTTTTAACTGAATATCCATTTAACACCCCGCTATATGTTATATTATACATTGCATAGTATTCCTTGTCAAGTACTTTTATAAATTTTTTTTTCATATATCAAAAAATATAAAAAATGCACACTTTGCCAATGTGCATTTTTTTACAACATTTTTTTATCAATTAGTATTCATATATTTATATAAAATATGTATTTATTTAAAAAAAGCTTTATTATTTCTTCTTTTTATATGTACTACCACAAGCTTTACAAGTTATCTCCAAATCATAACTTGTTAGTTTTTTCTCAAGTATAGTGATTAGCGGCTCCGCATCTTTTGGACAGCATAATCTGTTTTTAATAGTAATCATCTCACTAGAGTCATCTCTTTTTTCCTTACTATCTACAAAGTCAATTTCAAGCGAACCTTCACTGCCACAATTACATACATATTTAAAGTTAACGCTATCGTAAGTTTGATAACATAAATTGCCGATATTTTCATCGCAGTTATCGCAATAAATCCAACCGCCATAATTATTTGCAAGACGAGTATTGATTAATTTTTTGTTTCTGATTTCTTTTGCCATTTGTATTTCCTCCTAAATTTTATTTAAACTTTGTTTATAATCATTTATTTAAACTTTGGCTAAACAGCCAATCCCATACTTCTTTTTTATCATAAGATAGTTTTGTAATATCGTGCAAAGGCTCATCAAACCAACTTGACTTAATATTTTTCGCACCTAAACTTTCTAGTTCTTTTATCAATTTAACAGAATTATCAAACGGAACGGTTTTATCATTACGGCTATGGAAAAACCACATCGGTTTATCTGCTATTTTATCCAAATTTTGCACTTGAATTCCAGTCTTTTCAAAATAGAACAATCCACAAACCGGCATTATAGCTGCATACTTTTCAGAGTGATTTGTAGCCTGCCAAATTGTTCCGTGTCCGCCCATTGACATACCTGTCAAATATACTCTATCTTTATCAATAGGATATTTATCCAATAACAAATCAAGGCATTCGTTATACAATTTATCCATACCGCCCTTATCCACAAGCACGCCTATATCTGACCAATCCCAATCTTTTATAGCTTGTGGCATAAATACAAAAGCATCTTCAGGGGCATATTTTTCCACACTATCAATTAAAGAGTGGTACATATGTCTTGAATTATCGCTTCCCCAATCACCCATACCGTGCAAAAATACGACTAATGGATATTTTTTGTCCTTTTCAATTTCAGGCGATTTAAATCTAAAACAAAAAGCTTGTTCACCGCTTTTATAAATGTATCCCTTGTAATCTGGCGCTTCCGCAAACATTCTCTTATCGCTGATTTTAGTAAATGTCCTTGTGTCTTCACTCAAGCCTTGCGGTGCTTCTTTAAACGGCGTGCAACCAATCAAAAATATAGACAATATTGCAACCGACAAAATAACTATTGCCAGCAAATTAATTTTTTTTAATCTTTTCACCTTTCCCCCATAATATAAATAAACCAATCAAAAATCGATATTATTTTTAATTTTCAATAATAATATCAAAATATTTGAGCAATGAAATAACTTCTTCACGCGAAAACTTAGCACCCTTTATTTGATTTTCCAATAAATTGATATCGTAGCCAATTGCAGCCCTAAAATCTGCCTTTTTTAAATCACATTCTATAAAGTGAGTATTCTTTAAATCGCAACCATTAAATTTACTTTCTGCAAGATTGCATCTTACAAAATTGCTACTATTGATAGTCGATTTTTCAAAGTTGAATTTTTTAAAATTCATATTTTCAAACTCATTGTACTTTATATAGCAATTACTCAGCCTACCTATTGGAAAAGAAATACTGCCACTATCTAAATTGCTCCAATTGGTCCCTATAATCGTGCAATCAATAAATTCCGCAAATAACAAATTGACATTCTTTGTTTTAAGCCCTACAAAGTAGCAACGAATAAATTTACATTCGGAAAATGAACAAGCAATCAAATCACATTCAGTAAACTTGCAATTTTCAAATACGCAATCAACAAATTCAACATCAAATATTTTCTCTTTTTCTTTTATTATATTTTCAAAATTTTTATCGCTATAAGTATTCATTAATCCCTACTTTTTTAAAAAATCACTAAAATTCTTCAAATCGTCTTTTATCTTTTCCGGCAATTTATCTAATTCTATATCCAATATTGCACCTTCTAAGGCATATAAATGAACTAAACAGATATTGGGATATTTTTGTTTTAAATCAACAAACGCTTGCCTGCTGCCAACTTCAAACAGCTTCTCTTTGCTATCAATTCCTATGCTGATAAGTTTTTTCTCTATACTTTTACCAATATTTTTTAACTGCAATAAATCTGACATTTTATCCCTTTAAATAGTAATTATTTTAAGCCACTTGATATATTATAAATAATTTTGCATAATATTTTTAATTAACACAATATGATAACTTGTTTAAAATAAAGTTATTAAACTATACTAAAATTATAACATTTAATAATATAAAAATCAATACTATCAAAATATTTTTAAAAATAATTATATTAAAATTATTAAACTAAATTTGAATTTTTCTTGTATAATAAGCTGAAATTATATGCTACACAAATATATAACCAAACAAAATAATTTTAATTTAAAAAATAATTAAAAATCAATTGACAAACCATTTATTATTTGATATACTACAATAGCAATAGGGAGAGTTGGCCGAGCGGTTTAAGGCGCTAGTCTTGAAAACTAGTGATGGGTAACACCACCTGGGGTTCGAATCCCTAACTCTCCGCCAAGAGCGATAATGTTTGAACCCAAACGAGTATGGTATATATTTGTAAAAGGTATTTCGGGCATTTTGGTAAAAAAAGACAACCGATAATGGTTGCCTTTTTTTGTTTATTGTTTATTTAATTGTTCTACCGCCCAACGCAAAAACTCTGCTTTGTTCATTCCCGAATTTTTTATTGCAGACTCAATACGGTCGCAGTCCTCACGTTTCAAATTTACAACAAAATGTTTGTAGGTATCTTTTGTTTTTTCGCGATAGCGTTTGTCTGCTGCCTTTTGTGTTTCGCTACGTGCCATTTTACACCTCCGTCAAAATGTGTCGTTTTCAGTTATAAAATCTTTCAACGATTCAAAAGTAGGGCAATCTGCCTTTGTTATCTTTGCACTCACAACAACTTTGCTATCGGCAAGCGTTATCGTCCAAGATGTTTGATTTTCTTTTACGTCGTAAATTTTACCGTCTTTTTCAATATTCATACAATACCTCCGTTTTATTTTTTTCTGCATGCGGGTAACCGTCCCGCTTTATAAAATTTTAATTGTTTCGTATCCGCCATTACATTTTGCCTCTTCTATTATTTTAATCAACCCCGCACGCTCTAACGCACGTACACTTTCTGTTTTTGCCGCAACTATAATAATTTGCTCGTTTACAGCGTCAATATATTCTTTTTCCATTTCAGCCCAATGCTTTGGGTCTTTTGTGCGCCACAATTCCGAACTATTCCACGCACCATTGTAACTCGCTGCTGTAGGAAATGTTATTTGTTCGTTACGTGAATTGTCAAAAAAATCTGTAAAATTTTTGTATTTTCTCAATACCTCGATTGTGTTTTTTGCCTTTTCTAAAATTTCTGCTTGTGTTTTTGAAATTTTCATTATTATTCTCCTATTTTTTAATATGGGTTGACAACCCCGTTTTTGTTATGATATAATAGGACTTACAAGGGGCGGTTGCGTCCGCACCCTTTGCCTTTTACCGATTATTTATTATCGGTTTTTGTGCTTGCCTTGTTTGATTTTGGCTTTTTTATGGTTATTGCAACTTGGACTTTTTCTACTGTGTCATTATTTTTAACCGCGTCCGCCAAATCTTGCAAGGCTTTTTCTATTTCCTTCATATTTTAACCTCCTTTTTTTATTCAAGGTTCTTTCCTACCTTGTACTTATATTATATCACGTTTAACGTGATATGTCAAGTATTTTTCAATAAATATTTTATTTTTTTATAAAAAAATACCTACAACTTTTGATTGTAGGTATTTTGTTTTTATAATATATCCGACAAGATACTTTTCTCTTGAGGTTCAATGACTTTTTCATGTGCTACATCTGCTACATCTGCTGTCTTGTCGGGTAGTTCGCCTTGCAATGGCGTTACAAAACATTGCTGTACATTGTTGCTAGATTCAGTATTCATATTTGCAAGTAACTCAATCGCTTTTTTATATTCAGCGTTTTGCTTTTCGCGTTCGGCAATAATGTACTTTGCTTGTTCAATCTCTTTGTTTCGCGCTGCGTTTGCTGCTGCAATAGCGGCTTGCTCAGCCTCGCTTGTTTTTAAAGTATTTACTGTTTCAACTAGAGTATTGTATCCGTCATGGCTTAACACTTTTTTCGCACTGCGCAATATTGCAGATTTTAAACTGTCCCAACCGAGCAAAACAATCAAAATAACTGTCACTATCGCTGCTGCAATTGCTAGTAGAATATGCCCCCAGTTTGGCACTGTAACAATATAAAGTTGAGCAAGTTTATATGCTGCAAACCCCATTACAACACCGCCAATAATAGCAAATATTATTGTCATTGGGTTGTTTTTGATATTGTCAAAAAATTTCTTCATAAAATCGCTCCTTTTTTTTCGGGCGGTTATGTATGCGATACTGGCGGTTGACATTACTTTCAAAGCCTTTACAAGACGCTCGGCTTTAATTAATTGCACAAACCGTCCGCCCCATATTGTGCCGCATACAATGGACGCAACTATTGACGTTGCAATCATTGTAGTATAAAATAGTGCAATGATTCCGCAAACTACATCTAGTATTGATAAAATAATTGCCGATATGTTATACATCTTTTTTTCGTTATCGTAGGACTTTATTTTTTTTATTGCCCATTCAATAACTTGTGTTTCCGTGTTTTCCATTGCTCCTCCTTACTCAATAATTGCGTCTGCAAGTATACTTGTAGCACTTTCGGACACGTCATTGCATGCAGTCGCTGTTTTTGTTTCTTGCATACGCTTTGCGTCAGCAATAGCAATTACTTTTTTAGCGTACAGCACTTTTGCTTTAAGTTCGACAACACGATTGTCAATGACTATTTTGTCATTTTCAAGTTTTGCAATTTCTTGCTCAACTGCTGCGACATCTGTACGGCTTACTGTATCGTGTACAACAGTTATATCGTCAAATTCAATTAAGCCGTTTTCGTCGGACAAAATTTCAATTCTGTTTTCGTTTTCCATTGCTTTACCTCCTTGTATTAGTTTGTTATTTTTGTCTGTTTCCCAACAGTCTGTATGTCAAATGCGTGAAAACGCTTTTAACCAAAAATATTGATACCACAAAGTCGCAAAATCAAGTATGTAACAGCGCCAAGTATTACCAATAAAAGTAAAATGCCAACAACTATTGCACAGCCTTTTACAACGCCTTTTAAAGCCTTGATTCTGCTTAAAAATGTGCTGACTGGCACTGTTGTAAAACAACTTATTATTGCCCACACAACAAACCAAAAGTCATTTATAATCAATAAAAGATTACGTTTCCATTTTTTATCGATTTTGTGGTCAATTCCGTGATATAAATATTCGCTGCCATTTTTCTTAAAGTCTGCCTCGATTTTTTCGTCTTCGGACAATGTAATTTGTGCGTCAGCCTTATTTTCTTGTGCTTTTAAACCTTTATCAACAAGTTTGTCTGCGGTTTCGTCAATCTTTTTAGCAACAGTTTCCGACTCGTCGATGTATTCAGCAACGCGCATATTAAGTTTTGTTTGCAGTGCTTTTGTCGGGTCAGTAACAATTTCACTTGTTGCCTTGACCTCGGCAACCGCACGTGCTGTTGCGTAATTTTGCGTCGCGTCTTGTGTTTGTGAATTTGCTTGCGTGTTTGATATTTCGTTTGTTGATATACTATCACTTATAATTTGTTGCAATTCGCTTGTTAAATTCATAGTTAACCTCCATAAAAAGATTGCTTTCGCTACGTTTTGTTTTTATGCGCTAATTGTTTTTGTCCCTTTGTCGTATTTCGTCATTCTCTTGTTGCTCTGCTTGATATAATGAGTTCCATACAATAGTGTTTTTGATTTGTAAATTTTCAAGTTCTATTGTTGGCGATACATCTCCAAGATAAATATCATCGCTTGTTTTTAAATTCCTAGCATACCAACCTTTAGGTGTGCCGTCAAATTTATAGACAAGATGTCGCATATTTGTTTTGATATGCAAGCGTGAGTTTTCGCTATAAATTACGCCATTAAGTGCAGTTGCGATAACGATGTCGCTTGCGTGTTTTGTAGGGGTTGGTTTTAAATTGTAAATCATATTTACCTCCATGTTTGTTTATTTTACACTCGCATTGGTATGTTTTTATGATTGAATATTAAATACAAAAACAGAAAGATACTCCGTAATAAGGTATTTTATAAGAAGAGTTAATCATTCCCACGTGATTGACATACCAAATACCATTAGATGTGATTGTCGCAAACGGCGTACGAGTCCACCAGTCTATATTTGATTTTTCAAGTTCAATGCTCCCATTATGAGGGTCTTGGTCGTGAATTTTATTTTTCCAATATTCGTACTGTTCTCCTTCGTCATTATATATTTTACAGTTTTCTCTTATTTCATTCCAAAGAGAGTTTTCTATTGCTTTATGAGAATAAATTTCCGCAATTGATAATAACCACAATTTATCCTCTGTTGTAACAATTTCAATAGAATCGTTATGAATATTTGTTTTTTTTAACACTGCTTTTATAACTTCTTGTAGGTCATTTGGCAGCAACGAAAATAATTTTTTCATTGTATTTGTACGTATGTAACTATCTTTCCAACTACAAGAATTATCGTCTACAGTCAACCACTTATATTTATCATTTAATAAGCCTTTCATTCCAATAGTAATACCCGCTGTGCCCCCTGTGGCTTTGTAGTCGTGATTAAAGCCAAGAATTACAAGTGTAACTTGTTCGCCAGTAGTCAGTTCAATAGTTTTCTCGTCGCCAATGCTATAAACTTTATCTGCTGTGCCTTTCTTAGAATATTCTTCTATAACGCTCCACGTGTTTGTGGCAAAATTTGGAGTCGTTTCTGTTGAAAACCAAAACAAATCATTCCACGGAGTGTTACCGTCGCCGATTTTTGTTCGTTTATTTGTGATGTCGTAACCTATCTCGCCAACATCAAGTACTGGGTTTTTTCTTTCCCACGTATCTGCTGTGTCATTGCGCATTTGTATTTTGCCTACAATGTTTCTTTTTACCATAATTCCTCCTATGCGTTACCACCGTTTATACTTATTTCGTCGCTTATATCAATCAATCCGTCTGCGTTAAATATTGTAAGTGATTCGCCATTTTTTACAACGGTTGTTCCTTGTTTGTCTGCAATTTGTTCTGCAAGAGCATTAATTTCTTCCGTCATTTGTTCGTGTTGTTGATTCACAACATCAACAGTGTTTTCCGCAATTAATTTCGCATTATCCGCAGTTGCAACTGCATTATTAGATACAGCAACGGCGTTGGCTGCTTTTGTTTCCGATTCGAGCGCAATATTTTTTGCATTGCTAGCAACAGATATTGCGTTGTCGGACTTTGCACTTGCCGAGTTTGCGATTTCTAGTGCCTCTGCTTTTGCCGATGTAGCCTTTTCAAGTGCGTCGTTGGTTGTTTTCCTCAACTCGTCGATTTGCAATTGTACTCGAGAATAATCGTCAACTGCACGTATAAGTCGCGTTAAATTTGTAATTGTGCCGTTTTTTATTTCAAATGAATATATTGGCAATTCATACACTCTGTTTTCATTTTCTGCCTCGGCAGCATATACATCGTCTTGTTGCAATGGAATATTGTTTAATGCTGAGCCAATATATGTTTTTAGCGTACAGTTGTTTTCGTCTGCGGGGTGGTATGTTTCGATTCGTGCTACAACATAACCAACTGTGTTGTCTGTTATCTGCACCGTAACTGTTTCGGTAGATACAATTTCGTTCATGCGTCCTTGTACTACAAATGCGCCAGTTCCAATTTGTATTTGATTTCCAACCACTTTCGCCTCAAGTTCAGCACCGTAGTTAGTATAATAACCATTTGCGTTGTTTTGGTCGATAAATCTACTTTTGATTTCCAAAGCGTACAAATTTGAATTAAAATTGTATACGCCTTGATATGTAACGGGTTTAATCAATGTTTTGCCTCCTATTTTTTTATTATCTCGGTTAATAAGATTTTTTTAAAACCGAGTTTGATTTTTACATTTTTGCCACTTGCGTTAAGTGACGTTATTTTCTCACTTATTGGCAATATCTTGTAAAGCCGCCCCTCGTAATATAATCGCACCTTTGTGTAAAGTGAATATATTCCAAAGTCTATCGGGTCAATCGTCACATTGTTGTCTATAATAATATTGTCAACATATCGACTATTCGCAAGTTCATAAACGGCGTCAAATTGTGCGTCCGACAAATATTCCTTTTCGTATAGTTTTGATTTTACTGGATATATACGTCCGTCAATTGTACCCGTAGCGTCGGCTTGTATGATTTCATTGTTGCGTGTTCGATAATAATGTATCGTCGCCAATGTGGACGGTCGTGCTTGATGTTTTGGTTCGTATGCGGGTGTGCCGTCCTCGTTAAAAACGGGGTTACCATTACTATCAATCTTTTGCACATCGGTAAAAATAATATTGCCTTCCGCGTCAACAGCGGGTGTTGATGTATCATATTTGATTGTTGCAACTGTTTTATTTGTCGCTGACGATGTTGTTGTCAACTCGTATATAAAATCATTCAACCCAACATCTATAATGTCCGTGTTTTTTACAAAACAAAACAAAATTTTTCCAATAGATACATCGTAAGTTGATTCAATGTTATACTCGTAGTATTTTAAATAACATTTCAAAAACTTGTAAGCATTTGTAATTATATATTGACCTTGATATGAGCCGTATACATCTGTCGTGTCCGTGTTATCGGTCGGTATAATTACATCGACGGGTATTTTATTTACCATTGCGTCGCTTGTTGCAAAAACCGCTTGTTTTACTCGATTAAATAAAGCGGATAATTTGCCGTCAAAACTATTGTCTGCTGTAAAATCGAGTAGTATCTCTGTATCCCAAAGAGTTTTAAAATCAAGACCTTTGACAGTTCTTTTTCTGCCTTCTGCCTTTATACTATCAACAAGGCAAGCATAGTTGCAATTGCCATAATCGTCGTTTAGTATCGCAAGTGCGGCGTCGTTAGTATCGTCTGCACAAACGCCCACAGCGGTAAAAGTATCAAGGTCGTATACACGTTGTGTCAAGTCGTATGACGCATAGTCTATGTTCGATATATGATTTTTATTTTCGTCGTAAATTGCAATATACATCACAGCCTCCGTTAATCGTACAAATAACGTTTGATTGCAAATTTAATTTGCCCCGCGTCGTATTCGTCCATATCTGAACTAATGTAGTATTCGCCTTGCGGCAGATACAAAAAAGATTGCTGCGTTTTGTCTGTCAAACCATAACCATTTGATATTATACCGTTTTCAACAACATTGATTTTTTTTGTGTTTGGGTCGATTATTATAGTGCGACCTTCGGGGTTGTTTGTCGTAAATTTGATTTCCGCAACAATCTTATCGTCAAGAGTGGCTATAAAAATGCGGATATTCTCGCGTATTTGCCCCTCAATTGTTATTGTTATTGGGGCTGCCTTATAAAACGGGTTAGATATAAAGTGTTTTTTCTTAAATAATTTGCCATAAAAGCCGAAGGGAAAACCAAGAGGAAAACGTGTTGTGTCCGCTGTTGTGTTGCGTAGGGTAAAAGAGTCCTCAATGCGTTCATACCAATGTGATTGCCTTTCAAAGGTAAATGTTTCACAAAAAATACTTTCCTCGGTAATTTCGGTTTTTGTTGCAGATTTTAAAACTACATCGCAATACTTGTCTGTCACGCCGTCTTGATACTCAAACAAAAATACGCCCGTGCCACACTCTGCCAAAAATAGCATAAGTCCTTTATAATTTGCATAACCATTTGTGCCGTCTGCGTTAAAGTAAATTTTTAATGTTATTGGTTCAAAGTTTGGTGTAACATTCACAAGATGTTTGCCTTGTTCGCTATCCTTGTATGCAACATTAAACGAGTTGCCAAGTCCCGTGGGTTCTGCGGCAAGAGAGGCAATGCTGTTTAAATCAAAAGATTTTGTTTTACTGTATGTGTGTAAAATAAATTTTCTCATAATCACATTGCCTCCGCTAATTTTATATTTATCTCTTTAACCAGAGAGTCTGTGTCAACTTCTGTTGCATAATTTTGAATTGTAACTGTCACATTTTGCGTTGTGTTATTTGTGCTGTAATCATTATTATAAATATCGCCACTTGTTCCACCCGCACCAATTTTGTCGTACGTGTCGTCGGGGTTATTTGGCTGTGCGGGTGGAGTTGAATCAATTATTGCATTTACATCGTCCATATCTTTAATATCGCTCGTATCGATACGTAGTTTTACATCGGAAATACGATTGATGTTTACACCTAACCAACCGAGTGCTGCATTCACGCCGTCAATAAGTTTGTTTATGATTCCAATCACAAAGTTGACTGCGTCTTCAACCACTCCAACTACGATATTAATAATCTTAACAACTGCACTAAAAATTTTTGTTACAACACCGCCAAATACTTGAAATAAAGGAGCAAGCCACCCAAGTAATGAGCCTAACATTTGCAATGGAACTTTTAGAGCATTAAGCACAATTTTTAACGGAATTAATGCTGCCGACAATAACGGCTGTAAAATAGTAAACAATGCTTGAATCGCAGTATTTATTGGTGTCAATATCATATCTATTGCAGTCGTAAGCATATCCAACAATGGCGAAATTATTTCAAAAATTGTTTGTATTATTTCAATTACTGGTTGTAGCGCAGTTGTAATCATATTAATTGCAACAGCAAGCACACCGCCAATAAGGTTGATTATAGGCTGTAAAACAGCCATTACCAAGTCCAAAATTTGCATTAATGCGTCCATAGCGGGCTGTAAGGCTGTGCTTATTGTTCCAACTAGACGATTAATTGATTCGCGAAAAGCCTCACAGTGATTGTATAGTAGTAACAAAATCATTGCCACTAAACCGATTATTGCTATAATTGGGTGTGCCTCAAGCGATGTTAAAGCAGAGCCTAAACGTGGTAAAATATTGATAACACTACCTATAGTTGTTACTAATTTGCCAACTCCTATTGTTAAAGGTGCAAGGGCAGCAACGACCAACAAGGCTTTTAGTGCAAATTCTTGTTGTTGCAACGACAAACTGTTAAACCAATTTGCTAATTTTTGTAATCTAGGTATAAAATTATTCTGTATGTTATCAGCAAGTGTTTTAATAAGCGGTGCGAAAGACGCACCGATTTGTACTGTAGCGTTTTTAAACGATTCTTTAAGTAAAAATAATACATCGTCAAGACCCGCAAGCGCTGCAACTTGTTCATTTGATAACGCACCGATTTGAGAAAACTCTGTTTTGAATTGATTTATAGCGTCTGCTCCCGTGTTAAGATATGGCAACATTTGATTTGCTATTTTGTCACCGAATATTTCATTTGCGTACGCCGCTTGCAAGGTTTTATCTTGCATACCCGATAACGCGTCTAAAATTCCGTCAAACATTTCTTCTTTGTTTGAAAAATTTTGAATATTTATACCAAGAGATTTTAATGCTTTAGACGCATTGTTAATTGTGCCAGTTGATAAATCTAAAAATGCTGCACGTGCTTTAATCAACGCTTTTTCAAAAACATTCCATTCAACGCCCGCTTGTGCGGTAACGTATTGATACTCTTGTACTTTTTCAGCGGATATGCCAAGACGTAAAGCCAAGTCGTCCAACTCTGCACCCGTGCTTGCTGCTTTAACGCCTATTGCTCCCAGTGTGGTAACAGTTCCCGCTGCTAACGCCGAAAACGGTGCTAGTTTTTTGCCTACAGATTGTATTCCATTGCCCGTGTTGGTAAATTGATTCGCAATATGGCTAAGTTTAATCTTGTTAATTTGTTCGAGTTGCAACTGTAATTGCTGTGCTTGCAATTCAGTTTTATTAAGTTCTGTTTGCAATTTTTTATATTCAGCAGTATCCACATTGCCGTTCTGCTCAAGATATTGGAGTCTTGAACGCAGATTGTTTGCCGATTCTGCTGTTTTATCAATCGCAGTTTGTGCAACTTTTTGTGCTTGAGTAAATTTTTTGTCGTTGTATTCAAGTTGCAAACTTTTTTGCAAGGTGTTTAGGTCGGTTTTTGCAGATTTTGCCTCCGAACGCACTTTTTTCATTTCTGCATTAAATTTTGTTGCGTCTGCCGCTATTTCAACTTTTAAGCCACGTATATTATCCGCCAAAACCGCCACCCCCTTGTAAAAATTTCACTGCGTCAACACCCGATATATCGCAAACCTCTGTGTTTGAGTTCGCTGCACGTGTTTGTCTTTTTTTCTCTAGCGCTTGTTTTATATTTGCAATATCGATTGATAATATCAACACATACAAATCGTTAAAATGTAATCTCTGTATAATACAGTCTTGTATTTTTAACTCAACGCATTTTTGCAGTATTGTTATAACTCTTGGCACAATCAAGCGTTTACTTTGACTTTTATTCGGACATATCTTTCCGTATAATCGTAACAACTCTTGACTGTGCGCAACTAGTTTTTTGATGTTACTGCGCTATTATTAAGCACGAGATTAAATATGTATGCAACCTTATCTGTGAGTTTTTGTAAATATTCGCCGTCAGCAAGGTCGAATAATTGGCAAAAGGACTTAAAGTCAGCAATTTCCTCACTTTCAATAAAACAAAAAATTGCTTTAAGATTAGATAAAATATGTGCTTTGCCAACAAGTTTTTGTTCTTGCACACGTTCTATGTATGCAAACAATGTTTCGTGTGCGGCGTTCGTAGGGAAATGCGCCTCCCAACGTTCTTCTGCAAAAATAGATGTATCTATCGCAACATTGATTTCACGAGCATTGACAACAATATCGCCATTACCATTGTCGCTTTTAATTTGCACTGGCAGTTTTGTTTTCAACATTTTCTTTATCCTCCGTTTCTTCTGTTATGCCCGCAACTGTTGGGGTTGGTACTTGTGCACCAAAATTTTCAAAGTCGGCGTCGTCGGGGGTGGCGGTTAGTTGCCAAACTCTAACAGTTTGCCCAGTTTTTGAATCTAAATAACTTTTGCCGTCGGCTGTTTTTAATTCTACGCCTCCAATTTCAAGTGCTGTGTCAAAAGTAGACTCGTTAATATCGTCGGTATTTTGGTCGAAAGATTCGGACGGTGCTGTTGGCGATGTGACACCGAATAGCCAAGTTTTAGCAAGTGGCATACTATTATCGTCATTTAGTCCGCAAGTTTCAAAATAAAGTGCAAAAATGGGCAATTTTTGCTGCTTTATACTCGCGATACCATTTTTTATGAGCATTTTACGTCCCATATCGATTTCAAAATTGTCGTTAATATTATTTGTTGATAAAGTACTTGTTTTGCCTTTATCGTTAACAATGGACGCGATACGTTTACCGTCGCCAAAAATCTTTTTAATGCTACTGTCGGGTTCAAGAGCGATTTTGGTTGCAGTTCCATACGGTTTTGGCGAACTATATCCACCTTCGTTTTGAATCGCCCAATGTACATTTTGCACATTAAAACGTACAAGTGTTTTTTTTCTTTCATTGTTTTTATTCATACTTTTTCTATCCTCCGTTTTCGATAGTTTTTTTTATTGTTGCAAAAATCTGTGGCTCGATTGCGTCAAAAGTTCGGCGTATAAAGCCATAGTGCTTTGAATTTTCGCCGTATTCTAATACGTTTGTTAATGGCACATCACTCCGAGCCTCACTTTTATTGCCACCTTTCTTTTTACGATAAACCTTGCCGTTTGCGATACGCGTATTACCCACATATCTAACATTTTTGTATTTTGTTTGAATAGTCCAAGATTCAGCCATTTTGCCAGTATCTTTTGGGGTAACAGATTCTATTGCAGACTTGAATACCTCTGCACCCGCTTGTACAGCGGTTTGTCTAACCTCAAACGAAGAGTGTGCAAAATCGTTGAAAATTTCTAATAGTGCGTCGGGTAACTCGTCGATATTATATTTTTGTCCGTTAATGTCACCCACGTTTGATTGCCTCCAAATATAAAAACTCGATATTAATGCCACGATATGGGTTGTTAATATCAGCAATATCGCTTTCTGCGTTTTTTAACCTAAAATGTTTGTCGCTAATAAACGCATTGATAATACTTTCAACGCGAGCGACGACATCTACGTAGCGAGTGTCGTCTTTGTCATAGTTGTAATAATAGTTAATGTCAATATAACTACGGTTGCAATGTGCTTTACCGTCGCCATAGGCTCCGTCATTGCTTGATACAATTCGATAAACTACATACTCATTGTCATTAATTTTGACATCAAGTCCGTTTATTGCGTCGGTTTTTACACGTCGTATATGATGTGATAATACACCGTTTTGCAAAAGTGTGTTATCTAATATGTTTTGTGCAATTTCTTTTAGCGTCATTATTTTACCTCGTAATGTTTGACATTAAATTCTAACATTTTGTTTTGCTCCGCATAATTATCGGGGGACGACGCAAGCATGTAGCAATGCAAGTCGTCTACGATACCATTTTTGTAGATTTTTACAGAATTTGTTTGCAAAGCGTTATATACTGCTTGCACAAACGTCATTCGTATTCGTGCTGTTTGCGAAATGCCGTCTGCTTGCTGTTGTATAGCAACTGCACCGTAAGAGTTAAGCCACTCGCAGTAAAAACAATCAGTTTTAATTGGCTTGTCGTCAGTATCTATACCAATATTGGCTGTCACAAAATTCCAATCTGTTACATTGCCTTTGCCCGCAATATAAGTGCTGTTTTGCACTGCAAACTTAATCATTGTGCGACGTTTTTTTGGACGTTGTTGCTCGCTCATTTTTTGCCCCTCCGCAATGAGGATATAAGAGATACAATCATACCGTCTTTTTTTACAAGTGCGTTTTCGTCGCCTCTATCGCGACAGTCTGCCCAAATGCTTTTTATAACAAAAGCACGTTGGTTGTTCGTGTCTTGTTCAGCGACTCCACCTTCTATCATAAACTCAACAGCCTCTGCGATGTATCCCTCGACCTCTGCTTTTTTTTGCGGGTCGGAATCATAGTAGCCGAGTTTGTATAATATTTTGTCAACATCATTCATACGATACCTCCATGTTTTAACCCGCAATCAATAAGTTGTCACGCAGTTTTCTTTTTTCCGTAATAAAACTTGTCGGGTGCTGCTTTACCCGCAACCATAAGATGTGCAGTGTATTCAATAACACGTGTTTTGCCGTGTAATTCTGCATAAATCTCTGTTGGCTTTATCATATTTAAAAGATAGTTCTTTGCGTTTCCAATCACAAAATCGCCGTCGTGTAGACTTTCGTCCACCTCAACTGGCACTTGCGCAATTGTTTGAATACCCGCATTATTATAAATAGGGAATATATAGCGCCCTGTGCTATCTTTTTCAAATGTCATTTCCAAAGACATTGAGCGTGAAATGTAAACCTTTGCACCACGTCTTGCGCGTCTTGACAATTTAAGCAGTCCCGTTTTTATTGCGTCAGCCTCTTTGCCAGTGTCGTAGTCTGCTGTCGCTTTGATTGCACCTACAGTTACACCCTCGATACAGTTATCTGTGCCACTGCCGTAAAATACCTCGTCAGACAAAAGTAAATTGATTTCGTTTGCAAGGTCAGCAAGCAAATTGTCTGTAAACTCTTCGTCTGTCATTGCAAGCAACTCCATTGTTACCTCAATAGTAAGCGGATAATTTCCTTGTGCAAGTGTTAATTTACCCCACTTAATAGAGCGGTCTTCCGCTGCTTTGCCCTCGCCTTTTGATTTTTTTTCTACGTTTTTTGATTCAGCCACATAAGGGAATATTATTGCGCCTTTGATGTGTTTCATTTTCACATCACGCAAAAATGGACTTTCGGGAGCGTCAGTTTCCAACAAATCATACATAACTGTCTGCGGAATAAATACACCACCATTGTTGATACCGTCCGCGTCGGCTGTTGGTGCAGAATATGTGCTGCTTGTTGTTGTTAGTGAAATTCCAAGCGCACGTTTTTCACCCGCTGACAAATTAACTGGTAAATTTTGCAACTTTGCGCGGACTTGTTTTCCAAAAGCGATTTTTGCTGTACGCAAATCAACAGTTGTAGTTTCTGTTTTCTCGCGTTCTTGTTTGCTGTCGTAAATCACAACAGCATTATTTGGGTCATTGTTTGCTGCGGGTTGACGTGCAGCACGTTCTTCTGCGGCTTGCGCGTCTGTTTGTTTTTGCTTTTCTTGCTCTTCAAATTCTGCAAGTTGTAGAGCGTTTCGTTTCAACTCTGTTTCAATTTCAGCAAGACGTTTTTCGTCTGCTTTGTCGATTTCGGCAATAAGTGCCTTTCTTTTTTCTGTAAGTTCTTGTTTAGTCATAGTGTCCTATACCTCTCTTTTAATAAAGTCTTTTTCTTTGCTAGCAGTAAAGCCGCAGCACGCTTTTCTTTTTCCGCCTTTTTTTCGTTATCCAACGCAGCGGCAACAACGTTATCCAACGTTGTTTTGTCATTATCCAACGTTGCCGAGCGGGCAGATATAGATGTTTGAGGATACGCACCGTCATTGACAGCGGACACCTCAAAAACTCTCGATATTTTTGTAATGCGTCGTATTGGCATTGGCTTGTCAAGGTCAAACCATTCGTCGCCCGATACCTCAACTCCAAAAGCAAATGACATATCTTCAATGTCGCCTCGAGCGACAGCGCTGCACAACGCTCTTGACGTTTCGTTTTTGTCAATATCCAAACGTGATACGATATGTAAACCGATGTTATCAATATCAATATCCATTGTTGACCTTTTACCGCGTCGATGTCTAGCAAGAGGTATCATTCCGTCGTTATGGTTTACCATAAATTTAACATCGCTTAAGTCAGCGTTATCTAACGCGTGAGAGTCGATTTCCTCATAAAACCAATTGCCAATAGCAGTGCGTTGATTGAATACGATAGGGTATCCTTCAATGATTCCTTCCATAGGTTTTACTTGCACTTGCTGTGTGTCACTTGTTGACATTCGTTTTATAATTTCTGGGTTTTGTTCCGTTATATGTTTGAGTTGATTAAGCATTGTTATCCTCCTTGTTTATGCTGTTATCAGCAGTTGCAACAATGTTATTCTTTGTTTTATTGATATTATTAAGTTGATAATCAGTCGCAGCGGATACATCAATGTAGTTCAATGACACGCGTGTTGGTTGGTCGTCGGGTTCATATCCTAGCAATTCTCTTCGCTCCGACCTTGACAGCAAAGCGTCCTCTTGTGTCATTTTTGCGATTTCCAATCTGCGAGCAAAAGATAATGACTGTATTAATCTGTCATAAAATTTGACTTTGTGACCATACGCAAGTTGCTTATCTGTGAATAGCGTAATTTTAAATGCCTCTGCAATTTCTGCCAATATTCCTTCAACTGCAACTTGATAAAACGCGGCAAACTCTTCGTCTGTGTATTTTCCTTGTAAAATCGGCAATGATACCCCAAACGGAGCAAGCATTTCGTCACGTATAAACGATAAAATGTTTGTTGGTATATCTGTTGCTGTGATATTTATTGGAGTAAAATCGCTTTCATAGTCAGTTGCAACAATGCCATACTTGCTATCAAACAAATGGTCCTCAAACTCGTCGCGTGTGATAGTTTTTTTATCGACATCGGCAACTGTTTTCATTGACAAAATGCCTTTTAGCGATAGGCTTGCCTCCAGTGATTTTGGAATAGATTCATGTATCACGTGCATTGTTTGCAAATTTTCTAACAAGTTTTTGTAATTGCTACAACCGTTTTTGTCGCCACCTAAAAATTTATTTGCCCCGTAAGAGTGCCTTATATGAATCACATCGCTATACGGCAAATCTAGCACGATTGTGCCGTCAATGTTAGACAATTCAATACGCATTTCGCCGTTTAACATATACAATTTCACATTTGCGTTTTCTATCGGATAAAAGCCTTTTGTGACACGTTTTACATATTGTTTGTCATTAACAGTAATTGGAATTTCGTCGTATTGCCAGTAAATGAAACAATTTTTGTTTACGACAGTTAGATATGCAACTTTGTATAAAAAATCTTTAAGCCCACACAATGGGTTTACTCTTGCATTAAAAACTTTGTTAATGTCGTCGTCGAGCATTTCTATTCGATGTGGATTGTTGTGTTCAATAATTGATTTTAATTTACACTTTGACACCTCTTCGCAAACACGATGTATTGCGGTTGCAACAATGTCATTTGCGTGAATATCGCAACCGTATGATGTAAATAAAACATTGTTTGCGTTAAAAATACGGCTACCGTATATGCGTTTTTGCCCCCAACCGAGCAAGTTTTTTATCGTAGTTTTTAATTTTCCCACATCGTACCTCCTTAAAAAATAAAAATGAGCCGACGCCTAACTTAACGCAATACACGTTAAGTCAAAGCACCGACTCACTTGTTTTGAATTGTACAAAATGGAGTACACGCTGTTTGACACATATTGTTGTATAATTCATTTTAGCATGCAATTTACGTTTTGTCAATAGTTTTTTACGCTTTTATAACATTGCGCAAAATCAAAATTTTTCGCCTTTTATAGTAAAAGTGTACTCTCTCTTGCATAGCGGGCAAAAATATGTAACGTTGATAACACCATTGCGACAATCATACTTACCAAGCAATCTATTGTGTATAGGACAACGCACCTCGCGTTGATATGCCGATAATGGCAATTTTTCTGTATTTTGTTTATTTTCCATATCAACCTCCAATCTTTGTTAAAAATGCACTTTTACATTCACGCAGTACAGCGTAAGCAATAATTTTAGACATCGTGCCGTCGATTTTATTGCCAATATATCCCGCTATTTTTTCGGGCATAACAAAACCTTTATTATCGTGTTTTACAGCAGTGTTGCGGAAACACCACGCGCAAATTTCATTGCAATTATAATTGATGTGTCGCGCTCGCAAATCTTGTTCGACGGTTCTTGTTGGAGTGTTCAGCGATTCGTAAGACATTTTTATTTTGGTGAGTACGTCGCCAAAATTTTTAACGGTAAGTTTTGCAAACTCTTTTGCATGCCATTCGTCATATCCTACACGATATGGACGGATATTGTATTCGTCGTAAATCTCACGTATGTACTTTGCAACAACATCGTCGTCAATCACATTCCCTTTTACAACTCTACAAAGTCCCGCACGCTCCCACTGGCGGTAGTCTCGCTTTTCTGCATTTGTTGGCGAGTCGGTTGCTGTAGGGTCGTTTGCTTTTGTCTCTGTCACAAAATACATTGTGTACATATACTTTGTTTCGTCGTTTTGTCGCATAAACAAAAATGTTACACTGCACAAGTCGTTAGACTCCGCTAAGTCAACACCAACAATACACCATGTGTTTGCGAAATCGGCAAGTGCAAATGTACCGTTGCAACCTTCAATATCACTCTCACGCAGCCACGCTTTAGGAGACAATTGCTTTAAATTAAACTCTTTTGCAAGCGTAAACGCACGCTGTGCGCCGTTAATTCGTGCCTCCTCTACAAGGTCTCGTAAGTCGGATATTTTTTTTACAACATGTAACATCGGGTTTGATTTTACCCAAGACGACTCGTCATTCCAAACCTCTGCCTCGCTGTCTTGCGTGTACAGCCATACGAGCCAACGCGGGCGGTCAATTTCGCCGCGTAGCACTTTGCGTGCCTCATTTAATCGTTCGTCAAGGTATCCGTCGCGCACAATACCTTCTGTTGTGATTTCTAAATACAGTGGCTCGTCTTGTGTTGTCAGAGACGAGCGTAATGGCATTATGGTTGAGCGGTCTTTCATTTCGTGTACCTCGTCTACTATGACGATTTTTAGATTTCGACCTTCTTTTGCACCCGATTTGGCGGACATTTTTTTGATTGAACCTTTATTTTGCGCAGAAAATTTACCAGTTTTTTTGTGTTGTTTTGGGTTTCCGAAAAATATTCCTTTAATATTTTTACGCGTAACTTTGCACATCGCACGTGATTCCTCACGAAAATTATTGATACAATCAAAAATCAACCCCGCTTGTTCATAATCGTTTGACGCACACATCACTTTTTGCCCACATTCGCCGCAAAACCATTCAGCGAGTACCAGTGCTGCCGCAAACGGAGTTTTGCCGTTTTTACGGGCAATCAAAAGTAAAAGTTCTTTGAATCGCCGCACCCAACGCCCGTCACCGAGCAATTCTTCGTCGTAAATCTCAAAGCCAAAGACTGTCTCTGCGATTGCTTTTTGATTAAGTTCTAACAAAAACGGCTTGCCCGCAAACGGGCTTTCAAAATGTTTGATTTCGTGTTCGATAAAATCAATACGTTTGTGTGCTGCCGTCAATGTAAAACGATATGTTTCGCTGTTGTATAAAATGTCTTGCACCAACATTTCGATTTGCGTTTTTAATTCATTGCCAATTATTATCTTTCCGCTACGACATTTTTTATAGTATTCTATCAAAAAACTGTGTCCGTCAGCACGCTCTTCGTTAATTAATTGCCACCCTTGAATTGGCACAATATCGGGGTTTATCAGCAACCATGTTACGCCTTTATTCATACTCGCTAAGTTCGTCGTCGTCATTGTTTGTAACACCCAACAAATCTTTGTTTAACTTTTGCATACACGCTGTATATTGTGCCATATACTTGACTCGTGCTTTGCCCGCAGCCGTTTCTTTTTGTTCGTGCGGGTTTTTTTTGTTAAAAAGTATTGACGGCAAGGTTTTCATATCTTCCAAGATTGCAAACAATTCAGCAACCTTGCGTATTAATTTGTCGTTTGCTTTAAGTTTTATAACATCAGCGTTTGCAGATATATACAAATCAACAAGTCGCTTGTATTCTGTATCGGCAATCATTTCTTTTGTTTGTTTTGTTTTGTTCTTTTTTTTCATAAAACTCCTAAAAATCACTTTTGCAAACTTTTTCGGCAAAAAAGTCAAAATTTTGGTGTGTGTGTTTTGGTATTGGGGCGAGGAGTCTTTCCGCCTTGCAAACAATTGTGCAAGGGTGGGGGGATATTACTCGCTGTATCGTTGCCAATAGTTGTTTATCCAACCAATCACGGCGTCCAGTACCGATGTGCGTTTGATGTCTTGCTTTGCTCTACGTATACACTCGTCACGTGATGTGGCTATATGTATTGGTTCTGCGCCATATTGTGAAACAAATCGCTCACGCTCGTACACATCGGGCATTGTTGCAATGACGTATGCGTCTTGCCACTTACGTCGTGTGCCAGCCGTGTATATCTCGTCAAGTAGCATATTTCGGATATTAAATGCTATTGCCTTTGTCGCGTCGGGTTTGTCGTACAAGCCACATATACATATAGAGCGATGTATCTTGTCAAGGTCTACAATTACATCGTCGCGTGTAGCAACTGTTTCCACGTATGACGTCTTGCCACTACATGGCGAGCCGTGTACGAGATAAACGTGCTTGCTACCAACTACATTACCAAATCGTCTGTGTACAGCATTGTGGCAATTGTGGCAAAGTACCTCTATATTATCGGGGTTTAGTGCAATCTTTGGGTCGTCTACATTGTCGAGCGTCAATTCTATTTTGTGATGTGGTCTCAATTCGTTTATATCGAATACACCACCACATCTAGCACAAATACCTTCGCTTTTGATTTTGCACGATTGTGCCAGTGTTAGATAATCTTTTTTGCAGTAAAAAGCGTGTATTGGGTCAAGTGCCATAATTATACACCCTCCCAATCAGTAGAAGGCGTTGCTCCTTTTTCTGCCAACTCAAGTGCTTTCTTGCGTAATTCAACAGCATGTGGGTCGCGTGCAAAATCGTCGGGAAAACGATTTATAAGCAAAAATTGTAACATACCCGCGTCGGGTTTTTGATAATGTTCATGCACTGTTGTTTTCCCTCCAGTAATTGTTTTTACACCATTTTCTTGTTTGTAATATTCAACAGTGATTGTTTCAATATATGTTCCTCCGACTGCAACCTCATACGCTTTATTTATAAGTTCGGTTTGCAGCATACATTTTGCTCTAAATAGTGTTTCGGTTAGTTCGGGGTGGTCTTTCTTGTATTGATACCACTGTGTTTTACTTACGCGATAATACGCGCACAACTGTGCCTCTGTTACGCCCATTCTGTGATAACGTTCAATGTCAGCAAGGTTCGGTTCAATCTTTACGCCGTATTGCGACTTACTGCCACCGCGTTTCGACTTTGATTGCTTGTCCGCTATGTCGTCGTTTTGTTTTGATACTTTTTCAATAGTTTTTTTGATTGTCTTTTTGCTCTTTGCCATTATTTACACCTCCTTGTTTTCATTTTTCTGCAATAGTGCAGTATTGTTTTTATTCTCGCCGATTTGCATTGTTTTTACGTGCTTGCAAAGTTTCTAATCGCACCATTTTTATGTAAACGTATGCTCCTGAGCAATAATCGCTCGTGTATGTGCTTGCTCTGTGAAAAGCATAGCCTTTGTACATTGGCTCAAACACAGATTGTGCTGTTATCTTGCCCGATACAATCGCGTTGATTTTTCTGCGCGTAAATTTATAGTCTGCGATTGTAATTTGTGGTTGCTGCAAGTTTTTTGATGTCACGTAACGCTTTGTGCCTTTTGGGTCTTTAAGAATATAGCGCACAAGTCCTTCGTAACCGTCATTATCGGCTTGTAACCTACGTGTGTGACGTCTTGCCCCGCCTCGCCAAAGTTCTTCTGCAACATCTCTGTCGGGGAAATTGCAAATAATGTGGTGGTGCACACGTTTTTTGCCTTTTTCTACATCGTCCTCAAACTCTATGACATAAACATATTTTAGCGGTGGGTATTCGTGCTTGCTACACCAATATTTGAGACGACGTATAAACTTTGCAAACTCTTTTTGTGCCTCTTCAATAGATTTTGGCAAGCGTTTTGTTTCGTATGTGAACGTACCCCAAATGTCGTCGTCTGTAAAATTTGCGTTTACAAGCCGAATAAGTCTTTTTATAGCGTTTTTCTTGTTTAATTCTTTCTGCACGTTGCGTGACTCATGCGTTCTCTTTGCTCGAGATATTGATGTGTTCGTGTTCCAAATTGGATACACCTCACATTCAAGAAATTTTCCACTTTTAATTGTTTTTGTGCGATAGTGTGTGATTCGCGTATCATACAATGCTTGCAGTCTCGCAGCATATTCAGCCTCTTTCTGTTCAACCTCATTTGCATAAATCTCGTCATAATCATATTTTTGTGTATCAAGTGTGTATTTTCTCATTCCTAACTCCAGTAAAGCAAAGTTTGTTTCTCTCTACGTAGGGGTTTCGCCCCCTACAACGACGACAAAGGGTCTTAACCCCTTGACCCCGCTTTGCAAAAATTTTATCTTGCTAACAAAACCAAGAATAACCATTTTATTGAATATAATATTCTTGCTTTTCACTCATAGTTTCGTCGATAAGTTAATACCGATTACTAGGACGACAAAGGCACGATTTTCAAGTCTTAAAAAACGGTTGACATCATACCATAATTATGATATTATATATATAAGGTTTGGTTGATGTCTTGCGTCAACTTTCGAGGTGTTACAAGTGCCAATTGTAGCACCTCTTTTTTTGTTTTTAAGTTGACTTTATTTTGTTACTATACCAATATCGATTTTTTTTTGATGTGTGCTTTTAGTGTCAATTTTTTCTTTTTGTTCGATTTCGTCTAATTTTTTAACCAACTCATTTACTGCATAACGCACAAAATCTGTTTTATTTGAAAAACCGAGTTTTTTTAATGCAGATTTGCTAAAAACACGTTGTGCAGTATTTCGGTCAATTTCTACTGTCAAATTATATATATTTGATTTGTTTGACACATTTTTGTTGTTGTGTTCAGCGTTGACTTTGACATCTGCTACAGTCAAATCAATTTTGTTTGGCAACAAGTTAATCTCTTGTTGGTCGTAGATGTCTAGCACATCACATCGCAAAGTCTTGCAAATGCTTTCCAGTGTTGATTTTGTCGGCAAACATATATCGTTGACTATTTTACTAAGCAATGGCTTGTCAATGCGCGGGTCAATTTTTTGTATATTGGTCAATATCTCTTTTTGCATAATGCCAGTTATTAGCATTATTTTTTTATACCTTGACATTTTTGTTCCTCCGTAATTAGTAAATGTTTGGTGGCAAACAATGCGCCGAGTTTACACAATATTCGCTCTTCTGAGTTATGCAAGCCACTTTTACGTATAGGTTCGTCTGTCTTTTCAAACATAGGCACTGCTGCCATAAATTCGCCATTGCTATCACGACGTGCAGCAACACCAATTTGTATGTATTGTGTTTTAGACATTGTTTACCACCTCCTTTACTCGTCACATGTGTGTGCGAGTGGTTTTTTTGAAAGACAATTATTGCAATTCGTCTTGTTTATTTGTGGATATAATCATTTCAAAATTGTTTTTTTTGCAAATTTTTGCAATTTTTAATATTTTTTTTGTTGGAGTTTTCGTGGATATTTCAAATTTATTGACAGCAATTGTCTTGCAAACTATGGGGACTCTAATCTCAATGTTGACAGATATATATTTTGGTAGGCTACCCATATTACACCTCCTTTGCCCCCGCAATGGGTGCGATTATTAGATTATTGTTTAAATGCAAAAGCAGAAAGACACGCTATATGACTCTCTAGAATATTCAGCGTCAATTGTACCTATTGTGCTAATATATAATGACAATTCCGAATAATCAATACATGGAGAGCGTAGCCACCAATCGCTCGCACAGCCCTCATTAGTATATTTAACCAGTGCTTTGTTGTAATTGTTGGGGACAAGTTTGCTAATTTTATTTTTCCAATACTCGTATTGTTTTCCCTCTTTTAAATATGTCGTAGCAGAGTCTTTAATATAATAAATATTTGATTCTTTTATTGCTTGTTCGGAAAGAATTTCTGCAAGTGAAGGCAAAAAAAGTTTTTCCGTTGTTTTGACAATGTCCGTTGAATTTTTGCTTACAATTGTTACTTTATTAATAGTTGCGATATTTACACTCAAATCGTTGGGCAGTAAATTTTCGAATCTTTTTAAATAAAATTTGCGAATTTTGCTGTCTTGCCAATTATTATGGTTGTCTTTTTTATTCCAACTAGCGTATTCAAATCTTCCGTCAATCATATTTTTTGTACCAAAAGTAATAGCAGCAAGATTGCCATTTTTTTTCACATCATGGTTAAAACCAAGTATCACGAGTGTAACTTGTTCGCCAGTTGTTAGTTCGATAATTTTTTCGTCACCGACTCTAAATGTTTTTTCAGCCAGTCCTTTGTCAGCAATTTCTTTTATTTCTGCCCACGAAACATTAGATAGTTGTTTACGATGTATGACATCGTAGTTTTTCTCAAATTTTGTTTCATTTCTCATTTTTTTATTTCTCCACAATATTGACGTTTCGTTCGCCAATTACATTGCGCATTCGCGTTACAAGATTTTTAGGCATTACAGGTTCACAAGTGACGCATTGGTGTGCCCAACGTAGCGGGCAATCAATACATGCGTCGTATGGTCTGCTTGTACGATTTTGCTCACGGCGATTGTCACAAAAACGCTCACTTTCTGTTGCTGTTAAGTCTTTTACTTGTTTAATCATTGTTACACCTCCACAGCAGCACCGTCGGAGTATGTAAACTTTATAACCAAATTGCCTTTATTGTTTTTGCCGACAGCGACTCTCATACGTGCAAATTTTAATTGTGCGGAGTCGATAACATCGTCTAAAACTGCAATGCCAGTTTTCAATAAACTATCGTATAAATTGCCACTAAGGGCAACCGAGCGTTTTTCGCAATATTCCGACAAATCGTCAAGGCTTTGTGTTAAACGTTTTATATTGCGGTCGCGTTTCGCAGCACGGTCAATCTCTGTTTGATAAGCAACTGCGTCGGGACATTTACATTGGCGGGTTGCCGCCTCATTCGCCGCCTCTTGACTTGCGTATGGTGCGGTAGGTAAAGTTATCATTCCGCAAAATCTACAAGTAGGGAAATAGGTTGGTTTTTCTTCCTCTCCAACAAATAAATCGTCGTCATAATCGTTGACGCAGTCGTTTGGTTGTTTCATATCTTGCATTTTCTTTTCCTCCTAATTTGATTTTTTATCGTTTTCAAAATTTGTAAAGTCTGGCATTTCATATTGAGTGCCATGCAGATTGTTGTATTCTGCAAGTCTTGCACGTTCACGTTCATTGTAAGCGTCAGCCGCTGCCAACGCGAGTTTATAATCGGTATATGCACAATCGTTACTGCACAACGGGTCAGTTGGGTTTATCCAAGACGGCATTCTGCGTGTAGCACTACACCAATGTCCGCGGTCATTTTTTGTGTAGATATAAAAAGTCACTGTTTGATATTCCGACGGTTTCCAAGTATCGGTGCTTTTTTCAATCTCAACTTTGTGTACACGATAACGCCGTACGATGTATTTATATATTGTGATTGCTTTTTCTTCGGCATGACAGCACGGACAATAGAAAGATACCCCGTTGATAGTTAACTCTCGTGTTCCTCCGCATACGCGGCATTTTTGATAAAATGTTCTGCTACCATTTTCCACTTTTTCAACCAAATAAACAACATCGTCTAAATTGAACGGAATGGCTTTTTTATAGTTGATAGTAAGTGTTTGGTTTGGTTTGTTTGACATCTTTGTGTCCTCCTTAAGTTTTTTTTGTTTTATATCCAGTGTTCACGATTGACCTCCGCACTCAGCAAGAGCCTTGTCGTATTCGTCTTTTGTAACTATATCCCAAGCGTCTTTTGTTGTTCCGTTTTCGTATTCTATATGATAAAACACCTCGTATTTGTCGGGTATAAGTTCTGTATGTACAAATGGTACAAGGATAAATTCGCCATTAAGCCAATCGTATTGATATTTATACTCTGTAATTGTTTCTTGATGTTGCGGAGTAAACCGCACATCGGTTGGTGTCTTGCTTACAATTGCAGGGTCGCTACAACCAGTAAGCGATAGCGTAATTAAAATAATAAGTAAAAATGCAGCAAAATGTTTTGCAAATTTCATTATGCACCTCCGTGTTTTTCTGCTTGCTCTAATGTTTCAAAAATTAAAGTGCCAAAATTTTCAACATTCATATTGACTATTGATTTTAAGTCTTTTTGTTTTTTGCAAATTGATAAAAACATCAATAAGTTTTTGCCGTCATAACTGTATGATAAAATTTCATACGCCGTGATTTCCGTGTTTCTTAAATAGCAAGGCACTATATATACTTTTGTGCCGACTGGCAGCGGTAGTTCTATAATTTTGCCTTTGCATTCGTACTCTTGCTTGCTGCGGTAGGCTACCCAAGTTTTGCCATAATCACTTAAACGAAATGTACGTTGGTTGTACGCTGTGTGTGCAATATATTCAGTATCATTAATCGAAAATGTACACCAATATGTTTTAGTATTAATCGTGCGATTGTCAATAAATATCCAATCGCCCGATTTTAATTGTTTTATTTGCTCAATAGTTAGTTGATTCATTATTTACCTCCATGTCTTCGCTTTGTTCAAAAAGCATATTGCTCAAATTTGCTTTTGCTAAAGAAAAATAATATTTATCAAGTTCAATACCAAGTGCGTCACGCCCAAGTTCTATAGCGGCTACTAAATGATTCCCCCCCCCACAGCATGGGTCAAATACTAAGTCTCCAATATTTGTGTTATCTTGAATCAACTCTTTTAACAAATTCAAGTTTTTTTCTGTTGGGTGCAGTTTACTCCTTCCATTAGGAAATTTAAAAACTGTATTTTTACAATGTGCGTTAAAAACTTTTGCACCTTTTTTCTTGAACCATACGGCAATTTCTATACCGCTCAAATAAATATATTGACCATTCATTGGGGAAGGGTTTGTTTTTTCCCAAACAATTGGACGAACAGTACCTTTTTTATTTGCAAAATATGTATAAATGTAACTAAATTGTTCTTTACTACAGAAAATACAAATACTATTTTTGGTTATTCTATAGATAGAGTCTAAAAATTCTTTTAATGAAAATGTCAATATATCTGCTTTTCCTTTATCAAGATTACGTAACCCATTATCTGTTCTATTTACTACGTTATAAGGAATATCTGTCAGCGTAAAATCAACGCTTTCATTATTCATTTTGCGCATTTCACTTATGCAATCGCCGCATATTAATTTCATTTCTTCCTCCAAAATATAATTGTTTGATTGTTTTTCCGTCTGCACGTGGGACATAGTCCAAAAAGTCGCAAGAGCGATAAAGTATGCGATTGTTGCACCAACGTTGCATATCTTTCAAAAATTGTGGAGCAGTTGGTTTGCGGTATATTCGCACATCGGGCAAAAAACCGCACTCTGCAATTTTTTGCAATCTGTACAAGTCCTCTTCAATTGTCGTATTGTAGTTTACAAGCATATATACGATTGCTTTATAGTCGGGTAAATTGCATACTGTCTTGTAAGTTTTTAACCCACGTATGACGGCTTTTTCGTTTTTCATAAAGTCAAACGCAAAATGTATACGTTTTATCTTGATTTGTTTAAGTAAGAGAGCAATCTCGTCAGTAATAAATCTTGCGTCAAGTCCTTGCGTAAAGTCAACTGACGCCCCGCTTGCTACGAGTTGTTGTAGTAGTTCGACACGTTCATGGCAAGCAAGGATATTTGCGTCCAACAATTTAATGTGCTTTTGCCCGCACCAAAACTCCGACAAGTCCGCCACCTTGTGCGATTTTAACCCTTCTTTTTTGCTGACTATGCAAAAGTCGCAATTGTTAGGGCAACCTCGCGTTAAAAAGCCGTAGGCAGTATCTTTCGTCAACTCGGGATATAACGAATAGTCGGGATATATGTGTTCAATTTCGGTTGGCAAATCAATATCACGTGTTTTATTGTATATTTCTTTGCCGTCGTGTATTGATATTGCAAAACCAGTCCCGCCGCATATAATTTCGTTTGCTTGCAAGCAAAGGTTATTTATTGTGGAGTATTCGTCGCCAAAAACTTTACTGACATAAATGCGGTCGTAATGATACAGTGGAAAAACAAATTCCACATCGTCGCCACGTTGTTTGTGCCAAGCCGATATTTTCATTAAAGGCAAGTTTGGAAAGTTGTGTCCGTCTACGTCATAGAGCCCAATTTTCATACGCACCTCTTAATACTTAATAAAATCTTTGCCGTAAATGCCATTAATCACATCAATGCAATGTTTCATTCCTAAACCTTTTTCGTTAGGTTGCCAAATGCCTTGTTCGTCGTATTCGCCACCAAACATACAATACTCGTATTGTTTTGGGTGCGTCCGCTTAAGCATTTGCAATCGGCTTTCGCCTTTCTCTAAATGACTACCAAATTGGCAGAATATACAGCCTGTCCTACTACAACCTGTTGTACAAAGTTTTTTACCGCATTCGCAAAGCATTTCTTGATATTTCATACCATTTTTATCACAATACACTATATCGCCATATACACTTGCAAGTTGCAAATTATTTTCTTTTATATACTGCAACACATCTTGTTCAGTCCAAAACGACATTGGGTTACTTTTAGGGTCTTTTGTTTCAAAAGCATTACAACCTGCTTTTAACCATTGTGTTGTTCTTAATTGACTTTCTTCTGCCATTTGTGCTGTCATCGGATACTTGTTGTTTTCTTTATTGTATAAATGAAATGGTTTTTTCTTCATCTCATTACAACACATATTTGATATATTGAAATCAACATTCAGTAAAGGTTTCCATTTTGAAAAGTCATATCTTTTGCTAGGGTATACTCCAACTAATTGTTGCAATCTTATTGGGTAATTCTTGGGTGAGTTCATAATAATGTTTAATGTATGTTGTCCCCCCCCCGCAAGACATTTTTTAGAGTTCGCTATGCGTTCGCTTGCTTCTTTGCTTATGAACGGATAGCCGTATTGTTTAATAACCTCGTCAAATCGCATTTTGGGTCTCAAAATTGTAACATTATCAAATGACTTTACAAACTTTCTAATTTCGGGATATTCAAGTCCTGTGTCGACAAATACTGCCTCTATATTTGGATATATTTTTCGAGCAATATCTAGTAAAACAGTGCTGTCTTTACCGCCGCTAAACGACACATATACACTATCTTCGCCGTAGTATTGCACCCACTCCCTAATGCGTGCTTGCGTTTTTGCAATTTTTACATCAAGAGGCAGCGATTGCAACATTTTTAGTTCTTCAATCGTTCTCATTTTTCCTCGTATTTCAATAGCGTTTCTGTGTTGTTACAAACTTTGATAATGTACTTATCTTGTCCTTTGCTTATTTCCCACATATCGTAGTATTGCAGAGCCTTTTTGTATGATTTAAACTCTTCGTACTCTATGTGTTCAACACCAGTGATTTCAACTCCTACTTTGTAATAGTTCTTACGTTTCATACTGTCTCGCCTTTGTTATTCATAACGTCTAAAATCAACGCTTGCAATGAGTCTGCTGTGACGCATACTCTGCGCACAAACCCGCTGTTGTATGTTATGTAAACATATTCTGCGTGAGTGTTGATGTCGTATTGATACTTTGCTTTTGCAATTCGCATTTTTGCGTTTGCCAACATAGGCGACAAGTATTTTTCCACAAATTCCGCTTTTGGCAAACATTCGTCAATAATATGCTGACGTTCTGCGTCGGGCAGTTTTTCGATTTGTTTTAAATTTGCACTTTCTGTTGGTAAAATAATGTCGGTAATTGACACTATTAATGAATCAAATAACTCGGCTACCGCATTAGCGTCAGTATCAAACGTTGCAGATGTGTCGCCGTATAGCGTCAACATCGCCTTTTCGCTACTGTTAAGCGGTAAGCCGAGTTTTTGTTTTGATAAAATTTTTACTAAAGTTTGGTTTAATTCTTGCATAGTGTGCCTCCTATTTTTTTTATTCGCCGTCGCGGGCATATTCTAAATATTCCATTGCCTCGTCAAGGCTATTTAATGCGGAATCAAGATTGCTACAAGCCGAGTCTGCTATTTCGTATTTGTCTGTCATGCTTTCGGGTATGTTGTCGCGGTATTCTTCCTCTTCATTCAATACTAGTTCCACATCATTTTTTAACAATTCGATTTGTTCAATCAACTCGTTAATTGTCTTGCGTCTTTGCTTATTCATATTTACCTCCAGTTAATTTGTAGTGTGTTCGTTGTTTGTAAGGTAGTCTAGCGATACATTTAGTGCATGTGCTATCCTTACAGCAATTGGTAAAGACGGAGTTTTTAAGCCGCGTTCGATGTACGAATACGCAACTTGTGTTATTCCAACCTTGTTTGCAACATCGTCTTGAGATAACCCCGCTGCTATACGTGCATTTTTTACTCTTTCGTCAAACATTTTACGCACCTCCAATATAATTTTGCGTTATTTATAACTCGGTTATTGACAAACGCAACTAATTTTGCTATAATTGATTTACCACAATAAATTACTGCAAAAAACACGCTTGTCAATATATCGAGCGGGTTATGGTTTTTCTTACGATTTAATCATAACTTAGTTATAATATAACACGGTTTAATAATATTGTCAACACTTTTTTGCGATTTTCTTGTAATTATTTTCGGAGGTAGAAAAAATGACAATATCAAACCGTATTTTTACACTTTTAAAAGAGCAACATAAAACACAAACGGACATGGCAAATGTAATTGGGGTAAGACAAGCAACAATATCCGCTTGGAAAGCACAAAATACTAACCCGTCGGCAGAGTTAATCGCACCAATTGCTGAATACTTTGGTGTTTCTTGTGATTATCTTTGCACTGGTGCAGATTACAAGCCAGTCTCACAAAATGTGAATCAAGGCATTTTTGGCAATGGCAATAATGGCAACGTTGTTGCAATTGGCGACGGCAACGCTACCACCGTATCAGAGTTTGAGTGCGAGTTGCTACGTGTATATAATTCAATTGACCCGCGTCGTAAAAACGCATTGCTTGCGTATGCGTATCAATTAGAAAATCAAGACGGCAAGGAGTGATATATAATGATGTGGTTTTATAATTTAAAAAGAAAAACACGCGTAATAATAACAGTTAGTGTGTGGTGTCTTACTATTGTTGTTTGCGGTATTTTTTGGGCAATGTTGCCCGAAAATGCCGTGAGTATTCCGTGGTGGCAAGCAATTATTATTCTAGTATTATTGGCAGTTGCAACTGTAGTTACTGTATTTGCTGTTATTGCCCGCAATCGCGAAAAAAAAGCAATGGACGATACAATTCAACACGACAAAAAAAACACGACGGATATATCCGACGCGGGAAAACGAATTGATTCGCCACAAAATAATAATGTTGAATCAAAAGAAAAAACTATTGAAAAAGCAGATGTGTCAAAGTATTCAAAAATACCCGATATAATCAACCTTGTTCGTAATCGTAATAACGATATGCAAGATAATATTTCGTTTTGCAATGTTGGAGACGATGTTGACGTTGAGTATGATTATGACCAATTTTTGTATTTATGCAGTGCTAATGGCTTTGACATCGGTTATCTTCCCGAAAAAATCAGCAATGATTTGCAAGGGTCGGAGCGTATAGTAATTGACGACATAACAGACAACGACGAGAGTTTTTACGCTGTAAAAGTTGCAATCTATAAGCAATTAGGGGTAAACTTGCCATTGCATACAAAAATTGTTGGTGTAACATTTGATAATCGCCAAGACTACATAAAAGCAAGCAAAATTGATGACGCAATTACTATCAAGCACGCACCGCTTGAAAAATACCCCGAGGCAAGCATTGTCATAAATAATCGCACTGGTAAAACACTTGGTAGCATTAAAAGCGAGTTGGCAGAGCAATTATTCAGCACTTTTGGTGGCGGATTCGTATTGATTGGAAATATAACAGATATAACTGGCGGCACAGACGACAAAAACAATGTTGGTTGTAATATTGTTATAAATGAGGTTATGTAATGCAAAACGCTGTAATTTATGCACGTTATTCGTCGCACGGACAAAACGAGCAAACAATTGAGGGACAAATTCGTATTTGTCAAGAATTCGCTAAAAGCAATGGCTTAAATATTATAAAAATTTATACAGAAAAAGCAAAAAGCGCGTCAAAAGACACTCATAAACGAAAATCGTTTCAACAAATGCTATTTGACGCACAGTTTCGTACGTTTCAAAATATTATAGTTTATAAATTTGACCGATTCGAGCGTAATCGCTTTGAAAGCATGATGTTGAAAAATCAACTTAAAGAGCAATGCGGTGTACGTGTTATTTCTGCACTAGAGCCAGTTAGCGACGACGAAAGCGGCGAATTGTACGAAATGTTTGTCGAATGGAACGACGAAAAATATAGTAAGCGATTGTCAAAACGTGTTAAAGACGGCTTGACTACGTCTGTAAATAACGGGACGTTCACTGGCGGGCATTTAATTTATGGATATAAAAAAGACGGCAATCGTATCGTTGTAGACGAGAACGCTGCCGAAATTGTTAAATATGTTTTTAATGAATATGCCAACGGTGTAAGTAAAAAGGACATTGCTGCTGCGTTAAACGCTAAAGGTCTAAGGTATCACGGCAAACCGTTTCAAGGTCGGTCGTTTGATAAAATATTGCCTAATGCAAAATATACTGGTAAATTTATGTTTGGTGGACGATTATGCGAGAATACATATCCGCAAATAATTGAGCAAGATGTTTTTGACGCGGTACAAAAACGTGCAGCAAGCAATCGTCATTTTTCGGGTGCAAATTCGGCACGTGTACCATACTTATTGCAAGGCAAGTTATTTTGCGGTCATTGCGGTGCTGCAATGACTGCCGACGGCGGAACTGGCAAACTCGGCGTTCAGTATCATTACTATGCTTGCACAACACGTAAGAAAAAAAAGACGTGCCAAAAATTTAACGAGAAAAAAGAATTTATCGAGTGGTACGTTTGTGAGCAAACTATTGCATATCTGTCCGACCCTAGACGTGTTGAATACATTGCGGACGATGTCGTCAAATATTATGAATCAAGGACAAGTCAAAACGAGATTAAACGCATAATTGCAGAGCGGGTTCGCGTCCAAAAAGAAATCGACAACGCTGTTAATCTTATGGTGTCGGGTGTGGACGCTGTCGTTGTAAAAGTGCTAAACGATAAAATTGTGCAACTAACAACATTGCTTGACGACTTGACAGAGCAACAATCAAAACTGGAATTAGAGGCGGGGTTGAAAATCACACGTAAAGACATTATTTCTTTTGTTGCTGAGTATATCAAAGGCAGTTCAAACGACCTTGATTTTAAAAAGCGGATAATTGACAATTTAGTCAAAACAGTTTATTTGTATGACGACAAAATTGTAATATATTTTAATATTGGTGGTAGAGATACATCGCACGTCAGCAAAAATGACACTGACGCTGCAATTGACGAGTTATTTAGCGACTCTAATACACGCGCACATGCGGGTGCGTCGGAGTGTTCAAACTTTAACACTCTCGCCCCGCCAAGAGCGATAATGTTTGAACCCAAACGAGTATGGTATATATTTGTAAAAGGTATTTCGGGCATTTTGGTAAAAAAAGACAACCGATAATGGTTGCCTTTTTTTGTTTATTGTTTATTTAATTGTTCTACCGCCCAACGCAAAAACTCTGCTTTGTTCATTCCCGAATTTTTTATTGCAGACTCAATACGGTCGCAGTCCTCACGTTTCAAATTTACAACAAAATGTTTGTAGGTATCTTTTGTTTTTTCGCGATAGCGTTTGTCTGCTGCCTTTTGTGTTTCGCTACGTGCCATTTTACACCTCCGTCAAAATGTGTCGTTTTCAGTTATAAAATCTTTCAACGATTCAAAAGTAGGGCAATCTGCCTTTGTTATCTTTGCACTCACAACAACTTTGCTATCGGCAAGCGTTATCGTCCAAGATGTTTGATTTTCTTTTACGTCGTAAATTTTACCGTCTTTTTCAATATTCATACAATACCTCCGTTTTATTTTTTTCTGCATGCGGGTAACCGTCCCGCTTTATAAAATTTTAATTGTTTCGTATCCGCCATTACATTTTGCCTCTTCTATTATTTTAATCAACCCCGCACGCTCTAACGCACGTACACTTTCTGTTTTTGCCGCAACTATAATAATTTGCTCGTTTACAGCGTCAATATATTCTTTTTCCATTTCAGCCCAATGCTTTGGGTCTTTTGTGCGCCACAATTCCGAACTATTCCACGCACCATTGTAACTCGCTGCTGTAGGAAATGTTATTTGTTCGTTACGTGAATTGTCAAAAAAATCTGTAAAATTTTTGTATTTTCTCAATACCTCGATTGTGTTTTTTGCCTTTTCTAAAATTTCTGCTTGTGTTTTTGAAATTTTCATTATTATTCTCCTATTTTTTAATATGGGTTGACAACCCCGTTTTTGTTATGATATAATAGGACTTACAAGGGGCGGTTGCGTCCGCACCCTTTGCCTTTTACCGATTATTTATTATCGGTTTTTGTGCTTGCCTTGTTTGATTTTGGCTTTTTTATGGTTATTGCAACTTGGACTTTTTCTACTGTGTCATTATTTTTAACCGCGTCCGCCAAATCTTGCAAGGCTTTTTCTATTTCCTTCATATTTTAACCTCCTTTTTTTATTCAAGGTTCTTTCCTACCTTGTACTTATATTATATCACGTTTAACGTGATATGTCAAGTATTTTTCAATAAATATTTTATTTTTTTATAAAAAAATACCTACAACTTTTGATTGTAGGTATTTTGTTTTTATAATATATCCGACAAGATACTTTTCTCTTGAGGTTCAATGACTTTTTCATGTGCTACATCTGCTACATCTGCTGTCTTGTCGGGTAGTTCGCCTTGCAATGGCGTTACAAAACATTGCTGTACATTGTTGCTAGATTCAGTATTCATATTTGCAAGTAACTCAATCGCTTTTTTATATTCAGCGTTTTGCTTTTCGCGTTCGGCAATAATGTACTTTGCTTGTTCAATCTCTTTGTTTCGCGCTGCGTTTGCTGCTGCAATAGCGGCTTGCTCAGCCTCGCTTGTTTTTAAAGTATTTACTGTTTCAACTAGAGTATTGTATCCGTCATGGCTTAACACTTTTTTCGCACTGCGCAATATTGCAGATTTTAAACTGTCCCAACCGAGCAAAACAATCAAAATAACTGTCACTATCGCTGCTGCAATTGCTAGTAGAATATGCCCCCAGTTTGGCACTGTAACAATATAAAGTTGAGCAAGTTTATATGCTGCAAACCCCATTACAACACCGCCAATAATAGCAAATATTATTGTCATTGGGTTGTTTTTGATATTGTCAAAAAATTTCTTCATAAAATCGCTCCTTTTTTTTCGGGCGGTTATGTATGCGATACTGGCGGTTGACATTACTTTCAAAGCCTTTACAAGACGCTCGGCTTTAATTAATTGCACAAACCGTCCGCCCCATATTGTGCCGCATACAATGGACGCAACTATTGACGTTGCAATCATTGTAGTATAAAATAGTGCAATGATTCCGCAAACTACATCTAGTATTGATAAAATAATTGCCGATATGTTATACATCTTTTTTTCGTTATCGTAGGACTTTATTTTTTTTATTGCCCATTCAATAACTTGTGTTTCCGTGTTTTCCATTGCTCCTCCTTACTCAATAATTGCGTCTGCAAGTATACTTGTAGCACTTTCGGACACGTCATTGCATGCAGTCGCTGTTTTTGTTTCTTGCATACGCTTTGCGTCAGCAATAGCAATTACTTTTTTAGCGTACAGCACTTTTGCTTTAAGTTCGACAACACGATTGTCAATGACTATTTTGTCATTTTCAAGTTTTGCAATTTCTTGCTCAACTGCTGCGACATCTGTACGGCTTACTGTATCGTGTACAACAGTTATATCGTCAAATTCAATTAAGCCGTTTTCGTCGGACAAAATTTCAATTCTGTTTTCGTTTTCCATTGCTTTACCTCCTTGTATTAGTTTGTTATTTTTGTCTGTTTCCCAACAGTCTGTATGTCAAATGCGTGAAAACGCTTTTAACCAAAAATATTGATACCACAAAGTCGCAAAATCAAGTATGTAACAGCGCCAAGTATTACCAATAAAAGTAAAATGCCAACAACTATTGCACAGCCTTTTACAACGCCTTTTAAAGCCTTGATTCTGCTTAAAAATGTGCTGACTGGCACTGTTGTAAAACAACTTATTATTGCCCACACAACAAACCAAAAGTCATTTATAATCAATAAAAGATTACGTTTCCATTTTTTATCGATTTTGTGGTCAATTCCGTGATATAAATATTCGCTGCCATTTTTCTTAAAGTCTGCCTCGATTTTTTCGTCTTCGGACAATGTAATTTGTGCGTCAGCCTTATTTTCTTGTGCTTTTAAACCTTTATCAACAAGTTTGTCTGCGGTTTCGTCAATCTTTTTAGCAACAGTTTCCGACTCGTCGATGTATTCAGCAACGCGCATATTAAGTTTTGTTTGCAGTGCTTTTGTCGGGTCAGTAACAATTTCACTTGTTGCCTTGACCTCGGCAACCGCACGTGCTGTTGCGTAATTTTGCGTCGCGTCTTGTGTTTGTGAATTTGCTTGCGTGTTTGATATTTCGTTTGTTGATATACTATCACTTATAATTTGTTGCAATTCGCTTGTTAAATTCATAGTTAACCTCCATAAAAAGATTGCTTTCGCTACGTTTTGTTTTTATGCGCTAATTGTTTTTGTCCCTTTGTCGTATTTCGTCATTCTCTTGTTGCTCTGCTTGATATAATGAGTTCCATACAATAGTGTTTTTGATTTGTAAATTTTCAAGTTCTATTGTTGGCGATACATCTCCAAGATAAATATCATCGCTTGTTTTTAAATTCCTAGCATACCAACCTTTAGGTGTGCCGTCAAATTTATAGACAAGATGTCGCATATTTGTTTTGATATGCAAGCGTGAGTTTTCGCTATAAATTACGCCATTAAGTGCAGTTGCGATAACGATGTCGCTTGCGTGTTTTGTAGGGGTTGGTTTTAAATTGTAAATCATATTTACCTCCATGTTTGTTTATTTTACACTCGCATTGGTATGTTTTTATGATTGAATATTAAATACAAAAACAGAAAGATACTCCGTAATAAGGTATTTTATAAGAAGAGTTAATCATTCCCACGTGATTGACATACCAAATACCATTAGATGTGATTGTCGCAAACGGCGTACGAGTCCACCAGTCTATATTTGATTTTTCAAGTTCAATGCTCCCATTATGAGGGTCTTGGTCGTGAATTTTATTTTTCCAATATTCGTACTGTTCTCCTTCGTCATTATATATTTTACAGTTTTCTCTTATTTCATTCCAAAGAGAGTTTTCTATTGCTTTATGAGAATAAATTTCCGCAATTGATAATAACCACAATTTATCCTCTGTTGTAACAATTTCAATAGAATCGTTATGAATATTTGTTTTTTTTAACACTGCTTTTATAACTTCTTGTAGGTCATTTGGCAGCAACGAAAATAATTTTTTCATTGTATTTGTACGTATGTAACTATCTTTCCAACTACAAGAATTATCGTCTACAGTCAACCACTTATATTTATCATTTAATAAGCCTTTCATTCCAATAGTAATACCCGCTGTGCCCCCTGTGGCTTTGTAGTCGTGATTAAAGCCAAGAATTACAAGTGTAACTTGTTCGCCAGTAGTCAGTTCAATAGTTTTCTCGTCGCCAATGCTATAAACTTTATCTGCTGTGCCTTTCTTAGAATATTCTTCTATAACGCTCCACGTGTTTGTGGCAAAATTTGGAGTCGTTTCTGTTGAAAACCAAAACAAATCATTCCACGGAGTGTTACCGTCGCCGATTTTTGTTCGTTTATTTGTGATGTCGTAACCTATCTCGCCAACATCAAGTACTGGGTTTTTTCTTTCCCACGTATCTGCTGTGTCATTGCGCATTTGTATTTTGCCTACAATGTTTCTTTTTACCATAATTCCTCCTATGCGTTACCACCGTTTATACTTATTTCGTCGCTTATATCAATCAATCCGTCTGCGTTAAATATTGTAAGTGATTCGCCATTTTTTACAACGGTTGTTCCTTGTTTGTCTGCAATTTGTTCTGCAAGAGCATTAATTTCTTCCGTCATTTGTTCGTGTTGTTGATTCACAACATCAACAGTGTTTTCCGCAATTAATTTCGCATTATCCGCAGTTGCAACTGCATTATTAGATACAGCAACGGCGTTGGCTGCTTTTGTTTCCGATTCGAGCGCAATATTTTTTGCATTGCTAGCAACAGATATTGCGTTGTCGGACTTTGCACTTGCCGAGTTTGCGATTTCTAGTGCCTCTGCTTTTGCCGATGTAGCCTTTTCAAGTGCGTCGTTGGTTGTTTTCCTCAACTCGTCGATTTGCAATTGTACTCGAGAATAATCGTCAACTGCACGTATAAGTCGCGTTAAATTTGTAATTGTGCCGTTTTTTATTTCAAATGAATATATTGGCAATTCATACACTCTGTTTTCATTTTCTGCCTCGGCAGCATATACATCGTCTTGTTGCAATGGAATATTGTTTAATGCTGAGCCAATATATGTTTTTAGCGTACAGTTGTTTTCGTCTGCGGGGTGGTATGTTTCGATTCGTGCTACAACATAACCAACTGTGTTGTCTGTTATCTGCACCGTAACTGTTTCGGTAGATACAATTTCGTTCATGCGTCCTTGTACTACAAATGCGCCAGTTCCAATTTGTATTTGATTTCCAACCACTTTCGCCTCAAGTTCAGCACCGTAGTTAGTATAATAACCATTTGCGTTGTTTTGGTCGATAAATCTACTTTTGATTTCCAAAGCGTACAAATTTGAATTAAAATTGTATACGCCTTGATATGTAACGGGTTTAATCAATGTTTTGCCTCCTATTTTTTTATTATCTCGGTTAATAAGATTTTTTTAAAACCGAGTTTGATTTTTACATTTTTGCCACTTGCGTTAAGTGACGTTATTTTCTCACTTATTGGCAATATCTTGTAAAGCCGCCCCTCGTAATATAATCGCACCTTTGTGTAAAGTGAATATATTCCAAAGTCTATCGGGTCAATCGTCACATTGTTGTCTATAATAATATTGTCAACATATCGACTATTCGCAAGTTCATAAACGGCGTCAAATTGTGCGTCCGACAAATATTCCTTTTCGTATAGTTTTGATTTTACTGGATATATACGTCCGTCAATTGTACCCGTAGCGTCGGCTTGTATGATTTCATTGTTGCGTGTTCGATAATAATGTATCGTCGCCAATGTGGACGGTCGTGCTTGATGTTTTGGTTCGTATGCGGGTGTGCCGTCCTCGTTAAAAACGGGGTTACCATTACTATCAATCTTTTGCACATCGGTAAAAATAATATTGCCTTCCGCGTCAACAGCGGGTGTTGATGTATCATATTTGATTGTTGCAACTGTTTTATTTGTCGCTGACGATGTTGTTGTCAACTCGTATATAAAATCATTCAACCCAACATCTATAATGTCCGTGTTTTTTACAAAACAAAACAAAATTTTTCCAATAGATACATCGTAAGTTGATTCAATGTTATACTCGTAGTATTTTAAATAACATTTCAAAAACTTGTAAGCATTTGTAATTATATATTGACCTTGATATGAGCCGTATACATCTGTCGTGTCCGTGTTATCGGTCGGTATAATTACATCGACGGGTATTTTATTTACCATTGCGTCGCTTGTTGCAAAAACCGCTTGTTTTACTCGATTAAATAAAGCGGATAATTTGCCGTCAAAACTATTGTCTGCTGTAAAATCGAGTAGTATCTCTGTATCCCAAAGAGTTTTAAAATCAAGACCTTTGACAGTTCTTTTTCTGCCTTCTGCCTTTATACTATCAACAAGGCAAGCATAGTTGCAATTGCCATAATCGTCGTTTAGTATCGCAAGTGCGGCGTCGTTAGTATCGTCTGCACAAACGCCCACAGCGGTAAAAGTATCAAGGTCGTATACACGTTGTGTCAAGTCGTATGACGCATAGTCTATGTTCGATATATGATTTTTATTTTCGTCGTAAATTGCAATATACATCACAGCCTCCGTTAATCGTACAAATAACGTTTGATTGCAAATTTAATTTGCCCCGCGTCGTATTCGTCCATATCTGAACTAATGTAGTATTCGCCTTGCGGCAGATACAAAAAAGATTGCTGCGTTTTGTCTGTCAAACCATAACCATTTGATATTATACCGTTTTCAACAACATTGATTTTTTTTGTGTTTGGGTCGATTATTATAGTGCGACCTTCGGGGTTGTTTGTCGTAAATTTGATTTCCGCAACAATCTTATCGTCAAGAGTGGCTATAAAAATGCGGATATTCTCGCGTATTTGCCCCTCAATTGTTATTGTTATTGGGGCTGCCTTATAAAACGGGTTAGATATAAAGTGTTTTTTCTTAAATAATTTGCCATAAAAGCCGAAGGGAAAACCAAGAGGAAAACGTGTTGTGTCCGCTGTTGTGTTGCGTAGGGTAAAAGAGTCCTCAATGCGTTCATACCAATGTGATTGCCTTTCAAAGGTAAATGTTTCACAAAAAATACTTTCCTCGGTAATTTCGGTTTTTGTTGCAGATTTTAAAACTACATCGCAATACTTGTCTGTCACGCCGTCTTGATACTCAAACAAAAATACGCCCGTGCCACACTCTGCCAAAAATAGCATAAGTCCTTTATAATTTGCATAACCATTTGTGCCGTCTGCGTTAAAGTAAATTTTTAATGTTATTGGTTCAAAGTTTGGTGTAACATTCACAAGATGTTTGCCTTGTTCGCTATCCTTGTATGCAACATTAAACGAGTTGCCAAGTCCCGTGGGTTCTGCGGCAAGAGAGGCAATGCTGTTTAAATCAAAAGATTTTGTTTTACTGTATGTGTGTAAAATAAATTTTCTCATAATCACATTGCCTCCGCTAATTTTATATTTATCTCTTTAACCAGAGAGTCTGTGTCAACTTCTGTTGCATAATTTTGAATTGTAACTGTCACATTTTGCGTTGTGTTATTTGTGCTGTAATCATTATTATAAATATCGCCACTTGTTCCACCCGCACCAATTTTGTCGTACGTGTCGTCGGGGTTATTTGGCTGTGCGGGTGGAGTTGAATCAATTATTGCATTTACATCGTCCATATCTTTAATATCGCTCGTATCGATACGTAGTTTTACATCGGAAATACGATTGATGTTTACACCTAACCAACCGAGTGCTGCATTCACGCCGTCAATAAGTTTGTTTATGATTCCAATCACAAAGTTGACTGCGTCTTCAACCACTCCAACTACGATATTAATAATCTTAACAACTGCACTAAAAATTTTTGTTACAACACCGCCAAATACTTGAAATAAAGGAGCAAGCCACCCAAGTAATGAGCCTAACATTTGCAATGGAACTTTTAGAGCATTAAGCACAATTTTTAACGGAATTAATGCTGCCGACAATAACGGCTGTAAAATAGTAAACAATGCTTGAATCGCAGTATTTATTGGTGTCAATATCATATCTATTGCAGTCGTAAGCATATCCAACAATGGCGAAATTATTTCAAAAATTGTTTGTATTATTTCAATTACTGGTTGTAGCGCAGTTGTAATCATATTAATTGCAACAGCAAGCACACCGCCAATAAGGTTGATTATAGGCTGTAAAACAGCCATTACCAAGTCCAAAATTTGCATTAATGCGTCCATAGCGGGCTGTAAGGCTGTGCTTATTGTTCCAACTAGACGATTAATTGATTCGCGAAAAGCCTCACAGTGATTGTATAGTAGTAACAAAATCATTGCCACTAAACCGATTATTGCTATAATTGGGTGTGCCTCAAGCGATGTTAAAGCAGAGCCTAAACGTGGTAAAATATTGATAACACTACCTATAGTTGTTACTAATTTGCCAACTCCTATTGTTAAAGGTGCAAGGGCAGCAACGACCAACAAGGCTTTTAGTGCAAATTCTTGTTGTTGCAACGACAAACTGTTAAACCAATTTGCTAATTTTTGTAATCTAGGTATAAAATTATTCTGTATGTTATCAGCAAGTGTTTTAATAAGCGGTGCGAAAGACGCACCGATTTGTACTGTAGCGTTTTTAAACGATTCTTTAAGTAAAAATAATACATCGTCAAGACCCGCAAGCGCTGCAACTTGTTCATTTGATAACGCACCGATTTGAGAAAACTCTGTTTTGAATTGATTTATAGCGTCTGCTCCCGTGTTAAGATATGGCAACATTTGATTTGCTATTTTGTCACCGAATATTTCATTTGCGTACGCCGCTTGCAAGGTTTTATCTTGCATACCCGATAACGCGTCTAAAATTCCGTCAAACATTTCTTCTTTGTTTGAAAAATTTTGAATATTTATACCAAGAGATTTTAATGCTTTAGACGCATTGTTAATTGTGCCAGTTGATAAATCTAAAAATGCTGCACGTGCTTTAATCAACGCTTTTTCAAAAACATTCCATTCAACGCCCGCTTGTGCGGTAACGTATTGATACTCTTGTACTTTTTCAGCGGATATGCCAAGACGTAAAGCCAAGTCGTCCAACTCTGCACCCGTGCTTGCTGCTTTAACGCCTATTGCTCCCAGTGTGGTAACAGTTCCCGCTGCTAACGCCGAAAACGGTGCTAGTTTTTTGCCTACAGATTGTATTCCATTGCCCGTGTTGGTAAATTGATTCGCAATATGGCTAAGTTTAATCTTGTTAATTTGTTCGAGTTGCAACTGTAATTGCTGTGCTTGCAATTCAGTTTTATTAAGTTCTGTTTGCAATTTTTTATATTCAGCAGTATCCACATTGCCGTTCTGCTCAAGATATTGGAGTCTTGAACGCAGATTGTTTGCCGATTCTGCTGTTTTATCAATCGCAGTTTGTGCAACTTTTTGTGCTTGAGTAAATTTTTTGTCGTTGTATTCAAGTTGCAAACTTTTTTGCAAGGTGTTTAGGTCGGTTTTTGCAGATTTTGCCTCCGAACGCACTTTTTTCATTTCTGCATTAAATTTTGTTGCGTCTGCCGCTATTTCAACTTTTAAGCCACGTATATTATCCGCCAAAACCGCCACCCCCTTGTAAAAATTTCACTGCGTCAACACCCGATATATCGCAAACCTCTGTGTTTGAGTTCGCTGCACGTGTTTGTCTTTTTTTCTCTAGCGCTTGTTTTATATTTGCAATATCGATTGATAATATCAACACATACAAATCGTTAAAATGTAATCTCTGTATAATACAGTCTTGTATTTTTAACTCAACGCATTTTTGCAGTATTGTTATAACTCTTGGCACAATCAAGCGTTTACTTTGACTTTTATTCGGACATATCTTTCCGTATAATCGTAACAACTCTTGACTGTGCGCAACTAGTTTTTTGATGTTACTGCGCTATTATTAAGCACGAGATTAAATATGTATGCAACCTTATCTGTGAGTTTTTGTAAATATTCGCCGTCAGCAAGGTCGAATAATTGGCAAAAGGACTTAAAGTCAGCAATTTCCTCACTTTCAATAAAACAAAAAATTGCTTTAAGATTAGATAAAATATGTGCTTTGCCAACAAGTTTTTGTTCTTGCACACGTTCTATGTATGCAAACAATGTTTCGTGTGCGGCGTTCGTAGGGAAATGCGCCTCCCAACGTTCTTCTGCAAAAATAGATGTATCTATCGCAACATTGATTTCACGAGCATTGACAACAATATCGCCATTACCATTGTCGCTTTTAATTTGCACTGGCAGTTTTGTTTTCAACATTTTCTTTATCCTCCGTTTCTTCTGTTATGCCCGCAACTGTTGGGGTTGGTACTTGTGCACCAAAATTTTCAAAGTCGGCGTCGTCGGGGGTGGCGGTTAGTTGCCAAACTCTAACAGTTTGCCCAGTTTTTGAATCTAAATAACTTTTGCCGTCGGCTGTTTTTAATTCTACGCCTCCAATTTCAAGTGCTGTGTCAAAAGTAGACTCGTTAATATCGTCGGTATTTTGGTCGAAAGATTCGGACGGTGCTGTTGGCGATGTGACACCGAATAGCCAAGTTTTAGCAAGTGGCATACTATTATCGTCATTTAGTCCGCAAGTTTCAAAATAAAGTGCAAAAATGGGCAATTTTTGCTGCTTTATACTCGCGATACCATTTTTTATGAGCATTTTACGTCCCATATCGATTTCAAAATTGTCGTTAATATTATTTGTTGATAAAGTACTTGTTTTGCCTTTATCGTTAACAATGGACGCGATACGTTTACCGTCGCCAAAAATCTTTTTAATGCTACTGTCGGGTTCAAGAGCGATTTTGGTTGCAGTTCCATACGGTTTTGGCGAACTATATCCACCTTCGTTTTGAATCGCCCAATGTACATTTTGCACATTAAAACGTACAAGTGTTTTTTTTCTTTCATTGTTTTTATTCATACTTTTTCTATCCTCCGTTTTCGATAGTTTTTTTTATTGTTGCAAAAATCTGTGGCTCGATTGCGTCAAAAGTTCGGCGTATAAAGCCATAGTGCTTTGAATTTTCGCCGTATTCTAATACGTTTGTTAATGGCACATCACTCCGAGCCTCACTTTTATTGCCACCTTTCTTTTTACGATAAACCTTGCCGTTTGCGATACGCGTATTACCCACATATCTAACATTTTTGTATTTTGTTTGAATAGTCCAAGATTCAGCCATTTTGCCAGTATCTTTTGGGGTAACAGATTCTATTGCAGACTTGAATACCTCTGCACCCGCTTGTACAGCGGTTTGTCTAACCTCAAACGAAGAGTGTGCAAAATCGTTGAAAATTTCTAATAGTGCGTCGGGTAACTCGTCGATATTATATTTTTGTCCGTTAATGTCACCCACGTTTGATTGCCTCCAAATATAAAAACTCGATATTAATGCCACGATATGGGTTGTTAATATCAGCAATATCGCTTTCTGCGTTTTTTAACCTAAAATGTTTGTCGCTAATAAACGCATTGATAATACTTTCAACGCGAGCGACGACATCTACGTAGCGAGTGTCGTCTTTGTCATAGTTGTAATAATAGTTAATGTCAATATAACTACGGTTGCAATGTGCTTTACCGTCGCCATAGGCTCCGTCATTGCTTGATACAATTCGATAAACTACATACTCATTGTCATTAATTTTGACATCAAGTCCGTTTATTGCGTCGGTTTTTACACGTCGTATATGATGTGATAATACACCGTTTTGCAAAAGTGTGTTATCTAATATGTTTTGTGCAATTTCTTTTAGCGTCATTATTTTACCTCGTAATGTTTGACATTAAATTCTAACATTTTGTTTTGCTCCGCATAATTATCGGGGGACGACGCAAGCATGTAGCAATGCAAGTCGTCTACGATACCATTTTTGTAGATTTTTACAGAATTTGTTTGCAAAGCGTTATATACTGCTTGCACAAACGTCATTCGTATTCGTGCTGTTTGCGAAATGCCGTCTGCTTGCTGTTGTATAGCAACTGCACCGTAAGAGTTAAGCCACTCGCAGTAAAAACAATCAGTTTTAATTGGCTTGTCGTCAGTATCTATACCAATATTGGCTGTCACAAAATTCCAATCTGTTACATTGCCTTTGCCCGCAATATAAGTGCTGTTTTGCACTGCAAACTTAATCATTGTGCGACGTTTTTTTGGACGTTGTTGCTCGCTCATTTTTTGCCCCTCCGCAATGAGGATATAAGAGATACAATCATACCGTCTTTTTTTACAAGTGCGTTTTCGTCGCCTCTATCGCGACAGTCTGCCCAAATGCTTTTTATAACAAAAGCACGTTGGTTGTTCGTGTCTTGTTCAGCGACTCCACCTTCTATCATAAACTCAACAGCCTCTGCGATGTATCCCTCGACCTCTGCTTTTTTTTGCGGGTCGGAATCATAGTAGCCGAGTTTGTATAATATTTTGTCAACATCATTCATACGATACCTCCATGTTTTAACCCGCAATCAATAAGTTGTCACGCAGTTTTCTTTTTTCCGTAATAAAACTTGTCGGGTGCTGCTTTACCCGCAACCATAAGATGTGCAGTGTATTCAATAACACGTGTTTTGCCGTGTAATTCTGCATAAATCTCTGTTGGCTTTATCATATTTAAAAGATAGTTCTTTGCGTTTCCAATCACAAAATCGCCGTCGTGTAGACTTTCGTCCACCTCAACTGGCACTTGCGCAATTGTTTGAATACCCGCATTATTATAAATAGGGAATATATAGCGCCCTGTGCTATCTTTTTCAAATGTCATTTCCAAAGACATTGAGCGTGAAATGTAAACCTTTGCACCACGTCTTGCGCGTCTTGACAATTTAAGCAGTCCCGTTTTTATTGCGTCAGCCTCTTTGCCAGTGTCGTAGTCTGCTGTCGCTTTGATTGCACCTACAGTTACACCCTCGATACAGTTATCTGTGCCACTGCCGTAAAATACCTCGTCAGACAAAAGTAAATTGATTTCGTTTGCAAGGTCAGCAAGCAAATTGTCTGTAAACTCTTCGTCTGTCATTGCAAGCAACTCCATTGTTACCTCAATAGTAAGCGGATAATTTCCTTGTGCAAGTGTTAATTTACCCCACTTAATAGAGCGGTCTTCCGCTGCTTTGCCCTCGCCTTTTGATTTTTTTTCTACGTTTTTTGATTCAGCCACATAAGGGAATATTATTGCGCCTTTGATGTGTTTCATTTTCACATCACGCAAAAATGGACTTTCGGGAGCGTCAGTTTCCAACAAATCATACATAACTGTCTGCGGAATAAATACACCACCATTGTTGATACCGTCCGCGTCGGCTGTTGGTGCAGAATATGTGCTGCTTGTTGTTGTTAGTGAAATTCCAAGCGCACGTTTTTCACCCGCTGACAAATTAACTGGTAAATTTTGCAACTTTGCGCGGACTTGTTTTCCAAAAGCGATTTTTGCTGTACGCAAATCAACAGTTGTAGTTTCTGTTTTCTCGCGTTCTTGTTTGCTGTCGTAAATCACAACAGCATTATTTGGGTCATTGTTTGCTGCGGGTTGACGTGCAGCACGTTCTTCTGCGGCTTGCGCGTCTGTTTGTTTTTGCTTTTCTTGCTCTTCAAATTCTGCAAGTTGTAGAGCGTTTCGTTTCAACTCTGTTTCAATTTCAGCAAGACGTTTTTCGTCTGCTTTGTCGATTTCGGCAATAAGTGCCTTTCTTTTTTCTGTAAGTTCTTGTTTAGTCATAGTGTCCTATACCTCTCTTTTAATAAAGTCTTTTTCTTTGCTAGCAGTAAAGCCGCAGCACGCTTTTCTTTTTCCGCCTTTTTTTCGTTATCCAACGCAGCGGCAACAACGTTATCCAACGTTGTTTTGTCATTATCCAACGTTGCCGAGCGGGCAGATATAGATGTTTGAGGATACGCACCGTCATTGACAGCGGACACCTCAAAAACTCTCGATATTTTTGTAATGCGTCGTATTGGCATTGGCTTGTCAAGGTCAAACCATTCGTCGCCCGATACCTCAACTCCAAAAGCAAATGACATATCTTCAATGTCGCCTCGAGCGACAGCGCTGCACAACGCTCTTGACGTTTCGTTTTTGTCAATATCCAAACGTGATACGATATGTAAACCGATGTTATCAATATCAATATCCATTGTTGACCTTTTACCGCGTCGATGTCTAGCAAGAGGTATCATTCCGTCGTTATGGTTTACCATAAATTTAACATCGCTTAAGTCAGCGTTATCTAACGCGTGAGAGTCGATTTCCTCATAAAACCAATTGCCAATAGCAGTGCGTTGATTGAATACGATAGGGTATCCTTCAATGATTCCTTCCATAGGTTTTACTTGCACTTGCTGTGTGTCACTTGTTGACATTCGTTTTATAATTTCTGGGTTTTGTTCCGTTATATGTTTGAGTTGATTAAGCATTGTTATCCTCCTTGTTTATGCTGTTATCAGCAGTTGCAACAATGTTATTCTTTGTTTTATTGATATTATTAAGTTGATAATCAGTCGCAGCGGATACATCAATGTAGTTCAATGACACGCGTGTTGGTTGGTCGTCGGGTTCATATCCTAGCAATTCTCTTCGCTCCGACCTTGACAGCAAAGCGTCCTCTTGTGTCATTTTTGCGATTTCCAATCTGCGAGCAAAAGATAATGACTGTATTAATCTGTCATAAAATTTGACTTTGTGACCATACGCAAGTTGCTTATCTGTGAATAGCGTAATTTTAAATGCCTCTGCAATTTCTGCCAATATTCCTTCAACTGCAACTTGATAAAACGCGGCAAACTCTTCGTCTGTGTATTTTCCTTGTAAAATCGGCAATGATACCCCAAACGGAGCAAGCATTTCGTCACGTATAAACGATAAAATGTTTGTTGGTATATCTGTTGCTGTGATATTTATTGGAGTAAAATCGCTTTCATAGTCAGTTGCAACAATGCCATACTTGCTATCAAACAAATGGTCCTCAAACTCGTCGCGTGTGATAGTTTTTTTATCGACATCGGCAACTGTTTTCATTGACAAAATGCCTTTTAGCGATAGGCTTGCCTCCAGTGATTTTGGAATAGATTCATGTATCACGTGCATTGTTTGCAAATTTTCTAACAAGTTTTTGTAATTGCTACAACCGTTTTTGTCGCCACCTAAAAATTTATTTGCCCCGTAAGAGTGCCTTATATGAATCACATCGCTATACGGCAAATCTAGCACGATTGTGCCGTCAATGTTAGACAATTCAATACGCATTTCGCCGTTTAACATATACAATTTCACATTTGCGTTTTCTATCGGATAAAAGCCTTTTGTGACACGTTTTACATATTGTTTGTCATTAACAGTAATTGGAATTTCGTCGTATTGCCAGTAAATGAAACAATTTTTGTTTACGACAGTTAGATATGCAACTTTGTATAAAAAATCTTTAAGCCCACACAATGGGTTTACTCTTGCATTAAAAACTTTGTTAATGTCGTCGTCGAGCATTTCTATTCGATGTGGATTGTTGTGTTCAATAATTGATTTTAATTTACACTTTGACACCTCTTCGCAAACACGATGTATTGCGGTTGCAACAATGTCATTTGCGTGAATATCGCAACCGTATGATGTAAATAAAACATTGTTTGCGTTAAAAATACGGCTACCGTATATGCGTTTTTGCCCCCAACCGAGCAAGTTTTTTATCGTAGTTTTTAATTTTCCCACATCGTACCTCCTTAAAAAATAAAAATGAGCCGACGCCTAACTTAACGCAATACACGTTAAGTCAAAGCACCGACTCACTTGTTTTGAATTGTACAAAATGGAGTACACGCTGTTTGACACATATTGTTGTATAATTCATTTTAGCATGCAATTTACGTTTTGTCAATAGTTTTTTACGCTTTTATAACATTGCGCAAAATCAAAATTTTTCGCCTTTTATAGTAAAAGTGTACTCTCTCTTGCATAGCGGGCAAAAATATGTAACGTTGATAACACCATTGCGACAATCATACTTACCAAGCAATCTATTGTGTATAGGACAACGCACCTCGCGTTGATATGCCGATAATGGCAATTTTTCTGTATTTTGTTTATTTTCCATATCAACCTCCAATCTTTGTTAAAAATGCACTTTTACATTCACGCAGTACAGCGTAAGCAATAATTTTAGACATCGTGCCGTCGATTTTATTGCCAATATATCCCGCTATTTTTTCGGGCATAACAAAACCTTTATTATCGTGTTTTACAGCAGTGTTGCGGAAACACCACGCGCAAATTTCATTGCAATTATAATTGATGTGTCGCGCTCGCAAATCTTGTTCGACGGTTCTTGTTGGAGTGTTCAGCGATTCGTAAGACATTTTTATTTTGGTGAGTACGTCGCCAAAATTTTTAACGGTAAGTTTTGCAAACTCTTTTGCATGCCATTCGTCATATCCTACACGATATGGACGGATATTGTATTCGTCGTAAATCTCACGTATGTACTTTGCAACAACATCGTCGTCAATCACATTCCCTTTTACAACTCTACAAAGTCCCGCACGCTCCCACTGGCGGTAGTCTCGCTTTTCTGCATTTGTTGGCGAGTCGGTTGCTGTAGGGTCGTTTGCTTTTGTCTCTGTCACAAAATACATTGTGTACATATACTTTGTTTCGTCGTTTTGTCGCATAAACAAAAATGTTACACTGCACAAGTCGTTAGACTCCGCTAAGTCAACACCAACAATACACCATGTGTTTGCGAAATCGGCAAGTGCAAATGTACCGTTGCAACCTTCAATATCACTCTCACGCAGCCACGCTTTAGGAGACAATTGCTTTAAATTAAACTCTTTTGCAAGCGTAAACGCACGCTGTGCGCCGTTAATTCGTGCCTCCTCTACAAGGTCTCGTAAGTCGGATATTTTTTTTACAACATGTAACATCGGGTTTGATTTTACCCAAGACGACTCGTCATTCCAAACCTCTGCCTCGCTGTCTTGCGTGTACAGCCATACGAGCCAACGCGGGCGGTCAATTTCGCCGCGTAGCACTTTGCGTGCCTCATTTAATCGTTCGTCAAGGTATCCGTCGCGCACAATACCTTCTGTTGTGATTTCTAAATACAGTGGCTCGTCTTGTGTTGTCAGAGACGAGCGTAATGGCATTATGGTTGAGCGGTCTTTCATTTCGTGTACCTCGTCTACTATGACGATTTTTAGATTTCGACCTTCTTTTGCACCCGATTTGGCGGACATTTTTTTGATTGAACCTTTATTTTGCGCAGAAAATTTACCAGTTTTTTTGTGTTGTTTTGGGTTTCCGAAAAATATTCCTTTAATATTTTTACGCGTAACTTTGCACATCGCACGTGATTCCTCACGAAAATTATTGATACAATCAAAAATCAACCCCGCTTGTTCATAATCGTTTGACGCACACATCACTTTTTGCCCACATTCGCCGCAAAACCATTCAGCGAGTACCAGTGCTGCCGCAAACGGAGTTTTGCCGTTTTTACGGGCAATCAAAAGTAAAAGTTCTTTGAATCGCCGCACCCAACGCCCGTCACCGAGCAATTCTTCGTCGTAAATCTCAAAGCCAAAGACTGTCTCTGCGATTGCTTTTTGATTAAGTTCTAACAAAAACGGCTTGCCCGCAAACGGGCTTTCAAAATGTTTGATTTCGTGTTCGATAAAATCAATACGTTTGTGTGCTGCCGTCAATGTAAAACGATATGTTTCGCTGTTGTATAAAATGTCTTGCACCAACATTTCGATTTGCGTTTTTAATTCATTGCCAATTATTATCTTTCCGCTACGACATTTTTTATAGTATTCTATCAAAAAACTGTGTCCGTCAGCACGCTCTTCGTTAATTAATTGCCACCCTTGAATTGGCACAATATCGGGGTTTATCAGCAACCATGTTACGCCTTTATTCATACTCGCTAAGTTCGTCGTCGTCATTGTTTGTAACACCCAACAAATCTTTGTTTAACTTTTGCATACACGCTGTATATTGTGCCATATACTTGACTCGTGCTTTGCCCGCAGCCGTTTCTTTTTGTTCGTGCGGGTTTTTTTTGTTAAAAAGTATTGACGGCAAGGTTTTCATATCTTCCAAGATTGCAAACAATTCAGCAACCTTGCGTATTAATTTGTCGTTTGCTTTAAGTTTTATAACATCAGCGTTTGCAGATATATACAAATCAACAAGTCGCTTGTATTCTGTATCGGCAATCATTTCTTTTGTTTGTTTTGTTTTGTTCTTTTTTTTCATAAAACTCCTAAAAATCACTTTTGCAAACTTTTTCGGCAAAAAAGTCAAAATTTTGGTGTGTGTGTTTTGGTATTGGGGCGAGGAGTCTTTCCGCCTTGCAAACAATTGTGCAAGGGTGGGGGGATATTACTCGCTGTATCGTTGCCAATAGTTGTTTATCCAACCAATCACGGCGTCCAGTACCGATGTGCGTTTGATGTCTTGCTTTGCTCTACGTATACACTCGTCACGTGATGTGGCTATATGTATTGGTTCTGCGCCATATTGTGAAACAAATCGCTCACGCTCGTACACATCGGGCATTGTTGCAATGACGTATGCGTCTTGCCACTTACGTCGTGTGCCAGCCGTGTATATCTCGTCAAGTAGCATATTTCGGATATTAAATGCTATTGCCTTTGTCGCGTCGGGTTTGTCGTACAAGCCACATATACATATAGAGCGATGTATCTTGTCAAGGTCTACAATTACATCGTCGCGTGTAGCAACTGTTTCCACGTATGACGTCTTGCCACTACATGGCGAGCCGTGTACGAGATAAACGTGCTTGCTACCAACTACATTACCAAATCGTCTGTGTACAGCATTGTGGCAATTGTGGCAAAGTACCTCTATATTATCGGGGTTTAGTGCAATCTTTGGGTCGTCTACATTGTCGAGCGTCAATTCTATTTTGTGATGTGGTCTCAATTCGTTTATATCGAATACACCACCACATCTAGCACAAATACCTTCGCTTTTGATTTTGCACGATTGTGCCAGTGTTAGATAATCTTTTTTGCAGTAAAAAGCGTGTATTGGGTCAAGTGCCATAATTATACACCCTCCCAATCAGTAGAAGGCGTTGCTCCTTTTTCTGCCAACTCAAGTGCTTTCTTGCGTAATTCAACAGCATGTGGGTCGCGTGCAAAATCGTCGGGAAAACGATTTATAAGCAAAAATTGTAACATACCCGCGTCGGGTTTTTGATAATGTTCATGCACTGTTGTTTTCCCTCCAGTAATTGTTTTTACACCATTTTCTTGTTTGTAATATTCAACAGTGATTGTTTCAATATATGTTCCTCCGACTGCAACCTCATACGCTTTATTTATAAGTTCGGTTTGCAGCATACATTTTGCTCTAAATAGTGTTTCGGTTAGTTCGGGGTGGTCTTTCTTGTATTGATACCACTGTGTTTTACTTACGCGATAATACGCGCACAACTGTGCCTCTGTTACGCCCATTCTGTGATAACGTTCAATGTCAGCAAGGTTCGGTTCAATCTTTACGCCGTATTGCGACTTACTGCCACCGCGTTTCGACTTTGATTGCTTGTCCGCTATGTCGTCGTTTTGTTTTGATACTTTTTCAATAGTTTTTTTGATTGTCTTTTTGCTCTTTGCCATTATTTACACCTCCTTGTTTTCATTTTTCTGCAATAGTGCAGTATTGTTTTTATTCTCGCCGATTTGCATTGTTTTTACGTGCTTGCAAAGTTTCTAATCGCACCATTTTTATGTAAACGTATGCTCCTGAGCAATAATCGCTCGTGTATGTGCTTGCTCTGTGAAAAGCATAGCCTTTGTACATTGGCTCAAACACAGATTGTGCTGTTATCTTGCCCGATACAATCGCGTTGATTTTTCTGCGCGTAAATTTATAGTCTGCGATTGTAATTTGTGGTTGCTGCAAGTTTTTTGATGTCACGTAACGCTTTGTGCCTTTTGGGTCTTTAAGAATATAGCGCACAAGTCCTTCGTAACCGTCATTATCGGCTTGTAACCTACGTGTGTGACGTCTTGCCCCGCCTCGCCAAAGTTCTTCTGCAACATCTCTGTCGGGGAAATTGCAAATAATGTGGTGGTGCACACGTTTTTTGCCTTTTTCTACATCGTCCTCAAACTCTATGACATAAACATATTTTAGCGGTGGGTATTCGTGCTTGCTACACCAATATTTGAGACGACGTATAAACTTTGCAAACTCTTTTTGTGCCTCTTCAATAGATTTTGGCAAGCGTTTTGTTTCGTATGTGAACGTACCCCAAATGTCGTCGTCTGTAAAATTTGCGTTTACAAGCCGAATAAGTCTTTTTATAGCGTTTTTCTTGTTTAATTCTTTCTGCACGTTGCGTGACTCATGCGTTCTCTTTGCTCGAGATATTGATGTGTTCGTGTTCCAAATTGGATACACCTCACATTCAAGAAATTTTCCACTTTTAATTGTTTTTGTGCGATAGTGTGTGATTCGCGTATCATACAATGCTTGCAGTCTCGCAGCATATTCAGCCTCTTTCTGTTCAACCTCATTTGCATAAATCTCGTCATAATCATATTTTTGTGTATCAAGTGTGTATTTTCTCATTCCTAACTCCAGTAAAGCAAAGTTTGTTTCTCTCTACGTAGGGGTTTCGCCCCCTACAACGACGACAAAGGGTCTTAACCCCTTGACCCCGCTTTGCAAAAATTTTATCTTGCTAACAAAACCAAGAATAACCATTTTATTGAATATAATATTCTTGCTTTTCACTCATAGTTTCGTCGATAAGTTAATACCGATTACTAGGACGACAAAGGCACGATTTTCAAGTCTTAAAAAACGGTTGACATCATACCATAATTATGATATTATATATATAAGGTTTGGTTGATGTCTTGCGTCAACTTTCGAGGTGTTACAAGTGCCAATTGTAGCACCTCTTTTTTTGTTTTTAAGTTGACTTTATTTTGTTACTATACCAATATCGATTTTTTTTTGATGTGTGCTTTTAGTGTCAATTTTTTCTTTTTGTTCGATTTCGTCTAATTTTTTAACCAACTCATTTACTGCATAACGCACAAAATCTGTTTTATTTGAAAAACCGAGTTTTTTTAATGCAGATTTGCTAAAAACACGTTGTGCAGTATTTCGGTCAATTTCTACTGTCAAATTATATATATTTGATTTGTTTGACACATTTTTGTTGTTGTGTTCAGCGTTGACTTTGACATCTGCTACAGTCAAATCAATTTTGTTTGGCAACAAGTTAATCTCTTGTTGGTCGTAGATGTCTAGCACATCACATCGCAAAGTCTTGCAAATGCTTTCCAGTGTTGATTTTGTCGGCAAACATATATCGTTGACTATTTTACTAAGCAATGGCTTGTCAATGCGCGGGTCAATTTTTTGTATATTGGTCAATATCTCTTTTTGCATAATGCCAGTTATTAGCATTATTTTTTTATACCTTGACATTTTTGTTCCTCCGTAATTAGTAAATGTTTGGTGGCAAACAATGCGCCGAGTTTACACAATATTCGCTCTTCTGAGTTATGCAAGCCACTTTTACGTATAGGTTCGTCTGTCTTTTCAAACATAGGCACTGCTGCCATAAATTCGCCATTGCTATCACGACGTGCAGCAACACCAATTTGTATGTATTGTGTTTTAGACATTGTTTACCACCTCCTTTACTCGTCACATGTGTGTGCGAGTGGTTTTTTTGAAAGACAATTATTGCAATTCGTCTTGTTTATTTGTGGATATAATCATTTCAAAATTGTTTTTTTTGCAAATTTTTGCAATTTTTAATATTTTTTTTGTTGGAGTTTTCGTGGATATTTCAAATTTATTGACAGCAATTGTCTTGCAAACTATGGGGACTCTAATCTCAATGTTGACAGATATATATTTTGGTAGGCTACCCATATTACACCTCCTTTGCCCCCGCAATGGGTGCGATTATTAGATTATTGTTTAAATGCAAAAGCAGAAAGACACGCTATATGACTCTCTAGAATATTCAGCGTCAATTGTACCTATTGTGCTAATATATAATGACAATTCCGAATAATCAATACATGGAGAGCGTAGCCACCAATCGCTCGCACAGCCCTCATTAGTATATTTAACCAGTGCTTTGTTGTAATTGTTGGGGACAAGTTTGCTAATTTTATTTTTCCAATACTCGTATTGTTTTCCCTCTTTTAAATATGTCGTAGCAGAGTCTTTAATATAATAAATATTTGATTCTTTTATTGCTTGTTCGGAAAGAATTTCTGCAAGTGAAGGCAAAAAAAGTTTTTCCGTTGTTTTGACAATGTCCGTTGAATTTTTGCTTACAATTGTTACTTTATTAATAGTTGCGATATTTACACTCAAATCGTTGGGCAGTAAATTTTCGAATCTTTTTAAATAAAATTTGCGAATTTTGCTGTCTTGCCAATTATTATGGTTGTCTTTTTTATTCCAACTAGCGTATTCAAATCTTCCGTCAATCATATTTTTTGTACCAAAAGTAATAGCAGCAAGATTGCCATTTTTTTTCACATCATGGTTAAAACCAAGTATCACGAGTGTAACTTGTTCGCCAGTTGTTAGTTCGATAATTTTTTCGTCACCGACTCTAAATGTTTTTTCAGCCAGTCCTTTGTCAGCAATTTCTTTTATTTCTGCCCACGAAACATTAGATAGTTGTTTACGATGTATGACATCGTAGTTTTTCTCAAATTTTGTTTCATTTCTCATTTTTTTATTTCTCCACAATATTGACGTTTCGTTCGCCAATTACATTGCGCATTCGCGTTACAAGATTTTTAGGCATTACAGGTTCACAAGTGACGCATTGGTGTGCCCAACGTAGCGGGCAATCAATACATGCGTCGTATGGTCTGCTTGTACGATTTTGCTCACGGCGATTGTCACAAAAACGCTCACTTTCTGTTGCTGTTAAGTCTTTTACTTGTTTAATCATTGTTACACCTCCACAGCAGCACCGTCGGAGTATGTAAACTTTATAACCAAATTGCCTTTATTGTTTTTGCCGACAGCGACTCTCATACGTGCAAATTTTAATTGTGCGGAGTCGATAACATCGTCTAAAACTGCAATGCCAGTTTTCAATAAACTATCGTATAAATTGCCACTAAGGGCAACCGAGCGTTTTTCGCAATATTCCGACAAATCGTCAAGGCTTTGTGTTAAACGTTTTATATTGCGGTCGCGTTTCGCAGCACGGTCAATCTCTGTTTGATAAGCAACTGCGTCGGGACATTTACATTGGCGGGTTGCCGCCTCATTCGCCGCCTCTTGACTTGCGTATGGTGCGGTAGGTAAAGTTATCATTCCGCAAAATCTACAAGTAGGGAAATAGGTTGGTTTTTCTTCCTCTCCAACAAATAAATCGTCGTCATAATCGTTGACGCAGTCGTTTGGTTGTTTCATATCTTGCATTTTCTTTTCCTCCTAATTTGATTTTTTATCGTTTTCAAAATTTGTAAAGTCTGGCATTTCATATTGAGTGCCATGCAGATTGTTGTATTCTGCAAGTCTTGCACGTTCACGTTCATTGTAAGCGTCAGCCGCTGCCAACGCGAGTTTATAATCGGTATATGCACAATCGTTACTGCACAACGGGTCAGTTGGGTTTATCCAAGACGGCATTCTGCGTGTAGCACTACACCAATGTCCGCGGTCATTTTTTGTGTAGATATAAAAAGTCACTGTTTGATATTCCGACGGTTTCCAAGTATCGGTGCTTTTTTCAATCTCAACTTTGTGTACACGATAACGCCGTACGATGTATTTATATATTGTGATTGCTTTTTCTTCGGCATGACAGCACGGACAATAGAAAGATACCCCGTTGATAGTTAACTCTCGTGTTCCTCCGCATACGCGGCATTTTTGATAAAATGTTCTGCTACCATTTTCCACTTTTTCAACCAAATAAACAACATCGTCTAAATTGAACGGAATGGCTTTTTTATAGTTGATAGTAAGTGTTTGGTTTGGTTTGTTTGACATCTTTGTGTCCTCCTTAAGTTTTTTTTGTTTTATATCCAGTGTTCACGATTGACCTCCGCACTCAGCAAGAGCCTTGTCGTATTCGTCTTTTGTAACTATATCCCAAGCGTCTTTTGTTGTTCCGTTTTCGTATTCTATATGATAAAACACCTCGTATTTGTCGGGTATAAGTTCTGTATGTACAAATGGTACAAGGATAAATTCGCCATTAAGCCAATCGTATTGATATTTATACTCTGTAATTGTTTCTTGATGTTGCGGAGTAAACCGCACATCGGTTGGTGTCTTGCTTACAATTGCAGGGTCGCTACAACCAGTAAGCGATAGCGTAATTAAAATAATAAGTAAAAATGCAGCAAAATGTTTTGCAAATTTCATTATGCACCTCCGTGTTTTTCTGCTTGCTCTAATGTTTCAAAAATTAAAGTGCCAAAATTTTCAACATTCATATTGACTATTGATTTTAAGTCTTTTTGTTTTTTGCAAATTGATAAAAACATCAATAAGTTTTTGCCGTCATAACTGTATGATAAAATTTCATACGCCGTGATTTCCGTGTTTCTTAAATAGCAAGGCACTATATATACTTTTGTGCCGACTGGCAGCGGTAGTTCTATAATTTTGCCTTTGCATTCGTACTCTTGCTTGCTGCGGTAGGCTACCCAAGTTTTGCCATAATCACTTAAACGAAATGTACGTTGGTTGTACGCTGTGTGTGCAATATATTCAGTATCATTAATCGAAAATGTACACCAATATGTTTTAGTATTAATCGTGCGATTGTCAATAAATATCCAATCGCCCGATTTTAATTGTTTTATTTGCTCAATAGTTAGTTGATTCATTATTTACCTCCATGTCTTCGCTTTGTTCAAAAAGCATATTGCTCAAATTTGCTTTTGCTAAAGAAAAATAATATTTATCAAGTTCAATACCAAGTGCGTCACGCCCAAGTTCTATAGCGGCTACTAAATGATTCCCCCCCCCACAGCATGGGTCAAATACTAAGTCTCCAATATTTGTGTTATCTTGAATCAACTCTTTTAACAAATTCAAGTTTTTTTCTGTTGGGTGCAGTTTACTCCTTCCATTAGGAAATTTAAAAACTGTATTTTTACAATGTGCGTTAAAAACTTTTGCACCTTTTTTCTTGAACCATACGGCAATTTCTATACCGCTCAAATAAATATATTGACCATTCATTGGGGAAGGGTTTGTTTTTTCCCAAACAATTGGACGAACAGTACCTTTTTTATTTGCAAAATATGTATAAATGTAACTAAATTGTTCTTTACTACAGAAAATACAAATACTATTTTTGGTTATTCTATAGATAGAGTCTAAAAATTCTTTTAATGAAAATGTCAATATATCTGCTTTTCCTTTATCAAGATTACGTAACCCATTATCTGTTCTATTTACTACGTTATAAGGAATATCTGTCAGCGTAAAATCAACGCTTTCATTATTCATTTTGCGCATTTCACTTATGCAATCGCCGCATATTAATTTCATTTCTTCCTCCAAAATATAATTGTTTGATTGTTTTTCCGTCTGCACGTGGGACATAGTCCAAAAAGTCGCAAGAGCGATAAAGTATGCGATTGTTGCACCAACGTTGCATATCTTTCAAAAATTGTGGAGCAGTTGGTTTGCGGTATATTCGCACATCGGGCAAAAAACCGCACTCTGCAATTTTTTGCAATCTGTACAAGTCCTCTTCAATTGTCGTATTGTAGTTTACAAGCATATATACGATTGCTTTATAGTCGGGTAAATTGCATACTGTCTTGTAAGTTTTTAACCCACGTATGACGGCTTTTTCGTTTTTCATAAAGTCAAACGCAAAATGTATACGTTTTATCTTGATTTGTTTAAGTAAGAGAGCAATCTCGTCAGTAATAAATCTTGCGTCAAGTCCTTGCGTAAAGTCAACTGACGCCCCGCTTGCTACGAGTTGTTGTAGTAGTTCGACACGTTCATGGCAAGCAAGGATATTTGCGTCCAACAATTTAATGTGCTTTTGCCCGCACCAAAACTCCGACAAGTCCGCCACCTTGTGCGATTTTAACCCTTCTTTTTTGCTGACTATGCAAAAGTCGCAATTGTTAGGGCAACCTCGCGTTAAAAAGCCGTAGGCAGTATCTTTCGTCAACTCGGGATATAACGAATAGTCGGGATATATGTGTTCAATTTCGGTTGGCAAATCAATATCACGTGTTTTATTGTATATTTCTTTGCCGTCGTGTATTGATATTGCAAAACCAGTCCCGCCGCATATAATTTCGTTTGCTTGCAAGCAAAGGTTATTTATTGTGGAGTATTCGTCGCCAAAAACTTTACTGACATAAATGCGGTCGTAATGATACAGTGGAAAAACAAATTCCACATCGTCGCCACGTTGTTTGTGCCAAGCCGATATTTTCATTAAAGGCAAGTTTGGAAAGTTGTGTCCGTCTACGTCATAGAGCCCAATTTTCATACGCACCTCTTAATACTTAATAAAATCTTTGCCGTAAATGCCATTAATCACATCAATGCAATGTTTCATTCCTAAACCTTTTTCGTTAGGTTGCCAAATGCCTTGTTCGTCGTATTCGCCACCAAACATACAATACTCGTATTGTTTTGGGTGCGTCCGCTTAAGCATTTGCAATCGGCTTTCGCCTTTCTCTAAATGACTACCAAATTGGCAGAATATACAGCCTGTCCTACTACAACCTGTTGTACAAAGTTTTTTACCGCATTCGCAAAGCATTTCTTGATATTTCATACCATTTTTATCACAATACACTATATCGCCATATACACTTGCAAGTTGCAAATTATTTTCTTTTATATACTGCAACACATCTTGTTCAGTCCAAAACGACATTGGGTTACTTTTAGGGTCTTTTGTTTCAAAAGCATTACAACCTGCTTTTAACCATTGTGTTGTTCTTAATTGACTTTCTTCTGCCATTTGTGCTGTCATCGGATACTTGTTGTTTTCTTTATTGTATAAATGAAATGGTTTTTTCTTCATCTCATTACAACACATATTTGATATATTGAAATCAACATTCAGTAAAGGTTTCCATTTTGAAAAGTCATATCTTTTGCTAGGGTATACTCCAACTAATTGTTGCAATCTTATTGGGTAATTCTTGGGTGAGTTCATAATAATGTTTAATGTATGTTGTCCCCCCCCCGCAAGACATTTTTTAGAGTTCGCTATGCGTTCGCTTGCTTCTTTGCTTATGAACGGATAGCCGTATTGTTTAATAACCTCGTCAAATCGCATTTTGGGTCTCAAAATTGTAACATTATCAAATGACTTTACAAACTTTCTAATTTCGGGATATTCAAGTCCTGTGTCGACAAATACTGCCTCTATATTTGGATATATTTTTCGAGCAATATCTAGTAAAACAGTGCTGTCTTTACCGCCGCTAAACGACACATATACACTATCTTCGCCGTAGTATTGCACCCACTCCCTAATGCGTGCTTGCGTTTTTGCAATTTTTACATCAAGAGGCAGCGATTGCAACATTTTTAGTTCTTCAATCGTTCTCATTTTTCCTCGTATTTCAATAGCGTTTCTGTGTTGTTACAAACTTTGATAATGTACTTATCTTGTCCTTTGCTTATTTCCCACATATCGTAGTATTGCAGAGCCTTTTTGTATGATTTAAACTCTTCGTACTCTATGTGTTCAACACCAGTGATTTCAACTCCTACTTTGTAATAGTTCTTACGTTTCATACTGTCTCGCCTTTGTTATTCATAACGTCTAAAATCAACGCTTGCAATGAGTCTGCTGTGACGCATACTCTGCGCACAAACCCGCTGTTGTATGTTATGTAAACATATTCTGCGTGAGTGTTGATGTCGTATTGATACTTTGCTTTTGCAATTCGCATTTTTGCGTTTGCCAACATAGGCGACAAGTATTTTTCCACAAATTCCGCTTTTGGCAAACATTCGTCAATAATATGCTGACGTTCTGCGTCGGGCAGTTTTTCGATTTGTTTTAAATTTGCACTTTCTGTTGGTAAAATAATGTCGGTAATTGACACTATTAATGAATCAAATAACTCGGCTACCGCATTAGCGTCAGTATCAAACGTTGCAGATGTGTCGCCGTATAGCGTCAACATCGCCTTTTCGCTACTGTTAAGCGGTAAGCCGAGTTTTTGTTTTGATAAAATTTTTACTAAAGTTTGGTTTAATTCTTGCATAGTGTGCCTCCTATTTTTTTTATTCGCCGTCGCGGGCATATTCTAAATATTCCATTGCCTCGTCAAGGCTATTTAATGCGGAATCAAGATTGCTACAAGCCGAGTCTGCTATTTCGTATTTGTCTGTCATGCTTTCGGGTATGTTGTCGCGGTATTCTTCCTCTTCATTCAATACTAGTTCCACATCATTTTTTAACAATTCGATTTGTTCAATCAACTCGTTAATTGTCTTGCGTCTTTGCTTATTCATATTTACCTCCAGTTAATTTGTAGTGTGTTCGTTGTTTGTAAGGTAGTCTAGCGATACATTTAGTGCATGTGCTATCCTTACAGCAATTGGTAAAGACGGAGTTTTTAAGCCGCGTTCGATGTACGAATACGCAACTTGTGTTATTCCAACCTTGTTTGCAACATCGTCTTGAGATAACCCCGCTGCTATACGTGCATTTTTTACTCTTTCGTCAAACATTTTACGCACCTCCAATATAATTTTGCGTTATTTATAACTCGGTTATTGACAAACGCAACTAATTTTGCTATAATTGATTTACCACAATAAATTACTGCAAAAAACACGCTTGTCAATATATCGAGCGGGTTATGGTTTTTCTTACGATTTAATCATAACTTAGTTATAATATAACACGGTTTAATAATATTGTCAACACTTTTTTGCGATTTTCTTGTAATTATTTTCGGAGGTAGAAAAAATGACAATATCAAACCGTATTTTTACACTTTTAAAAGAGCAACATAAAACACAAACGGACATGGCAAATGTAATTGGGGTAAGACAAGCAACAATATCCGCTTGGAAAGCACAAAATACTAACCCGTCGGCAGAGTTAATCGCACCAATTGCTGAATACTTTGGTGTTTCTTGTGATTATCTTTGCACTGGTGCAGATTACAAGCCAGTCTCACAAAATGTGAATCAAGGCATTTTTGGCAATGGCAATAATGGCAACGTTGTTGCAATTGGCGACGGCAACGCTACCACCGTATCAGAGTTTGAGTGCGAGTTGCTACGTGTATATAATTCAATTGACCCGCGTCGTAAAAACGCATTGCTTGCGTATGCGTATCAATTAGAAAATCAAGACGGCAAGGAGTGATATATAATGATGTGGTTTTATAATTTAAAAAGAAAAACACGCGTAATAATAACAGTTAGTGTGTGGTGTCTTACTATTGTTGTTTGCGGTATTTTTTGGGCAATGTTGCCCGAAAATGCCGTGAGTATTCCGTGGTGGCAAGCAATTATTATTCTAGTATTATTGGCAGTTGCAACTGTAGTTACTGTATTTGCTGTTATTGCCCGCAATCGCGAAAAAAAAGCAATGGACGATACAATTCAACACGACAAAAAAAACACGACGGATATATCCGACGCGGGAAAACGAATTGATTCGCCACAAAATAATAATGTTGAATCAAAAGAAAAAACTATTGAAAAAGCAGATGTGTCAAAGTATTCAAAAATACCCGATATAATCAACCTTGTTCGTAATCGTAATAACGATATGCAAGATAATATTTCGTTTTGCAATGTTGGAGACGATGTTGACGTTGAGTATGATTATGACCAATTTTTGTATTTATGCAGTGCTAATGGCTTTGACATCGGTTATCTTCCCGAAAAAATCAGCAATGATTTGCAAGGGTCGGAGCGTATAGTAATTGACGACATAACAGACAACGACGAGAGTTTTTACGCTGTAAAAGTTGCAATCTATAAGCAATTAGGGGTAAACTTGCCATTGCATACAAAAATTGTTGGTGTAACATTTGATAATCGCCAAGACTACATAAAAGCAAGCAAAATTGATGACGCAATTACTATCAAGCACGCACCGCTTGAAAAATACCCCGAGGCAAGCATTGTCATAAATAATCGCACTGGTAAAACACTTGGTAGCATTAAAAGCGAGTTGGCAGAGCAATTATTCAGCACTTTTGGTGGCGGATTCGTATTGATTGGAAATATAACAGATATAACTGGCGGCACAGACGACAAAAACAATGTTGGTTGTAATATTGTTATAAATGAGGTTATGTAATGCAAAACGCTGTAATTTATGCACGTTATTCGTCGCACGGACAAAACGAGCAAACAATTGAGGGACAAATTCGTATTTGTCAAGAATTCGCTAAAAGCAATGGCTTAAATATTATAAAAATTTATACAGAAAAAGCAAAAAGCGCGTCAAAAGACACTCATAAACGAAAATCGTTTCAACAAATGCTATTTGACGCACAGTTTCGTACGTTTCAAAATATTATAGTTTATAAATTTGACCGATTCGAGCGTAATCGCTTTGAAAGCATGATGTTGAAAAATCAACTTAAAGAGCAATGCGGTGTACGTGTTATTTCTGCACTAGAGCCAGTTAGCGACGACGAAAGCGGCGAATTGTACGAAATGTTTGTCGAATGGAACGACGAAAAATATAGTAAGCGATTGTCAAAACGTGTTAAAGACGGCTTGACTACGTCTGTAAATAACGGGACGTTCACTGGCGGGCATTTAATTTATGGATATAAAAAAGACGGCAATCGTATCGTTGTAGACGAGAACGCTGCCGAAATTGTTAAATATGTTTTTAATGAATATGCCAACGGTGTAAGTAAAAAGGACATTGCTGCTGCGTTAAACGCTAAAGGTCTAAGGTATCACGGCAAACCGTTTCAAGGTCGGTCGTTTGATAAAATATTGCCTAATGCAAAATATACTGGTAAATTTATGTTTGGTGGACGATTATGCGAGAATACATATCCGCAAATAATTGAGCAAGATGTTTTTGACGCGGTACAAAAACGTGCAGCAAGCAATCGTCATTTTTCGGGTGCAAATTCGGCACGTGTACCATACTTATTGCAAGGCAAGTTATTTTGCGGTCATTGCGGTGCTGCAATGACTGCCGACGGCGGAACTGGCAAACTCGGCGTTCAGTATCATTACTATGCTTGCACAACACGTAAGAAAAAAAAGACGTGCCAAAAATTTAACGAGAAAAAAGAATTTATCGAGTGGTACGTTTGTGAGCAAACTATTGCATATCTGTCCGACCCTAGACGTGTTGAATACATTGCGGACGATGTCGTCAAATATTATGAATCAAGGACAAGTCAAAACGAGATTAAACGCATAATTGCAGAGCGGGTTCGCGTCCAAAAAGAAATCGACAACGCTGTTAATCTTATGGTGTCGGGTGTGGACGCTGTCGTTGTAAAAGTGCTAAACGATAAAATTGTGCAACTAACAACATTGCTTGACGACTTGACAGAGCAACAATCAAAACTGGAATTAGAGGCGGGGTTGAAAATCACACGTAAAGACATTATTTCTTTTGTTGCTGAGTATATCAAAGGCAGTTCAAACGACCTTGATTTTAAAAAGCGGATAATTGACAATTTAGTCAAAACAGTTTATTTGTATGACGACAAAATTGTAATATATTTTAATATTGGTGGTAGAGATACATCGCACGTCAGCAAAAATGACACTGACGCTGCAATTGACGAGTTATTTAGCGACTCTAATACACGCGCACATGCGGGTGCGTCGGAGTGTTCAAACTTTAACACTCTCGCCCCGCCAAAGTATTTCAAATGCAGGCAACTATGTTTTTTCTTCTTTGTATTGTATTTGAAAATATGATTAAATTAAGTCAGCATTATATGTTGACTTTTTTCTTTTAGTTTAGTATAGTATAATTTGAAAAACAATTAAACTAGGAGCAATAAATGCTATTAAAATTAGAAGATAAATATGAACTTATTAAAAAAGAAATTATAAACTACAAATCAAAAAAACCTATAGACATAGTTTGTGAAATGATGGATAAAGACTATATAAGTATTCACGGTCCTGAGCATCATTTTTTAGACGGAGCTGCTTTTTTGATTGCCTATAAAAATTCAGGTGGAGACATTGATATTAACGATTGCTTAGAAAAATTAGCAGTACGAACAGCAAAAATGCCCGGAGCTATGTGTGCTTACTGGGGCGTTTGCGGAGCTGTAGCTTCAATTGGTGCTGCTTTGTCAATTATTCACGGAACGCAACCATTAAGTATAGATGAGTACTATAAGCATAATATGGAATACACATCAAGCGTTTTACAAAAAATGAGTACAATTGGCGGAGCACGCTGTTGCAAAAGAAATGCTTTCCTTGCCCTATCACACGCTGTTCAATTTGTAAAAGAAAAATACAATATTCAAATGGAATTTAACAAAATTGAATGCAAGTTTTCTGCTCTCAACAATCAATGCCTTAATAATAGCTGCCTTTTTTATAATGAAAAATGACACTTTATAAATATTAAAGCATATTATTCAACTATTTTAAATATAAATTCACATATTTAATTATTTTAAAATATGTTAAACAACACAATTTTGTCAATATTATTAACAAATAAAAGCCGAAGTTTTCTCGGCTTTTAATTTGAGTTTTATATTTTTTTAAATTTTTAAACATTATTCATTTAATTATTGCAAATGTAATTGTAGATTTCATTCTTTTTTATGATTTTTATATTAGGATATTTTTTATAAATTCCGCAAAACTTACAACTAGTGTTTTGCAAAATTACCCAATCAATTTTATTTCCTAAATCAAAATCATTAACTTGATTAGAATTTTTGTCGTGCCACAAACTTTTAACCAATTTATCGCTTATACCCATTTTTTCCTTCCCCACCATTAATTTAATATTATTGAATAATGTTTAAATTGTTAAATTTCTTTTGATATATCCCCATTCTACAGGGCGATTTAACGGATTCCAATTATCTAACCAACCATTAGGTTTCTCCGCAATTTCACAATATATAGTAAGATTACTACAGCCATCAAAAGCAGAAGCACCTATACTATTTACGCTGTTTGGAATGATTATCTTATTCAAATTACTGCAATTTTTAAATGCTAAACCACCTATTGAAGTTATATTATTTGGTATTGCTATGTTTTTAAGTGAAATACAGTCTTGAAATGTATATGCACTAATATTTGTTAAACCACTACCTATTGATACTTCTGCTAATGAACCGCACTTGTCAAATACTGAATTTCCTAATGCAGTTACACTATCTGGTATCATTATTTTTGTCAAATTACATTTTGCAAATGCTGATTCTTCAATTGAAGTTACGCTATTAGGTATTGTTACATTTTTAATAGATTTACAGTTATAAAATGCATACTTGCTAATTGTTTTAACACTATTTGAGATTGTTAAATTTGTCACCAAATTATCATTTAAATACAAGTTTTTTGCATAAAATAGTGGATTCGAATCCCACCTATAAAATCTTATTTTACACCAAGTAGCAATGTTAGTTATGTTAACCTTATTTAACGAACTGCAAATATCAAACACGCCATCTTCTATGGAAGTCATACTGCTAGGAATTGTTATACTTTCTAGTGATTTGCAACCATAAAACATTCTACTTTTAATAGTTGTAATACCGTCCGGAATAGTAACACTTGTTAATGAACTACAATTATAAAATGCTCCTTTACCTATTTTAGTCACATTTTCAGGTATATTTATGCTGACAAGACTTTCACAACCTTGAAATGCCCAATCTCCAATTGAAGTTACACTATTTGGTATGGTTATACTTATAAGATTCTCACAATCTTTAAAAGCATAATCTCCGATTTCAGTCACACCATCTTCAATTATTACGCTTTCTAGGTTATACATTCCTTTAAAAGCATTATCACCTATAGAAACAGGTTTGCCTTTATGGGTTCCTTTAATTGTGATTTCCTTTACCGATTTTTTAGTACAACCTTCCACAACATAGCAATTACTAGATAAGGATTCCCAATACTTAAATTTGTTTGCAGTACCAACAACTACGGAAATAATTGTAATGAACAATATAATTGCAGCGACAATACTAAAAATAATATATTTCTTCTTATTGTTAATCTTTGGAATTGATTTTGTATTAATTGAATTTGCAGAGCAATTTGTTTTACTATTTGCATCTTTTACTAGTCTACCATAGATTTGACAAGAATCATTCTGTGTATCCTTCACCATATTTGCAGAATCATTTTGTTTAATATCAAACTCGCAATCAGAGCCATAATTTTCAATAATTGTTTGCATAAAATCGCCATCACGATACCAGCCTAATTTAACAACCGTCCCCATTACACCGGCAAGTTTTCCGCTTACAATTACCCTATCACCAACTTTTATATAGCCATCATCATTATTGTACTCGTAACACTTTCCATTATCAAATTTAACAAAAGCTGAACATTTACCATTATATTCTGTTTCACCGAAATCTTTCTCTTCATTATACTCGTATTCATCTTCGTATTCTTCGTCTTCGTCATAATATTCGTCTTTTTCATAATAATCTGAATCAATATTATAAGGATTAAATCTCAACCAAAAATCAACAAAAGTATTTTCACCCACATATTCAACATTCAATATATGTGTTTCAACTTCTTTAAACTCCAACACTTTATCAATTGGCAAATCTAATATTGTATCAAAATGAACAGGATAAGAACTTGTTCCAACACGCATAGTGCCCTTTATTTCTACTTTTGTTGTATCATTAGACAAAGTACGAATTAATCCTTCTCCAATCATATTACTAGTTTTTGTTATAGATAAACCATAAAAGTCAATGCGTTTACTTTCAAAATGTTGCGGAATAGTTATTTTTGTTTCATAAACAATATAGCCACCGCCAACATCCCCATCTTTAACTTCCAAATCAAAATTATAATTATTCTCATCAAAAGTTGCAATATTTTTTGATGATAATAATTTTGCTTGACTTTTTTCGTCAAAATACAAAGCTTGTTTCAATCTTTCTTTATCTACAGGTGAATCAAGCGTATTAGGAGCACTCATAGACGACATCAATATTTGAGCACAAATTTTTCTATAAAATTCTTCAAGTTGTGCGAGAAAATCTAAATCGTTACTTTCTTTTTCCTCATTGTATCCTGCGTGAACTATAACAGCCAAGTCGAAATACTTATTTTTGTAATCTTTACGTTTTTTTATTGTATCTATTGCAAATCCTAAAATAAACTTTAAACTGCTATCCATATACTTTTCACAATACTCATACAAAGTACGCAAATATATTTCTTTTTGTACTTTTTCTACTACTTCGTTTGCAAATTCAATCATCTGCGAATAATCGCTGTAAACTGCATCAAAATCTTTATCTTTTGGCAATTTTTCATCAGTTATAAAATAATAAAAACTTTCTACGTTTGCTTTAATGCAAATATCTTTTAATTGATTTTTATCAAAATCAATTCCTCTTTTTTGCATAATAAAGATTATTAAGAAATAAATACTATAATCTTGTTTTTCTTGCGCTGTGTCAAAAAGGTCAATTAATATTTCTTCTTCAAGATTTTCTTCAATTAATGTAATTCCAGTTTCAAAAGAGCCTGGAAATTCTTCAACAAATATACTATATGTTAAATCTAGCATCATTCCAAACTCTTCACTACATTTAGCCCAACGATAAGCTGCAAGCTTTCGTTCTGGTCTCAAACCACGAGCCATCAAAAAAGACATATATGTAAAGCAAGCTTTAGGACAATGTTTTTCTATTGCTTTTTCTCCCCAATATTCCATAACATCATCGTCATCATCTGTTTTAGGCACACTTGTCATAAGAAAATAAAGTGTTTCATCATCAACTAGATTTTCACCTTTATCCACCATAACAAGTATATTGTATGGGTCGTATTCTTTTCCTTGAATATCGCCACCTTTTTCATCAATTATTAAATTAATATGCTTATATAGATATTCTACCCCTTTGATAGGCATATTAGAAATTTGTTTTAGTTTTTCAACAAATTCCGGTGCATTATATATTATTTTCAATTCTGACAAAGTGTATTTTTCTTTCATTATTTTTCCCCCTTTCAATATTTATTGATTCGCATTGACCAAATGCACCGCTTCCAATATGCGATACACTATCAGGCAATTTAATTTCATTAAAGTTATTACAATTAGCAAAGGCATAACTTCCAATAAATTTTGTATTGTTATGAATTTTATTTTCATTATTAAATTCTTTATTGGCTTTAGCTAAGTAGATATAAGGATTAATCTCACTACCTAAATATTTAGCATTTTCATATTCAGTATAAATTATTGGACTGCATCCTTCAAAAATATTGTCACCTATATGCTGTAAGTTATTAGAAAGCACAATTTTTTTTAAATTACTACAGGACGCAAAAGCTTCATCGTCTATAAATATCACACTATCAGGAATTATAATTTCAGACAAACTGCTACAACCCAAAAACGCACTATTACCTATTCTTTTTACACTATCAGCAATTTTAATGCTGGTAAGATTAGTTTGATTAACAAAAGTGCTATCTTCTATTTTTTTACCACCATTAATAACAACAGTCTTTAATTTTGTTGTTTCTAACATACATTCATAAAGTGCATTGGTAGGCATTATAACCTTTTCTAAATTTTTGCAACCTTCAAATATAGATAATCCTATATCCACAGCACCATTTTGTATCGTAACACTATTCAAATTAACGCAATCCTTGAATGCTGCAAATCCAATGTTAGTCACACTATCAGGTATATATATTTTAGTTAAATTACTGCAACCTTGAAACGCATAATCCCCAATACTAGTAACATTATCTGGGATTATAACACTTGTTATATCTTTACGATTTCTAAATGCACATCTTTCGATATGTTTTTCACCATATGTTATTAACTCGTCTTTGTCTTTTAATTTATCAATTGATTTTTCATATTCAACCTTTGATTTCTTTTTTTTATACTTATAAATTAAAAATATTGTTAACCCAAGCAATATTATCCCCAATGGAATAGCCAAAACAATTATGAATGGGGTATAATCAGCAATTATTGACAATACAAAAAGAATTATGTAAATAATTACACCTACAATAATTTTCCAATCCTTTCTTTTCATTTTGAATAAAAATCCCTATAAAATTTCTTTAATTACTACAAATATTTTTTAAAATAAGTATAGACCTTTAGAACAAAAGTTCATCAAATAATATGTTTGATGAACTTATTTGCGGTGTTTATAGTTTTGTCAATTTAACACATATAACAATAGTTTATATTATTATATTTAAGCGGATTTTTATTGACAATTTTTGTCTAAATTGATATAATAAAAATGTAAAATGTTCATCAAACATATTATTTGATGAACATTTTTTATTTGCTATTTTTTGTTTTAAAATTGCAATATTTTAAATTTTGCACCGATTTTCAAAGCAATTTTCCGAGTTTATTCATCATATCTGACTTATGCTCCCAAAGGGAATGTGCATAACGGTTTAATGTTACCATTGCATTTTTATGTCCTAGTATTTCAGATAATGTTTTTACATCTATCCCGCACTCTATTGCCCTTGTTGCAAAGGTATGCCTTGTAGCGTGAAATCCTTTGTGCGAGATATTAAGTCTTTTAAGCAAAAGTTCGAAACTGCGTTGATAACTTCTTACTAAAATTTGTTTTCCGCTATATGAAATCACATATTCACTTTGATTTTGTTTTTTCATATTTTTCAAAAGTTCTACAATAGATTTGGATAATGGTATTTGTCTTATTGAGTTCTCTGTTTTTGGTGTTCCGTTTATTACGCAATGTTTTCCGTCAATATATCCGTCATAGCAAGACTTTGCAACTTGCAATCTTTTTTTTACAAAATCTATATCGTCCCAAGTAAGTGCAAGCAGTTCTCCAATTCTAAGCCCTGTATAAAAGCAAATTATCACACCTTTTAATCTTTGCTTTTTACTGGTTAAAATAAATTGCTCTATTTTCTTTTGCTCAAGTTTTGTAAAACATTGCACAGCCTTTTCCGATATTTTAGGGCGTTTAATTTTATCGGCAGTGTATTCCGTTAAATAGCCTAAAGTATAAGCAGTTTTTAGGGAACTTCGCACAACGGAAATTACAACATTTATGTAGCTAGCGGATATACATTTATTAGTCTTTTTATTGACTTTTGATGATAGCAAAGTAATAAATTTTTGCAAAACAATTGGTGTAATTTGACAAAGCTCATACTCCCCTAAATTTGGAAGGATAAAACGATTGATAATATCATTATATCTGTCGCAAGTTCTTTGTTTGTTAGTAATCTGAATATAATTTTTCAGCCATTCAGCAAGCCAATCTTTATATTTCATAAGTAAAATCTCCTAATAAGGTATTTTACTAAATTTTTCAGATATTTTATTTGATTAATATCTTGTTATTAAAAAATGCTTACATTCATATCTTGATTTCACACTTGTTTAATGGTATAATTAGATTAATAATTAATCTGAAGGTGCATTATGGATAAATTTTTAGCAGTTATTGCTGTATTTGACGACAAAACGCAAAGTTATTTAAATAATTTACATAATTTGATTTTACAAAACAACATAATTGGCACTGAGACTTTGGATATACCCTTTCATATTACGCTAGGGAGTTTTTCTTTAAAAGACTGCGCAGAACTTGAAAATCGAATAAATGCAATTTGCACTCAATTTAATGCTATTAAAGTAAAAATGAAAAAAATTTCACATTTTGATAATGAAGTTTTATTTGTAAAGCCTGCAAAAAATAAATTATTGTTAGATTTGCAAAAAATTTTTTGTAAAAACAACATAGATAAATTTAATTTTTATCCACATACCACATTGCTATGTAGCGATAAAGCACAAGTGAAAGCAGCAAAAAAATTATAAAAAAAGAATTTCGTCCATTTGATGCAACGATTACAAGTTTGTATTTATGCGAATTCTTCCCTACAACAATTATCTTAAAAGGAAATTTAAAGTAATACGGAAAAATTATAATTCAATAACAGCTAAAAATAAAAAACCTTATGAAAATCGATACATTTCATTACATATTTATTTTCTAGCAATACTTAATTATACATTATGCCATATTAGCAACAAATTAAAAACATAATCATTTTAAGCTAGCTTAACAAAAAAAGTCTACTTTTATGTAGACTTTTTTGTTTAATCGTTATATCTGTTTTTCATTTCTTCTATGATTTTTTTAATTTCTAGTCTCGACTCGGTTGGGGTTATCAATTCAACATAATAACCATACTGCAAACACCAATAAATCAAAGCTTTTTCGTTTGACCTGACATCTGCAAACAGCTCCCCTTCCTTTTCATAAATTCGGGCGTTATCAAACCACTCTTTTACATTATTTATCATAAACTCGCCATAAAGTTTTAGCGTTGCATTAACGCTTTTGCCACTAAAAGCATAAATATGTTCATTGACATATTTTGCTTTGTCAAAGCCGTTCTTATACTCTGGAAAATCACGCAATTTTAAAGCACATTCGTTTAAGATAGTTATATTTGAAATTCTATCAACTTTATAATTAGCAAGCCCTTTATCTAATCCATTGCTACAAACTAAATAATACTTACCTTGGCTACTAAACATAAAGAATGGTGATACAACTCTTTTTTTTGCAGGGGCAGACGGAGCGTAAGAAATACCGCAATAATCAAAAGCAATTTGTCTTTTATTTTCGATAGCTTCATTTATTATTTCTATTGTTAAAAATAATTGGTTGTTATCAGATTTAGCAATATCGTCAGCCTTATAAATATAATTAAATTGCCTTCTTTTATTTATACTCAAAAAAGAATATAATTTTTTGGATAACTCTTTAGAGTTCTTTTGATTTATCACTTTGCTTGAAAAAATAGCATCAATCAAAAAAGTAATCTCGCTTGATTCAAACTCTCTTTCACCCAAATACACACCTTTGTTTTTAATATGAATTATGTCATATCCAAAGTCTTCTAAACAAGAGATATTTGCACCAATTGCTTTTCTTTCACATTCCATACCATAAAGGGATAAAATCTTTTTGCAAATCTCTTCTTGTAGCATTGGGTGGTCTTCGTCGGAATAGTCTTTTAAAACTTGTAAAACATACAATATTAGTAATTTTTTATTACTGCTACTTGCCATATACTCTCCTTTTAACAATGTAATAATTGAAATTAACTATTACACTCTTATTCTACTATAAATTATAACAAAAAGCAAGTACGATTTATAGTACACCTACAATATTTTGCTTTATTTGTTGATTTTTAAATATATGTATGATAATATTAAATAAAGGAATAAATTATGCTAGATTTAAAAACTTTTGATGTACGAATTAAATATTGTGAATTAATAATGATAATGGATAATTTAAAAAAAATTGATAATCCATTACCTAAAGGTTATCGTTTTGAATTTTTTAAGAATGACAAAGACATAAAAGACTGGATAGAGATACATATTTCTACAGGAGAATTCGCATCTTTTGAAGACTGCCGTAAAACATTTTACGATTTTTATTCACCTTTTTTTGCAGAACTTGATAAAAGATTATTTTTTATTGTGGACGAAAACAACAAAAAAATCGCAACAGCTACTCTATCCCCAACAGAGAATAAAGATTACCCTTGTGTGATAGACTGGTTTGCAGTACATAAAGAATTTCAAGGCAAAAAATTATCTAAGCCACTGCTTGGAAAAATTATAGAATTAGCAATAAATTTTGATTATGACAAAATACTTTTGCATACACAAACCAACTCTTGGCTTGCGGCAAAAATATATCTTAATTTTGGCTTTGTTCCATACAACACTAATGAAAAAACTGGTTGGGATATTTTGAAAACAATTACAAATCACCCAAAATTAAATGATTTTAAAGTAGTAAAAGAAAATGAAATTTTTGACCCGCTTATTGTAAATATACAAAAATCACTTTCAAACATTTATGACGACTTTAACTTTAATGTATGGTACATAAACGGCAGAAACGATGTATATGTGTATAGTAGCAATAATTTTTACGAATACAAATTTTACGATTGCGGAAACAAACTGGTAAAAGTAAAATAAAATTTAAAACAACTCAAAAATCCCTTCAGGTAAAGCAACCGGAAGGGACAAATTTATCCGAATAATTGAAAAAATTTCAAATTTATCTTAAGCATTTTATGTATTGCAAAAATTTTGCCGAATTTGACTAGTATTAATCAAAATCAAATTCGGCTTTTTCTTTTATAAATTTATCACAATACAAATTAGATATTGCAATTATCCTTGCCACATTCGCGTGGGTATAATGGTAAGTCAAATACACCATCGCAAACATCTTGGCTGTACTCTTGACACGGCGGAATATAAGTATATCCGTATGTAGGCACTAATAGTTGTACGTCCATTATAACTTTCATTATTGTAGTTACGCAAGCAGTTATTGCAAAAGTTGCACTGCCGTCGCCTGAAGTTACAAATCTTCCGTTTGGAGAAATTACGTAAGCTTCTGCTACTATTCTGCTTGGAGTTACTGAGCCTTGAGTTAAGCACATCAATATATCCTTAGGAATAGTAATTTCAGATGTTCCTACAACTTGAGTACCATTTGCATCTAGCATAACAACAGTCAACGGAATAACTACGCTTGCAGTTACTCTTGAGCAGCATTTGCTATCTGGCACATCGACAATTGTCAAATTATTTACTGTTACATCAGCAGTACTTTTTGCACTTACAAAAGTCAATGGTGCTGTGAAAGTTGCTGGTGTCAAATTAGTAACAACAATTTGCTCATCAGTTAAAGTTTCCTGTTTCATACACGCATCAAATATTTTTTGTACTTGAATAGATGCTCTATCAGTAAGACCATTTAATGGATTACCTACGATAGGACCTGGCATTCTCTCTGGTTTACAATTATTTGAAAAAGACATTTATTTCACCTCCCTATATAGTCATAATATATTATGATAATTATTCTTTTTATGTGAATAGCAATATTTTTTAGATAATTTGTTTGCTTTTTAAAGATTTTCTATGACAAATTTATTATCTTTTATAAGCTAAATAAAATACAAATTTTACATATTAAATCAATTTTAATCCACTTCTTTATTATATGTTAGCATTTTAAATAATATATTAATTTTTTAAAATATTTTATTTAATACCGATTTTCAAAGGGAATAACATAAAATTATTAGTATTTTTACTCAATATATAAATACATTTTATTTTAGATAAAAAAATATACACCTATTATTTAGGTGTATATTTTATAATAAAAAATTAACATAATTTAAACTGCAATAAAATTAAGCAATACTAAAGCCAAAATCAAAAGTCTATTTCTTCACTATTTGCTTTTAAAATATTTTCGATTCTCTCCAAAACACTATCTACTCCGCTTTTATTTAGTGCTGAAGTAACATAGATGTTTGCAGCTGTCACAGCAAAAGTTTTTGCAATCACACTTTTTTGTTTTTGAATTTGAGCTTTGCTAAGTTTATCCCCTTTTGTTGCAATCAAAGTAAAAGGAATATTATAGTGATGAAGATATGCAACCATTTGTCTATCCAATGCAGTAGGCTCGTGCCTAATATCAACCAAAACAAATACATTCACTAAATTTTCTGTTTTTGCAAAATAACCTTCAATAAGTTCGCTCCATTTTTCTTTTTCTGCATCATTAACCTTTGCAAAACCATATCCCGGCAAATCTACTAAAGTTAGTTCCCCATTATTTATATCAAAATAATTAAGTAATCTAGTGCGTCCAGGTGTAGAACTGGTTTTTGCAAGTCTATTTATGTTTGCAAGCATATTGATAAAAGAAGATTTTCCTACATTAGACTTGCCTGCAACTGCAATTTCAGGAGAGGTCAAAGCTGGTAACTTATTATAGTCTGCAACAGATGTTATAAATTTTGCACTTTTGATTTTCATAAATTACCGCCTTTGTACTTAATTTTATTTTATATGCTAAACTTTTTAAATATTTGTTTTTATTAATATTTAAAGATTATATTTAAGCAATATGATTATCGTTTACCTTAAAGTTATATTATCAATAAAAAATTGCTTCTTTCCAAACTTGTTCGATATTATCAACCAAAATAAAGTTAATATCTTTTTTGACACTTTCTGGAAGTTCCATAATATCTTTTTCGTTTTGTCTTGGTATGATAATAGTCTTAATACCAATTCTGTGAGCTGCAAGAGTTTTCTCCTTAACACCGCCGATTGCAAGAGCGTCACCATTAAGACTTATTTCACCAGTCATTGCTAAGCTATCTTTAACTTTTTTGCCCAAAATAGCAGATAGCACAGCTGTTGTAATAGAAATACCCGCACTTGGTCCGTCCTTTGGAGTTGCACCCTTTGGTACGTGTATATGAATATCGTGTTCAGCAAAGAAGTTTTCATCAATACCTAATTGTGATGCCCTGCTCCTTACTACTGAAATTGCTATCATAGCAGATTCCTTCATTACTTCACCTAGCTTTCCTGTAAGTTTCAGTTCGCCTTTACCTTGCATAATGCAAACTTCGATATTTAAAGTTTCGCCACCAAAAATTGTCCAGGCAAGACCAACTACTTTACCTATAGCACCTTCGGTATTTTCTTCCTTTTCAGAAAAAATTCTTACCCCGAGCATTTCGCCTAATTTTTTAGGTGTTATAATTATTTTCTTATCGTGTACCATTTTTGCAGTATCGCCATTTGATTTCATAACTATATTAAATGCGATTTTACGGCACACATTTGCAATTTGTCTCTCTAACTCTCTGACACCAGACTCACGAGTATATCCTTCGATAATATCAATAATTGCTTGCTTTGTAATAGTCAATTTATTAATATCAAGTCCGTGTTCTTTTGCTTGTTTTGGCACTAGATATTGAGTTGCAATTGCCACTTTTTCTTGCAGTGTGTATCCTTCCATCTCAATAATTTCAAGCCTATCCAAAAGCGGTTTATCCATCTCCTGTAAATCATTTGCTGTAAGCACAAACATTACATTTGATAAATCGTATGAAAGTTCAAGATAGTTATCCCTAAAAGTCTTATTTTGGTTAGGGTCAAGTACTTCAAGCAAAGCAGCCGATGGGTCACCACGCATATCACGAGTGATTTTATCCACTTCGTCAAGCAAAAACAATGGATTGTTGCTTTTTGATTTAGCAAGATTACTTAAAATTCTACCCGGCATAGCACCTATATAAGTTTTTCTGTGTCCTCTAATTTCCGCTTCGTCGTGTACGCCACCCAAAGTAAGCTGAACAAATTCCTTATTTAAAGCGGTTGCAATTGACTTACAAATACTTGTTTTACCAACCCCCGGTGGTCCTACAAGACAAAGCACAGTGCCTTTACTACCACCATTTGTCATAAGTCTTACTGCTAGATATTCCACTATTCTTTTTTTAACTTTTTCTATTCCATAATGGTCTTTATTGAGCTGGTCAATAACTGCTTTCATATCATTGCTATCTGCAGTCATATTATTCCAAGGAAGTTCCAATGCCCAATCCAAGTAATTGCGAATAATGCTTGACTCAGGTGCAGATTCATTCATTCTGTTATATCTATCCAAATCCTTTTTAAGCTTTGCTTTGGTAGCATCATCTGCGTTTAATTCGTCTATTTTTTTAGAATACTCTGCGTAAATATCATTATCATCTTCGCCGAGTTCCTCTTGCATACTTTTGATTTGTTCTCTTAGAACAAAAACTTTGTTTGAATCGTTTATTTTTTCACGAACTTTTTTTTCTATATTATAAGACACTTCTGCATAAGATAATTCTTCAGCAAGCATATCACATAAAAGCTCATATTTTTTCTTAATATCACGCTCAGATAGTAGCTTTTGTTTATATCCGTCTTGACTTATAAGTCCCGCAACCAAATTTATCAAAATATTGGCATCGTCGCATTTTTCAATGGTGGTTCTTATATGTTTTGGATACATTTTCTCATACTTTTCAATAAGCGTGCTTAGAGTTTTAAGTATAAAAGTTTTATTTGCGATAAATTCAATATCAGTAAGTTCGCCTAAATTGTCTCTTTCTTCCACATTAGCCATTAAAAAGCCGTCATTTGGAACAAACTCCACCAAATCAACCACACAAAGTCCGTCTATTAAAATACGATAAGTTGACTCGTTCACTTTTAAAATTTTACTTATATCCGCAAGCGTTCCAATGCTGAACACATCTTCTGCAGATGGTTTTGCAGTCTGTGCATCAATTTGGCGACAAACCACAATTTTCAATTTATTATCAAGAGCAAAATTAATAGCATTTACACAAATTTCTCTATCAATCTCAATACTAATCGATGTATTAGGAAAAATCGTAAGTGCACTAAGCGGCAACACAGGTAATTGTTCAATCATTATAAGTCTCCTTTATTGTGGTAGTTGTATGTGCTTAATATCGTCCTTCTTTGAAACTCTGTATAAAGTTATTTTACTGCCCACTGTTTGCACAACAACAGCATTAATCTCATTTGCTAAACACTCGGCAACTTCTTTTGCTCCCAAGTCACTATTTTTTAACACAGATATTTTTATTAATTCTTTGCATTCAAGCAAATTATCGACTTCTGAAATAACAGCGTCTGTAACACCATTTTTGCCAATGTTTACGATTGGCGGCATAGTCATTGCAAGACTTCTTAAATAAGCCCTTTGTTTACTGTTCATATATACCTCTCTTTATTCTACAAATTCAAATTCTATATCGGCAATACGAACTATATCGCCTTCTTTTGCTCCGTGCTTTCTAAGGCTTGAAATAACGCCTTTTTCTTTAAGACATTTTTGGAAATATCTAAAAGACTCATACTCGGACAAAATAACATTTCTAATAAGCATATCAATCAAACCGCCTTCAACATAAAACGCACCATCGTCCATTCTTGAAATATGGAACGCATTTTTGTCTGCTTCTTCATAATAAAATGCTTCATACTCTAGCGGTTCTGCAGGTGGCAATTTTTCAAGTTCGTCAAAAATATCATTTATCAAATCGTCCACACCCTTTCTCATAATCGCACTAATTGGGTAAACCTTTTGTCCGATTTTTTTACTAAACTCTTCTACTGCATTATCATCTTGCAACAAGTCAAGTTTATTTACGCATACCATTTGTGGTACTGTTGCTAGTTTAGCGTCGTAACTTTCAAGTTCCTTATTAATTTGCAAATAATCTTGATAAGGGTCTCTGCCTTCTATTCCTGAAATATCAACAATGTGAACTATCAAGCGTACTCTTTCCACGTGACGCAAGAAATTATGTCCCAAACCCGCACCTTCACTTGCACCTTCAATAAGTCCAGGGATATCTGCCATTACAAAAGTATCGCCATATCTTTGTACAACTCCGATATTAGGTGACAATGTTGTAAAATGATAATTAGCAATTTTTGGTTTTGCACCCGAACAAACGGATAGCAAAGTAGATTTTCCTACATTAGGAAATCCAACAAGTCCGACATCGGCAATTGTCTTTAACTCCAAAGTAAGTTCTCTCTCTTCTTTCTGCTCGCCTTTTTGACAAAATCTTGGTGCTTTTCTTAAAGCGGTTGCAAATCTTGCATTACCTTTTCCGCCAAGACCGCCTTTTTCCAAAACGAATGTTTCGTTTTCGTCAAACATATCTATAATTATTTTTCCAGAACGCTTGTCCTTTATAACAGTACCTCTAGGCACTTTGATAATCAAATCAGGTGCATTCTTTCCTCTGCACCTTTTTGATGAACCATTTTCTCCATTTTTTGCTCTGAAATGTTTTGCATATTTAAAGTCCATTAGCGTTGACGCATTTTTATCCACTTCAAAAATAATGCTACCGCCATTACCGCCGTCGCCGCCGTCAGGACCGCCTTGTGCGACATATTTTTCTGTATGGAAACTAACAACACCATCACCGCCATTACCGGCTTTAACAAAAATTGTCGCTATATCTAAAAACATAATATCTCCTATTTTATCCACCGAAAATCGGTATTATTTATTAATTTTTTTTCCTAAAGTAAAAATTCTTACATCTATTAATCAAATTTTAAAATCAAAAGTCATCTTTTTAAAATAAAAAATTTAAACAAGATTTTTTTCTAGCTGTTATTGCAACTCAAGTTTATTATTAACTAAATTTAAACTCAAAAAACTATATCAATTTACTATTTTAAAAACATTTGTCGAATTATCAAATAGTTTTACTCAAAGCTCTTGCTATAATTGTTTTTGCGGCATTTTTACCTGCACCCATAGCAAGAATAACAGTTGCAGCACCTGTAACAGCATCTCCACCAGCAAAAATATTTTTAACAACTGTTTCCTGTGATTCTTCATTTACAATAAGTGTACCGCGTTTTGTTGTTTCAAGTGCTTTATACTCATTTGTAAGCAATGGATTAGGTCTTGTACCAATTGACATAATAACTTGGTCAACAGACAAAACAAAATTTGAGTTTGCAATTTCAACTGGTCTCCTTCTACCGCTTGCATCAGGCTCACCAAGCTCCATTTGTACACATTCCATACCTTCAACAAATTGTTCGCCTAAAATTTTAGTAGGATTTGTCAAAAGTTTTAATTCAATACCTTCTTCAATTGCGTGTTCAATCTCTTCAATTCTTGCAGGCATTTCTTCCTTTGAACGCCTGTAAACTATGTATACATTGTCAGCACCCAATCTTTTTGCCGTTCTTGCTGCATCCATAGCAACATTACCTGCACCTACTATAGCAACATTTTTGCCTACAAACACAGGTGTATCTGCATTTTGTTTAAACGCTTTCATCAAATTAACGCGTGTTAAAAATTCATTGGCACTATAAACGCCGTTTAAATTTTCACCTGGGATATTCATAAAAGAAGGAAGTCCCGCACCTGTTCCAATAAAAATTGCATCAAATTCATTTTGCAATTCTTCAATTTTTATAGTTTTACCTATTACGGTGTTGTATTTTATTTTAACACCAAGCTCAATCAATTTGTTTATTTCTTTTTTTACAATTTCGTCTTTTGGCAATCTAAATTCAGGTATACCATAAACAAGTACACCACCTGCTTGATGAAATGCTTCAAAAATTGTTACATCAAGTCCTGCATTAGCACAATCAGCTGCACAAGTAAGTCCACTAGGACCACTACCAATAACCGCAACTTTATAGGCAATTTTTTTACTAGGCTTTGGTGTAGGCTTGTTATCGTTTAAAGCGTAATCACCTACATATCTCTCCAAACTGCCTATTGCAACAGAACCACCCAATTTCAATTTGCGAATACATTTGTCTTCGCATTGTTTTTCTTGCGGACAAACTCTTCCACATATAGATGGCAAGTTATTATCAAGCTTGATTATTTTTACAGCGCCGTCCAAATCGTCATTTTTAAGGCATTGTATAAATTCCGGAATCTTAACGCCAACAGGACAACCAGTAGTACAAGGTGCATTTTTACAATTAATACATCTTTCGGCTTCCGCTTTCATAAGTTCCTTGGTAAATCCCAAAGATACCTCGTCAAAATCCTTAACTCTTATTTCGCTAGGTCTTGTAATAGTTTTATTCCTTTCAGTTTTTACCATTTTTCTCAAGCTCCCTCTTATAACATTCACATTCATAATCTCTGTAAAATTTACTTCTGTTTACAGATTCCATAAAATCTATTTTATGACCATCAAACTCAGGACCATCAACACAAGCGTATTTAGTCTCACCGCCAACAGTAAGTCTACAACAACCACACATTCCTGTGCCGTCCACCATTGTGGAATTCATTGATACAATAGTTTTAATGCCATATTTTTTTGTCAAATCGCAAACAGCTTTCATCATCATTACAGGACCAACTGCAAAAACGCAATCGTAGTTTTTGCCTTGTTGTATAAGTGCTTCAAGTTTATTTGTAACAAAGCCTTTTTCAACATAACTTCCGTCATCTGTAACAATGTACAAATTATCTGAATTTGCTTTAAACTCGTTCTCATAAACTAAAAGATTTTTAGTCCTAGCACCTACTATAACATCACATTGCAAACCATTTTGATGCCTGTATTTTGCTTGTGGATAAATTACGGCACTGCCTATACCACCACCGACTAAAACAATGTTTTTATAATCATTAAGGTCTGTAGGATTGCCAAGTGGACCTACAAAGTCGTGAATAAAATCGCCTTCTTTTAAAAGAGATAATTTGTATGTAGTCATACCAATAGTTTGTACAAGTATGGTTATTGTACCTTCCACATTATCAATATCTGCAATTGTAAATGGTACCCTTTCGCCATTCTCGTCCACTCTTAAAATAATAAATTGTCCAGGACGTGCGTGCTTTGCAACTTCAGGTGCTTGCACAACATACTCATTAACATTTTCACTCAATTGTCTTTTCTTTAAAATTTTATTCATATCCTACCCCTTATCTTAGTCAGGCAATTTGTTGTTACCGCTATTAAAATATTTACATTCGGTATTTAGTAAACATTCGTTACATTTAGGATTTCTTGCCATACAAATATATCTTCCGTGGTGAATAAGCAAATGATGCAAAACAGACCATTCTGCTTGTGGAACTAACTCATTCAAATCCTTTTCAATTTTCAAAACATCGTTGCTGTTTGATAGCCCTATTCTGTTACTAACTCTTCTAACGTGAGTATCAACTGCTATTGCGTCACCGCCAAAAGCTACTGCATAAACTACATTTGCTGTTTTTTTGCCAACACCACGAAGCGTCATAAGTTCTTCCACAGTTTCTGGAACTTTACCATTATATTCTGAAACAATACTTTTTGCTGCTTCAATAATAGATTTTGATTTTGCGTTATAATAACCGCAAGATTTGATATAAGGTATTAATTCTTCCTGAGTAAGCTGTGCAAACTCTTCAGGTGTCTGCCATTTTTCAAACAATGCAGGAGTTATTTTATTAACTCTTTTATCCGTGCATTGGGCAGAAAGTATTACCGCAATCAATAAATGAAAGGGATTATCATATTCCAGCTCGCAAACAGGATTATTATGAATTTTTTTTAGCTTTTCCAAAATTATATCTATATCCATATAACACTCTCTTTTGTATGTAGTCTACAACAAAATATTGTAACATATTTTTATTGTGATTTCAAGTATTTTTTATATTTTTAAATAATATAAAATAAATTTTAAAGACGAAAAGCAATAAAATAGCGTAATTTATGGACTATATTGATTGAATTTTTGTATTTGACATAATTAAACAACTAAAAAGTTAATTTTTAACAATAATTCACGATAAATCAAAAGATTAAATAAGCTGTTAAACATAGCAATTTTACATAAATAAAATTAAAAACTTGCAAATTTTGCCACGCTAAATAATATCTAAAGGTGCGATTGCTCGCACCTTTTTTTATCTTATAGCTACTGCTATTGTTCTTGCTCCACTTTTCATAAGTTGATATGTCCCAATGTATGTCGTTTTATCAAAAGCTGTCAAAGCTTTCAAAGCATACTCTCTGTATTTTTGTTCTACACTGACGCTAAGTCCGCACCCGACAGATAACTCACGCGGGGTATTGATAATTGTAGAAGGAACCCCTCCTTTTCGTAATAACTCGCTAAACTTTAAACTATCGCTACGGGCTTTAAATGCAATAATAATATTCATCACATTACCTCCCTTTTTGTGATATGTAAATAGTTCCCTATAACATTAAATGATTAACACAAAAAAAGCGTTCCTGCATACTATGTTTTTAGGAGAGTAATATGATATATTTTGACAATTCTGCAACTTCAAGATTTAAACCGAAATGTGTAATAGACGAATATAATCGTTTTGTATTAGCTTCTTGCAATAGTGGAAGGAGCGGACATAAAGATTGCATAAGAACAGCAACAAAAGTGCTTTTAACGCGTGAAAACATAAAAAAACATTTAAACGCAAGTGATGATTACGAAGTAATTTTCACAAATAACTGCACTGAAGCCTTGAATATGGCAATTTTAGGATATGTTCAATCAAATACTCATATAATTACAACAATATATGAGCATAATTCCGTACTTAGACCACTTAATTTTTTGGAGAATAATTTTGGCGTAAAAGTTACTTACCTTATGCCCGATTTGACAGGCAAAATATCTCCAACTCAAGTGGAGCAAGCTATAACAGACAAAACTTCTCTAGTGATTGTAAACCAAACTTCTAATGTTACGGGTATTACACAAGATATAGGCGAAATTGGAAAAATTACAAAAAAACACAATATAAAATTGCTTATTGATACTGCTCAGTCATTAGGTCACGAACAAATTGATGTAACTGGGTTTGATATTGATATGCTTGCTTCTTGCGGACATAAAGGAATCCACGGAATGCAAGGCACAGGTTTTTTGTTAGTCAAAAAAGATATTGTATTAAAACACATAAAGTTTGGCGGAACAGGTACCGACAGTGATTTATTGGAGCAACCTAATCACTATCCAGAAGGCTATGAATGTGGAACAATAAACACAGGTGGCATAATTGCCCTATCTAAAGCTTTTGATTGGACTTACTCAAACTTTATGCAATTGAATAGACATTATAAGTATCTATCTGGTGAGATAATTTATGGCTTGAAAAGTATGCCAAAAGTTACTTGTTACTCTGACTTTCCTTCAGCCGTAATTTCCATTCAAGTTGATGGTTTATCTTCAAGCGAAGTTGCCGAAATTTTAAATAATCACAATATTGCCGTGCGTAGCGGACTTCATTGTGCCCCTAAAATTCATCAATATTTAGGTACAATAGATGACGGACTTTGCAGAATTAGTATCGGCTATAATAACACTTTAAGCGATTGTCGCAATTTGCTAAGCGTACTATCAAAACTTTAAACATTGATTTTGAATTTTTACACAATTAATATCGATTTTTGAATGGTTTTATCTAAAGAATTACATTAATTTAATTGATTATCAAAGTTCATAAAAAACAAAATTTATAATAACTAAACAAAAAAACTATCCTGTTTAGGATAGTTTTTTAATATCATTTTTTAATTGCATTTAATACTGCTTGTTTGATTTGGTCTTTTTCTATTACGTCTTTAAATCTTACTTCCCTAGACTGCAAATTTTGCAAAGGTTCAGGAATTTCGTAACCAGTATACTCTTCTAACATATCCGCAGCTTTTATGCTATCTTCGATATATTGTCCTGTCAAAGCATTGTACACATCTTGAGGGAATTTGTAAGGGCTTGCAGTAGATACGATAACAGTTGGAGTATTATCGCCGCTTTGCCTACTGTACTCATTATAAACACCTACAGCAACAGCTGTGTGAGTATCAAGCAAATAATCGTTTTCATCATAAAACTCTTCAATTGTATCCATTGTCATATCTTCTTCAGAAAAACCACCTTCAAAATTGCTTGCATTTTTCTTAAAAGTATCAAAATCAAGAGTGTAATATCCGTTTGTTTTCAAATTATTCATTAATTCTGAAACAGCTTTATCATCTCTTCCTGAAATTTCAAATAACAATCTTTCCAAATTTGAGCTTATTAAAATATCCATTGAAGGACTCATTGTCTTATAAAACTCTCTGTTAATATCGTATTTGCCAGATTCAAAGAACTCTGTAAGTACTTTGTTTTTATTTGATGCACAAATTAATTTACCGATAGGAATACCCATTCTCATTGCATAATAACCCGCTAATATATTACCGAAGTTACCTGAAGGAACACAGAAATTGATTTTGTCACCATAGTTTAACTCACCACTAGATAGTAAATCAACATAACTTGAAACATAGTATGCAATTTGTGGAACTAATCTACCCCAGTTGATAGAGTTTGCACTTGACAATTTATAGCCTTTCTCTAACAATTGTGCTTTTACATTATCATCATTAAAGATAACTTTTACTGCACTTTGAGCATCGTCAAAATTACCTTTGATTGCACAAACATAAACATTATCGCCTGCTTGTGTTTGCATTTGAAGTTTTTGCATATCTGAAACGCCTTCAGATGGATAGAAAACAATAATTTCACAACCTTCAACATCTTTAAAGCCTTCCAAAGCTGCTTTACCAGTATCACCGCTTGTTGCTACCAAAATAAGAGTTTTACCAGTCTCGCCGATTTTCTTTCTTGACGCAACCATCAAATGCGGAAGCAAAGTTAAAGCCATATCCTTAAAAGCACAAGTAGGACCGTGCCACAATTCAAGAATGTATGTTTTCTCGTCAATTGCGACCAACGGACACGGGTCATCATCATAAAATCTTGCATAAGCCTTTGCTGTGTACTCTTTAAGTTCGTCCAAAGTAAAATCTGTCAAATATTTACTTAAAACAACCGCTGCTCTGTCACTATATTCCATATCCCCCATAGCCAAAAGTTCTTCTTTTGTGATAGCAGGAAATTCGCTTGGAACAAAAAGTCCGCCATCTTCAGACAAACCTTTTACAATAGCCTGTGCACTTTCTACAACATTATTTTTTGCCCTTGTACTTACATATTGCATAAAAAACTCCTTTTAACAAAAAAAGCCTAACAACGGTTAGGCTCTTTGATGTATTTAACCGTTTTAAATATATTTTTTAATAAAATCCGGCAAATTCTCTTCAGCTTCACTTACTGCAAGTGTGATATCTACATTTGCTTTTTCAGCAAAATCACCTAAGTTATTGTAAAAATACTCCATTTCTGCAATTTCTTCACCGCAAATTCTGTGTGAACCATCTATATAAATGTGCTGAATATCGCTATTGCCGGCAACCATACCGCTAATAAATCCCAAAAGTCCTTGCTCACTAACTACGTGATAGTCAGTTGCGTTGATTAATCTTACTTTATGTTTGATAGAAAAATTGTACTTGTCTGTATCAGTGATAAATACAACTTCGCCGTCCATAACAGCAGTATTTGCTCTGTCAATCAAACGCTTAGTTTTGCCTGTACCTTTTGCTCCGTAAATAATATAAATCATATTTCCCTCCACAATAAATATTGTTCATATATATTGTACTATGGAAAAATGAAAAATTCAATACTTTTAACAAAATTTTACATTATTTTGCTTGTAAAAGTAATGCTTTGTGTCTTTTTGGGTCAATTTGAGCAACCAAACTATCAAGTTCGTCGTCACCCATAACAGTAGTTCTACCTTGAGCGTATAAATCGTCAATAATTTCTTTAATCTTAACGCAGATAGGGTCTTTTTTGTCTATTCTGTCGCAATCGTCCAAATCGTAGTAACCATTTATCCAGTAAGCAACACCTGCTAGTCCTGAGTGAGAATCAATACTTACAAGTGGTGGCTTACCCAAAATCTTTTCGGTATCAAAAATATTGTAAATTTCTTGGTCTTTCAAAAGTCCGTCTGCGTGAACGCCCGCTCTTGTAGTGTTGAAACTTCTTCCAACAAACGGAGTGCGTGGTGGAATTACATAATCAAGCTCTTTTTCAAAGTAGTCCGCAATTTCAGTAATAACAGACAAATCCATTCCGTCAGTTGTGCCCTTAAATTGACAATACTCTATAGCCATAGCTTCCAATGGGCAGTTACCTGTTCTCTCACCAATACCAAGCAAACTGCAGTTTACAGCTGAACAACCATAAAGCCACGCAGTATCTGCATTGGTAACAACTTTGTAAAAGTCATTATGACCGTGCCATTCAAGTTGTTCGGAAGGAACTTCCGCATAATATTTCAAACCACTAACAATACCTTGTACACTTCTTGGCATAGCAACACCAGGAAAACCTACGCCATATCCTAAAGTATCGCAAGCACGAATTTTAATAGGAATACCAGACTCTTTTGCTAGTTTCATAAGCTCGTTTGCAAATGGCACAACAAAGCCATAAAAATCCGCTCTTGTAATATCTTCAAAATGGCAACGTGGGACAATTCCTCTATCCAAAGCCATTTTTACAACGCTTAGGTATTTATCCAAAGCTTGCTTTCTTGTCAAATTCATCTTTTTAAAGATGTGGTAGTCACTGCAACTAACCAAAATACCTGTTTCCCTTATATTCATCTCTTTTACAAGCTCAAAGTCTTTTTCACTTGCTCTAATCCAGCTTGTAATTTCAGGGAACTCATATCCCAATTCCATACACTCACGAACAGCTTGTCTGTCCTTTTCTGTATATAGGAAAAACTCTGACTGACGAATAATACCATTTTTACCGCCAAGCTTGTGCATTAATTTGTATAAATCTACAATTTGTTTTGCGGTAAATGGTGATGTTGATTGCTGTCCATCACGGAAAGTTGTATCTGTAATCCAAATATTTTCCGGCATATCTAGCGGTGTCTGTCTAAAGTTAAACGCAATTTTAGGAATACTTTCGTAATCAAAAAAGTCTCTGAACAATTCAGGATTAATATTATCCTGCAAGTGTGGTTTCCAAGTTCTCTCTACCAATAAATTATCTTGATTTGAAAATTTTATCATACCATTCTCCAAACAAATTATTATTTTCTCTATTAAGTTCTTTTATTTTTTATATTAACACCAAATTATAATCATTTAAATTGTTATAAATAAATTACAATTCAATTGTTTACGCTTTTATTAATTATAAAAAGCTTTAGTTTTGCATTTCAGCAAGTAGTTCGTTTTGATTTTCCAGTTGCAGCGCTGTTATCATATCATATATATTGCCGTCCAAAAAATCTTCCAAAGCGTACACTGTAAGTCCAATTCTGTGGTCGGTAACTCTGCCTTGTGGGAAGTTGTAAGTCCTTATTCTTTCAGACCTGTCGCCACTACCTACCTGCAGTTTTCTGTTTGCACTATATTCTTTATTAATAGCACTTTGATAGTGGTCATAAAGCCTTGATTTAAGCACTTTCATAGCAGATTCCCTGTTTTTAATTTGTGATTTTTCATCTTGACAAGTAACAACTATTCCTGTTGGGAAATGTGTTATTCTAATAGCACTCTCCGTCTTATTAACGTGCTGACCGCCTGCACCACTACTGCGATAAGTGTCAACCTTAATATCTTTATCCAAAATTTCAAAATTTACTTCAGGCTGTTCAGGCAAAACAGCAACAGTACAAGTTGAAGTATGAACTCTGCCTTGAGATTCAGTTGCAGGTACTCGTTGCACTCTATGCACGCCACTTTCAAACTTAAGCATACTATAAGCACCTACACCGCTTATCATAAATGTAACTTCTTTTACGCCACCAAGCTCATTGTAATTCATATCAAGCTCTTTGATTTTCCATCTTTGACGCTCAGCAAATCGCATATACATTCTTACTAATTCCGCCCCAAACAAAGCAGATTCATCACCGCCTGCAGCAGGTCTTACTTCAACAATAACATTTTTATCGTCATTAGGGTCAACTGGTAAAAGTGCAACTTTTAAATCGCCTATTAATCTCTCTTTTTCTTTTAAAGCAAAGTTATGCTCATCTTTTGCAAGTGCAACCATTTCCTTATCATCGTAAGTATTAATGATTTCTTCACACTCTTCAATATCGCTCAAAACTTTCAGATATTCCTGATACAAAGAAACAGGCTTTTCCAATCCCGAATGTTCTTTAACAAGTTTTTGCCACCTTTCTTGGTCTGCAATCACGCTGCTATCGCCTATCAAATTTTCAAGCTCTTTAAATCTTTCGAGCATTTTTTGTAATTTTTCAAACATAATTACCGCCTGATAATTAATTTATTTTATAGCATTTATTTTACTTTTGCAAAAATGTATTTATTTAAATTAATCAATATTTTTTGATACAAGTTTTGCAAAAATCATTCTGTCATTATTTTCTAAATCTTGCTTGCAAACTATATCGTCAAACACGCAATCTTCACAATTTTTTATTATATCAATTACACTATCTTTTTGGTCATAACCAATCTCAAAAGCCAAAATACCCCCGATTTTCAAGTGGTTTTTTACCCCTTTGACTATTTTTCGATAAAAGTACAATCCATCTTCTCCGCCGTCTAAAGCAGTAAGCGGTTCAAAAAATCTTACTTCAGGTGAAAGTGTTTTTATCACATCACTTTTAATATAAGGCGGATTGCTTACTATAATATCAAACTCACCATTTATATTTTCAAATAGGTCACTTGAGACAAATTCTACTTGCAAATTATTTTCTTCAGCATTTTGTTTTGCAACCATTAAGGCTTTTTCTTCCTTATCGCTTGCAGTAACTAAAACGCTAGGATTATCCCTTTTAATAACAAGTGCGATTGCACCGCTACCTGTACACAAATCAAGTACACTTTCATAGTTATTTGCTGAAATAAGCTTTGACACTTGCTCCACCAAATATTCCGTTTCAGGTCTTGGACATAAAACATCTTTGTTTACATTAATTTTCATTCCGTAAAAATCTGTATAACCAAAAACTTGTTGTAAAGGTTTTCCTGTTCCCCTAATCATTGCAAAGTCAAGCATTTTTGCAAAATCGTTACTCCAAACAAATTTAAGATTTTGTACTTCGCTTCTGTTTATTTTTAACACTTCTGCAATTATCCATTCTCTGTCTGCATTGCCTTCAGTATCGATTTTCAACGCAATATCCAGCCTTTCATTGGCTTTGTCAATCAAAATTTTAGTATTAAACTTAGTTGTAGGCACGCTATCATCACTATCCAAAAGTTGCACTGTTTTAAAAGCAGTTATAGCAACTTCCACCATACTATCGTCAGGCTGTGCGGTAGTGATTTTTTGCAATAACAAACCAGGAGCTTTAATAATTCTAACAAACCAGTTATCAAATTTAGCAAGAAATTTTAATATTTCATAAGATATACCCGCAACTATAGGTAGCAGTGCAAGCTTGATTAAAAGCTTTATAAACATTGCACCAGTTTTGCTTGTAACAATATTGTTTGGCACAATACCAACAATGGAAAATAATGCCACGCTAACTATCATAACCAAAAACATAAAGGTTGTACCACATCTATCGTGTATTGTAGATTGCTTTTGAACATTTTCAACAGTTAGCTCTAATCCACGCTCAAAGCAGGAAATTGTCTTATGCTCCGCCCCGTGATACATATAAACTCTTTTTATCTCTTTCATAATACTTGTAAGCAAAATATAAATTACAAATATTAAAATTCTTATAACGCCTTCTATCAAATTATAACAAAACTCAGGCATTGTCGTATGCCCGACTTTTTCCACAAGTAGTCTTATACCTTCTATAGAAAAATGTGGGATAACAAAAAACAAACCAATCGCAAGGGCTATACCCAATATAACCGCAAACCACATCATCACAGTCATAATATTGATTTTAAATTTTTTAGAAAACCAGTTTTCAAACTTAGAAGGCTGCTCTTCCCCTTCAAAAACTTCGCCCGAACGCATAATAATTTGCACACCCATAATCATAGAATTTACAAAATTAATAACGCCCCTAATAAAAGGTAATCTCTTCCACTTGCTTTTTTGTGATGCAGGAGTAAATCTTGAACTTTCAACTTGAATGTTTCCATTTTCGTCACGAACAGCAGTTGCCATACTACGCTCACCACGCATCATAACACCTTCTAAAACTGCTTGACCGCCGATTGCGGAACGAAATTTCTTCTTTTCCATCAAATATACCCCACTCAAATACGCCAATTTAATATTAAATTAGCAAGACAAAAGTATTTTAATTTATAAAAAACACCTTGGCTAAAATAAGTTTTTGTATTGCAATAAGCACCAAAACTAATTTAAGTATATACAAAAATGGTGCGATAAATCGCACCCATTGTCGTTTATTACATATTGTAACGCTTTTTAAACTTATTAACACGACCACCAGTATCTACTAATTTTTGTTTACCAGTGAAGAATGGATGACATTTGCTGCAAATATCTACCTTAATTACATCGCCGGAAATAGTACTACCGGTAACGAATTTCTCGCCACAAGCACATTCTACAGTAACTTCGTGATAGTTAGGATGTATACTCTCTTTCATTTTTATCACCTCACAAATGATTTTACTTTAGTATTATATACAATTTTTATAACTTAGTCAAGAATATTAAGCAACTTTTTAAAGTTATTTTAATTTAATTAATATATAGGCTTAATTTTTAATTATTATTGCCATAAAATGTTGCAATTCAGAATATTTTGCCTAATTACTTGAATTTAATTTAAATATGTGCTAAAATAATTTTGTGAGGTATTTTTATGAGAGAATGGCGACTTACTAAATCAAAAGAATACAAACTTTATACTACAAACAAAAACTCTGAGCAAATTGGTGAACGTGATATTTATTACGAGCCTGTTCTTCCTGATAAAGATTTTGTAAAAGCAAAACTAATCAAAGCAAATTTATCTTGCCTTGATATTGCGGCTTTTTTGGGTAAAGGCGATTTTGAATATCCACTTATCCCTTCCCGCTCTGCTGTTGCTTATATTAGTGAATCTTATGATTCAGGTTTGGAGCAAGGTCGCAAAGTTTTCCTATCCCCTTATGCACCAAGTAGCAAAGGTGAGTTAAAAATACGTAGCTACAACACAAACGGCTACCTTGGCGATTATGTTTATGTGCCACTTGACAGCGTTTATCAAATCCCAGAAGGTATAAGAGATGACGATGTGCTTTTTGTGGAAGATATTGCAATGGCAATTACCGTGCTTAACAAACTTAATATTGAAAAAGGCGAATATATTATTCTTCAAGGTGCAAGCTATCAAAATATTATTATTGCTCAAATTGCTATTTATTATCAAGCAATTGCAATAATTGTTGACACTAATGACGAAAGATTGGAAGTTGCAGCAAACTTAGGCGTTTACTACACTATCAATGTAAACGATAGCGAAAAAATGGAAAAAATTATTGAAATCACAAGCGGTAAAATGGTGGATAAAGCAATTTGTCATATAGATATTAATACTAATATCGATGACCAAATTACTCTTGTTAAAGACGGAGGAAAAATCGCTTTATACGGCTATGATATAACTTGTAAAAATATTAAAACAGATATAACAGCCGTATTCAATAAAAATCTTGAATTTATTGGTATTCACGAAGGTATGGAAAATATTCCTTCAGCAATCAATATGCTTGCAAATGGTATTGTTAAAACTGACGGCTTAATAGAAAGCACTACCCCATTTTTAAACATTCTTGAAATTATGAAAGCAAGCGTAGGCAAAACAAATTATTACAAAACTACAATTACTTTTGAATAATTAAAATTTAATACTTTATAGTACAAAACAAACTTGTTGCAGTTGCAACAAGTTTTCTTTTTTTTATTTATATTTATTTTTCTTTATAAACTTCCAACAAAAATTTTAGTTGATTTTTTATTTCTTCAAACCTTTCTTCCGACAAATCATATTCTATCTTTTTAGTTTTAAAATGCTCGCAGCCATATGATAGTTTTACCATTTTTTCTTGCACTAAGCAGTAATGAAAAGGAGCTTGAAAAGTACTAATTCTATCCCTATAAGTTTTTTTGCAGTAATGACAATCTCTACACTTGCTCATTTATATCTAATTCCTTATTTTCGTCAATCTCTTCCCTTATTAAGTTATGTAGTTCTGTTATTTCCGTAAGCAATTTACTTAAAGCAACTGCTGCAATAAGTTTTGAAACTTTTTTTCTAGGTCTAATCTCAAAAAATCTACAGCCATCGTGCAGATTTTTGTTAGACAAACTTACATTGCACCAACCACATTTTGTAGGAACAAATTGCTTAACACCTTTTACATAATACTTGTCAAAATATTTGCACCTATAACATTCCTTTAGTTTAATCTCATTTTCCATTTTTATCTCCTGTAAAATTATTAGTTTTAATTTGTAATTGTTTTGTAGTGTCATTTTTGTCAAGGCAAAAAACATAGTTGGTATTCAAATTTAAAACTTTACATAATTTAGCAAGAATTTCCAAAGAAGGCAAGCATTTTTTATGTAAATATTTAATTGAATTATATAAATAATGAACTTTTACTAATATTTTTTTTATTTTAGTACACAATTTATTATACGCTGCAAAATTGCAGCAGTCAAGTAATATATACATATTTGTATTAAAATAAAAAAGGGTAATATTATGATTAATTATGGTGAAGAATTAAAATATCACAGAACAGTTAGAAATTTAACTATTAGAGAATTAGAAAGAGATACTGGAATTCTAAACTCAAACCTTAGTAGGTGGGAGAATGGCAAAGCTATTCCAAGTATTGACTTTTGTGTTAAACTTGCAGATTACTATGGTATTACCCTTGATGAATTAATTGGTAGAGAAATAAAATAATCAATATATAATAAAAAAATCTTGTAGAAAACCTACAAGATTTTTTGTTTAGCTTATTTAATTTTTACAAGATTGCATTACTATTAAAGTAGCACTACCCCTTTGCTTTCGCACTCGGCTATTGTCTCGTTATCCCAAATAGAACTTTGAACTTCGCCAATATGAGCTTTATGTAACAACAATTGGCATAATCTTGATTGACCAATACCACCACCAATAGTAAGCGGATAAATGTTTTCAATAACATTTTTGTGATAATTTGAAGTTGGCTCCAAACCTTTTGCCGCAAGTTGGTATTTTAATGAATCACTATCTACACGAATACCCATAGATGACAATTCAATTGCTTTATCAAGCTCTGGATACCAAACCATAATATCGCCATTTAGTTTCCAATCGTCATAGTCAGGGGCTCTTAAATCGTGGACTTCACCATTTGACAAATTCTCACCAATTTGCATAATAAACACTGCACCATATTTTTTTGTTATAGCATTTTCACGCTCTTTTGTTGTCATATTAGGATAAGTGTTTAAAAGCTCTTCTGAAGTTATAAAATGAATATCCTTTGTAAGTCTGTTTTCAATTTGCGGATAAATACTTTGTATATAACAAGCAGTATCGTAAATTACGGAATAAATATCACGAACTACAGATTTTAAAAAGTCAAAGTTTCTGTTTTCTTTAACAATAATTTTTTCCCAGTCCCATTGGTCGACATAAACGCTGTGCAAGTTATCCAAAACAGCTTCCTGACGTCTTATAGCGTTCATATTAGTGTAAATACCTTCGCCTACATTGTAGCCATATTTACCAAGTGCCATTCTCTTCCATTTTGCAAGGGAATGTACTATTTCGCAATTGCTGTTAGGGATAGCAGTAATATCAAAAGACACTGCCTTTTCTGTACCGCTCAAGCCATCGTTAAGTCCGCTGTCTGTCCTAACAAATAATGGGGCACTTACCCTATGTAAATTCATTTTTTGAGAAAATTTATCCTGAAAATAATCGCGTAATAGTTCAATTGCTTTTTCTGTATCTTTAACATTTAACTTAGAAATGTAAGATTGTGGAATTTTTTCCATAATTACTCCTTTAATATACTCTTAATATCGTCTATATATCTTGCAAATACAATACCAGGAACAGCTAGTTCAGGTTGCCACCTTTTTACCCATTCCAAAGTAATGTATCCATCATAACCAATTGATTTTAAACCTTTTATTGCAGCTTTTAATGGAAGGTCACCACTGCCAAGCATTTTGTAAACTGTAGCACCATTTTCTCTTACAGAGTCTTTGATATGAGTGTATTTTACATACTTTCCGATATTTGCAATAGTCTCGTCTATAGTTTCCCTTCCGTATCTGTAAGGGTGATGAATATCCCACAAAACGCCGACATTTTTCTCGCCGCTTTCTTCAATAAATTTCTTTAGCAAAGCTGTATCGCAAAACATACCATTTGTTTCCATAAGTGGAGTAACGCAAAACTTCTCGCCGTATTTAGCAAGCTCTTTATAATAGCTCAATGCCAAATCATAGTCGCCGTCGTCAAGCATAGCTCTATTAGTACACATAATACGAACATATTTTGCACCAATTTTGCTTGCAAGCTCGATATATTCCATAGCTTCTTTTACATTAGATTCAATATTGTTTTTTGTTGCAATGCAAGCGTTAGATGTCAAAATTGGTATCTCTAAACTACCTAATTTTTGAATAGTTTTTGACATTTGCTCTGAGCTAAAACATTTCATAGTAGGAGCATACATTTCATTTGCAATACCCCTTATCTCCACACCATTATATCCTAAATCTTTTGCAGTTGCCAAAATTTCACTGAGTGACCAGTCAGGGCAACCCAAAGTAGAAAAACCTATTTTCATATATTCCCTCCTTAAGCTGTTTCGATTTCAGCTGCACTTTGAAGTTTTAACAATTCTATTGCTTCTTCACGCATTTTAAACTTTTGGATTTTACCACTTGCAGTAACAGGGAAAGAATCAACTATCCTTACATATCTTGGAACTTTGTGTTTAGCAAGATGTGATTTAGCAAGCTCTCTTAACTCTTCTGGAGTAGTACTCTCGCCTTCTTTTAAAATAATTACTGCCATAACTTCTTCGCCATATTGTTCAGATGGAACGCCAATAACCTGTACATCTTTAACAATAGGTTGAGTGTAATAAAACTCTTCTATTTCCTTTGGATAGATATTTTCGCCACCACGAATTATCATATCCTTAATTCTTCCAACAACTTTGTAATATCCGTCTTTGTCAACTGTACACAAGTCACCTGTATGAAGCCAGCCATCTTTATCAATTGCTTCCGCAGTTGCTTCAGGCATTTTATAATATCCTTTCATAATATTATAGCCCCTTGCACAAAACTCGCCTGCCTCGCCTACAGGCATCTCTTCGCCTGTTACTGGGTCAACGATTTTTGCTTCTACGCCTTCAAAAACTCTACCTACAGTGTTAACTCTAAGTTCCAAACTATCTTCTGTTGTAGTTTGAGTACAGCCTGGTGATGCTTCGGTTTGTCCAAATACAATAGTAATTTCTGTCATATTCATTTTGTCAACAACTTGACGCATTACTTTTATAGGACAAGGACTACCTGCCATAATACCTGTTCTTAAACTACTAAAATCGTACTTATTAAAATCAGGGTGTTCAAGCATTGCAATAAACATTGTTGGTACGCCGTGTACTGCAGTACATTTTTCCACTGTAATAGCATTCATAACTTTTGTAGGGCTAAATGACTCTACAGGTACCATTGTTGTTGCGTGAGTAATACAAGACATTAAGCCAAGCACCAAACCAAAGCAATGGAACATAGGTACTGTAATCAACAATTTATCTTTATCAGTAAATTTCATACCGTCACCAATAGATTTACCATTGTTTATAACATTGTAGTGTGTAAGCATTACCCCTTTTGGAAAACCTGTTGTACCACTTGTATATTGCATATTGATAACTTCGTGTGGGTCTAGGCTATCCATTCTTGCTTGCAACTCTTCGTCAGTCACATTAACGCCTGCTTTTACTATATCTTCGAAATTCATAAATCCACGTGGAGTAGAATTTTCAGCACCACAATAAACAATTTTCTTCAAGAAAGGGAATTTTTCATTATCTACTTCTCCACATTTGCTGTTTCTAAACTCAGGCAATAACTTGTCAATTGTATCAACATAGCTATTATTTTTAACGCCGTCAATCATAACAAGCATTTTTGTATCAGATTGTTTTAGCAAATATTCAAGCTCAAATTCTTTATAGTTAGTGTTTACTGTAACAAGTACTGCACCTACTTTTGCTGAACCAAACAATATTTCATACCACTCAGGTACATTTGTCGCCCAAATAGCAACTTTGTCGTCTTTCTCTATCCCTAAGGCAAGAAGACCCTTTGCCACCGCGTTACATCTTTCGTTCAATTCCGACCAAGTTTTTTGGTACTCTCTGGTAGTATATTTAATAGCTACCGAATTAGGATAATTTGCTGCCAAGTCATCAAGCATATTGCCTAATGTTTTTTCAATCATTTCCATCTTCTTTACCTCCTTTTAGATAGTTATGTTAAAAAATTTTTGTCTAAATTAAAAGTTTAGTGAAAATCTTCACTAATAAATTACAATTGATTAAGAGTTTTATTAACTTTGATATATCATTATTCATAATGCTATATAAATCAATCGTAATTAATCATTATTATGTAATATTAAATAAATTATTTACATTTAATTAAATATTTAAATTGCAGTTATTTACTTTCAAATTATTGTGAGTCTGCAAGTTGTTTTTTGTTTATATTTAAAAATTTACCAATATCAAAGGCTTTCCAAGGGCTACTTTCTTCTGGCGGAAAAGCTCTGAAAACCATTTTTTCCTTAGTTGTTGGGTGACAAAACTTAATTTCTGTTGCCCACAATGCCAAATTGTAACCTTTTGACCTTATATCCGCACCATATTTCATATCGCCAAAAATAGGTGTGCCTAAACTTGCCATTTGCACTCTTGCTTGATGTGACCTGCCTGTAATCAAATTGATAGATACCAAGCTAAATCCTTTTACATCGTCCAAGACTTTATAGTCAAGTTCTGCTCGTTTTGCACCTTCTTCTGAAAATGGGGCAATAACAACTGTATTATTTCTACTATCCTTTTTAAGATAATGTTCAAGCTTACCGCTTTTATATGTAGGCACTCCGCAAACAACTGCAAGGTATTTTTTATCAAACTCACCATTGCGAATAGCTTCGGATAATCTGCTTGCAGCTTTGGAAGTTTTTGCAAACACCATAACACCACCAGTAGGTCTATCCAGTCTGTGTACCAAACCAACAAACGCATCACCGGTTTTATTATATTTGTTAATAAGATATTGTTTTACCAAAGTCAACATATCAATATCGCCAGTTATATCCGCTTGTGATGGTATATTAAACGGCTTGATTACAACTATAATATGATTATCTTCATATACAATATCCAAATCTTTATATGTTACAGGTTGCATTTTTATCTCCTTGTCAAATTTTTATTATAATTTGACTTTTCGTGTTTTTACTTTAATAAAAGTTTTTATACTTTAAAATAAAATATAATTTTTTGTTTATTATTTTACCTTTTTAATATTTAATATTATTTTGTTTACGCTTTTTAGTAAGCTCATCATAAAGCTTATTCAATTACAAAACAATGTTTTTATCTTTTAAAAGTTGCAAGTCCACTACAACCGCAAGGCAAATCAATACCTTCATTTGTAGGAAGTGCTACTTCATAAGCATCTATATCCGCCCTAAAATCTTTTAGTGCAATTGTAAGTATGTTTTTTATTACAATCGGTTGCAATCCTGTTGTGTATGAATTAATCAAAAAGAACAACGGATTATCAACTAAAATTTCTCTGCAAAGTTTTACTAAATCAAAAAGATTTTCTTCAATCTTCCAAGTTTCGCCATTAGGTCCACGGCCATAACTAGGTGGGTCCATAATAACAGCGTCATATTTATTGCCACGTCTTATCTCTTTTTCAATAAACTTTTTACAATCATCAACGATGAATCTTGTATTCTCGGTAGGAACTTCGCTTGACACGCAATTTTGTTTGGCTCTATCTACCATTGCTTTTGCACTATCAACGTGAGTAACGTGTGCCCCTGCTTTGCCACACGCAACGGTTGCACCGCCTGTATATGCAAACAAATTAAGCACTTTGATTTTTCGTCTTGCACCCATTATCAATTCAGACATTTTATCCCAATTGACTGCCTGCTCAGGAAATAGTCCTGTATGCTTAAATCCCATTAATTTGCAGTTGAATTTAAGCCCTTTTCTTTCAATAACAAAGTTTTGTGGAATATCTTGAGTAAAAACCCATTCCCCACCACCTGTAGATGAGCGTTTATATATGGCGTTTATGCCTTTGTATGACGATAATTTAAATTTAGCAGGCCAAATAACTTGGGGGTCGGGACGCAACATAATAAGTTTGCCCCACCTTTCCAATTTTTCGCCACCGCCTGTTGCAATTATCTCATAATCACGCCAACCATTTGCAACTTTTGCCATATATTACACCTTTTCGATATATAAATTAACAATATCGCCGTTGATATTCCATTCTTTTGAATAGCCGTCAATCTTTTCAGCAACAATGCTATCTGCCAAAACATCTTGCAAAATACTCTTATCTTGTGCTAATACTTCTTTTGACAAACCATTTGCTGTGTAACCAATCTTAATGTGGTCTGTAACTTCAAATCCTGCTTCCTTACGCATTGTTTGGATTTTTGAAACAAGTTCCCTTGCAACACCTTCACGAATTAGCTCGTCTGTCAAGTTTGTATCAATTGTAACAGTAATGCCTTTATCGCTCTCGCTATACATTCCTGCTTTGCTTGTTGTATTTATTAGCAAATCTTCTTTTGCAAACTCAACATTAACGCCGTTTATTACTGCAGTATGAGTGCCATTCTCCACATCTTCTACAACCTTATTAGCATCGCAATTTGCAAGATACTCACGAATACCACCAAGTAATTTACCATATTTAGGGCCGATTGTCTTTAGTTGTGGTTTAATCTCATAACCTACAAAACTGCTGTTATCTTGAACGATTTGTGCATTTTTGATATTAAGCTCTTTTGCAATAATATCAAGCATACCCATATCTGAAAGTTTGCTATCAGCTTTGATATAGATATTTGACAATGGCTGTCTGTTTTTCATATTAGATGCGTTTCTTGCAGCTCTTCCAAGCTCAACACTTGCAACTACAAAGCTCATATCTTTTTCTAAATCAATGTCAACAAACGCTTTATCAGCAACAGGGAAATCGCACAAATGCACACTTTCAGGCTCGCTTTTAAAGAAGTTTACCACTAAGTTTTGATACATAGTTTCCGCAATAAATGGAACAAACGGAGCAATTACTTTAGACAATGTAACAAGTGTAGTATAAAGTGTTGTATACGCAGCAACCTTGTCATCGTCCATACTGCTACCCCAAAATCTGTCACGGCATCTTCTTACATACCAGTTTGATAATTGGTCTGTAAACTCACCGATTGCTCTTGAAGATTCTGTAATCTTATACTCATTTAAATCATTATCCACTTCTTCAATCAAAGTTTGTAGTTTAGACAAAATCCATTTGTCCATCAATGACAACTTGCAATCTTTAATGTTATATTTTGTTGGGTCATACTTATCGATATTTGCATAAAGTACAAAGAAAGCATAAGTATTCCACAAAGTACCCATAAATTTCCTTTGTGCTTCGCTTACATTTTCCGCACTAAATCTTGATGGCAACCAAGGGCTTGAGCCTGTGTAGAAATACCATCTTACAGCATCTGCACCTTGTTTGTCAAGTACAGTCCAAGGGTCAACTACATTGCCTTTGTGCTTACTCATTTTGATTCCGTCTTTATCGTTAACGTGTCCTAAAACTATGCAGTTTTTAAATGGAGCTTTGTCAAATAGCAATGTTGAAATTGCCTCCAATGTATAAAACCAACCTCTTGTTTGGTCAACTGCTTCACTAATAAAATCAGCTGGGAATTGTTTTTCAAAAATATCCTTGTTTTCAAACGGATAGTGCCATTGTGCAAAAGGCATACTACCAGAGTCAAACCAGCAGTCCATAACTTCAGGAGTTCTGTGCATTGGTTTGCCGCACTTAGGACATTTGATAACAACTTCGTCAATGTAAGGTCTGTGAAGTTCGATATCTTTATCTAGACCGCCAAGTTCTTTAAGTTCTGCTTTAGAGCCGATAACGTGAGTTTCCCCGCAATCATCACATACCCAAATAGGTAGCGGTGTACCCCAATATCTCTCTCTTGAAATTCCCCAGTCAATTACATTTTCCAAGAAATTGCCCATTCTACCAGTACCGATAGTAGGTGGCAACCAATTTACGCTTGCGTTGTTTTTAAGCAAGCTATCACGAACAGCAGTCATTTTGATAAACCAACTCGACCTTGCATAATACAAAAGCGGTGTATCACATCTCCAACAGAATGGATAGCTGTGTTCATACATTAATTCCTTAAATAAAAGTCCCCTTGATTTTAGGTTTGCAATAACGGCTTTGTCGCCTTCTTTACAAAATACGCCTGCAAAATCCGCACCGCACTCTTCTGTAAACTTGCCGTCAGTACCAACCATTTGAAGGAATGGTAAATTGTATTTTCTACCGACATTGGCATCGTCTTCACCAAAAGCAGGAGCAATGTGTACAATACCTGAACCATCTGTCAATGTAACATAATTGTCGCAAGTGATATAGTAAGCATCTTGTTTAGTGTTGTTTAGGTTAAATAGTGGCTCATATTTTGTGCCTTCATATTGGATACCTTTTTTACAGTCAATAACTTCATACTCTTCAAACAAAGTTGAAACAAGTGCTTCAGCCATAACGATAATTTCGTCATTTGCTTTAATCTTTACATAATTATCGTTTGGATTCATACAAAGTGCTACATTTGAAAACAATGTCCAAGGTGTAGTAGTCCAAGCAAGAAAATAAGCACTACTCTCGCCTTTTATAGGAAATTTAACAAAAATTGATTTTTCCTTAACATCTTTATAGCCTTGTGCCACTTCGTGAGAAGACAAAGCAGTTCCGCAACGTGGGCAATAAGGTACAATTTTGTGTCCTTTGTATAATAGACCTTTGTCTGCAATTTGTTTTACAGCCCACCAAATAGATTCGATATAATTATCGTTGTAAGTGATATATGGGTCGTCCATATCTACCCAGTAGCCTACTCTTGAAGACATTTTTTCCCATTCACCTTTATATTTCCATACGCTTTCTTTACATTTTTTGATAAAAGGCTCAATTCCGTAATTTTCGATTTCTTTTTTACCGTCAATACCAAGCATTTTTTCAACTTCAAGTTCAACAGGCAAGCCGTGAGTATCCCAGCCTGCTTTACGCAAAACTTTATAGCCCTTCATTGTTTTATAACGCGGAATAATATCTTTCATAACACGAGTCAAAATATGACCGATATGTGGTTTACCATTTGCTGTTGGCGGACCATCGAAGAAAGTAAAATAAGGCTTACCTTCATTTTTATTCACGCTTTTTTCAAAAATTTTATTCTCATTCCAAAAATCGATAATTTCCTTCTCACGAGAACAAAAATCCATACTTGAATCAACTTTTTTGTACATAATACACTCCTATATCAAAATTGTCGTATAATTTCAATTTAACAAAAAAACTACTAATATATAAAATATTTATAATATTATTAAAATTAATCATTTTATTTTACACGATAAAAAAATATTTGTCAAGCAAGCAAAGTTAATATTATGCTACTTGACAAATAATTTTTAATTATATTTACAAAAACTAAATTTTATAACAAAACTCCAAATTGTTTGAAATAAAACAAAAAAGTTTTAAAACTAAATATTCTTTTTATTTGACTCATTGATTTTTGCAATTCTGTCAAGTTTGCGTTTAGCTTCCTTTTCCGCCATATACTGCTCCAAAATTGCTTTGTCGTCATACTTAATTATCTCAACTTCACCAATCATTTCAAGAAGTTTCTCCATACTTATTACATTGCACTTATACTCTTCGGCATTATCAAGCTCACCAACATAAAAGTCGCAGTTATTCACGTAGTTTACCGATTTAGCACCAAGTTCTGCAAGTCTATTAAAAACCGCTCTTGTCAAGTCAATATCCGCAATCATTATATCACGATTGAAGAAAAACTTTTTGCGATAAAGCGGATTGCTTTTATCAATAAGTCCAATATCTACCTTTTTAGGTTCAAACATACTCAAAATTCTTCGTTTTGAATTTTTGCTTGTTACCGAAGGTGCTCTGCAAACACATTTATTTGAAACAAAGTTGGTTATAACTCCATTTTCATTCACACCGATAGTTGCTTCATAAGCTGCCATAAGCTTGCGGAAAGTTAAATTCTCTTTTTCACAAATATACTTTAATGTCAAAAGTGATAGCCTTGCATCTTCGTCTGCCCTGTGATGATTAAATTCTTCACCTATCTCTTCCGCTATCTTATCTAGACTTATAACCCCACTCATATTTTTATAAATACTAAACAAAATTTGCGTATCTACAAAACAAAAATTATAAGGCTTTAAAGTATTGATTTTACAAGCGGAATTAATACCGACAATATCATTATGTATAGCGTGCCCCAAAACAACACAATCAGGTTTTTGTAAAATAGTACCGATTTTTGCATAGTTTTCCGCAAAAGATGGAGATTTATAATACACCTTTAGCGGATATGCTAGTTTTACTCTGTAATAGGCAAAGTTCATTTTGCCTACCGGTCTTATTAATATATTGTCTTGCTTTTCTATCTCAAAATTTTCGTTTGCAATACAATAGCCAAATTCACAAATATTACCACTGGAAAAACAGCCGTCTGTACTCTCCAAATCAAAAGCAACAAATTGCATTAGTTATTTTCACCTTCCCTTATTGGTCTAACAATAAATGAATACTTGAAAGGATTATTTTTTGTTAAGATATACTTAAATTCGTCCCTTGTATCAGGTCCGCAACTATTTGAACCTACACCACGAACAAATCCGTCAATAATAATGTTATTAAGTTCCATAACTTGAACATCTTCTAAGTGCTTAGCAGCAATCAAGTTATTATCCGTAGTAGTTCTTGCATTAAAATTAAATGGTTTGTCTACAGCCAAAAACTCAAGTCCCAATCCGTCATCATTTGTAACTCTTGCAAACCTAACTCCGCATCTATTGCCTGATTCTTGTGGTCTAATGTATGGCTCTAACATATCGCTTGTAGTTGTCTTATAAATACCAAGTACCGCTTGACTCATAAAATCAGGATAGTTTTCCAAATTACCATAGCCATAATACTCGATATTTTTAAAATCTTTTGCCATCTCTAAGTTGTAACCTATCTTTGGCAAATCATAATGACCGCCAAGTGATACAAACTCGCTATCCACTTTTATTTCACCATATTTACCAATAGTGTAAGTTGTAAAATACTTAATCAAAGGCTTATTATTGCATACCATTAAATGACTTGTTTTTACTATACAAGGGTTCTCTGTATAGCTTATATTTTCAAGTACTACTTTTAATTTGTCAATGCCTTCTTTAACAAGTGCTTTATCTGTGTACATATAGTTGTCAATAGGTGCAGCATAAACATTACCAACAAGCCCAGGAAGTCCATCTTCTCTTAATGGTTTATTATTGATTAGTTGCACTCCGTCAACTTTATAGCTTGAAATTAATCCATTTAAAAGATTAATTACTACAACTCCACCTTCAAAGCTAATTCTTAAATTCTCGCCACTGTTTATAGTTTGTGTTTCAGATTTAATATCGATTTTTGCAATGTTTTCATTCAAAACAATACAATCTTCTCCCAAAACCTTACCAGTAATTTTTGATGTATATGTAAACACAACATAAACATCTTTTGTTAAATCGTTTAAGATGTAAGGAGTAATTTGAGTGTATTCTTTAGGCATAATAATTTGCTCTACTACGCCTTTAGTTTTAAGCACTCCACTCTCATAAACAGCCCACATAATTTCAATATTTTCGGTAGACAAAAAGTCTTGACGATTGCAAATAGTAAAGCTGTTACTATCCCTATAAGTTCTTACAGGGCTATAAACATTTTTCATACATAACGCACCCGTATGCGGTCTGCCGTCAGGATACATCAAACCGTCAACACAGAAATTGCTGTCGTGTTTTTTCTCGCCGTGGTCACCACCATAAGTGTAAAGATATTTTGCACCTTTTTCGTTATGTTTTACAACGTGGTCACGCCATTCCCATACACAACCACCTAATAAGCTTGCTTTTTGATACCACTTATCCCAATAATAATCCAAATCGCCAGGACCTACACCCATACTATGTGCATACTCACAAAGCATATAAGGTTTATTGTAATATTTAGATGGCAATTTATCTTCTAAATATTTTTGGAATTGGCTTGGCGGAGTATACATTTCCGAACAAACATCATAAGCAAAACGCCTTGTCCTAATTACCGCCTCATAATGTATTGGTATATTAGATAATTTTTTCAAATTTTTATAGCAATAATCTTGACATTTATAGCCGTGAGATTCATTACCTAGCGACCACATAGTTATAGCAACAGAGTTTTTATCACGCTCATACATTCTTCTAACTCTATCCCAAAAATGCTCTTTCCATTTTTTATTATGGCTTATTGCTCTAGGGTGCCAATATTCTGCGTGCAAAACTCCGTGAGTTTCAATATCAGCTTCATCAATTACATACAAACCATAATGCTCGCACATTAGGATAAATATAGGGTCTGGTGGATAGTGTGAAGTACGAACGCAATTGACATTGTACTCGTTCATTGACTCAATGTCTTTGATATAATCTTCCACTGTCATATAATATCCGTTTGACTCGTTACTATCGTGATGGTTAACACCTTTCAATTTAATTGCAACATCATTAAAGTACAATACATTTCCCCTAATTTTGATATCTTTTAAACCAAAATCACGACGAAGACACATTGCAAGTCCTTTGTTGTCAATTAGTTGAATTTCCAAAGTGTAAAGTTCAGGTGTTTCTGCACTCCACTCAATAGCATTATCCAAAATATATCTTATTTTTTCACCACTATTTGTTGTGATAGTATGAAGTACTTCATCACCTTTTTTAATCGTATAAATCAAACTAAATAAGTTACCTACAACATCTGCCCAAATATATAATTCATATCTGCCCTTTGACAAATATCTTGGCTCGATTGTAAAATCTCTTATAAAAGTAGTGCCATAATGTGTCAAATACACATCTCTAAAAATACCAGTATTACGGAACATATCTTGACACTCAAGGTAGCTTCCGTTACACCATTTATAAACAAGACATACAATTTCATTTTCGCCGTCTTGCAAATATTGAGCAACATTAAATTCCGCTTGGTTATGCGAACCTTCGCTGTAACCTACAAATTCACCATTTATGTATAGTTCTAAACAAGAAGAAACACCTAAAAATGTCAAAACTTCATTAGTACTTACTGTATTAAGATTTATAATCTTATGAAACAATGTAACAGGCGAATCTTTGGGCACATTTGGCAAATTAGGTTTAAATTCGTAGCGTTGATTTACATAACAAGGTGATTCAATACCCTGATACTGTATACACCCAGGAACTTTAACTTTTGTAAACTTATATACATTGGTTGTTGTATCAAACTCTGCATCTAATTTCCTACAATCGTCAAAATATAAAATATTCCAATTACCATTTAAAAGTGTAACCATATCGCTATTATAGCGTTCAGTCAAATAACTATTAGAATACATTTTATCCAAGCTTCCAAAAGGAATATAATAACTGCGTGGACGCATTTTATTAACTTCAAAAATTTCAAACTTATTAAAATATTCTTGCTTAAAATTATAAATCATACATAATCCCCAAATAATAAATATTTTAATTATTATAACATATATTTAAGTAAATTGCAATGGGTATTTGAATTATAAGCAAAAAATTAATATTTCTCTTTTATTTAAAAAGCATATTATCAAGAATTCAGTAAGTTATAATTGCCCCAAACGGAAATAAACAAACTTTACCAACTTTTAGCCATTGCAAAATCAACGGAATACCAAAAATGCTTACAATGTGCAAAGTAATAGATAATATTGCATAAGGTATGACTAGCCAACCAAACAAAATAATCCAAATTATATTAAGCGGTAAATTTTTTTCAAAATAAATACCAACTCGCTTATTAGTTGGTTTAAAACAAAGCCAGCCAATCCTAAAACAGTTTACTGCAAGCGGATAGCCTACTATTGTACAAGTTAAAATTATACCAAACATAAACCATATTCCGGCAAGCCAAACTCCACCTAATAGTTTCCAAATAAAATTACCAATAAAAGACACTACATACTTCATATACTTAGTATGTGGAAAGGCAAATTCTTAATACAAATGTATTTAAACAGAATAAAAAACCAACGAAAATCGACACTAAATATAAAAAATTACATTTATAAAATAATAAAAAAATTATTTGTAACCAATAAAACCTATTAGATATTTATATTATAAATAATTACGCCTGAACTTCACTTTGATATACTCTTACATAATCTATAATAAAATCATAGGCTTTTGTTTTATCATTACTGTTTGGATTTCCTGCCCAATCTTTTCCCGCTACAGGTTTTCCGTTTTCATCTGGTTTACCACCTACTTCTACGGATAAAATCAAATGTTCTTTTACGTCTGACACTCCAAACTTTAATTCGCCAATGGGCTTGCCATCAATGTAATAAATATAACAATCTTGAGACCACAAAACTCCAAAAGTATGAAATTCAGTGTGCATTTTAGGCACTCTATCAGGAATCAAGTTAAGGTAAGATTTATCTTTGTAATTGTCAATATGAATAACCATTTGTGACCTTCCTGAACCATCTTTCTTGTTATACCAAGCAGACTCCATAATATCAATTTCTGCTCCATCTTGGCCGCCTTTTACATCATCTGGAGTAAAACCTGTTCCTTCATCTGGCCACAACCAAAAAGCTGACCATATCCCTTCACAAGGCGGAGCAATACATCTAACTTCATAATATCCATACTTACTTGAATATCCCGTAAAATTAGGATAGCTATTTCCACTTTTTGTTTTAGTGTCAAGCCAAGAAGTGCGCCATCCTGAATTATCTCCATCGTCAATGTATTTTGTGCGAATTGTTAAATTTCCGTCTTTTACAAAGGCATATTCTTCTGTAGATCTATAATAAGCACCGCGTCTTACAGCATCTTCTTTGCCATACCCAACATTCCAAATTTCCTTATTTATCTCTGTACCTTCAAACTCGTCAGAAAAAACTAGATTAAATTTACCATATTTCTCAAACATTATGCTATTATCTTCATTTCTAATCATACCTAAGCCTGCTTTAGAACAAGCAGTAAGACTAATGATAGAAACAATCGCTAAAAGCAAAACAGCAATTACAAATACGATTTTCTTTTTCATAATAATTCTCCCAAATTTTATTTAAAATACAATAAAAAACAAACTTCAACACAATTAATAAATTATTTTACAAGTCCTTAAAAAGCATATCTGTTCTGACATTTTTTATTCAGAAATTTAAACTATAATTATAAAATTAATTTATAAGTTATATTAATTATACAAAATGTGGCAATGTCTGTCAAGGGCAATTTGCTGTTAAATATGCTTTTTAAATCACAAATCAACTGTTAAAACATTCTACCAAAATACACTCTAAATATAAAACAAAAAGGTGATGGTATATCCCATCACCTAATTTGCTATTTAGCACTATTTATTTTTGTACTATTTGAAATATCTGCTCAAAAGACCTTGGAAACCTTGACCGTGTCTAGCTTCGTCTTTTGCCATTTCGTGTACAGTATCGTGTACAGCATCATAGCCAAGTTGTTTAGCAAGTTTAGCAAGTTCGAATTTACCTGCACAAGCTCCGTTTTCAGCTTCTGCTCTCATTTCAAGGTTACGTTTTGTGCTGTTTGTCAAAACATTACCCAAAAGTTCTGCAAATTTAGCAGCGTGCTCAGCTTCTTCCAAAGCATATCTCTTATAAGCTTCAGCAATTTCAGGATAACCTTCTCTATCAGCTTGACGGCTCATAGCAAGGTACATACCAACTTCAGTACATTCACCTTCAAAGTTAGCTTTTAGACCAGCGATAACTGCGGCATCTAAATCTTTAGCACTACCAACGATATGCTCAGTAGCCCAAGTCATAACAGCATCTGTCATTTCATTGAACTTATCAGCAGGAACACCACATTGTGGGCATTTGCTAGGTGCACTATCACCTTCGTGAACATAACCACATACAGAACAAACAAATTTTTTCATAAATTTATCTCCTTAAATTATATTTTATTATTTTTTGCATACTAAATTTTCACAATTAGTATTGCCTTTATAATTTTGTTTAGTCAATTATAAAAAAATTAATTAAGCATTTTAAATCACAAAATATTAAAACAAATATTTATCAAATCACAATTTTATCACTTTATAACAATATTAAATTACTTGTTTACACCGCTACACTTAGGACAAAGCCCATAGTATACCAAACTAAAACTTTTAGGAACAGCACCATTACTCTCATTCAATTTTATATTGATTTTGTATTTACTATCGTCAAAATCAATAACAGCTCCACACTTTTCGCAAATTAAATGACTATGTCTTGAAATATCGGCATCAAACCTATCTTTTTCAAAAATTCCCGGAACTTTAATAGCCATACCATTGTCAACAAGTTGATTTAGATTTCTATATACAGTACCTTTTGAAATATTAGGTGCAATTTCTCTTGCCATTTCATAAACAGTATCCGCAGTTGGGTGTTCTTTTGTGCTTTTCAGCACTTCATAAACAATATCTCTTTGTACAGACTTATTCATAACTACTCCATATATAATAAATTACAAAGATTATGTATAAACTTTCAGTTTACAAAAACCGACAAAATACAAAACTTAGTAATGATTACTAATTTAGTATACCATTAAAATAAAAAGTTGTCAACAAAAATGTAAAAAAAATTATATAATATATCAATTTTGGCAAAAATTATATTAAATAAAATTATAAAAGGTGTAAAATGCAAATAATTAATTGTAAAATGTCTTATATATTTGGCGACAATATAGTTTTTACAACAGAACTGAAAAACAATGATTACAAAATTGATATTGAAACATCAGGCGATATACTTTCCGCTAATATGCAGACAAACAAGGATTTTAGAGATTTTAAAATTGAATTTTATTTAAAAATAGATAAAAAATATACCACGCTTATCACTAACGGGTACCAAACTTGGATTCCCGCACATAAGTTATCCGAAAATAAAAAACCTAGTAAAATTGGAAACTTTATAATTAAAAACATTTATAAAGGTACGGGACTAGAATATATCTCCGATTTTAATGACGACAAAACTGTTAGTAGCAGTTATGGCTTTTGTTACTTAAAAGAAAATAATAGCGATAATATTTTGCTTTTTGCAAGTTTAGACGAAAAAGACACTTTTACAAAATTTAATTATGATTTTGAACGCAATGTGCTAAAAATTACCCGTGACTTTAAAGGTAGTTCGATAAATAAAAATTTTAACCTTATAAAATTAATAAAGATTGAAGAAAATTATGACAATGCAGTTAATAAACTAAAAGAACTATATAAAATAAATGACGATAATAAAGCTCAAAAAAGATTGATAGCCGATAGCACCTTTAGTGAATATGGAAACAAAATAAATGAAGAAATAATTAACAGTAAAATCCACAGATTGCAGAAAGATTATCAAATGTTTATTGTTGGCGATGGTTATTCAGTAAATGGTTATGACTTGTTTTCTATTGATTGCAAGCGCTTTCCAAAAGGCTTAAAGTCAATTGTTGACAATATCCACGCAAAAGGGATAAAAGCTTGTTTATGGATAGCACCTTTTGCAATATCGCCACTTTCAAAATCATTTTCAAAATATCAGGACTTAGTTGTAAAACAAAATGAAAAGCCTGTTACAACTTGTCCTTTTTGGAACAACAGCTATTCATTAGATATTACTAAAAACGAAAGTATTGAGTATTTAAAAAATTTATTTGACCTTATCATCAACGATTGGGGATTTGATGCAATTTATTGCGATTGTATGTATATGGCAGGTAGCGTACCTTTACAAGGCAAAACAAGCGCTATGCTTATTAGCGATGCAATAAATTTGATAAGGGAACTAACCAAAGGAACAACTTTGATTTTAGGTGGCGTACCATTTTTAAGTGCCATAAACAATTGTGATTATATATCAATTTCACCTGACACTAAAAATAATTGGAATAATCCTTTTGACAAATTATTACCTGAGTTTCCACTTAGCATAAAATCAAATGTAAAAGGACTAATTCACAAAAAAATATTAGATGACCTATACTTCTCTATTTGCACAATACCAAATAATAAAAAAATAAAAAGTAAATTATTATCCTTAATCGCAGCTAATTGCCGCAATTTGATTATTCCGGAAAATATGTTAAAACAAACGACTTATCCTGCTAAATTCAAGCTGAATGAAGAGTAATAATACTTTTCTGTTAAAAGATTATTCAATTTTAGTTTAAAAAAGCAATTACACATTTGGCATATCAAATGTGTAATTGCTTTTGCTATAAAAATATTGTCGGCTTACTCGTTATTACAAGTAAGTCGACAATGATAAGGGGGAAAATTATGAGTTATTTTATCACGAGATACCGCAGCACCTTTATCGTGTCTATATAATATCACTTTAATTTTTTTTTGTCAAACAATTTTATCACTTTTAATGTAAAATGTAAGTAAAATAATTTTTCTTTTCAATACTAATAAAAACACCTATTTTTTAATGATTTTTTTCGTTAAATTTTTGGCAGTAAAAGTTATATCAATTGCTAAATTTTGTAATTATATATTCATTTGCCATTTCAGCTGCAATCGCACCATCACTTGCTGCAGTAATAACTTGTCTTACTTTTTTAACTCTAACATCGCCTGCAACAAAAACACCTTCAATATTTGTTTTCATATCTTCGTCAGATTTAATATATCCATAATCGTCGCGATTAACTTCTGCTGCAATATCGCTTGGTATTTGACCTATAGCAACAAATATTCCGTCTATTAAAAGCTCACTTTCTAAATTATCTACTACATTTTTTAATTTTAAGCCTTCAACTTTATTTTGGCCAAAAATATCTGTTACTACTTGATTATAATGAATATTTACGCCACTATTGATTAGTTTTTCGGTATCAAGTTTACTTGCTCTCAATTTATCGCGTCTATGAATCAAATGTACTTGTTTTGCAAATTTTGTAAGATACAGGCAATCACTAACAGCAGTATTACCACCACCTATAACTGCTACTATTTTATCTTTATAAAAAGCTCCGTCGCAAGTAGCACAATATGAAACTCCACGACCTGTAAATTTATCTTCATTTAAAGCGCCTAATTTTCTTGGAGTAGCACCTGCACACAAAATGACAGCTTTTGCGGTAACTTCACCTTGATTTTGCAAAACCACAACTTTTTCATTATCCGAAAGCTTTGTTTTAATCACTGTATCATAAATCATTTTTACGCCTAGCTTTTCTGTATGCTCAAGCATTTTTAATGACAAATCTACACCGCTTATATTAAACAATGCTGGATAATTATCTACACTTTCTGTATTTGCAATTTGACCGCCTGCAAATTGTTTTTCCACAATAGCTACATTAAGTCCCGCACGAGATGCGTATATTCCTGCAGTCAAACCGCTAGGACCGCCACCAATAATCAAAACATCAAAATCCATAAATCTCTCTCTTGCACCTAAAGTGCTTTAATTTAATAAATAATTTAATAACTTATCATATAATTAATTTTATTTTAAATAATAATTAATAAATGCACAATATTATTAAAATTTACTTTACATTACTTTTATTTCCAAATACTTTTAAATTAAACGATAATTAGTTTGATAATAAAAAGCAAATTTTAGCTGCCTGCTAAAATTCACTTTTAAGTTTTATTTATTCACGCCCAAATCAACACCGATTTTAGTACTAGGAGCATCGCCGCTTAAAATATCTTTCAACTTATATTTACTATTTGCGATAATAACTTGCGTACCATTCATAATTGGCTCTTTGATATACTCAAGCTTAGCTTTTGCGCCGCCTGCACCTTTTCTGCTTGCACCTTGGCAAGCTTTTTGATACTCTTCGATATTGCTAACAACTTCTTGCACATTTGCACCGCTTATAAATTTAACTAATGAGTCTTTATCATTAACATCGCTGTAAATTCCGTCCACACTTGTCATAATCAATAATCTTTTTGATTTAACTAGGCAAGCAATTTGACTTGCTGTTTCGTCATTATCTATACCGTGAACATAATTTTCGCTATTACCAAGCTGAATTAATTCCATTTTAATAATTTCTTCTGTAGATAGTGGGTCATTGTAATTTATGATAGGAATTGCATTTTGTTTTGGACAGCGTAGCAAAAGGTTTTTCAAATATTCTCTTTTAACTTCATTGTTAAAATGTTGATGCTCAACCAAAATTTGTCTTAAAGAATATCTACTATCCATATATTGTCTGTAATTGCTCATTAATATAGATTGACCTTGAGAAGAATAATCTGTTTTTACTTCTGAATTATCGCCTTCAAGTTCATACCCATTTCTTTTTATAAAATCCAATCTTCCAATCTCCGCAGCACCTGAAGTAACCCAAATATACCCCGGTCTTAACTCTTTGGATAATCTTGCTATTACATTGTAATTAATATCGTTATATTCCTTATTTATCAGCGCCATTGAACCAACTTTTCCAACCAATTCAATATCAAATTTACTCATTGTATCTCTCCTAATTTTCTTATGATTTCATCAATTATCACTTTATTATTTTTTTTATCCAATCTAACCCAAATGTCGGTATACTTGCTATATCTTTCTTTATCTTTATTTGATATACATATTATAAATGCTGTATCATTAAGCAATTTATAAACGGAAGGCAATCTTGAAATTTTTCCGTCAAAAGCTATCACGCTATCACAAAAATCTTGCATTTGGGGGAGCGTTTCTTTTTGCAAATCGCTGTACTTACGCATTCCGAAGCACTTAATTACTTGTTTCTTTTCGGTTAAATTTACATAATCACAGTACCCATCAAAATCAAGATAATGCAGCTCTAAAAAAACCGCAAGGCGTTCCCCAATCTGCTTGTTTACTTTTTCATTTTCGCCTATGATTACTACATTTGTTTTCATTTAAATCTGTATACTTGTCTTAAATGACATATCTCCCTTTTTATTAACTCTAAAAATTATGTCGCCATAATCTTTCGTCATATAAACTTCAATACCTTTTTGAGATTTACCGTCAGTGTAGTTTGCAAGTCTATCTAAACACTCTTGCGTAGGGTGACCGTGTTGAAAATTTGTTCCCACACTTATTACAGCGTATTCAGGGTCTAATCTTTCCAAAAATTCTTCACTTGCAGAAGAACTACTGCCGTGATGTCCTACTTTTAGCAAATCTATATCTATATTATCGTCGTATTTTTCCATAAATAATTCTTCACCATTATTACCGCCTTTGCCTTCGCTATCGCCAGTAAACATAATTCTTCTTACATCTTCTTGTGAATTGTAAGATAACAATACCATAGGTGAAACTTTATTTTTCTCTTTTGCATCAATCTGTGTCTCGTCACCGACTTTTGATTTTAAATACCACTCTTCGTCTACTCCGTAAATATCAAATCTATAACCTTCGCCCGTTATTTCCTTTTTTCCTATATTAAGCTCAACTTTAGCACCAATTTCTTTTACTTCTTTTTGCACAGCAAGCACAAAATCATTATATGTATCTGTAGGAATTGTGCCATATTTCGGGTTTATTCCTGCAGTTTTCTCAGCTCTACTATTAAAAGCAGGCCTATAAATGTTTTTAACATCACATTTTTCCAAAACCGTATCCATATAATCCACGTGGTCAGCATCGGTATGCGATAAGATCATATAATCAAATGTATCTATTTTTAGATTGTCTATGCTATCGACAATCCTTTTTTCCGCCTTTTGAGTTGTGGTATTTTTATCATTACCACCCGCATCTATTATTGCGTTTTTGCCGTCGGGCAATTGAATAATTATGCAATCGCCTTGCCCAACATCAAGGAAATGCACCGCTAAATCTCCATTAGGGTTACCTTCAATACCAGAAGGAGACATAATGTTTGCAATAAATTTATTCCAATAATCGGGAAAACCAAATCTAAATACTAAGGTTGCCACAATAACAAGCAACACAATAACCGCAAGTGCGATAAATAATGTCGAAGAATATTTTATTGTTTTAGCTTTTCCGCCACGAACTTTAACTGAAACGCCTTGAGAACCGGCTTTTACTTTGATATCTTTTTTCTTATTTGCCATACTCTACCATAAAAATTTAAACTACTAATATTTTATTAAGAAAAATTTATTTTGTGATTAATTTAAAAGTTAAGCACCAAATTTGTGTATACACTAATAATATACCATAAATAAAAATAAAAGTAAATTATTTTATAATTATTTTATAAATACTACTTTTAAATGTAATGTGTTACTCTTATATTCAGTAGGAGTACACATTTTTTATTAATAGGTTAAATAAGCCGGAAAGGTCCAAGCAGTTCGATTCTACAGCCGGTAATTAATTTAGTGGGGTAAACAAAAAATGGTAGATAAATATACAAGTGAAATATATCATGATAATTTTATTGATAAAATAGATTTTTGCGGTATTGGTACAGGTGGCAATTCATATATAAGTGTTATATATAAAACAACTTATTCTCATTCATATTCTTGTCGTATAAATAATACTATATCAGAATTTGAAAATATGGTTGGTGGTCCATTAGCGGCATTTCCTTTTCCTGGAATGGAAAATATTTATATAATTTGTAATGCTAATGGTAGATTAGATAATTTAAAATGTAATATTTATTTGAAAAAAATTGGATTTATACCAGGCGATTTACTTGTGACAAAAGTAAATAGATATACAAAAGTACCTATTAGTATGACTCCAGAAGATAATTACAATGTTTTTAAATTTTTAGAAAGTTTTCAATGTTAGGGAATAATTCCCTATTGTGCTAGTAAAAGTATTAGCGGTGCAATTCCGTAAACTAGCAAAAATAAATTTAGTGGGGTAAACAAAATGGCAAACGAAAAAAAACAAAACAATGAAGTAATCGTATCTGAGCAAGACTTTGAAAAAAGTCAAAATGTGGAAGTGGAAGTAGCAGACATAGAATTTGACAATAAATTTTATGTATCTCGCAAACCTATTGCAAATCTTTTTTCAAAAGAAGGCAGACAATTATACACGTATGTTGTTGAAGGCGAAATTAAAAATCGTCCTGCAAAAGTGTTTATTGAGCCTTACGACGTTCGTGGTTATGATGCCTTTGAATATATCTTTGGCGAATCTGATGTTGCAGAGTTGGTCATTAAAGAGACTAAAAAAAGAGATTTTTCAACCAACAGAATTACATTGTCTCAAGAGTTATTTATAAAAGACGATTTGGGCCTTGTAGTAAAAGTTAAATGTAGCGCACAGTCAGATAGAGACATTTTGCAAATGTTGATTACGTTAATGCGTAGAAAACAAGTTGAATAATGATTTTATTGGACGAATATTTAACAATACATAAGAATGCGTTTATTAAATCATTAAACAACAATAAAGTTGCTTTAGATTTATTAAGCAGTCTTAGGGGTATTGTTGGAAAAATACATAATCATGATATTGATTTAATAAAGAAATTTTCAGAGTTGAGAAAGTATTTAGTAACGTCTGATTATGAAAAAAAGCATTTTATCAATTTATGTGATGCAGTGTTTAATATTCCTAAAAAAAAGGTCCAAAGGTATTTTTCTATTGTTGATAACATATTACCTATAACCTTTTTTGAATGGGAAAATTATAATTATTCTCAACTTGTTGAAATTTTACCGCTTGCAAATATCACTTTCAAAAAGTATTTGAAAAATATCAATACTGAAATGTCTTGTAAAGAAATTCGTAAGTACGTTAAAAGTATTTTAAATGAATCTGATAAAAAAGATGAAGAAGAAATATTGAAACAAGAGACTGCTCCAGATATTGACGTTTCAAAGTTTGCTTTGAGAAATGCTTTTGCTAAAGCGATAGAAAAATTTCAGTATGATAGACAAGACGTTAATGTTGTTGTTAATTATATAGCAGAACAACTGAATATCGATATTGATAAATTGTTTAACAATGTTGGAGTTTGATATGACTAAAAAAGAAAAAGCAGCATTTCGTAAAGGTTGTATTTATATGGAACGTAAATTGCGAAAACAAAAATATAAAGCATTTGATGAAGGTTTTGATGCAGGCGGATTTTTGTTTTTGAAAAATAAAACTGAAGAACAATGGGACGAATGGGGCTACCTATTACGAAGATATGATTATGTAGAACGTCATAAAAATAAATAAGGCCTTATATAGGTAATGATAGGCTACCTAGTAAAAAACTTAACCTATCACCATTTAAGAAGATGCTTAATGCGTATAGTTAATTTTCCGTTTGAACGTGTTGTTATTTTGAATTTTTTTTAAAGCATCTTCTTAAAACAACTAAAGAGTGTACATTGAATTATTGTAAATCTGTTTACCATTTATAATTAAAAAAATGTATGCTCTTTAAATTTTTATATCTGAGTAATAAAGGAGATTAAATGTCAAGAAGAAAGAAAAAAACAAGAAAATATAAACCACGTAACGAATTTAGACGCAATATAAGTAAATCTGCAAAAGGTCATTTTGATTATATCTTTGGAGAAACGGATACTCATTATAAATCATTAGGGTTAACTACGCATCCCCAAGAAGAAAAATTTAATTATCATGAGTTAACTGAAAATCCTAATCCTGAAGATAATCGCAAATCATTTTTGAAATTAAATGTTAGAAGTACCAATAAAAAATTTTTTGATAAAATTACAAAAGATAATTGGAAATTTTCTAAAGAAGATATGCCGGTTGTTAGACATATTATTAAAAAGTATAAAAAAAGTACCAATAGAAAACCAAAGAATTGGTACACAAAAAAAGCAAAAAAAAATAACAAGTAGACTTCGTAAGTAACTTGTCAAAGCAAGCACCACCGAGTAAAAGGATAAAACCTTTATGCCGTACTTATTATTAGATTTATTATACATAATAAATAAAATAAAGTCAAGTGTTATTAACAGAAAAATTTAAAAATAAAAAGGAGTAACTAAAAAAATGAAAAGTAAAAAAATAAAATATTTTTTAACTACTTTATTAGTAATTATTTTATTATTTGGTTTATTAGCCGGAATATCATATTTTACAAACGGTTTTAAGGATAATCCATTTAATAAACCAGGTGCGGATGTTCCGCCTGCAGGCGATACAAAAGAAATAGTAAGTAAAACTATTGTCAGTGAAAAATATGGAACATTTGAAATACCTGTGAATAGTATGCTTTTGTCAAATACAACAAATTGTACTATTTTCACTGATTGTACAGATTTCAATTACATATTTGATATTGAGTTAGAAAAAGCGAAAAAGTTATATTCAAGTGTATCTGACGCGTCAGAGTTAGTTTTTACTTATGATAGTTATCATAATTTAACGTCTGATATTTTAGCGGGTACGGTTTTTAATTCTAATTATATTCATTATTTTAAACCTGAAAATAATTTTGTTAAATATACATTTACAGGCGAATTTGAAGAAAATGAAGATTTGAAATTGTTTTATCCAATGTATGTGTATAAATCAATGCAGTTAGCATTAACATTGCCGGGCAATTCTTCTGTTTTGCAACAAATAGATGTAAATTTTTATTGCAAAGAAATGTTAATGTCTTATTCTAATGACGAAAATACAAATACAAATTATTATTTTTTGGCTGTAATAATTTCTGATAAAGGTTGTCCTTTGACTGATTATATATATGAAGAAATTATGGCAGATTCAACTACTCAAGTTGTATATAATTTTGCTTAATAAAGGTGGTTTTTATGTTTAACAAAAAACAATTTATTAAATTTGATAAAAATGATATGAAACTATTGGCAATTATTGCATTGCTAATAGTTTTTATGTCAATTGTATTTTCTTTAATTTTATTACCAGTTTATGCGGAAGAATATACTGAAATAGACATTAAAAATTTTGATAGCACTAACATATTGGACGATTTAAATTCTGCAGAAAATTTTGATATAACGCAGTATCCAATAGATAAAAAAATGGATACGTTTATTGTTCAAAATGTTGTAGAATACTGCTATTCTTTTGATGAAAATAAACGTTCTAATTATGCAGTATATATTTATTTGTATAATCCGTCATTAATTGAGATAGATACAACAAGTTATGATAATAAAGTACAATTGGCCGTTGGATATGATTCTGAAGGCAACCCTAATGATTATGAGAAATTTTCATTAAAATTTTGTTCAGTTGCAAACGATTCAAATTATAAAAGATTATTTTATAAGTTTAAAATAGTTGATAAACGCAGTGCATCAGATAATAAAACTATTGCTGAACGTGTAAATAGTAATGCTCGACGTTACGATATTAGTGGTATAGAATTATTTGCAATTGATAGTGTTTTAGCGAAAGAATATCCGGTAAATAAAACATATACATATAGCGGTTATGCTGCAGGTTATGGACCTGACGAAACCGCTGAATCAACATTGCAATGTTATGCAGAAAAATTGACTACTTTAAAGTTAAACGTAGAGCATACTTTTTATAGAACGTTGACGTCAAATAAAGGCGCAGATTTTCAAAATCAAATTGACACTGTTTATTTTTCTGTACCAAATGAGTATTTTGACAATTATGGAAAACTGCAACGTATTAAGGCAGAATGGTTTGAGTATAAAACTAAGCCTATAGTTGTTACTAGCAATGAAGATTTTTATAATAAATCACAGGAATATATTGCTAAAAATATAGGTAGTGATTATAAAACTGATATTGGATATACAATTAGTACGTCTATGTTCACTTTTACGTGGAATAGATTTTATTTAATTAAACCGGACGATATTAGTAACACAACTATATGTCCAATATTATATTACATGTTTCTTTGTGATAATATAGAAAAATATGACCCTTATGTTGATTATTCAGATAATGGTGTTACAAGTAATGATTTGTATAATTATATATTAGATTATAATAAAACTTATTCTGATGGGAAATTACCTATAAAAAATGGTTTTATTAGTGCAGATTTATTTGAGTCAGATATTGATGATATACGAAAAGTTAATAATGAGTTTGGAAAAATTCAAAATGGATATTGTGTTTATGACTTTGATTCTGATTTAGATTTAAAAAATTTAGGGACATGGCAACAAACTAATCCTACTTTTATTGATAATATTAATAAATGGGGATTTTGGGATACATTGTTTGGAAATATTCCAAAGGAAGATGCAATAAAGGAATTGTCCCCGATAGTTACATTTGATTATAGCGATTTAACTATGAGTGCTGAAGAATTAGTAAACAAATATTATATTAATATAAATGACGTTTCTAAGTTTAAAAGTTATGCGTCTCGAGCAAGAATGAATGACGAAAAAGTTATTTTATTTAGGTTTGCAACATCTGATTATTATTGTGCTGAGTTATTTTTGCAAAAGGGGTTAAACGGAACACAAAAAACAGGACAGGCTTATTTAGCACAAGAAAGTGTGTTTTTGAATTTTGATATAATTCAGTTAACTTTTTTGAATAAAGATAAATATACAGTAATTCCTGTAGTTTCTTCTCCAATTGATATTGTAGACGGAATAACTCCCCCAACAAGTATAAAGAATGATAATAAGAATATTTTTACTATTGTATTGACAGCATTGATATTGTTTTTTGCATTTATAATTTTAGTAAAAGTTATTATATGGCTTTTTAAAGTGTTAGTAAATTCTCCTGCTAAAACAAATACAAAAGGTAAATTTAATAAAAAAGAATACCGACAAAAAGGTAAAAAGGAGTAAATATGACTATGATAAGAAAAATAATTATATCAATAGTATTGGTGGCATTGCTTGTGGCTGGTTTATATATTTATAAATACTCTGATGGGTTTTCTAATTTTGGCAAGTTTTTCGATAATATTTATGATAAAGTAGATAAAAATATAGAAACAACTGCTGTGTCAGATACGACTAATAAAGATAATAAGTATATTTTTTATAATGAAAATAGAACTTTATTTGACGATAAAACTTATATATCATATAGGCACAAGTATTCTCAAGATTTTAACGATTTAAGTACTGATTCATTATATTACTTATATATTGATGCACGTTTAACAACTAACGGAGAGTTCGTTGATTTTTCGGTATATTATGGCGAAGAAACTTTTGACAATGGAATGAAAATTGAGATAACCAAAATAAATAATGATTTTGAGAAGTATCGTTGTAATTTTGGTTTTGGAGAGTATATATATACTCCGACTAGCAATAAAGAATATGAATATGAATATATTCAAGATTTTGATATTTCTGTAGGTGAATATTTTTTTTATTTGGTTTTTGATAGCAAACAAGAAAAAATAATATTATGTCATTATGATTATTTAAGTACGTTGCGTCCAAATGTAGACTATTTTGAACAAGCCTTGAAATTCCCTATTCTAATCATTGATAAAAATGATGATGCAACTAGCAATGCTTATGAATGCTTAAGCAATTTATTTGATAATCGTGAAACACCATTTTTGTACAGGTCAGGTATTCTTTCTCAAAATGAAAATATTTATAATGACGTATTTGTTAAAGAATATTATAAATCTTCAAAATTTCTTGATTTAGAGCCACGTCCGGGATATACTTTTAAAGGTTTTTTTTATGATGAAGAATTTAGGCAACCTTATGATGGTATTCCTGTTAAGCCTGTTGAACAACTTTTTCAAAAATGGGAAATTAATAAATATAATGTAATATTTGATAGCAGAATTGAAGAAGATTCTAATATAGATTTAGTCGAAAAAATATATACGCATGGAGACCAATTAGATTATATTCCTGTTCGTGAAGGTTACGATTTTGTATGTTGGATAAACGATGCAACAAATAAAGAGTATGTAATTGGTCCTGTTACTGAAAATTTGTATTTGCGTGCAAAGTGGGAAACTCATAAATTGAAAGTTACATATTTAGACGAAGACGAAAGTTTTTTATATGAGCAATTTATTGAAATTGGTGGCTTTGCTACTTATGTTCCTAAAAAAGTTGGTTATAAGTTTGTAGGCTGGAAAAATTTTAATGATACACCAATTTTTGACGAAGAAACTACATTAACTGCTACTTGGCTTGCTGCAGAATGTAAAGTAACTTTATATATTAATAATAATATTTATAAGGCTTATCAAGTAGGCTATGGGCAGTCTTTAAATGATTTTTTGAAAGATATAGGTATTAGCGAAAAGTATATATCAAAGTATGCTTATTCGGACCTTACAGGCTCTAATATAGCAATAGACGAAATATTACTTGAAAAAGATATTCGTATTGATATATCTGATTCTTATATAAGAAATAAAGAGTTTATTTCAAGTTTAAATGAGAATAGAACACTTATTGTTACTTGTGGTGGTGTATTTATTGGTTTTATAGTTATATTTTTTATAACGTCTATTTTTGGAAAGAAAAAACGTAAAAAGGCAAAATATGCAAAAAGAAAATAAGTTAAGTTCATTTAAAAAAATTATGATTTTTTTATTAATAATATTTATTATTTTAATAATTTCATTATCTATATTTTTTATTGCAAATATTTGTAATAATAATATATCTTTAACTTATGGTAAATATTATAATGACGATTACGTTGTTACCGTTAGTGATAAAAACGTAATTATTCAAACTAATAAATCATTAATTAAATATCAAATTGATAAAATTGACAAAAATATTATTTTTGTTTCCGGTAATGAAATTACCGATTATATTTTAATATTTAATGATACTACTCTATATATTAATTGGTTGCAGGAGTATATATATTATGTTGAATAAATTTTCTGCATTTTTGAATAAGCATTTAGCAAGTATACTTATAATTTTTATAAGCATACTTGCATCTTATTTTGTTTTTGCAGAATCTTATATTTATCTTTTTAATAGTGTTAAGGAATTTTGTTTGCAAATTGCATTACTTTTTTGTAAAATTTTTGGGATACAAAATAGTATAAGTGTCCCGATAACTGATATACCAGAAATAATTATGCCGACGTTGCCGTCATTTAATGGTAATTTAGATAATATTATAGTTGAAAGTTATTCTCTTATAGACATTAGAGCCAAAATATTTATATCAATGTTTTTAACTGGGACAACTTATAAATTTTTTGGTTTTGGTTTATTAAATTTTTTATTTAAATCATTAATTATTATTATGTATTTTATTGCTCCATTAATATATTTATTATATTTAGGTATTAAGGGATATTTAAAACATTATTTTGATATTAATAATGATTATGAAAAAGTTAGTAAGCCATTAAACTTGCATTTAAAATTGGAAAAAAATTTATATGTCCCAATATGGAAATTTATAAAAACTAATTATAATTATTTTAGGAATAGTATTTATTATAAAATTTTTATTGTAATCATGTTATTAAATTATAATGTTATTACATTATTATTTGAATTATGTACTTACATTTTGAATTATTATTGCACGTTTAATTTTATTAATTCAGCAATGGTATATAAATTATTATATTATTGTAAACCGATATTAAAATATATGCCATGGTGGTTAATTGTAATATTATTAATAAAGAAATTTAATAATATGAGATTTGAGAGAGCGAAAGAATTTAGATACCATTATGATAATCGAAATAAAGGTGTAATAAAAAAATTGGCCACATTATTTTTAATAAAAGGTGGTCCTGGGGCAGGAAAAGATTTTTTGGGAACAGACATTGCTCTCACTCGTGAAACAATGTGGAAATATGATACAAGCAACTTAATGTTAAAATATGATACAATGTTTCCAAAATTTGATTTTTTAAAATTAGCATTGTATGTTGAAGAATTATTTAATAATAAAACTATAAAATCTTTAACCGGGTTATCTGCTCATTTTAGGACCCGAAAAGCATTATTTGAAATTAAATCTAAAAATACATGGTATCCTAAAGATTTGGATTCTGCTCAAGAACTATTGTTTGGTTATGATTACAATAATGAGCCAATGGAATATTGCGACGGAATAAAGTTTATTTCATTGTTTAGTTGTATTGAAAATTATGCTTTAAGTTATTATATATATTTAATGCCATCTACATTAATATCTAATTATAGTGTACGTTTAGACAATTTTAAATTGTCTTTTGGAAATATGGTAAAGCAAATGAATGATTATTTTGCGATAACTCCGGAAGAGTCTCGTTTTTTTAGTCATTATTCATTAATTATGAATCAAGACGATTTTAGGCTTTTTAAAAAGTTGTCTCCAGATAGCAAAGGTGTATTTGAATTTGGTAATGTTGTTTGGACTGAAATTGATAAAGATTATGGAAATATGCTCGATACACAGGACCAAGAATTATCTGATGCAGAAGCAAATTCTAAAAATGATGGTTTGACTCAAGATTTTAAATTAATACGAAGCGCTGCAACAATAGATAATACTTTGTTTGCTAATGTATCCGGAACTGCCCAACGTGATATGAACGTTGGTATTAATATTAGAGATATATCTGATTCTTTAGAAATTTTAGAAAGGCATGATATTGAATATTGTTATTTATTTGGTAATTTTGAAATGAGATTATTTGAATGGATAACAAATAAATATAAACCTTTTTATGAAAAATTTAAGATATTCCGGGGCGATAATAATTTATTTATGTATTTATTTAAAGTTCTTTATAGTAAATTATATCGTTATTTTGATAGGCTACAAAATGAATATGGATATATCAAGTATGATATATTAAATGGTAATAAAGAATATGAATATTATTCTTTTACAAAAAAAATGTGGGCCTATCGTTATTCTACTGACGTTAACAAATTATATTTTCGTAATAGAATTTATGATAGTAAAACAGGCATATTAGATATGCGTTCATTCGAACAGGGTGCAATAACACCTAAAGAAATGGCTTTTGTAAATAGTTATTTCTTTAATGATTTATATAATTTGAAAAAAAATAAAAAACAACCAATTAAAGAAACTAGTAAAAAGTCTGATGGTTTAACTTCCGTTCAGCGCAAGTTTTTAAATAAAATGTAAAGGGGTGTAATATTATGTTTGGAAATCTTTGTAAAATACATAGGGATAAAACTCATTTTATTGCAATTAAACATTCACCAAATTTGGTGCTTAAGAAAAAATCTACAGTAGATATTTATCGTAGTATATTTGACACGGCATTTGAAGAATGTTTAGTGTCAGGTAATGTTATTCTTAAGAAAGAACATATATCTTGTGTTTCTCGTGAAGATATTAAGTATAACAAAGATACCTTTGATTATATAAAGAAACGTTTTCAGGAGTATAATATTGAAAAAGAAGACGTTTATTTTATTAATAATATTAACCGCAGATTAAATTCAATATATTTGCGGGAAAAAAGGTTTATAAATAAAGTCAATTTTTATTCTGAAACAAAGTATTGGAATTATTTTGTTACATTTACTCGTGACGATAAAAAGTATTCAAGTTACGAAAGTTGGTTATCTGCAGTTAAAAGAACTTTGTCAAAATTTGCTTATCGACGTGGTTGGCGCTATATTTTTGTACTTGAAAAAGGTGTTGAACACGGCCGGGAACATTTGCATGGCATTGTTCATATTCCGCAAGGTCAAATGGTAGGTTTAGTTCGCAAATGTGATTTGGGATATAATCATAAAATGCATTGTAAGCAATATGCTAATATTAATTCATTTTTTGAAAAGTTTGGTATAAACGATTTCAAAAAAGTTAACTATCTTGGTGGCGCGACTTATCAGGATATTTTACGTTACATGACTAAGTATATGAATAAGTCTCCGGAAAAGTTTATATATTCTCGTGGAGTTTATGATACAGTTGAATTGTTTTTAACTGACAGTCAGTTATTGCCCCCAACATGTAAATTTAATGTTCTTCACTATATAGTATCTGAAGACGTAGATATATTTTCTTCTTTTATGAATAGAGATGCCGTAGAATATGAACGGCAGTTTTATATGGTCCGGTCGAAAATCAGTTTTATGATTTAATGTTTTTATGTTTTTTTTGTGAGTTTTAAGCCTATTTTTAAGATAGGTTATTTTGCGTTCTACAGGTGTATAAAAATAATTGTTAATTTTAAAGAAAAATCAACGTAAGCGAATTAGCGGGTTGATTTTTCTTTTTTTATTACAATATATTTTAAAAAAATATTCCATAATATACAATAAAATATGATAAAATTTGCAATTAGACGATACATAGTACCCGGGTGCACTTGTGCACCCGGCTTGTTTTAGTACTAGGTATCGTCTAATTGCCTTTGCTTTTTTTTGACAACTTAAAGGATACAAAATTGATAAAAAAAATTAATTTGTAAATGTAAATTTTTGAGTCGACGTCGACTCGTTTTTTTTGTAAATGGACCTAAATGGACCTTTTTTAGTATTTAGTATTTACAAATTGATTTATAAAAATAAAATTCATATAGATTTTTTGTAAAGTAAATAAAAAAAATCAAGGAAAAATCCTTGATTATAAAGTAATTATTTTACAAATTTAGTTTATTATAAAATACATATTTTAATGTAAATTAAGTTTTGGTTTTAAAAATGCTTTTATATCAGTTAAATCATTGTCATCCATAATTATTACTGTTTTATTAAGTTCTTTATATATTTGCATTGCATATTCTTTGTTTTTTAAATATGCTTTAGTATTAATTTCGTTGTACTCTATGTATATATCGTAGTCTGGCAAATAAAAATCTGGTTTCAATGTTTTATCTTTTCCATTTTCTTTGTAATAAATTGGTTCTTCATAAATTGCACGAACTTTTTCTCTAAATAGAAAATCATTAATTATTTTTTCTGCTCGACTTCTAACATAATGTCCGTCATCGCATTTGTATTGTCGGTTTCCATATTTATCAAGAATTTCAATAGTTATGCAATTTGTGATACGAATATCTATTGATTTATCTTTATACTTTTTGTAACAATTTAAACAAAAATGTTTGCCATTTGATGGTTCACCACAAATTATACATTTTAAATCTGATTTTTGTGTTATAATATTTTCTGTTGGATTACATGTTGGGCAATTTTCATTTGCATAATGCCAAGTATCACATTTTTCACATTTGACAATTATTCCTTGGTCTTTAAGTTCATTACATTGTTTACATAGTTGAAAAAACTTGCTAGGTTTACCGCAAAATTGACAATTCATATTTATCTCCATAGTAAAAAATATATACTGAAAAAGTGTTGTAAAAAATGTACTATTTCAGTTTGCTGTACATAAAACATACTAAGTTTTATATAACATATTAATAATATCATAAATATTATAAAAAATCAATAGAAAAATAAAATATAAGGATTTATAGTAAAAATGAAACATAAAGGACAAAAAAATATTACATATACTCAAAGATTACAAATTGAAACTTTATTAAATGCAAAACAACCAAAGCAAAAAATAGCGGATGTAGTTGGTATTAATATTAGAACTTTATATTACGAAATAAAACGTGGTGTATATGAGCATATTACAAAACAAGACACCTTTTGGTATGGTGTAAAAATAAAAAAAGAAAATCTCTATTCTGCACAAATAGCACAAGATAGATATGAAATGTTGTGTTTGAATAAAGGTAGAGATTTAAAAATAGGTAAAGATTTTGCTTTTGTAGAATATATGGAAAAAAGAGTAAATCAAGACAAAATATCGCCTTCAGCCGTTTTAGGCGAAATTAAATATAAAAATTTGCCGTATACAAATATTAGTAAATCTACTCTTTATCGCTATATAGATATGGGGATATTTCCAAATATTAAAATAGAAAAGCGAAAAAAGGCATATCAAAAAGTAAAAATCAAACGTGCTCCTAAAGGAACAAGTATTGAAAAAAGGCCACAAGAAATAAATAATCGTAACACATTTGGTCATTGGGAAATGGACTGTATATGTGGTCCGAATAAAGCGTCTTTATTAGTGTTAAGTGAAAGATTAACACGTAAAGAAATTATTTTTAAAATACCAAATCAAAAATCTAATAATATAATTCATTGTTTAAATATGTTAGAACATCGTTATGGTAAATTATTTAAACAAATTTTTAAAAGCATTACTGTAGATAATGGTAGTGAATTTTCGGATTTTAATGGTATGCAAAAATCAATATATGGTCGAAATAGTAGAAGAACCTTAATATACTATTGTCATCCATATAGTAGTTGGGAACGCGGTACTAATGAAAGACTTAATCGAGAAATACGTCGATTAATTCCTAAAGGAACTTATTTAAATAAATTAACAAATGAAGATATTCAAAAAATAGAGAATTGGTTAAATAATTATCCAAAATCTATATTTGACTATGCGTCTGCAAATGATGTATTTAACCAACAATTAGAATTGATTTAATTTATTATAAACATTTGATTAAAAAGTGTGATATTATCACACCGCTTTAGCATTGTGTAAATATAATAAAATTTTGATTATTAAACAATAACTACTACTTGCAAGTAGTAGTTATTGTTATTTATTTTGTAATTATATTATTTAGTAATTTAACTTTGTATATTATTTGTAAAAATTGAATAAATTAACTTGACTTTTCAAAATACTACTTTTAAACGAAAAAATTAAAAAATTATTAATTTGAAATGTAAAATTATCCCAAAAGTGTTGAAATATTGATTAAATTATGTTATTATATATTCATTAATAAAAAAACAATTGGAGGATTTTTTACTATGCCACTAATTACTAGTAAAGAAATGTTCAAAAAAGCATACGAAGGTAAATATGCAATCGGTGCTTTTAACGTGAACAATATGGAAATTATTCAAGGTATCGTTGATGCTGCTAAAGAAGAACAAGCTCCTCTTATTCTTCAAGTTTCAGCAGGTGCTCGTAAGTATGCTAACGCTACTTATCTTCGCAAAATGGTTGATGCTGCTGTTATTGATAGCAATCTACCTATCTGCTTGCACTTAGACCACGGTGATACATTTGAACTTTGCAAAGATTGTATCGACAATGGCTTCACTTCAGTTATGATTGATGGTTCTCATCATTCTTTTGAAGAAAATATCGAGCTTTCTAAAAGAGTTGCTGACTACGCTCACGAAAGAGGGGTTGTTGTTGAAGCTGAGCTTGGTAGACTAGCTGGTATCGAAGATGCTGTTAATGTTAGTGCAGAAGACGCTTCATACACTCGTCCTGAAGAAGTTGAAGAGTTCGTTACAAAGACAGGTGTTGACAGCTTGGCTATCGCTATCGGTACAAGCCACGGTGCATACAAATTCAAACCAGGTCAAAAACCACAACTTAAGTTTGACATTTTAGAAGAAGTTGAAAGAAGACTTCCTAACTTCCCTATCGTTCTTCACGGTGCATCTTCTGTTCCACAACAATTCGTTAAAATCATTAACGAAAACGGCGGAAAAATGCCAGATGCTATCGGTATTCCTGAAGAAATGTTACGTCAAGCTGCTACAATGGCAGTTTGCAAAATCAACATTGACTCTGACTTAAGACTAGCTTGCACAGCTGCTATTCGTAAGCACTTCAATGAGCATCCTGACCACTTTGACCCACGTCAATATCTTGGTGATGCAAGAGCTAACATTAAGGAAATCGTTCGTCACAAACTAGTTAACGTATTGGGTTGTAACGGCAAAGCTGCTGAAATTATTGCTGCAGCTGAAAAGAACGCTTAATTAAAATTTAATTTACTATTACGCAAAATAAAAGTCGGAATATTCCGACTTTTATTTGTTTTAATCTATATTTGATTTAATTAAACCGATAATTTTATAATATTTTAACAAAAACCAAAATGTAATTATACACTTTTCACATTTTAGTATCGATTTTTGATTAATTTTATTTGATAAGCAAAAAACAACAGGAAAATTCCTGTTGTTTTTATTTTATTTAAACGGCATATAGATATGTTCAGTTTTTGTAGCACCAGTACTATTTATTGAGATTGTAGTACCACCGCTTACACTGCCTGTACTATCCCAATAACAGCCGTCACCTGTCTTTAATCCATAAGTAAGCCTAATACCTTGATAAAGAATTGAAGAGTTATTTACGTGGTCGTGACCAACTATGACATCTTTAGTACTTCCAAGTTCTTTCATTTTTTCAAAGAATCCGCTATTGTAATATGGTGAACATACATTTTCTCTATTCAAGCCAAAGTTACCGTCAATAACATCTCTGCCGTTATAATCTTTTGGCAAATTCTTTTTATAAAGTGCGTAAGCAATATTAAATTCCGGCAATGGGATATGGAAAAAAGCAGATGATGGAACTACTTCGCCTTTATTTATTTTTTGTACGCCTTTTACAACCCATTCATACCACTCTATTTGATTAAGTTTGATATAGTCATAAGTTGTACCTACTCCAACCAATTTTCCGTTTTCGTCAGGTTTAAAAAGATAATTATCTTGAGCATACCAACCATTTAATCCATCAATAGCTGTTCCGTCTGTGATATTCTCAACTTTTTCAGGGTGTTGGTCACCATTGTTTGAGTGAGAGTCCATCATAAATATTGTATGTATAATTTTATGCTCATTATTTAATACATTTATTACATAGTTACCTACACCATCGATGTTTTTAGGACCTTTTGCTACATCTTTATTAAAGTCTGTTCCTTTTACACCAATATTGAAAATGCAATTTTTTGCTGTCAAAAATTGTTCCATTATCCAGTTAGTATCTACTTCCGTCTCAGGCTCGTGATTACCAAACACAGGTGCCCAAGGCACATTAAGACTATCTATATTTTGAATAAACTTTTTGGTTGCTGCCTTTGCATTGTTAAGCCAAAAATTATCACCTGTAAAAGTTATCAAATCGGGTTTTTCATGCTCTACCAATTTTCTAACCAGTTCATAGTTACGCTTATTTTGTGAATTAGTATATACTTCTGACATTTGTAAGTCAGCAATATTCAATATTTTAAAATCAGAATCGTAATCAGCATACAATACATATCCGTCTTTTAGCAAATCAAAATCTTTTGTTTTATCATAAGAATAAGTACTTACAGAACCTTTTCTTGGTGAAAAGAAGATACCGCAAGGTATACCTACTGCAATACCTATCATAACTACAAGCAGCACCGCCGTAATAATTACTTCAATCTTATGATTAGTTAAAAAATCTTTAACCTTTCCCATAATTTCTCCTTTTAATACCATATTACAAAAATACAAATTATCCTAATTCTTAAATATTGTATTTTTATAATATCATATTTTTTATTATTATATTAATTATACTATTTTTCGCCTATTAAGTCAATCCTACCATTTGTTTGCCGTGTTGCATTTTGTTATCATATTAAAAACACTACGAAAATCGATACTATTTACCCATGAAAGCTATTTAAAAATAAAAATGTTTACTCACTATCGCATCAAAAAAATAAAAGGTGGAATAATCCCACCTTTTATTTTTTAATAGAATAAGTCAATTGTTAGTTTATATGCCATTACATTTAATATAATCTCACTATCCGCACTTGTTATGCCGCCTTTGTTTATTATCAAGCCTGCTAGCTTAAACTCTACATTTAATTTGTTATATATTGTCTCATTATTTGCTAGTTCTCTTAAATATGTACAATCACTTGCACTTATTCTGCCATCGCCATTTATATCTCCTAATACAGATAGATATATTGTCTCTACATTTCCACCTACATTATACTCTATATACCAACCTGTTCCAATTGCTAGCTCTAATCTGCTATTTAGCATATCTTCTGTAATTCCTTCTGCTTCATTT
>CAJTYW010000001.1 GCA_910583995.1 uncultured Christensenella sp. | reverse complement strand
TCGCCTTGCCAAGGCGAATGTCGCGAGTTCGAATCTCGTCTCCCGCTCCATTTTTATATGCGGATGTGGCGGAATTGGCAGACGCGCTAGACTTAGGATCTAGTATCTACGATGTGGGAGTTCAAGTCTCTTCATCCGCACCAAAAATGCACCTTTAGCTCAGTTGGTAGAGCAAATGACTCTTAATCATTGGGCCCAGGGTTCGAGTCCCTGAAGGTGCACCAAATTACACACTTAAGTATGGTATTGGGTAGAAAACTTAAGTGGTTGACATAAAGAATAGTCGATTTCATTATGAAATTGGCTATTTTTTTGTCATTTAACCCTATTTTTTGGGTACGATTTGGGTACGACTATCTAAAAAATCATTAATTATCTTTAATACTTTACTATATTCTTCATTTAATATTTCTAGTTTTTCTTTATCACTTATGCTGCCATCGAAAAATAATTTTTCGTTTAATTGCTCCGGGTGAGTGTATGTATTTAATGTAACAAACGGGTCAGAATGTCCCATATACAATGCAACCGTTTTTGGGTCAAGTTTTTGAACACAAATACAAATAGTACCAAAAGTATGGCGCAACTCGTGCAAGTGATATTCGCTGGTGATTTTCTCAACAGCATTTTTAACCTGATTGTATGTTAAATCAAAGACTTTATTTTTGCTTGATTCCATAGTTTGTAATAGTTTTTTTACAAGTGGGAACATTGGAATATTTCTATCCGAAGTTTTCGTTTTTGTGCCGGGTATATGAATAATATTGTTGCTTAATTTAATATCATTTTTTGTGATTGATAATGCTTCATTTCTTCTTGTACCTGTTAAATACACAAAAGTTAAATATAATTTTTCAATCTCACTTGCTTTGCTTTCAGTAGAGTATAAAGCATTAAAAAACGCACATTGGTCTTGGAAACTCAATGCACGCCCTACCTTTTTACTATGTTTCATTTTTTCAACATTATCACAAGGATTATTTTTTATAAATGCAAGTCTTTTTGCATAATTGAATAAATTATTTAACAAGCATTGCAGCACTTGTCTTTTTCGTGTGTGTGGAATTGAATATAAAAAATTTTCAATTTCTAATGCAGTGTATTTGTTCAAAGGTTTATCAAAATTTGCCAAACATTTAAAATTGCTTTCAATTGCTTTTATAGAGTTTGGTGCAAGACTTGCTTTTTTGTACGGTAAATAATTGTTATGATAAAATTCAGATAGCAGTGCAGTATTTGTTTTGTTAGATTTGTTTTTTTTCATCTCCTTTAATTTATTTTTTAGTTTTTCTTCGATTTCAGCTTCTGTTCTTCCATAGACTGAGCCAAAATCTCTACTACGCAGTTCTATTAGTCCATTTTGTCTGATTCTAATAGAACCTTTGATATTTAGTTCAATAATCATTTTTCTTAAATTCTCCATTCTTTGATTATCAAACCCACTACTTACAATTTTGTTCTGTTGCGATAGTTGCCTATAATTAGCGATAATATCGTCTGTTTTAATGTTTTCGCTTTCAAACAACCCTATCGAAGTGCAGACTGCAAATTTAATTGCGTCTGATTGTGCTGTAAAGTTTTGTCGTATGCTTATCATTTCATTTTCAATTAAAGATAAGCGAGTAATATTTTGTTGCATTTCTAATACATTTTTTGCAATTATTTGCAAATAGTGTTTAAAATAGTCTTTATTCATAATTTTCTCCTAAAGTGTGATTTTAAGATTATATAACGAATAAAGACTTTTGTCTATAATTTATTTAATATTTTTTAATATCCTAGTATTTTTTTTGTGTCAATATTATAGCTTCTTAACAAGCCAACAATATAACCAAGTACCATAGCTCTAAGCTCTGGCGTAATTTCATTATACAATTTAGTTGTGTCTATAAAACTTTTGTCTTTTAGCAGTTCAACATAATCTTGTAAAAATTTTTCTGCAAGCTCGTATTCTGGTCTTTTTATAATTGCAGTATCAATTGTTTCTGTTCTGCCTAAAAGATAGTCGACACTAACATTAAAATAGTCAGCAATTTTTATTAATGTATCTTGGTCAGGTTGACGATTTCCAGCTTCATAATTGCTGTATGTTCTTTGAGTTATTCCTAATGCTTTTGCAATTTCATTTTGTGTTTTATTTTTTCTTAATTCTTTTAATTTTAACATAACAATACCCTTTTTATATTATTATAGCACAGTATGTACTTGGCAACAATAAAAAAAATAGTGCAATTTGTACTAAAAAAGTATTGACAAATAGTACATTATGTGCTATTTTATTATTATAGTACAAAAAGTACTACTTAATAATACCTTTTTGAGTTTATGTAGGCACTCATAAATCAACCTACTACCATATTTCTTTCATATTTTCCCCCAAACTGAGTTTGATGCAAGGTTCTCGTAAAAAAACTTTGCTACCAATAGGGTAGTAAGCATAGAAATCCCTTTAGTTAATCTTCATAGTTGCGTTTGTAAGTACCGCATTGAATAACTTTCAAAGTGTGCAGCACAAAAGTGAACGATTGTTATTTTGAATTATATTGTTATTTTTTAATTGTGCTGCACACTTAGAATTAATTATTTAGGTGTAAGTTATGATAGATATTGAAGATATCAGATACCAACAATTTTGTTTGTTCGAAAAATGCAATTCCAGTTTTGGAAGAATAATTTTGAGCTGTGTTCGTGCCGATTTGGTAACGGATACGGCTTTTAATTTATCATACAACGCAATTTTTCAAAAAGGATATAACAAACAAATTGCCTGCAGGCTAGTTTATTTCAAGAAAACCGGTGAATGGTATATCGAAGCTACCAATAATTCGGAAATTAAATATCGCTTAGTTGCTTGTACAAGTAATGTCGCTGAAATACTAAAAGTTAATGACATAATAACATACAAAATAAAAGATAATTTTGCACGATTTAAAGTCAGCAAATTTTTCCCTGAGTACAACCGTTTTATCGTCGTTGACACAAATACAGAAGAGAGACATAACTTAAGTACAATATTAAAAAATTATAAAACAAAAGATATAGTATCAATTACTACTTATGACACTATACTAAATAAAAATTTATAGAGTGAACAACAATGAATAAATTAAGTGAAAAACAAATTGAAAGAATACAACAAACTTTATTTTGTTCATTAGTAGCTATGGATACGGCAGATAAAATAAGGCGTAAACATAAAATGATTAAATTAGGATTTAAAGAACGGGTAGAAGAACCAAAAAATAAAGGAGTTAGCAAAATGGAATTTAATTGGAAAGACAAAGAAACAGAACTGCAAGAGCAAATTAAAAAATGTGTTAGGGAACACAATGACTATATTAAGTCAGAATTAGTTCAATTTTTAGCAAATGGCGAAGAAAATTACGGTAAAGATTGGACTGCCGTCTTGTGGTGGAATGGTAACAATATTGAATGTTATGAATGTGGTGCATTGAATGATGTTAAACACGGACCAAAGCAATTAATAGATTTTTATCATTTTTCAAAAGCACGAACAAAAGTAATTATTCGTAGTACTGGCGAAGATATTACTGACAAAGTGGAAATTAATCCACTTTATCGAGATATTTTTAATGATGAACTTTTAAATTTATTAAATATTTAAGGAGTAAACAATAATGAGTAAATCAAAAATTAAATTAATAGTAACAATATTTGTTGTCTTAGCAATTCTAGGTGCAATACTTGGGGGTATTGGATATTTTTCAAACGGCTTTAAAAATTGGAATTTTAAAGAGACAAATAAACCGACAGTTGAAGAGCCGACACAACAACCGCCAACGATTGTTGAAAAACAAATTGTTTCAACAATTATTGAGAACGAAAAATATGGCACATTCGAATTGCCAAAAAATTATATGTCAGTTAATATAATTAATCAAAATATGTGTTTTGCTAATAATACTAATTTTAATTATATTATCGAAGAAAATAAAGAGCTTCTTAAGAGTGTAAATTTAGACTTTAATTTTGATGACTTTTATTTTGCAATGTTGAGAACAGAAAATTGTCACAATTCTGCTGACTACTTTGGTGGCGAAGAAATTACAATTTTAGATAATACGATTTATAAATTTCAGAATAATACTTTAAATTTTAACGATAAAACAATGAATTACGATATTGAAACTTATGGAGCATTAATTCCTGTATTATATAGAAATAATGTTGTATACGGATTTATGTCTAATTTTTTATGTAAAGAAATTTCTATTAAAATAAATGATATTTACGAAATTAAATTACCTGCCGTTATTACATCGGACAAAGGCTGTCCGCTAACCGACTATATATTTGATGAGATAATGGCGGATTCCACTACAAAGATTATTTATAATTATGCAGATTAAGGAGTGAATTATGAAAAAATCTACTATTAAATTAATATCAATTATAATTTTGATTTTATTGATTATTGGTACTGGCGTTGGAGTTATTGGATATTTTTCTGACGGCTTCAAGAATTGGGATAAGTTTAATTTTTTCAAAAAGCCACCTGCAACTGAAGAAACGCAATCCGTTGGCGGTTCAGTTTTAAAACCTATTATGAGTAATGGTGTTGCTTTTGATTGCAAAAGATTAACAACACCACCAGAAAACACAGATAGTGCATATACTTTAACTGCAACAATAACACCTGATATTCTTGAGAACTCAACGATAATATGGAGTGTAAAATTTAGTAATTTATCATCTGCTTGGGCTAATGGTAAAGAAATATCAGATTATTTGACATTAGATAAAACTGTTACAAATAGTGGTGAACAAGTAATTGTAATTTGTAAACAAGATTTTGGAGAGCAAATTTTGATTACAGCTTCAGCAGAAGCTGATGCAACAAAGAAAGCATTGTGCACTGTAGATTACAGAAAACGTATAAAAGATATTTCGTACGCTTTTAGCTATGGTGGAGAGTCAGTTGAAAATGTTGCAGCCGACGAAGACGGTGTATATCGCGTGGATTATACAAATATAAATAAAAATTACACAATTGTTCCAACACCAATTTATTCAAATTATACAATTGATGTCAATTATTCAGGTGTAACAACTGGAAAATTTAATGATACTTTTGGGTTTGGTAGTAGTGTTGAATTGAAAGATATTATTTTGTCTAGTGGTGCTTTTCAATATAATGAACCTGATTTGTCAGAAGATGCTTTGAAATTTATTGGTGTTATAGATACAGTCGATCTTAGCAATCAAAATAGTCTTAGTAAGTTGAGTTATGCGTTAACTAATCTTTATCCTCCGATTCCTGAAGCTGAAAAGCAACACCCTAAAGTTGTTCTTGTTTATCAAGCACTGCAAGAAATTAGTAATAATATTCCAAATTGGCAAAATATCATTGTTAAATTAAGAGAAGATTTGAAAAATTATCAACCTAAATCATTTTTTTCATTTATGAATGTCGATGTGCAATCGTTTGAAAACTTTTTACAAAATTCTTATGCTTGTAATAAAGCAAATAAAGGTGTTGTTGAATATGTTACTAAGTATTCTAGTGGTGATTTTGTATTTGAGTTTAAATTGTCCTTAGGCTTCACAAAAAGCTCATTGCAATCATTTACTAACATTGATTTAGACACTGGCGAAATAATTATTTAATTAGCTTTTTATCAATTCTTTCAACTTGGACTGGTAGACCCAAGAAAAAAAGTCTGCTACCATTGGGCATATAGTGTAATTTTTTTGTTATTTCAATCTTGTTTGTTCGTGAAATTACTTTATTCATATAGCATTATATGCCCTTAATTTTTTTAAAGGTGGATTTATGGAACAAAAACAAACTTATAAAAAAATTATATTAGTTATCTTGCTTGTGTGTTTAGCATTATCAATGTTTTGCTTGTTTGGACAAGCTATTGACTTGGCGTATGCAGATACTCCTAATAGTACAAATGTACTTGAAGATTTACAAAAGGACGAAAATTTCAATATTGAAGATTATCTTGATAAATCCGATGATTATTCAATTCAAGTAATTCAGATTGCGGAAAGTACTGCAAAAGAATTGTTAATTTACACATATCAGCCGTGTCAGAGAACCTGCTACATTGTCGCAACTTGTATTAATATGTCTTTATCTGAAGAAGTAAAAGATACTAAATTATATGAGCTTGAAATGTTAAGTAACGAAGGGGTTTTTTGTAAGTACAAAGTAAACGATGTTAAAGTTGCTGATACTGATTACCGATATTATAATATAATATCAATTTATAGAGCTTGGAATAAAGATTATGACGAAGATAGTGGTAACGATAATACAATTAATGAAGTTGCTTTTAATGTTGGTAAGTTATTTAAAGCTTCCACTGTTAATGGAAAAGTTACATATACACACGAATTTGAAGAGATAATTGAAATAATAAATCCTTATGTTGATTTTTTGCGTTATTCAAATGGTTTTTGGCTTGCAAGTGGTGCTTGTGATAGTCATTATATAGCTTTTGATACGGATAAACAAATTGATAAATTAATGGAAGCATCTATTTCTTACGAATATAGGTCTGCACATAGTCAAGTTGGTATGAATGAAGGCACTACATATGGTCCTATCCAAAAACCTGGACCTAAAATATTAAAAGAAACTGACAAAGGACAAACTATAGAATACGGAAATCCTTGGTTCACGAAAAATTTTGAATGGGATAGAATTCAATCAGTTGAAACATTTAAAAAAACTGAAAAATTGAAACCTGAAACTGAAAAAAATCTTGAAGGAACAAAGTGGGTATTGCGGTTTTATGAAACTAGCTTTAATACTTTTTGGGACGGAACTGGAGGATATACCGATTATACAGAGATAACGAATGTAACAATATTGCGTTTAAAATTTATAACAAACGGAAGGCTTTATGATTTAGGAGCTGTTTCAAATAAAATAACTGGAGATAATATTCCTGGCGGTGGCGAACATAATGCTGTTGACCCTTTCAGATGGTTAAAAGATTTAGCTGAAAAATTAGGTATTCCTATTTGGGTGTTTGTATTAATTATTGTGTTGATAATTTTAGCGATTGCGTTACCAATATTATCGCTTATCTTCCCAATAGTCGGACAGGTGCTTAAAGTTGTATTTAAAGCTTTATGTAAAGCTGTAGAGTGGATATTAAAAGCTATTATATGGATAATTGCTTTGCCATTTAAAGGCATTGCGTTATTAATTAATAAAATCAAAGGCGGTGGTTCTGCGTGATTTGTATAATATACGGACCACCAGGAAAAGGGAAAACCTGTTTTTTGTCACATATAATAAATACTTATATGTTTGACAATGAACGCAATCGCAAAATGCGAGAAGAAATAATGAAAAAACAAGCCAACGGCTTTACACATATTAAGACGATTCCGCAACATTGTGGAAGCTGTAATTATGATTTGGTTGGTAAGCGTTTTAGATATTCTAATAGAAAATGTCGAAGAATAAATCCTTACAAACTAGGTTTTGCTAACGATTTGGTTAAGACTCATTTTAACTTACCTTATGAAGTGATAGGCATAACTGAAGCACAAAAGTATCTTAACAGTCGTATGTGTAAAGGGTTCCCAGATTGGCAGTCAAGGTGGTACGAGCAACACCGGCATAATCATTTAGACATTTTTCTTGACACGCAGCGTCCGGGATTAATTGATATTAATGTTAGAGAATTAGCACACTTTATAGAGATAGTTAATCTTGACATTAAAAAAGATATAAACGGCAAGATTATTGCTTTAACTTGGACTATACGACACATCGAAAACAATTTTTTGTATGAACGATATATTGCTAGTGGCAAAAAGGATAATTCGTGCTATAAACAAATGAAAGTGACAGCAAATTATAATGTTTTTGAATGTTACGATAGTACAAGTTGTAAACCAAAGTTTTATCAAGGCCATTTTGACGAAGATTTTGATTACATATCTTCTGATAAAGCCGAAGAAACTTTTAATGGATATATCGAATATTTGGATAAATATAACGACGAGCTTCCAAAAGATTATTATAAGACTAAGACAAGGAGTGAAAAGAAATGATTTTTAACAAAAATGAACTTATAAACGAAATATTGGACAAGCATTTTGAAACTTGGACTCATACACTAGATACTGCCGATTTTGTCCCAGAAAGATATTTGAAATTTATTGATAAGCTTATTTTTGAGAATCTGAAACAGAAACTCAAAGAAGCAGAAATATATAATTTGCTTTGTTTAGAACTACAAGGGTATCAATTAACTTTTTGGGAGAAACTTAAGATAAAATTTTCAAGACTTAGACCATTGTTTGAAAACGAAATACTTGAAGAATAATATCAATTTTCTTTAGAAAAAAGAAGATAGCAGTAATTACACTGCTATCTAAAAAATAAGCGTACGGTATGCTAAAAGCCGCAATAAGGAGCAATTATGGCAAAAGGAAAATGGCAAGTATTCTCTAACCATTTTAATAGTAGGGAAGTTTATCGCGTTGGACGAATTAAGGATACCAATGAACCGCTGAATGGTGGCAATGTCGAGTATTACGACGACGAGAATACTATTAATGTGTGGACCTATAACAAAACAGAAAAAGAGCAACTTGCGGAAAGATTAAACAGAGCAAGGCAATAAAAAGCCTAGAAACCGCATTTGTAGAAACAATGATATTAAAAGGTATGAAAAATATGAGTAGAAGAAGACGATACATAAAAGGAAATGTTTACATAACAAATGATAAGGTGCTAGTTGGTGGCAAAGGAAAAAAACGCAGAGTTGTTTCTATGGGTAACGATAAAGACAATATGGCAGTTCGCCGAATATTGTCATTACAAGATAAAGACGGCAATAAAAAAGAGCGTCTTATTCCTATAGAAAAATATCCTGATATACCAAAAATAAGCGGTGTTGAAGATAAGACTTTTCGTAAAACAAAAAGTGGTAAACCTATTCAAGAAAAGCATTTGACTAAAACAAAGACAAGGCTTAATAAATGGGATATGGCTAAAATACGCAAAGGAAAAAAGAAAGAAAAAAATAAAGGGTAACAAATGTTACCCTTGAATGTGAATAGACTTAAATGTCTGGTCGGAACACCCCAACTCCACAATATTATTATATACAATAAATACTGAAAAGTCAAACATTTTTAAATAAAAACAATAACAAAGATAAAAAAACATAAAAAAAGAGAGTTACAATTCCGCGCTTTCCGCTATGCCTTAAGATAAGGTCAATGTAACTCAATATTTAAATAATACATCTTTATTAAAAAAATGTCAATCATTTTTTAAACAATTATTATAGAAATTAATAAAAAACAAAGGAGCGTGATTAATATTGGGACAGTTCAAGCAAGGACTTGATTACTTTCCCTTTTCGATTGGATTACTTAAAGACCGAAAGCTGCGTAGACCTAAATTAAAATATGGATATGTAGTAAATGATATTTATTTATCTCTTTTGGAACTTATTTATGGTGATAAAGGTTATTATATTCGCTATGATGAGAAAACAAAAGAAGATGTGATTTGGGACATTTTAGAAAATCTGCAAGGCAAGTATTGCCCTGATGCAGAGACTGTCGAACAGGTAATTGGGGACTTGGTGGCGTGTGAACTTTTTAGCGGCGACCATTTCAAGTCAGAAATATTAACCTCGAAACGAATACAGCAGATATATTATTCTGCAACTGTGGAGCGTAAGGCAGTAGACATTAATTTCGATATTTGGTTGCTCTCAGAAGAAGAAATGAGAAAACTATCATCGAAAAGTGTTATTCTTGTCAATTTTCTCAATCGGTCGAATGTGAACCCAAATCGGTCGAACGAACATTTAAATCGGTCGAACGAGACGGAAAGTAAAGTAAATAAAAGTAAAGAAAAGTATAGTAATCATCATCTTCTTACTCCTTCTTCTTATCCAAATAACGATGAGATTGAAGAAGAAATTGACGAAGAAGACGATAACAATAACAATTATGAGATGAATACTAGTAAAGATAAACTGAACTATTTTTATGAACTAGTAATAGAAGCTATTGAAAGCTATGTAGATTGTTGCTATCATACAGCACTAAAAGATATTGCTCAATATTGTAAAGGAGTTGCATATATCAAGATTAACGGAAGCAGTGTTGAGTCTTGGGAGTACTTACAAGAGTTATATTGTGCTTGTAGACGAGTAGAAGACGATATTGAATTTTTTACCAATATTTTTGCAAAAGTAAGTAGTCAAGGAAATATAACTAATCAACGCCAATATTTAATGACGGCAATCTATAATGCTTCAAAGTTTGCAGGTTTAGGATTTTAAGGAGTTAAACGATGAAAATTAGAGTGATGGGAACAAAAGAAGAGTGCATATTGGCACAAGAATATTACAAAGCATTTCTAAAAAACAATAAACAAGTTGTAGTATATTTAATATCTGAATTGTACGCAAATCGTGGTAGTAGCAATTTATTTAGAGTGTACATTGATATTATATATACAATAATTGTTGAATGTGAAAGTTAAGCAACGATAAAGGAGTGAAAATGAAACTTAATAGTCGTGAGGAGATATAATCTTGTATAGGTTTGAGCGTAGCGAAATTAGAGTAAACCCTTGCGAAAAAATTTGCAGTTTTTTCAAAGCAATTGCTAGAAAAAACTGCAAATTTAGCAAGGGTTTACTCTATTTTTTTATCAAAAACTTAAACCTTATTAAACAAAGCGGATAAGTCAGCTTTGTTATGTAATCGAATTAGTTCGATTACAATTTTAAAACGGCTAGCCGTTTTAATTAGTTTTTTTGCATTTGGGTAAGTAGTGGGTATGACGATTTAAATTAATTTTATTTGTTGATTTTATTAGTTTTTTTGATATAATTTTTTAAAAAGTTTTACTCTTAATCATTGGGCCCAGGGTTCGAGTCCCTGAAGGTGCACCACAAAAAGCTTTAATCGAAACCGATTAAAGCTTTTTTTTGATAAAAAATCGATATTAAAATCAAGTAGTATAACAAATTTGTTAAGTATATTTTTAAGATAATATCAATATGTAAAATTTTATCATTATTGCTAATAAACTGATATAGAATATTTAATATATTTTAACCTTGAAATATTAATAAAATTATGGTATAATTAGTATATAATTAATTTCTAGCGAAAGAATGGTATAATAATATTAATTTGCAAGAATGTTTGTTATTTAAGAAAAGCAAAGTACAGAAAAATATAATAGTATAGTATTTTTGAAGATAAAATACTAGATTAAAATTATGATTATAATTTTGAAGGAGAAAAAATGAATCAATTTTTTATAGATTTTGAAGAATATTGTAAATCACCTAGATTAAATTCTAATAAAGCAAAATCTTATGCAAATGCAATAAAATACCTTTGCAGCTTTTTAAATATCACTACTATAAATGAGCAAGCGTATTTGGAATTTCAACAAACAAGTTTATTAATAAAAGACAAAAGTTCTGATTTTTATAATAATTTATTGGATTTTCTTAATAATAGAACGCAGTCGTCATATCTTTTAAAAGGATTTATTCAAGCGGCATTATCTTATTTTTTCAAATTTTATTTTCACACAAATAGGATTGGCAATATAAATACTGAAAATAATGTTCTAATAGAAGAAATTAAAGATTCGAGTTTAAAAATTGAATATAATGAAAATAAACTAAAAAAGGAATTACCTTTAGATACCAATTTAAATACGCATAATTATAATATTTCTGTAACAAATGGAACAGTAAAACAAAGCGTTAATAAAATAAAAAGTGGAAGAATCGCAGAGAAATATTTTATTGATTTTCTGCAAAAAAGAGATTTTATAGATAATGTAGATTTTATTGATGTAGCAAATAAAAGAAATTATGGTTTTGATTTAATACTTTTAGATATGGGAATTGAAATAAAAAATATAAAAAGCGGCTCTTTTTTTCTTACTGACAATGAAATTGCATATTTGACAAATGGATTAACACATTTAGTTCTAATAGATATAGATAATGGCATTTGGTTATTGAAAAATAATTCTTTTTGGTTAAATAATATCATTCAGAATATTAAACAAATACGAGAACATTGTTCAATTAATTTTAGCAGTTTAGATTTAACGGATATTAAAATTAAAATAAATCAAACTGCAAAGCAATGTTTAGTTGATTTAACTGTTTTAACAAAAAATCAAATTATTGAAATAGTTAAATCTTAGCTTAATAAAATATTTATTAGATAAGTGCTTAATTATTAACATATTGTTTAAAACATTTTAAAAGCTGTAAATATGCAGCTTTTTTTGTTATACTTGGTAGTTTATATTATATTATTAAAGATAGTCTTGTTATTTAAATTAAAATATGATATAATGTTATAAAAGAAAGTTAAGGTGAGATATGAAAATAGAAAAAATAATAAAAAATAATACAGAAATTGCAAGCATAATTGCACGTGATATAGTTATTAAGGATACAGAGACAGCAATTGACTTGATGATGAATGTTAAATATGAAATGGGAATAAAGAATATTGCTATACCAAAAGATGCAATAATTAATGAATTTTTTGTGTTAAGTAGCGGAATTGCAGGAGAAATTTTGCAAAAAGTTGTTAATTACCAATTTCGTATTGCTATTTATGGTGATTTTTCAGTATACACAAGCAAGCCATTAAAAGATTTTATTTTTGAAAGCAACAAAGGAAATACTATCTTTTTTGTTGATAGTTTGGAAAGTGCTATAAGCAAGTTATCCAACAATTAAATTTAAAAATAATAATAGAAGATTATTGAGCAAAGTAAAGGACTTAAAATAACAAATTGGGTATTGTTTGGACTTGCTACTACTATTTATATAATTACAACAATAATATGTGGAATGTTTTTTGGCTCAAACACTCATGAACAAGAAGGGGTAGAGATTATATTTTTTCTTATATTTGTTTATGAATGTATCGCATATTTCGCTTGTTTTGTGTTGTCTATGATAGGGACACTTATAGCAAATTTAAAGCGTGGAGAGCGAAAAATTTTCTTTCCACCTATTATAATGTTGCTATTATCAGTTGTTGCTTGTATAATTTTCTTTTTGATTGCCTTTTGCTAACAGACAGGTTTTGTAAAATATTATATCTAATAGTTAAACTATTATATTTTACAAATTAATACTTAAAATCAAAATAATAAAACAAATAATTTTTTAAAATTTCGGCGGTATACTATTATGCACATAGTTCAAGCAAAAAGCATTTTGTCAGCTAAAAATGGAATGAATCTTTATCGTGGCTGTTCGCACGGTTGCATTTATTGTGATTCACGCAGCGATTGTTATCAAATGAATCATCTGTTTGAAGATATTGAAGTGAAAGGCAATGCAATAGAATTATTGGAAAAAGCTTTAAAAAGCAAACGTAAAAAATGTATGATTGGAACGGGTAGTATGACAGACCCATATATTCCGTTAGAAGCAAAGCTTGGAAATGTTAGAAAAGCATTGGAATTAATAGAAAGATATGGTTTTGGCTTTACAGTCATTACAAAATCCGATTTAATTTTAAGAGATTTGGATTTATTAAAGAGAATAAATGAAAAGACAAAATGCGTTGTTCAAATGACTTTGACGACTTTTGATGAAAATTTATGTAGCAGGATTGAACCGAACGTGTGCACTACAAAAAGACGAGCAGAAGTGTTGAATATTTTGCGTGATAACGGAATACCTACTATAGTTTGGCTTTCACCGATTTTGCCATTTATTAATGATAACAAAGACAATCTAGACGGCATATTAAATTACTGCATTGAAGCTAAAGTGTATGGAATAATTTGCTTTGGTATGGGGCTTACACTGCGTAATGGAAATAGGGAATATTTTTATTCTAAAATAGATAAAATATTTCCTAATATGAGTGATAAATACAAAAAAATATACGGCAATAACTATGTTATTGGAAGTCCAAACAATGATAAGCTTATGGATTATTTTTATTCAGTATGCAATAAAAATGGTATTGTGTGTAATATTGATAAACTCTTTGAATACTGCAGTACCTTTGAAGAAAAATCACTTTGTGAGCAATTAGCCTTTTTTTTGATATAATTGATATACTAAAACACTATGATTTAAAGATTAATAAAACTTTTATATTTATTTATGATAAAAAATCCGTAAGATAATTCTTACGGATTTTTGTTTTAATTTATTTGTGAATGTTAAGCTAAATCATTTTTGATGTTATCTAGTTCTTCTGAAATATTATCTTGCGAAGCAGGTGAGATATCTTCGATATCAATATTTTCGCAGGCTTCTTGATTTGACTCTATTTCTGTATTAATATTATTTGTGCTTTGTAATTCTTTTTTGTGTTTTTCAATTAATAATTTTTCAATAACTGCCATTATGATAATAGCTAAAACTATAGCGGATATACCTGTAAAAATAGTTATAAGAGCTATTTTAAAATATCCGTACATACAAAGTATCATAAATGTAATACAACAAGCAGTAAATGTGAAAATAAAACATAAACTTTTAATTTTTTCACCAATAGTAGAAAATTCCCAAGCTTTTTTAGGATTAGCAATAGGTGTTTTACTATTCTTTAAATTATCAATATTGTCTGCTTTGCTATTGTCAGCATTATCGGAAATGGGTTTGGTTTTCTTGTATAAACTAACGATTTTGTATATTGCAATGCCAATTCCGCCAAGCATTAAAAGACAAACTGCTAAAAAGATTATATATGTATTCATTAATACTACGCCTGTAATCAACATAGCAATTAGTATCAATATTGTAGCAGTTTCAATTGCAATAAGATTTTTTCTCATTTTTAACTCCTATTTGCATAAAGTATAGTTTAGTTTATATACTTATACATATTTAATATAACACAAAATAATAAAAAAATCAATAGCGATTTTAAAATTAACTTAAAATTATGTCGAAAATAACTATTGACTAAATTATAATATATGATATAATTTAAATATGAAAATTCAAATTTTAAATGACGATTTTGCAGTATGTAAAGTCAATAATATTTCAGATAAGATATTAAAAGAAGATTTTGTCTTTATTGGTAAAACCGATGAAGAGCTTTCGTTAGTTTGTAAAAGCAGTTTAGTGCCTAATGACGCACAAAAGGTTAGTAATGGCTGGCGAGCATTTAGGATATGTGGAGTATTAGATTTTTCTTTGATTGGTGTGCTTGCAAATATATCTAATTTACTGAGTGAAAATAATATAAGTATATTTGCTATTTCAACTTACAACACTGATTATATTTTAGTTAAACAAATGGATTTTAAAAAAGCAATAAATGTGCTTGCGGCTGCAGGAATAGAGTATGTATAAGCTTTAATTGAAAAATTATTTAAAGATTATTTTATTATTAATTATAAATAAATTTAAAAAATATTATGCTGTTTTTTTTGCAGAATTTTATAAAAAAATCAATCAAAAATCGGGCCTATTTCAGTCCCGATTTAATATTTAGTAGTTTTATTTTATATTAAATCTTTGTTTAAAACAATCCGCAATACATTAGCATACCCATACCGCCCGATAAAACTATTAGCAGAATAGGGGATATTGATTTTTTTCTAAAATGTTTATAGACAATTGCAATAATTGCAACAATAGCAAATATAACTAAACCTTTCCAGTCAAAGCTGAATACGCTTTCAATTGTTTTTATTCCAAAAATAGTGCTAATAAACATTGTAACAAAAGTTGCAAATATCATACCTACAATTGTTGGACGAATTCCGTTTAATGTTGCTTTTACGCCTGCAAATTTCATTAAGTTTTTAGCAAGAGTAGCTATAATTAATATTATTATAAATGATGGTAAAACTATACCTAGCGTAGCAATAAAAGAGCCTAGTATGCCACCTTGAGACGAACCGATAAATGTTGCCATATTAATTGCAATAGGTCCGGGAGTAGATTCCGATACGGCTATAAAGTTAAGTATTTCTTCTTGAGTAAGCCAGCCATTTGAAATTACTGTTTCTTGAATTAGCGGAATCATTCCATATCCGCCACCAAAAGATACGACACCTATTTTAAGGAAGTTTAAAAATAATTGTAAGTAAATCATTTTTCACCTCCTAAATCTTCATTGTCGGAAGTGGTAATTTCTTTTACTTCTTCATTGTCGTAACTATCTGAAGATACATTATCATTTGTAATTTCGTTATTTTTAATATCACTTGTAGAAAGTGTTATTTCTTCATTGCAGTTATCGTTTGTAGCAATATCATTTTCAGTATCTGTTGTAACATTTTCTTGCAAGTCAGCAGTAGCTGTTTTTTGTTTCATTTTGCCTTTAAAATAACTTATAGAATAAATAAATAATCCAATGGCACCACTAATTAAAATGTAGAATATGGAAGAGAATTTCGCGTTAAAAATACTTACTAAAATCATAGCTGCAAAGGTGGCTATAAATAATATTATATTAAATAAAGAAATTTTTAATTTTTTTGCCATTTTAATGCCTGCACACAAAATCAAAAATACTGCACAAACTTGTATGCCTTTAAAAGCTGCAGCAACATAAGTGTTTGCTAAAAAAGCATTAAAGAACAAAGATATTACAAAAATAATTATAAAAGACGGCAAGCACATTGCAGTGGTTGCAACTAATGAACCAATAAATTTTTCTGTTTTGTAACCTATGTAAGTAGAGCAGTTGATTGCAACTGGTCCGGGTGTCGATTCCGCAATTGTTACTAAATCAAAAAATTCGTCATTATCAAGCCATTTCTTTTTGGCAACAAATTCATTTTCAAGCAGATGAATCATAGCGTAACCGCCACCAAAAGTAAATAATCCTATTTTAAACATTGTCCAAAATAGTACAAGTAATGATTTTGATTTTTTCTTAAACTTTTCCCAAGTTTCAGATTTGTTATTGTCTTTATTTTTATTCATTGTTAGCACCTTTTATTTTTGTAAATTTATTATAACAAATGAAAAAAATGTTGTCAATTTTATTGCTAAAGTTTATAATAATTTTATGTTGTAAAATAAAAAAGTACTATGCGGTTTACATAGTACTTAGTATATATTATTGTGCGTCGCTTTCGTTTATGAATTTTTCAAAAATGTATCCGTAAATATCTTTTGAATTGTAGTTTTCATAAACAGTGCGAATAACAGCAACTTCTTCAGGTTTATTATACTTTTCTGCATTTTTACCAAGGGCCATAGCACAGCAAGCAATTAGGTAATCATTGTGAGCATCGCTTTCTTCAACGCTTGATAACTCGATTAGTTTGTTGTGTAGTAATTCAACATCGCTTTCTTCAGCAACAGATTGCATTTGCTCAAAAGCATAACCATTTGGATCAATATTGATATAGTAAATAGCAGCTTCTCTGTCATAAGATGCGATAATCTCTTCTTGGCTTAACATATCAGCTAAATTAAATTCATATCTTGCTGGTAGGTCAGATGGTTTAGCAATAAAGTTAATGCTTTTTTCAAAACCATGAGTAACAAAAATTAATTTAAAGTTATCTTCGCTCATAATTTCTTTAGTATCATTGTTTACACCTGTATTTAAGTCAATTGACATAAGCAATGTTGATTTTGTATTGTAATAAACAGATACATTAACAGGACTGAAAATAGTTAAATTAATTAATCTTTTTTCTGCAATAGTTTGTTCTTGTGTATTCATATATAAAATCTCCTTGTTCCCCCATACGGGATAAATTAATAATATAATTATACTTATTTTTAAGCAAATTGTCAATACTTTACAATAAATTTTAGTTATTAAAAAACTTTTTTATGTATTAAAAATTTTGTAATTTGCAAATAATTAATTTGATTAGCTGTTTTTAATAATGTATATTTAAAGTTTTGCAACATTAATTTTGTGTGTAATAATTGTTTATTAAATTGTGGCTAATGTAAAAAGAGCAGTAAATAACGTTAATAAGCCCTTGATTTGCTTTGTTTTTTGATAAAATTTATAAAAAAAAATAATTTTAAAAAAAGTTTGAAAAAACTCTTGACAAATGAAAAATTATATTGTATTATAAATGAGTCGTAAGGCTAAAAGGCAAACGACAAATGGCGACGGGGTGTAGCGCAGTTTGGTAGCGCACGTGGTTTGGGACCATGGGGCCGGGAGTTCGAGTCTCTTCACCCCGACCAAATATTGCTCGTGGGCCATTAGCTCAGTTGGTTAGAGCAATCGGCTCATAACCGATCGGTCCAAGGTTCGAGTCCTTGATGGCCCACCAATATATTTATAAAGTACCATTTTGTGGTCCGGTAGTTCAGTTGGTTAGAACGCTAGCCTGTCACGCTAGAGGTCGAGAGTTCGAGTCTCTTCCGGATCGCCATTTTTTTAAGCCTCGGTAGCTCAGTCGGTAGAGCAAGGGACTGAAAATCCCTGTGTCGATGGTTCGATTCCGTCCCGAGGCACCAATCTATTGATTGGATACAAAAAATTGTTAATTTTATAAAAATTAATTGACAAATTGATTTATTAATATTAAAATTAACAATATATAACACATTTAAAATGTGCTGGTGTAGCTCAATTGGCAGAGCAGCTGATTTGTAATCAGCAGGTTGTTGGTTCGATTCCGATCACCAGCTCCATTTATATGGGCAGGTTCCCGAGTGGCCAAAGGGAACGGACTGTAAATCCGTCAGCAGTGCTTTCGGTGGTTCGAATCCACCCCTGCCCACCAAATCACTAGGCAAGTAGTCTAGTGGTTTTTTTATGCCTTTTTTAGCCTTATTTTTAAAGTCAAACTTTTTGCCTAAATTTTAGCCTAAAATACCCCCTATCTTGTAAAGGTAACAAAGTGTAACATTTACCCCACTTATTTCTATATTATCTAGACAGAAAATAAAACTGCGTGCGTGTGCGTGCGTAGGTCTGCGGGCGTGCGTGTAATAATTATGCGTATGCGTGCGTGTATGTGTGCGTGCGTACACATTATTTTAGCAGAAAATCAAAATAGTAAGCAAAAAACGGGGGAAACCCACCCGTTATTTTTTGCTTACTATTTTAAATCAAATATGTCTGCTGACAACATTTTAGTTAAATGATTTTCAAGTTCAAACTCGGTACAACCGCAAACTTGACAAGCTTTTTCTTTTAACATTTCTTCGCTTGTTTCATTAAGCAAAGCTTCTACCTGCTGATTAATTCTATATAGCACACCCCAAGACGATATAAACCGCCTATTGGCAGTTACATTAAACATTTCTTGTAACTGCTGATTAGGTATATTCAACCAGTCAAGCTTTGTCATATACTTAAATGTTTCAACCACTGCTGACACAATTTCACCGTCATAACCTTTAAGCCCCCTTATGTCAATACTACCGACTTTGTCAGTTGTATTGCAGGCAAGGGCGGTGCAGTATTCCCAAAGCTTTCTATAATCGTTAAACTGCCGAACTTCTTTATCTGTCTTAAGTAAAACAATACTATGTATATGCGGGTGCCAGATACCCGAATTTTCGCCAATTTTAATCTCAATTGACTTTATCCCGCCGTCATTTAAGATACGGAACTCTTTCTTGCATCGCTTGTCGTCGTGTGTCATTATTCGCCAAGCTTTCATTAGCTTATTAAGTATATAATCAAGGTCCGCATTGTCCTTTATTGTCAAGTTAAGCATAAAAATCTTGTATCCGTCTTTGACATATTCTTGCAACAATGGTACGAGTTTACAAAGCCAGGCTAAAGCTCTAAGCTTTGCACAAATAGCACAATATCGGTTTTTACAATGTGAACTGCCAGCATAATATTTTGTACCGCAATTAGAACAAGTCGCAATGCAACTTGTTTTAGAGCAATTCGCAATGTCAAAAGCAAGCTTGTCTTGTTCAACAGCCTTAAGCTTTGGCACTATGTATTTTTCATTATAGTACATACGCTTTTTTAAATCGTCTAACTTTAACATATCTTCTCAGCTTCTTTCCGTTGAAACTCGTCAATTACATGCGTATATATTCTTGCAGTTGTATCAATGCTGGTATGTCCTAACCACTTTTGAACTACACGAATACTGACACCACTTTCCAAACAAATAGTAGCGAAAGTGTGTCTTAAATCGTGTAACTTGTGTTTAGGGCAATACTTTTTAAACTGCTTAGACACATAATCAGGCGAGTAGTTAAACACCTTGTTACTTGTCGCACTGTGCGACAACTTTTCCATAATTTCAAGCAATGGTTTTGACATTGGCAACACTCTTTCGCTTGCTTCTGTCTTAGTGCCTGGTATAATAATTTTTCTGCCTACCAAGTCAATATCGTCCCAAGTAAGAGCCAACGCTTCGGAACGCCTGCAACCACTATATATGTAAAACTCAAATAAGAGCTTAAGCTCTGGTTGCTGTACTTGCTCAAGTAGTTTTGTGCGTTCTGTAGCGTTTAAAGCTCGTCCTTTGCGTTGCTTATGCTTTATGCTATCTAAATTAGCCATAGGGTTAAATTTAATTATTTGGTGCTTTACAGCACGCTCTAAAGCTTCATTCAACACTTGATAAGTATATTGTCGCATTCGCAAGGCTTCTACATTATATAAGGCATTTTCTAAATCTTGAGCGGTTATCTTAGCAAGGGGAGTATTGTATAAATAAATAGGCACGTGACACCTTATCACTATGCCTATATTACGCAACGTGCTAGGCTTAACTCTTTTACTTTTGTACTCATAAAATTCTTTTAGCCACTGCTTGAATAATACTTGATTATTATCTTGTTGCATATGCCACCTTATTAAAATGGCATATCGTCATCATTAACTTGTTCAAGTTTTGAAATGTCTACATTTTGTTTGTTTTCAGTTGTAGTAGTTTCATTATCTGTCTTTGGTGTTAAAAACTCAACTTCGTCTGCTTTAATATCGTATGTATTTATTTTTTGTCCGTCTTTATTTTCATAAGTCCTATTTTCAATAGAGCCAATTATACAAACTTTTCTACCTTTATCAAGGTATTTAAAGCACAATTCAGCTAATTGTCGCCAAACCACTACATTGAAAAAATCTGCAATTTTTTCGCCGTTAGCGTCTTTATAATCACGATTTACTGCAATTGAAAATCTAGCATAATTTATGCCTTTTTCTGTCTTTCCGCACTCTGGTGCTTTTGTTAAGTTGCCTATTAAAATTACTTTATTCATATAAATTCCTTTCCCCTTATGCCCATTGGGGGCGAGCATTATTACTTATTTTTTATAAAACAAAAAACAATCTGTTGCTTTATCTTGTTGCTATTCTGCAACTTGCTTTTGCTGTTTCTGTTCGTTTTCATATAACGGCTTAAGTCCCGAAAAGAATATTTTAAGCTTATCAAAAAGACCAAGACAATAACCTTGCGTTTGTAAATAAAGTAAGTTGTATATATCAGCTTCCTTTAATTTTTTCTTAAGATTATCAAAAATAATTTTGTCTATATGCTTTAAATATTTCTTAGGTACATAATCTGCCTTATTCAAAGTATGTTCCCAAGTTTCAAAATGCTTGTCCAGCACCGCATTTAATAAGTCGTTTTTATGAAATATCATTTTTTTACGCTCCTTGGTTGATAAAATTTGTCGGGTAATTCGTCGTCATTATTGAGCAAGTACTCAATATATCCGTCCAAAGTTTCTTCCGTTTTGGAAGAAAACAAGTAGTCAATGTCATTGTCAAACCGCCCATCGTAAAACTTTGGCTTACAACTTGTACTATCGTAGCAATTAAAAACATTATAATTTGCTGTTATTTTCATTTGCTCATAACAAGTAATATCTTTTTTACCGCTTGCAATATAACGCTCATAAAGGCTGTTATTTTCTATATGTCGGATAGTAAATGTCAAAGCTTCAATTTTGCCATTTTTATCTTGCTTTTTATCAAGCTTTACAATCTCAATAAAATGTGATAGCTCACGAACATTGACATCAATCAAACTTGGTCTTTGTGTATCAAGAAATATGTCTAAATGATTATGTCCGTGTTGTTCATACCACCTTGATTGCCAATCTGGATAGTACTGCGACATTCGGCTATTTAAATACTTTTGAGCTTCGGTTATTCCAATAACTTCGTAAGGTAAGTTAAAATGCGTATCTACAAGCTTATTTTTAAACCCTAATTTGTATGGGTTTATTATTCTTGTTTTTCTAGGTGAATAACGAAACATATAACCAGTTACACCATAATTAGAGCTAACACAATGCTCGGGAATAGTCTTAATACTTGTAAAGCCGTTGGCTTGCTTTTTCTTAAGTTCCTGTTGCATTTTATAGTTACGCTCATAATTAAAAATATAAGTATTTAAAATGTGTGTCATAAAACAAGTTTTTCCCGTTCGGGGCGGGGCAAATATAATACAAATCACGCAGAGCCACCGCCTTTAATTTTATTTACTATCCAAACAATACCTTTGAATGGCAAAGCAATTATCCAAATAATAGCTTCAAATAGCCATTCAATAAAGTTCCAAACTGCCTTAAATATAACTTTGACAACTGCCCAAACTGGTGGGAAGATAAGGCATAATATTGGCAATAGAATGCCAAGCAACAATAAAGCGATTATTAAATATATTGCCCAAACGGGTATTCCTAACAAGTCTGCCAATTTTTTAAATAATCGCCCAAACCAACCTAAAGGGTCAAGCTCATTAGGGTTGGTATTGTCCCATTCAGTATTACTACCAGTTAGCTTACCAGATACTGCACCTAAATCATAAAGTTTAAAACCAGTAACAAACTTTAAACGCAATATTGTTACATTAGTAACTTCTGTATATTCTTCAATATCAAAATGACTACCAGTTGCAGTGTATTTATAATCGGTTTCATAAAATCTTAAAACCCACTTTTTATCTTTGCGTAAATTTTCTTCAATCTCGGGTTTTAATTCTTCCATTTTTATAAATTCGTCAACGGACTGAATACGCTTCCATTCGTATTTTTTAGAAAACCAGCCGTCGGCTGTATTACCGCCTTTATCCTTGCCAGCTAAAGTTTTTGTTTCCGAAATTTTGTCACCATATTCAGTGGTACCACCAATACCAAACGCAGTATAAACTGACCTATGAACAAAAGAAACATCTGCTTCTAAAAGATAATCAATTTGTTTGTCAGTATCAAAAGCTATGTAATGAGAACGACAAGACTTTAAATACAAGAAAAAGCCGTCCGAATACTGCAAAAAACCAGTATAGGGGTTTATTATCTCAATTGTTTCTTTTAAATCATAGCTATATCGTATGCTACCTTCAAAAGTTTCCGCCTTAAATAATTTGCCAACATTATAAGCAATTTCATTTATTGTGTTGCTATTACCAGACGGCTTATCAATGCTACTATTCCAAGCACGATAAATTGATGTTATGTTGTAATATCTTAATTGTGTATTTTGTACAACTAAATCTTTAACCTTGTACTTACAAAATACGCCGTCTTGGCTTATAAGCTCTAAGTTATATAAAGTTGTACCAGTCACTTTATCGGAAAGTGACATATTAATGCAAGTCGCTACTAAAAAGCAGGTTCTTTGACAAGGTTGATAAGTGTATATTAGCAGTTCTTTAGCTGTACTTTCTGCAATTTGTATAATATCGATAGAGTAGTCATCTGACTTGTCCCTATAATCTGCAATATTAAAAGTACTATCTTTTTGCAAGTCAGCTAATACACTAGTATTATTTGGCGTTTGAGCAAACACCAAATTAACGCCTTGTCCTAACAAACAAAACATTGATAACGCTAAACAAACAAGTAAGATAACTAATATAATTCTTTTATAAGATTGATTTTGTTCCATAAGTCCACCTTTAAAAAATAAGGGCATATAATGCTATGAATAAAGTAATTTCACGAACAAACAACAAATTAACTAACAAAAAACTTTACACTATATGCCCAATGGTGGCAGATTGTTTTTTTGTAAGGACTGCCAGTGCCTTAAAAGTTAAGTTTATGAAAAAGCTAGATAATTATTTCGCTGTTGTCAATATCCAAATTTCTAACAGCTTGCAAAGATTGACTTGTAAAGCCTACAACAAGCTTATAGTCATAAACAAAGTCACCACTTGAATATTTTACAAAAAATTCAATTATGCCTTTGTTTTCATTGTTACAAGCCAAAGCATTTTGCAAAAATGTGTCTAAAGACGAAATTTGAATAGTTTCCATATAGGTACAAGTAGTATCTTTTGGCTTGTAAGTTAAAATATGCTTTTGTATATTTAAAACACACAAACGCATTCCAGTACTTTTATCGCTTGCATTATCATATTCCGATTTACCACGATTATAAGCTTCATTAGCATTGATTACTTGTGAATGTGATTTATCGCTTGCACTTAATTTTAAATATTTTGATTGAATAGTTGTTAAAGCTCTAGTAAATTCAAGTGCAGTTTCTTTTTCTCTTAAATTCGTAACATAATTGATATAAGCCACTGCATTATCACTTAATACAGGTTCTGCCACTGGAACATTAAGTCCGCCAGCAAAAGACAAATTATTTAAAGTTGTATCACTGCCAAACCCAAAAGTGTCAGTAAATTTTCCAGTAATAACACTTGAATAACTTATATCAATTGTGTAAGCAGAGTATACAGGTATTGGCTCAATTGTATAAGACTTAAGCTCAGCAGTATAAGCAAAGCGATAAACTCCGTCAGCTTCAGCAGTTACATTGTCAAGATTGTTGTTATCGTACTTAAAAGCATAATTTACGCTTTTAATTCTTTTTTGATAATCAACTGAGCATGTTGCCTTAATTGTATTGTCCGCTTCCGCTGATGCAGTGATTAGTATCTGTTCGCCAAAGTCTTGTAAGCAAGTCAATACAACACTTTCGCCACTTTGTGTAGTTGGCTTATCAAAGGTTATATAATCGGCAATATCTTTATCCATAGACCAATCGGAACTAACATTATTCCACCTTGCAGACCAAGACACATTTTTATTTTCAGCAATGCTTGGTTGAATAATTGCTTTTAATTGATAAGCACTATCTGCAGTTTCGGCAATGCCATTTGCAGAAAACTTTGAATATGGTATTTTATCACTAACAAAAGATAAACCATTGTTTGTGATTAAATTCAATACAGAACCGCTGTTATCCTGTACTTGTTCGTTTTGGTCATTAAACCAATTTTTTGGGTTGAACTTATCCCAATTGGTAAACCAATTTGAAAAGTAACCAACTAAACCAGTTGCTGTCCCTAAAATTACAATTACAACAAGTATTGTTGCAATAAATTTGATTTTTGATTTGCTCATTCTTTTATGCTCCTAAAATTTTTATTGCCAAAGTGTCTGTGTTTCCAGATAACTTTTTATAGCCTTAATTTGTTCATTGGTTAAATCTATTAAATCGCCTTTATTATCACAAGCGGTAAAAAATACATTACCAACTATAATGTCATTACGCAAAGGCTCAAAAAAATTGAAAGGCAAGCCGTCTAGTTTACCCGTATCATTGCAAACCATATACAACCTATTTGCTGGAAAGAGTACTGGTACCATTTCAATACAACCGCCGACTATTTCTCTTAATGCTTCAAGAGTGTTATTAATAACTTTAACTTTCGGCTGTTCGCCAACTTGTTTTACTACTACTTTAATTGCTAATTCTATCATTGTTGTTTGCTCCTTTTTTTGCTCCAGCAATTTCACTTTTTAATGCGTTACTGGTCACGCATTTATAACACGTGATAAAAATGCGTTGCTGGTCACTCATTACCAAACTTTTTGAATATATGTTGTAACATATCTGAGAGCTTTCATACGCTTTTTAAATTCTTTTACAGAATAAATGCATTCAATTTTTTCAATATATTTGCTTTGCTCAAAACTATAAAAGCGATAATAAGCGTAATATTTGTGATTATGTTTCATATTGGCATACTCCTTTAATCTTCATAGGGAACATTAAATCGTTTGAACATTACAGCTTGCCAATATTCACGAAAATACAAAGTTAATTCCAATTCACTCTCTAAAGTTCTAACAACGCTATATCCTAAAAATCTAGCAAGACCAAATCTATTGATACAATCATAAATTCTTTGATAAGCCCTTGGCTTACGAAAATTGTTTATTGGGTCGATTTTTTCAATATTGTAATCGTTAGCTATTTCTTCGTACATCTCTTCAATTAACTCTTTAATACTTAATTCTTTGTTTTCTATCATTGTTGTTTGCTCCTTTTAATATAATACATACCCAATATGGGTAGTTTTATTATACTACCAATTTTGGGTAGTGTCAATACATTTTGGGTAGTTTTTTGATAAAATAAAATAGGGTGTATTATGAAATTTAATGAGAGATTAAAAGAAATTAGAAAACAAAGCAATATGACACAAAAAGATGTCTATACGAAATTGAATATATCTCCAAATGGTTATGCTAGTTGGGAACAGGGAAGAACTGAACCTAATTTAACTTACTTATGTAAATTAAGTCTTTTGTTTGGGGTTACCACTGACTTTATGTTAGGCTTAGAAGACGAGTGGGGTAACAAATCAGTTCACATTTCTAATAGTTTTAATAATAACACAAATAGCAATATCAAGGTAGGTAAGTAATGGAGAACGAAAGCAAACCAGTAGAATATGACGACAAAGAAAATAAAGGTTATGGCTGTATATGGTTTATGATTGGAATTAGTATTTTAATTTTGGTTCTTGGTTTAGTTTTAGGCTTAAATAATTCAAATACAAGTAAACCTTCATTTACTAAAAAACCACCAGATATTGAGATTGAATCTACTTTAACTGGCTTGTTGTTTAACATACAAGCAAATGACGATTATACATATGTAATCTTTAATGTTGAGTTGCTTGATAAAGATTTAAGTGTTGCTAAAACTTTTACAATGAGAGAAAATAATTTGAAAAAAGGCGAATTAAGACAAGCAAGTTATAAATTTTCGATAGGTGAATTTTTTGAGTCTAGATTTGTACAAGTTCAAATCAAAGAATATAAGTAGCTCAAATCAATATTAATTTTAAAGCATAGTTTTGCTCCCGCAGTCGCTTTGCTCCTTTGGGCTACGGCGTTCATACTAATTCAATTGACTTAGTTGGTTCTATCGCCTAAAAGCATTTGCACAAATTCCACCTGTATAAAGCCCACAAGGGGCGGGGAATTTGTGTCACAAACAAAATTTTATAAACCTATCAATAAGTGAATAATCTTTTTTTGTTGGTTAATTTTGCGTTATTGGTCACTCAATACCTTGATTTGTAATCAGCAGGTTGTTGGTTCGATTCCGATCACCAGCTCCATTATTATATGGGCAGGTTCCCGAGTGGCCAAAGGGAACGGACTGTAAATCCGTCAGCAGTGCTTTCGGTGGTTCGAATCCACCCCTGCCCACCAAAGCAACCTAATTTTACATTTAGGTTGCTTTTTTATAAATACTACACTGCAAACTTAATAGCTACTATTATGCTAAAGTGTATTATCAAAAATTATATATATAATAGGGGGTATAAAAAATGGCAATAATTACAAAGATTACAAAATCTAATAACTATACAATGAAAAATGGCTTAACTTTTTGCGAAGCACAATATAATGATTATATTTACGATAATGTAAAATACGTTCGCATACAAACTTTTGGTAGCAAACAGCGTCTACATAAAGGAAAACAAAGCCAATTAATACATCTCAACAAAGAAACTGCTAAACAACTTATTGATTATTTAAAAAATTCATTTGATTTATAAATACAATTAATTTTAGTTTTTTCACTATAAAATAACAATTGTAATTTAATGATTGATTTGTAGCATTAAAAATAAATAAAAACGATATAAAGTTCAGAAAAATAGAACAATAATAATTGATAACGAACACAAGAACAGATGTTTAACTTGTGGCAGAGAAACAGATGGTTTACTTTTTTGTGCTTCGTGTTATAAAAAGTATAAAAATAAAGGCTTACTTTTTAAAATAACAAATTGTAGCAATGTAGAATTACTTGACGAAAGTTATGAAGGTATATATGCTTGTGATGATGGACATATTGTAAAAAGTAAATCTGAAATTTTAATAGATAATTATTTATTTGAGAAAAAAATCCCACACGCTTATGAAAGTGGTATTAAATATGGGAATGGAAAAGATGATATAATAAAACCAGATTTCTATTTACCTAATTACTTGGGTGATGGCAAAGATGTATATATTGAACATTGGGGTTATAATGAAAATAATAGGAAATATACTGAATCTAAAAACTTTAAAATGCCTATATATAGAGAAAAAGGTATAACATTAATCAATACATATGAAAACTCAGATATGAGAGATTTAAAGGCTTCATTGAATTGGAAACTTGATAAATCCAATATCAAAGAAAAAGAAAGCAATTTTGAAGAATAATAAAAAAAGAGAACTATTTTGTTCTCTTTATTTTTTTTGCCTAAATTTTAAATTGTCTTGCAAATGAATATACATTGCAGAAGATTTAAAAGTTTTAAATATTGCAACTAAACAAGTTAAAATAATTACTTTGCTTTTGATAGTTTGAATAAATTAAATTAGAAACTCACTCTATAATAATGAATTTTAGAAGATTATTATAATAAGAAAGTTTGATAATAACAATTGTACAATCCTTTTATTTTGATTATATTGACTTATTTAATAAAAAGTGATATTATATGTATAAAGCGATATTATATATATAAGTGACACATTTATTTTATTAGAAACTTTGTTTAAATTTGAATAATCGCTATTGTTTTTTACTTGATAAATCAAGTTTGACACAATTTAGAATCTCTGTTTGTTGTGAAAAATACGCTTTCGGGTGTTAAGTATGTTAGCCACAAAATGGCCTTTTTGCGGTGGAGTAAACAGGCAAATTTGAATAATAAAATATATTGTTTGCAATACAATATCGGCAAGGAATTGCAAATTTTTGAAATTAAAGTGATAACTTGTTTAAGTTGTCGCTTAAAATTGAAAGAGAGAGGTGATAAATTATGAGAATTGCAAAGAACAACAAAGTTATATCTTTTGTTATGCTTGCAATAATGCTTGTTTCGGTTGCTATCACAGCGAGTTTGCTTGTTGTTTTTGCAAAAAACAAGAATGATTCGCTGACTATTGATTCTGTACAATACACGATTGATACTGCAGTGAGAAATAATAGCAATGTAAGTGTGGCTAGGTTGGAGTCCAGTGATGATAACGCAGGTGAGACATCATATACAAATATCCTATATCCAAATCACATTTACTTGGATGTAAACGATGATTCACTTGAAAAAGCTGGGTATTACTTTGATGTTAAATCTAGTTTTTCATCTGGTCTTATGCATCGAATTGTCTATTTTAAAAACACTTTTGGTTATTGGGATGGCAAATACAATGACACAAATGTTGCAGACATATTGAAAAACGACAATAGTTATACTTTGATGAAATTGTTTAACTATAATTTGGAATATCAAAATGTTAATAATGTTTGGGAAGATGTAAAGAATGTTACAATTTCTGCTGATAGATCGTCAATAAAAGATGTTTCTGCGTTTGCTATAGGTGCAAGTGAAGGAAATCTTTTTGATTGGAAGTACAACATGAAAGGCTCTCTTAGAAATAATATGGCGGTCGGCGAATACACATATCGAAGTGCTCTTAATGATGGTAGTTATGTTTCCACTCATTATTTGACTTGGGGTGAGTACGATAGGTGGGGAAATTTATACGATATGCAAAAGATAGATAATTCCGAGAAAGTAGGTTTTGTTAACAAAACTGGAACTTTAAATGTGGGTGGTGTAAACTATTCATACACAAATGGTATGAAGATTGATATCACAATTTATGATAAAACTAACCTTAAGAAGGCTATTGACAGTTTTAATGAGAAACTTAGAAACAACTCGGGAATTCTTACGAATATCAGCGGATATAATGCCACTGAGCATGCTCAAAAATTTATTGCAGATATCACAACAAATTATTTGAACAAAAGAGAAGTATCAAGCGCAGATATTGAAAAAGCAATTGGATTAATCAATGACTACAAATATCAAATAAGTGCGCCAATGCTTAACGCTGGCAAGGTTTATGATGGAGAACCTTTTTTCATATCAACTGCATTTACCAAATATGACAGCAGATATTTTGATGTAAAATTGTTAAATAGCAGCGGAGCCGAAATTACTACAGCGACAATGGTAGATATCGGATCGTATAAAATCAAAATTGCTATTAAGAATGAGGTTAATGGCAGTAAATTTGCTTGGGCAGATGGCAGTGGTAATGCGTTTAAGGAATTTGCTTATACAATACATGCGAAAGCATTTACGGCACAAGTCAATAATCAAAATTACAAATATAAAGTCTCCTCCTATGATGTGGGGATAGATGCTACTTATGAAGGTCATATTCGTGAGGATCTTAACCCGATAAATGTTGCGTTGAGCCGTGACAAAAGCACATGGACAAGTACAATTAGCAAAAGCGATATTGGAAGTGAGACTATTTTTTACAAAATAACTTCTAGTAATCACACAGCTATTGAGGGTAGTTTTACACTTGCAATTGACAAAGCGGATATTGTGCTTTATACAAAAGAGAAAACTGACATCTTTGGAAATATAGTGCCTAACCAAGAGAATATATTGAACGAAATATTTGATTGGGACAAAATAAGTATTTTTGATGCAGAGAGTGAAACACAAAAACGCAATTACATTAACGAAGTGTTGACAAGTCTTGCTATTGCAAAAGATGGCATTGCAGTTAATGCCGGTGAGTATGTTAATGTTGGCAAATATGACCTTTTGATAGAAAATAATAGTGCTTATGCAGACAAGGCAAACATTTCTTTTGCACAAAATGGCGACAAGACAATGGATGTTGGTGTGTATGTTGTAAACCCGCGTTCTATCAAAATTGACTGGATTATGCAAGAGCATATGTGGTATGACTCAACTGACAAAAAACCTAGTGCAGCCATAAATGCGGATGAAAATTTGTTTGGTCAAACTGTCAATGTTACTGTTAATGCAAAAGTGAATGGAACAGATACAGTGTTAACAGATGTAATTAATGCAGGTGGCTATGTTGCACAAGCAGATATCGACAACAAAAACTTCGTGATTGAAGATAGATTTGCAACAAAAGATTTTGAAATTTTGCAAAGAAAAGTTAATGTTACAGTAAAAGATATACAAACAGTTTACGGAAGCAATACTGCTAAAGATTTTTGGACATCTTATACTACCTCTTTTGAGGAAAACAAAAACGATGCAATTTATGTGTTGACACTTGATGATAGTGTTGCTGATGGCAAAGGTGCTCTTGTGGGTAATGATGTCGCACATTATGTGTTTAAGATTTCGCTTAAAGGTGAAAAATATACTGATGATTCAGAAAATAAATATTATTTGGTAGGCACATATGCACTTGAGCCTAGCAAACTTGAAACTGGCGTGGCAAAAAACTACATATTTGGAAGTACTACAAACGGTGAACTTACAATAAGCAATGCAGGCATCGACTTTTCATTGCAAGCTCTTCCTTCACTTGTATATAAAGGTGTAGCGCAAGACAGCGGTTTGACAAAATCTGATGTTCGTATCGCTTTTAAAGGTTGGGAAAATGCACATAGAGATAATGTACAACTTTATTTTGCAGATAATGCGGATGATATAAAGACAAGCACAATAGACAAGTTTGAAGTCACAAATGCGGGACATTATACTATTTATTACAGAATAGTTGCTCCTAACCATGATGACTTGATTAGTTCTTGTACTTTGGATGTTGCAAAATCTTCTATTAGTATTGATGTTACAGGGCAAACAAGTGACTTTATTTATGGAAACGGAGTACCAACTTCTGATGAATTGATAACTTTGTTGGGAATACGCTACTTATGGTCAGCAGGTTCGGTAGAAATCCCAGACATGGCAAATAGAATTTCTTTCCATTTGTTGGATGGTGCGGGTGGTCGTTACCAAACTGGCGATAAAATAGTAGTGGATAGTTATACTGTTGTTTATGTACTTGCTGAGAGCGAAGTTAACAACTTTAGTGTTGAATATGTGCAAAACAATGGAGTTCCTAAAAATGTTAACGCATTTAAGGTTTCACAAAAAGAGTTGCAGGTAGATTGGACTCAAACTGGCGATGGCTGGATGTTTGACCAAGATACAAACAAATGGCAGTTCACATACAATGGAAATGTTCCTAAGATTAGTGTAAAAGCTAAAGATGGAGAGGTTGCTTTTGATGATAAGATAAGTCTTAGCACAGAGATAAGCGGAAGAGTTGTTGGCAGCTATACTGCAACAACTGCTTTGACTAATCCTAATAACATAACTAACTATAAACTAGTTGACAATACTTTTGAGTTTGACATTGTGCGTTTGAATATAGAAATCAATGTAAATAATATAACAAGAAAATTTGGTCAAGCGCAACAAAACAGACCAATTGGTTCTGATATGCCTTTGCTATCACCAAGTAGTGAGGGGGTTATTTGGAATTATGCTGATGGTAGTGCTAGATTTATAAGCGATGATTACAGAAACTTCTGCTTTAAGTCAGATGCAATCGTTGGGGAAGGAAAATTACAAAATGTAGGTGAATACGATATTTCTATTGCTGCACTTGATGGTACTACTGGTGAAATTACTAATAACTACAATGTAATTATTGTAAACAATCCTAAATTTACAATTACTCCTGCTGATATTAGTTACAGCGGACTTAGATTTAATGTGGATTTTGAAGAAGAAGATGCTATCAGATTTATCACCAAAGAACTTATAAAGGGATTTATATCAATTGATGGTTTCAATGGAGTAAGCCTTGATGAGTTTGAGATTTTTATGTCAGATCTTAAGGAAGACGATGTTAAATCTGAGGATTGGGTTGATCAAATTTCGCTTGAGAGAAAACCATCTGCAAAATATTATTTCTCACTAAAAATTGTACACTCAAAAGACAATTTCAAAAATTTCAACGATTTTGAACTTGAAGTTGAAGTTAATGTATTCCAAGGTTGGATTAATGTCGCTATCAATGGGCAAATATCAGTTACATATGGCGATGAGTTGATTCCATCAGCTGTACTATATGATATACTTAAAGACAAAATCGAGATTACAGGTTTGCATGATATGACTCAAGAAGATGCATTTAATTATATTAAATCTGTGTCTACAATTTATGTTGGTACAAGTGATGGTGCACTTCAATCAAATGGTCCTATTGGTTCATATTCAATTTACTTTGCTTCTAATGTTGCGGATGGAAGAAATATCCGTTTTGTGAATGATAGTAATATAAATGTATATATTATCAATCCAAAAGAACTTGAGATGGATTGGGATGGCATGGATATTAACGAAGTTTATGGTGCACATAGCGAGGAGAGTGCTAGCCACGATTGTGTAACAAAACTAAAACTTGTCAATGGAGACAAAGATGTAATAGCTACTGCTAAATATGAAATGTTTGTTGATGGCGAGTGGGTAGCTGTTAATGGTCACGCAAAAAATGTTGGAAAATATAGAGTTATTATTACTGGAGTAAATAGCAACAATTACTTTGTTACCGAAGGCAAGCTTGTAAAAGAATTTGAGATTACAAAAGCAAGCATTGAAATCAAATTGAATGATAGAGATAGCATTATATATGGTGGTCCTCGCTCTTCAAGAGATGGAATTATCGCTTATCTAAATAGTATACCAGATGACGCTGAGCAACCATTTGAGCTAATCAACGGAAATTTCTGTTATAATGATATGGATAATGTGGCTGATATCTTCTCATATACATTAATCGATACTATTGCAAATGGAAAGAATTATTTTGATGCAGGTACATACAAAATCGGTATTGAGGTAAAATCAAATAACTACAATATTACATTTGAAAACGGAAATCTTGTTGTGGAAAATGCTACTATAGTATACAACAGAGCACAATTTGTTCCGCGTGTATACACTGGTAAAAACATAAAAGTTGAGCCAGTAAACGGCAACATTTACTATACTTTGCAAGGTGATGTTAAAGACGCAACTGTGGAGTACAAAATTAAGGGAGCTAGCAATGACTTTGCAACTGACTTGTTTGTGACTAAGGCTGGTGAATATGAAATTTTGATTAAAATTTCTGCACCAAACCACAATGTGTACATTACAGATGAGACAAATGCGGTTAAGTTTGAAGTTAGAAGGCTTCATGTAGAAATCAAAATGTCACAAGCAAACAAAGTGTATGGCGATACTTTAGATACGCTTTTGGCTAATGCTAATGTGAATACTTTCAGCGAGTGGCTTGTTAAAAATTGCAATATTATATTTGAGTTTTACAGTTTGGATGCAGACAATAATAGAGTGCCATTAACTGACATTGAAAACTTAAAAAATGACTTTGTATTTAAGGTTGTTCAAAATGCACAAGGTGGAGAAGATCCAATTGTTGTAGGCAAAAACGATGTAGGCACTTACACTGTTACTCACGAGGTTGATGGTGATTATGCAGAAAAAATGAAAAACTACATTGTTGACTATTACAAGGATTCTGATACACCTTACAGATGTAACTATGATGCATACAATATTGTACGCAGACAAATTGATGTGGTTTGGACTGGTAATGAGCTTGTTTACAACGGCAACTCTCAAGCCCCTACAGCAAGTGTTAAGGTTGGCGATTTGATTGGTGATGACACATGCGTAGTCAATGTGACAGAAAAACAAGTAAATGTAGGAAATTACATAGCACAAGCTACACTTTCAAACAATAACTACTACATTATTGATAGCAATGCAAAATGTAACTTTGTTATCAAGCCAAAGAGTGTTAATGTGGTTTGGACTGGTAATGAGTTTGTTTACAATGGTGACTCTCAAGCCCCTACAGCAAGTGTTAAGGCTGACGATTTGATTGATGATGATGTATGTGCAATTGATGTAAAAGGCGGACAAACAAATGCAGGCTCTTATACAGCACAAGCTATACTTTTAAATAAAAACTATATAATTGCTACAAACGAAACATTTAACTTTGTTATCAATCCAAAGATAATTACATTCACTTGGTCTGATGATGTGTTGGTTTACAATGGTAGCCAACAAGCCCCTAACACAACTGTAAGCGGTTTGGTTGATGGTGACATTGTAGAGTTTGTTATAGATGGTGCTGCGATTAAAGCGGGTACTGGTTATGTCGCAAGAGTAACTGGAATCAAAAATAACCCTAACTACATTGTTGATAACAATGCTATGGAAAACACTAAGACATTTAGTATCCAAAAGGCTAAAAATGAGTTTGTACAAATTGAGGAGTTGCCTGATGAACTAGACAAATTACCTTGGATTGACGGCGGTAAGCCAGTGGCTAAGTATGGTAACGTTGTAGTTAAATATTTCTCTGATGCAGATTGCACTCAAGAAGTTAATGATATCACAAAAGCTGGCGATGGTAAATATTGGATTGTTGTAAGCGTTGAGGGTACTGATGACTACGAGGCTATTAGCAGAATATTTGAGATTGAACTAACTAATAGTACTAATTTGGTTGGTATTATTGCAGGTTCTGTTGCTGGTGGCGTATCACTTCTAGCTATTGTTGCTGTTGCAATCGTATTGGTTATCAAGAAAAAGAAAAAAGCATAATTCCTAGTATTTGCATAAACGGGATAATTAAAATAGGGCAAGCAATTCTGCTTGTCCTATTTTCTATAAATGCAATATGATTATTAAATTCATACTACTAAGACAAGCATTTGAGTATGCCGTGCTTTCACAAAAAGCAAAAAGGTTGCCTTATTTGTAGTAAGATATGTAAAATGTGTATTATTTTAAAAAAATATGCTGAAAACTCTTGGCACAATCATCATAAATATTATACTTGTAAAAGTAATTTAATTATGTTATAATATTTATGTTTATAAAGTAAAAAAGTAATTAAGGGAGACAAATAAATGAATGATAAGGCATTGGTTGTAATTGACATTCAAAATGACATTACAAAAAATTATAAAGAAATTATAGGTAACATTAATACAGCTATTGATTGGGCGCTAAAAAATAATCTGCATATTGTATATATTAAACATAATAATTTGACTATAGGTACAAGGACTTTTAAACCTAACACCCGTGGGGAAGAGTTGGTGTCAGATATGAATGTTGTTTCAGATAACATATTTGTAAAAAGCAAGAGTAACGCACTAACTAGTGAAGGCTTTGCTAATTTTATAAATGAGAATAATATTAAGGAATTTTACATTGCTGGTGCAGATGCTACTTGCTGTGTTAAATCAACTTGCTATAATATGGCAAAGAAGGGGTATATTGTTCACGTATTATCTGATTGTATAACAAGCTATGATAAAAAGAAAATTCCTGAAATGATAGCATATTATGAGCGTAATGGCTGTAGTATTGAAACTATATATAAAGTTTAGGATGTAAATTGTTATGGCAATATCTGAAGAAAAATCAACTATTAAATATTTATATTATGATTATCATAATGGTCATATTGCAAGAGAAGAATATGGAAATGATAAATGTGCTGCCAATGCTTTCGATTTTTATATAGACGGAGAATGGATAAACGATTACACTTTGAGTTTGCACCTTTCTGATGCGATAAGAAATTGCTGTGGTTATACTTTTTCTGATTATGAAGAAATAACTGAAGAAGAAGCAATGCGTCGTATAGCTGAAATTGACAGAAAATAAGCTAAATTTAAATTGTTAAAAAAGTATATTTTAACATTTACAAAATAGCAAATTAATTTAATATAATAAGTTTTTTAAAATAATTTAAAAAAATGACCGATAAGAATTATAATCTTGTCAGTCATTTTTATATCGTACTTTTATATTTAAATTAGCTAATATCAGTTATTTGTTAGTGTTTTATAATGGAATTTATAAATTCACCAATTTCACGCCAAGCTTGCTTACTTTCATTCAAAAACGGAGTAAGGTATTGAAAATCGTGCCACATTCCGCAATATTTTGTCATCTTGACTTGCACGCCGCTTTTTAAAGCCTTTTCATAAAGAATATCGTTATCACTTTCGGAAGTTTCAGCTTCTCCACATTGAATAAGCATTGGGGGAAATGTGTCATATTCCGCGTATGCTGGAGATAGAAACATATCATATGGAGAAGTTTTGCCTATGTATTTAATTATACGCCTTATGTCCTTTTCGTGCTCTTTAAAGCTTTGATTTTTCGGTAATGAGTAGAGTGGGTCTCGATAACAATTTTTTTCATATGAACTTCCTGTTGCGGCAAGGTCAATACAACAAGATACAGAAATTATAGCATCAGGCAAAGAAATATTTTTCTCACGAAGTTTAAGGCATATTGATAATAAAACATTTGCTCCAAAACTATCGCCTATTGCTATTATTTTTTTGTCTTTGAGTTCTGATGAAATTAGATTTAAATATGCAGTATAACACTCATTATGTACAGAAGGATATACTAACTCTTCTCCTGTTTTATAGTCAAAAGAATATACCTGCAAATTAGAAAGTTTAGATAGTTTTTCTGCAACTTTTCTATACATACTATTCATTTTCTGCGTACTTCCGCCGCCGTGAAAATGTACAATTGCGTAATGATCATTTGGAGTATTAGGCGATAAAATTTCTGTTTTAGTACCACAAAATTCTTTTATTTCAAAGTAATAACCTTTGGGTGGCGTGTATTTTTTGTTTTTAAATTTTACAGAACGAGAAAGCGATAAATGATTTTTGCGATATTTATAAGTATATAATTTTATTATTGCACTTGTAATTTTTGCACCAAAAGACATCATAGTTCGGCTAGCCTCTTATTCATATTTTTCACAAGTGGATTCATTATAAAATTGACAAGCATACCTGATTTTATGTAGCTATATACTTCGTGAAAAAGTCCGTAAAAAGCACATTTAGCATCGCAAAATTTACTTGCACCATATTTTTCAATATATGTTTTACGTAAATAGAACCATTTACCAGATAGATTATCAAATTGGAATAGGTCATATTCACGGTCGGCGTACATAGAATTGAGTGGGTCGATAAATCCGCTTAATTTGTAATTTTTGTCTATCATCATATTAGCGATATTAAAATCGCCGTGAATAAGACAAGCTTCTGTAACTTCTTCTGAAAAAATTATATCAAATTTACTCCACGCTGCACGCATTGTTTCAATAACTTTTTTAGGCAGTTCGCCTTTAGAAAACAATTCTTCCGCTTTAGTCAAAATTTGCTCTGCATACGGCTTATAAAAATCAAGCCAACAGCTAAATGTGGGATTAAGCGTATCGCCAAATTTTTCGCATTTATGGCTATGTATATTGTAAAGAGCAGTTGTAACTTCGTCTGCAAATTGCTTGCGTTTATTCTTTGTTTTTAAAAGTAAACCTATAGAGAATACTGCATTAGTCCCTTCTATCAATTCCATTCCATAACAATCAACAGGAATTTCGCTGTCTGCTTTGTGTACGAATAATACACTTGGAAATTTAACTATAGAGTTTGCTGCAAGCAAATTAAGGTCAAAAACTTCTTTTTCAAGCATATCTCTAGCTCTTAAAAATTTGACTACAATTTTTTTATTATCTTGAAATGTCACTTTGTAAGCTCTGCCGAATGAACCGCCACCAAGATATTTGACTTTTTTAATCTTTTGTCCAAATTTTTTGCTTGCAATTGTTTCTGCATAAACTTGTGCAGTTTTTTTGTCAAGTGATATTGCTTCAATTTTTTCTACTTTCATAATTTCCCCCTTACGAAAAAAAGCGTGCTTCATTTAAGAAACACGCAGAAAACGTATCTCTCAATGTTGCTACACATTCATCCTATCAAAGGCGAGAGAATACATTTTTATCAATTGCATTCCCTTTGAAAAGTTATTCGAATGTGTAGCATAATTAATATATCATATTTTTTAAAAAATTGCAACCCCTTTTTGTAAAAATACCACCTATGAGTGGCAATGTATTACATTATATCGTGGCAAATTTTTGGTTAAATAAAAACATTATAGTTGAAAAACTTGTTTATTTATAGTATAATTAAAATGTTATAAAGATAGTTTTAATTTAATATTAGTAATTTTTAAATATATTAATAATTAGAAGGATGAAAAATAGTTTGGATAATACAAAATTTGAGTTAAAATTAATACATAGGGATTATAATAAGGATATAGAAGAAGATATTATAAAAAAAGCTTTAGTAGTAGAAAACTCAGTATGTTTATGTGCTGCAACAATGTTGAAGTTGAGTGGCAAATATGAAAAAGAATATATAATTGTAACAGAACTTGATTGTTTGTACGATAAAAAAATTATAATTAATGAAAATATATTGATTATATGTTTAACGTATGAGCTAGCTGTTGTAGATTTAAATACTGATTTAGTTAAAAAACAAATGGACATTAATGCTTGTTCCTTGTTTGGTGTTTACAAATTTAAAAATGGTTATTTTATTCACGGAGAAATTGAAAATATTTATTTAAATGAAGATTTTGATATTGTATGGACCGAGTCTTGTGGAAACATATTTTTTAATTGCAAAATAGATAATGATTTAGAAATATTTGATAATTATATAACAAGTTATGATTGGGATGGTTATAAGCATTACTATAATGAGCAGGGGGAGTACAAGACGCAATATTTTCCTGAACTAGATTGCGATAGTATAGAAGAAAGTAATGCTTAGTTAGTATAGCAATCGCAGTCTGGTGTGTGAGCATTTAATATGCCAATTGCTTGAAGATAGGCGTAAATAATTGTTGAGCCGACAAATTTCATTCCACGCTTTTTTAAATCTTTTGAAATTTCATCAGATAATGGCGAAGTTGACCTGATATCACAACTTTCATTTATAACTTTTCCATTTGTAAAACCCCAAATATACGCGTCAAATGAGCCAAATTCTTTTTGAATTTTCATAAATATACGGCTATTTGTAACTGTGGCTTTTATTTTTAGTCTATTTCTTATAATAGGTGTGGAAAGCAATTGTTCGCATTTAGCGTCATCATATTTGCTTATTTTTTGCATATCAAAATTGTCAAAAGCTTTTCTGAAATTTTCACGTTTATTTAAAACACATTCCCAAGTTAAGCCTGCTTGGAAACATTCTAAAATTAGCATTTCAAAAAGTTTAGTGTCATTGTGTTCAGGGATTCCCCATTCATTATCGTGATAGTCTACATATAATGGGTTATCTAAATTGACCCACGAACAACGATTTATTGCTTTTTTCTTTTGATTATCCATATTTTCACCATTTTTATTTAATTATATTTAAATTTGAATTGTTAGTTAATAAAATATCGCTTTATTTTTTTGTTTAAGGTGATATTTTTATTATATAAGTTTGTTGTTTTTTAGGTGTTGCAAAAAGGAAGTGCAACCATCTAATATATCATTATAAGCTTTTTCAAAATCTCTTGTATACCAAGGGTCTGCAACATCTCTTGGATTGCTTGTAAAATCACAAAGTTTGAAAACTTTGTTTTTATCTACACCATTAATTTTTAGAATATCATTATAATTGTCGCTGTCCATAACTAAAATAAAATCACTGTCAAGGTCTTGGTTGCTTATTCTTTTTGCAATATGAGTGCCACTTATATTATGTTTTCTTAAAGTACTACTTGCTAAGTAATAAATTGGATTGCCTATTTCATAGCTTGAAGTCGCACGAGATAAAACTTCAAATTTATCTGTTAGCTTGTTATTTTTTATTATATCTTTAAAAATAAGTTCCGCCATAGGTGAGCGACATATATTTCCTAAACAAACAAATGTAATCTTTAACATATTTTTCCTTTAAAATATTTTTAGTCTTCAATATTTTGTATAAATTCGTTTAAATTATCAACTTTGTATTGATTTAAAAATTTATCATTTGCATTAACATATATTACTGCAGAAAGATAGTTATCTCTATAAGAGTCTTGCCATATAGGCTTATCATTTACAGCAAATTCGCAATTTGTGAATAAATAGTCTCTAAAAATTGGGTTGACGATATCTTTACCTTTAAAAAATTCGCTATATTTGATTTCTTCTTCATCTAGTGAAAAGAAAAGCCATAAATGAGAATCGGAGTAAAATATTTTACCCTTTTTTAGCTTTGTGTTGGTGTCAATATCGCTTTCCAATTCAAAGTATTTATAAGGTTTCTTTACACCGCGCCATTTATTTCTATTTACATTTGGTTTTAAATGAAATACAGATAAATAATCAAATCCAAGTTGACGATATATGCAAAATCTGGTTTTATAATTTTCTTCTTTAACTTCAATTATTATATCTTTTCCGTAAGCAGTTACAACTATGTCGCCCGCATCTGCATCGCTACATTTTCGTATATTTGTATATGGTACATCTGCATTGTCAAATAATTGTTTCACAATATCCAATTCCACATTTGTGGTATTATAATTTCCTGATAAATTTCTCATATTTTTCTCCATAATTTTATATTTCATTGTATTTATTATATTATAAATGTTTTTTTATATTTGTCAATAAGATTTTAAACAATAAATTTAATATTTAATTTTTGTCTTGAAATTGCTAAATAAATATGTTATAATTAATAAAAAAATGGAGAGTTATTTATTATGGATAAAATGCTAACTATTATAAAAGAAAAATGCCCACAAAATCACCCTTGTCCTGCGGTAAAAGTTTGTCCTGTAGGTGCATTGGTGCAAACAGGATATTTGGCACCTGTAATTGACCAAAATAAGTGTATTAAATGTGGTAAATGTTCCAACTTTTGCCCTAAAAAAGCTTTAGTATTGGAAAAATTTTAATTTAAAGTGCTATTTTTGATATTATTGGTACAACTATGGAAATTTGGGATTTATACGTTGACAATAGAAATATAATCGGCGAGCATATTCGCGGAGAGAAGTTGCCTGATGATGGTTATCATTTGGTTGTACACGCGTGGATAAAAAATAGCAATAATGAGTTTTTGATAAGCAGGCGTGCGGTAAATCGTCCAACATTTCCGCTTATGTATGAATGTGTCGGCGGTTCTGTAATAAAAGGCGAGAGTAGCTTGACAGGTGCTATTCGTGAAATTAAGTAAGAAATAGGTTTGGATTTAGCTGAATGTGATGGGAAATTGCTTTTTAGCAAAGTTAGAAAAATTATAAATGGCGTAAAATTCAATGATATTCTTGATGTATGGCTATTTACTTATAACGGAGAAATAAATCTGCACAACGCTATAACAGATGAAGTAGATTTTGCTAATTGGTTAAGTTTAAAAGAGATACAAGAGCTTTATAAGCAAAACAAATTAGTTCCAACATTGGAGTATATTTTTGATATAAAAATCTAAATATAGGCTTTCTAATAACTTTAAATTAAAGTTGGTAAATATTATAATTGTATTTTATATAAAACAGGCGATACAAAATTGTATCGCCTAGTTTAGTTAAATTATTTATTTACAGTTAAAATATTTTTTAAATTTTGCAGAGCGCGCCCACGGTGACTGACAGCATTTTTTTCTTCACTTGTAGCTATGCCAAAGCATTTATTCAAGTCGTTTGAGAAAAATAATGGGTCGTAACCAAAACCATTATTGCCTTGTGGGGCAGTTAATATGCTTCCAAAAGTTTGACCTTTTGCAGTAATTGTTTCACCATTTGGAAAACAGATTGCAATAACACTTGTGAAATTAGCTGTTCTATCAGATACATTTTTTAATTCTTTTAACAATTTTTCATTGTTTTTATTGCTGTCACTAGGTTCGCCTGCATATCTTGCAGAATATACACCCGGCGCACCGCCTAAAGCTTTTACTTCAAGCCCGCTATCATCGCTTAGTGCAGGAATACCTGTTAAATTTGCGATATATTGAGCTTTTATAATAGCATTTTCTTCAAAAGTAGTTCCTGTTTCTTCAATTTTTACATTTATATTTTTGTCTTGCAAACTATAAATATTTTGAAAAAACTCTCCTAAAATTGCTTTTATTTCAATTATTTTATGTTTGTTATTGCTTGCGATTATTAGTTCATTGATTTTCTGCATTGTCTTCTTCCTTATTCCAAATATCGTAAATTATCAAATTATTTTTTTCTTTAATATCTTTTACAAAATTATCTAAATCTTTTTCATTCATATTTAAATATAGCATTGCGACTAATTGTTCGCCTTTTTTATTGTAAGTGTAATAGTAAACAATTTTTTGCTTTGTTTTGCTATCGTGTCTTATGTTTAAAATATCTTGATAATCGATTTTCTTTTTATAAAAACACATTGATATAATAAATTTGTCTTTGTTTATGTTGTAATAACTTCCAAAAATAAAAATAGGTATAAAAGCAAGAAGTATTACAAGCAATGTTAGGCTTGTTATATAAGCCGAAATATTTAGTTTGTCCCGCACCGCAAAAGCCAAAAAGACTGCATCGCAAATTATGCCGATTAAGCATATTAAAGTTACTGCAATAATAGTTAAATTAATTTTGTTATTGTACTTAAATCTGTATTTATTATTCATATTTACTATTATAACAAAAATTAATCAAAATTACTATTCTTTTTAACAAATTTCTTATATTTCTGCAGTGAAGAGATTAATTGTTTAACAATATCTACATATTGTGGATAAATTATTATATATTAGATAATTTATGCTTACTAAACAGCTGAAACTAAAAATATATTGATAAAATGATAAATTTATAAGTAAAATTTACGATAAAACTTATAATAAGCACTTCCTTAAATATCCAATAATTTTTCAATATATGTAGAAATATGTATTTTTTTTCAAATAACCCTTGCAAAAAATAAAAAAATATTGTATGATATTAGAGTATATAATATTAAAATAAATAATTATGCTTATTATAGCTTGGTTAAAGCATTTATGGCATAATTATGAACAAATTAAATTTACAAATTACTTGATTTAAAAGGAGAAAATATGATTAACATTATCAGTGGCAAAAAGTTTTTGTATAAAGGTCAGTTTGTTGATAGTGATTTTTTGACAGCTCAAGGTGTTTCTGCTAAAGCTATTGACGAAGCATACAAAGGTACAATTGCTTATGGCATACTAAAAAATCACAATATTAGTGGAGTTACTGAAAAAGGTAAAGGACTTCAAATTAAATTTGATGCAATGGCATCTCACGATATCACTTATGTAGGAATTATCCAAACAGCAAAAGCAAGTGGACTTGAAAAATTCCCTATACCTTATGTACTTACTAATTGTCATAATTCACTATGTGCAGTTGGCGGAACTATAAATGAAGATGACCACGTATTTGGTTTGTCTGCTGCAAAAAAATACGGCGGTATCTTTGTACCACCACATCAAGCAGTTATTCATACATTTATGAGAGAGAATATGTCAGGTTGTGGTAAAATGATTTTGGGTAGTGATTCACACACTAGATATGGTGCGTTGGGTACAATTGCGGTTGGCGAAGGCGGACCGGAACTTGTTAAACAATTGCTATCAAGAACTTATGATATTAATTATCCAGATGTAATTGCAATACATATTACGGGAAAACCAAGACGCGGAGTTGGACCACAAGACGTGGCACTTAGCATAATCGGTAGCGTATTTAAACAAGGATTTGTAAAAAATAAGATTATGGAATTTGTAGGTAGTGGTATTACTAATTTGCCTATTGAATATCGTAATGGTATTGATGTTATGACAACAGAAACAACTTGTTTAAGCTCAATTTGGGAAACTGACGATATAGTAAAAGATTATTATACAGAGCATTGCAGACCTAATGACTACAAACAGTTAAAGCCTGCAGAACTTGCTATGTATGACGGAGTGGTTGAAGTTGATTTGTCAACTATTGAACCACAAATTGCACTTCCTTTCCACCCAAGTAATGTGTTTAATCTTAGCGATGTTATTGCTAATCCTTATGATATTTTTGCAAAGGTTGAAGCTGAAGGTAATAAACTTTTATCTGCAAACAAAGTTAAATTTAACTTAATGGATAAAATTACAAAAGATGGCAAAGTACAAGTACAACAAGGTATTATTGCAGGTTGTGCCGGTGGTACTTATGATAATATTATTGAAGCAAGTAATATTATTGACGGAAAATATATCGGCAAAAATGAGTTTACAATGAGTGTATATCCATCAAGCCAACCAATTTATTACGATTTGATGAATAAAGGTGCTATTGCTAAACTTGTTAAATCAGGTGCAAATATTAAAACTTCTTTCTGTGGTCCTTGCTTTGGTGCAGGTGATGTTCCTGCAAACAATGCACTTAGCATAAGACATACAACAAGAAACTTTGAAAGTCGTGAAGGTAGTAAACCAGCAAATGGACAAATTGCATCTGTAGCACTAATGGACGCAAGAAGTATTGCCGCAACAGCTATGAATGGTGGTATACTAACAAGTGCTATGGAGCTTGACTACGATAACACAATACCAAAATTCTGCTATGATAAAAGCATTTATGAAAACAGATGTTATAACGGCGTTGCAAAACCTGCTGAACAAGAATTGGTATATGGACCAAACATTAAAGATTGGCCAGAAGTTATACATTTGACAGATAATATAATGTTAAAAATGACTGCAGTTATAAATGACCCAGTTACTACAACTGACGAGCTTATTCCTTCAGGTGAAACATCAAGTTATAGGTCAAATCCATTGAAACTTGCAGAGTTCGCTTTGTCAAGAAAAGTGCCTGATTATGTGCCAAGAGCAAAAGCTGTATATGCTGACGAATTAGCAAGAAGAGAAAATGCTACATTACCAAAAGAGTTTGCAAAAGCACTTGAGATAGCAAAAATTAAGCCACAAGGTAGTATATCAATTGCAAGTGTAATTTACGCAACAAAACCAGGTGACGGCAGTGCAAGAGAGCAAGCTGCAAGCTGTCAAAGAGTTCTTGGCGGTGCAGGTAATATTGCAAGAGAGTATGCAACAAAGAGATATCGTTCTAACCTTATCAACTGGGGTATGATACCATTTATTAGCGATAATGATAATTTTGAAGTTGACGATATTTTGTATATACCTAATGTTAAAGCAAATATTGAAAGCGGTGCTAAAGAGTTTGAAGTAGTTGTTATTAATGGTGATAAGGTTCGCAATATTACTTTAAAATTGGATAGCCTTACAGATACAGAAAAGGATATTATCGTATCTGGTTGCTTAATGAATTATTACAAGGATAGAAAATAAGAGGAAAATTAGAGATGTTTTTTGATGAAAAAATAGAGCAAATGGAAAGGGCAGAAATGCGTAAATTACAACTTGAAAGATTGAAGAAAATTGTAAAATACGCTTATGAAAAAGTGCCTTTTTATAAAAATAAATTTGACGAAATCGGTTTGAAACCTGAAGATATTCAAACTTTGGAAGATATTAAAAAGATTCCTTATACAACAAAAACCGATTTAAGAGATAATTATCCTTATGGATTGCTTGCTGTGCCAATGGATGACATTGTAAGAGTTCACGCATCAAGCGGTACATCAGGGAAGCCAACTGTTGTAGCTTACACAAAAAATGATTTGGATATGTGGTCAGATTGCGTTGCAAGACTTATTGTTGCAGCAGGCGGAAGAAAATCGGATATTGTTCAAATTTCTTTTGGCTATGGCTTGTTTACAGGAGCTTTGGGCTTGCATCAAGGTTGGGAAAAAATTGGTGCTACCGTAATTCCTGCATCTTCAGGCAATACTGAAAGACAAGTTATGCTTATGAAAGATTTAAAAGCAACAGCACTTGTTGCAACTCCTTCTTACGGCTTATACATTAGCGAAGTAATGGAAAAAATGGGCTTAAAAAAGGAAGATATGAATTTGCGTATAGGCTTGTTTGGAAGTGAAGCATCAAGCCCTGAAATGCACAAAGAATTGCAAGATAAATTGGGCGTTTTCCCAACAGATAACTATGGATTGAGTGAAATCATAGGTCCTGGCGTTGCAGGTGAGTGTGAGTATAAATGTGGTATGCACATTAATGAAGACCATTTTTATCCCGAGATAATTGATAGAGAGAGTCTAGAGCCTGTTGGAGACGGCGAGTGGGGTGAGCTTGTAATAACCACTTTGACAAAAGAAGGTCTTCCTATGCTTAGATATCGAACTAAAGATATTACAAGATTGATTACCGAAAAATGTGAGTGTGGCAGAACTACTACAAGAATGGATAGAATCCAAGGCAGGTCTGATGATATGCTTATTATTCGTGGTGTAAATGTGTTCCCATCACAAATTGAAGGCGTATTAATGAGTATTCCTGAAATTGGCGGTAACTATGAAATAGTAGTTGAAAGAATAGGTCATCTTGATAAGCTTACTATCAATGTGGAAGTTAAAGACGATTGCTTGTTGGATAATTATTCTAAACTAGAAGATTTGGTTAAAAAAGTAAGACAAAAGCTAAAAGTAGTTTTGCAGATAGATGCTGTTGTAAAACTTGTTGAGCCACAATCTTTAAAGAGATTTGAAGGTAAAGCAAAAAGAGTTACCGACCTTAGAAAATTATAATTTTTGATTAATATCAAATTGGTTTGATTGTATTTTATAAGAATAAAAATTTGAATTGAAGATACAAGTAAAAAATATAATTTAATAATAAAAAAAAATTATAAAAACCTTTGAAAATCGTGACTAAAATAATATAAAGAGGTATTTATGAAAAAAATATTGTTAGGAAATGAAGCTATTGCACGCGGTGCTTATGAAGCAGGTGTAAAGATAAGTACAGCTTATCCTGGAACTCCTAGTACTGAGATTACCGAAGCAATCGCAAAATATAATGAAATATATGCTGAATGGTCGCCAAACGAAAAAGTTGCTTTGGAAGTTGCTATTGGTAGTAGCGTTGCAGGTGCAAGAAGCATTGTTTGTATGAAACACGTTGGTGTAAATGTTGCAGCTGACCCATTGTTTACACTTGCTTATACAGGCGTTAACGGCGGTTTAGTACTAGTGGTATGTGATGACCCTGGTATGCACAGCTCTCAAAACGAACAGGATAGCAGATATTATGCAATTGCAAATAGTATTCCTATGCTTGAGCCTAGTGATTCAAGCGAAGCAAAAGAGTATACTAAGCTTGCCTTTGAAATGAGTGAAAAATATGATACTCCTGTAATGCTTAGAAGTACTACAAGAGTTTCACACTCTCAATCATTTGTAGAACTTGAAGAGAGAAATGAAGTAGGTGTTAAACCTTATGTTAAAGATATAACAAAATACGCTATGATGCCGTCAATGGCAGTTGGAAGGCATAAAGTTGTTGAAAGCAGAATTAAAAAATTGGCAGCAGACAGCAATAGCATGGAAATTAATAAAATTACATATAAGTCTACGAAAATTGGTATTATTTGCAGTGGTGTTGTTGCAAAATATGCTGAAGAAGCAATGCCTGATGCAAGTATTTTAAAACTTGGTATGGTAAATCCACTGCCAATGGAAATGATTAAAGAGTTTGCATCAAAAGTTGAAAAATTGTATGTAATTGAAGAATTAGAGCCTATTTTTGAAACTCAAATTAAAGCACAAGGTATTGATTGTATTGGTAAGGAAATTTTTTCTATTCAAGGTGAGTTTTCCGTTGCGCTTATCCGCAATAAATTGCTTGGTGAAGAAATTCCTATTGCAGACACAAGTTTGCCAGTAAGACCACCAGTTATGTGCCCTGGTTGCCCGCACAGAAGTGTCTTTTATATATTGAAAAAATTAAAACTTATGGTTACAGCAGATATAGGCTGTTATACTTTGGGTGCAGGAGAACCGCTTAACGCTGTAGATACAGTTGTTTGTATGGGTGCAAGTATTGGTATGTGCCACGGTGTAGACAAGGCACTTGGCAGAGAGCAAGCTAAAAAGACTGTTGCCGTAATTGGTGATTCAACTTTTGTACATAGTGGTATAACAGGTGTAGTAGATGCAGTTTACAATCAAGGTAGTAGTACTATTATCATACTTGACAACTCAACAACTGGTATGACAGGACATCAACCTAACCCAGCAACTGGTAGAACTATTCGCGACCAAGTAACTCACAGGTTAGATTTGGAACAAGTTGTTAGAGCTTGTGGCGTTAATAGCGTACAAACGGTTGATGCTTATGATATGGTAGCTGTTGAAAAAGCAATTAAAGAAGAACTTGCAAAGGACGAAGTAAGTGTAATTATTGCAAGAAAACCTTGTGTATTGCTTACAAAAGAAGTAAAAACGCCTTATTATATTGAAAATGATAAATGCAAAAAATGTGGAATGTGTATGAAAATAGGTTGTCCTGCAATAATGACAACTAAAGATAAAGTTGTAAGTATTAAAGCTGACCAATGCGTTGGTTGTGGAGTATGCTTACAAATGTGCAAATTTGATGCTATAAAATTAGGAGGTAAAAACTAATGGCTAATATTTTGATAGTTGGTGTTGGTGGACAAGGTACTCTTTTAGCATCTAGAGTTTTGGGTAATTATGCAGTACTTACAGGACAAGATTGTAAATTATCTGAAGTACACGGAATGAGCCAAAGAGGCGGGAGTGTTGTAACACACGTAAGAGTAGGACAAAATGTATTAAGTCCAATTGTTGCCGTAGGAGATGCCGATATTATTATTGCTTTTGAAAAGTTGGAAGCTTTAAGATGGCGTCATTACCTTAAAAAAGGTGGTATGATTGTTGTAAATGAACAAGAAATTTTGCCAATGCCTGTAATTACAGGTGCTATGGAATATCCAAAGGACATAGATAGTAAATTTGCGGCAATGGACACTAAAGTGCTTTATATTAATGCGGCAGAACTTGCACGCGAGTGTGGTAATGTTAAGGTTGCAAATGTAATTATGCTTGGTGCACTTGCAAAAAATCTTGGCTTTAAATATGAAGATATTATTGAAGCAGTAAAAATGACTGTGCCTGCAAGATTTTTGGATATTAACCTTTTAGCAATCGAAAAAGGTTATAATGTTAAATAATAAACTAAAGTAAAAATGTATAAAACAAGTTTTTTTATAGATAATGGGGAAATAAAAATTTGCTAAACATTCGGAGGAATAGATTATGTATAGCGACAATATGCAATTTTTAAGTAGAGAAGAACTTGAAAAAGTTCAAAGTGAAAGACTGGTTAAGGTTGTAAAAAGAGTTTATGACAATGTTGAAATTTATCGTAAAAAAATGGATGCAATTGGCTTAAAACCTGAAGATATCAAATCAATTAAAGATATTACAAAATTGCCATTTACGGTAAAGCACGATTTAAGAGAAAGTTATCCGTTTGGATTCTTTAGTGCTCCGCAAAGTGAGATTGTCAGAGTTCACGCATCAAGCGGTACAACTGGTAAATTGACTGTTGTTGGATATACTCAAAATGATCTAGATATGTGGGCAGATATGGCTGCAAGATGCTTAAATATGACAGGCGCAGATAACAATTCTGTTGTACAAGTATCATTTGGTTATGGTTTGTTTACAGGTGGACTAGGACTTCACGATGGTAGCCAAAGATTAGGTGCTATGACAGTTCCTACATCAAGCGGTAATACATTAAGACAATTGCAACTTATGAGAGACTTTGGTGCGGATACTCTTTGCTGTACTCCATCGTATGCAATATATCTAAGTGAAGCTATGGCTAAGGAAGGCTTTACAGATAGAAGTCAATTTAAATTGAAACGCGGTATTTTTGGTGCAGAGCCTTGGTCTGACGAAATGCGTCGTGATATCGAAAAAAGATTGCAAATTAAAGCTTATGATATTTATGGCTTGAGTGAAATTATGGGACCTGGTGTTGCAATGGAGTGTGAAGAGCAGGACGGACTACACATTAACGAAGACCATTTCTTCCCTGAAATTGTTGACCCAGACACATTGGAACCTGTTCCTTTTGGTGAGAAAGGTGAACTTGTTATTACTACACTTACTAAAGAAGGTATTCCACTTATTAGATACAGAACAAGAGACATTACAAGCTTCAAAAAAGGCGAATGTAAATGTGGTAGAACACTTGTTCGTATGAACAGAGTAACTGGAAGAACAGATGATATGCTTATTATTCGTGGTGTAAATGTGTTCCCGTCACAAATTGAAAGCGTATTATTTAATATAGGAGATAGGATTTCTCCACATTATCAAATCGTTGTTGACAGAGTTGGTGCATTGGATACATTTGAAATTCAAATAGAAATCAGTGAGTCATATTTCAGTGACGAAGTGGGCAAATTACAAGCATTAAAGAAAGAGATTGAACACGAAATGACATCTAATCTTGGAATTAGTGCAAAAATTACTTTAGTCAGTCCTAACAGCTTAAGCAGAAGTGAAGGAAAGGCAAAAAGAATTATTGATAATCGCAAAAAATAATAAATTTTAAAATTTATAAGGGAGAGATATATGTTAGTTAATCAAATTGCAGTATTTTTAGAAAACCGCAAAGGAAGAGTCGGTGATTTTTCTAAAGTGTTGGCAGATAACAAAATCGACTTAGTTTCAATGAGCATTGCAGATACAAAAGAGTTTGGTATTTTGCGTGCAATTACTCGTGACAACTCAAAAGCAGTCAAAGTTTTGCGTGAAGCAGGTTTTACTGTTACTAGTTCCGACTTGATTGGTATTGAAGTTGAAGATAGAGCAGGCGGATTATCTGAAGTATTAGAGCTTTTATATGCAGGTGGCGTTGAAATAGAGTATTTATATTCTTATGCAAGGACTGAAGCAAAAAAGGCTATAATAATGTTAAAAGTATCTGATATTGAAAAAGCTATGGTTGTAATAGAAAAAAATAATATAAAAGTATTGGAAAATTCTATTATTTAATAACAAAAAAATCGCTTTATGAATAAAATATTTATGTCGTAATAACAAAGTTTTGGGGGCATAATATTTTAGTAAAGCATATTGATATTAATCAAATAAAAAACAATATATTAAGTGCAAGCGAAAAAAGTGGCAGTAAAGTTATGGCAGTTGTAAAAGCAAACTGCTATAGCAATGGTTTGCAAATTGCAAGTTTTATACAAGATTATGTGTCTAGCTTTGCAGTTGCAAATGTTTTTGAAGGGATAAAATTAAGGCAAATCGGCATTAAAAAACCTATACTTGCTTTGTCCTTTTGTAAAAGCGAAAGTGAACTTTGCAAAAAATATGATATAAGTGTTTCTATAAGTTTGCCACAAAATTATGTAAAAGGTTTGAAATATCACATTGCAATAGATAGTGGAATGAACAGAAGTGGAGTGAAGACTAAAGAGCATTTGCATTCACTTTTGGAAATAATGCAACCACGCGATATTGAAGGTGTATATTCACATATTTTTTCCGCAAACGACATTTTGACAAATAGTCAAATTGATAAATTTAGCGATTTTGCAAATTGTGTTAAACTTTATAATAGCGATGTGCTAACTCATATATTTGCAACAAATTACAAAAACTATCAAGGTGAATTAAAAACCGATATGGTAAGATTAGGGATTGGTTTGTATGATAATGCAGTTGGCGTAACTTCAGAAATTATGCAAATTAAGGATATCAAAAAAGGCGAAAGCATTGGCTATGACGGAGAATTTATAGCAAATAAGTCGTTAAAAGTTGCATTATGTAGCGGTGGTTATTACGACGGAATAATTAGACGCTTTACAGGTCATAATATGGGATATAATACCGATTTTTGTAAGGTTTTAGGCAAAATTAGTATGGATTCTCATATAATTGATATAACAGATAAAAATGTTAAAGTTGGAGATAAAACAATAATTTACGATACAGATATTTTGTCTTTTAACAATAGAGCAGCCGAAATGAATATTTCAGAATATGAACTTATGACGGCATTAAAAGGAAGATTTGAATATGTCTACTATTACTAAGGAATCTCAAAGGGCAATAGCTCGTGAAAAACTAAATAATATGTCTTACTTTGACAGGAGTTTTAAAAGTCAAATGATAGTTAGCGATATTATTAATAGCAAGCTAATTAACAATCATAGCCATATTTTACTATACAAAGCGTTGATTACTGAAGTTAATATTGATTGGCTTTTAGAGTTTACAATGACTTTTGGTAAGCAGTGTTATTTGCCTAGAGTAAACGGCGATGATATAGAACTTGTTAAATATCCTTGTATGTTAAAAAAAGGTGCATTTGGTATTTTAGAGCCTATCGGACAAGCTGTAGATACAACTATTGATTTGTGTATTGTGCCTGTGCTTGGGGTAGATAGTGAAGGGCACAGACTTGGCAAAGGTAAAGGATATTATGACAGATTTTTTGCTAAGTTTCCTAATTGTGAAAAAGTTGCAGTAGCGTTTAAAGAACAGGTTTTTGATAAAGTTGTAACAGAGTCACACGATATAAAAATGGATAAAGTTTTTGTGAGGTAAAATGAGAGTAATAGCAGGAAAACATAGGAGCAGACCGCTAATATCACCAAAAAATAGTGATGTTAGACCTACAACAGATATGATAAAGGAATCAATTTTTAACATTATACAAAATGATGTTATTGATTGTGATTTTCTTGATTTATTTGCGGGCAGCGGTGCTATTGGTATTGAAGCGATTAGCCGTGGTGCAAATAAAGTTGTATTTTGCGATAATAGTAAGGAAAGTATTAAGTTGATTAAACAAAATTTGGCTATGCTTAAAGAAGAAGCTGAGATTTTGTTTGGCGATTATGAATATGCTTTGACAAGACTTAAAAATAGACAATTTGACATAATATTTTTAGACCCGCCGTATGAGTTTAAAGATATAAAAGCTGTACTAAATAAAATTGCGGAAAATAATGTTTTATCCGATACGGGAATAGTAATTTTTGAAAGCTTATACGATAAAAATTTTGATAAAAATGTAGAAGGTTTTAATATTATAAAATCAAAAAAATACGGCATAACTGCAATTGATATTTATGAGAGAATAGTATGAAAAAATGTTTGATAAGCGGTAGCTTTGACCCGATAACTTGCGGACATATTGATATTATTGAAAAAGCACTTGCAATGTCTAATAAGGTTGTTGTAGGGGTATTTAATAATGAAGAAAAGACATATTTGTTTAACTTAAATGAACGGGTGCAGTTATGTAAGTTAGCACTTGAAAAATATGATAATGTTGAAGTTGTTGGCGATAGCGGAATGGTTTTTGAATTTTGTAATAAATACGATATTGATATAATTATTCGTGGTTTTAGAAACAATGTAGATTATGCTTATGAAACTGAAATGGCTAAGTTTAATTATGATAAATGTGGTGTTAAGACAATTCTTTTGCCTGCAGACAAAAAATTTGATAATATAAGCAGTACTATTGCAAGGGAATTGATATTGCAAGAAAAACAAAATTTTGCACAAAATAATGTGGAAGAGATAAATGCAGAGTTAAATAAATATTTGCCTGCTAGTGTACTAAGCTTGATAAGGAGAAAAAATAATGAATGATTTTTTAAAAATTTTAAATGAACTTGAGAGTGAAATCAAAGACTCAAGAAGGTCAATGCTAGGCGGAAATAGATACATTGACGAAGGTAAATGTATGGATTATATTCTTACATTAAAATCTCTTTTGCCACAAGAAATTAAAGAAGCACAAATCATTTTAACTGAAAAAGAAAATATTATGAGTGAAGCTGAAGACTATGCTGCTCATATTATAGGCGATGCTAAAGCAAAAGCAAACAAAATCCTTGACGAGTCCGAGCTTACAGAGCAAGCTAAATATGAAGCTAATCAAATTTTAGAGAGTGCAAAGAAGGAAAGAGATAGATTGATTTACGAAACAATGGATTCACTAATGAATTTGCTAAAAGAATCTGAAAATAAGATGATTGATATAATAAATTGTGTAAGAGATTCAAAAAATACTATACTTGACGAATTTCAAAACTTGTATAACAAAAAATAATGCTTGTATGGATATTTAAATAGATAAACCTTTTGAAAATCGGTATTATTTGCGTTAAATGATAAATTTGTATATCTTTTTTAAGTGCGTTTAAATTGTTTTTTTACGATATGATTTAGATGCACATTTTGTTTTTTATATTGAAAAATTGTGTGATATGCTTTTTATATATATTTAATTTAAAAATAATACTTTACAAATTTTAAAAATAATGTTAAAATAATTATGTATATTAATTTGGCTAAATCGAAAAAATTGTAATAGCAACAAATATTATATTACTTAGGAGAAAGTTGGCTTGTGGAAAATCAAAAGAGATTAGGACTTGTTTTAGAAGGTGGCGGAGCAAGAGGTGCTTATCAAGCAGGAGTATTGAAAGCTCTTTTTGAAGCAGGCTTTAAGTTTGATGGCGTTGCAGGCACTTCTGTTGGTGCTTTAAATGGCGTAATGGTTGCTCAAAATAGATTTGAAGATAGCATAAAAATATGGAATGAAATTGATTTTGCCAATGTACTTGATATTAACAATAGCTATGGCGAAAATGTTGCTAAAAAGAATATTGACCAAGACACTATAAAGTACTTTTACAACTACTTTAAAAAAATTATCGGACAAGGCGGACTTGATACAACAAAGATAAAAAATTTAATCCGTTCTAATATTGATGAAAATTTACTTAGAAATTCAGGCATTGATTTTGGAATTATGACATATTCTGTTACAGAAAAACAGCCGTTATCTATATTTGTGGAAGATATGGGAGAAGGGCAAGTTGCAGATTATGTTATGGCATCAGCATCTTTCCCAGGATTTAAAAAGACTGCAATTGATGGAAAAGAATTTATTGACGGCGGTGTATACGATAATATGCCAATCAATATGATGCTTGACAGAAATTACAAAGATATCGTAGCAATCGAAACAAAAAGTTCAATTCCAAAGAAAAATCCTAAAAACAAAGATTGTCAAGTGCTGTATATAAAACCTAGTGAAAAACCGGGAAGAGTAATGAACTTTACCCCCGAGTCAACAGAAAGGGCAATTTTGATAGGTTATCTTGATGCACTAAAATTGTTAAGAGGCTATGCGGGGCAAAGCTACTTTATTGATACGGAAAATAAGTCGCCATTTGGATATGGATTATGTGATTTGAATACCGATTTGTATGTTGAAATTGCACATATTTTTGGCGAAATATATGAAGGTTTAAATGAGTTAAATTATGTTATTGTTAAAGAACTTAAGGTAAAAGGCAAAAATTTTGCGGAAAGTGTATTGCATTTATATGAAAAAATTGCTTTCTATGAAGGTATTGACAGATTAAAAATTTATTATTTTGACGAGTTTTTGGGACTTGTTGCAGATAACTTATACAAATTACCTGTAGACATTGGCAGTAAAATGTTTAAAGAAATCAAGTTAATTATGACTATTGATAATTATTTTAGGAATAATAAAATGTGATAAAATTTTATTAATTTGTAGCGTATTAAGGAGTATGTATGTTAAGAAGTGAAATAGACGACAAATACAAATGGAATCTTTCTGATATTGTAAAAGACGAGACGGAATGGGATAACTTATATAACGAAATAAAAAATTCAACCTGTAAAATTGCAAGTTTTGCAGGAAAACTTGATAATAAAAAAGATATATTGGATTGTTTAAATTTAAACTCTAGTTTGAGCGAAAAGCTTGAGCGTATTTATGTTTATGCAAAAATGAAAATGGATGAAGACGCAGACGTTTCAAAATATCAAGCATTAAGCGATAAGGCAGAAATGATACTTGTTGACTATTCTGCAGAGTCAAGCTTTATAACTCCTGAAATTACAAAACTAAGTGATAAAATTTTAAAAGAGTTTATAGCTGACAAAGATTTTGAAAATTTTTCATATTATTTTGAAAGCTTACTGCGTAGCAAAAAACATATTTTGAGTGAAAAAGAAGAGAAACTTCTTAGTAATATGCACTCATTTACTGGTAATTTTAAAGCAGCTTTTAATATGTTTGACAATGTTGATGTTGATTTTGGCGAAGTTAAACTTGATGGCGAAAAAATCAAACTAACTCACGGAACATATAGTATGGTTTTGCAGTCACCTGACAGAAAAGCAAGAAAACTTGCTTATCAAAAAATGTTTGGTGCTTACAAAAAAATGATTAATACAATTGCAAGTATTTATGCAGGTAATGTAAAGAAAAATTGCTTTTTTGCAAAAATGCGTGGCTACGAAAGTGCTATGTCATCTGCAATGTTTAATGAAAATGTGCCTGACATTATTTATAAAAATTTGACTGAAAGTGTAGATAAAAATATCAAGCTATTGCATAATTATCTAGCACTTCGTAAAAAGGAATTAGGATATTCAAAAATCGCAATGTGGGATATGCACACTCCTATTGTTAGTGAAATTGAACATTCTTACAAATATGAAGATGCAATAGAACTTGTAAAAGCCGCATTAAAACCATTGGGCGATGATTATAGTAAATTGCTTGATAGCGCTTTTAATGATAAGTGGATTGATGTTTACGAAAATAAAGGCAAAAGAAGTGGTGCATATTCTTGGGGTTGCTTTAGTTCACACCCTTATGTGTTATTAAATTACTCAGGTGTTACTCACGATGTTTTTACAATCGCACACGAATTAGGCCACGCTATGCACAGCTATTATTCAAATTCAAGTTTGCCTTATGAAAAAGCAGGTTACGAAATTTTTGTTGCAGAAGTTGCAAGTACAGTAAACGAAATTTTGCTTTTAAAATATATGATTAAGTCAGCGGCCGGCGAAGAGAAAAAGTATTTGCTATCATATTATCTTGATATGTTTAGAACAACGCTATTCAGACAAACTCAATTTGCAGAGTTTGAAATGATTTGCCATAATGCAGTTGAAAAAGGCGAAGCACTTACTGCGGAATTTTTGTGTAACACATATAAAAAACTTAATGATAAGTACTATAAAGCTAATACGTTAGACGACGGCTTGATTCAATATGAATGGGCAAGAATACCACATTTTTATAATAGTTTTTATGTTTATAAATATGCTACAGGTATTACTTCTGCCGTTGTTATTGCAAACGGAATATTGGAAAATAGCGAAAATGTTGCAAAATACAAGAAATTTTTAAGTTTGGGCGGAAGTATGCCACCATCTGAAATATTGAAAGTTGCAGGAGTAAATCTTGAGAATAAAAAGACTTTTGATATAGCAATGAATGAGTTTAAAAATACTTTGCAACAACTAAAAGAACTTACAAGGGGATAAAAATGAACGAGATTAAAAACCCAAAAATTATGCCTAATAATATAGAAGCAGAGCAATCACTTTTAGGCAGTATGATGATTGACGATACAGTCAGTACCGAAATTTTGAGTGAGCTTGAAGAGGTTGACTTTTACTATTCTTCTCACAAAATGATTTATACTGCAATGAGTGATTTGCAAAGGGAAGGCAAGCCGATAGATATTATTACTTTATCGGATAAACTTTCCAAAACTACAGAAAAGGATAGGAATGGCAAAGAGAGCAAAACCGATAATCTTCAAAAGGTTGGCGGTATGTCTTATCTTACAGAACTTACGGATACCATTCCGTCTTCTGCAAATTTTAGATACTATTTTAATATTGTAAAAAAGAATAGTATGCTTAGAACGATAATAAATGCGTCTAATAAAATAACTGAAAATACATACAAAAGTGATGATGCTGATATGGCACTTTCATTTGCGGAAAAAACTATATTTGATATTTCCGCAGATAAGGAAAATAAAGATTTAGTTCACGTAAACAACACAATTAATCAAGTGCTAAAAGGTTATGAAGATGTGCTTATTAATCCTGATTGCAATAAGGGACAATTGACATACTTTAAAAATTTGGATAAAATTACAAATGGCTATAAAGGTGGTCAAATGATTATACTTGCAGCCCGTCCCGGTTGTGGTAAAACATCTTTTGCAATGAATATTGTTTGTAATATTGCCAAAAACGAGCCTGAAAAAGTTATTGCTTGTTTCAACTTGGAAATGAGTATTAGCGAACTTACTCAAAGAATATTGCTTACTATGGCAGGCGTACCTAATGAGAGCGTTATTTCTGGAGCATCTGCAGACGAGTTCAAAAGATTATGGCAAGCAAAAAAAATACTTGAGCAATCAAATGTTTATATTGACGATACTGCAGGAACTACACCCGAGCAAATTATGAGTAAATGCCGTAGACTAAAACAAATGAAAAAACGATTGGATTTTGTTTTAATTGACTACTTGCAATTGCTTAAGGCACATACTTCAAGACAAAGTATTCAACAAGAAGTTACTGAAATTTCAAGAAGTATAAAGATTATGGCAAAAGAACTTGATGTACCTGTGTTTGCTTTGTCACAAACTTCACGTGATTTGGAAAAGCGTGACGACGGCGACCCTAAAATGTCCGACCTTAGAGAATCAGGTGCAATTGAGCAAGATGCCGACCAAGTTTACTTTTTGGTTAAGAAAAAGGCGGAAACAGATGGTGGTGATGAGATTATTAACCTTAATATCGTTAAGCATCGTAGCGGTCCTTGCGGAGTTGTAAGTTTTAAGTGGGAAGGTAATATGTATAGATTTACGCCTACTACTTTTGAAGAAGCAAGAAATAAAAAACAAAATAAAGAAGTTGTTGAAAAAGCAATTGAGGCTGGTAACAAAGCTGAAAATGATAGTGATGTAGATTCGCAAACTAATCAAAATGAGCAAACTGACTACGATAATTCGTTTACAAATAGTGACGAGCTTGTTAATATTGAAGATAAAGATATTCCACCTGTTTCAAATGGTACTACAATCACATATAGCGACGATTTGCCACAAACAGATAGTAACGGAGAACCTAACTGGGGTAGCGAATTTGATAGTGCTGTAAAAATCAAAAAAGTGCCTGAAGTTTTAGACGAAGAATAAATTATTTGTCTATTATAATTTTAAATTAGTTATAACTGAATAATCAAATATGCTTAAACATAAAATTAAATAGCGAGGTGTTTATGGCATATTTAGACGATATTTATAAGACAATAAAAGAAAAATTAGGCTACAAAATAACTATTACAAATGACGGGTTTGTTGTTGAAGATTTTAAATCGATAATTTATCAAAGCAGAGAGCATATAGAAATAAGAGCAGGCAAAATAAAGCTTGAGTTTGACGGGAATGATTTTGTAATAAAAGAACTGCAAAATGGATTGTTGATTGTGACAGGTAATCTTGAGAATTTTAAGGCGGTAAAGCTATGATTTTATCAAGATACAAAGTTGTCGCAACAGGCAGTAATCGTACTCGTCTTATCAATAAACTCAATAACAAAAATATTACTATTTATAATCTTGTAACTTTTGAAAAAACAACCTTTTGGGTAAACGCAAAAGATTATAAAACAGTAAAACATTTTGCAGAAATATACAGCGTACAGGTAGAGATTGAAGCAGATAGTGGATTATCTAAAGCTTTGCGTGATAGTCTTAAAAATCTGCCATATATGATTGCAGCGGTAGTGTGTTTTATTATATTGCTTGTGTCAACAAACTTTGTGTACAATATCAAAGTAGAAGCTCAAAATGATATTTATGCAAACAAAGTTCAAACACTACTTAATGAAAACAAATTAAATGGTGTTATACCAAAAAACAAAATCAATTTAAAAGAAATTGAAAACTTGATTTTAAATAATGTGGACGAAGTCAGTTTTGCAACTTGTTATATTGAAGGTTTTTCTTTAATGGTTAAGATTGTTGCAAATGACAATCCTAAGCAATCAGAAACAAAAAAAGATTTAACTTCACGTTATGATGCTGTAGTAACAAGAGTTATTGTGCGGTCAGGTACAAGTGAAGTAGCGCCCGGAAAAGTTGTAAAAGCAGGCGATATATTGATTGGTGGTTATCACATTGCGGATAATACCCCTTCCGACGGAGAAGAATCGGGGGATAGAATTGATGTAAATGCTGACGGAGAAGTTTACGGAAAAGTTTATACACATAAACGATTTGTAATACCAAATAAAAATTACGCCTTTGTAAAGACGGGAAAATCCAGTATAAAAAGGCAATTGGGATTTAATAATTTGACTATATTAAAGAGCGGCAAAATCCCTTATGAATTTTTTGAAGTTGCTACAACTGAAATTAAATTGTTTGGCGTTTTACCTTTAAAAGTGGTAACTTTCGAGTATTTTGAACTTAAAAAAGTTGAAATTGAGCAGAATACATATATAGAAAATCTAAAAAACAAATTTGATAGTGAATTTATTGAAGCAATGAGTGGTGAAGCAAAGTTGCTTTCAAAAAATTACGAGATAAAAACGGTAGAAGGTGTTAAATATCTTGACATTTTTTACGAAACAGAACAAAGATTAGATAACGGAGGACATTATTATTAATTTAAACGATTATACACCAGAACAATTACGAGAAGTTTTTGGGGAATACGATAGTAATATTAAATATTTGTCTAAAAGACTAAATATAAGCGTTGTTAGAGATACCGATGGTTTAAAAGTACTGGGTGATACCACAAGTGCAGAAAAATTTGAAGAAATAATTGCATCGCTTATAGAAAAAGTTCAAAAAGGCGAAAACATTAATAAAACAACATTAAGGTTGATTACGGATATTGTGCTTGACGGAAAATATGAAAATGTTGAGAGTTTGACAGAATCGGTGACATACACATATAAAGGTAAACCGATTAAGCCCAAAAGCATAAATCAAGCAAAATATTTGCAAGCAATCAAATCAAATTCCTTAACTTTTGGTATTGGACCTGCAGGTACAGGTAAAACTTATTTGGCAGTTGCTATGGCAGTTGCTGCGTATAAAGCAAAGCAAGTGGAAAAAATTGTTTTGACAAGACCTGCTGTTGAAGCGGGAGAAAAATTAGGTTTCTTGCCCGGTGATTTAGGACAAAAGGTTGACCCATACCTAAAACCACTTTTTGATGCTTTGGCGGAAATGTTAGGTCTTGAAGTGTATAATAGATTAATGGAAAAAGGAGTAATTGAAGTAGCACCGCTTGCTTATATGCGTGGTAGGACAATCGCAAATGCTTTTATAATACTTGACGAGGCTCAAAACACCACAAGGGAGCAAATGAAAATGTTTTTGACTCGTATTGGAGAAGGTAGTAAGGTTGTTGTTACAGGTGATATTACTCAAATAGATTTGCCTTATGGTAAAAAAAGTGGACTTATTGAAGTCTCACAAATTTTAAAGGATATTGAAGATATTTCGATGAATTATTTTAATGAAAAAGATGTTGTAAGACACGAATTGGTTATGAAAATAGTCAAAGCTTATGATGATTTTTATAAATTAGGAGAAAACGATGGAAAGAACGAGAGCGGGTTATCCGATTAAAAAGAAAAAAATAAATAAAGATGAATTAATGGAAACTCTGCATAAAGAATGGGTTCAACAGCTAATTATAATTTGTGCAATTATAATTACAAGCTGTTTTCTTGCAATTACTGCTGCTACTACTTACAATTGGAGTACGACTGTTCTTTATACAAACTGGGTAGACGTACTTATCATTGCGGCTGTGTACTTTATTGCGACATTAATGTTTTATGAGTATTATACTTATATGTCAAAGGACAAGTCATACAAAAAACTTATAATAATAGGTGTTACACTTGTTGTTACTGTTGTTTGCTGTCAATTGTTTAGCCATTTGATAAGCCCATATTGTTCACCACTTGCGGTATTGCCAATTATTTTGAGTATTATGATTGGTGGTAGAACAGGCTTTATGGGACTAGTAGTTACAATTTCCACATTGCTTTTGTCTTATGCAGTAATGGATTACGGAAGAGTAGGTGTGCTATCAAATACTTTTTATGAAATTACTACATCGCTTATTGTATCAATGATAAGAGTTTTGTTAATTATGTTTTTGATTAGACGTAACTATTCACGTTTTAAATTAATGTGGGGTGCAGCAGCAATTAACTTGGTAGCATCATTACCAATTGTTTTGCTTGCAATGATTGTAAATACTTCTCCTGAATATTTGATTTTATCTTATACTTATTCAATCATTGGTGGATTTATCGCGATTATCATATTCACAGCATTAATTCCGCTTTACGAGCAGATATTCAATGTATGGACTAACTTTAAACTTGCAGAAATATGCAGTTTGTCAAGACCATTATTGCAAAGATTATCAAATGAAGCACCTGGTACTTTCAACCATTGCATTATTGTTTCTAACCTGGCAGAAGCTTGTGCTATCGCAATAGGCGAAAACCCTTATCTTGCAAAAGCTTGCGGTATTTATCACGATATTGGAAAGTTGAGTGCTCCAGAGTTTTTTACAGAAAACCAACAAGGCTATAATCCGCACGACGATTTGATACCTATGCACAGTGCAAAAATGATTATGTCTCATACAAAAATAGGTTATGATATGTTAAAAAAGGCGCATTTGCCTGACGAAATAGCAAATGTAGCATTGCAACATCACGGAACTACAACTGTTAAATATTTTCATAACAAAGCGAAATTGCTTACAGAAGGTACGGTAAATGACAAATTGTATATGTATGAAGGTCCAAAACCAACTTCTAAAATAGCAGCAATTGTTATGATTTCAGACGTTGTAGAAGCAATAACAAGGTCAAGACAAACAGCAAATATGGACGAACTTAAAGCTATTGTAGAAAATGTAATTAAGGAAAAAATTGCAGACCATCAATTTGAAAATTCAGAAATTACTTTTTCAGATTTGCAAAAAATCTCAATTGCTATTTGTAAGGTTGTACCAGCAGTGTATCATAAGAGAATTGACTATAACAAAAAGAAATTATAATTATTGTGTCTTGTTAAAATACAAAATAGCAAAAGTTAAATTATTTAGAGATACAAAAGAGAGGTTATATGCTAGGACTTTATAATTTGTCTAAAGAAGAAGAGAAAATTGTAAAAAAAGTTTTCAAAACAGTATGTAAATTGCACGGCATAAGACAAAATGCAATAAGTGCAGATATTTCAATTGTAGATATAAATCAAATACATAAGTTAAATATGGAAACTAGACAAGTGGACAAGCCGACAGATGTTTTGAGTTATCCCGCGCTTGAAAATATAATTTTTCCATTTGATAAAAAAAATTATGCAGATATTTTGTCTCCAGAAGATAAAACTTTGTATATTGGCGAAATTATTATTTGCCACGAAATAATGGAAGAACAGGCTACTGAGTACGGACATTCGGTCACTCGTGAACTTGCATTTTTGACAACTCACGGCTTGTTACATTTGTTAGGCTATGACCATATAGAAGAAGATATGCGAAAAGTTATGCGTGCTAAAGAAGACCAAGTGTTAACTACTGCAAAATTTTTTAGAGAGTAATTTTTTAGCTAAAGATTATTTAAGATTAAAATAATTAATAAACTTAATAACGGCAAATATCGTTTTGCTAACTAAATAGAACAAAGGAAAAATATATGTTTAAATCAGGATTCGTAACAATTATAGGTAAGGCTAATGTGGGAAAATCAACATTGCTTAATGCTTTAGTGGGTGAGCAAGTTGCTATTGTTTCCCCAAGACCGCAGACTACAAGGGATAAAATTATAGGAATAATGAATGGGGATAATTATCAAGCAGTATTTATTGATACCCCAGGTATTCACAAAGCAAAAAACGAACTTTCTAAGTTTATGATGAAAAATGTGGAGTCTGCTCTTGACGGAGTAGACATTGTAATTTATGTTATAAATGGCGAAAAAAATCTTGATGATAATGACTTGAAATTAATTAATCAATATGCATTAGCTAATGTGCCTTTTATAGTTGTTATTAATAAAATGGATATTGCAGACAGAGAGAAAGTACTTGCTATGATTAATACACTTAAAGACATTGACGGAATAGATAGTATTATTCCTGTTTCTGCAATGAAGAATAAAAAACTTGATTTGCTTAAAGAGAGAATAGAAGCTAATTTGAAGGAAGGTGTACAATTCTATCCCGAAGATATGATAACAGATAAGTCTGTGAGATTTATAGTAAGCGAAATTATCCGTGAAAAAGCAATGAAATTTTTGGGTGAAGAAGTGCCTTATGGTGTAGCTGTTAGTATAAATCTTTTTAAGGAAAGAGACGATAATTTGATTGATATTGATGCAGATTTGATTTGTGAGAAAAAAGCACACAAACCTATTATTATTGGTAAAGGTGGCGCGATGCTTAAAAAAATTGGTACTTCTGCAAGATATGATATTGAAAAATTACTTGATAGCAAAGTGTATTTAAATTTATGGGTTAGAGTAAAAGACGATTGGCGAGATAAAGAACAACTACTTAACGAATTAGGATACAATATTAAGGATATTTAATATATTTATATAAATAAACTAAGTATATTGTTTGTTGTTTGACAGTAGCAAAAAAGAATTATTATATATAATTTCTGTCAAAAATCGATACTAAATTATAAAAATCTTAAATTTTTCAAAAGTGAAATTTAATCTTTTTAACAATTAATTATTCTATTAATAATCGCAAAAATATTTAGCTTAAATTTTCTTGTATTTTTATATCAATTTGAGTCAATACTAAAATTGGAGGGACTTTTTATGGATATAAGAGAGAGAATTTGGCAGCAATTTACAAAAACTGGTGACCCTGGATTATATATGTTATATAAGGCTTTGGGTGAGGAGCAAGATAAAGATAATGGAAAAGGAGAGAACCTTTGATTGCCTTTGTATAAAAAGCATTGATTATAAAGACAATGACAAATTAGTCACATTATACGCGTTTGGCGAAGGTAAAATTACGGCATCGTTAAAAGGTGTTAAAAAAGCAAAAGCAAAGCTGAAATATGCAAGTGCTTTATTTTGCTTTGGGAAATACTATCTTGCAGGTAAAAACGGATATAACAATGTTATCGGTTGCGATTTGACCGATAGCTTTTATGGTATATGGACAGATATCGACAAGTATTATCCGGCAGTATGCAGTTTGGAGATTTTGGATAAAATTGCAGATGATAGGGAAATCGGAGATAAACTGGCTGTTTTGACATTGCAATTTTTAAACGAACTATGCTATAAAAGCACAAATAATTTTATTGCGTTTGCAAAATTTTTATACAATGCTATAAAACTAACAGGGTATAATTTGCAAATTAATTGTTTGAATTGTGGGGATAACAATCCCGACAATTTTTATTATAGTTACATAAAAAACGGGCTGTTATGTGGCAATTGTCACGATTCTTCCGCAGTACAACTATCAAAAAATGTGATTTTGTTTTTAAAAAGTTTATTAAATGGCGAAATTGAAAAAAGTGAATTTGACAATAAGACTTATCTTAGTTCAATCAAAGTATTAATGGATATTATAGGTAAGAATTTGGCTAAAAGGTTTAAAACCTTTGACGAATACTTTTTATTTTATAATAAAATGAATAATTATATATAAAACACTTGAAATAAATGGTAAAATAGTGTAGGATATTATATATAAGTTATTAATTTGTTTGGAGGACAAAATGGCTAAGAAAAAGTTTGTTTATTTATTTATGGAAGCAGACGGCAATAATCGTGCGTTATTTGGTGGTAAAGGTGCTAATTTGGCTGAGATGACAAGACTAGGTATGCCTGTACCACAAGGTTTTACAATCACAACTGAAGCCTGCACACAATATTATAATGACGGTGAAAAAATCAATGATGAAATCACTGCTGAAATTTTTGAAAAACTAGCAGAAGTTGAAAAAATGGCCGGTAAAAAATTCGGCGATAAGAAAAATCCATTTTTGGTATCAGTTCGTTCAGGTTCAAGAGCAAGTATGCCAGGTATGATGGATACAATTTTGAACTTAGGTTTAAATGATGTAAGCGTTGAAGGTTTGTCAGAACTTACAGGCGACCCAAGATTTGCTTATGACTGCTATAGAAGATTTATTCAAATGTATAGTGACGTTGTAATCGGCGTTGGTAAAGAGGCATTTGGTAAAATGCTTGACGAATTAAAAGAGCAAAAAGGTGTTAAACTTGATACAGAGCTTACAGCTGACGATTTGAAAGAGTTAATTGCTAAATTTAAAGCTTACTTTAAAGCTGACCAAGGTATTGATTTCCCACAAGACCCAAAAGAGCAATTGATTGGTGCAGTAAAAGCTGTATTTAAGTCTTGGAATAACCCACGTGCTATTGTTTATAGAAGAATGAATGATATCCCTAGTGACTGGGGTACTGCAGTAAACGTACAATCAATGGTGTTTGGTAATATGGGTGATACATCTGGTACTGGTGTTGCTTTCACTCGTAACCCATCAACAGGTGAAAAGAAACTTTATGGTGAATATTTGATGAATGCTCAAGGCGAAGACGTTGTTGCTGGTATTCGTACTCCAATGTCTATTGACCAACTTGCAGAGACAAACAAAGCAGTTTATGAACAATTTGTTGAAATTGCAAGAAGACTTGAAGACCACTATAAAGATATGCAAGATATGGAGTTCACTATTGAAAGAGGCAGACTTTATATGTTGCAAACTCGTAATGGTAAGAGAACAGCTCGTGCAGCTTTGAAGATTGCTTGTGATTTGGTTGAAGAAGGAATGATTACAACCGATGAAGCACTTTTAAAAATTGAGCCAAAACAATTAGATGCTTTGCTTCACCCAACTTTTGACGAAAAAGTAATCAAAAAAGCAAAAGCAATCGCAAAAGGTTTGCCTGCATCTCCAGGTGCTGCTTGTGGTAAAATTGCTTTCTCTGCAGAAGAAGCTGTTGAAAGAGCTAATAAAGGTGAAAAAGTTGTCTTAGTCAGACTTGAAACTTCTCCAGAAGATATAGAAGGTATGTATGCCGCTGAAGGTATTTTGACAGCTCGTGGTGGTATGACATCTCACGCTGCAGTTGTTGCTCGTGGTATGGGTGCTTGCTGTGTTGCAGGTTGTCAAGAACTTATTGTTAACGAAGAAGAAAAAGTTTTAACAATCGGCGGTAAAAAGTATACTCAAAACGATTATATTTCTATTGATGGTAGTACAGGTAACATTTATGGCGAAAAAATTGCTACAGTTAACGCAACTGTAAGCGGTGAATTTGCAACTATTATGAAATGGGCTGACCATCGCAGAGCTTTAAAAATCAGAACAAACGCAGATACTCCAAATGATGCAAAACAAGCTGTAGAGTTTGGTGCTGAAGGTATTGGTCTTTGCCGTACAGAGCATATGTTCTTTGCTGAAGACAGAATTCCTGCAATGCGTGAAATGATAGTTTCTAAAAATGAGGACGAAAGACGCAGAGCATTAAGCAAATTATTGCCAATGCAAAGAGCTGACTTTATCGGACTATACGAAGCTATGGGTGATAGACCTGTTACTATTAGATTCTTAGACCCACCACTACACGAGTTCGTACCACACAAAGATAGTGAAATTGAAGCTTTAGCAGCAGAGATGGGATTGTCTTTTGACGAACTTAAGAAAACAATTGACGATTTGCACGAAATGAATCCAATGCTTGGACATCGTGGTTGCCGTTTGAGTATTACTTATCCTGAAATTGCAGAAATGCAAACTCAAGCTGTAATTGAAGCTGCAATCGAAATTAATACAAAGAAAGGTGGCAACATCGTTCCTGAAATTATGATTCCGCTTGTTGGCGATGTTAAAGAGCTTAAGTATGTTAAAAATGTTGTAACAAAAACTGCAGAAAAAGTTATGGCATCTCACGGTGTTAAAATTGACTTTATGGTTGGTACAATGATTGAAATTCCAAGAGCAGCTATCACTGCTGACGAAATTGCTCAAGAAGCTGAATTCTTCTCATTTGGTACTAATGACTTAACACAAATGACTTTTGGTTTCTCTCGTGACGATGCAGGTAAATTCTTAGACGAATATTACAGCAGAAAAATTTTTGAGTCAGACCCATTTGCTAAACTTGACCAAACAGGTGTTGGTAAACTTGTTGAAATCGCTATTCAAAATGGTAAAAAGACAAGACCTAATATCAAACTTGGTATTTGTGGTGAACACGGTGGTGACCCTTCTACAATCGAGTTCTGTCACAATGTTGGTTTAAATTATGTTTCTTGCTCTCCATTTAGAGTTCCAATTGCAAGACTTGCAGCAGCGCAAGCAAATATTAAAAACCCTAGAAAGTAATTTTTAGATAATTAATATATTGCTTAATTAACAAATATAAATTAGTTTATTCAATACGGTTGTCGTATTTTGTATGACGGCCGTATTGTTTTAAATTATATAGTAATTTTATGTTGATATAAATCAATGTAATCGTAACATAATTATAAAATATCAATTTTGAAATATTGTTACCAAAATAGCAAATAGCTATTTTTAAAAGGAAGAAATGACAGATTTTAATGACTTTAAAATTGCGGAAGAACTAAAACGCGCTGTAAATGATATGGGATTTGAAAATCCTACACAAATTCAGGCAGAAGTTATACCTGCAATGTTAGAAAAACACGACATATTGGCACAAGCACCTACAGGTACGGGTAAGACCTGTGCTTTTGCATTGCCGATAATTAATAATACGCCCAAAGATAGCAAAGATGTAAAAGCTTTGATACTTTGCCCAACTAGAGAGCTTGTTATTCAGATAGCAAATGAATTTAAAAAATTTCTTAAATATACAGAAAATGTTAGAGTCTGTGCTGTTTACGGCGGACAAAATATAGAAAGACAACTTGCAAGTTTAAGGAAAAAACCGCAAATAATTATTGCGACTCCAGGTAGGGCGTTAGACCACTTAGAAAGACGAACAATTAAGCTACATAATATAGAGTGTGTAACTTTGGACGAAGCTGACGAAATGCTTAATATGGGATTTAAACCTGATATTGATAAAATATTAAAGGCTTGCCCAAAATATAAACAACTTGCATTGTTTAGTGCAACAATGCCAAAGCAAATTTTAGAAATGGCTGCAACTTATCAAGTTGACCCTGTAAAAATTACAGGTAAAAACGCCGAGCAACCACAGATTGAGCAAATAGCAATAAAATGTAAAGAAGCTGATAAAATACCATTTATAACAGATATTTTGGATATAAATGACTACAAATTATCAATATGCTTTTGCAATACTAAAAAAAGAGTGGACGAACTTACAAAAATTCTCAATAGCTTTGGATATGTAGCGGACGGCTTACACGGAGATTTAAAGCAAAGCCAGCGTGATAAAATAATGAAACGATATAGAGCAGGTGAGATTAATATATTGGTTGCAACAGATGTTGTTGCACGCGGTATTGATGTAAGTGACATTGACGCAATCTTCAATTTTGACCCACCAATTGACGAAGAATTTTATGTTCACAGAATAGGCAGAACGGCAAGAGCTAAGAAAACAGGTATTGCATACACATTTTATACAAAAGGACAAAAACATTTAATAGAAAATTTTGAAAGGATAACAAAAACAAATATGACAAAAATGGATAATATGCAAGCGAGCAGAGATTTCGGCAGTAAAAAACTAGCAAATATCTTTAAAACGCTTGATAAAAATAGAGAAAATACAAAAGAATTCTTAATAAAAGAATTGGACAAATACAACAAAGAAAATGAAACAAATTATACTCCGCTTGATTTACTTGCTGTAGTTATTGATGGTAATAATTATATGCAAATGACAGAAAGCAAAGGTCAAAAGAAAAAAGAGAGTGTAGCAAATAAAGTTGATTCTACAAGATTTTTTATAACAATTGGTGAACTTGACAATGCTCAAGAGAAAGAAATTATTAATTTTGTGGTATCAAAAGCAAATATTTCAAAAGAAGATATTGTTGATATTAAAATTTTAGAAAAATTTAGCTTTGTAGAAGTTAAAAAAGAATGTGAGCAAAATTTGCTAACATTAAAAGATATGAAATTTAATGGAAGAAAGATTAATATCGAAGTTGCTGGAGAAAAATCTAAAAGCAGAAGTAATGATAAAAAAGGCAATTTTAAAAGTAAAGGCAAAGTAAATTCTAACACTAATTTTAGTAATAATAGCAAAAGTTCAGGCAGAAAGTCTGATAAATCAAAAGATTTTGGCAATAAAAATGCTAAACCTAGAAAAGCAAAAAATAAATAATCCCCTAAAAATCGGTATTAAATTAATATTAAAATTGTGATTTATTTTTAATTTTTGCAAAATTTATATAATTTATGAAAAATGATTGTCAAAATTATGTATAATATTTCATAATCTATTGATTACTTGTCCATAATATGGTATAATTTGTATATAATAAAAAGTTCATAAAAATATTTAATTATGAATGTACAATTAGGAGGAATAAAATGACTAATAAAGAACTTATCGCAAGTATTGCAAGCGAGTCTGGTATGACTCAAGTTGATGTAGCAAAAGTTATGGATGCTTTTACAAAAGCAATTGCTGAAAATGTAGCAAAAAATGACAAAGTTGTTGTTCAAGGTTTAGGTAGTTTCGAGCTAAAAGAAAAGCCTGCAAGAACTGGTCGCAATCCTCACACTGGTGAAGCTATCACAATTGCTGCTAGCAAAGCTGTTGGTTTTAAAGCTACTAAATCTTTGAAAGACTTCTTGAATGCTTAATTAAATTAACAAAAAAAATAACACTGCAAATTGTAGTGTTATTTTTTTATAAATATTTTTGTAATTATTTTATTAAAAACTTAATAAGCAATAATTATTATCTTAATATATAAATTATAATATATAAAATTGTAACAATGCGTAGGCAACCATAGGTTGTCTATTTTTATTTTTAAACATAATTTTACTTTTATTAATTTTTCAAAATAAAAAAACATACAAGCAGTAAGCTTGGTTTATGGAATTATATTTTTTTTGTGAAATAAAGTAAATATGAGGTGAAATTATGATTTCGGGAGTATTTGATTTTTTATCTAATGTTATTTTTCAAACTTGTTATGTTGGGTCGGACGGAAATTTTCCTAAACCGCTTGACAAACAAACAGAATCCGAGCTGCTGGATAGGATAGCAGAAGGAGACATCGAAGCAAGAGATAAATTAATAAAACACAATATGCGACTTGTTATACACGTAGTAAAAAAATACAATAATTATTATGATACAGACGAATTGATTTCTGTTGGTTCATTGGGACTTATTAAAGCTGTAAAAACATATTCTAAAGGTAAAGGCACTGGGCTTGCAACTTATGCTGCAAGATGTATTGAAAATGAAATATTAATGACGCTCAGAGCATCTAAAAAAAGAATACAAGACCGCTCCTTGTATGAGCCGCTAAGTTTCGATAAAGATGGAAATGAAATTTCATTTATTGATATTATTGCAACAGACGAAGAAGGTGTGTTCCAACAAGTAGAAAATGAAATTATGGCGGAAAAACTAATGGATATTATGCAAAAAATATTATCCGACAGAGAATATGAAATAATAAGGCTTAGGTATGGTTTGCAGAACTCTGCAATATACACTCAAATTGAAATTGCTAATATGATGAAAATTTCGCGTTCTTATGTAAGTAGAATAGAAAAAAAAGCTTTGCAAAAAATGAAAGATTATTTACTTGAACATTCATTAATAAACAGATAATATTTAAGAGAATTTTACTGTTTGCTATATGTATCGTTATTTTTATACATATTTGGTAATTTTAATAATATTGGCAGATTTATGTATATTATTTAAACAAATAAATACTTAAAAGTGTTGACAATAAAAAAAATATATGTTAAAATTAATCCTAGTAAAATAGTAGGAATTATTTATATGAAATTATCGTCAAAATCAAGATATGGATTAAAAGCAATGTGCGAACTTGCCGTTAAATATGATGAAGTAGTTAGCATAGCTCAAATTGCAGAAAATACAAAAACGTCTGAAGCTTATCTTGAGCAACTAATGGCAATACTAAAAAGGTCAGGATTAATACTTTCGGTACGTGGTGCAGGTGGTGGATACAAACTTGCAAAAAGTCCGCAAGATATTAGCGTTGGCGAAATTTTAAGAGTGCTTGAAGATGATTTGAAATTTGTCGATTGTATAACTGGTGAGTGTGAAAATAAGTGTAAATGTTATACTGTTTGGCAAAAGCTTTATGATACAATAAATAATTCTCTTAATAATATGAAATTAATTGAAATTTGCGACGGAGGAGAAAATGAATAAAATATACTTTGACCATTCCGCTACAACACCTACAAGTAGAGAAGTTTTAGATGAAATGTTACCTTTCTTTACAGAAGTTTATGGTAATGGTAGTTCTCAACATTTTCACGGTAGGGAAGCGGGAAAATATATAGATATCGCAAGAAGACAGGTTGCAGATGCTATTGGTGCTAAAGCAAGTGAAATTTATTTTACAAGTGGTGGTACAGAGTCTGACAATTGGGCAATTCGTGGAGTTTTGGAAGGATACAAGGACAAAGGTAAGCATATTATTACAACTTGCATTGAACATCCAGCTATGATAAAAACGCTTGACACCCTTCAAAAAAACGGACTTGCTGAAGTAACTTTTTTAGGAGTAGATAGCGAAGGCTTTATTTCAATTGAAGAATTGAAAAATGCTATAAGACCAGATACAGTACTTATATCTGTAATGACTGCAAATAACGAAATTGGTACAATTCAGGACATAAAAACTATCGGTAGCATTGCTAAAGAAAATAAAATCATTTTCCATACAGATAGCGTACAAGCAATAGGTAATGTTGAAATTGATGTTAAAGAAATGAATATTGATTTATTATCAATGTCTGCTCATAAGTTTTACGGACCCAAAGGCATTGGCGTTTTATATAGGCGTAATGGTATAAGATTAGGCAGTTTTATGACAGGTGGCGAGCAGGAAAGAAATATGCGTGCCGGTACTTTGAATACACCTGGTATTGTAGGTTTAGGAAAAGCTATTGAAATTGCAGTTAGAGATATGGATAAAAACAACAAATATGTATCTGAACTTAGAGATTATTTTGTTAGCCAAGTTGAAAGCAAAATTGACAATGTGTATTACAATGGCACTAAATCGGATAAAAGACTTGCATCAAATGCAAACTTTAGCTTTGAATTTATTGAAGGGGAGTCATTGCTATTAAGACTTGATTTGGCAGGAATTTCTGTGTCAAGCGGTTCAGCTTGTTCTTCAGGTAGCTTAGAGCCTTCTTATGTATTACTTGCAACTGGAAGAGCTATAGAGCTTGCTCACGGCTCATTAAGATTCAGTTTTGGTAAAAACAATACAAAAGAAGAGATTGATTATTGCGTAGAGAATTTAGTAAAAATAGTAAATGATTTAAGAGAATTATCACCACTATTTTTAAAGAAAAAAGGAGAAAACAAATATGTATAACGAAAGAGTAATGAAAGAATTTGCAGAACCTAAAAATGTTGGTTTTATCGAAGATGCAGATGGTGTTGGCAAAGTTGGAAATGCTTCTTGCGGTGATATAATGGAAATAAGTCTTAAAATAGAAAATGATGTTATAACTGATGCAAAGTTTAGGACTTTTGGCTGTGCTGCGGCAATTGCGAGCAGTTCAGTTGCAACACAAATGGTAATTGGTAAAACTCTTGACGAAGCTTTGGATATTAAAAATAGAGATGTTGTTGAAACTTTACAAGGTTTGCCACCACAAAAAATACATTGTTCTGTTTTGGCAGAAGAAGCTATTAAAAAAGCTGTAGAGGATTACAGAGAGAAAAAAAGTAAATAAGAAATTAAAAAACACCGAATATTTATTTGGTGTTTTTTTATCACATTATACACTAAACTCTAATGAAAATCGGTATTAATTTATTATTTATCGCCTTTGTTAATACAATTTATTTTTAAAAAAAATTTTAAAGAACGTTAATGTTAGCTGTGCAAGTAGTTAGTAAAAGTTAGTAAATGCAAAGTATTTTGCTACAGCTTTAATAATTTAAACTTTTTTAACCAAACTATCTTTAGGAGGTGAATTATGAAAGTTGGAATTCTGCTTGGCTGTGCAGCAGGGGCAATTGCAACTTATGCGTGTATGTCAGATAGTAAATTAGAAAAAACAATGAAAAAGTTTGCAAAAAAAATGAAAAGCAAATATAAAGAAATGATGGACTAAACTAAAAAAATTGTGTGATATTTCACACAATTTTTTGTTTTAGTGCCGATTTTTGATAGTTTTTAAGCTTAATTAATTTAATATAAACTACAATGTCGAATTATGCAAAAAACTTAAATTAATTACACAATATTAAAGCTATTTGTGTCTATATAAATAAAATAAGTCTTAAATCTATTTACTTTTATTAAAATATATGGTATAATTTACTAAATTATATTAATTTGGAGGTGCTTTATGGACAAAAAAATTATTTACAGCGGTATTCAACCTACAGGCTTAGTTACTTTAGGCAATTATATAGGTGCACTTTCCAATTGGCTAAAATTACAAAATAATGAAGAGTATCAATGTATATTCAGTATTGCAGATTTACATTCTTTAACAGTAAGACAAGTTCCTGCAGAGTTTAGGAATCGTGCTTTATCTTTTTTTGCGCAATATTTAGCTTGTGGCTTAGACCCTGAAAAGAATATTATGTATTTTCAGTCACACGTACACGAACACGCAGAACTAACTTGGATTTTAAATTGCTATACTTATGTAGGTGAAGCAAGTCGTATGACACAATTTAAGGAAAAATCATTAAAACACCCTGACAATGTAAATATGGGACTTATGGATTATCCAGTTTTAATGGCATCTGATATTTTGCTATATAACACATCTCTTGTGCCAGTAGGCGTTGACCAAAAGCAACATTTGGAAATTGCAAGAGATTTGGCAATTAGGTTTAACAATGCTTATAGTCCTACTTTTACAGTTCCTGAACCACTTATTTCAAATGTCGGTGCAAAAATTATGAGCTTGCAAAATCCACTTGCAAAAATGAGCAAGAGTGATGAAAACCCTAATGCGACAATTTCTATTCTTGATAGCGAAGACGATATTATGCGTAAATTTAAAAGAGCAGTAACAGATAGCGATAATGAGATTAGATTTGGTGAAGACAAACCAGGTATATCAAACCTTATAACTATTTATGCTTGTAGCAAAGGTATTTCAATTGATAATGCTGTTAAAGAATTGCAAGGATTATCTTATGCTGCATTAAAAGAAGCGGTTGGTACAAGTGTTGCTACACTTTTAGCTCCTATTAAGTCAAGATATGAAGAACTAATTAAGGACAAAGAAGGACTTATGGCTATTGCTAAACGCGGACAAGAACAAGCATCTAGCATTGCTCGCAAAACTCTAAGAAAAGTTTATAAAAAAGTTGGATTGGTACAACTATAATGTTCGGATATGTAATACCTGACAAAATGAATATGTTTATGAAAGACTACTATAATTACAAAGCGTATTATTGTGGACTTTGTAAGCGAATTGGTATAGATTGCGGACAATTAATGAGAATTAGCACCAACTATGATATGGTATTTTTTGATATGTTTTGTCACGCTGTTATGGAAGTTTCTCCTAAATATCACGACGAACCTTGTATTTTATCGCCTAAAAAAAAGACAGTTGTAAAAGGCGATGAGCTTACAGATAAAGTTGTTGATATTAATACGTTGCTTATGTATTATAAATTGCTTGACGATAAACTAGATAGCAAAAAGGCAGATATTGCAAAAAGCCTTGCAAGAAGTTTAGTTGTTAGTGGCAAATACAAAAAAGCTAAAAAGAATTTTCCTGAACTTGACAATCTTTTTGCTAGTGAATATGAAAGATTGCGTGATATGGAAAAACAGGGGACTTTTAGTATTGATATGCTTGCAGACCCGTTTGCAAATATGCTAAGTCAGTCGGTAAAAAGTGTACTTGGCGATAAATGCAGTAGTGATATAGAAAATATGTTTTACTACTTAGGCAAGTGGGTATATATTATTGATGCAGTCGACGATGTAGAAAAAGACTTTAAAAACAAAGAGTTTAATCCATTTTTTGTAGGGTATAATTATCAAAATCAAGATAAGTTTTTTGAAGATAAAGGTAAAGAACTTGAATTTTTGTTAATGTCAAGTTATAACGCAATTAAAAATGCGTATAAAAATATTGAGCTCAAATTTAATGAAGGTGCTATAACCAATATTTTATGGTATGGCATATTGATGAGAACACAAGATGTTTTAGGGAGGAAAGGAAATTGCAAAAAAATCCGTATTTGATTTTAGGTGTCAGTGAAGATGCAACTTTTGCAGAATTACAAGATGCTTATACAACATTGCAAAATAAATATAAAGCTGACAGATTTCTTGAAGGTGAAGCTGGAGCGGAAGCAATCAGAAAGCTAGAAGAATTAGAGTGGGCATATACAGAATGTCAAAATAGTTTGCACGATAAAGCTACTGTTGCAGACTCAAGCAGAGTATATGAAGAAGTAGGTAGCCTTATTAAGCAAGATAAATTGATTGAAGCTCAATCTAAACTTGATAGTATTGATACACGAGATGCTGAATGGCACTATTATCAATCTATAGTTTATTATAAGAAAAAATGGCTTAGTGATAGCAAAACTCAACTTGAGATTTGTGTAAGTATGGAGCCTAAAAATTACAAATATGCCGAAGCTCTTCGTAAACTTAACGAAGATATGGCACAAAGCGACCCATTTGTAAATCAAAATCCTAATCAAAATACAGGTACACAATATAATGGGCAAAACAGAGGCGGTTATACTGAACCGCAAATGAGCAATTCTCAACGTAATGCAGATGCTTGTTGTAATACTTGCTGCACTTTGTATTGCTGTGACACTTGTTGTGAGTGCTGTGGTGGAGATTTGATTAGCTGTTGCTAAAAAGGTGAAGTAATGAAAAGAAGTCATATAATTGCCTTGTCAGGTATTTCTTGTGCAATGGCACTTATTTGTGTAGTCGGTTCTATTTATGTGGAATTTATGACTTTATCTTTTGCTGTATTGGCAGCAGTGTGCATTCAAATGCCACTTACTCAAAAATATTGGTTAGGCGGGATATTATCCTATGTTGCTACAAGTATTATAGCTTTTTTAATAGGTAATATAAATGCTTTGCCATTCATATTATTTTTTGGTGCTTATACAATAATTCAGTGGACAGTTGAACAAAAACTTTATAAATTAATAAAAAGTAAAATCTTAAAATACACAATCGGTTATGCAATTAAAATTGCATATTTTGAAATTATTATCGCAATATTTTGGTTTTTATTTAATGCAATTATACCAACATTTGTACTTTTTGGTAAAACTATTAAATTGACTTATTTGATAATTAGTCTTGCAGGTATACCATTATTTTTGATATATGATTTGTTAATGCACTTGATATTTAAAAACTTTACTTATATAATTAACAAAATCATTAAAAAGACTTCAAAAACAACTACACCAGATGACATTATGTATAATAGTGAAGAAGAAAAAGAGAATAATTCAAGTAATGATATTTTTAAAAATAACACAGATTTGGACTCTAGTAATGATAATGGCAGTATAGTGAATAACGAGCAAGACGATAGTGACAATAAAGATGCCTAAACTAAAAAAAATTAATAAAATACAACAAAAATCGGGACTATTTTTAATAGTCCCGAGATTTTATTTTATGACAAATTAAATTATTTTAATAATATGCGATATTATAGTATTAATTTATTTATTAATACATTCCGTCCATACCGCCACCTGCCATTGGTGGAGCAGGCTCAGGAATATCTGTTACAAGTACTTCTGTTGTAAGTAGAGTGGTAGCAACACTTACAGCATTTTGAAGAGCAGACCTTGTAACTTTTGTTGGGTCAATAATACCTTCTTCAATCATATCGCAATATTTGTTTGTAAGAGCATTGTATCCGTAAGTTGAGCCTTTTTTAGCACTAACAATTTTGTTTATAATTACGCTACCTTCAATACCAGCATTTTTTGCAATTTGTTTGATTGGTTCTTCCAAAGCTTTAAGTACACTCATAGCACCAGTAAGTTCATCGCCAGTAAGTTTTGAAATAGCTTTTTTAACATTAGGTATTGTGCTAAGAAGAGCAATACCACCACCTGGGATAATACCTTCTTCAACAGCTGCACGAGTAGCTGCCAAAGCATCTTCGATACGCAATTTCTTTTCTTTCATTTCAATTTCTGTTGCAGCACCAACATTAATAACAGCAACACCGCCTGCAAGTTTTGCAAGTCTTTCTTGCAACTTTTCTCTGTCATAGTCAGATGTAGTTTCTGCAATTTGTGCTTTTATGCTTGTCATTCTAGCTTTAATTTGTTCACTATCACCAAAGCCGCCAACAATAGTAGTGTTATCTTTGTCAACTTTAATTTGTTTAGCTCTACCCAAATCATTGATTGTTGCATCTTTTAGTTCCAAACCGATTTCACTACTAATAACTGTACCACCTGTTAAAATTGCAATATCTTCAAGCATAGCTTTTCTTCTGTCGCCAAAACCAGGAGCTTTAACTGCAACGCAATTGAATACGCCTTTTAGTTTGTTTACAATGATAGTTGAAAGTGCTTCGCCTTCAATATCTTCTGCTATAATAAGTAATTTTAAGCCGTTTTTAACAACTTGTTCTAAAAGTGGTAGTAATTCTTGAATAGTGCTTATTTTTTTGTCTGTAATCAAAATTACTGCATCATCAATGATTGCTTCCATTTTATCTGTATTTGTAACCATATATGGTGAAGAGTAACCACGGTCAAATTGCATACCTTCTACAACAGAAAGGTTAGTTTGCATTGTTTTTGACTCGTCAACAGTTATAACGCCGTCTTTGCCTACTTTTTCCATAGCATCACTGATTAATGTTCCGATTGACTCATCGCCTGCAGAAACACTTGCAACTTGAGCGATAGCATTTTTACTTTCAATTGGCTTAGAAATATCTTTTAAGCAATTAACAACTTGCTCACAAGCAAATTTAATGCCTTTATTAAGTATAACAGGGTTTGCACCTGCTGCAACGTTTTTCATACCTTCACGAATGATTGCTTGTGCTAGTACGCAAGCAGTAGTAGTTCCGTCGCCTGCAACATCGTTAGTTTTAACGCTAACTTCTTTGATAAGTTGAGCCCCCATATTTTCAAAAGCATCTTCAAGCTCGATTTCTTTTGCAATGCTTACACCATCGTTAGTGATAAGTGGAGCACCATATTTTTTATCCAAAACTACATTTCTACCTTTTGGACCTAAAGTAATTTTTACAGCATTAGCAAGTGTATTTACGCCTGTTTCCAAAGCTTTTCTTGCATCTTCGCCATATTTGAATTTTTTAGCCATTTACCTATTCCTCCAAAATTTATTTTTCAACAATTGCAAGCACATCTGCTTGTCTTAAAATTGTAACTTCTTTATTTTCAAGTTTAAAGTCTGAACCTGCGTATTTATTGTATAAAATAATATCGCCTACTTTGATTTGCATAACGATTTCTTTGCCGTCAATAATTCCGCCAGGACCAACTGCGATTACCTTTGCCATTTGTGGCTTTTCTTGTGCTGTTCCCGGTAAAACTATACCGCTTTGAGTTTTATCCATACATTCCACACTTTCAATAACGATTTTGTCAAATAATGGTTTAATTGTCATATATATACCTCCAAAAATATCTATGTAAATTAGCAATCAAAGCAATAGACTGCTAACATTGTTTATTATAGCATAACAATAGTAATTTGTTAAGTAGAAAATGACAATTTTTCAAAGAAATTACAAAAGTTATTAAATGTAAGGTCGATATGTGTAAAATTATGTAACTTTTTTACATTTAAAATAGTATTGACAATTGTTAATTTATTTATAGTTAAAATATTTAGCGATTTATTATGCTGTAACAAATTTTGATATCATAAATTTAAATATTTGTTGTAAATAAAATTAATAATAAAAAAATATAAAACTGTTGATATTTTTGACGTTTTGGTGTAAAATGAAAAAGTAAAATAATTATAAATAACTTTTGGGGGTTAATATGAACAAATGGGATAAAAGAATGATGGATATGGCTAAACTTGTTGCTACTTGGTCAAGCTGCTACAAAGTTAACAGAAAAGTCGGTGCTGTCATTGTAAAAGACAAAAGAATTTTAACAACAGGCTATAACGGAGCTGGTAGTGGTATTTCAAGTTGTGTTGACAGGGGATATTGTTTAAGAGAACAAATGAATATTCCAAGTGGCACAAGACACGAAATTTGCTATGCTGTTCACGCAGAGCAAAATGCAATTATTCAAGCTGCAAAACTTGGTATAAGCGTTCAAGGTGCTACTTTATTTTGCACACATCAACCTTGTTCTATTTGTGCAAAAATGATTATCAATTCAGGTATAACAAGAGTAGTGTTTGACGAAGGTTACCCTGACGAATTTAGCATTAAAATGTTTAATGAAGCCGGCGTGTTGATAGAAAAATATTCTGATTTAAATTAATCTTTATTGCAAATCACTATTGCTTGTCCTAAAATTTAGAGTGGTTGTCCTAAAAATCGGTTAATGCGTATAATGGAAAAATAACTTTCATAATCTTTAATAAAAGCAAATTATACTTGTTTTTTAGGAGAATTATGGCAGATTTTGATTTAACCGAAACAAATTATGAAGATTTTTATTTAAGTAATTTTTTAGGCAAAAAGAAAACTAAAAAAAGTGTAGAAGTTGAAGTTATTGCAATTGAAGAGAATAGTATTTCAGCTGATTACAGCGATACTGAAATTGAAGAGAGTAATCACATAGTAATTGATGAGAGAAATAATAAAAGGATTGAGAGTGATTATTCTATTTCAAATCATACTCAAGCAGAAAATAGCAGCTTGCAAGTTGTAAGGTCGGAAGTAATAAGACATAAAAGTCCTTCCTGCGATAGGTGTGAACCGCTTACTTTACAAGTGGCAATTGCGGGCATTGAAGAAAATAAGCATATTAAAAAAGCTGTTTTACAAGCGGAAAAAGAACGCTTGGAAAATAGTGAGTGTGATAAATGCACTTCTACAAAAAAACGTGGTAAAAACAAACCAAAACGCTCAAAAAGTAGAAAATTTGCAATAGTATTGTTTGTTATTGTATTTGCATTTGTATCCTGCTTTTTAATTGCAGATGTTTTATCAAGCGGATATTTAATTGACAGTGTGGTTAACAAAATATTCAAAAATGATATAACAGCATATTATTATGCAGTGGAAATTGCAACTTTTAGCGATGTGGATTCTGCAAGAATAACATCGGAAGAGATAAGAGCAAGCGGTGGTAGCGGTTATGTTGTACACGATGATTTGTACAGAGTAATTGCCGAAGTTTACAGCACTGAAAAAGATGCGGAAAGTGTATCTACCAATCTTAATTTGGCAGGATATGTAACTAATATATATGTTTTTAAAATAGAAGATATAGATTATCATTTATTGCCAACTTCAGTTAGAAATGCAACAAAAAATGTTTTGAAATATCAAGATATAATGTATAAGTCACTTTATGCAACAGCAGTTAGTTTGGAAAAACAAGAAATAGACTACACATCTGCACGAGAAGATATAGCTATGCTTAGCAGTCAGATTTCAAATATGCTTATAGATTATGAATCAAGCGTAAATAATAAAATTGACGATAAATATGTTCAAAAAGTGCGTGTTCAAATTTCTTCAATGATTGGTGCCTTGGAAAATTTAACTGCAGAAGGTAGTAAAAACGATAGATTACTTAGCGATATAAGATATATAAATACAATGATTTTAAATACTCACAGGGCAATGATTAAGTCTTTGCAATCGGAGAGTAATTGATATAAGGAGTATAAAAATGGAAAAAATTAAAGTAGGTATTTTGGGATACGGCAATCTTGGCAGGGGCGTTGAGCTTGCAATCAGCAAAGCACAAGATATGGAATTGGTGGCAGTTTTTACAAGACGTGACAATGTTGTTACCGATATGGGTAAAGCTTGCATTAATGTTAATAAAATAGAAAATTACAAAGACAAAATTGATGTTTTGATTTTATGTGGTGGTTCTGCAACAGATTTGCCATTTCAAGGCGTAGAAATGGTTAAATTATTTAACACTGTTGACTCTTTTGACACTCACGCTAAAATTCCGGAATATTTTGCTAATATGGATAAAGCTGCAAAAGAAAGTGGCAAATTAGGAATTATTTCTGTTGGTTGGGACCCAGGACTATTTTCTATTGCAAGAATGTTGTTTGGTGCTATTCTTCCTGAAGGTAATGATTATACATTTTGGGGAAAAGGTGTTTCTCAAGGACATAGTGATGCAATAAGAAGAATTAAAGGTGTAAAAGACGGCAAACAATATACAATACCAAAAGAACAAGCTTTGGAAATAGTAAGAAGCGGTGAAGTTGCTGATTTAACAGCTCGTGATAAACATTTGAGAGAGTGTTTTGTTGTTGCAGAAGAAAATGCAGATAAAGCAGCTATTGCAAATGAAATTAAAAATATGCCAAATTATTTTGCAGATTACGATACAATTGTACATTTTATTTCTGAAGAAGAATTGAAGAAAAATCACAGCAAAATGCCACACGGCGGTTTTGTTATCAGGTCTGGTAAGACAACAGATGAGCATAAACATATACTTGAGCTTTCTATCAAACTTGATAGCAATCCTGAATTTACATCTAGTGTTTTAGCAGCCTATGCAAGAGCAATCGCAAAACTTGCAAAGGAAGGTAAGAAAGGTGCAGTAAGCGTATTTGATATTCCACTTTCTTATTTATCACCTGCATCTAACGAAGAACTTAGAAAGCACTTGTTGTAAAATGAACAATTTAAACAAAGATATAAAAAATAATTGTGTTAATGATAATAATTCTAATAATTATTTAATGATAAAACAATTATCAAAAAGTTATATCGGCGGTTATAACGCCTTAAATAATATTAATTTTAGCTTGGCTGATGGTGGAAAATTACTAGTTTTTTCAGAAGTAAAAGGTGGTAAAACCACACTTTTAAGCTGTATTGCAGGATTGGAGAGTGTTAGCAGTGGCGAAATTTATTTAAATAACAATTTGATAAATGATTTAAAGATAAAAGATAGAGATATTGGGTATCTTGATAGTGATTTGCATTTGCAAAAACACAAAAAAGTAAATGAAATAATCGCATATCCGTTAAAAATTAGAAAATTTGATAATAATACAATAGTTGAAAAAGTATTGGGAATTGCAAATTTACTAAATATTAATGATATTTTAAATTGCAGCGTAAAACAGCTTACTAATTTTCAAAAAATAATTGTTGCTTTGGCAAGACTTGCAGTTTTAGATAGAAAATTGTATTTACTTGATGATATATTTAACGGATTGACAGCGGATATACAAAAACAATTATTTGAAATTATTACTAAATTGTTTAAAAATAAAACATTAATTCTTGCAGTAAATAGTTTGAAATTTGTGCCAAAACCTAGTGATTACAATATTTTGTTGTTAGGATATGGAACTGTAATTGGTTATGGCAATATCTACGATAGAGAGATATATTTTGATACACTAGCAGGTGTTAAGCTTTATTACGAAAGGAAAGTTTGTGCTATACCTTGCTATATAGATAATGATAGTATCTGTATAAATGGGGTAGAATATAAACATAACATAACTTTAAAAAGCAGTGTTTTTAACGAAGGTATACTTTGTTTAGAAAGTGATAAAATTGCTTTTGATAATAGTAAAAACTGCGTTATTACTGCTGAAATTGGATATATTAATAAAGATAAAATTGCATATTTTGATATTGATAATAAAGTTGCAACAATATATATAGGCGATAAAAAATATTCAACCTTTGATAAAATCACATTTAGTTTTAATATTGAAGATTGTGATATATATGATTATAACTCTGAAAGAATAATATCCACTTAAGGGGGCAAGATGTATAATTTTCAATACAATCAAAATCCACACAATGAAGATAAATATAATCAAAATGGTAATAAAAACTCTAATTTTACATCAGGTAATAGAAGCAATAGTACAAAGGTAATTGTTGCAGTTATAATTGCAGTATTGTCGCTTATAATTGTACTTGGTGCTTGCATCGGTTGTTATATTGGTGGTAAAAATAGTGCTTTGAATGATAATATGAAGGAAGATTTAGCGGTTGCTAATGAAGTATATTCTTTAATCAAAGATTACTATTATATTGATATTTCAAAAGACGAGTTTAATAAATGGGCATCAATCGGACTTGCTAATACAATGGATAAATATAGTAACTTATATTTATCAAATGCAGCACCATCAATGCAATTTGGTATATCAATCAAAAGTGATGCTTACGATAATCATATTATTACAGAAATAAGTCATTCTAGTAACAGTAGTTATCCTACACCAGCAGAAGAAGTTTTGGGAACAATTGAAGGTTCAACAGAACAAGTTCATTTGGAAAGAGGGGATATTTTAATTTCTGTTGATGGCAAATCTGTTGTAGGTCTTAATACAGATATTTTGAATAGCGAGCAGTTTTTAGGAAAAGCTGGCGTTTTAGATAGTATTGAATTGGTTGTTAAAAAATCCAATGGCAAGCTTGCTAAATTTAGGTTAAAAAAGTCAGTATTTAACACAAAAGAAGCAAGTTATTTGAATATTGGTAATGGAATAGGATATATCAAATTAAAATCATTTACAGGTACAGCTGCAAATGATTTTAAAGAATGTGTTAAGTTATTTAAAGAAAACGGAAATAAAAAGCTTATTTTTGATTTAAGAGATAACGGCGGTGGTTCAACTGAAATTCTATCTGTTATTGCAAGTTATATTATTCACGATAACAACGGAAAATCAAATGGACTTGGAATAATAAAACTTGAATCAAAAAAGACTCAAGAAATTTCAACTTATACAGCAAAAGGTAATAACTGGTTAGGATTAAATAGTGATGGAAGCATAAATTCTGATTACAAACTTGCGGTTTTGGTAAATGAAAACTCTGCAAGTGCTAGTGAAGCTTTATTGGGTGCAATAAAATATTATTGTGGTGAAGCTACAATTATCGGTTCACCAACTTATGGTAAGGGCATAGCTCAACAAACTTTTGAATTGAATAGTACTAAAGATTTTGTGCTTAGTATGACAATTGGTTATTTTTATGTTCCTGTTGAAGGCGGAAAGTGGGTAAGCTATCACGGTCAATCAATGATGCCTTCTGAAGAGCAATATACTATCGAAAAATTCTCAAACGTTTTGGATTTTACCGCAAATGACAGCGATGGTAAAGTAATTTATCCAAACTATTACAATAACGATATAACCAAAGAAAAAGCTATGATTTTAGCAATGTCAGTATTAAATAAGTAGATATTGATTTGTTTTTAATCAAATTTGAAAAAATTAGTGGTAAAATTATTCTTGTAATAAATTTTGATAACCTGTTTTTTATGGCAGGTTATTTTTTTATTAAATAAAAGCTATTATTTTAAATTAAAAGACTTGAAAAAATATTATTTTTATATTATAATAATGTAAATAGTTAAAATTCAAACTTTTTTATTAAAATTTGTGTTAAGGAGTCGTTATGGATAAGAAAATTAAGGACATTGCAGCTAGAATAAAAGATTTAAGAGAATTTTCAGATTATACTTTGGAAGAATTTTCTGCAAAAGTTAAAATGACTGTCGAAGATTATAAAAATATCGAAGAAGGTAGCGTTGATATACCTATTGGTACAATGTATAACATTGCGGCTGCTTTGGAAATTGACCCAACAGTATTGCTTACTGGACAAAATAGTGATAGGAAAGAAGTTGCTGTATGCTATGCAGGACAAGGTTTGGAAATTGAAAGATATGACGGCTATAGCTTTAGTAGCCTTGCACACAAATTTTTTAATCGTGAAATGGAGCCAATGCTAGTTACAATTAGCGAAGGTGTAGCACCTGAACTTGTTAAACACACAGGCCAAGAGTTTAACTATGTAATAAGCGGAAAGTTAAGAGTATTAATTGGAAATAAAGAATACTATTTGCGTGCAGGCGATTGCATTTATTTTGACCCTAACATACCACACGCACAAGTTTCAATGCAAGGCGAAAGCACATTTTTAACAGTGATTTTGGAAAAATAATAAAATAATATCGATTTAAAATAAATAAAGCAGATTTGTCGTATGGTTCTGTTTCTATTCTATTGTTTTAAGCGATGAAATGTATGCAGTTTTATATTATTACTTTATTTAAGCATTGTGATTTTTTATCTACTTTGCCCAAACAAGCATTTTAATAGGGAACTGATGTTTATCATCATTGATATTAATTATGATAAATTCAAGCTGTTCATAACCTTTTACATTGGTAATAATTCCACCTTCATAAGTCTGTTTTCCTTTGTGGTCAAAGAATTCTTCAGTTTCTTGTGAATCGCCTTTAAATAAGTCTAAAATTGAAATATACTTATATTTTTTATGCTTTTCACAATCGATATAGCCAAGTTTTTTGAGTTGTTGGTTAATTTTTCTTGTGTTAGCAAGTTGAATGATTTTAGTTAGATTATTGATATCCATAATGTATTTTTCTCCAATTCGTTTTAAAGTTGCTTGACTTGCATTTGCATTTAAGCATAAAATATGTAAGTTATCTATGGATTTATTATACAACTTTTTGCTATTTTTTGCAAAATATATTATATTTCTACAATATAAAATTTTTTCTATCTAAATTCTACAGAATTGTATTAAATTTCAATAGCTTAAACTTTCTCAAATTAGTATTGAAAAGTGAAAATAAATATTCTATAAGGAGAAATAATAATGGATGATTGGTATAAAATGAAAGATAGTATTAGTCAGTTTATGACATATAACTTTATTAATGATAATATTCTTAATGACGATACTGACGATATATTAAATAGTTTAGACGATGATGAAGAAGACGATGATGACGATTAGTGACTAAAGGGAATGTTAATCAATATAATTGTTTTTTAATATTTTATATGTTATTATAAAATAGAAATTATATTAATATTGCTTATATCTTAATTTATTATGTAATATACAAAATAGGGAAAAAGTGTAGTTTTAAAGTTTGACAATGACACTTTTGATAAAAAAGTGCCGGTCAAGCGAAAACGCATTGACCGACATTGGCAGGGGAGACGCGATTCGAACACGCAACCAATGGTTTTGGAGACCACTACTCTACCGTTGAGCCACTCCCCTAAGACTAGTCTATTATATGATAAAATTTTGAAGTTGTCAATAGTTTTATGATTAAATTATTAAATTTTGTATATTTTGGCTTTTTAAATTGAAAAATAGAGCAGTTAAATATCAAATTTTCACTTATATGGTGTTTATTTGATTGAAAATGAAGGAGAAAATATGGAATATAATTACAAATTAGGCATTATCGGTGCGGGCAATATGGCAAAAGCTATTGCAAACGGAATTGTTGAGAGTAAATTAATTGAGCCTAGTAAAATCATTGCAACAGACCCATTTTGTGAGTTGGGGATTAATGGAATTATAACATATAAAAATAATGAAAAGGTACTTGCGGAATGTGAGTATATTTTGCTTGCAGTAAAGCCGCAAATATTTAATGAAATTGCTGAAGAATTAGGTGCTAAATGCAAAGCACGACATATTATTTCTATAATGGCAGGAATAACTTATGCAGGTATTAAAAAATACTTTGAAGATGCAAATGTTACAAGAGTTATGCCAAACACTCCTTGCAAATTAAAAAAAGGTATGACTGCTATTCGTAAAAATGACGATATACCAAACAATGAAAAAGAATTTGTCAAGAGTATATTTGACAGTATTGGTAAAACAATATATTTAGAAGAAGATTTATTTCACGCTATTACTGCAGTAAGCGGTAGCGGACCTGCGTATGTATATATGTTCATTGAAGGTATGATAGAAAGCGGCGTTAAAATGGGACTTAGCTATGAAGATGCAAAAACTTGCGTATTACAAACTTTTGCAGGTAGTATTGGTATGGTTGACACGGCAAGCGAACCTATTAGCGATTTGATAAAAGCAGTTTGCTCAAAAGGTGGCACAACTATTCAAGCAGTAGATAGCTTTAAGCAAGATAATTTGTATGAAATAATAGATAATGCAATGATTAAATGCAGAAATAGGTCACAGGAGCTAGGTAAGTGAAAGAAATAGAAATTTATACAGACGGAGCTTGTAGCTTTAATCCAGGTCCCGGTGGCTGGGGGGCAATACTTATTTATAATGGAGTGGAAAAAAAGATATCCGGTGGTGAGCAAAATACCACTAATAATAGAATGGAATTGCTTGCTGTAATTAATGCTTTGCTTTGTCTTAAGGAAAAATGCAGTGTTAAAATATATTCCGACTCCGCTTATGTTGTAAATGCTTACTTGCAAAAATGGGTAGATAATTGGAAAGCAAATGGTTGGAAAAAACAAAACAAACAAGTTAAAAACGTCGAACTATGGCAACAACTTGATAATCTTGTGCAAAGTCATCAAGTGGAGTTTATTAAAGTTAAAGGACATAGTGACAATGCTTATAACAATGAATGTGACAAAATGGCAAGAGCAGAAGTAGATAAAATTTTAGGAGGACAAAATGAGTGATAAATCAAAATTAACTTTTTCGTTAGTAGCAGTTTTTTTAGGCTTAGCTACTATGATTGAGTCAATATTTTTATTTGGTGAAATGAAAGTTTATCTTCCTATATTATTGATTATCGGTGCTTTTTTAGTTTCGATGATTTGCGTTGCTTGTATTTACAAAAGAAAAGAAGCAATGTTTAAACTTACTTTGATAGTTTTGTTTTTTGCGGCAATTGGCTTTGCTATTTATATAGGACTACTAAAGTCAGGAACATTGGAACTACTTAAAGATGCGGAAAATATTTCCGATTTAATGCAAAAGACAGGTATATGGGGACCATTGATTTACATTTTGATTCAGTTCTTACAAGTTACATTTATACCTATACCTTCTGCAATAACTACAGCAGCAGGTATGGCTGCATTCCAAAATCTTCCGCTTGTATTTGTTTGTAGCTTGGTTGGAATGATGCTGGGTTCTATGTTTGCATTCTTTTTGGGGAGAGTATTCGGTGTTAAATTGCTAATTTGGATGGTAGGTGCAAAATCATACAACAAATATCAAAAAATGTTGAAGGGCAGAGATAAAATGATGTTGTTTATGATGTTTTTGCTACCTGTATTCCCTGACGATTTGCTTTGTATATTTGCTGGTGTAACTACAATGTCCTATACTACATTTTTTATAATGCAAATAGTTACAAGACCACTTACAATAATTGGACAAACCTTGACATTTGATATTATGGGTAAAATACCACTTAATACTTGGTGGGGCATTTTGCTTTGGATATTGATTGGTATTGCAGTAATTGCAATGTTTGTAGGTTTGTGGAAATATAGCGACAAACTTGAAAATTGGCTTGTTAAACTAATTCAAAAGCATTTTGGTGCAAATGAATTATCACTTACTATAAATAAAGAAAAGTTAAATTCAGATGTTCAAAATCTTATAAGTGATACAATTATTGATGCAGATAGGGAAATGTCAGTAAACACTAGCCGAAGTAAACAGAAATATAAAACAAAAAAATATCAAATTAATTATAAGGAATAAAATATAATTTAATATCGATTTTCGATTGATTTAATGTAATTTTAACTATAAATTAAAAAATTGCGATTGCAAAATTTATATTTTTTCGATTTTAATAAATATATATAATTTCACAATTAATATATAAATATGCAATATTAAATTAAATTTTAATGCTAAATGCTTGACAAATATTTTTTTGTGCTATATAATTGGTGTAAAGGTAAAGTCCTTTACACATTATGCGAAGGAGCAGTACAATGTCAAAATCAAATAAACTATTTATAAGTAGATATAATGATTTTTATGGTTGTCTGCTTACAAAACACCAATGCGAAATGATTAGGCTATATTATGATTGCGATATTTCACTTTTTGAAATAGCAGAGCAATTTGGTGTTAGCCGTCAAGCGGTTAGGGATACAATTAAGCGAGCAGAAAATTTACTTGAAGATTATGAAACAAAACTTGGTTTGAGTAAAAAGTTTCTTAAAATGCAAGAAGTAATGTTGCAACTTGAAAATGCTATTGACAATAATGATATAGATAATAGCAAAAAGTCGCTTAATTTGCTTAAAGAAATCTTGGAGGATAATGATGGGGACATTTAATAGTTTGAGCGATAGACTTGGACATATTTTTTCAAAACTGAAAAATAAGGGGAAACTTACAGAGCTTGAAGTAAAAGGTGCTATGAGAGAAGTCAGAGTTGCACTTTTGGAAGCGGATGTTAACTTTACCGTTGTTAAGCAGTTTGTTAACAAAGTAAGTGAAAAAGCTATTGGTGAAGATATTTTACGCAGTTTATCACCCGCTCAACAAGTTATAAAAATCGTTAATGAAGAACTTATCGAGCTTATGGGTGCAACTCACTCAAAGCTTGCCGTAAGTGATAAACCACCTACAATAATTATGATGTGTGGTTTGCAAGGTGCAGGTAAAACTACTATGTGCGGTAAACTTGCACTTATGCTTAAAAAGCAAGGCAAAAAACCATTGTTAGTTGCTTGTGATATTTACCGACCTGCAGCAATTAAGCAATTACAAGTGGTTGGTGGCAGTGTAGGAGTGCCTGTTTATGAACAAGGACAAATCGCTCCTTTAAAAATTTTAAAAGGTGCTTTTGACTTAGCTACAAAAAATGGTCACGATGTAGTGATTATAGATACTGCAGGACGACTTCATATTGACGAAGAGTTGATGGAAGAATTGCAGTCTATAAAGAATACTTATAAACCGCACGAAATATTGCTAACTGTCGATAGTATGACAGGTCAAGATGCTGTAAATGTTGCAGATACCTTTAACAAACAATTAGATATTACAGGCGTTGTACTTACAAAGCTAGATGGTGATACTAGGGGCGGTGCGGCTTTATCAATAAAAGCAGTAACTGGCAAACCAGTTAAATTCTGTGGTATCGGCGAAAAAATGACAGATATTGAAGCTTTCCACCCAGACAGAATGGCTTCAAGAATTTTAGGTATGGGCGATGTGCTTACACTTATTGAAAAAGCACAAAACGCAATTACCGAAGAAGACGCAAAAAAATTACAAAAGAAAATTAAAGATAAATCCTTTGATTTAAATGACTATCTTGAGCAGTTTGAGAGAATGAATCAAATGGGCAGTATGAAAGATATGCTTAATATGATTCCTGGTTTAAGTGGTAAGCTTAAAGGTCAAGATTTGGATATTGACGACAAGCAAATCGACAGATTAAAGGCAATTATTCGTTCAATGACACCAAATGAGAGAGAGAATCCACAGATTATTAAAGGCTCAAGAAGAAAAAGAATAGCAAATGGTAGCGGAACATCAATTCAGGAAGTAAACTCTCTTTTAAAACAATTTGAGCAGACAAAAGAAATGATGCGTAGAATGACAAGCGGTGGTATGAAAGGCAGAATGAGAATGCCGTTTTAATAACATATTGCTAAACAAAATAATAGATAATTAATTTTAATTATATAAATAAAATAAAAAATGAACAAATTTTGGAGGAATTATTCTTATGGCAGTTAAATTAAGATTAACAAGAATGGGTAAAAAAGGTAAGCCATTTTATCGTATTGTAGCAATGGACAGCAGAAAAGCAAGAGATGGTCAATATATCGAATCAATCGGTTATTATGACCCAACTAAAGAGCCAGCAGTTGTAAAAATTGATACTGAAATTGCTAGCAAATGGTTAAGCAATGGTGCTCAATGTACTGATACTGTTAAAGATTTGCTTAAAAAAGAAGGACTTATTAAATAATTATGCAAGAATTAGTAAGAACAATAATTAATGGACTTGTTGATGACCCTAGCTTAGTAGATATTGAAATTGATGAAGAAAATCAAGTTATCAATATTAACTCTGACAAAAGTGAAATCGGTAGAATTATCGGTAAACAAGGCAGAGTTGCAAAGGCAATTAGAGCAATTATCAAGTCTTCTGGTATGAAGCAAAACAAACGCTATAGCGTAGAAATTAACGAAAAGTAATAAACCTTTGACCCCACCCAAAAAGTGGGGTCTATTGGTAATTACAACTAAATTTGTAAATTTAATATCGATTTTCAAAGGATTTTGAGTGTTATGGATAAAATTGTAATAGGTAAAGTTATTAAACCGCAAGGCATAAAAGGCGAGATAAAAGTAGACATAACCGCAAGTGACAAACAGCTTGTAAGTAAGTTAAAAGAAATTTATATTGATAATGTTAGCTACAAAGTTATAAGTGTTAAAAATCTTGTTAATGGAGTATTTTTTAAGCTTGAAGGGGTTGATGACAGAAATCAAGCGGAACTTTTACGCGGTATGCAAGTATCATTTAAAAGAGATAAAATGCCAAAACTTGAAGAAGGACGATATTTGATTGCAGATATTATCGGTTCGGAAATTATAGTTTGTGAAAAAACTATTGGTATATTGGATAATATTTTACAATATGGTGCAGCCGATGTTTATGTTGTAAAAGGAATAAATGATAATAGAGATTTTATGTTTCCTTGTTTAAAGACAGTGTTGTTAAAAGTGGATATTGATAACAAGAAAATTTATTTAAATAACGAAATTTTGGAGCAAATAGCGGTTTATGAAGATTGAAGTATTGACATTATTTCCAAATATGTTTGATAGCTTGAAAGAGAGTGTTATTGGCAAAGCTCTTGAAAAAGAAAAATTTATTTTAAACATTACCGATATAAGAGAGTATAGTTTGGATAAACATAAAAAATGTGACGACTATCCGTTTGGTGGTGGCAGTGGTATGGTTATGACTCCACAGCCGATTTGTGATGCAATAAAAGCTGTTGACCCAAATAGAGTTTGTAAAAGAATATTTTTATCGCCAAAAGGTAAAACTTTGTCACAACCGCTTGTTGAAGAATTGAGCAAAGAAGAAAATTTGCTTTTCTTGTGTGGGCATTATGAAGGCGTTGACCAAAGAGTTATTGATAGTGAAATTGATATGGAGCTATCAATCGGTGATTATGTGCTTACTGGTGGTGAGCTTGCTTGTATGGTGACTATTGATGCTTTGGCAAGGTATATTGATGGAGTTCTTGGTAGTTCAGAGTCTACAAACGAAGAAAGCTTTTCAAACGGACTTTTGGAATATCCGCAATACACAAGACCGCAAGTTTACAATGGAATGGCTGTGCCTGAAATATTGCTTAGCGGAAATCATCAAGAAATTGATAAATGGCGTTATAATGAGCAATTAAAAATCACTAAAGAGAGAAGACCCGATTTGTTGGAGGATAAATAATGTTTATTCAATGGTTTCCAGGGCATATGACAAAAGCCTTGAGAATGATGGAAGAAAATGTAAAATTGGTAGATTGTTTGATTTATGTATTAGATAGTAGATGTATTGCTGCATCTTTTAATCCTAAATTGAATGAGCTTGCTCAAGGTAAACCAATTTTATATGTGCTAAATAAGGCGGATTTGGTATCTCGTGAAGATTTGACAGAATGGCTAAAATATTTCAAACAAAATAATATGCAAGTAGTAGTTTGTAATAGTGCAAACGGAAACACATCAAAAGTTATAGACGGACTTAAAATTATAAATAAAAACCTTATAGAAAAATACCAAAATAAAGGGGTTAATAGAAGTATTAGAGCTATGGTGGTAGGTATTCCAAATAGTGGTAAATCTACCTTAATAAATAGCTTATGTGGCTCAAAACGCACGATAACAGGCGATAAACCGGGTGTTACACGCGGTAAGCAGTGGGTTGTGCTTACAAAAGGGGTTGAGTTGCTTGACACTCCAGGAACTTTATGGCCGTCTTTTGAAAATCAAGAGCACGCAAAGCACTTAGCTTTTGTTGGTAGTATTAATGAAGATATATTAAATATAGTAGAACTAGCTGAAGAAATGATTGATTTTTGCAGAAATAATTATTATGATTCTTTTATGCAAAGATATAAAATTACGGAATTGCCTAATGAAAATAATGCTGCAATTGAGTATATAGCAAAAAAACGCGGTTTTTTATTAAAAGGTGGCGTGCTTGATACTGAAAGACTTGCAAAAACCATTATAGACGATTTCAGAAAAGGCAAACTAGGTTTAATTATGCTTGAAAAGGTAGAAAATCTATAAGATTTCTAATTTTAAAATAAGTATATAAATCAATATTCAAAGGATAAAATATGGAAAAATTGAGCGTTCAAGACAAATTGAAATATGAATTAGAGTGTTTAAACAAAGGCTATAAATATATTGCAGGTGTAGACGAAGTAGGAAGAGGTCCACTTGCAGGACCTGTAGTTTGTGCAGCCGTAATTATGCCACTTGATAAATTGATTGAAGGTATTGACGACAGTAAAAAAGTAAGTGAGAAAAAGAGAAATAAATTAAGCGATTTGATTAAAGAAAATGCAATTTGCTATAACATTGCGGAAATTTCACCCGCTGTTATTGACGAAATTAATATTTTGGAAGCAACAAAACTTTGTATGAAAAATGCTTTAGAAGGCTTAACAATCAAGCCAGATGTTGCTTTGGTTGATGCACTAACTTTAAATACCGATATACCTATTGTAAATATCATAAAAGGCGATTATTTGAGTTATAACATTGGTGCTGCAAGTATTATTGCAAAAGTTTACAGAGATAATTTAATGGTGGAGCTTGCAAATAAATATCCTGAATATGCTTTTGAAAAACACAAGGGATATGGCACTAAAGTGCATATAGATGCGATTAAGCAATTTGGTCCTTGTGAAATACATAGACGCAGTTTTATAAAAAACTTTGTTAAGGAATAATTATGCGTGGCTTAAATACTAAAAAGATAGGTGACAAAGGTGAGCAAATTGCAGCCGAATATTTAAAAGGTAAGGGTTACAAAATTATTGCAAGAAATGTTCATATTGGTGACGGCGAAATTGATATTATTGCACAAGATGGCGATAATTTAGTGTTTGTGGAAGTAAAAACAAGATATAGTTATTCTTACGGAAATCCACTTGAAGCAATTACTAAAGACAAAATTAAACATATCATTCGCTCGGCAAAAATGTACATATCTTCAAATCATTTGTACAATATGCAAGTCAGATTTGATGTGATAGGTACTACAGGTGACGAAATAGAGCATATTAAAGACGCCTTTTGGCTAAATTGAAATAAAAAAATAAAAATTTATTAAAATTTATGTGTAAAATGCTTGCAAAGTAAACTTATATATGATAAAATGATTAAGACTTCGGGTGTTCCGCTATAGCAATATGAACACTGCGTAATAGGAGGTAGGTCAAATGAGTAATATTATTGATGTTATTGAACAAGAGAATCTTCGTACAGATTTGCCTGATATTAAAATTGGTCAAACTGTTAAAGTATGGTTCAAAATCAAAGAGGGTAACAAAGAAAGACTTCAAGCTTTTGAAGGTGTAGTTATCGCTCGTAAAAACGGCAGCATTCGTGAAACTTTCACTGTTCGTCGTCTTTCATTCGGTGTTGGTGTTGAAAGAACTTTCCCATTCCATTCACCAAAGATTGACCACATTGATATCGTTCGTAATGGTAAAGTTAGAAGAGCTAAACTTTATTACTTGCGTGGTAGAACTGGTAAGGCTGCTAAACTTAAAGAAATTATCAATAAGTAATTTAAATGGACAAGTTTTACTTGTCCATTTATTCTTTTATGCAATTTTATTTCAATTTAATTTTTTTAATAGCAAGAAAACTTGCTATTATTTTTTTGCGTTTTTTTAATAATATTTTATATATTTTTATTATTTTATAATAATAGATACAGCTTGTGCATATAATTTTAATGTCAATTAAAATTTGCTTCCTATAGATTTTAGTAGCGACATTTACGGCAAAATATTCGACATATTCGCAATTAATATCTCTTTAAAAATAATTATAATTACTTTATGATAATTTATATTGAATGTGTGTTATTTAATAATTTTGCAATTGATTTGTTGATGCTTTATTTAACTTTGCTAACGCTGAAAAGACGGATAACTTTATGGAAATTAATATTATCTTCGATTATCGGTGCAGTTTATGCACTTTTTTCACCGCTTATAGAGTTTACTGGTGATATTATGATAAAAATTTTAGTAGCGTTTATTATGTGTCTTATTACAGCAAAAATATTGTCATTTAAAAAATTAATGTTAGTATTTGTTGTGTTTTTAGCTTATTCATTTGCAGCAGGTGGCATAATTATTGGAATTATGAATTTATGGCAACCTTTTAGGGAAACAATGTCTAATCCATCAAATATTAATATTGGCTTAATGTGCAGTATATTTATATTAACGCTTGCATTTAGTCGCAAAATTATTCAGTTAATTCAAAAAAAACATATTTCGGAGGGTAATGTGAAAAAAGTAGTAATAAACAAGGACAAAAAGATAATTAGGGAACAAGCTTACTATGATAGCGGAAATACTTTATATTATAAAGGTATTTATCCGGTGATAGTAATGGACGAATCGCTTAAAAGCGAAGATAAAGCAGTAGGCCATATCAATATTGATACTATATGCGGTAGCACAGATACAGAAGTGTTTAAACTTGAAAAAGTTATGGTTGACAACCGCATTTACGAAAGTGTTTATTGCGTATTTAACAAGTTAGGTAACAGCTATAAAATATTATTACATAACGATATTTATTGAGGTGAGTATGTTTAAAAAATTTATTTTATTGATAAAAAAACTATTTGGCTTTGAGTCTAGCGGACAAGTTCACTACATTGGTAGCGGCGAAGCTTTGCCTGCACCACTTGAAGCAGACGAAGAAGCTATTATAATCGATAAAATGCTTGAAGGGGATATTGATGCCCGTAATAAACTTATCGAGCATAACTTAAGATTGGTAGTATACATAGCAAAAAGGTTTGAAAACACAAATCTTGACATTGAAGATTTGATTTCTGTAGGAACTATTGGTTTGATAAAAGCGATTAATTCTTACGACAATACCAAAAAAATAAAACTTGCTACATATTCCGCAAGATGTATTGAAAATGAAATTTTAATGTACTTGCGTAAAAACAATAAAATAAAAAATAATATTTCTTTGGACGAGCCTTTAAATGTAGATTGGGAAGGTAATATGTTGTTACTATCAGATATTTTAGGTACAGACCCAGACGAAGTATTTTATGATGCGGAAAAATCTGTGGAAACTGAAGCTCTTGCAAAATGTGCAAATAAATTGCCCGAGCGAGAAAGACAAATTATAAAAATGCGATTTGGTATTTTGGGTATAGAAAAGAAAACTCAAAAAGAGATAGCCGATATTATGGGAATATCACAATCTTATATCTCAAGACTAGAGAAAAAAGTATTATCTAAGCTAAAAAAAGAAATTGCAAAAATGGTTTAAGTTTATTTTAAAGAATAGATTTCTAAGTATATATTGTATTGAATTTAAAATATTGCTTCAAAAATGGTGGGTATTTTTATTAATACTCACTTTTATTTTATTATATTCTACATTTTATGAATAAATATTCCAAAATTTGACATAATAGAATAAGGCAAAAATGTTTGCTTTACAAAGGAGGTTTTATGCATAAAGTTTTAGTATGTGGATTGGACACTGCAAAGTTGCCAAAAATCACAAACAAAGAAGCAGATGAGTTACTAATAAGAATAAAACGCGATAACGACGAAGATGCAAAAAACAAATTTATTATGGCAAATTTAAGGCTTGTACTATCATTGTTACAACGCTTTGACAGTAAACATAATAGTGACGATTTGTTTCAAGTAGGTGTAATAGGGTTATTAAAAGCTATTAATAATTTTGATTTAAAATACAATGTCAAATTTTCAACTTATGCTGTTCCTATGATAATAGGCGAAATAAAAAGATTTTTAAAAGATAGCTCAAGTATTAAAGTTCCTAGAAGTGCAAGAGATATTGCTTACAAAGCTTTGCAAGCAAGAGAGAGTATAGAAACTAAATGTGGTAGAAATGCAACATTATCTGAAATTGCTGAAGCTACAGGATATTACGAGCAGGAAGTAGCGTGTGCATTAAATGCTGTGAGTGAGCCAGTAAGTATTTATGAAAATGTGTTTTCTGATGAAGAAGATTCATTATCACTAATTGAGCAGCTATATGATAAAGGCGAAACAGAAGATATGTGGAATGAAAAAATGCTATTAAAGCAAAGTTTTATGACACTTACAGAAAAAGAAAGGGCAATTTTAAAAGCAAGATATTATTTGGAAAAAACACAAATGCAAATTGCGGAAAAATTAGGTGTATCACAAGCACAAGTGTCAAGACTTGAAAAACTTGCACTTAAAAAAATGAAGGCATTGATGTAATAAATATCAATCAAAAATCGTTATTATTGATAATTAAAAAGAAATTAATTTGAAATTTTTGAAAAATTAAATTTAATATCATATTTTGCAAATTTGAATCATTTAATATAGTATGATGAATGATATAACTTTTTGTGAATTAAGAGAAAAAGAAGTAGTCAATACAATTGACGGCAGAAAATTAGGCAGAATTATTGATATGGTAATCACTTGTACCGGCGAAGTAGTTGGCTTAGTAGTACCCGGAGAAAGAAAGGCTATTCGTGCGATTGCATCGGGCGAAAGTCTTTTTATTCCTTGGAAATGTATAACTAAAATAGGTGAAGATACTATTCTTGCTCAGCTTACAAGTCCAAAAGCAACAGAAAGTGACTGAAAAAGCAAAACAAATATTAAGTTTTCTATAAGGTAATATACTTTTTATAGATTGGATTTTATTGATAAAAAGCTACTAAAAATCAAAATTTTGCTGTAAAAATCGAATGTATTTTGCTTATAAACGCAATAAATTTGAAAAATTCATTTAAAATTTGCTAAAAATATTTACATTAGCAAATTATTTTGCTATAATATTTTTAATAATTTAAATGGAGAAAGATTATGAAATGTCCAAATTGCGGTTGCCTTGAAGATAAAGTAATTGATAGTAGATTGAATGATGATGGTGTAAGCATTAGACGCAGAAGGGAATGTGTTTCTTGCGGCAAAAGATTTACAACTTACGAGACAATTGAAACTTTGCCAATTTATATTGTAAAAAAAACAGGCGTGAGAGAACCATTTGACATTAATAAAATTAAAACAGGCATTTTAAAAGCTTGCGAAAAAAGACCTGTCCCTATTACAGAGATTGACAAGCTTGTTGCCGAGATAGAAAAAAAAGTGACAAACTCTCTTCAACAAGAAGTAACAAGCCACGAAATAGGAAATATGGTTATGGCAGGACTTAAGAAAATCGACGATGTAGCTTATGTTAGATTTTCTGTAGTTTATAAGGAATTTAAAGATTTGGAATCTTGGTTTTCAGAAATGGAAAGTTATTTGAATGAAAGGAAATAAGCGTAAAAAGTGAACAAGTCTGTTCACTTTTTTATTGTATTTTCAATTTAATTTGCTAAATTATGACAAATTTCAGCATAATTTTGGCTAAATTATATGATTTTAAAAATTTTTTTAAAAAGTAGTGTTATTTGCTTTATTTTTTTATTAAAATATTTTATAATAAATATAGAATTTATTAGGTAATGTTTAGGAGATAGATTTATGGAGGTATTAAAGAATTATCTTAACAACTTAGATTATTTTGCAATAATAGATTTAGTTGTTATTTTACTTGCAGCAGCAGCAATTCTTTGGTTTTTTAAACGCCGTAATAATTTGAAAATGGCGTTATTTGTAGCACTATATATTTGTGCATATATAGGTGTTAGCGTAGCTTGTGCTTTAACTTCTAAAAATCTACTATTTATTTCATCTCAAATATTAAAATGGGGTGGTCTAATACTAATTTTGTGTATTGTTATCACTTACCAACAAGATATTAAATCAGGCATTACCAGATTTGCAAGATGGCACGACAGCAAAGACAATTACGATTATGGTAATAGTGAAGATGATTTGCGTCAAGCAATTGACGAAATCGTAAAAGGCTGTCAAGCTTTGAGCAAAAACGATACAGGTGCATTGATTGTTATCACTCCAAGTGTTGTTCCATCACATTTGCTTGAGACTGGTACAATGCTTAATGCAAAAATTTCTGACGGATTGTTACAATGTATTTTTAACACAAAAGCTCCATTGCACGATGGTGCTATCATAGTAAAAGAAAATGTGATTTTGGCAGCAGGTTGTTTCTTGCCATTATCTCAAAGAGAAGACATTTCTAAGGAACTAGGTACAAGACACAGAGCAGCAATCGGTATTACTGAAGAAAGTGACGTTCTTGCAATTGTAGTAAGTGAAGAAACAGGTATTATCAGTACTGTTAGACACGGTGAAATTAAGCGTTATATGACTCCTGAAAAATTGTCTGACGAAATTGAAAAGGCATTTGGTATTAAATACTCTAAACAAAAAGCTAAAAAGAGGTAAAAATGAATCTCGTTAAAATTCCTGATATTTTAATACCGAATAAAAAAATTGATTATAGTAAATGGTCTTGCATTGCGTGTGACCAATTCTCAAGTCAACCAAAATATTGGGCTGCACTTACTGAAATAGTAGGTGACAGCCCATCTGTGTTAAATTTGATTTTACCTGAAGCATATTTAAATTTAAATCAAGATGAAAAAATCGAAAATATTAATAAAACAATGAGTCAATATGTAAATGATAATATTTTTGAAAATGTAAATTCATTTGTTTTTGTAAAAAGGACGCTAAATAACGGAAAAGTAAGATTAGGTTTAATGATTGAAGTTGATTTGGAGCAATACGAATATACAGATTGCAATAATGCTTATATTAAAGCAACTGAAAAAACTGTTACAGAAAGACTTCCAGCAAGAATAAATATAAGAAAAAATGCTTGTTTGGAATTACCGCATATAATGATGCTTTTAGACGATAAAAGTGGAGACATTATTGAAAATCTATATAAAGACATAGACAAAATGGACATATTATATGATTTTGAGCTTAATATGAATGGCGGTCATATAACAGGTTATAAAGTTACTAATAATGAGAAATTGCTTGAAAAATTAAACGGACTTACAGATAAAAATCTTATTAAAAGTAAATATAATTTTGACGGAAATATAGCTTTTATAGTAGGGGACGGCAATCATTCTCTTGCTACAGCAAAAGAATGTTGGAATTTAATCAAACAAAATTTAAGTAAAGAAGAACAGCTTACACATAGAGCAAGATATGCACTTGTTGAACTTGTAAACATTTATGATAAATCACTTGAATTTGAATCGATACATAGACTATTAGTAGGTGCAGACATAAATTTTGTAAAAAGTATGTCTAAAACACTTACAAAAGGCGACTCTAAAGTAAAAGTGATTTATGATAATAAGGAATATTTAATTTCTGTGTCTTCAAATCCTAGCGATGCTATTAAAGATATTCAAGATTTTATTGATAACTACAAAAAGTCTAATTTAGCAATTGAAGAAGACTATATTCACGGAGACGATGCTTTATTAGAGCTTGCAAAAAAGCACAATGCAGTAGGAATTTTTATGCCTACAATTAGTAAAGACGGCTTGTTTGATTATTGCTTAAGGCGTGGGGCATTGCCAAGAAAATCTTTTTCAATGGGAAATGCTGAAGACAAAAGATATTATTTTGAAGCAAAAAAAATTAAATGATTTTGTCAAAATGCTTTTTATTTTCTTGACAACTAACTATTTAATTGCTAAAATTAATCACATAATAAAGCAATTAAATCTGATTTTACTTTTTTAATTTTAAAAAATAATGTTAATGAGTAAAAAGCTTTAAATTAATAAAAATTTATTGGATTATAATTTTGGAGATAGATATATGAATACTAAAGTTTGTAAATTTGGTGGCACTTCAATGGCTAATAGCGATAACATTAATGCTATTGCAAAAATTATAGAGAGTGATAAAGAAAGACGATTTGTTATAGTTTCTGCACCCGGCAAAAGAAATAGCAATGACAGAAAAATAACAGATATGCTTTATGCTTGCTATCATCAAGTTGAACTTAATGGCGAATGTAAAGAAACTTTTGACCAAATTCGTGAAAGATATGTTGAAATTGTTAAAGATTTAAAGCTTGACATTGATATTGATAAATATCTTGACGAAGTTTATGACGGAATTATTAAATATCGCTCAAGCGATTTTGCTGCATCTCGTGGTGAATATCTTGGTGGTATTATTATGGCAAAGAGATTAGATGCGGAATTTATTGACCCTAAGGACTTGATTAAGTTTAATACTAACGGCGATTTTGATGCAGAAACAACAAATGAACTAACTCGTCAAAGACTAAAAGATGTTAAAATAGCAGTTATACCTGGTTTTTATGGTGCAGATACAAGCGGAAATATCAAAACTTTCTCTCGTGGTGGTTCTGATATTACAGGTGCTATCATTGCAAGAGCAGCAGAAGCTAGCGTATATGAAAACTGGACAGATGTAAACGGTTTTATGATTTGTGACCCAAGAATTGTTAAAAATCCTGCACACATTGCAGAATTGTCTTATCGTGAGCTTCGTGAGCTTGCATATATGGGAGCTAATGTATTGCACCCTGAATCTATTTTCCCTGTAAGATACAACAATATTCCTATCAATATCCGTAATACTTTTGAGCCAGAACACCCTGGTACAATGATAGTTGCAAATCGTAAAAGCACTAATAACAATATCATTACTGGTATTGCAGGTAAAAAAGGCTACAGTATAGTATTTATTGAAAAATCAATGATGAATAGCGAATTAGGCTTTGCAAGAAGAGTACTTAGCGTATTTGAATATTATGGCGTTTCTTTTGAGCATATGCCTAGTGGTATTGATACTTTGAGCATTGTAGTTAGTGATAATGAAATTGCAGGTAAAGAAGATGTTATTATTGATAGACTAAGAAAAACTATCAATCCTGACCATATTGAACTTTTAAAAGGTTTTTCATTGATTGCTACAGTTGGTCACGATATGTCATTCAAACCAGGTACTGCTTGCAGAATATTTAATGCACTTGCAAAACAAAATATCAATATAAGAATGATTGACCAAGGTAGTTCTGAAATGAATATTATAGTTGGTGTTAATACTCAAGATTATGAAAAAGCAATTGAGAGTATTTATAACGAATTTATAAAATAATACCGATTTTTGAATGGTTTAATAGCAAATAAATAAAAAATCTCACATTTATTGTGAGATTTTTTTGTTTTCATAAATGCTTAATTATACAAAAAAATAATATAATAAAATTTGTAAGAAAATTAATTTTGAATATTGTCATAAATTAGTTTAGCAGTGTAAACATTTTAATAATTAAATTTACATTTTAGCATATATATATAAATTTATAAATATATTAAATTGAGGTGGATTATGAAAATGTATGATTTAATTATTGCAAGTGGAGCAACAATATGCTATAATAAATTAGCAAAAGAGTTTACGTACATAAAAACGGGCGGCAAAGTTGATACACTAATATTGCCAACAAATATTGATAACTTTGTTGTTGCATTAAATAATACTACCGACCCTATTATTTTTGGTGGTACAACAAATAGCTTGATTTCGGATAATGGTATTGAAGGTGAAGTTATTTTGACTACAAATGTTAAGGGAATAACTGTTTGTGGAAATACTATAACTGCTAATGCAGGAGAAATGCTATCAAAAGTATGTAATATTGCAAAAGATAACGGATTAACTGGTATGGAACAATTGAGCGGTATTCCTGGTACAGTTGGCGGTGCAGTAAATATGAATGCAGGAGCTTACGGGCAGTTTATTAGTGATGTTTTGTATAGCATAACTGCTTTTGTTGATGGTAAAATAGTTACATTATCTAATAATGAATGTGGCTTTGGTTATCGTACAAGCGGTATAGCACAAAATAAAATTGTAGTGTTATCAGCAACATTTAAGCTAAAAGAAAAAAATCAAATATTAATATCAAATGATATGAAATATTACAAAAATAAGCGAAGAGAAAGTCAACCTAATGATTTATCACTTGGCTCAGTATTTAAAAAGCATCAAAATATAGGTGCAGGTTATTATATTGAAAACTGCGGACTTAAAGGCAAAACTTGCGGTGGTTGTAAAGTTTCCGAAAAACACGCAAATTTTATAATCAATATTGGAGATGCAACTTCTAATGATTACGCAGATTTAGTTAAAATTTGTCAAAATAATGTTTACGACAAGTATAATATACAATTGGAAAGAGAGGTAAAATACTTTGGAGAATTTATATTCTAAATACAAAATTATAGCAGATTATCATACACATACTACCTATAGCCACGGCAAAGGCAGTATAGAAGATAATGTAAAAATAGCTATTGAAAAAGGTTTAAAAACACTTGCGATTACTGACCACGGAAGTAAGCATTTTATATTTGGTGTAAGCGAAAAAAAATTGCTTAAGCAGAAAGAAGAAATTAAACTAATTTCAGAAAAATACCCCGATTTTCAGCTACTTTTTGGTGTTGAATCCAATATAACAGGTATAGGCGGGGGATATGACATAACAAGCGGATTTGAGCAAAATTTTGATATAATTTTGTGTGGTTTTCATAAACCCGTTTGGGCGGACAAGTTATCCGATTATACAGATATTTTTTACAATAGTTATTCAAAATATTTGTATGCACCTACAAATGAACAAATTGCAAAAAATACTAAAGCTTATATCAACTTGATTAAAACAAAACCAATTGATATTATCTCTCATATAAATTATCATTTAAAAGTTGATATAAAAGAAATTGCAAAAGCAGCAAGCGATTATGGCGTTGCAATTGAAGTATCTTCTAGACATAGTGATTGCACAGAAGTAGATTATGAAGCACTTTTTGCATCAAAAGCTATGCTTACATTAAATAGTGATGCACATAAGCCTGAAAGTGTGGGTAATATTGATAAAGCACTTGAAATAGTAAACAAATATGATGTAGACCCAAAACGCATAATTAATAGCGAATATTGCGAATTTAAGTTTAAAAGCAGGATAAAATGAGTTTCAGTACAGATTTTAAATCGGAAATATTAAAAAAGAATATACTTGAAAGCAGGGAAGAAAAACTTGCTTTCATTTCTGCTGTTTTTCGCCAAAATGGTAGTATTCATATTATAAAAAAAGTTGTCAATATAGAAGTAGAGAGCGAATTTGAAGAATTAATTTTCAGACTAACTCGTGAATTAAAAGATTTATATGATTTTGAAATTACAATAAAATCAAAAATTGACCCTTATTTCAAAAAACGCATTAATATTTTAGAGTTGCCGCCGTCTGCCACAAAAGTTATCGCTCAAGATACGGGTATGATAGTTTATTGCGGGGATATGGCAGTAGGTTTTTCTGAAGGCAATTTGAACGAATATACAGACGAAAAATTGATAAAAGCATATTTACTTGGCATTGCTGTAAGCAGTGCAAATATCACTGTACCTAACTTAAAAGACGAAATCTCTAAAATATATGAAGGCGGATATTCGTTAGAAATGCGTTTTTATAATGAATATACTGCATATTCAGTTATGAACTACTTTGCTGAGTATGATATATTGCTTAAAAAGGTGGAAAAAACAGATAGTTTTGCTTTGTATATTAGAGATAGTGAAATGATTAGCGATTTTATGGCGTTTTTTGGTGGAAGCGAAGCAGTGTTAAAAATCAATGACATTATGGTTGAAAGACTTGTAAGAAATACTACAAACAGAATTAAAAATTTTGAGCTTGCAAATATAGACAAATCTGTTGAAGCAGGACAAAAGCAATATTTAGCTATTAAATTAATTGATGAAAAAATAGGATTAAATAGTCTATCTGATAAATTGCGTCAAATTGCTTTAATAAGATTAGAAAATCCCGATTATACACTTGAGCAAATTGCCGAAGAAGTAGGCGGTGATATATCCAAAAGCGGTATTAACCATAGATTTAGAAAAATTATTGAAATTGCAAAAACTTTGGAAAACAAAAACCAATAATATTGATTAAAGTAAAATAAATTATAAAAATTTAAATAAGTATTTAATAATTTAATTATAATTATAATTTATCTAAAACGATTACATTTAAGGAGAAACAAATGCCAAAACCATTTATACATTTGCACGTACATACAGAAATGAGTTTGCTTGATGGTGCTTGCAGAATTACAAACGGAAAAAAACACCCTTTAATAGATGCTTGTGTAGAAAAAAATATGCCAGCCTGTGCAATTACTGACCACGGCTCAATGTTTGGCGTATTTACTTTTCAAAAAGCTTGTGTAGCTGCAGGAATTGAGCCTATTATAGGTTGTGAATTATATATATGTGACGATATGCACGATAAAACAAGTAAGGAAATGTACCATATTTTATTGCTTGCAAAAGATAATGAAGGTTATAAAAATTTGGTAAAGCTTGATTCTATTGCGTATACTGAAGGATTTTATTATAAACCTAGAATAGATTTGAAATTTTTAAAAGAGCATAGTAAAGGTTTGATTGCTACCAGTGCCTGCATTGGTGGTAGGATTCCGCAATATTTGATTGCAGGTGAATACGAAAAAGCAAAAGAATATGCCATAACTATGCGTGATATATTTGGCAAAGATGACTTTTATATCGAAATTCAAGACCACGGAATACAAGAAGAAAAACAATGTAATCCGTTGCTTGTTAGAATTGCAAGAGAAATTGGCGTAAAAGTAGTTGCGACAAACGATGCACACTATTTGGAAAAGAAAGATGCTGAAGCTCACGATGTGCTACTTTGCGTGCAAACTAGAAAGACTATAGATGACCCAAAAAGAATGAAATTTTATTCTGACGAGTTTTACTTGAAAACTTATGAAGAAATGTTTGAATTATTCAGTTGGTGTCCTGAAGCTTTGGAAACTCCGTTTGAAATTGCAAAAAAATGTCACGTTAGAATAGAAAAGAAAGATTTAATGCCACCTTATACGCCTGAAAACGGACAAACTCCTTCAGAATTTTTGCGTACGCTTGCGTATGAAGGCTTAGTTAAAAGATATGGCGAAATCGATGAAGAAATAAAACAAAGAGCAGAATACGAACTTGATATAATTATCAAAATGGGCTTTGCAGAGTATTATTTGATAGTTTGGGATTTCATAGATTACGCAAGAAGGCACGATATTCCTGTAGGTGCAGGACGTGGTAGCGGTGTTGGTAGTATTATTGCTTATGCAATTGGTATTACAAATGTAAATCCGCTAAAATATAACTTGCTGTTTGAAAGATTTTTGAACCCAGAGCGTGTATCAAACCCCGATTTTGATATTGACTTTTGCGTTGATGGTCGTGGCGAAGTTATTGATTATGTTATTGAAAAATATGGAGCAGAAAAGGTTTGTCAAATTTTAGCACTTGGTACAATGGCAACAAAAAATGCAATAAAGGACGTTGCAAGAGTTTATAATGTGCCACTTGCAGAAGTAAACGCAATAACCAAAATGATTCCAGGTGGTAAAGTTAAGCTTGAAAATTTGCTAGGACTTGGAAAAAGTACAGACGACATAATCCCTGAAGTGCTTGATGCCTATAACAATAATGAGCAAATGCACAAAGTACTTGATATTGCTATGCAGCTTGAAGGTATGCCAAGACAGTGTTCTAAACACGCTGCAGGCGTAGTTATATGTAAAGAAGTAATTTCAGACTTTGTACCACTTCAAAAGAGCGGTGACGATGTAACAACACAATTCCAAAAAGAAGAAGTTGAAGAAGTTGGTATGCTTAAAATGGACTTTTTGGGACTTAGAACATTAACAGATATTAAAAAAGCAAAACAGTATATCAAAGAAACAACAGGCGACGAAGTAGATTTTGAAAAATTAGGTTATGATGACCCTAATGTATATGAATTATTAGGTTCTGGTGAGACAGATGCAGTGTTCCAGCTAGAATCTCCTGGTATGAAAAAGTTTATGAAACAACTTTTGCCAAAATCTCTCGAGGATATCATAGCGGGTATTTCATTATATCGTCCAGGACCTATGGATAGTATACCGACATATATCAATAGTAAAAATAACCCTGAAAAAATTACATATATGCACCCACTTTTAGAGCCAATACTTAATATGACATATGGTTGCCTTGTATATCAAGAGCAAGTTATGCAGGTTGTACAAGTTTTGGCAGGTTATACTTATGGCAGAGCGGATTTAGTACGCCGTGCAATGGCAAAGAAAAAAGCAGATGTGCTTGCAAAAGAGCGTCAGTATTTTATTGAAGGAGCTCCTGCAAAAGAAGCTGTTTACAATGATAAAGGTGATTTAGTAGCACCAGCTCAAAAAGCAGTTGATGGTTGTTTAAAAAGAGGCGTTGATTTAGAAACTGCAAACAAAATATTTGATAATATGATGAGTTTTGCATCTTATGCTTTTAATAAGTCACACGCAGCAGCTTATGCCGTTTGTGCGTATGAAACAGCATATTTAAAAAGATATTATCCAGTACAATTTATTGCGGCAGTTATTAATAATCGTATTACAAACCAAGACGAAATTGCAAAATATGTGGAATATCTTAGAAGCAGTGGTGTAACGATTTATCCACCAGATATAAATATTTCTAATGTTTACTTTAAATGCGAAAATGGCGGTTTGCGTTATGGCTTGATGGGTATTAAAAATGTTGGTGAAATTGCTATTTCTTCTATTGTTGAAGAGAGAAACAGAAATGGCAAATTTACCAGTATGGAAGATTTGATAAAGCGTGCGGACAAGTCTGCATTAAATAAAAGAATGTTAGAGTCATTGATAAAAGCGGGCGCATTAGATTGTTTTAACGAAACAAGGGCAACTCATATTGTAAATTATGAAGCAATTATCAATGTAAGTAACCACGATAAATCTTTGAGCAGTAACGGACAAATTACTATGTTTGACGATTTGTTTGGCGAAGAAGAAAGCACTTTTAATATGGTTAAAATACCTGAATATCCTAAAAACGATATTTTATCAAGTGAAAAAGATATGTTAAACTTATATTTATCTGGACACCCACTTGACGAATACAGAGAAAAATATTCAGTTGAAAGCTTTACATTAAACGACATAAAACCTATACTTGATGCGGAAAAAGCAACAGATGATATGGAAGATGATGTTGAAGATAGCGATTTAACTAGCTTGATACAAGAATATGACAAAAAGTATGTTTCTCTTGGCGGTATGATAACCGATGTTAGAATAAGAATTACAAAATCAAACAAATCCATGGCTATGGTAAGGCTTGAAGATTTGTATGGTACAATTGATTTGGTATTATTCCCATCATCTTATGATAAATTTAAACCTTTGCTTGTAAAAGATAAAATAATAAAAGTTGAAGGTGAATTACAAGTTGCAGGTAGGTCACAAATTGTTGTTAAAGATGTAAAAGAATGGTTACTTACAGACGAAACACCAATTAAAGCAGAAAAAAAACAAACAAAATCAAGCAAATTATACATAAATATTGCCGATAACGAAGAATCAACAGTAAAAAGTGTAATTGAAGTTTTGTCTGCATATCCCGGAATGATTCCTGCAATATTAAAGTTCCGTGGCAAAGCATTGAATAGTGGCGTTTGCGTTCAAAATACAAATGCTTTATTTAGTGAATTGGTAGCAATTGTAGGCGAAGAGAATTATAAATTAGTTTAATAAAAATTTGTTTGCAATTGAGCTTAACTTAAAAATGTAGTTTTTATAAAAATAGGTTAGAGATAAACATTTTAGCATAAATAACATTTATATGCAATTTTAGTATAGCTAATTGCAAAAAAATCAAAAATATCTTGACAAAATACAAAAAATATATTAGTATTTAAATGTATTTGTAATTAAAGGAGTTTTTATGGATTTATCTTGTGAAAATACGCAAAGTGAATATATCGTTGTAAAGGCAGAAAATAGTGGAGTGCAGGTTATAGGAATGACTCGTGGTCAGGATACACGCCCGCATCATACTGAAGCTTTAGATAAAGGCGAAGTATTGGTTATGCAGTTTACAGATAAAACTTCTTTAATCAAAATAAAAGGCAATGCTAAAATATATACTAAATTTGGTATAGTTGAAAGCGAAAAAGTTAGCACAAAATAATTTAAATGCTAATTTAAACAAAAATTAATAAAAATTTTTTAACTTAAGAGGCTAAAAATGAAAAATATTGCAATTTTAACAAGTGGTGGCGATGCACCAGGTATGAATGCTTGCATAAGAGCAACAACAAGATACGCTTTGGCAAAAGGTCTTAAAGTTTTTGGTGTAGAAAAAGGTTATACTGGACTTATTGAAAACAAAGTACAAGAGTTAAATTCAAGGTCTGTTTCAGATATTATTCAACGTGGTGGTACTATTTTAAGAACAGCTAGATGCCCTGAATTTGAGACTTTAGAAGGTCAAAAAAAGGCCGTTGAAACATTAAAAAAACATAATATTGATGCCTTAGTTGTTATTGGTGGTAATGGTAGCCTTATGGGCGCAAAAGACCTTACAACAAACTTTGGTATAAACACTGTAGGTATTCCAGGTACTATTGATAATGATTTGCAATATACCGATTATACATTAGGATTTGATACTGCAGTTAATACTTGTTTGAGTGCAATAAACAATTTGCGAGATACAATGACTTCTCACGATAGAATTAGCATTGTGGAAGTTATGGGCAGGAAATGCGGTGATATCGCAATGTACACAGCTTTGTGCGGTGGTGCGGAAAATGTAATTGTTCCTGAAGTTAAATTGGATATAATTAATATTTCAAACAAACTTACCGAAAATGCTAAAAAAGGTAAGACTTCAGACATTATCATACTTGCTGAAGGTGTTTGTCACGCAGAAGAACTTAAGATTATGCTAAAAGGTATTAATCCTAATCTTTCTATTAGATGCACAACATTAGGACATATTCAACGCGGTGGCTCACCAACAATGATGGATAGACAACTTGCTGCAAAATTTGCAATTCGTGCAGTAGATTTATTGATTGAAGGCAAAACTCAAAGAGCTGTAGGTATTAAAAATAACGAAATCGTCGATTTTGATATTGTAGAAGCAGTTAAGATGAAAAGGGAATTTAATAATGCTTTATATGAGCAAATTAATATATTAAGTTTATAATTTTAAAATTACGGAGGTAAAAGGTTATGTTAAAAGGTGCTTGCATGTTTGGACAATCAGGTGGTCCATCATCAGTAATCAACAGCAGTGCTGCAGGTGTATTTATTGAAGCTTTGGAGCAAGATTGCATCACAGAAGTTTATGGTGCTGCACACGGTATCAGAGGTATTCTTCACGAAGAATTCTATGATATTTCAAAAGAGTCTAAAGAGGAATTATTGCTATTAAAGAACACTCCAAGTTCAGCAATGGGTTCTGTAAGATATAAATTAAAAGACGCTAGCATTGACGATACTGATTATAAGAGATTGCTTGAAGTATTCAAAAAATACAATGTAAGATATTTCTTCTATAATGGCGGTAACGACAGTATGGATACTTGTAATAAAATTTCTAAGTTTATGGCAAACAGCGGTTGGGAGTGCAGAGTTATTGGCGTTCCAAAGACTATTGATAACGATTTGTTTGGTACAGACCACTGCCCAGGTTACGCATCTGCTGCTAAATATGTTGCTACAACTACTATGGAAGTTAAACTTGATGCAAGTGTTTATGATACTCCAATGATTACAGTTATCGAAGTAATGGGTAGAAATGCAGGTTGGCTTACTGCAGCATCTAAGCTTGCTAGCTTTAAAGGCTTAGGTCCTGATTTAATTTATCTTCCTGAAGTTGCTTTCGATATTGATAAATTCATTAGCGATGTAGATAATGTAATGAAGAAAAATGCTAACAAATGCCTTGTTTGCGTAAGTGAAGGTATTAAAAATGCAGAAGGCACTTTGGTTGCAGAATTATTTGCTGAAAATCTTGCAAAAGACTCTTTCGGTCACGCTCAACTTGGTGGTGTAGGTAGTGCTTTAGCTAATATCTGCAAAGAAAAGTTTGGTTGCAAAACAAGAGCAATCGAATTTAGCTTGATGCAAAGATGTGGTGCACACCTTGCAAGTAAAGTTGACGTTGAAGAAGCTTTCAATGCTGGTCGTGAATCTGTTAAAGTTGCAGTTAGCGGCGAGACAGACAAAATGGTTATTTTTGAGCGTAGCTATGATAAAGATGGTAACTATGTATGCAATTACAAAGCTATGCCATTGGAACTTGCTGCAAATACAGAAAAAACTGTTCCTGCAGAGTGGATTATCAATAATGGTACTGATGTATCTGATGAATTTGTTAAATACGCATTACCACTAATTCAAGGTGACTGCAAAGCTCCACTTGAAGATGGTCTTCCAAGATTTGCAAAATTAAAGAAAGTTTTTGTAGAAAAGAAATAATTTAAATTAGCTAAATTTACGATATTTTAGACTAAAAAAACAAATATTCTGAAACAAATTTAATCTCCGTGATTTTTTGCGGAGATTATTTTGTTGCAAAATAGTGTAAAAACATATAAAAAACTTTACACAATAAACAGATTAAATAACAGGATTATTACACAAAAATTTTAGATTATGTGTATTAAGTGCTAAAAAGGCAAAAATAAAGTGAATTTTTTGATAAAATAAAATTTATTTGTTTTTTACATTGACTAATTTTAATTTATGTGTTAATATTTATTTGATAAGAAATTATCAAAGGAGTAAAAATGAAAAAATTTGTAATTACAACTGATTATACTTGTGACATTTATCCTGAGTTTTTTGAAGAAAACAATATTGTCAGAGTAGTTATGCCTATTACTATTGATGGTGAAGAATATGATTTGGAAAATACAAAAATAACTTCAAAAGATTTGTATGATAAGATGCGTGCAGGCTCTTCTTGCAAAACTTCTCAAGCAAATCAATTTGATGCCATTACTAAATTCAATGATTTGTTAAACGAAGGTTATGACATTTTACATTTATGTTTTTCTTCCGGTGTAAGTTCTACTTTTGAAAACTTTACTCCGACTGTAAACGAATTATCAAAAAAATTCCCTGACAAAAAAATAATGGTAGTTGATACATTATGCGGTTCAGGTGCATTGGGATTGTTATTAAGCGATTGCATCAAGTTGCAAAAAGATGGCAAAACAATTGAAGAAGTGTACAGTTATTGTGAAGAGAATAAATTGTGTTATTCTCATTATTATATTGTGCAAGATTTAACACACTTGAAAAAAGGTGGCAGAATTAATGCTATTGAAGCAACAATTGGTACAATTTTGGGTATCAAACCTGTTTTGTCTCTTGATTATGCAGGAAAAATCAATGTTGTAGGTAAAGTTCGTGGACAGAAAAAAGCATTTAAAACAATGATTGATATGGTTATGAAAAATATCATTATTCCTGAAAATGATTTTATAATTATGGCACATAGCGATTGTTTAGATGATGCAAAGGAAATTGGTAATGTACTTGTTGAGCGTACAGGTTTGGAAGTAAAGTATTGCGATTTAACTTGCATTATCGGCTCACACGTAGGTCCTAATACTGTAGCAGTATTCTTTAAAGGTCACGAAAGACAAGGTCAGCAAAGTTTGATTCTTCCATTTCCAGTAAGCAACAATTAATTCAAATAACTTAGTATTTAAATAAGCAAAATCAATTTAATTAAGTAATGATTTTGTAATTAAACAAAATAAATCAAATAATAATAGCCGAAATTCGGCTATTATTTTTTATTTGTTGGGTATAATATATGTAAAATCTCAAAATTTATGAATTTTATTTGGATAAATTTGTAAAAATAAATAAAAAAGGGTTGCTATTTAGTTTAAAATGTTTTATTATAATATTATTATAAAAATAAGAGGTGCAAAATGAAAAGGTTTAGCAAAACATTTTTGATTTGCTTGGCTGTTATCGCAGTACTTGCAGTTACACTTACTGGCTGTAGTCATACTGTCAATAAGGAACTGCTAGCTAACGGTAATTTTGAGACATTAAATCAAGATACAAAAAGACTTGAAAATTGGGAGTTTGTATATATAAATAAAGATGGTACAAAAGATACTTCCAAAAATTATAAAGAAGTAACTACAGGCAGTGGTAGTAATGAACAACAACAATTAGGTCAAAGATATATTTCTATCACTACAAGTGATTATGATACTGCATATATGAAAACTTCAGTTAAGCTATATTCAGGTCAAAATTACAAGTTATCTGTTTACTTTAAAATTGATAGTACAATAAGCACTGAAAAAGATGGCGCAATCAGTGGTTATTTTGGTTTTTTGGAAGACAAAAATTTTGACCCAATCAATAAAACAAAAACAGAAGGTTGGCAATCTACAACTATATACTTTAAACCTACTTCAACAGCAAAATATACTTTTATTGCAGGTATTGGTAGGGAAGATTTAGGTGGTGCTAGAGGTACTATCCTATTTGACAATCTTTCAATCTCTGCAGTTAAAGAAGTTCCTGTTGGTAACAATGTTGTTAAATTAACACCAGGTAGTGCTGTAACAGATAAGGAAGCTGGTGGTGTAGTTTATACAGTACTTTTATGCTTATTTGCAGCTTGCCTTGTTGTAGGGGCTTATTATTTGATTCGTATTTTGCAAAAACGCAATTATCTTGACAATGCACCTTTATTTGACGACGATAATAATAGTAACAATAATATCCCTAAAGATGCAAAACCTGTTAAGGTTAAAAAATCATTTAAAGAGTTTTTTGAACCTACAAACTTAAAACAAACATTTACATCTCCTATTGCGATATTCATATATACATTGCTTAGTGCCTTTTTAATAAGATTTATTTTGGTATTAACAGTCTTTGGTATGGGCGATACAATAACTGAATATGCGGGAATAGCACTTGATATAGCAAAGGACGGACCTTCTAAAATATATAGCGTTCACCCTAACAGCCTACCAACAGGTTGGTTATATATATTGTCATTCTTTGGAGTGATAGGAAATGCACTAGATTTTACTGAGAAAAGTTTAGGTATGTCAATGCTTATTAGAATACCTAATATAATCGCAGATTTGGCAGTTTGCTATATGATTTACAAAATGATAGCAAGTAACTACAATGACAAATACAGTGCTGTAATAGCAGGAACTTATGCACTTCTTCCAGCTATGTTTACAAGCTCTGTAGTTTGGGGAATGAATATGAGCATTGCTATGGCATTCTTAGTTGCTGCAATCAACTTTATGATAGAGAAAAAGCATATTTATGTACCAATTATGTATATGTTTGGTTTAATGTTTAGCAACTTTATGCTTATTGCATTACCTGTTATTTTAGGATATGAAATATTCTTCTGCATAAAAGATAAAAAAGCAATTATGCCGATTGTTGTAGCTTCAATTGCAAGCTTTATAGTATTCTATTGTTTGGCAATTCCATTTGCAACTGAATATTTTACAGCAGGCAGCAAACCAAACGGCGGAATATTAGTATTTAGCAAAATGTTAGAAAATATCAAAGAAAACAACTTGATTTCAAATAGTTCATTCAATTTCTTTGCAATATTTGGTTTAGGAAATAACGCATCAAGTGTAGCAATGATTGTATTGATTGCAATTATAATGCTTATATTTATTGGATTTGGTGTATATTTGTTCACTAAAACAAGAAACAGACTTGATTATATCTTGTTACTTGCAATGTCATTCATTTTATGGTCTGTATTTGGTATTGGCTCAAGAGTTGAATATACTTTAATCGGTACAGTTTTGTTACTTTTGTATGCAGGCTTAAAAATGGAAAAAAGAGTATTCAAAGTATTTGGAATATTGTCTGTATTAAATTTTGTTAACACATCTGTAATACTAACAAAGAGCGGTGCAATTAATTTTGCTTTCCTTGATGGAACTGGTCTTCATTTCTTCTATAAACTTGACCCGCTATATATTGTCGGTTCAATCATAATGTTGTTTACAGTAATTTATATGTTATGGGTTATGTTTGACATTATGGCAAACGGAGTAGAAAAGGAAATTAAACCTATGCCAGACAATTTACTTGTTGAATTTAAAGAAGATTTCAATCGTAGCAAAAATAGAGTTATAAGAATATTTGAAAGGAAAAAATAATGTTAGCAAAAACAAATAGTTTTGCCTTAAATGGTGTTAAAGGTTTTAAGATTGATATAGAAATCGATATTAATGCTGGTCTACCTTCTTACGATATGGTTGGACTTCCAGATACGGCAATTAAAGAAAGTAGGGAAAGAATTCGTTCTGCAATCAAAAACAGCGGTTTGAATTATCCCGTCAAAAAAATTACAATAAATTTAGCACCCGCTGATTTAAAAAAGGAAGGACCTGTTTTTGATTTAGCAATTGCGACAGGTATTCTAGCAGCGTCAGAGCAAATTAAAACATTAAAATATAAAGACTATATTTTACTTGGTGAATTATCACTAGATGGCAGTGTAAGGCATATAAACGGATTACTTCCAACTCTTATTGCCGGGTTAGAGAGTGGGTATACAAAATATATCATTCCAAAAGCAAATGAAAATGAAGCAAGTTATCTTAGCAAAGCAGAGTGTTATGCTGTGTCATCTTTAAGTGAAGTAGTGGAATTTTTATCAGGTATAAACAATATTCCTAAAGTTGAGTGTAGTGAATACCGTATTGACGAAACAATAAATAAATTTCACACAGATTTTGCGGACGTAAAAGGTCAATTTATGGCAAAGCGTGCTTTGGAGATAAGTGTATCAGGCGGACATAATATACTTATGATTGGACCGCCAGGTGCAGGTAAAACAATGCTTGCAAAATGCGTACCAACTATTATGCCTAATATGACTTTTGAAGAAGCAATTGAAGTTACTAAAATTCATAGTATAGCGGGTGTTTTGGACCAAAATCAAGGTATTGTTAAAACAAGACCATTCCGTTCCCCACACCATACAGCAACAGTACCATCACTAACAGGTGGCGGTGCAAATTGTAAACCGGGTGAAATAAGTCTTGCTCACAACGGCGTATTGTTTTTAGACGAAATGCCTGAGTATTCAAGAAAAACTTTAGAGACTTTAAGACAACCACTTGAAGATGGTGTTGTGGTTATATCAAGAGCAAAAATGACACTTGAATATCCTTGTCACTTTATGCTTGTTGCAAGTATGAATCCGTGTCCTTGTGGCAATTTTGGTTCTTCAACTCCTTGCAAATGCTCACCACACGAAATACATAAATATGTAAATAGACTATCAGGACCACTACTTGACAGAATAGATTTGCAAGTTGAAGTAGATAGTGTAAGCTATGACGATTTACGCTCAAAAGTAAAAGCAGAGTCAAGTGCAGCTATTAAAGAGAGAGTTGAAAAAGCTAGGGAAATCCAACGCGAGCGTTTTAAAGGCAGTGGTATTTTTACAAATTCAGAAATGACAAATGCTATGCTTGAAGAGTATTGTTCAATTTCAAAGCAATCTGAACAATTAATGGAAATAGCTTTTGATAAATTAAAATTGTCAGGCAGAGCTAATGCCAGAATTTTGAAAGTTGCAAGAACTATTGCGGATTTGGACGGCACACAAAATATTGAAACAAGACATATTGCAGAAGCAATACAGTACAGGTCACTTGATAGAAAATATTGGGAATAACAGATTAAATTAGGAGTTTTATGTACAACAACGACGAGCGTGCATTGATTTGGCTTAACAATTTTAATATCAGTGCAAAAAAGAAATATTTAATATACAATTTATTTCAAGAGCCTTCTGAAATTGTCAAGGAATTTAAAAATTGTAAAGACGAAATTCTTGAAATTATTGACATAGCTACATACAACAAAATGGCATTATTGCTTGATGATAGCTTTACCGACAAATTGATTAATGATTTAATGATAAAAGGTGTTGGTGCTTTAACATTAATAAGCGATAATTATCCAAAAAAATTGGAAGATTATTTGGACGACCCACCAATTGTATTGTACTATAAAGGTAATATCGAATTATTGGATAAACTTGCTATTGCAATAGTAGGTGCAAGAAAAGTTACAAGATATGGTAAAGATGTTACCGAAAAATTTGCAAGAGAATTATCTTTAAACGGATTTTGTATTATAAGCGGTCTTGCACGTGGAGTTGATACCGTAGCTCATACAGAGTGCCTTTTAAATGAAGGTGATACCATTGCAGTATTAGGTTCAGGACTAGATGTTATTTATCCAAAGGAAAACAAGGATTTATTTAAAGAAATTGAAAGTAAAGGTTTAATATTATCTGAATATCCGCTAGGGACAGAGCCTTTTTCTTACAATTTCCCGCAAAGGAACAGAATTATAAGCGGATTATCTGATGGTGTACTTGTAACTGAGGCAGGTCAAAAGTCAGGTTCTATAATTACTGCCAATCTTGCTTTGGATATGGGTAAGGAATTGTATGCTGTACCGGGCAGTATATTTTCAGAACAAAGTCAAGGTACTAATGACCTTATAAAAGCAAGTAATAATGTTATGATGACTACTTGCGTAAATGATATTTTGACAAACTATAATATCAAGCAAAGAGATGTTGCAAAAAGTGCGATTCAGCTGGATTTTATTGAACAATCAATTGTCAACGAACTTGCGGGTGGCAAGTTACATATAGAAGAAATTATCTCTAAAACTAATATCGAAATTGGCACATTATTTACTATTCTTCAAAGTTTAATGGCTGCTAAAATTATACGAAAAGTTCCGGGTAATTTCTACGAATTACAACCAAATTAAAGGAGAATTGAATGGATTTAGTTATTGTTGAGTCACCTTCAAAATCAAAAACCATAAGTAAATATTTAGGTTCAGGTTACAAAGTATTGGCATCAGGCGGTCACGTGCGTGATTTACCGGCAGATAAGTTGGGCGTTAATGTGCATAGAAACTTTGAACCAGAGTATGAAGTGTATCCACAAAAAGAAAATACAATAAAACAGCTTAAAAAAGAAATCAAAAATTGTGATAAAGTTTATTTAGCAACCGACCCCGACCGTGAAGGAGAGGCAATTTCTTGGCATTTAAAAAACATTTTAGGAATTGAAAGCGAAGATGTTAGAATAGTATTTAACGAAATTACTAAAAAAGCCGTTAATAAAGCTATTGAAAACCCAAGAAGTATAGATTTAAATTTAGTAAACTCACAACAAGCAAGAAGAGTACTTGACAGATTGGTTGGTTATTTGATTTCTCCTGTTTTGTCTAAAAAGATTCAAAAGGGTTTATCTGCAGGTAGAGTTCAATCTGTTGCACTAAGAATGATTTGCGAAAAAGAACGTGAAATTCTTGCTTTTAAACCAGAAGAGTATTGGAATATTTTTGCCAATGTTTCAGGAAATGGTACAGCTTTTTATAAGGCTCAATTTAATGATATAAATGGTAAAAAACGCAAAATTACCAATGGGGAAGATGCACTAAAAGTTGAAGAAGAATCAAAAGCAGGCAATTGGTATGTAAGTAATGTTAAAAGAGCAAAAAGCTTATCAAAACCTAATCCGCCTTTTACAACATCTACTATGCAACAAGATGCTGTAAACAAACTTAATTTTTCTGCAAGCGGTGTTATGAAAATCGCTCAACAACTTTATGAAGGTGTTAATATTAAAGACGAAGGTCAGCACGCATTAGTTACTTATATAAGAACAGACAGCGTTAGAATTAGTGACGATGCACAAAATATGGCTAGAAACTTTATTAATACTCATTTTGGAGCGGAATATTATCCTAAAAAACCAAATGTTTATACTACAAAAGGTAACGCTCAAGATGCACACGAAGCTATTCGTCCAGTCAATCTTGATTACACACCAGAGTTTTTAAAAGGTAAGATTGAAAACGACCAATGGAAGCTTTATAAATTGATTTATGACAGATTTTTAGCATCTCAAATGGTTCCTGCAGAGTATAATACTTTAACTGTAAATATCACAAGTGAATTTAATGGTACTAAATACGGATATTTGCTAAAAGGTAAAACTTTGATTTTTGCAGGTTACACCAAAGTTTACACAGCATCAAAAGAAGAAGATGACGAAGATATCGCAAACAATCTTCCAAACTTTGAAGTTGACGATAAATTGATATTAAAAGAGCTTACAAAAGAGCAAAAATTTACAAAACCGCCATTGAGATATACAGATAGTACTATTGTTAAAGCAATGGAAGAGAATGGCATTGGTAGACCATCAACTTACGCTACTATTATAAGTGTAATTTATAAAAGGCAGTATATTGAAAAAGAAGGCAAGTATATGAAACCAACAGAGCTTGGTTTTATTGTATGCGACCAATTAGTCAAATATTTCCCTAATATAATGGACACTAAATTTACGGCAGAAATGGAAAGTAAGCTTGATATTGTTGCTGACGGTGAAGTAGACTGGCATAAAATTATAAGTGATTTTTACCCTGGTTTTTTGAAAAATCTTGAAAAAGCCAATGACGGACAAAGGGTTAAAATCGAGCCTATAATGACAGATATAAAATGTCCAGACTGCGGAAAGCCTATGGTAATAAGGGACGGCAAATACGGCAAATTCTTAGGCTGTTCTGACTATCCTAACTGCAAAAAAATTATGCCATTTAATGAAAATGACAAAGACAATTCAGAATCTAATGCAGAAGAAGTACTATGTCCTGATTGTGGCAAACCAATGCTGCTAAAAAATAGCAAATATGGTAAATTTTATGGTTGTAGCGGTTATCCAGAATGTAACAAAATTTTAAAAGTTAGCGAAGTTAAAAGAATGAAAAATTCTGATACTCAAGATAATATTGAAAATGCACCTGAAAACACTATTTTTTATAACCAAAGCAGTTATGATAGCGAAATTCAAGATGCTGAAAAAGAGTTGATGGAGACAAATAATTCTAATAATGAAAATCATAACTCAAGTGAAGATGTTATTTGTGAAAACTGCGGTGCAAAAATGGTAATTAAAAACGGAAGATATGGCGAATTTTATGCTTGCCCTAACTATCCAAAATGCAAAAATATTATACCGATTAAAAAGAAGAAAGATTAATTTATAAGGAATTTTATGGAAATTCGTGTAATTGGCGGTGGTTTAGCGGGGTCTGAAGCCTGTTATCAACTTTTAAAAAGGGGATATAATGTTAAGCTTTATGAAATGCGAAAGGTTAAACAAACACCTTGCCACACAACTACAAACTTAAGCGAATTAGTTTGCAGTAACAGCTTAAAAAGTATGGAAAATTCAACTGCAAGCGGTACGCTAAAAGCGGAACTTAAAAGCTTGGATTGTCTGCTTTTAAGATGTGCGGAAAAAGCCAGAGTACCATCTGGTGGTGCATTAGCTGTAAATCGCAAAGAATTTTCCTCTTTTGTGGAAGAAGAGCTTAATAGCTTTCCGAATTTTGAGAGAATTGACCAAGAATACACAGAAATTGATACGAATATTCCTACAATAATAGCTACAGGTCCACTTACATCTGATTTAATGGCAGATGCTATTGCAAAACTTATTGGAAATAGTGATAATCTTCATTTTTATGATGCAGTTGCACCAATCATAAGCGGCGATAGTTTGGACTATGATAAATTGTTTTTTGCAACAAGGTACGACAAAGGCGAACAGTCAGATTACCTAAATTGCGGGATGAAAAGGGAAGAATACGAGCGATTTTATTCGGCTTTAATTAATGGGCAAGTTGCCAATTTACATTCTTTTGAAAAAGGTGAAATTTTTGAGTCGTGTATGCCTATTGAAGTTATGGCAAAACGCGGTGCAGAAACTATAAGATATGGTATGATGAAACCTGTGGGAATTACCAATCCCAAAACAGGCGAAAGATATTATGCCGTTTGTCAGCTTAGGAAAGAAAATGTACAAGGAAGTGCTTACAATTTAGTAGGATTTCAAACAAATCTAACATTTCCTGAACAAAAGCGTATATTTTCATTGTTGCCAGGGTTAGAAAATGCTGAATTTTTAAGATACGGCGTTATTCATAGAAATACTTTTATTAATTCACCTAAGCATCTTGATTGTTATTTTAAATTAAAAGGTTTTGAAAATATTTACTTTGCAGGACAAATAACAGGTGTAGAAGGCTATGTTGAAAGTATAATGAGCGGACTTATCGCAAGTTTAAATCTTCACGCCGATATTACAAAAACTGATAAATATATTGCACCAAGCACGACTATTACAGGTAGTTTGCAAAGACATATTTCTACCGATAATATCGATTTTCAGCCAATGAACGCTAATTTTGGTATTTTGCCACCGCTTGATATTAAAATTAGGGATAAAAAACAAAGGAAAATTGCTTATTTTAATAGAGCGATAAATGATATAGTAAATTACAACAAACAATTTGATATCAAATAATAAATTTGTATTTTGCAAAAAGCAAGAATACATAAAGGAGAGAATAATGGGAAGTTTAATGGGTACTACAATTTGTGCTGTACAAAGAGATGGCAAAATTGCAGTGGCTGGTGATGGACAAGTTACTTTAAGTGAAAGCGTAATATTTAAATCTACAGCAAAAAAGGTAAAAAGAATTTTTGGCGGCAAAGTTGTAATTGGCTTTGCAGGGTCAGTTGCAGATGCTTTTTCATTATCTGAAAAATTTGAGAGTATGTTAAACAAATATAGTGGTAATCTTATGAGATCTGCTGTTGAACTTGCAGAGCTTTGGAGAAGCGATAAAATGCCAAGAAAGTTGGAAGCAATGATGATTGTCGCTGATAAAGAAAACTTATATATTGTAAGCGGTCAAGGCGATGTTATAGAGCCTGATGGTGGCGTATGTGCAATCGGTAGCGGTGGTAACTATGCTTTAGCAGCAGCTCGTGCTATGATAAAGGAAACAAAACTTTCTGCAGAAGAAATAGCAAAAAAAGCTTTGCTTATAGCAAGCGAATTGTGCGTATTCACAAACGACAATATAACTGTGGAGGTAGTATAATATGCAATTGACACCAAGAGAGATAGTAAAAGAACTTGACAGATATATTATAGGTCAAGTAGATGCTAAAAAGGCTGTTGCCGTAGCACTTAGAAATCGTTACAGAAGAAATCTTTTGCCAGAGCATTTGCGTGAAGAAATCACTCCAAAAAACATTATAATGAAAGGGCCTACTGGTGTAGGTAAAACAGAAATTGCAAGAAGACTTGCAAAAATAGTTAAAGCACCTTTTGTTAAAGTTGAAGCTACTAAATTTACAGAAGTAGGTTATGTTGGACGAGATGTTGAGTCTATGATTAGAGATTTGGCAGAAGTTTCCGTAAGACTAGTAAAAGAAGAGAAAATTAAAGAAGTTGAAGCTAAAGCAAGTGAAAAAGTATACAAAAAGCTTGCTAAAGCACTTTATCCTATTAAGAAAACTTTGTTTCCTGATATGGACGAAAAGGAACTTGTAGCAAAGCTTTATATCGACTTAAAAGAAGGTAAACATAAAGACATTGTTGTCGAAATGGAATTACCGCAAGCTCCAAAAAATATTCAACTTGCACCCGGTTCTGGTATAGAGATGAGTATCGGAGATATTTTTGGCGGAATGATTCCACAAAAAACAAAGAAAAAATCTGTAACAATCGAAGAAGCTTACAAAATTTTAATGGAAGTTGAAAGTGATAAGTTAATTGATGAAGATAGCGTTAATGCCGAAGCTATAAGAAGAGCAGAAAACGAAGGTATTATATTTGTTGATGAAATTGACAAAATTGCCGCTAAAGCAAATAATGGTCAAGATGTATCAAGAGAAGGCGTACAAAGAGATATTTTACCTATAGTAGAAGGTAGCACTGTAAGCACTAAATACGGACAAATTAAAACAGATTATATTTTATTTATTGCGGCTGGTGCATTCCACATTGCAAGCGTAGACGATTTAATACCTGAATTGCAAGGTAGATTCCCAATTAAAGTTACACTTGACAATTTGAGCGAAAAAGATTTTATTGAAATTTTAAAATCAACAGATAATTCAATTTTAACTCAGTATAAAGAGCTACTAAAAACAGATAATGTTGAGCTAAACTTTAACGACGATGCGATTGAAGAAATTGCAAAAATTGCAGCTGCAGAAAATGAAAATAACGAAAATATTGGTGCAAGAAGATTGCATACAATTATGGAAAAATTGTTGCAAGAAATTTCATTTGAAGCAGGCGGCTTAAACGAAGTTGTTAAAATTGAAATCAATCGTGAATATGTACTTAAAAATTTAGAGAGTACTATTAAAACATTAAATCTAAAAAAATATATTTTATAATTTAAAATAAAGAAGGTCAGTATGATTAATATCCCAAAAGGTACAAAAGATGTTTTGCCAAGCGACAGTTACAAGTGGCATTATATTGAAAAGACTGTAAAATCTGTTGCAGAAAGCTTTTGTGTAAAAGAAATAAGAACTCCAACATTTGAACATACAGAATTGTTTTTACGCGGTGTTGGGGACACAACAGATATTGTAAACAAGGAAATGTATACATTTAATGATAAAGGTGACAGAAGTATTACTCTTAAGCCAGAAGGTACTGCAGGTGTTGCGCGTGCATATATTGAAAACTCACTCTATGCGTTGCCACAACCTACAAAAATGTATTATATTACCCCCGTATTTCGTTATGAAAGACCACAAAATGGCAGACTAAGAGAGCATCACCAATTTGGTATTGAATATTTTGGTAGCGATAGTCCACTTGCAGATATTGAAGTTATGCTTATTGCTAAAAGCATTTTTGACAAATTGGGTGTTAAAAATATTGAGCTTAATATTAACAGCATAGGTTGTCCTGAATGTAGAAAGCAATATAATAATGCTTTAAAAGCATTTTTACAAAATAATTTTGATAAATTATGTGCAACTTGCCGTGATAGATTTGACAAAAATCCACTAAGAATACTTGATTGTAAAGACGATAACTGCAAAATGTTATTAAAAGACGCACCAAAGGTTTTAGATTATTTGTGTGAAGACTGCAAAAATCATCATAAAGCAGTATGTGAAGGACTTGACGATTTAGGCATTAAATATGTTGTAAACCCACAAATAGTACGCGGTCTTGATTACTATACAAGAACTGTATTTGAGTTTATCAGCAACAACATTGGCGCACAAGGTACAGTTTGTGGTGGCGGCAGATACAACAACTTAGTTGAGCAAGTAGGTGGCAGTCCTTGTCCTGCAGTTGGATTTGGTATGGGCATAGAAAGATTAATGATTATGCTTGCAAATTTAGAATTGAATTTGGGGTATGAAAAACCAATTGATGTTTATATTGCACCACTATCAGACGATGCAAGAAAAGTAGCCTTTAGATTTGCAAATTATTTAAGAGGTCAAGGGCTTTCAATTGAGTTTGATTTAATGAATCGTAGCACCAAAGCTCAAATGAAATATGCAAATAAAATTGGTGCAAAATATGTAGCAATTATCGGTGAAGACGAACTTAAAGAAGAAAGTTTCACTTTAAAAAATATGGAAACAGGAAATAGCGAAAAGATAAAATTAGTAAAAGAAGTATTAAAGGAAGGTAATTGATTATGGCTGAATTAATAGGTGGTTACAAACGCAGTAAATTATGCGGAGAATTTAGAAAAGCCGACATTGACAAAGAAGTTGTTTGTATGGGATTTGTTGCAAAATATCGTAATCTTGGCAACTTGATTTTTATTGATGTACGCGACAGAAGTGGTATTGTACAAGTTTCTTTTGATGACAGTACTGCAAAGGAAATTTTTGAAAAAGCTACAAAATTGCGTAATGAGTATGTTGTTTGCGTAAAAGGTATAGTTCGCTCAAGGGGTAGCAACATTAACAGCAATCTTCCTACAGGTGAAATTGAAATTATCGCAAGCGATTTAAAAATTTTAAATGAAGCAGAAGTTACACCTTTTGTTATCAGTGACGATGCAAAAGTAGGTGATGTAACAAGATTAAAATACAGATACTTAGACCTTCGTCGTCCTGCACTTCAAAATATTTTGATGATGAGAAGTAAAATTACAAAAATCACCCGTGACTATTTAGATTCTAAAGGATTTTTGGATATTGAAACACCATTTTTGGGCAAATCAACTCCTGAAGGTGCAAGAGACTATTTAGTGCCTTCAAGAATTCACCCAGGTGAATTTTATGCACTTCCACAATCTCCACAATTATTCAAACAGTTATTGATGATTGCAGGTTTTGACAGATATTATCAAATTGCAAGATGCTTCCGTGACGAAGACTTAAGAGCTAACAGACAACCAGAGTTTTCTCAAATAGACTTGGAAATGAGCTATGTTGAAAAAGACGAAGACGTTATGGAAATTGCAGAAGGTCTTATTTGCGAAATATTTAATCAATGCCTTGGTATGGATTTAAAAGTTGGTTCATTCCGCAAAATTCCTTATGCTGTTGCTATGGAAAACTATGGTAGCGATAAACCAGATACAAGATTTGATTTAAAAATCAAAGATTTGTCTCAAGCTGTTAAAGATAGTGAATTTAGCGTGTTTGCAAATGTATTAAAGGAAGGCGGTAGCGTTCGTGGTATTAATGCTAAAGGACTTGCTACGCTTACAAGAAAGCAAATAGACGCTTTAGGTGAGTTTGTTAAAGGTTATGGCGTTAAAGGTCTTGCTTGGGCAGCACTTAAAGCAGAAGGCACAACATCTTCATTTGCAAAATTTATGACTGAAGAGCAAATGAATGAAATTTATAAGGTTATGAGTGCAGAGCAAGGCGACTTAATACTTATTATTGCAGACAAAACAAAATTGGTTTTGGACACTTTAGGCGGTTTGAGATGTCATATTGCGGATACTTACAATTTGTATGACAAATCACAATATGATTTCTTGTGGGTTACAGACTTCCCATTGCTAGAGTATGACGAAGAAGAAGGCAGATATGTAGCAGTTCACCACCCATTTACATCTGTAAAAGCAGAAGATATTCCTTTGCTAGATACAGACCCAGGCAAAGCTCGTGCCAATGCTTATGACTTTGTAATCAATGGTCAAGAAGCAGGCGGTGGTTCTATCCGTATTCACAATGTAAAAATGCAAGAAAAAATGTTTGCTATGCTTGGTATGAGTGAAGAAGACATAAAAAATCGTTTTGGTTTCTTTGTAGATGCCTTCAAATATGGTGCACCACCACACGGCGGACTTGCTTTTGGTCTTGACAGACTTGTAATGTTAGTTACTGGTACAGATAATATTAAAGACGTTATTGCATTCCCTAAAGTGCAAAATGCGTCTTGCTTAATGTCTGAAGCACCAAGTCCTGTAGACGACCTACAACTTAAGGAATTATTCCTTGAAATCAACAATCCAAAAGATTAATAAAATCATTAAGTTATAAAATTGTAAAATATTTGTTTTAAATATTGCGCAATAACTTATAAATAAAATTAGGTTTAATATGGCAGAAATTTTTGATAGAACAAAACTTTTAATAGGTGATAGCAACCTACAAAAACTACAAAACAGCAATATACTTGTTGTTGGTGTAGGCGGTGTAGGCGGTTATGCTTTGGAAGTTTTAACAAGAAGCGGTGTGGGTAATTTTACAATTGTTGACGGCGATAATGTGGATATTACAAATATAAACAGACAAATTATTGCCACTCACTCCACAATCGGAAGAGCAAAAGTTGACGTTTTTAAGGAAAGAATGCTTGATATTAACCCTAATATAAATGTTCGTGCTTTAAATATACGATTTAACCAAGATAGCGTAAATATGATTTTTGACAGACATTATGATTATGTTATCGATGCAATTGACAGCGTTAAAGATAAACTATTGCTTATAGCAACAGCAAAGGATAAAAATCTTAACATAATAAGTGCAATGGGTGCGGGTAACAAAATCGAAATGACAGATTTTGAAATTGTAGATATATTTAAAACACAAAATGACAAGCTTGCAAAAAAAATGCGTAAGTTACTAAAAGACAATGGTATAAAAAAGCTTGATACAGTTACAAACAACGCAATCCCTTTGCAAATTGAAGGTAATACAATAGGCAGTATAGCGTATATGCCACCGCTAGCAGGTATTAAACTTGGTGGATATGTTGTACAACAATTAATAAAATAATTGCTTTTTAGCATAAAATAAAAAATAATAAACAGAGGTATAAATTATGATGGATTTATCAATTATTAAGAAAAACGACCCAGAATTATACGAAAGTATGATGAAAGAGCTTAAAAGACAACGCGGTAATATCGAACTTATTGCTAGCGAAAATATTGTGAGCCCTACTGTTCTTGCAGCAGCTGGTACACACCTTACTAATAAGTATGCAGAAGGTTTACCAGGAAAAAGATATTACGGTGGCTGTATGTATGTCGACGAAGCAGAAAATCTTGCAATCGAGCGTGCTAAAAAGCTATTTGGTGCAGATAGTGCAAATGTACAACCACACAGTGGTGCATCAGCAAATTTAGCTGTATTCTTTGCTTTGCTTGAGCCAGGTGATACAGTTATGGGTATGAACTTAGCTCACGGCGGACACCTATCTCACGGTAGTCCTGTTAATATCAGCGGTAAATACTTTAATATCATACCTTATGGCGTTGATAAAGAAACAGGTATGATTGATTATGAAGAATTAGAGAGAATCGCATTAGAGACAAAACCAAAGCTAATTCTTGCAGGTGCAAGTGCTTATCCAAGAGCAATTGATTTTGCTAAATTCCGTGAAGTTGCAGATAAAGTAGGTGCAATATTTATGGTTGATATGGCTCACATTGCAGGTCTTGTTGCAGCTGGCTGTCACGAAAACCCTGTAAAATATGCCGATGTTGTTACAACAACTACTCACAAAACATTAAGAGGCCCTAGAGGTGGTTTGATTTTGTGTAAAGCAGAATTTGAAAAAGCAATTAATAAAGCTGTATTCCCAGGTATTCAAGGCGGTCCATTAGAGCATATTATTGCTGCAAAAGCTGTAGCTTTAAAAGAAGCAATGAGTGACGAATTTGTTGAGTATCAAAGACAAGTAGTTAAAAATGCTAAAAAATTAGCTGAAGTTTTGACATCGCGTGGTATTAATCTTGTAAGCGGTGGTACAGATAACCACTTAATGTTGTTAGACCTAACTAATAACGATATTACAGGTAAAGAGCTTGAATTTTTACTTGACGAAGCACACATTACTGTTAATAAAAATGCTATTCCTTTTGATACACGCTCACCATTTATTACTTCAGGTATAAGAATTGGTACACCTGCTGTAACAACTCGTGGTATGAAAGAAAAAGAAATGGAAATTATTGGTAATTGCATTGCAGATATTATCGAACAAAAAGATACTGCAATTGCTAAAGTATCAGACATTATTGGTGCTTTGTGTGAAAAATTCCCACTTTATGAAAACGATATTATCTAAGAATATCAATTAATTGGTATATGTAAATATGCTAATATGTTTACAACTTAATGTATAAATATACCATATTAAAAAAATCAAAAAATTTTTTCAAAAGTATTGACATTGAAAAAAAATAGGTATATAATACTAACAAGAAAGAGCAGGAGTTCGACTTATGAGAAATCTTATCACTATAAACTTTTATTATTTTTACTTTAACGTTGATAAAATTTTATCAAGGTCGCTTTAGCCTTACTTAAATTTATTAATTTAAAATAATTTTAGCGACCTTATTGTTAAGGTCGCTTTTTTTAAGGAGTTTTTATGATTATCATTTTAAAGGACGGAGCAAAACAAGAGCAAATCAAATCTTTAGTAGAAAACATTACTAATCGTGGTCTTACCGTACACGAAAGTATTGGTAGCGAATCGCACATTTTAGGTGTAATCGGCGATACATCAAGGGTTGATACACAAACTATTATCAATCTTGAGTGTGTAAGCGATGTAAAGCGTGTAAGCGAGCCGTACAAAGCCGTTAATAGGAAATTTCACCCAGAGGACACTATCGTTGAAGTTAGCGGAAGAAAAATCGGTCAAGGCTACTTCAATATGATAGCAGGTCCTTGTTCTGTTGAATCTGAAGAGCAAATTATTGAAGTTGCAAAAAGAGTTAAAGCAGCTGGTGCATCAATGTTGCGTGGCGGTGCATACAAGCCAAGAACTTCGCCTTATGCTTTCCAAGGCTTAAAACAGGAAGGTATTAAACTTTTGCTTGCTGCAAAAAAAGAAACTGGACTTCCTATTGTTACAGAGCTTACAAACATAATGAATCTTAAATATTTCGATGATGTTGATGTTATCCAAGTAGGTGCAAGAAATATGCAAAACTTTGATATGCTTTATGAATTAGGTCACTCAAACAAACCTATTTTGCTAAAAAGGGGACTTTCTAGCACAATTGAAGAGTGGCTAATGAGTGCAGAGTATATTATGAGTGGTGGTAACCAAAATGTTATTTTATGTGAGCGTGGTATAAGAACTTATGAAACTGCAACAAGAAACACATTTGATATTAGTGCTGTACCTATTTTAAAAAGACTTTCTCATTTGCCTATTATAGTTGACCCAAGTCACGCAACAGGTAAAACTTGGCTAGTAGAGCCACTTGTAAGAGCAGCTATCGGTGCAGGTGCAGATGGTGCAATGATAGAAGTTCATAATAACCCAAGCTGTGCTTTATGTGATGGCGCGCAATCAATAACTCCAGATACATTTGACACAATAATGGAAGATGTAAAAGCAAGAATTAAATTTGAAGGAAAAACATTAGTATGAAAGTTGGCTTTATAGGCGTTGGTTTAATCGGCGGTTCAATGCTAAAGCGATTAAGCAAATGCGGTGTGGAATGTTTTATTTTGGACAAAGATGAATGTGTAATTTCCGCAGCTACTGCTGAAAACAATGCAAAATTATTAACCGATTTTGCACAAATGGATATATTGCTTTTAGCACTATCTCCAACTAGTAGTATAAAATTTATACAAGAAAACCATACAAAAATCGGTACTACTTTGCTTGCAGATGTTTGCGGTATAAAAAATGCTATTAAAGAGTGTGCAGAAAAGTACAATCTAAATTATTGCGGTCTGCACCCAATGGCAGGACGAGAAGTAGGCGGTTATTTTAACTCAAAAGAAAACTTATTTAATGGTGCAAATATTGTAGTTACTACACCAAATCCACCACAAATTATATACGAGATAATACATTTATTAGGATTTGGCAATGTAGTTTATACCGATGCTTTAAAGCACGATAAAATCATAAGCTACACATCGCAGTTATGCCATATTTTATCTAACGCTTATGCCAAAAACCCTTGCGTATCTGAATGTGATGGTTTTACAGGCGGTAGCTTTGAAGATTTGACAAGAGTAGGTAAAATGGACAGCAACCTTTGGGTAGATTTGTTTTACAATAATCGTGACAATCTTATTACAGATATTGAAACAGTGATTATTGAGCTACAAAAATATGCAGATTGTTTGAAAAAACAAGACAATGTAACTTTAAAGAAATTGATTGACGAAGGCAGTGAAATATTAATAAGTAAAAGTAGCAAATAATAGTCTAAAGTTTATCATATTGACAAATTGTGAAAAATATATTAAAATGATTATAGAAAGTATAAAAATTTAAACAGAGGGAATATGAAAAAAAATATCATTTTAATTGCAGTAGCAGTTTGCGTGCTTATATGTATACTAACAGGTTGCTCTGGTAAAATCAATCAAGATACCGTGTACAATACTCAAAATGTGTGGAATAGCACTACTGAAAAACAAGCTACAGATGTAATAACAATATCAGACTTTAATCTTGCAGAAATTTTAATTATAAATAAAGCTAAATTTACATTTAAAAGAACTTTTAGCGATAATAAAATATCTGTACATTTTAACTTGGACGAGTTTGATGCAGAAGCTATTCCAGATAACGTAGGCCCATTGATTCCAATTATCCTTGCAAATATCCCTTCTGATACAAAAATTGAGTTAGATATTAATGATTTAAATGAAATTTTAAGCAGTATTGAAGAATTAAGCGGTGATTTAGTGCTTAGTGAAAACAATACAAAACTAGATTATTCAATCAAATTGCGTATTGGTTATCAATCTCCTGAATTTAACAAAACGCAAACGGGTAGTGAGATTATAGATACTAATAGTGCTTATAGTGAAGTAATAAAAAATTGTATGGATTTGTTTACAAGTCATTATTCTTCAATTTTTGAACCAACAACAGACGGCGCAAAATTTAATCCATCAGGTATTAGTAAAATAATAAAGTCCGCAATTGAATATGCTGAAAGCGTTGACCCTGATAAGGATTCTCCAGATTATGTTTCCATAAACACCAAGATAAAAAAAATTTTCGGAGTAGGCTACAATACTTTACTTACAACAAAATTAAAAGTTAACAGTTCTAAAAGCAATTGTACAGTTAAAAACAATTTCATTAAAAAAATGAATGTAAGTTTAAACAGAATTCAATTTTTATATAATAAAAAAGAGTTGATAGATGCTCTTTCAAAAGCAGTAGAATACCTTAGCGAAGATAGTAATCTTGGTAATGCTACAGGTATGATTAAAACCATTTTAAATAATATAATTTTTGAAACAACGCCTAATGTGTCTTGTATAGAGATTGGTAGTATTAATGTAAATTCAACTTATATTTTAAATTAATATCAATAAAATTAATGAATAAATGTCGCAGGTTTGTGACATTTATTTTTTATATAAATCAAATATACAAACTTTCAGTATAAATTTGCAACTTTATTTTAAACTAATCATATAAGGAGTAAAGTTATGAAAAAACTACTGATTGTATTTTTATCCATTGTGTTAATGTTAAGTATTGTAAGTTGTGACAAAAATGTTTCAACTGAAGAAATTACAAATTCAACTAAAGAAGTATGGGACTATTCCACTCAAAACGAGAGCATCGAACAAGTAAGTTTTAAAAATTTAAATATCGGTGGAGTGATGACTATCGATAATTTAGTTTTTGATATTGAGAAAAAATTTAAAGACGGAAAGCTTTTGATTAATATAGAAACCCGTAAAAATATGTCAATAAAAATCAACGAAGATGTCAAAGGTATAATTGATATGGTACTTGATTACAAAAAGTTAGAAGGTGATTTAAAAGTTAAGCATTTAGAGCAAGCTTGGTCAAAAGTAGGTTTAAAAGCAAACTTTGAATTTGATGATAATACTGCTGCTGGTACTATTCAAATTCTAAATGTAAAAGATATGTTTAAAGCAAACCTTGCAAAACCGGTTAAATATGAATTTAAATTTGACAATTTAAAAAATAATGAAGATTACAAAGCAATTTTGTGCGAATTAAATTGTCACCCAATTACAACTTATATACCGACAAATAAAGATACTTTTAATTTGAGTAAGGAAGTACCTGTAAGCTGTGAATTTAATGAGTTTTGCCATATTTCAGACAACTTTTTAGCTCGCCACTGCGAAAATTGTATAAATAAATCAAATTATACTCTAAAACATATTTTATTTGATACTTTTGCCGATACAACAGCAAGTGGAATATTTAAAAACGCTGTAAATATTGAAAACCCAACTGCAAAATTTAAAACAAGTATATTTAGCGGTAAAAAGTATATTGATAGCGTAAATGTAAAATCAAAACTAAAAGTAAATATTTCAAAAGAACAATTGGAAATCGCAGCAAAGGATTTATCAGAAGCCTATGACAATCCAAAAATGCACGAAATTTATAGCAGTATAATTAGCATATTAAATTATGATTCCGCATTGATAGAAGGCGATATGGACATTTTAATTACAAATAGAATAGTAAAATAATTAAAGTATATGATTTTTTACTTTATCCTTGCATATTCTAGTTATTTATGTTATACTGAATAACGAGGTAAATATGAAGGGAATAATAGTAGTAAATGCGTATGCAACAACAAAATCTGAACTAAATCAAGCATTAAGGCTTAAGGAAGAGTTTAATTGCTTAAGTGTAGAGATTGACATTGTGCATACGGACGAAATGCAAGTAATTATTGAAAATGGCAATTATAGCGTTAATATTAATAATATAGATTTTTGCATTTATTTAGATAAGGATTTACACGTTCTTAAAATGCTAGAAGCACTAAATATTAAAGTTTTCAATAATGCAAAAGCAATTGAAATTTGTGACGATAAACTTTTGACACATATAGCACTTGCAAATCACGATATAAATATGCCTAAAACAATTGGTGGAGTACTTTGCTACTATAAAGATGTAAAAGTTAAAAAAAGTATAATAGATAAGGTTGAATCTGAACTTGGATATCCGCTTATAATAAAAGAAAATTATGGTTCTTGCGGTAAAGGTATTTATCTTGCACGCAATAGAGAAGAACTAGAGCAAATAGCAAACGAAATCAAATTGAAACCTCATTTATACCAAGCTTTTATTAAAGAAAGTCAAGGTATGGATATAAGAGTCATTGTAATTGGCGGAAATTGTATAGGTGCTATGTGCAGACAAAATACTCAAGATTTCCGTTCAAACATTGAAATTGGTGGCACGGGTACAGCACAAAGTTTAAATAAGGAATATATTGAAATTTGCGAAAAAGTTGTAAATGTATTAAAACTTGATTACTGCGGTATCGATTTGCTGATTGACAAAGATAATAATCCTGTTGTTTGCGAAGTAAACTCAAATGCCTTTTTTGGTATGTTTGAAAAGGTTACTAACATTAATGTAGCAAAAATTTATGCAGAATTTATAATAAATGAATTATCAAAAAAATGATAAAATCCCCTTAAAATAGGGGATTTTTTAATAAATTATTTTCTAATAAAAAAATCCTTGCATACCAGCAAGGATTTAATTTTTTATGTATATCTTATGCAAGATTACTCAATCTATCGCCTGTGTCAGGGTGAGTTTGGAACATTAAGCTAAATTTATTAGTTTTTACTTTATCGTCAATACAACGCAAGAAAATTTCCAATTCTTCGCCATATCCTAATTCTTTTGCATAGCTATCTGCAGCAAATTCGGCTTTTCTTGATGACCAGTTGATGCAAAGTGTACCAATCCAGTTCCAAACTTTAAATAAACCAATAAGTAATATTCCAAATACAAACTTTAATATCATAGCTAGTATATGAATTATTGAGCTATTAGTACTTAAAAACAATCCGATAATAAAGTTATTAATAATGTTAACAATAGTCAAAAAGATAATTAAAATGCTATTAGATACATTTATACCAAGTTTTAAATCACTATCGCCGTGAGCAATATGCCCAAGTTCGTGTGCTAAAACACCTTTTAAAATATCTGGATTAGCTTGCGATAACATACCGCGTGTAACAATTACTGTCCTGTGTCCTAAAGCAAAAGCATTTAAATCATCTGAATCATCATAATATAATTTAACTTTTTTTGATACACTGCGTGATATTGAATTAGCTTTTTCCTTAACTTCTTCAAAAACTTCATTTGCCATTATCCATTGACTCTCTAAGGCTGCTTCAGGTGCTTTTTTAATACGATTTCTTAAACGCCAAATAGCTTCACCAAACGGCGTTAATGATATTAATATAAATACCAAATTGACAGCTAAACCAATAAGTCCCATATATACAAAATTCATTGTGCTATCTTCTACTATTTGAAAAGGTAATATCGCAAAAATAAAAAATACAATAACCGCATTTATCAAAAAATAAATAGCAGGTAATATGTTTTTAGGTCTTAATATTGATTTACAAAAACTCCAAATATACATTTTTTAACTCCTTCTTATGTTATGTAAAGATTATATCATATAAAAAGCGGTTTGTCAATAGTTTCTTTTTTTTTTGTAAATTTTCTGCAAAATATACAAAAGTCTAAAGCAGCTATAATTATTATTTTAAAGCAATAATTGTGGTAAATTATACTTTTTAATTAAATTGGTTTAGCCATTCTGCAGTTTGATTTCTTGAAGTAAAAATCAAATAAGGGACTGAATATTTGTTTAAAATTTCTAAAAATTTAGGTCTTACATTTTTGCTGTAACTATTTATCCATTCAACAAATTCATCGTCAGCACGCTCAATGCAGCCTTCCGTCATATCTGGTCTACTTTTGCCACTATACATTTTCACTCTACAATCTATGCTTGTTAAGCACAAATCAATCGGGTAGTCAAGGAATATACATAAATCTGCATATTGCAAACGCCATTCAAATGTCCTAGTGTAATTGCCGTCAATAATCCATCTAGGTTTTTCCAGTTCTTTTTCAAGCAATGTATAAAATTCTGAATCAGGTCTTTCAATCCAGTTAGGTAGCCAATGCAATTTATCAAGGTGTATAGCAGGAATATTAAATTTATCGCCCATTTCACGAGCAAGAGTGCTTTTTCCAGCACCGCCACAACCAACAATTAAAATTCTGTTGTATTTAAATTCCATAATCAACCCCATAATTTAATTAAATTTACAATTTCATTATATCACATAAATAAATTTTTTTGAATAATTTATTTAAATTTGATATTTTATTTATAAAAATTCGACATTTTATAAAAAAATGTCGACTAGATTTATTATTCTTGTTAAAAATTAGTTTAATTCAATATTGATAGCCAAAAAATCGTCATTATTTAAAAATTCGCTTGGCGTAATACCTAATCCATCAGATAGCATTATAATTGTTTTTAAAGTTATATCTTTTGTCCTGCGTTGCATTATGCTTTTGATTGTAGGAAAAGGGACGCCACTTAATTGAGCAAGCTTATATTGCGTTAAATTTTGCTCATTCATATATTTAAATAATCTGTCTACAACAACATCGGCAATCTTTTTCATTTTATCCCTTTTTATTTTATTGTACCTTACCAATTACAAAAAGTTAGGATTATATATCATACTTTTGGTTGACAGATAATCCTATGTATGCTATAATAAGGTTATATATAATCCTATTTACAAGAGGTAAAATTATGAAATGTTTTATGCACCCGTCAAAAGAAGCAATTTCAGTTTGCAAAAAATGCGGAAAAGCAATGTGTGCAGATTGCTCATCATATACAGGGCATAGTGGAATTTGTCCCGTATGCAAAAAAGAAGAGTATGAAATAGAACTTAATATGCAGAACAATAAGTTTAGGAAAAATACTTCTTCCACCATATTATGGTCAATACTAGGTATTCTTATTACTATTTTAGCGATTATATTAATAATTAAAACTGGTCCAACTTTCGCTATTGGCTTTGCATTTACTATTGCAGCTATAATAAAAATACTTATTAATCTAAATAACCGTAAGTCAATAAAACAGCGTATTATATATTTGCAAGGCGAAATTCAAAAAATCAACTCAGCTTTAAGCAAAGGCACAGGTATAATTTAAACAAAAAAACCAACAAGAGCATTTCTTGTTGGTTTTTTATTGCAATTGTATCCTTTTATTAATAATTGATTGTTATAAGCTAAATAAATTAGCTATAAATAAGTTAAATTTAACTAATCTATAAATTCAACTATGCCTGAATCTGCAAGATATATAGCACCTATGACTTTTACTTGCGGATAATCATTTGCTATTGCATTTTGTACGGCTTTAACATTTGCATTAACATTGATTACACTTGCTTTATAATCGTCTTTTTCATCGCCTATTACGCTACTAATTTTGTCAATTGTTTCCTTTATTCTGCCAGTAGCGTTACCATTTATTGCTGCGGTAATTGCACCGCAAGCAGTGTGACCTAAAACAAGCACAAGTGGCACATTTAAATGTCCTATAGCATACTCCATACTTGCGGTAACAGTAGAATCCACAACATTTCCCACAACACGAATAATAAACAAATCGCCAATGCTTGCAGAAAAAATACTCTCAGGTATTACGCGCGAATCAGAGCAGGAAATAACAACCGCAAAAGGGAATTGACCATTTTCAAATGTTTCCTTTCGTATATTCTCCGATACATTGCCAATACTTGTGCCATTACAATATTTTTTATTACCTATTTTTAATTTTTCAAGGGAATCTTCCCATAAATTTTCATAAATTTTATTCATAAAAAATCCTTATTCAAAAATGCTGTAAGTTAATCTTTGTTATTTTTACAATTATTAATTATAGTAGATTTATTCAAAAGCCAAGATACAAAAATAAGCACAATACCAACACCTAAAATTGCGTGAAATATACCTGAAATTCCTGCAATTGCACCATTTGCACCTGCTGATACCGCAAATTGTATTTTTTCTGACCTAAGCAAAATATCAAGTATACCACGTACTGCCATCATAAGTCCCGCACCAAGTACACCAACAGCATAAAGTGGGAAAGCACATTTAAACAATTTTTCGTGACAAGTGTCCAATTTATCTTTGATTAAACCTATTATCAAGGTAAATACAACACCTAAAACAAGAAAATGAACGTGTACAAGACCAAGAGTAGCATAAGTATTTACAATTCCGTAAGCTTTAGAAAATTCACGATAAAAAACACCAAAAGCTAACCCTAAAGCTAAAAATACTAATGCGTATTTTATATATTTTTTCATAAGTTTCTCCTTAAAGCAATTACAATTTTAATATTAATTTTATAGTACCATTATTTAATTGTGTTGTCAAGCCCATTTAAAACGCAAAAGGCACGAAATAAAAAAGCATTCGTACCTTAAGTTTAGTATTATATAACTTATTATATTGCTATTATTAAAACAATTTGCTATTTACCGCAGTTATTTTAAAATTTAATATCTTCTCTTAATAATATATTACCTTCGTGAGTAGTTGTAAATAGTATTGGCTCGGTTTTATCGTCAAAAAAGGCTATATCATTAATGCCAAAATCGGTAAATTGCACGCAATCACCAAAATTATTTGTTATCTGAATACAAAAGGTTTCAAATTTCTTAAGAAAAGTAAATAATTTGCTTGATGCTTTTATTTTATAAAGAGTGCTACTTTGACTTATTTTTGTTCCCCACCATTTATTTGTATTTTTTCTAAACATAATATCTTCTTCAAAACAATCTAACAATTTTGTATCATCACTATCAATTATAACATATTCAATATATTTTGTCTTTTTTGCAATAATATCAAGCAATTTTACATACTCACTATGTTCATTTAAATTAATAAATTCGTACATACTATCTCCAATTTTACCGATAATTTTATTAATTATTTTATTTTAATTTTTATACTTAATTAATTATATTTTTTACGCCAAAAGGTAAGTGAAGAGAAATACCTAAAACAAAAAATTTGTATTTTATAATTATAATTCTAATGTCTCAATTTTTAAATCACAATAATATTCCGCTTTTTCGCCCTTAAATTTTAACACACAATAATCAGGGTCGGTTACGCCTTGTTTATAGATAAACTTATCTCCAAAATGCCAAATCTCGTCTTTTGTCGCTTGGTCAGTGCAAACTTGCATTTTTCCTGTAATTGTAACACCTTGATATTTGATTTTGCCACGCTTATAAAAATATACGCAAGCATTTTCATTCGATAAAAATTGTTTTACTTTATTTGATGTAGTATTTGTAGAAAAATAGATTTCATTTCCATCAATTTTGCGCGGAGCAAGCAAGGCTCTTATAACCGGATAGCCTTGCTCATTAATAGATGCGATAAATGCTGTTTTTTGTTTTGATATAAATTTAAAAATCTGTGTTTTATCCATTATAAATACTCCAATTAATTGTTGTTTCTTAACAAATATATTATACCACAAACAATTGCTATTTTCAATAATAATAATGTATTTATTTCAGTTGAATTATTTAAATAGTTTGTTATGATAAAAAATTAATTTTTCTATAATAATGATTATTATAACTGAAGTAAAAACAAAAATAGCACCTTAATTAAAGGTACGTATTAAAATGGTGGAATAATTGTAATCTAAATCGAATTTTTAATCAAACATTTTTAATTTGCTTGAACAATTTGAATAATTTTGCTATTATATTATCATAACAATTAATATTCAAAAAAATGTCATAAATCTCTTGAAAAATTTATTTTTGTATTAATATTAATTTGATATAAGTTTTAAGAGATGAGTAGTATGTTAATAGGCATGTCAAATTTTTGGATTAAAATAATTGATAAAAAAAACAATGTTGTTATTGATGATTTTGATTTTGAGCAAGGAATTAATGGTCCAATAACTAACAAACATTGTATAAAATGTATAGCATCAAATCAATGTTGGTTTGCTTATGCTAAAGATAAACGCCCAGACATTATGACACTAGATATTGAAGATTACACTAAGAATAAACGCAACAAAATCGGGATGTATCACTATAATTGTCATTGTGAAGAAATTGATATCCTTAAACCAAAGACATCAGATATTCAATTAATTATTCCAGAAGGCAAAATAACTTGGACTTTTAACAACAAATCACAATGGATAAATATGTTAGGTTTAAAATCTAATGAAGAATTTTTAACTAGCTATAAACAAAAAGTAATTAAAAAATATTGTGATGGTGAATACTATATCATAAGCCATAATAAATTTGGTGTTGCTATCAATATTGTAATTGAATTTGATGGTAAAGGCGAATATTTAGGTAGAACATTTTTAACTAGGACTGGTTGGATAGTATTTTCAAATGGAAAATTAAAAAATAATACTCTTTTAGGGAGACGTGAAAATTGAAATATTTTGACGAGGTTAAAGTTTTAGTGTCAAAACAAGAATATGAAGAACAAAAAGTTTTTAAAGGAATGACAGGAATAATTTTTGATGCAGAAATACGAGGTAGATGCTTTAATGTTTTGTTTTATGACAAAACACCAGTTACTGCTGACAACTGGGATAAGATAAAAGCAGATATTGTGTGTGTAATTGAAATTAAAGATTTACAAGTTGTAAAAGAAAGTGATTGTACAGATGAATATATATTAAAAAACTTGCCAAAGCAAAATCCAAAGTGGTTTTGTAAAGTAGAAAATGGCTATATTATAAATTTACTTGGCGAAAAATTAAACAAAACACCTTATGATTATGATAGTTAATTAATATTAAAAACAAATTTGTATAATAAGTAAAAATACAAAACAACTTCGTTTCACACCATACAAAAATGTAACTCAAAATTTTTCTCATTAAACAAAATAAATAATACGAACCAATAATTTTCATTATGGTTCGTATTATTTACTAATGGTGGACTATACAGGAATCGAACCTGTAACTAGCCCTTAGGAGGGGCTTGTTATATCCATTTAACTAATAATCCAAGTATAAACAAAAAATAAATATTGCAAGTTAAAATGGATATGACAAGCACTGGCTTGTTGGCGCAGCCGTCGTTTTTAACGACTTATCCATTTAACTAATAATCCAAGTATAAATTTATAATTTACTATGTAATTGTACAATAATTTAATTTAAAAGTCAAATAAAATTTATAGTATCAAAATAATAACGTTTTCAATTTTAAATAAGTAGGGGATTGATTTACAAAAAATATTGTAGTATAATTTAATAAATAAAATTTAGGAGAGAGTAATGAATACAAAAGATAAAAAACATTTTTGCACTTGTGATGATGTGACTTGTCCATTGCACCCAAGTAATCATAACAAAGGGTGCGATTTGTGTATTGCAAAAAATTTAAAAAAAGGTGAAATGCCAACTTGCTTTTTTAAAGTAATAAACAATGATGTTGGTGAAGTAAAAGAATTTACAATTAAATCATTTGTTGAATTTTACAATAAAAATAATCAAATATAATTTGAAATTTTGAGCTTTCACACTAAGTAGTTGATTTTATAAAAAAAGGCAAATTATTATAAAAAATCACTTAATTTATAATTTTTTATTGAAAATTACTCTATTTTAAGGCTATTTTTATAGTAATTTGCAAAATTTAGCAGGTGAGTGATGTAAAAAATTTAATCAGTATTTATAATATCGAAAGTTATCGCAAAGCGGGGCGAAGCCACATTTTGCAGTAACTTACGATTTTTCAAACTGTGTCGACTTGATTTATCAAGAAAAAGTTTAGCTTTTGTATAAATTTGAGAAAACTCAAATTTATCGACACATAGTTTATACTATTAAATCTTTAATTTTAAGAAATTTATACAATATATAAACAAAAAAAACGGCTAAATTATTAGCCGTTTTTTTAATGGTGAGATTGACCTATAAGCCGAGTTCTGTATTTGATAATCATCTGTCTAGGATTATTGTTGCCAATAATCTCAAGCGATTGTCTGACCGGCGAGCAACCGTAAATGTCATTGTCTCTTGCATCGGACGGGGTTTACATAACCACCCAAGTCACCTTAGGTGTGGTGAGCTTTTACCTACGCCTTTCCACCCTTACATTATAAATAATGCGGTATATTTCTGTTGCACTTTCCTTGAAGTCGCCTTCACTGGTAATTAGCCAGCGTCCTGCTCTGTGATGCTCGGACTTTCCTCATATTAAATGCGATTATCTGGTCAACTCATATATAGTTTAACATATTTTTTATAATTTTACAACAAAATAACTATTTATAATTAAAAAATCATAATTTTTGCCGTTTCTATAAGTTAATAATTTATGATACTTGAATTTTAAAGGGATTGAATCAAATTAATTTAAAAAATTTGTTTAAGTTTTAAACTTTTATAAATATAAGTATACATTAATTTAATTTGTAAATAATTGGCTATAGCGGAGGTAATTATGATTTACATTATTGTTGGACTTAGTATACTTGTGATTATATTCGGATACTTTGCATTAAAAATGCGATTAAATCACAAACTTATTTCCAAAATGAGCGACGAAGATTTAAAATTAAATACAGCAAAACTGGCAGAAAAATTACGCAATCCAAAATCTTATGGTGCAGCGCCACAAATTATGTCTAAAGCTAAAAAAATAAAGGTGATGTACAATTTAATTGCAAAAAAAATAAAAAATGATGATGAAATATATTTATATGAAAAATTAATATACGAAAATTATCATAATATAATGTCTCGTTTTAATAATCAAAACTTTAAATACTTTGCTATACTTCCGCATAATTATGGCAAAGTAAGGATTATTTTGCTTGCTGAATATATAATCAACAACACTCAATGTGATATAAATAAACAAAATATTAAAGCAATTATTGAAAAATTTAATGAATATACGCCATTATCAACTGACGAAATTTCTGCTTTGCCACAAGCATTATTGTATGCTTTGGTTAGCAAAGTTGCCGAAATGACAAAAAAATCAGAAAATCTTAAATATTACGAAAATGTGGCAAAAAAATTCGATTTTGCTAAAGAACTTGCAAATACGGACGATTATTTGTATTTTAGAAGCAAATTTGGCAAGTTGGAAAATGATAAAAAATATATAGAAGACTACAGCGGAAATCTTGATAATATTCAATATATTTTTACAGAAAAATTAGCAAATGATTACGAAATAACAGCAAATATTATTGCTTCGTTAAATTTTATTAAAAAAGATTTAGACGGAGTATATTTGCTTTCAATAAATCACACAAATTATTTGCTTGAACAAGACGAAATGTATAAATCAATGGATATAATCAGCAAAAATGATTATTTAAACACCATTGAAGAAGTAAGTAACAAACATAAAATTGAAGAACAAACAGTTGTCAAAAAGTTGTTTGAACTACAAGAATCAACAGGTGAGCATTTTGGCAAATACTTGTTTGAAGAAAAGGAAACTTTAAAGCATTATATAAACAACAATGTCATTTTAACCTACAAAAAAGGCACTACAATAAAAGAATTGTATTTTATATGTGCGGTTTGGGGACTAACTTTGGCAATAACTGCATTATTTGGATTTTTAACATATACAAATATTGCGGTTATGATTATCACATTAATTTTATCGCCATTTTTCTTACTACCACTAATTAATAATATTTTGATTAGCATTTTATCAATTGCATTAAAGAAAAAGCCTACGCCTAAGCTAGATTTAAAAGAACTGCCAGACTCAGCAAAAACAATGGTAATTTTACCTACATTTATAGCAAATATGGGGGCAGCAGATAGTGCAGTTGCAAAAATTAAAGAATTGCAAATGTCAAACAAAGGAAAAAACATATCTTTTGCTTTGCTTGTTGACTATAAAAAATCTAAATATGAAAGAGAGAGCATTGACGAAGATTTAAATAAGCGTTTAAGCAGTAGATTAATTGGTCTAAGTGATGTTAATGTTTTTGTTAGAAAAAGAGTAAAACAAGGCAAATATTACACAGCTTTTGAGAGAAAAAGAGGTGCAATACTTGATTTTTGCGAGTTGCTTTTAACAGGCGACAAAGAAAAATTTGCTTTTATAATGCGTGACGAAATAGAAAAACCTACTTTTATCGCGACACTTGACGACGATAATTGCTTGTTGCCAAACACAATATTTGATAGTGTATGCCGTATGTTGCACCCACTTAATAAACAATATGACTTAATGACTTTTAAAACAAAGTATGACTTATATTCTATGAATACAATATATGGCAAAAGATACTACTTTGATTGTGGATATTCACGCTATATGCCAACTAATTCCTTTTATTACAACTTTTTTGGTAAAGGTATTTACTGTGGTAAAGGAATATTCAGACTTGAGCCATATTATGCTAAACTAAACAATGTTTTCCCACAAAACAGAATTTTAAGCCACGACATTATTGAAGGTAGCGTTTTAAAAACAGGTGAACTACCTGAAGTCGCTTTTGAAAATGCACCTAACAGCATACCATCTGAAATTTCAAGGCATAATCGTTGGTTTAAAGGGGATTTACTGCTTGGTGGATTTGTAAAAAACACAATAAAAAACGATGATAAGGAAAAAAAGAATTTAAATAAATCACCGATTTATAAGCATATAATTATTTTAAATATTATGAGCGGTTTTAGCAAACTATCTTTATTGATACACTTGCTAAATTGTATGATAACTGGTAATTTTATTTACGCAATACCATTTATTATTGGGTTTGGTACTAATTACTTTTTAAGTTTGCTACGAACAATTGACGGAACTAGACACAATATAAAACCAATTTTTGTTGTAAAAAATATACTTTCCATAATAGGTGATATGATTATATCATTCTTCACACTGCCTATTATGGCAATTAACAATTTGCTTGTCGCAATAGATACGATTATTTGCAGGATTTCAACATCTAGCAACAGATTAAACTGGACGACATTTAGCCAAACTCAATCCAAAGGCGGAATAGATAATTATTGCAGATTTGTTGTTACGCAAAGTATAGTTATGCTGATAATTAGCATTGTATTTATAAGTAACATTTATGTTGTAGGATATAGTGCAATATTTATTGCTTTTGCGATAAGCTTGTATATCACATCAATAAAACAAAATGAAAAACAGGAAATCACTTCATCTGAAAAGGACTTTTTGCTTGATGTTGCAAGACGCACTTATAAATATTTTGATATTCAAGACAGCAATAACTTAGTTACAGACAATATACAAATTCGTCCTTTTGGCGGGAAGTCACATTATACTTCACCAACAAATTTAGGTTTTTCTATCCTAAGTGAGATTTGCGCTTGCGAACTTGGTATTATAAGTCAAGCAGAAGCAGAAAGAAAATTGATTTGCAAATTAAATTTGCTTGAGAATATAGAAAAATACAATGGCAATTTTTATAACTGGTACAATATAGAAGACAATACCCCTGCATATCCATTTTATATATCTTCAGTAGATAATGGCAATATGCTGGCTTGCCTTATAGTTGTAAAACAATTTATTAAAAAACACTCATTGTATGGTATAGATATTGTTTCAAAGTTAATTGACGAAATTGATTTGGATTTTCTTCTTGACAAAGATAAAAACTTGTTCCACATAGGTTATAATGTAAAAACACAATCGTTTGATAATTACTACGATTTAATGGCTAGTGAAGCAAGAATTTTGTATTATTTATACGCAGCCTTTTACCAAAATGCTACGCCTTGGAACAATTTATCACGTGATTGTGTTGGTTTTGGCGGTAATACGCTTGTTTCTTGGTCGGGTACAATGTTTGAATATTTGCTACCAAATATTTTTATTAGAGCACCTAGAAATTCTTTATTATATCAAACGGAAAGTAATATTGTAAAACTTGCAATAAAAAATAAATGTCAAAATATATGGGGTATATCTGAGAGTGGTTACTATAAATTTGACGAAAATTTAAGATATCAATACTATTCGTTCGGACTAAAAGAGCTTGCAATACGAAATAGCCATAACAGATGTGTTATCACGCCTTATGCCAGCGCTTTAGCTTTGCGAATAAACGCTAAAGAAGCAGTTAAAAATCTTCAAGCTATCAAAAAAGAATGTGGTTATGGCGAATATGGATTTTACGAAGCGATTGATATTACTTCAAGAAAGCATATTATCTACCAATATATGAGCCACCATCAAGGTATGATACTTGCTAGCATTACCAATGCGATTTGTGGCAATAATATTTCCGAATTTTTTGAGAGTGAACAAAAAATTAAGTCTGCAAAAATCTTGCTAAGTGAGAGAAAAATTCAAGAGAGAAGTTTTAAAAAACCGAAAGAAGACTTTATATATAGCAAGTTTGACGGAACTAATTTTAAAACAGAAGATAAAAATACAATTGGAGTGCTTACAAATGGTAAATACACAGCTTTCTTTAATAGTTTTGGTGATAATTTAAGCAGTATTTATAATAGCAATATTTGCAAGTATCACAACACTTTTGAAAGCTTTGGTTTTAAAAATACTATTTACAATAATGACACAAATGAAGAAATCTGCTATTATCCTAGCTTAAAAAATTCGTCCGATTACGCTTTTGTTGCAGATACCGAAAAAGTGCAATATGCCAACACAAAGCAAGGTATATGTGCAGAAATTTATATTCCTAACTGCATAAATGGCGAAGTTAGAAAGTTTAATATAAACTGCAAAAACTTAAACAATATTAATATACGTGGTGTAGGTGAAATAAATATTCAAAGTGAAGCGGACTATATCGCACACCCTGCGTTTAAAGATTTGTTTATATCAAGCCAAAAATATGACGATTGCACTGTGATTTACAGAAGAAAATCAAACATAAAAAAATATGTAGCTATCAGAATAATCGGTGCTGGCAAAATTGTTTTTGAGAGCAATAAAAGCAATTGTTACGATATAATAACAGGAAAAATCAATTTTAATGACAAGGAATTTGATAATTCTTTTGGCGATATCGTATATCCTATATTCACTTACAATAGCAATATTGATTGCAGTAAAATGGATAACTTTGAATATTATCAAGTTATTTTATATGCAGAAAGCTATAGCGAACTTACAAGCAAATTATCGCAAATTAATTGCAAAAAAGCTGTTTATAATTTGATTTATTCTGCAAAATTACCGACACTTTCTGCAATACGAAAAATATTTGATTCAAATAGCAACTATGATTTTTTGACAAAACTAGCTTACAAATTAAAGTATGGCAAATATAACACTCTTAGTCTAAAAGCAAAAGAGAACAAAGAAATTGCAGAAGAACTTGCTAGATACGGAATATCGATTAATGACGATATAATTTACCTTAACACTCTAGATAGTAATTCATTTAAATTATTGCTAAAATCGTTAAGAATATTAAAGCCATTATGTGGTGATTTTACTATATTTTGTAGCGGCGTGTTAGAAGGCGTTCATAAACTCATAAGAGAAGAGTTTTATGATATTAAAGTAATATTTAATAAAGACAAAAATGTTGCAGATAATATCAAAAAAATAGCTTTTATCACATTAAATAGCGAAATCATAATAAATACTAATTATGAAAAAAGCGAAAATATACCTTGTGTAAAAAGTGAAAATATTGATATTCCACCTTTTAATATACAAAATAACTGCGGTGGTTTTTCGGGCAAAAATTATATTTTAACCTGCAAAACAAAAAAGCCATACAGCAATGTAATATGCGGTAAATATGGCGGATTTGTGGCATCTAATAATGGAGAAAACTTCACTTATTTTGGAAATTCCAGAAACTGCAAAGTCACAGAGTGGCGTGGTGAAGCTTATGGAAACATTAATAGTGAAAGTGTAATTTTGACTGCAGAAAACAAGAATTTAATTTTAAATAAATTTGCCGAAGGTGGATATGTAAAATACGGTCAAGGTTTTATTGATTTTGTGCTTTTGTACAATGGTTTGCAATGCAATACAATGTCTACGATAATTGATGACGGAAAAAGCAAACTTTACTCTTTAAATATTACTAACATTAAAGACTATCCACAAAATGCAAAAATCGACTTTAGACTTAAATTAGCCTTAGGCGTAGACAGAGAAAAACGAAACTTGATAATGTCTACAGAAAACAATATCACTGCAGTTAATAATGTAAAAACAAACCAAAGAGTGTTTATAAAAATGTTGAAAAGCGACATTTACTCATTCTTTGACGAAAACTGCAATCTTCACAACCAAGTAAATATTGATTTACCGCCACACGAGTGTAAAAAATTATTTATCGTTATGTCTTGTGATGACGAAATTATTAATGACTATACTGAAGATATTGTAGAGAATAAAATAAAAGAAACATTAGAAAGCTTTGAAAACTTAAATAAAATTACAATTTCAACTGATAATAAGGAATTAGACACTTTATTTAATAATTGGCTTATGTACCAAACTTATTCTGCGAGACTTTGCGGTAAATGCGGATATTATCAAGTGGGTGGTGCAATAGGGTTTAGAGACCAATTACAAGATTGCCTTGCATATTTGTATACAAATCCGGAATATGTTAAATATCACATTACGCTATCTGCAGAAAGACAATTTATAGAAGGTGATGTACTACATTGGTGGCATAACTATGCTGAAGGCGTTAGGACAAAAATAAGTGATGATAAATTGTTTTTACCTTATGTTGTTTGTGAATATATTGATTTTACAAACGATAATGATATTTTAAAAGCAGTACTATCTTATTTAAAAAGCGAGAGTATTCCTGAAAACCAAAGTGATTTGTACAAAGCTTTTGAAAAGTCAGATATTAGCGAAAGTTTGTATTCTCACTGCGTTAGAGCAATTAATAATGCTTTAAAATTTGGTAAAAACGGATTGTTACTAATTGGTGACGGCGATTGGAACGATGCATTAAATAATATCGGCAATGATAAGGAAGGCGAAAGTGTATGGCTTTCAATGTTCTGTTACTATGTTATAACGCGTTTTATCAAATACTGCAATGCAAAAGATAAAAAAGCATTTGAAAAAGCATTGGAAAAACTAAAAGACGGAATTTCAAACGCTTACAATGGAAACTGGTATAATCGTGCGATTACAAAAGATGGAGAGTGGTTAGGCTCAGAAGATTGCAATGTATGCAAAATCGATTTGATAAGTCAAGCATTTTCTGCAATTTCAGGTGCTTGTGACGATGATAAAGTCAAACATTCCTTAGTATTTGCCGAAACGCTGGTAGACAGAGAAAATAAATTGGTTAAACTATTAGCCCCACCATTTAATGACAAAAAGTACTATGGTTATATTTCTAATTATCCTGAAGGTGTAAGAGAAAACGGCGGACAATACACTCATTCTGTCGCTTGGTTTATAAAAGCACTTGCAAAACACAATATGGGCAAAGCTATGGAAATATTAAACCTTATCAACCCAATTAATATTACAAAGGATAGTATGAAATACAACAATGAACCTTTTGTTATAAGTGCAGATGTTTATACAACAGGCGAAGGTGGTTGGAGTTGGTATACAGGCAGTAGTTCTTGGATTTATAAAGTAATTTTAAATGATATATTAGGCATAAACTTTGAAGACAATCAAATATTAATAAAACCTAATAAAACTATTGATAATTATTCTGTGCAGTTAAATTTTGAAAATTATAAGGCAACTATAAAAATAGCAAAAAGCAATAAAAATAGCTTTATAGTAAATAATGTAGCTGCAAACACCGATAACGATATATTTATTGTAAAAATAGATGGTAATGTATTAGATTACGATATTGGGGTTAATTATAAACAATAAAATAATTGTTTTAAAATAAAAAATCGTCAATTAGTTGACGATTTTTTATTTATACTTAATCAGGACAATATTCAACAAAATAATTGTAATGCTTAAATACATTATCTTTTTTAATTATCAATCTTACTATATCACCATTGCATACAATGTTGTTGATCAACACCTTTTCACCATTATTATCTATATAAATGTTATATTTTGCACCAATATCTCCATTAAACTCAATCACATCTTCAAAAAAGCCGCTATTTATATTAAAGTCTACCGCATAAGCTGCCATTTTAGGCAAATTTTGTTTAGTAAAAATTCCTGTTATAGTACTACCTTCAAAATTATCCGGGACAGCAATTACAATATGCTCATTTTGCAGTTTATCATAATCAACATTTAATTTGAAAATGTCTTGTGGCAGGTCAAAATCTTTTGGTTTTTCACTGCGATATACAAAATCAGCATAATCTTTTACACTCATTGCAGGAAAGCTACTACCGCCGTGGTTTTTATCCAAAAAATCTCCTTGTTTTGCCCCGTCCCAAGCGATAAAAGTATCTTTTGACGTAATCGCACAACACCAAGCATCAGTATTGTCTCCGTTGCTTGATGCTACTGTTCCTGTTTTACAAGCAATTTGATAAGGCAGATTTTTAAGTTTTTTACCTGTGCCATTTTTTGCAACTTCAAACAAATTATCAAGCATTAAATAATTAATATCTTGACTTACCACTTGAAAACTAGCATTTTTACGAGAATACACTATTTTTCCATTACTATCTATAATTTGTTTAACAAATTTACAATCTTCAAAATAACCATTATTTGCAATAGAAGAGTAGCAAGACGCAATTTTAAGTGGTGAGATAGAGTTTGCACCAAGTGCAAGAGTTAAATTTTTTGATTTATTGTTTACATTAATTCCGTATCTTGATAAAAACTCAACACTTGAATCAATGCCTAATTCATTTAACAATTTTACTGCAGGTATGTTATATGAGTGTGCAACTGCATCTTTTACACTTACATATCCGTGATAAACCTTATTATAATTAGAAGGTGAGTATCCGTTAAAATCAACTTTCTCATCTAAAATTTGAGTTAAGCTATTAATCATATTGTTTTCGTATGCAGGAAGAAAAACGCTAAAAGGTTTAATAATCGAACCCGCTTGCCTTGAAATATCTTGGTCAAGTTGTGCTAAATTTGATATATAACTTGTAACTCCCATAGCATTATTATCAATACTTGCTCTTACAAAATTATAATCATTATTACAACTTTCCATTTCATTATACATACTTTCTTGCAACTCTTGATTTAAATAAGTTACTATTTTATAACCGTTGCTTGCAATCTCTTTTTCGCTCATATTTAATAGCATAGTACTCTCAAAAAGCGCGTTATTTATAAAAGATTTGTATGTTTTATTATAAATTAAGCCGTTTTTTAGAACAATTTCATTATTTTTTGCATTTTCAATAGTTTTTGTGTCATAAGTTTTATTATTTTTTAAAACGGAAAAAACAACCTTTTGTCTATCTATCGCTCCGTCAAAATTAGTTATAGGAGAGTTTTTGGCAGGGTTTTTAACCACACCTACAAGCATAGCTGCTTCGCTTAAATTTACATCTGCAGGTAGTTTATCAAAAAAGGCAAGGCAAGCATCGTGTACGCCATATATACCGCTACCAAAATATAAATTATTTAGGTATTTTTCCATTATTTGTTCTTTTGACAATTGTTTTTCCAGCTTTATAGCAAGTCTAATTTCAGATAGTTTTCGCTTAAAAGTTTTGTCATTTGTAAGGTGAGTATTTTTAATCAATTGTTGAGTAATAGTAGATGCACCTTCTTTTAAACTTTTACTACCTATATTTTTTACTGCAGCAGAACACATTCTTGTTATATCAATACCTTTGTGTTTAAAAAATCTTTTGTCTTCCACACTTACAAATGTATCGATTATATAAGGAGAAACTTCGCTAATCGAAGTATAATTGCTGTTTTTTAACATAATTTGTCTATTATCACCATCAAAAATCTTGACATTACTATAATTTCCGTCCAATTTTGAAAGGTCAAGTTTTACATCATTTGTCGATATGAAAAAATAAGATATTCCGATTATAGCAAGTATCAATATCAATCCAATTATTATACTTAATGTAATTGCACTTATTTTTAATACTTTTTTCATTTTTTTACCTCTTTAATATTTTGTGTTTATTTTAATTATTTATTATAAATATTAAAAATCACTTGAAAATTATATTATTTTATAGTATTATTATAATGTATATTTTTTATCACAAAATTAAAAAATCAATACTCAATAGGTAAATTTGATTTTGTATAAAATAATTTATTTATTGAAAAAACTTATTACATTGGAGAAATTGATGTACTACAAAATAAATACTTACGGCTGTCAAATGAATGTACACGAGTCAGAAAGACTTGCAAAAACTCTTGAAGAACTTGGATATACAGAAAGTAAAGATGATAATTTTGATATTGTTGTCTTTAATACTTGTTGTATTAGAGATACTGCCGAACAAAAGATATTAGGACATATCGGAAAACTAAAGAAAATAAAAAGAGCAAATCCAAAGCTTATTGTTGCAGTTGTTGGCTGTATGTCAGGACAAAAAGGAAAGTCTGAAGAACTTTTAAAAAAATATCCGTTTATAGATATTATTTTGGGTGCAAATAATCTAGAAGAATTAAAAAATGCAATTTTAACACTGCAAAATAGACATAAAAAAACAATTTTAACGCCTGACGACGAAAAACCTGAAGTTTTAGAGAATATCGAGTATACAAGAACATCAATGCCAAACGCGTGGGTTAATATTATGTATGGTTGCAATAATTTTTGCACTTATTGCATTGTGCCTTATGTAAGGGGAAGAGAGAGAAGCCGAAAACCTGAAGCTATAATAAATGAGTGTAAAACGCTTATTGAATCGGGATATAAAGAAATTACTCTTTTAGGACAAAATGTAAACTCTTACGGCAATGATTTTGAAAATAATGAGATTGATTTTGCGACTTTGCTTGAAAAAATTGCACAAATCCCCGGGGATTACAGGGTTAGATTTATGACTTCACACCCAAAAGATTTGAATGAAAAAGTTATTGATATAATAGCAAATTATGATACTTTGTGTAAGAACATTCATTTGCCTATACAATCAGGTAGTAACAAAATATTAAAGGCAATGAATAGGCATTATACAAGAGAGAATTATCTTGAAATCGTAAAAAAAATTAGAGAAAAAATGACGTTATGTGGTATAACAACCGATATTATGGTTGGTTTTCCTGGCGAGACGGAAGAAGACTTTGAAGACACATTGGACATTGTAAGTCAAGTACAATTTAGCGGTGCATTTACTTATATTTATTCACCAAGAAAAGGTACTCCTGCAAGCACGATGGAACAAATTCCATACGAGATAAAATCAAAAAGAATACAAAAGTTAATTAAAGCACAAAACGAAATAACAAAGAAACTTAGCAGAACTTATGAAGGCAATGTTTATAGAGTATTAGTAGAAGACACTAAAGAAAATGGTAATCTTTGTGGCAGAACAGATTGCGGAAGATTGGTTACTTTTTGCGGTGACAAATCATTAATCGGTACATTTAAAAATGTTTTGATTACTGCATCACAATCTGCATCACTATTTGGCACAATTACGGAGGAAAAATAATGGCAAAAAAACTTTCACCAATGATGAGTTTTTATTTAGATTTAAAAGAGAATTATAAAGATGCAATAGTGTTATTCCGTCTTGGGGATTTTTACGAAATGTTTTTTGACGATGCTATAAAAGCATCAAGAATATTGGATATAAATTTAACGGGAAGAGATTGCGGATTGGAAGAGCGTGCCCCTATGTGCGGAGTGCCTTATCACGCAGTTGATAATTATATTGCAAAATTAATTGCAGCGGGTGAAAAAGTTGCAATATGTGAGCAATTATCTGACCCAAAAACTACAAAAGGTATGGTTGATCGAGATGTTGTCAGAGTTATAACTCCCGGAACTGTTATGGAAGATGTTATTTTGGACGAGAAAAAGAATAACTATATTTCCAACGTAATGATTGACGATAACGGCAACACTTCAGTTGCTTGGGCAGATATTTCCACAGGTGAATTCAATTGCTTTGAGCTAAATAATGATAGCACCACAATTGAAGATATGCTTGTTACAATCAGTCCAGCTGAAATTATAACCAATAGCAAAGCGTATGAAACCATCAAAAATTTAACTTCTGTAAGACTTGGCAAACTACCAAATCCATATATGTTTATGGATAGTGCTTACAATTATGGCAATGCTTATAAAAAGTTGATTGACAGCTTTAAAACACAAACTTTGCAAATTTTTGAGTGCGAAGGTAATAAACCGATAGTTTGTGTTGCAGGCAGTTTAATGGAATATATTAGCGATACTCAAAAGCGTGCATTGTGCCATATTAATGGACTAAAGGTTATCAAAAACAATCATTTTATGTTTCTTGATACTGCAACAAGACGAAACCTTGAAATTACACAAAATTGCAGAGATGGCAAAAAATTCGGTTCGCTATTGTGGGTAATTGATAAGACAAAAACTGCAATGGGTGCAAGAATGCTTAGAAACTGGCTTGACCAGCCATTGATTAACAGCAAAAAAATTAATAGTAGACTTAATGGTGTTGAGCTACTAATTGAAAATAACCCTGTTAGAACAGCCTTATCAGATTTACTAAAAAATGTGCGTGATATTGAAAGAATTGTTGGTAAAATAGCATACGGCACAGTTAATCCTAAAGATTTGCAAAGTTTAGCGGACACTTTGACTATTTTACCAAAAATCAAATTTGTTATTAAAGATGAAAAATGTGAAATAATAAACAAAATTTATGGTGACATTGACGAACTTGAAGATATAGCAGAGCTTTTAACAAAGGCTATTGCAGATGATGCAAAAACAATTATTCGTGACGGCGGATTTATCAAAAAAGGCTTTAATTCCGAACTGGACGATTTAAGAAACGCACGAGCAAACGGCAAAGAGTGGGTTGCAAAAATCGAAAGGGAAGAAAAAGAACTTACCGGTATTAAAAACTTAAAAGTAGGGTTCAACAAAGTATTTGGTTACTACATTGAAGTAACAAATAGTTTTTTGGAAAAAGTACCTTATCGTTATGTTCGTAAGCAGACACTAACTGGTGCGGAAAGATTTATCACTGACGAACTTAAACAAGTTGAAGAAACAGTACTTGGTGCTGACGAAAAAGCAATCGAACTTGAACTTAAATTGTTTGAAGAAATTAGAAACCTTCTACTTGAGTGCGTTGCAAGCTTAAAAATCACTTCAAATGCACTTGCAGCCCTTGATTCGCTTGTGTCATTTGCAGAAATTTCTCTTGAAAACAACTATTGTAAGCCTGTTATCAATGAACAACTTGATGCAATAAGCATTTATAAGGGAAGACACCCAGTAGTTGAAAAAATTATTGGTTTAAATCAATTTGTACCAAATGATTTTATAATTGATAAAAAAGAAAATCGTACAATGATTATTACAGGCCCTAATATGGCAGGTAAAAGTACTTATATGCGTAGTGCGGCAATTATTACTTTGCTTGCTCATATTGGTTGTTTTGTACCAGCTGAAAGTGCGGAGATTTCCATAACTGACAGAATTTTTACAAGAATAGGTGCGAGCGACGATTTGGCGTTTGGACAAAGTACATTTATGGTTGAAATGACAGAAGTTGCTACAATTTTAAACAATGCAACAGATAACTCATTATTGATACTTGACGAAATAGGCAGGGGAACATCTACTTGTGACGGCTTAGCAATCGCTTGGTCTGTAATAGAACATATTACAAACAACTTTAAAACAAAAACACTTTTTAGCACACACTATCACGAACTTACAGAGCTTGAAGGTATGCTTGACGGCGTTAAAAACTATAAAATAATGGTTAAAGAGATACAAAATCAAGTAATCTTTACCCACAAAATCACAAGAGGCGGTGCAAACAAGAGTTTTGGTATTGAAGTTGCAAGACTTGCAGGTATACCAAAATCAGTACTTGATAGAGCAAATGTACTATCAAAAAAACTTGAGCAAAACGAAATTTTAAAAGACACAAATTCAATTTTGCTTGATAGTAAAGAGATTTTTGAAAAAGACGATTTAAAACAACTATCTTTTTTTGAAAATTCAATTAGTGACGAGATAATCGAAATATTAAAATCGATAGATACAGACAATATGACTCCAATGCAAGCATTACGCGAATTGTCCGATTTAAAAGAAAAGGTAAGAAAAATCAAATAAAAAATCTTTTAATGGCTATGTTTTTGTAGGAATATAGATTAAACAAAAGAAAAGGAGTAGGTTATGCAAAAAATCAATTTACTGTCAAGTGAAATTTACAATAAAATTTCTGCTGGCGAAGTAGTAGAAAATCCGGCAAGTATAGTTAAAGAATTGGTGGAAAACTCTATTGATGCAGGTAGCAGCAATATTGTCGTTGAGATTGTAGACGGCGGTATAACAAGTGTTATTGTAAGCGACAACGGACACGGAATAAGCAGAGATTACATAAAACAAGCTTTTTTGCCACACGCTACTTCAAAAATTTCTAGCAGTGAAGATTTAGAGAATATTGCTACTTTGGGTTTCCGTGGTGAAGCTTTGCCATCTATTGCCGCAATTAGCAGTGTAGAGATAAAAACAAAAGCTACTGACGAAAATATAGGCGTAAAATACACAATAAAAGGCGGAGTAGGCGGGGAAGTTACAGATATCGATTGCAATTATGGCACTAACATAGAAGTAAGAAATATTTTCTTTAATACTCCTGCAAGACAAAAGTTTCTTAAAAAGCCTAAAAGTGAAGAACACGAAATAACTGCAATAATTCAAGGTCTAATTCTTGCAAATCCTAATGTTGCAATTAAATATGTTGCAGATGGCAAAATAATTTTTGCATCAAACGGAAAAGGACTTGAAAATGCGTTATACTCAATTTATCCGACTTCTATCACAAAAGAACTTGTTTATTTAGAAAATGAAAAATATAACATTTTAGTAAAAGGGTATATCGGACTTCCTACACTTACTAAACCAAACAGAAGTTACCAAACAACAATTGTAAATGGTAGATTGATTACAAATGCCACAATTTCAACAGCAGTAAAGGAAGCTTACGGCAATTCACTTATGAAAAGAAGTTTCCCTGTTTATTGCCTAGAGATTATTATGCCATTTGATATGCTTGATGTCAATGTAACGCCAAGCAAAACAGATGTTCGTTTTTCTGACAGTAGAAGTGTTTTTGCTAGCGTATACAGAGCTGTTCAAAATGCACTAGAGAACAATCGCAAAATTTTTACCGTAAGCTCAGACGAGGAAGAAAAACCTGAAATTCAAGAAAATATTTCTAAAAATACGCCTAATTTAGAACACTTTAAACAAAAAAGTTATGATTTAAACGAAAAACAAGAAAAAAAGAGCGATTTAGTAGAAGAAAAAATACAAATTGCAAATACAGAAATTTTAACAAATAATATTGAAAAGCAAGAAGAAATTGAAATTAAACCTAAAAATTCAAACAATCTTTTAAAGAGATTTAATGAAATAAAATCAGAAAGTAGCTTTACAAAAATGCCAAATAATAGTTCAATTTTAAAAGCAGGCGAAAGCAAAAGTAGAATATCCGCCGTAAAGCCACCAATTGTACAAAGCAATCTTTTTGACGAGATTGAAGAAGAATTTTCTTTATCTCATAAGATTATAGGACAAATATTCAATTGTTATTTAATAGTTTTAAAAGGCGAATATGTATATTTAATCGACCAACACGCTACACACGAAAGGTTGATTTACGACCAATTGATTTCTCAAATAGAGAAAAAAAATATTGCAGTGCAACCCTTACTTACACCGCAAATTATAGAACTATCTTCAAAAGAGAGTGAAATAATTGAAAATTTACTTGAAGATATAAGAAAAATCGGCTTTGATATTGAAGAATTTGGTGATAATACTTTTAAGATTAATAGTGTACCTATAGTTTTTCCTGCATTTAACGGGGTTAAATTTATTAATTCGTTATTAGAAGAAAAATACACTTTAAAAAGTATTAATTTAAAAGATGCACTGCATAACGAGATTGCAAAAAAAGCTTGCAAATCTGCAATTAAAGCGGGACAAAAGCTTAAAGATATTGAAATTCAAGATTTAATAACTAAAATTGAAGAAAATAAACCTATTCAATGTCCACACGGCAGACCGACAATTATTAAATTTTCAAAAAAAGATATTGATAAATTGTTTAAAAGGATAGTATAATTATGCAAAAAATTATAGCAATTGCAGGACCTACAGCAAGCGGAAAAAGTTCCATTGCGGTAAAAATTGCAAAAAAGATTGGTGGCGAAATCATTTCTATGGATTCAATGCAAATTTATAAAGATATGAATATCGGCACTGCAAAAGTAACTTCTGATGAAATGGATGGAATACCGCATCATTTAATTGATATAATAAATCCAAAAATGCCTTTTAGTGTATCTGACTTTGTTAAGCTTGCAAAAAATAAAATTGACGAAATAATCTCATTAGGTAAAATGCCAATATTAGTGGGCGGTACAGGACTATATTACGAAAGTTTGATTTATCCTTTTGGCTTTGGCGGTGCAAAATCAAATGATGAGATAAAAGCAAAGCTTTATAAGGAATTAGAGCAATATGGTGCTGAATATTTACACTCTAAATTAAAAGAAATTGACCCAATTGATGCTGAAAAAATACACCCAAACAATACAAAAAGATTAATTAGAGCGTTAGAAATATATGAGCTTACTGGTAGTACAAAATCCGAAAACTCAAAATCTGATAAAAAATTGCAATATGATATTGATATGTATGTTTTAAATACAGACAGGCAAATATTGTACGAAAAAATAGAAAAACGAGTGCAAATAATGTTTGAAAACGGACTTTTAAACGAAATCAAAAGTCTTTTGGCAAGTGGCATTACTTTTGATATGCAAAGTATGCAAGGCATTGGTTACAAAGAATTTAAGGATTATTTTGACGGAAAAATCACATTAGAACAAGTTAAAGATTTGATTATTTTAAATTCAAGACATTATGCAAAACGCCAAATAACTTGGTTTAAACGATATGATTTTGCTAAATTTTTGACTATAGAAGAACTTTTATATTTATATAATTGCAAATAAATTAACCATAAAAATAATAGACAAGATACAATATTAATTTAAAGTAATATGTAATTTTTAATACAACACAGGAGTAAAAAATGAATTTTGATACAAAAGTTTTGCAAATTGTAAATAATGCAGAACAAAAGTTAACAGATTTTTTTAAAGAATTGGAAAACATTGCTTTTCTAAATCAAAATAAAGTGCTTGAAGCTTTTCAAAATAACAATGTAGCACTTAGACATTTTAGCGGTACAACAGGCTACGGATATGACGATATTGGAAGAGATACTTTATGCAAAGTTTTTGCAGATACTTTTCATTCGGAAGCTGCAATTGTTTCTCCATTAATTGCATCTGGAACACACGCATTAACACTTGCTTTGTTTGGAGTTTTACGCCCAAATGACAAAATGCTTGCTATTTCTGGCGCACCTTATGACACATTACTTTCAGTAATTCAAGGGGAAAATATAGGCTCCCTAAAAGATTTTGGTGTTAGCTATGAGCAAATAGCTTTAAAAAATAATGATTTTGACTTTGACGAAATCAAAAAATCAATACAAAACAAAGTTCCTAAATTGATTTTTATAGGCAGGTCTCGTGGTTACGAATGGCGTGACGCTTTATCTGTTTTAAAAATTGGAAAAGTTATAGATTTTATTAAAAAGATTGATAAAAATATAATTATAATGGTTGATAATTGTTACGGCGAATTTATGGATACAATTGAGCCAACAGATGTTGGTGCGGATATGATGGTCGGCTCATTGATTAAAAACCCCGGTGGCGGACTTGCACCAACAGGTGGATATATTGCTGGCAAGCAAGATGTCATTGAACAAGTAGCTTTTAGATTAACTTCGCCATCTATTGGTATGGAAATAGGTTCATACACAGGTGGCTATCAACAATTTTATCAAGGTTTGTTTTTAGCCCCACATATTACTATGAACGCAACTAAAGGTAGTGCTTTATTTGGTCAAGTTTTTAGCGATTTAGGATATGATGTATGCCCAAATCCAACTGCAAAATGCAATGATACAGTAAGGTCTATAAAATTTAATACTGAAAATGAATTAATTAGCTTTATTCAATCAATTCAAAAAGCATCTCCAATTGACAGCAATGTTTTGCCTTTACCGTGGGATATGCCTGGATATGTTGACCAAGTAATTATGGCTGCAGGCACATTTACAGGTGGAAGTAGCATCGAATTATCTGCAGATTCGCCAATAAAAGAACCATATATTGCTTATGTACAAGGTGGCTTAACTTATGAACACGTAAAAATTGCAGTTTTAATGTGCGTTTCAGAGCTACTTGCAAATAAAAATAAATAAATTTAAACAAAAATTTGATTAAAAACAAATTTTTTTAATAAAAATTAGGCATTTTTAAATAAAAAATTCAATTTAATATGCGATTAAATAATAAAATTTAAAAATTTTTAAAAATAAATATTTTATTTTAAAAAACAAATAAAATAACTTATTAAAATTAAATTTTCAAGATTAAAAAATTAAATTTTTAATAAAAATATCATTATATGATTAAAAAATAAGGCTTAAAAAGCCTTATTTTTATTGTTTTTTAAAGTTTAAATAATTTTTATAAAAATTTGCATAAAAAAACCGATATTTAAAAGCTAAAAATTTACATTAAAAATCCATACTAAATATTAATTTTAAACATATAAAAATCTCATTAAAGAATTAAATTTTTATGCTAAAAATCGATTGATAAAATTAAATTATCCATATCAAAAATCGGCTTTTAAAGTTAAAATTAAAGTACCAGAAATCGTAATTAAATAATCTATCAAAAATCAGTTTTAAAAGTTAAAAATCAGTCGTCAAATTTCGATGGATTTTCACGAATAGAAACTTGCTTTGATGCTTCTTTTTTAATTTCTTCGCTAATATCGGCATAATGCTTTTTAGTAACATTAACATCTTTATGTCCTAAAAGTTCTGCAACAACATAAATATCCTTTGTAGTGCGATAAAGATTAGTGCCAAAAGTACTACGCAGTTTATGTGGAGTAATATGTTTTAAAGGTGAGACGATTTTTGCATATTTTTTAACTAAAAGTTCAACACTACGAACGCTTATCCTTTTATTTTGCATACTTAAAAAGAATGCTTTTTCGTCTTTTTCAATAGCTTTTAGTTCTTGTCGCTTTTCATAATATTCCAAAAGAGCAATAGAAACATCGTCATTAAAATACAATATTGATTGATTTCCACCTTTTCTAGTAACTTTAAATGAATTTGTATAAAAATCTATATCTTCAATATTTATACCTACAAGCTCACTAATACGGATACCTGTACCTAAAAATAAGGATAAAATAGCAATATCACGCAATCTATTTAATTCGTGATAAACTTTTTGCTTTGGTGATAGAGAAGTTCCATTTTCAGCAATCTCTAAAATTTCAAAAACTTCTTGTTGCTCAAGGCGGATAATCGGTTTTTCGTGTAGTTTTGGCATATCAACTTTAGATGCAACATTTCCATCAATCAAATCTTTGTTGTACATATACTTAAAAAAGCTGCGTATTGATGCTAGTTTTCTTGATTTCGCAGACAAAGAATTTGTATACGCTTTGCCATTATAAACGTAATGAGTAAGATATGATATAAATTTTTCTATATCAAAAGCTTCAACTTTATTAAGATGTTTTAAAGTAAAAGTATCTTTATTTAAACCATAAAATTTTCTGGAATCAGTATATAAATAATCAAAAAATATCAACAAATCCCGTGCATAACCAAGTCTAGTAAGCGGTGAAGTTGTTGTTTCTATTCCAATAAAAAAATCTTCCGCAAATTCAGGAAGTTCAAATAAAAGTTGTTTAATTTTACTTTCCGTATCAAGTCGTCTTTCGTCAAAATATGTTTTTTCCATATTTTTATTATATCATAATTGATTTAAATATTCAATACATTTCGCAAAACAAAACTAAAATTTAAAATTAAAGTACTTAAAATTTATCGTAAATTTTAGTAAAGTATAAAAATTTTAAGCAAATGTAAATATGAATAAATTCAGTCAATAAAAATAAAACAATAATTATGATAAAAAATTTAAACAAAAATATATTGCTAAATAATTTATTATATATTTTAATTAAATAGTTTATATGTTAAATAAAACATATTTGCATTTATACATTTATTTAAGCTTAAATTGATTTGATAAATAAATTAACAAATTATCATATTGTAATAATTTATTTTTAAAATTAATTAAATTTATTGATAATCATAAATTTTCACATAAAAATATGTAAAAAAGTGGTCTTTTACCCACTACTTTTCGTTAAACTTGTCTTTTGCGAATAGTTAAAAAGGGTGTTCTATACTAAAATTCTTCTAAAAAACCTGCCAAAACCCCAATAAAATCAAGGGTTAGCGATATAATCCCCGTGAGCGAGCAATTTTCCAAAAAAATTTTTTCGCAATTTTTATCTCAAGTAAAAAAATCCCCCCTAAACTCCCCTTTTATTATGAAAACAGCCCTAAAATATAATAATTTTACCTAATCTGTTGACATTTTTACTTAATTATATTATAATAAAAAAGTAAAATAAGTTATTTATAATATTCTTTTTATTTTAAGTACTATATTAGATTTAGATAAATAAATTTTACTTGCCTAATTATATACAGGAAAATTATAAATGCTTAAAAATTAAAAAATACATTTAAGGAGGTTTTTATGGATAATGCTAATATTGATTTAATAAGAAGTCATATGGATACCATTATTTTGAGAACATTGCAAAATGACGATAAATATGGCTTAGAGATATTAAACGAAATCAAAAGTCTTAGTGACGATTTATATACCGTAAAACAACCTACCCTTTATAGCAGTTTAAAAAGATTAGAATCACAAGGACTAATACTTTCTTACCCAGGTGAAGAAACAAAAGGTGCAAATCGTACATATTACAGACTTACAGATGATGGACGAGCTTTTTTGGAAGCTGACCAAAATCAATGGGAATTTGCAAGAACTATTATTGATAAATTATTGTCTGATAAAGTATTTGATAAAGATGCAGAAAAACCTTTTGAACCTGCAGATTTTAGGCCGCTTACTAAGCGTACTAAAAAAGAAACTGAAGAAAAAGTTGTTATTAAATATGTTGAAGTTGAAAAACCAATTTATATTGACAGAAGTACTGGCGATAGAATTGAAAACTACTCACCTTCAATAGCTACCGAAGAGCCAGTAAAAAGTAATGAAAATGTTACTGTTTATGCTCCAACAACTAACAACACGCCAAATTCTGATAGTTATATAATTAAGGACGGAGTACTTTCTAAAAATGATACTAGCGATAGTACAACTTGCGACTCAACAGAAGCAGAAGATTACGCTACAACTGAGTATACTGAAGAAATAGCCGCTAGCAGTATAGATAACAATGATTATGAACTTACTGAAGAATATAACAATTATCACGTAAGTAGCACTCAGTTTACAGAAGACGATTACTACTACACTGATAAATCAAATTATAGCACTAGTGTACAAAAAGATGAGCCTGCTATTAATCACAACGATTATATTGATAATAATATTGATTATATCGGCTTGATTGAACAAGTTTTAACAGAAAATTCTAGTATAAATAAACAGGAAAATAAAATCACTCATACTAACATTATTGACGATTATGACGACGAAATGACTATGAACGATTTACAGCAAGCACTTGAGAGCAAAAATATCAAATTAAGACGTTATCAAAAATCAAACACTATTACCTACTATTCAGGCAAATTCTTTTACTCAAACAAATTATTGCGTGACTGGTCTTGGATAGCTTATGCTGTATACTTATTGTTTATTTTGATATCATATCTAAGCGGTAAAAATGCCGGTGTACAATGGTCTTGGTCATTAGGATTTGCAATGTTTGGACTAATACTTCCAATTTCTTGTACTGTTATTTGGAGCAAATCTCCACTAAGAAAAAAGCGTAATAATCTTACACTCAATAATGCACTATTATCTGCAATTATTTTAATGATAGGATTTTTAGTATTGATATTGATAATTTCCTTCTTTATAGTTGGAATAAACATTACAAATCCTTTGGAATATGTACCTGCTTTGGTCATTCCTACCTGCTCATTAGTACTTCTTCCACTATCTGTAGTAATTTATGCATTATTATTTAAAATAAAAAATTATCATTTAAAATAAATAATAGCCACCCTTAAATGGTGGCTATTATTTATTAATTTTATAAACCTAGTTCATTTATGATTTTTTGTAATGTACCTTCATCACCAAATATGTCATTTTGAAATCTTTCAACACATTCCAAAACGATAACATCATATTCTTCAAAACCAACTCCCCATTGACCGCTTAAAAAAGAATGGATATCAAGCAACCTATCCGCCATTATACAATCCGTAAATTCTTTAGAAAGGTAATCAAGAGTACCAACAATCCTAAATGAATCACCGAATAACAGCAATTTTTTACCATTTGGATTATTGCTTTTAGATATATATTTACTACCATCAAGAGAAATTTGACAACTTATTTCTGGTCTATAATTTGTAAAGTATTCTAAATCTTCACCTTTTTCTTTTGCAATCATTAATTGCAAATCTCTATCAGCAAAAATATTTTTACATTCATACGATATTGGAGCTGCCTCTCCACCAATCGCACTATATAATTCGCAAAAAGCATAATAAGCACCCAATTTATTCCAATGTGTATCCCATTTATAATACAATTGCTGCTCTATATTTTTTTGCTCTGTCAATTCTAAATATGGATATACCATTTTTACATTACTATTTTGGTCTATGTGTTGCTTAATTAAATCAATTCGTTTTGTTTCACTAACTACTTTAATTCCTTTTGGCATATTTTCAGCATACATTCGCTCTTTATTAGGTGCAACATAAATCACAAATTCTTTTCCAATTGATTCAAAATAATTACCAACCTTTTGTACTCTATTTAAATAAACATCAAGTTCCTCTTGACTAGGTAAATTAGTCCCTTTATAATGCTCAATGCTATTATCACCTGTATAAAACAACCAATCATTTTCTCCAAAAACTACTTGATTTTGAGTAATATAATAATCGTCAATATTCAATGATAAAAGAATTTTATTGTATAGTTTATTTAATGCAAGTTCAATATTTGTCATATTTTTAATTGATGATTTTCTTATTGGAACTCTGTCAATAAAATAATTATCAAAATTTAAAAAGAACTCATTATTAAATTCAGGGAATGGTGTTGGGTTTCTATTTTCATCAAGGTTAACTTTACTATCTATTTTTGCAAGTAGTGGCCATCCAATGATTGAAAACACAAGTGAAAACACAAATATAACAATAATTGCTATCTTTTTTTTCATATAGCTGCTCTCCTATTTTTAAAACTGAAAATAAATAAACGGATTAAATGAATTATTTATCAATAGCAAAATGCAAAGTCCATACAAAGCAAATTGTATAATATAATCAACCCAGAAAACCCAAGTTTTGTCTTTAACTTTTTGATATACCTTTTTAAATAGAGTTTGCATAGGTCCGCATAACAAAATTCCAACAAAAAGTATAATCCATTGCCACAAATTCACACAATAAAACACACTCATTTCGCTTTTAGAAAAATCAAACATTTTACCAATATATGAAAAAGCATAATTTACATCTGGTGCACGGAAGAATACCCATAAAAGCACTACTACAAACATTGTATAAAGCCAATTCAATGGTTTTATTTTATTTTTATCTAGCCATTTACCCAAAAATAATCTTTCAATGACTAAAAATACTCCGTAAAAAACGCCCCACAAAATGAATGTATAATTTGCTCCGTGCCATATACCTGTAAGCAAAAATACTATAAATAGATTGATATATGTTCTTATCTTACCTTTTCTGTTACCGCCAAGTGGTATATAAACATATTCCTTAAACCAAGATGATAACGAAATATGCCACCTTCTCCAAAATCCTTTTATTGATGTTGACATATATGGATAATTGAAGTTTTCCAAAAAGTCAAAGCCAAGCATTTTACCTAATCCGATTGCCATATCAGAATATCCACTAAAATCAAAATAAATTTGAATGGTATAACAAATTATACCTATCCAAGCCATAGCAGTACCCATTTCTGCAATTGATGTGGAAAAAATTTTTTCCGCTACTTCACCAACAACATTTGCAATAATTACTTTCTTTGCTAATCCATACAAGAATCTTTTTATACCGATGACAAATTTATCAACACTTTCTTCGCGGTTTTTTAATTGTAGCTCAACATCAGAATATTTAACAATAGGTCCAGCAACTAGCTGCGGAAAAAGTGAAATATAAAGTGCTAATGTAAAAAAGTTCTTTTGACACTCAACTTTACCCAAATATACATCAATTACATAAGACATTGCTTGAAATGTAAAAAACGAAATACCGATTGGCAAAATTACTTCCTTAAGCCCAAAATCAGCTCTTGCGATACTTTCAATTATTCCAATAAAAAAGTTAGTATATTTAAAGTAAAATAATAGTCCTAAATTAAACAGCAAACAAAATACAAATGCAATTTTTTTTGAAGTTTTACTAGAAATTTTCTTTGAAGAAGATGTTGTTACAGAAATACTTGCTACATTTTCACTTGAAAAAACGATATTTTCATAGTTTATATCATCATTATTTTCATAAGGTGGTGGCTCAATTGCTTGGATTTCTAATTTTTCTTTAGCTTTATAATGATTTATTAAAAGTGCAAATAAATAATTACCTGTAATTGAAGCAATCATAACAAATACATACCAAATACCACCCCAAGCATAAAAAACTATACTTGCGATAAGCAAATTGGCATTTTTACAAATAATTTTAATTCTTTGATTTTTTATAAATGAAAACAAATAGTTAATCAATAAAACACAAGGTAAAAAAATCCATAAAAAAGTTAAGGAACTAAAAACCATTACCTACCCCCTAAAATAATTGCAATCATTTTTATAACTTTAATTACAACGCTAAATATAAATCAAATTTTTATTACAAAATGTTCTTCAAATAATATGTTTGATGAACATTTTGTACAATTAGTATAACAATTTTGACACATAATGTCAACATAAATCAGGTTTTGACGAAATAAATGTTAAATTTGACAACTTTTTAATTTAAATAACCAAACTTTCTGTTCTAAATATACATTAAACATATTATTTTTTTATTCTATTATTTAAAAAATTATTGCTATTTTATTACATTAATATTGTTTTCACGCATAAATTTGCTGTAATTATTAAAGCAAAACCATAGTTTTCATTCATATCATTTGAGCATTAAAAAAATGCAATACAATTGATGTCGCATTTTTTATTTAAAAATTATTGAAAAAATTCTTCTAAATTAGCTATTATATTTACAAATTATAGATAATTTAAATATATGTTTTTAGCTCTATTAAAAATAAAGCGGTTAAATAACCGCTTTATTTTATAAATTTTTCAAATATTCCATTTCATATTCGTTAAGATATCTATATCCGCCACGCGATAATCCACCAAGTCTTAAATCACCAACAGCAACTCTTTTTAAAAATATAACTTCTCGCTCAACTGCTTCAAACATTTTTCTAACTTGTCTGTTTCTACCTTCGCTTATTGTTACTTCTACTCTTGAAATGCCGTCTTTATATTCCAAAAGTTTCACTTTTGAGCGTTTTGTAAGGCTTCCGTCCACCATTACACCCTTACGCAATTGTGCAAGTTTATGCTCTGGCATTTCTCCCTTTACCTTTACTAAATAAGTTTTTGTTATCTCAAAGCTAGGGTGAGTAATTTTGTTTGCTAATTCGCCGTCATTTGTAAGCAATAATAAACCTTCGGAATCATAGTCAAGCCTTCCTATAGGAAACAGTCTTGGTGAAGTTATATCGATATAATCAAAAACAGTTTTTCTGCCTTTTTCGTCATTTGTTGTTGTTACACATCCCTTTGGCTTGTTAAACATAATAACAACAAGTTTTTTATTAGGTTTGCAAATTATATCGTCTACCATAACAGTATCGTTATAAATGTTTACTTTTGCCCCTAACTCGTCAACTACTTTACCATTAATTTTAACTCTTCCGTCCACTATTACTTGGTCAGCACCACGCCTTGATGCTATACCACACTCTGCTAAATATTTATTTAATCTCTCAAGCCTTGCCATATTTTCTCCTGTAAATTGTTAAATTACAATTAGTAAATAGGCAATTTTAACCTATAAACTATCCACAAATAAATATGTTATTATTTGCTTCTAATTAAATAGTATAGATTTTTTCAGTAAAAAGCAAGTGTTTACCATTAAAAAATTTAATTTCTCCTACAATTTCACCTTTTTCGGGATTATTTGGTATATTTTTGTTTAAATTTATCTCATAAGTTATATTTACTTTCTCATTTTTAAGTGCAGCAAAATATATATCGTCTTTAAAACCTAAATTCAATATATGACCAGCTTGATTTTTTACTTTTGCAAACATTTGTCCGCCTTTACCTAAAAGAACACCTTGTGTTGCATCAAAACCTTTGTTTAAATTTGCCATACTCAAATTCCACATATCATATTGATTTAGTACTACGCTAACAATTGTTACACCATTTCTTTTTGCAGCTGATACAAGACATCTACCTGCTTTTTTAGTATAACCTGTTTTAACGCCGATACAATCGTCATACAAATTAAGCAATTTATTTTTATTTATATAACACTTATGTTCACCACCTGCTATCTGAAATTTGTAAATTTTAGTAGCACAGACTTTTGCAAAATCTTCATTTTTAAGTGCTTCACAAGTTATATAAGCCAAATCATAAGCAGTTGTATAATGGTTATCGTCGTGCAATCCGTGCGGATTGACAAAGTTTGTACCTTTTAAACCCATAAGCTTTACTTGCTCATTCATCATTTTAGCAAAGCCTTCTATACTACCGCCTAAGTATCTTGCAATAGCTTCCGCAGCATCGTTACCAGACCTTAGCATCAAACCATAAACTAAATCTATTAGCTTATATTTCTCGCCTTCTTTTAAATAAATGCTTGAGCCTTCAACTCCTACTACGCTTTTAGGAATAGTGACAACTTCATTCAATTTGCCACTAATACAAGCAATATACGCAGTCATTACTTTAGTAGTTGATGCCATTGGAAGTTTTACTGTAGCATTTTGGGAATTAAGCAAAATATTTCTATCGCCTTCCATTACCGCATAAGAAGAACCTGTGCCAATTGCAGTTTGCTCAATATCATTTGTGTTTATATTGCCGTTTTTGCAGTTATTAAAGCCATATTCTTCAGCTGCTGCAGCATTGCTAATAAACGCACAAAACACAGCTGATACAAGCATTACAACAAGCAAAATTGTAAAAGCTACTATCATTTTTTGTCTTTTATTAGTTTTAATCCTGCTGAAATCAAATCTGACCATTTACTATCTCCTTCGCTCTCATTTACACTTACAAATTTAACGTGATTTTTATCACTTACCAAAAATCCGATAGGCATCATATTAACGCCCGCACCACTTGCATTTGCGTGTGGTAATTCACGCTCAGGGTCATAAACACTGCCATATTCACCGCCACCTGCTACAAATCCAAATGTAACCTTTGATATAGGAACAACCACTAAATCGCCATTAACAATCGGTTTTCCTACTATATTGTTACTATCAACAACACTTTTTAAATTTTCAATTGTTCCGTCAATTAATTTATCAATTTGCATATTTTACCTCGCCATTTTTTTGTTTTTTCGCAAACAAATTTTTAATTATATCAATTATACCTTTATTAATGATAATGTTCATTACAAACTTTGTTTCGTCATCTTTAAAATTAGGTATAATAAATTTTTCTAACTTATCTATTTCTATATAGTTTTTTGATATTACTTTTATAAAATTACTCACATAATCTACTACATTTGCAATATATAAACCTTTCAAGCAATCGTCATTACTTCCGATAATCAAAGAATAGCTTATTTTATTAACTCTAATTTTAGTAAATTGTTTTTTCGCTTTGTTTTTATTTGATTTTATAGCAATTTGTCTTACTTTTCCGCCATTTATATTGTAAAACAAAGTTTTGTTATGCAAGTTTAGCCTTACAGAAATCACTCTTATATTAAGTGGTAAAATAATTTCCACAACCAACTGCATTCTATCAATATTCAAATACGCTCGTGCATTTACACCAAAAAAAATACACACCAAAAGTAATGTAATCATACCATTAGTGTGTATTATATAATTTTTTTTATGCAAATTATTTTATTAAAATTTACTATGTATATTTTGATTTTTATTCAATAACATTATAGTCTTCGCCGTCCAAAAAGTCAGGAAGCTCTTCTTCGCTATTCAACATATCTTCAATAATACTTGCATCGTCCAAAGCTCTTTCGATGTTTTTCAACTTTTCAAGTCTTTGTTTTTCGCTTGTATCGTCATAACTATTATCAATAACTTCGTCGCTAACTTCAATGTCACGATAAAGTTGAACTTGTGATTTGTTGAATACGCCCAATTCTTCAAGTCTATCAAGTACTGCTTGATAATCTGGCAATTCAGATATATCAGATAATTGGAATTTCTTTAAAAATTCGTCTGTTGTACCATACAAAACTGGTCTACCGACAGCATCTTTTCTTCCAACAACTTCTATAAGGTTAACTTTTAGCAATAAACCAATAGCGTAATCTGCTGAAGAAGTTTTAATTTTTTCAAGCTCTAGTCTTGTAATTGGTTGTTTATAAGCAATAATTGCAAGCACTTCAAGCAAAGTTTTAGATAATTCTTTTTCTTTTAACGGAGTAAGTACTTCAGCTACAATTTCGCCATAATTAGTGTTGGTTGAAAATTGCAGTTTTCCATTAAATTCAAGCAATAAAACGCCACTTTCGCCTGAATATTTCTTTTTTAATTCTTCTATACTTTTATTAAATTGCGATTCTTTTACATCAGGTAAAAGTGCTAAAATATCCGATTTTTTTTTGCTCGTACCTGAAGCAAATAGTATTGCCTCAAGAATTTGTGTCAGATTTTCCATCAAAGTTATCCTCCTTGCTAGCCATTGCAAGTACTGTATAGTCAAAAGTTTCAGGGTCGCAATCACTATTAATACCGATTTTTATATCTCCATCGGCTTCTTCCTGCACTATGCAAGCAAATTGTTTACTTACAAGCTGTAAAAGTGCCAAAAATGTATTTATAATCTCGGATTTTGTAACGACTTCGTCAAATATACTAAAAAAGCTAATTTGTTTTTTATCAATTAATTCGTCAACTAAGAAATTTAATTGTCTAGCAACCGTATACTCGTCTCGTTGAATTTGTTTTACATCAACAATCTCTTCTTCTTTAGTAAAATTAAACAAAACTTTAGCGTAAGCTTCCATTAATTTTTCAAGATTAAAGCCTTTTATTGTAACTCTCGCATCTTTATCAGTAAAAACAGGTTCTCTATAAAATCTGTTTAAAGTTTCATTCTCTTTCATTGATTGAGCTTTTTCTTTAAACAACTCGTGTTCAATCATTAATCGTCTAAGTTCTTCGTCTGGATTTAGCACATCTTCTTCAATTTCTTCCTCTTCCACTTCACGCGGTAACAATGCACGCGCTTTTATTTCAAGCAAAGTTGCAGCCATAACCAAAAAGTCTGTTGCACTATCCAAATCTGTAATATCTATACTATCCACAATTGCAAGATATTGGTCAGTAATATCACTTATTTTAAAAGTAAAAATATCCAGTCCATTTATTTTAACTAAATGGACAAGAAGTTCTATTGGTCCGTCAAAATCATCTAAATGAAATATGAATTGCGAACTTGCGTGACTATCAAATGATAAACTGTTATTTTCCATAATTCCTACTTATTTTTAAACAAAATGTCAACTCTTATTAAAATATTGCACCGAAAATCAATACCATTAGCTCAGAAATGCCGCCTGTAATCGTATTTATAAACAAACCGATAATATCGAAATATGCAAATACTCCACCTATTCTTGATGCTAAGTTACTTAAAATCAACAAGCCAAACAATACCATTGAACCATATCTTCTCATAAATACACAATATTTATTGTCATATTTAGTAAAAGCTTCTACAACGTGAAATCCGTCTAAAGGATATATCGGTAACAAGTTAAATGCCATAAGTGTCAAATTGATTGTTATACCATATACAAAGAAATAATAAAACAAATTGAATACAATATATCCAACCCCTGCAATTTCACCCACTGCTTGAGCGATTGCACCCATAATAAGCAATAATATAAAATTGACAATTGCCAGTATCAAATTCATACTTACACCAGCAATTGAAACTGTAAATATGCCTTTTCTTATCTTTTTAAAGTTGTTAGGATTGACAGGAACAGGTTTTGCCCAACCAAAGCCAACAAAAATCAACAATAATGTACCCAATATATCAATATGCTTGAAAGGATTTATGGTCAATCTGCCTGAATTTTTTGCAGTGTTGTCACCATTCCAATAAGCAACCAATCCGTGAGCATATTCGTGCATAGCAAAAGCAAGTACCATAGCAAATAAAAAAGATACTATTATAATAAATTTGTCTTGTGCACTAATATATTGATTAAATAAAATATTAAACATAAGCTTTAATTTCCTACTATTTATTTCAAAAAGTAAGGAATATCGTCATTTCTTACTATATCTTCAAAAGTTTGTGGTTTAACAGCGTAATCAGCCTTGCCATCTTCTACCATAACTACAGGTGGAATAGCGTTCCTGTTATAATTGCTAGCCATACTATATCCGTAAGCACCTGTTGTAAATACTGCTATCAAATCACCACGCTTAGCTACTGGCAAATCAATTTTATCAATAATAATATCACCACTTTCACAACATTTACCTGCAATAGCAACAGTTTCTTCTGCTTTTGCAAAGCATTTAGTTGCAATTACCGCTTCATATTCAGCTTGATACAATGCAGGACGAATATTGTCAAACATACCGCCGTCAATACAAATATATTTTTTTATTCCTTTAATATCACGGATATTTCCTACAGAATATAAGGTTACACCTGCTTCGCCTACTATTGACCTTCCCGGCTCAACCATAAGTTTTAATCTATGCAAGCCTTTAGTTGCAGTAGCATCTTTAATTGCCATTGCAATAATTTTAATATAGTTGCAGTAATCGTCTAAAGTAAATTTAGGGTCATTTTCAGTATAATGTACACCAAAACCGCCACCCATATTCAATTCTTCAACTTTATAGCCTGTTTCTCTATCAATTTCCAAAATAAAATCTGTCATTACATCTACAGCAAGTCTAAAAGCATTGCTATCAAAAATTTGTGAACCAATATGACAATTAACGCCGTTAAGATGTAAATTTTTGCGATTTAAAATGCTTTTTATAGCAACCATAGCATCGCCATTTTCAATTGAAAAGCCAAATTTAGAATCAATTTTTGCAGTTTGAATATATGAATGTGTATGTGCTTCTACTCCCGGATTAGTACGGATATTGACTTTTTGTACTACTCTTTTTTTAGCACATATTTCATTTAAAATATCTATTTCTTCAATATTGTCAATTACAACCACGCCAATATTATTGTCAACCGCATACTCAAGTTCGGAAATAAGCTTATTGTTGCCGTGAAAATATGCTTTTGAAATATCAAAACCACTACTTAAAGCTGTGTAAATTTCACCTGCAGATACAACATCAATATTCATATCAAGCGATTTCATAATAGTATAAATAGCCTTGCAACTAAATGATTTTGATGCAAATGCAACGCCACCAAAGCCTTCGTAACTATTATTGATTGTATCTTTAAAAGCACGACAAACCGCTTTTATAAACTCAACGTCCATAACATATAATGGTGTACCGAATTTTGCCCTTAAATCGCTTGCTTTAACACCACCAATAACCAATTCGCCGTCTTTATTTGGCATCATACTTTTTCTGTAATTCATATAAGTCCTTTAATATAATTATTTATTATAAATATAATAATATTTTAGCATTATTTTACTATTATGTCAAGTTAAGTATTACAAATTAAGCGTTGATAAAAAATTATTTGAAATGATAATTTATATACTTTTTTGCAAAAAAATTGCCGCTAATTTTAGCGGCAGTTAAATTTTTTAGTGAGTAAAGATAAATAACAAAATGAATATTACAGAAATTATTATTGTTACATATTCTTTCTTCAAGTAATATGTTTTTGGTAGTAATTCTGCATCGTTATTATCTTCAACCTTGACATTTTCTTCTGCGTCCTCTGTGCTAGTTGCATCTAAAGTTACATTGTCACTAGCATTTTCCAAAGTTTCAGTTTCATTAACATTAGTAGCAACAGCTTTTACTTTTTTCTTAAACTCTTTGCCAAGACCAAAGTATTTACCTGTGCCAAGCATAATCAAGCAGTGAGAAATCAAACCTAAACCAATACCATAACTGATATTGTAAGTAAATGCCATCATTGCAATTGTTAAGAAAGCAGGAACAGCTGATAAAGCATCTGTGAAATCGATATTTTTAACACTGCCCATCATTAATACACCTACATAAATAAGTGCTGCTGCAGTTGCACAACTTGGAATAATTTGAGCAAGTGGAGTTAAGAACATAGCAATAAAGAACAAACCTGCAGTTACTAAAGAAGTTAAACCTGTTCTTCCGCCTTCTGCAACGCCTGCACTTGACTCTACGAATGTTGTAACAGTTGTAGTACCAAAAACAGCACCTGCACAAGTTGCAACAGAGTCAGCAAGTAAAGCTTGTTTCATTCTTGGTAAGTTACCATTTTCGTCAAGCATATTAGCTCTTTGTGCTGTACCAAGCAATGTACCGATAGTATCAAACATATCTACCATTGCAAATGACAATACACCAGTAATAATTACAAGAGCAACATCTGCCGCATTTTGTCCGCTAAAATTCCAACCACTAACAAAAACTTGACCTACTAAATCTTTACCCCAAGAAACAAAAGCGTCACCAGGATTTACAAGCATTTCACCCCATTTAGGGAAATTCTCTGCACCACCAAAACCGCCTGCATAACCAAATACATAATAAATTACTGCACCGCCAAGAATACCCCAAAGCATTGCGCCTCTTATTTTTAATTTACTCATTACAGCAATTGCAATAAAAGTAATCAATGTAATAATAACAGGATATACTACAGCAATGTCAAAACCTTGACCGAATACGTTAAAGCTTTGTAATTTTACAAGTGTTGAAGGGTCGCCTACAATTGCACCGCAATTTTGAAGACCTAAAAATGCAATAAACAAACCAATACCAACTGGGATTGCTTGTCTTACTGCTTTAGGAATACATTCAACTATTTTTTCTCTTACACCAACTAATGTCAATACAAGGAATAAAACACCGGATATCAAAATAATAAATAAACCATTTGATACACTCATATTAGCACAACCTACACCTACAATTGTAAATGCAAAAAATGCGTTCAACCCCATACCTGGTGCTTGTGCAAATGGATATTTTGCATAAAGTGACATCATTAATGTACCAACGATAGCACCTAATGCAGTTGCAATATAAAATGCACTATTAAGTGCACCATTAGTGCTACTTAAAATACTTGGGTTAACCATCAAAATATAAGCCATAGCCATAAATGTGGTAACGCCTGCCATTATTTCAGTCTTAAAATTGCTGCCACTTTTTGAAACTCCAAAAAAGCCGTCAAGTTTTGCAATAAACTTATTTGCAGGCTTTTTCTCAGGTGTAAGCATTGCTGCATCACCATTAGCTTCGGCGTTGGCATCAAAGTCTGAAACATTTTGTTCAGTTTCCTGAACTAGTTGCTCTTGTTTCTCTTCCATACCTTTCTCCTTTAAAATAATCTATAAAATTAATTATTTTTGTAAATTGTGCATATTTTACATTTTGTATCAAATTTGTCAGAAAAAGTATACTTTTTCTGACACTTTATTTAGTTAAAGTATTTATACCATATAGTTTTAATTATATAGTTTTAACTAATTATAGTATAACAAAATAAATATAAAATTGTCAACAGTAAATCGTCAGAAAAAGTATACTTTTTCCGACATTTTTCGCATTTTTTTTGTTATTTTTTAATAATTAAATCTTTAATTTAATCAAACCATTATTTAAAAGTCAAAAAAGTTAAATTTGCACAAAAAATAAACCTACTTAAAACAAGTAAGTTTATTATTGTATTATATAAAATTATCCTTTGAAATTAAAAATTATATTAAGTTTTTTAATCAAAAAATTAAATTAATCTATCAATTCATTAATAAAATTAGTTGCATCAAATTTAATTAAATCGTCAATTTTTTCGCCCACACCTACAAAGCAAACAGGTATTTCTTGCTCACTGCTTATGGCAAATACAACACCGCCTTTTGCTGTTCCGTCAAGTTTGTTCAAAATAATGCCGTCAATGTCAAAAATTTCACCAAAAGTTTCAACTTGTGCTACAGCATTTTGTCCTGTTGTTGCATCTAAAACTATATAACTTCTATAGTCGCAATCAGGATACTCTCTGTCTACAACTTTATGAATTTTATTAAGCTCATTCATTAAGTTCTTTTTATTATGAAGTCTACCTGCTGTATCTATAAGCACTACATCGTCTTTTCTTGCTTTTGCACTATTTATCGCATCAAAAACAACTGCTGCAGGGTCACTACCTTCGCTTTGTTTAACAATTCTTACACCTGCACGCTCTGCCCAAACAGTAAGTTGGTCACTTGCTGCTGCTCTAAAAGTATCAGCTGCAGCTAGTACTACAGACTTACCTTCAGACTTAAAATATTTTGCAAGCTTGCCTATTGCAGTAGTTTTACCCACGCCATTAACACCTGCTACTAAAATAACAAGCGGATATTCATATTCAGGAATATCATAATCGATTTCGCCAATCATAATCTCCTTTAAAATGTCTTTTGCTTGAGATGTATCTGTAAGTTTTTTTTCATAACAAGCGTCTTTAAGTTTATCGCAAATCATTTCTGTTGCAGTAACACCTACATCAGCACTAATTAATGCCATTTCCAACTCTTCATAAAAATCGTCGTCTATTGCACGACCTTTAAACAATTCGTATATTTTACGGCTAAAATTCTCTTTCGTTTTTTTAAGTCCGTTACTAATTTTACTAAAAATTCCCATAATTCTCCTAAATATTTAAGTATATGTAATCAATATAATATAGCAATTAAAAGCATTAATTTTCAGAAATAGCTTTAACCGCTTCAGAAAGTTCAACAGATACAACTTTTGATACACCACGCTCTTCCATTGTAACACCAAACAATCTATCAGCTTGTTCCATAGTTGGCTTTCTGTGAGTGATAACGATAAATTGAGTATTGCCGACAAACTTTTTCAAGTATTTAGCAAACAATGCAGCATTACCATCGTCAAGTGCCGCCTCGATTTCGTCAAGCAAGCAGAATGGCATTGGTTTTGTCTTTAAAATAGAGAACAAAATCGCAATCGCAGTAAGTGCCATTTCTCCACCACTCAAAGCAGAAAGGTTTTTGGTATTTTTACCCGGCAACATTGCAACAATCTCTACACCTGCAGTAAGTGGGTCTTCTGCGTTAGGGTCAATCAAAAGTTTACCTGAACCACCACCAAAAATTTCTTTAAATGTAACTTCAAAGTTTTTAGCGATTTTTGCAAATTCAGTATCAAAAATCTCTTGCATTTCACGGCTTAGGTCACGAATAATACCATTCAAGTCGCTCTCTGCCTTTAACAAATCGTCTCTTTCAGTTGAAAGTCCGTTATGTCTTTCACTTAAGTCTTCGTATTCTTGAATAGAACTTGGACTTACTTCACCCAAACCGCTAATAGAACGCTTTAAGTGAGTTATCTCTTGCAAACTTTCGCTATCATTGTACTCTTGCATTTTAAATGGCAAGCTGCTATCATAGTTTAATCCGTATTCTTCATCAATTCTGTTAGTAAGGTTTGCAAAATTAACGCGTAATTTTTCAATATTACCTTCTTCTCTTGTGCGTTTGTTTGTTGCAACTTGCAATCTTTGATTGTTTTCATCTTTATCTTGAAGCAACTCACGATTTGTTTTATTTAAATCATTTTTATTTGTAGTCAAACTATCGATTTTACTATCAATTTCAGCAACTTTAGCCTTATCTGCATCTGACAATACAGTACTATTCATTTGATTTTCAGTATCTTCAATATGTTTTCGAACCTTTTCCAAATTACTTTTTGCAATGACAATAGCATTACGAGTGTCCGATTTACTATTAACTTCGCGGTCAATGTCGTTTTTACAAATTATAAGCTTATTTGCAATATCCGCAATTTGCAATTTCATATTTGATAATGCCGCAGAAAGTTTATTTCTTTCTTCAACTTTATAATTTAAAGCTTCTTTTGTCTTTGCTTTTTTGTCGTCGTAGTCATTAGTTTGACTGGAAATATCTGTTCTTAGTCTGCCTGCACCTGATAAACTTTTTTCAATAAACTCAAGCTTTTCACAAAGCTCAGTAAATGTTGCACTTTTTTCTGTCAAATCTCCAACTAAAATATCAAGTTTATCGGAAATATCATTTAATTTGTTTGTGGTAGTGTTAAATTGAACTTCCTTATCAATAAGTTGTCCATTTAAATTACCAATCAAAAAGTTTAATTGCTCATTGTTTTTACCGCAAATTTCAAATTCTTCACTGCTTTTTGCAAGCATTTGCTTTGACTTTTCGATATTTTTTATAACAAACTCAAGTTCTCTTTCTCTACCCAAAATACCTATTGCATCTTGCTTTCTGCTACCGCCTGTTACTGAACCTTGAGTGCTGAAAATTTCGCCTTCTAAAGTAACTATTCTAAATGAACGATTATATTTTTTTGCAATTTTATTAGCATTGTCATAAGTATCACAAATAACAGTTGCACCAAGTAGATTCTTAAATACATTGTCATAAGCTTTGTTATAACCTATTAAATCGCAAGCAATACCTTCCACACCAACTTCTTTCAATACATTTTTTTGTTCTTCACTAAGCAAACGTGGACGCATAGAGTTGATTGGCAAGAATGTAATTGTACCCATTTTATATCTTTTTAAAATTTCAATACAATATTTAACATCATCGATATTTGCAGTAACTATATTTTGCAAAGCCCCGCCCAAAGCAACTTCGATTGCAACTTCAAATCGTGCAGGAACATTAATAAGTTCCGCCACAACTCCTAGCATTTTACTATCAAGTATTTTGTCTTGCTTTGCGTATTGCATAATTTTTTGAACAGATGCGGTAAAGCTTTCGTATTGGTTTTTAGCACGCATCAAAATAGTTTCTTGCATTTCATAAGATGCAATAGCACTTCTGCAATCTCTTATAGTATTTTCAAGCAAAGTCATTTTTGCACGATTTTCACTTTGATTTTTCTTACACTCATTGACTTCCTTGTAAATATTATTACGCTCTGTCTGAATATGATTAATTTCTTTTTCTATTTCTTGCTTTTCGCTTTCTGTATTAACTATTTCTTCTTTTAATTTTTTTAATTCTTCTTCTTGTTCAATCTTATCTTGTGATAGATAATTAAATTGTGTTTCAAGCTTAGTATAGTCAACATCTGCACTTGACAATTGTTTGATAGCCTCAAGCATTTTTCGCTCAGATTGCTCAAATTCGTCATTACTTTTGTTGATTTCGTCAGTAAGCTTTAGCATTTCATTTTCTTTATTTTCATATTCGCTTTTTAAGCTATTAAGCTCAAACAAAATACTATCGTGCTTTTTATTTAAAGCATCGATTATTTCATCAATATTTTCAATTTTTTTGCTATTATTTTCTATCTCATTAATAAGATTTTTCTCTTCATTTTTGCCGTAACTTAATCTTTCTTGCAAAGTTTCGCCTTTGCCAAGTTTCTCTTGATTTGCGACCAAAATTCTAGTTTTTAAATCTCTATATTCATTTAAATCATCTTCAATTTTTTGTATTTTTTCCAAATTTGCAAAGTAATCTTTATCATTTTGGCAAATTTTTTCAGTTAAAAACTCAATTTCTTCCGTAATTGAGATAATCAATTGATTTATTTTTTCAATTTCCAAATCGTTATTTTCATAAGCATACAAAAAGTGATTTACTTCCAATAAACGCAATCTATCGTAAAGCTCAAGATATTTTTTAGCGTTCTCCGCCTTTTTTTGTAGCGGAACCAATTGTCTTTCCAACTCTTTGATTATATCTTGAACTCTGTCAAGATGGTCACGAGTTTTTTCTAGTTTATCTTCTGCTTCGTCTTTTCTCTTTTTATATTTACTAATACCTGCAGCTTCTTCAAATATTACTCTTCTGTTTTCAGGTTTAGAATTGATAATTTCCGCAACTCTACCTTGTCCAATAATACTATAACCATCTTTACCAAGACCAGTATCACGAATGATATCACGCATATTTTTAAGCAAAATAGGCGTGCCATTTAGTAGATATTCACTATCACCTGAACGATATAATTTTCTAGTAAAACTTACTTCGTCAAATGCAAGAGTTTTAAAAATTTTCTGGTCGGTATTGTCAAATACTAAAGTAACTTCGCAATAGCTCATTTGAGTACGTCTTTGAGTACCAACAAAGATAACGTCCTGCATATTTTTACCACGAAGTTGCTTAGCAGATTGCTCACCAAGTACCCACTTTATTGCATCTGAAAAGTTACTTTTACCGCTTCCGTTTGGTCCAACAATACCAGTAATACCTTCATTAAATTCAATGACGGTCTTATCTGCAAATGATTTAAATCCATAAAGCTCTAATCTTTTGAAATTCAATTGTATTACCTCACGCAATTAATTAATGCTAAGTTTATTGCATATTAAATTTTACATTATTTTTTACCTAAAATAAAAATAAAAAAGTGGTAAAATTAATTGTCGCAACAACCTTTGCTCAACAAAAAATATTTTACCACATTTTTAAATTTTTGTAAATAGAAAAAAGTAATTTAATAATACATTTTATTTTTATAATAAATTACTTAATACTATCAATTAATGCCTTCATTTTTTTCTTTTGTGCGGGTGACATATTAGGTGACATCATATTATAAAAATTCTCCAGCATTTCAGGGCTTAAATTTCCCATTTGTTTTTGCTTGTAAACTTCCTTGTAAAACTCGTCAATCAATTGATTTTCTGAGTACCCGCTATACTTGTTAAATTGGCTTTGCACATCTTGTTCTGCATCCGCTCTTGTGTAATTTGAGCTACCTTGGTTTTTGTTACCATTGTTAACGCTACCACTTTTGTTATTATATCCCTTGAAATTTCTAACATTTTTACTCATAATATCCGCCTCCTTTAATCACTAACTATTATATGACTGCATATAATATAATGTGAATATAAGGAGAATATTATGTTTGACCCGCAAATGCTTATGAATATGTTTGGCAATATGAATTTCCCAAACAATCAAAACAATGACAACTCAAATAACAATATGCAAAACAATCCACTTTTTAGTATGATGGGCAGCAATCCGTCTATGCTAACAGGACTTATGCAAATGTTTAACAATAACAACACTACCCCAAATAATACTCCTGTTACAGGAAAAAATACATACGTAAGCAATAAAATATCCGACAAAAAAAATGTCAATTCTGAACTTTATCACATTATAAAAAATGCGGAAAATATCAACTGACATAACTTATGTTTGTTGTAAAAAAGTTTTAAAATTACATTTTGCTTTTTAGGAGTAATTTTATGAAGCTTATTATTTATCTGGTTATTTTAGGTGTAATTACTACAATAGAAATGGTTGATGTTTTAAAAAAATAAAAACACCCGATTTGATTTTATCAAACAGGTGTTTATTATTAATTTTGTATCAAACTATTTATAATTTTTCACTTTGAATACGATTTTGTTTATTTTAAATTGTAATTGTAAAATCACAAAAAACCTTACGAAAATCGTACCTTAATTAATTATTTTTCGTTATAAATCAATCTTCCGCAGTTAGGACACTCTACAATTTGTCCGCCTTGTAGCTTAATAGAAAGGTCACTTGAAATATCCATTCCACAACCCAAACAAGCCTTATAATTTTCTGATGCAGGAACTAAAACTGGCATCTTTTTGTTTTTCCTTATCTCGTTGTATTTAGCTATCAAATTAGGTGGTAGCTCAGCTTGTAATTTTTTAAGTTCTAATAGATGTGTTTTTGCTTTTTCTTCAACTTCTGCTTTCATTTTTTGCATAATAAATTTACTACGCATAATTATTTCTTCAAGTTGTTTTAGTTGCTCCAAAGACTTTTTACTTATCTCAATGCACTCGTCCATTTTTTTTGAAAGTCTTGTAAGTTCTCTTTCAATATTAAGTAATTCTTTTTGAAATTGAGCAATTTTCTTCTCGTATTTATCAATTTCTTTTAATTCTTCAAAAGATTCCAACACATCACTCAAACCATTAATTTCTTCAAAAATGTTTTTATATGTTTGTTTATATCTTTCAACTAATACAGCAATCTCATCTGCTTCCCTGATTTTTTTCATCATATCTTCAGTTTTTGCTTTGTACATAGTCATTGCTTTTGCATATTCTTGTGCAGTCTTGCTTTGCTTTAACTCCATTTCGCAAGCATATACTTTTTTATCAATCTCTTGATATGATAATATTTTTTGTAAATTCATACAAAACCTCCTTATTTAAAATCGACATACTTATATATGTTGTCGGTTTTACTCTTTAATAAATTATAAATTATATCAACAAAAATAATCTCACTTTCAAAATGTCCTATTTGAATAATATTTACATTTTGTGCGACTAGCTCAAGCAAAATATTATGCTTAAATTCACTTGATATGATTGTTGTTATCCCCAATTCTTTTGCTTTAGATACAATTTCTTCTATGCGTCCACCTGAGCCACCTATATAGGCAATTTTATGTTTTTCCGCATCTTTGCTAGACAAAGACTTATAAATTTTAGGCTCATTTTCTTTTGTAATTTTTTGAATTTCTAGCAACAACTTGGCTAAACTGCCATCATATTCACCATAAACGCCTAAACCATCGCTTAAAAAAGTATTTGGTTTAACTCCAAGTAACTTTGCCATTTCAAAGTTAATACCCTTGTCAGACATATCCATATTAGTATGAGCGGAATAAACATTAATGTTATTTTGTATACATTTAATAATCAAATTGCTTGTATAATCAGTTATTACTAAACTATCTAGTTTATCAAAAATTGCAGGGTGATGAGTAATTATCAAATTACATTTTTTTGCTATACACTCATTTATAACGCTATCTGTTAAATCAAGTGCAATTACAATTCCACTCACCTGCATACTATAATCGCCTACTAAAAGTCCTACATTGTCCCATTCTTCAGCAAGTGTTACTGGTGCGATTTTTTCTATAATTTCCGCAATTTCACAAACTCTCATTTACCCGCTCCGTAATATGTAATTTTATTATATTAAAACAATAAAATCGTATAAAGCAAAACACAAATTTTAATTATTTTGCACCTTCTAATAGCTGCAACTTATGTAAAAGTGCGTCTTTTGCCTTATCATTTGCAACTTCTAATAATTCCTTTAAATTTTTAATTGTTAAGCTTGAAAACAATTTAAAATCGTCACCTTCACCTTTTCCAAAATTCAATTCAAATTCAGTAGGCTTATATACACCACTTGTGCATACAATGATATCATAAAATTTGCTCTCTGACAAAACTTTATAGTCTTTTATAGGACATAAATCCTTTTCGCTTAAAAATTTTCTGACTTTATCGGCATTTTTTTGCGGAGATAAAATATATAATGAATATATTTTGGAGTTTTCCAAAATCTTTATTATTTCTTCTCCGCCCATACCTGATATTAACACAACATCAATATCAAAATCTTTTATAGGTTCAAGGCCGTCGCCTACAGTGGTTTTATAATTTGAAAGATTATATTTTGCTGCAGTAATTTTCGCCTTTTCTACACTTTTTGCACTAATATCACTGGCAACAACAAGGCTATTTGCATTATTAATTGCATAATTAATGCTAATATAGCCGTGGTCAGCCCCAATATCCGCAAGATTTTTGCAAGCAGGAATTTCTGAGTAAATAGCACTCATTCGCTTATCCAGCTTCATCTGTTCATATAATCCTTTAGTTTTTTAGTACGGCTTGGGTGTCTTAATTTTCTCAAAGCTTTTGCTTCAATTTGTCTTATACGCTCACGAGTAACATTAAATTCACGGCCAACTTCTTCCAAAGTCTTTGGTCTATTGTCATCTAAGCCATATCTTTTTCTTAAAACTTCATTTTCACGTGGTGTCAAAGTGTTCAATACTTGAAGCAATTGCTCTCTAAGCATTTTAGACTCTGCCGATTCACTTGGAGATGTTGCAGTTGTATCAACTATAAAATCACCCAAATGGCTATCTTCTTCCTCACCGATTGGTGTTTCCAAAGAAACAGGGTCTTGTCCGATTTTTAAAATTTCGGCAACTTTTTCTTCTGGAAGCCCCATTCTCTCACCAATTTCAGCAGTACTAGGCTCTCTTCCAAACTCTTGCAATAATGTACGAGCAACACGGTTTGTTTTGTTGATTGTCTCCACCATATGCACTGGTATTCTTATAGTTCTAGCTTGGTCAGCAATAGCTCTTGTTATTGATTGTCTAATCCACCAAGTAGCATAAGTAGAAAATTTAAAGCCTCTTGTATAGTCAAACTTTTCAACTGCTTTCAATAGACCCAAGTTACCTTCTTGTATTAAATCAAGAAATTGCATACCCCTACCTACATATCTTTTTGCAATACTTACAACAAGTCGTAGGTTTGCTTCACTAAGTCTGTTTTTTGCATATTCGCTATCTTTAGGGTTATCACTTGTCATCATTTTAGCAAGTTCCACTTCTTCTTCACTTGTAAGCAATGGCACTGAACCAATATCTTTAAGATACATTTTAACAGAGTCATCTGTACTACCATCGCCCATTATCTTGTCAAGAGAAACTTTTTCTTCAAGAGTTAACTCTTCAACAGTAATGCCTGCTTCACTCAATTTGGTGTACATTTCTTCCATATCTTCGGCATCTAAAAGTAATTTTTCGACTTTTGCCAAAACTTCGTCACTAGAAACTTTGTTTTTCTTACTTTTACCTAAATCAATCAAGCTATTTAATGCTTGAGTAAATTTGTCTTCTTTTGTTTTGCGAGTTGATTTCTCTTTATTTTCCATTTTTCCTCCGTTTTAGCCCCAAAATGCGATTATTAATATCCAAAATTTGATTTTGAAGCATTTTTTTGTTATCTTGATTTTTATCTGCCAGTTGCATTTCTAGTTCTTGCCTTTCTGCAGATAAAAAATCTATTTTCAAAGTAACAAAGCAATCTTTGAGCATTTGCTCTTTGCAGTCATTTGGAATTTCTTCAAATTTACTTTCTGCTATAACTTTTGCTTCGCTGTTACCTTCGATTTCGTTTAATAAATCTAAATTCAAAGCTATATTTCGTGCTTTTAAATCTCTTGCGTAATCATATATTGCTATATGTTCTTTTTCTTTTAAATATGGTGAAATATCTTCGCTTATAACATCAAGTGCATCATATTTAAATATAGAATACAACAAAAACCTTGCCGCTTTAAAATATTTATTGTAACTAGGCTTTAAATTAAATTTGCCTTCATTTTTATCGGCAACAATCTCTTGAGTTTCTTTATATCCGCCTGCATTGTCTTCCATTTTATTAAGCTGTTTAGAAAGACTATTTTCCGATAAACTACTTAACTCTGCAATTAAAGGGATATAAGCCTCTCGTTCCACTAATGTGGAAAGCTCAGATAAAACTTCAAGTGCTTTTACCGCAAACTTACCTTGCCCTTCAGGAGTGCTTAAATCAAACTGCTTTGCCACTGCACGAATTTTATATTCACTTGGTGAAATCGCTTGTTCCACCAACTCCCTAAATTTACTTACACCATATTGTTTTATAATATCGTCAGGGTCAAGTCCTTCAATCAAAGTTATTACTTTAACATTAAGCCCTGCATCTCTTAAAATATCAATACCTTTATAAGTTGCTTTTTGTCCTGCATTATCGCCGTCATAACACAAATATATATTGTTATTATAATATTTAAGCATTCTTGCCTGTTCGTTTGTAAGAGCTGTGCCCATAGATGCAACAACATTTTTAACTCCCGCTTGATGCAGCATTATCACATCCATATATCCTTCAACTACAATTACGCAGTTAAAATTTTCAGTAAGTTTAGCTTTTTTAAGTGTATGCACGCCAAAAAGTTCATTTCTCTTTTTAAAAATTAAAGTTTCTTCAGTGTTTTTATATTTCATAAAATCGGCACTGCCCAAAACTCTTCCACCAAAAGCTACTACATTGTTCATATTGTTAAAAATAGGCACAATCAATCTTCCAGCTTCAAAATCATATAGCTTACCATTTTTTTCTTTGGCAACACCACACTCAAGCATTTCACTATCGGTATAGCCTTTTTCTCTTAAAAAATCAATTAACTCACTAAAACCTGAAGAATAGCCCATACCAAAAGTTTTTATTGTGTTTCTTGTAAGTTTTCTGTGATTAATATAATCAACAACTTCGCCTGTTTTTTGAGCCATTAAATTGTTGTGATAATAAATGCCTGTATCACGCATTAAAGCATACAATCTTTCTTTTTTTAATCTTTCCGCTTCTCTTTTTTCTTTATTATAGTCGCTTTTAAAAGATGGTACTTCCATTCCTGCTCTGTTTGCAAGTATTTGCACCGCTTCTTTAAAATCAACGTGTTCCACTTGTTCAATAAAAGAAAAAACATCTCCTGAAGCGTGACAGCCAAAACAATAAAAAGTGCCTTTAACTTCGTCCAATGTAAATGAAGGAGTTTTTTCATTATGAATAGGACACCTTGCCCAATAACGTCCACCTTTTTTTTCTAAGTCGACATATTTTTGAGCAACATCAATAATATTCGATTTATCCCTAAGTTCTTGCAAAAAACTTGAATAATCCTTATACAAGCTAAACTCCCATTACTTATATTTTGTCAAAATTTAATTAAATTAACAATTATCTAACAATTATCTATTGTATATTTATAAAAATAAATATTATAATACCTTAAATATTCCAACAGTTAGGTACAAACAAATCTTCAAATGCTTTTACAGCAAATGTATCTGTCATACTGGCAATATAATCTGTTACAGCATTATCTTCGCCCCATTTTTCAATCAAGCTAATATAAAAAGCAGGCAATTTATTGATATTTTTCATATAGTAGTCATACAAAAATTCAATCATTTGATTGGCTTTTTGCTCTTCAATCTTAGCTTTAGGATTAAAATAAACACTTTTAAACATAAAGTCTCTCAATTCGTCTGCCATTTTTTCAATATTTTCAGAATAGCAAACAAAATTTTGATTGTAACTATTATTAACCAAATCTGTAACTAAAGTATTGATTCTTTTTGCTTTACTATCGCCCAAAACGTCTGTTATGTACTTTGGTATATCCTTTTCTGTCAAAATTCCACCAAGAATCGCATCTTCTATATCGTGATTCATATATGCAATTCTGTCTGCATAACTCACAATTTTACCTTCCAAAGTAGATGGTTTACCGCTTTTTTTGTGATGCAAAATGCCATCGCGTACTTCAAAAGTCAAATTTAAACCTTCTCCATCGTTCTCTAAAAATTCTACAACTCTTAAGCTATGCTTGTTATGTTCAAAGCCATTAGGATTTAATTTGTTAAGCACATTTTCGCCACTATGCCCAAAAGGAGTATGTCCTAAATCGTGACCTAAGCTTATTGCCTCTGTCAAATCTTCATTCAATCTTAAAGCTCTTGCAATAGTTCTAGCAACTTGCATAACTTCCAAGGTATGAGTAAGGCGCGTTCTGTAATGGTCGCCTTTTGGTGACAAAAACACTTGTGTTTTATGCTTTAATCTTCTAAATGCTTTACTGTGAATAATTCTGTCTCTGTCTCTTTGAAAATCAGTTCTTAACTCAGATTGACTCAAAGGTATCTGTCTACCTTTTGTGTCCACAGTGTGACAAGCATAAGGACTTAAATAATTTTTTTCAAACTCATAAATATGCTCTAACATACTTTTTTTCCTTTAAATTTTATTTTTATTTTTCAATATTGTTTATTTCAATATCGTCAAATTCAATTTTTGTATCGTCCACTACTTTTTCTGTAGTTTCGGCTACTTTATCATTATTATCAATTGATTTATCTTCTTTATGGAATAACTTTTCAGCTTTCTTATTCTCTTCTTCCTTATCGTCGTTATCCTTCATAAAAAACTTATCTATGAAAGTGCCATCGTCTTCCTCTTCGATTTTTGCAAGTTCCTTTACATATATTTTTTCAACTTTTTTAGGGTCAGCATCGATAACTTTAATCGTCAAATTGTTATAATCAAATTGCTCGTCAATATTAGGAATATAACCAAAATGGTCAACAATCCAACCGCTTACGGTAGTAACTTCAAGTTCGTCACTATCATATTTTTGACCTAAAGCATCAAACATATCTTCAATATTGCAGCCACCAGTAATTTGATATTCGTTTTCACTAAGTTTGACAATATCTTCAATAATTTCGTCGTGTTCATCCCAAATTTCGCCAACTAGTTCTTCCAAAATGTCTTCAAGTGTGACAATACCTGCTGTACCACCATACTCGTCCAAAACAACTGCCATATGAGCTTTTGATTTTTGTAACATTTTTAAAACGCTTGACAAATTTGAGTTTAAAGTAACCCAAATTGTTTGTGTCATATATTTTTTAATATCAAATTCTTTTTTAAAGTAATTTTTGTAAAAATCTTTCTCGTGAAGTATACCGATAACATTGTCAATATCTTCTTCATAAACAGGCAATCTTGAAAAACCATTTTCCAAAAACAAATCACGTAGTTCGTCTTTTTTTGCATCAACGTCTACTGCAATTACATCAACACGCGGTGTAAAAATATCTTTTACTGTAAGTTCATTAAACTCAATTGCACTACGAATCAACTCACCTTCGTCTTTATCAATACCACCTTCTGTTGTGGCTTCGTCAACCATAGTAATCAATTCCGCCTCACTCATTCCCGCATTGGCATTTGGTTTAAAAATCTTAATCATTAACTTTTGCCATAAAGAGAATAACCAAGTAAACGGAGTAAAAATCAAGCACAAAATTTGCAAAATGGTTGCAACTCTTGCTGCAAAACTTTCAGCAAACTCTTTTGCAATGCTTTTTGGAGTAATTTCACCAAATATCAATGTGATAACAGTTACAACTATAGTAGAAACTGTAGCTGCTAAATCAGCATTTGACTTGATTATTTCAGTAAAAAGCAAAGTCGCAATAGTTGCAGCTGCAATATTGACAATATTGTTACCAATAAGAATAGTAGTAATCAATTTGTCATAGTTATCTACTAAAAGCAGTGCTTTTTTTGCACCTTTAGAGCCTTCGTTTGCTCTGTTTTTAAGTTTGATTTTGTTCAAACTATTATAGGCAGTTTCACTTGCACTAAAAAATGCAGATAAAGCTGTCAATACAATAATTCCAATAATATAAGCTATACATTGGGGAGACATAGTTTTTTCCTTTTTTTGTTATGATATAAATTTACCTTTCGGTATTGTTTTTGTATAATATTTTAAAAATAAAAGTGAGTATACTATATATTTTTAAATAATGCAAGCATTTTATATGCTTTTTTTATATTTTTTATTAATTTTAAGATGATTTTATTATCAAATTGTATTTCCGTAAATATCCATCTTGTTATCTTATTAACGACTATTTTCTATCGTCGCGGGCAACATACTCTTTATATTCACAAACAGCGTTGTAACCTGGACGAATAATTTTGCCGTTATTAGACAATTCTTCTATTCTATGAGCTGACCAACCAACTACTCTTGCAATTGCAAATATAGGTGTAAATAACTCTACTGGAAGCCCTAACATATTGTACAAAAATCCTGAATAAAAGTCTATATTGCAACTAACACCTTTGTAAATTGAGCGTTTTCTTCCGATAATTTCAGGTGCAAGTCTTTGTATCTTTTCGTAAAGTGCGTATTCGCTTTGAGCATTTTTTTCACAAGCAAGTGCTTTGATATATGACTTTAAAATGTCCGCTCTTGGGTCAGATAATGAATATACAGCGTGTCCCATACCATAAATCAAGCCGCTTTTATCAAATGCTTTTTTGTCAAGCAAGTCTTCAAGATATTTGCTAACTGTCTCGTCTGAATAATCAGTAAGATTTGCTTTCATATCTTCAATCATTTTAACAACTTTTATATTTGCACCGCCGTGTCTTGGTCCTTTTAATGAACCTAAAGATGCAGCAATTGAACTATATGTATCAGTACCTGAAGAACTTACAACGTGCGTTGTAAATGAGCTGTTATTACCACCGCCGTGTTCCGCGTGCAAAACAAGACAAATATCAAGCAATTCCGCCTCAAGTGGTGTAAACTTGCCATCTTCTCTTAAAATGTAAAGCAAATTTTCCGCAATTGAATAATCTGGATTAGGTTTTCTGATTAGTAAACTTTCCAAATTGTAATAGTGCTTATAAACATTATAACCATAAACAGCAAGCAATGGAAATTGTGCAATAAGTTGCAAACATTGCCTTAAAACATTGGTAATGCTAATATCGTCGGGATTGCTATCATAAGAATACAATGTCAAAACAGACCTTGATAATGCAATCATCATATCATTGGTAGGAGCTTTCATAATAATATCGCGTACAAAACTATTAGGAAGTCTTCTAAATCCACCTAAAATATCTATAAATTTTTTCAATTCATCATTATTAGGCAACTTACCAAATAGCAACAAATACGCTGTTTCTTCAAAGCCGTATCTATTACCAGAACCTGCAAAGCCATTTACAATGTCTTGGATTTTTATTCCTCTATAATAAAGTTCACCTTTGCAAGGAACAGATTTACCTTCTTCATTGGTTTTACTTGAAATAATATCGGAAATTTCAGTTAATCCAGTTAGAACCCCCTTTCCGTTAATATCTCGCAAGCCCCTTTTAACATCGTATTTGTCATAATATTCACTTTTAATGTATGTACTTTCTTTTGCCATTACTGCCAAATCGTCAATATCAGCTTGCACCATATCCAAAAAACTCTTAAAATCTGTCATTTATCTCTCCTTGCATAATTAATCTAGTATATTGTAACACAATTTAACACAAAAAGCAATAGATAATTTGATTTTATTTAAATATTTATATAGTAGTTAAATATTACTAAAATTTACTTAAAATTATTACAAAAATGCTACATTTAGTTAAAATTTCTTTCGTTTAAGTGCAAAATATAACAAATTAATCAATTTACTTGTATTTATTTGCAAAAAATGCTATAATAATTACAATTTAAAACTTAAGGTAACGAACAAATGGATAACTATACTTTAATGAAATTGTCAGAAAAAATGGACGATGATGGTGTTGATATTGCAGATTTCGACCCAGAAGAATTGTATCATATAAATGACGATGCAGAAGCATACAAGCAAAAATATAAGGAATTTTACACAGATATTAAACTTTCTATTAAGGAGGATTGGTAATGTCTGTAATAATCGCTAAACAAATTATTAAAAAACAACCTATTGAAAAGCAAACTGAAGCAAAATTTCGTAATCTTATCGGAGTTATTGCAAGTATTGTTGGAATTATTGCAAATTGCTTTATCGGTGTTGCAAAACTTGTTGTAGGTTTAATTTTCAGTAGCATTTCAGTTGCAAGTGACGGTTTAAACAATATCTCTGACACTGCATCTTCCGCAGTTAGTCTAATTAGCTTTAAAATTGCAGATAAACCTGCTGACAAAAAGCACCCTTTCGGACACGCTCGTGCGGAATATCTTGCTGCAATGATAATATCTTTTATTATCATAATGCTTGGAATCGAACTAGTTAAATCTTCTATTGAAAAAATTATAGAAAATACAGCTTCGACCTTTAGTTTTATTACGATTGGAATATTGATTTTTTCAATTGCGGTTAAAATTATCCTTTTCGCATACAATTTTGCAATGTTTAAAAAAATTAAATCGTCTACCCTAAAAGGCGTGGCAATAGATTGCATAAATGACTGCTTAGTAAGTAGTGTTATTTTGATTTCAACTTTAATTTCTCACTATTTAAAAGTTAATTTGGACGGCTATTTCGGTATAATTGTGGCATTGATTATTATTATTCAAGGCATAAAGCTTATGATAAGCACTTTTAACCCATTGCTTGGTGAAAAAGCAGACAAGCAAATGGTAATAGACATTGCAAAGGCAATACAAAACTATGACGGAGTGCTTGGACTACACGATATGATTGTGCACAATTATGGTCCTAACAGATACTTTGTAAGCGTTCACGTGGAAGTTGATTGCAAACAAGATATGCTCAAAAGTCACGAATTAATTGATACAATAGAGCGTGAACTTACAACGGAAACCACGCAATTACTTATTCATATGGACCCAATCAATAAAGACGATGAAGAGTCTAATAAATATAAGCAAATGATAGCTAGTACAGCAAAACAAATTGACGAAAAAATCACTATTCACGATTTTAGAATGGTTAAAGGCGTAAACAATAACAATTTAATTTTTGATATAGTTTTACCAATGGAATTTAAGTTATCGGACGCTGATATAATAGAAAAGTTGAAAGATTTAGTCAAAGAACAAGATACAACTTGTAATCTTGTGATAAATGTTGACAGAAATTATACAGAATGTTAAACATTTGATTAATTTAGCACAAATTAATTTAAAAAAAATACTGCATATCAAAAAATCACTAATAAATTTTTATAATAATGAAAAAAATCACACTTGATTGTGTGATTTTTTGTTTAATTTTTAAAATAATCTCGTGCAAGCAGTCCATAAATACAAGCATCCACTATTCCTTTATTACTATAATCTGCTTGTCTTAAAGTTCCTGCATATAGCATTCCGCACTTTTTCATAACTCTGCCCGAATTTGGATTGTTTGGGTCGTGCATTGACTCTATTTTATTAACTTTTACTTCTTCAAAAAAGAATTTCATTACAGCTGCCAAAGCTTCACTCATTATACCTTGATTCCACCATTTAGAACCAATACAATAACCTATATGTACTTTACTTGTCTTATTGCACAAATCAAACCCACTAATTGTACCAATAGGTTCATTTATGTCCTTTAAAACAATTGCCCATTGATAAAAATTAGGTTTTCTATAGCTTATTATCCACTTTCTTATAACTGATTTTGTAGCTTTAATATCTTTGTGAGTTTGCCACCTTAAAAACTCTGTGACTTTATCGTCACTTGTCCAATTTTTAAAAGATATTGCAACATCCTTTAAACAAAATTTTCTCAAAACCAATCGTGGTGTTTCAAGTGTTACACTACCTTTATGATACATATTTTTTATTCCTTTATTCAACAATCTTCAAAATTACTCTTTTGATTTTGATTTAAATATTTTGCCTAATCCCTTAAATAAGTGACCGTTAAAAATGTCTACAATGCCGTCAACTCTTTTTTCATTAAGTATTCCACCGCTTGATTGTCCTAGTTTAAAAATTGGATTAGTACGCATTTGCTCATAGCTCATCATAAATCCGCCTGTATCCTTGCCTTCTCCTGTTGCAAGCGGCAAGGAGTTTCTCATAATAAACAAAATAAATCTTGCAAGCAAACTTTCGTCAACAATTTCACCCAAACTATTAAATTCGGTAAATTCACCTTTTTTAGCAACTGGACGAGATTGAATAATTTTGCTGCCATAAATATTTTCAAATTTTTCTATTGGGAACTCATTGTTTGCAGGGATATATTCAAGCATTTCGTTACTATCACCTGTACAAATATCTTTACTTATAACATTGACAAACAATGTTTGGATAATTTCTTCACTATTTTTACAAATGTAAATTTGATACTCCCCACTTTCTACCAAATACTCATCGGCTTTTATATCAAAAATCTCAAAATTGCGTCTTTCAAGCTCAATAGTAATATTTTTACTCTCATTTGCATTTAAAAATACTTTATCAAAAGCCTTTAATTCTTTAATCGGTCTTAAATATTTTGAATTTTCTTTTCCTATATAAACTTGAATTACTTCACTACCAGCCATATCGCCTGTATTTTTTAAAGTAATTTCTATTTTTTCGCCTTTATCAATGTCAATTTGACTATCCACCTTAATATTACTATATTCAAAATTTGTATAGCTCAAGCCATAGCCAAACGGATAAGCTACTTTTGTTTTTGTAATATCATAGTACCTATATCCGACAAAAATACTATCTGAATAGTATGTTCTATCATTGTCATAGTAAAAATTGTTATAAGAATTACAATCTTCCAGTTTAATAGGATAACTTTCAGCAAGTCTACCACTTGGATTAACTCTTCCAAACAATATATTTGCACAAGCTTCGCCACTACCGCTACCTGCAAGGTACATATTTAGTATTCCACTTACATCATTTCTCCAAGGAAGTTCTACAGGTGAGCCTGCAAACAATACCACAACCACATTTTTATGTGCTTTTGATATTCTCTCAACCAATTTGTCGTGTGCTACAGGCAAATTAAGATGTTTTCTGTCAAGTCCTTCAACTTCCATATTATCAGGAAGTCCTACGCAAAGTATAATTTTATCGTAATTTCCTGCGACCTTCTCAATTTTTTCAATCAAATCGCTATTATCTTTAGTGTATTTAATGTGATAACCTTCCATATAGTCATATTTATCACCCGTTTTATCCAAACTACCTGTAAGCGTACTTTCAAAAAATGGAGTAATATGTGAACTTCCGCCACCTTGATAACGGCTAATTTTTGCCATATTACCTACAATAAGTACTTTTTCTCCTGCTTTTACAGGCAAAACATTGTTCTCATTTTTCAAAAGCACTGCGGAATTTTCTGCAATTTCCTTTGCTAAATTATAATGCTCATTTTCGTCAAAAGTAACACTAATATCATTGATATACTTATATTTTTCAACCAAATTCAAAATATTTTGAACAACTTTATCCAAATCTTTTTCATCTAAACTGCCGTCCTTAACCGCTTTAGCAACTCTTTTGTCATTTACACCATTGCAAGATGGCATTTCCAAATCCAAACCTGCTGTAACAGCTTTTACTCTATCGTTAACTGCGCCCCAGTCAGACATTACCAAACCATCAAAACCAAACTTATCTCTTAAAATATCTGTAAGTAACCATTTGTTTTCTGAGCAATAAACTTCATTTATTTTATTGTAAGCACACATTATTGTTGCAGGTTTTGATATATCTAGTGCAACTTTAAAACTTTTTAAGTACAAGTCCATAAGAGCACGCATATCAATATTATTGCTTTCTATAAATCTTCTAAATTCTTGGTTATTTGCAGCAAAATGCTTTAGGGAACAACCAACATTTTCTTCATTCATTCCCAAAATAAAATTACCCGCCATATTTCCGCTCAAATACGGGTCTTCAGAGTAATATTCAAAATTTCTTCCGCAAAGTGGTGAACGCTTAATATTTGCCCCCGGACCTAATACAACTGCTACATTATTTGCTTTTGCTTCTTTTGCTATAGCTTTTGCCATTTTATTAGCAAGCGAAATATCAAAACTGCAACAGCAACTTGATGCTGTAGGGAAACAAGTAGTTTTAATTTTACTTTTTATACCATATTCGCCTTCCAACATTTTTCTGACCCCGTGTGGTCCGTCAGTCATCATAATATTGGGCAAGCCTACTCTGTCAACAGCCTTTGTATGCCAGTTATCTTTGCCAGATAATAAACTTGCTTTTTCGTCCAAAGTCAAATCATTTATATTTACCATAATATTTACCCCTAACTTTGATTTTAATTCAATTTTATTTATAACATTAAATTATATAAAAGTCAATATTTCCAATAAATTTAAGTAAAAATTAACAAAAAAATCAATTACTTAAACTTTACACAAATCATACATTACAAACATAATTATTATATTTTTTGGCTTATTTTATAATAATTTCATTGATTTAATTATAAATTAAAGCTGTTTTTATAATACTTTGTAAAATATTTTCAATCTTCGTCTTTTAGTGCTTGTTGTAAATTATCCTTATCCATTTGTCTTTGCTTTATTTTATCTAAAGTCTTTTTACTCATAATACTCTCCTAAATTTTTTATTTATTTTATTAATTATTTCCGTTTTAATTCACTAAAATACCAAAATAAAAAAATGAGCTTTTTGATTATTTTGATAGCTATCTTGCATTTTATTTAGCTTTTATTTAAAATATTATCGAATTAATACAAATAAAATACACTACCCGCAATGACTTTAATTTAAAATTGAAAAATCAAATATTATTAAATCTATATATCAATCTAATTTTAAGCAATTGAATGAAAAAAATTTAATTGTTATTTTATAGTCTCATAAATAAAATTATTACAACAAAAAAAACAACCAAGATAACTAATTATCTTGGTTATTAAATTTTTAATCATTTATTTTTGTACGCTTTCAATTTTATTTGAAATTATTTCACTATACAGATAAATTAATTATTACCCCTATTTGCTTTTAATTTTCTAATAAATGCAGGCATATTGTCGTCATCATCGTTATTTTTAACAGATTCTGCAGATGGTCTACTTGTAGGTGCTGTAGGAGCAGATGGTTTTTTATTAATTTCACCAAGTGGCACATAAACAGTATCTTCTTTTTCGATATTTCTGTTTCTCAATCTACTTAAAGTATCTTCAATACCTGACTCTGTCTTATTTCCGCCATTAGCTTCTTTAATTCCGCCTGTTGCAATCAAAGTAATTAAAATTTTACCTTGTAAGCTTGCATCAATTCCTGCACCGATAATAATATCCGCACTCTCGTCAACAACAGAATGTACAAGATTACTAGCAATATCAACTTCTTCCAAAGTTAAATCAAGTCCGCCCATTATGTTCAAAATTACGCCGCTTGCACCAACAATGCTTGTTTCAAGCAATGGGCTTTTAACCGCTTGTTGAACAGCTGTAATAGCTCTATTTTCACCTTCGCCTTCACCAACGCCAAGATGTGCAGAACAAGGCCCTTTAATAACTTTTCTAACATCTGCAAAGTCCAAGTTGATAAGTGACGGAGTTGCAATCAAATCTGAAATACCTTGAATACCTTTCCTTAATACTTCGTCTGCTTCCTTAAAAGCTTGAACGATAGGAGTATTCTTTGGTAAAACCTGCATAAGTTTATCATTTGGCACAATTAGCAATGCGTCAACATATTCCTTTAGTTTTTCTATGCCTTTCATTGCATTATTCATACGTTTAGAACCTTCAAATCCAAAAGGTTTTGTAACAATTGCAACTGTCAAAATACCCATTTCACGGCTCAAACTTGCAAGAACTGGAGCTGCACCTGTACCAGTACCGCCACCCATACCAGCTGTAATAAACAACAAGTCAACGCCTTCAAGCATCTTTTTAAGCGAATCTTTAGACTCTTCAGCTGCCATTTCACCTTTTTTAGGGTCAGCACCTGCACCTAAACCATTTGTCAACTTTTCGCCAATTTGAATTGTTTGACATTTTTCCCTATCAAACATTAAAAGAGCTTGCTTGTCTGTATTAACTACAGCAAACTCAGCACTTGTAATTCCGGAATCAACCATACGGTTAACAGCGTTACCACCGCCACCGCCAACACCGACTACTTTAATTTTAACAATACCGGTACTTGCGTCAATTTTAAAATCTTCATATTTTGGCATATTGTTTTCCAACTCGCTCATAAACTCCTCCGTTTAAAATAACATAAGGTATTTAATTTTTATTATCTTTGCGTATTTTATATTCTATTTACTAAAAAACTTTATATTATCAATTATAACCAATAATACATATTAAATTAAATTTGCTTAAGTTTAATATAAAATATTAATTGTAAAATTGATAATAAAAGTCACTATTTAAGCTATTTTATAAATTTTTCAGCTATTAGCCTAATAATTTTGATATAAAACTCTGCCTTTCAGGCTTGTCCACTTTTACTACATATTGCATCAGACTAGCTGAAGACAAATAAATCTTATTTTTTTCGTCATTATTAACAACACTTCTTATCATTTCGCATTGTCTGCCTAAAGCATTTGACATTATAGAGCGAACGCCTTTCATATCCGCAATGCCCCTGCCTGTCAAATAAATTTTTAAATAATTAGGATATTCAATTTGATAATTATTGATAATTTGAGTAATTTTTTCCGCAATTTCTTCAAGTCTAGCGGCTGCAATCATATTTACATAAGATTTTTCAAAATCAACATTTCCATTATCTGTTCTTACACCAATATCACCTTCGTTATCGTTAAAATCAATCAAACTTTTAACATAACAAGCTGTATTGTATTGTAATTCAAGCCCATAAGATAAATCGTAAGAAATATGTCCGCCACCATAAGGCAATGTATTTAAAGCAATTAATCCGCCGCCCATTATATATGAAATATCTGTTGTAAGATATCCAATATCAACCAAAACAGCTGCATTTTTAATTCTTATTTCCTTATCAGTTGCAATTAAGCTTTCCGCAAGCATACTATCAACAAATTTAATTTTGCGTGAATACCCAGAAAGTATAGTTTTAAATAAATTGCAAAATTCCTTTTTACATAAGTTAAAAGATAAATTTACACCAAGACTATAGCAAGTTTTGCCTATTGGGTCAAGCGATTTTTCCTTTCCATCTAAAATATAATTAATTACTTGCGAATCTATAATTTCATATCTTCCGTCATTTTTAGGAATTGTGTTGTCTTTAAGAGTTTGCAAGTCACTACTACTTAATTTGTGGCTGCACCCAAAGTTCATTTTATTTGAAAGAACTTGAACTCTAGCAAAATCCCCAGGTACACCTACATAAATTGCAGATAATTTAACATTGAAGTTGTACAAAGCTTTTTCAAGACAAGTGATTATAGTATCTCCTACATCATCACCTTTAAGCCAGTCACCTTCCATATATCCGTCATAAAAAACTTCTGCTTGAGATTTTATATGAAAAAAATTATCTTTTGCAATTTCTCCGATTTTTGTAAAGATTTTATCCGAGCCAATATCGATAATTGCAATATTGCCGTTATTAAACATACATATACCTCACACTTTTCACACTATAATTTTAGCATAAAAAATGTAAGGTTGTCAATACTTTTACTTAAATATTTATAATTATTATAATATTTTATATTATATACGCACGCGTATGCGCATATAAAATTAATTTTTATTTTAAAGTTTTAACTATGTTTAAAATTCAAACTTTTCAATTAATTAAATTCTATTTTTGGACTGTTTATCAAATCGCCATTATTGTTAATATACAAATAGTTAGGTTTTTCTCTGTCCTCGTCTTGATAAGAATAAAACTTACTATAGATAATTTCCATTTGTCTTTGTACAGATACTGTTGTTTCCGTCCTAATAACCAAAGTAAGTCCTAAAACAGTTTTTAGTCTAATTGTATTATCTTCTGCTATGCTTATACTATCAAATGTTGCAGGCACTCTTTCATTTACTACTTCCAAAGTATCAAGTGTATGCAAAATATCCTTCAAAGCATTAATTTGTACATTATCGTCTGAAATAAAGTCTCCTACAGGATTGTCACCGCAAGAATATTCATATCCGTTTACAAGAACAACTTTTTCATCATCATAAATTTCGCCGTCATCAATAACCATATCTAAAATTTTGATTTTGCTAATTTTGTTTTCTTCATCAAACCTATAATCCAAAAGCAAAAATTTATCGGAATTTGCTACAGGAATTTTAAGTATAGCAGTTCTTGCATCTAAATGTATTCTAACTTTATTAGGGAAAGCTCTTTCAATTTTTATTACATTCAATTTTGGAAATTGTTTTTCAATCTTAGCTTTAGCTTCGTCGCTGTCAATTGTAAAAATGCTTTGACCTTTTTTAATACCACTAGTTTCAAGAATTTTAGTTTTATCAAAGGCAACATTTTTGTCTGACTGCAATAAAATATTAACGTCACTGACAGTAAATACTACTGCCCCGACTACAAGTGTCAAGACAAATATTGCAAGACATACAAAAATAATTATCAATCTTTTGTTCATAAACACTTCCTTAATTTACTCTTACAATGTCTCCTCCAAGCGAACGCAAATCGACTTCCATATTTTGATATCCTCTATCAATATGTTTAATGTCGTTTACCACAGTTGTGCCGCTAGCAAATAACCCCATTAGCACAAGCGAAGCACCGCCACGCAAATCTTCTGCCTTTACTTCTGCACCATAAAGTTTAGGTACACCTTCAAAAATAGCAGTTCGCCCTTTCACTTCCACAATAGCACCCATTTTTCTAAATTCAGGAATCTGTTTAAACCTTGTCTCAAAAATATTTTCGGTAATAATACTGATTCCATTTGAAACTGCACCTAATGCGGACATTTGAGATTGCAAGTCAGTAGGAAATCCCGGATAATACATTGTATCGATTTTTCCAAGACGAGAATGCCTACCTTTCGACTTTATCCTTATTATATCATTATTTGCATATATATTGCAAGTAGTTTTTGATAATTTTGATATAAGTGATGACAAATGTTCACAATTTATTCCTTTTAATGTCACATCGCCATTACACATAGCACAAGCTATCATATATGTACCCGCAACTATTCTATCACCTATTGGCGTATATTCCACTCCGTGCAATTTTTTAACGCCGTGTACTACTATTACGCCGCAACCTGCACCATAAATTTTTGCACCCATACTATTAAGAAAATTTTGCAAATCTACAATTTCAGGTTCACGGGCAACATTGCGGATTGTAACTATACCATCTGCAAACACGCTTGCCATCATCAAATTTTCCGTAGCACCAACAGACGGAATATCTAGCACTATTTCCGTTGATACTATTTTTTTATTGTTTTTACAAAAAATCAAACCGCCTTCTTCTGTAATCTCTACACCCAACTCTTTTAAACCTTTTAAATGAATGTCGATAGGCCGCTCTCCTATTTCACAGCCACCAGGATAACATAAAGTCGCTTTATTAAATTTTGACAAAATAGAGCCTAGCAAAAATATAGATGACCTTAACTCGTGCGCAAGCTTTGGCGGTACTACTTCGCTATTGATATTACTGCTATCAAGAATAATATCGCCATTATCAAATTCGGCTTTTACTCCTAAGCTTTTTAATATAGCCAACATATTATGTACATCTGTTATATCGGGGCAATTATGTAACAACACTTTTTCATCCGTCAGTATGCAAGCGGCAAGCAGCGGAAGCACACTGTTTTTCGCTCCCAGCATATTTAATTCGCCGTGAAGTTCTCTTTCTCCATTTATTATAAATTTACTCATAATCTTACTCCTAAAAGTTCTACTCTACTTCATTTTATGGCGAGTAAATAATAAATGTGTATCATTAGTCTCTTTACCAATGCGTACAAGCACTCCGACAGCATATAAAAATACCACCAAAGAAGAACCACCATTACTAATAAACGGCAAAGGTAAACCTGTTGGCGGAATACTTCCTGTTACCACCGCAACATTAAGCAAGGTTTGACACGCAATAATTGCGGTTATGCCAATTGCAAGCAAACTTGAATAAACATCTTTTGCATTCATTGCAATCTTTACACCAAGAAATACAACATATATAAATAGCATTATAAGCAGAACACTTCCTACAAAGCCCAATTCTTCGCCGATGATAGAAAATATGAAATCTGATTCTGCAAATGGCAAAAAAGTATACTTTTGTCTACTGTTAAATAGCCCAACACCAAACACCCCGCCACCGCTTAGCGCGTAAAATGATTGGATAAGCTGAAACCCTTCGTCTTGAGAATTTTCCCAAGGATTAATAAAGGCAAGTATTCTTTTTACTCTGTAAGGTTCTGCAAAAATCAATATAATTACAAGCACCATTACAGGTACAGCCAAAGCAAGTATGTATCTGCCTTTTATTCCCCCACAAACTAGCATAATCAAAACAGATAATCCTACAAGCATTGTTATACTCATATTAGGCTCAAGCATAATAAGCACGCATATAATTGCCGTTGCAAGTAGTGGCACAATCAAATTTCTTATTTTATCAAGCTTATGGTCGTGTATGTATCCCGCTAAAAAAAACATCAATCCGAATTTTGAAAACTCAGAAGGTTGAATAGTAAAAAATCCTAAATTCAACCATCTTCTTGCTCCGTATTTTTCTACGCCTAATACTGGTATAAAAATTATCGCAAGTAGTATTATTGATAATACAAGCAGGTACCATTTGATTTTTTTATAAAATGCGGTATTGACTTTAGTAGCACAAACAAGTGCCATTATGCCTACAGCAAAAGCAATTAGCTGCTTTTTAACATAAAAAAGACTATCGCCTGTTTCTTTAAAAGCGTTATAACTGCTGGCACTATATTGCATAACCAAGCCAAAACAACACAAAATCACAACCCAAAATATTAGCTTAAAATTTATTTCTTTTGATTTTATCAATGTTTAAACCTCTTAATATATTCTTTAAAAAATTCCCCTCTTTCTGCATAGCTTGAAAATCTATCATAACTTGAAGTTGCAGGTGAAAATAACACATTATCACATTTAACTTTTGATGCAATATCAAGTGCATCTTCTATGCTATCTGCCTTTATTATTGTTGTAGAATAAGATTTGGAGAAACTTTGCACAATTTTATCTTTATTTGCACCAAAGCAAATTACAGTATTAATCTTTATAGGCAATTCCTTAAATAACTTAGTATAATCCAAACCTTTGTCATATCCGCCTATCAGCAAAGTTGTTTTACCTTCAACAGCTCTTACTGCAGATAAAGTTGAGTGTATATTTGTTGATTTTGAGTCGTCATAATAATTTACGCCTGAAATATTATCCACCAATTGCAATCTGTGGGACGATAGCTCAAACTCTTTCAAGGTTTTAACTATTATGCTGTTTGGTATATTCAAAATTTTACAAGCAGTTATTACAGCCAAACAATTTGCAATATTATGTTCACCTTTTATTTTTATATCGCTTACGCTACAAATATACTCTGTCTTATCCCCGCAAAAATACAAACTTCCGCCTTTTAAATAACTACCTTTCACCTTATGTGTTAAGGAAAAATAATATACATTACTATTGATTTTATTTGCAAAATTTTTAACAATTTCATCATCATAATTCAAAATAGCATACTCGCTTTTATCTTGATTTTTAAATATGTCTCTCTTGCACTTTACGTAGTTATCCATACTTTTATGGTATTCCAAATGGTCTTCCGCTATATTCAAGCAAATTGCAATTTTAGGACAAAACAATTCGGTGGTCGCAAGCTGAAAGGAACTTGTTTCCACAACAGCAACTTTTTCTTCCCCTATATCAAAGCTGTTTTCCGCAAGCGGCACACCGATATTGCCGTAATAATCGGCATTTACACCTGTTGCTTTTAAAATCTCAGTCAAAAGCCTAGTACAAGTGGTTTTGCCGTTTGTACCTGTAATTGCTATTACATCACCAAGTAAATTTCTATATCCTAGCTCTAACTCGCCAATTATTTCTATATGTTTTTGTCTAGCTACAGTAAGCAATTCACTATCAAGCTTTACAGAAGGACTTACAACGATAAGCCCAACATTTTTTAACACTTCATCAAAAGGCAGTCCGCAAAGATTAGTAACACCTATATCTTCCTTTAAAGGCTCGTCTGTAAAAACCGCAACTTCTCTTCCTAATCTTTCAAGACATTTTAACGCACTTTTACCACTTGTACCATAACCATAAACCAACGATAACATAAATACCCCTTTAACAATTCGGCAGCACAAACCGATTGCAATCTCTTAAACAAAATTAAAAAATTGATTTTTAATTAATACATAATACTACTGATAATACAAATTAAACCGCACACCAAAGTTATAACTGTATAGCAAACGGTAATTTTTGACTCGTGTACACCTTTGTATTGATAGTGATGATGCAACGGAGTCATAAGCCATACTCTTTTTCCTTTTGTTGCTTTAAAATACAAAACCTGAATAATAACTGACACGCAAGTTAATATCAACATTAATCCAAGTATAAAAATCAACAATAATTCACCTGAAAATGCAAATATACTTGCCATTAATCCGCCCAATGCAAGTGAGCCTGTATCACCCATAAATATTTTTGCAGGAAAACCATTGTAACACAAAAATGCAAGTAATCCACCTACAGTAACAGCACTTAATCCAGCTAGACCATATATGCTGTCTGCTGCAAGATTATTACCGCTATATGCTAGCTTTCCGCCAAAAATCATTAGTATTACAGCAAGGCTTACAAATATCACACTTGAAACAGAAGTCGCAAGTCCGTCAAGACCATCAAGCAAGTTTACCGCATTTGTTGTAGCAATATATAGCATAAATACTAGCGGAACTATCCACCAACCAATATCAAATGTCAAATCTGTAAAAGGAATTATAATTGTTTTTGAAAATCCGCCGTTAAAATAACAGAATATACTCAAAATTACAGCAATTCCTGATTGTGCGATTATTTTTTGATAAGCTTTAAGTCCTAAGTTTTCGTGATGCTTGATTTTTAAAAAATCGTCCAAAAAACCTACCGCACCATAAGAAATCATACCTAAAACCGCAATTACAACTTCTTTTGATTTATAAAAAAATGCCAATCCGCAAATACTTATCGCTAAAATAAATATCCAACCACCCATTGTTGGTGTACCTGCTTTACTTTTGTGCGCATCTACATAGCTTAGTATTTGTTGCCCTGCTTTTAACTTTCTCATAAGCAGTAAAATTGGATAACCAATTAACAATCCAACAATAAGCGCAACAATACAAGCAATTATAACTTTTATTTCCATTTGATATCTAAAATCTCCTCTAAAGTATTTTTATCGTTATAGAAATATTTTTTGCCATTTTTTTCAAAATATTCCTCCTGACCTTTACCTGCCAAAACAATTGTGTCAAAAGGCTCTGCAATTTCTATTGCTTTTTCAGTAGCCTTTCGCCTATCATCAATAACAAACACTTCGTCTTTATTTTTAACTCCGCTTAAAATATCAGCTATTATGTTATCAGGGTTTTCAAATCTTGGGTTATCTTGAGTAATAATAACTTTATCCGCAAACTCTTCTGCAATTGCTCCCATTTTATGCCTTTTATCCTTGTCCCTATCGCCACCTGCACCAAAAACAACTATCATTTTACCTAAAGTGATTTTTCTAAATTCAGTTAAAATATTTTGCAGTCCATCTGGTGTGTGCGCGTAATCGATAACATAATTTATGTTATTATCTATAAAAACATTCGCTCTGCCGGCAAGTGGTTCAATTTCCTTTAAAGCCGCAATAATATACTTGATTCTAACCCCAACAAGTTTGCAAGCAACAACTGCGGATAAAATATTGTATATATTATATTTCCCAATAAGTTTGCTCTCAAAAATCGTTGTTTCCCTAAACAAATTCACATTAAATCTAGTGCCTTCACAAGATAATTCATAGCTTTTAACAGAAATATCCGCTTTTTTATCTACGCCAAGAGTTATAAGGGGCAATGCAAGTTTTTCTGCAAGTCTTGCTCCGCTTTTATCGTCAATATTTATAATGGAAATTTGAGAAAATCCATCTAAAAAGAAAGATTGTTTTGCTGCTTCTAAATTATCCATATTACCAAAAAAATCAAGGTGGTCTTGTGACAAATTGGTAAATATGCCTATTTTATACTTAATCCCACTCACTTTTTTAAAATATATTGCGTGACTGGAAACTTCCATTACAACAACTTTTACACCGCAGTTTGACATAACACTCAAAATAAAATGTAAATCCATTGGGTCAGGAGTTGTCATATCCAAATCAAATCTTTTTTTGCCAATCATATAATAGCCAGTTCCAATAAGTCCGCACATTATATTGTTTTGTGTAAGCAAACTCCAAATCAAATAACTTGTAGTAGATTTTCCGTTTGTTCCAACAACTGCAATCATTTTCATACTATCTGATGCTTTGCCATAATAGTTTTTTGCAATCAAAGCATAAGTCTCACGTATATTTTTAACTTTGATAATCGCAATATCTTGCGGAACATTTATATATTTATCGGTAACAATAAGTTTTGCACCATTCTCCACTGCTACTGCTAAATTTTGCATACCTTTGTCATTTGTTTTAAGGCATATATAACAATCGTCAGCTTTTATATCTTGCGGTTTGTGAGTTACATTTTTTATATTGACAACTTTATTTTCAGAGAGCCACTCGTATTCAATACCGTCAAACAAATCTTTAACTTGCATATCTTTCTCCTTTAACTTGTGCGTTTACTTAACGATATATTTTATTATCTTAAATGCGATTATATGACTATAGTTACAGCTTGTTCGTATTTTATTTTCAGTTTGTTGTAGACAAGTTGATTTTATAGCTTTTTTAAATAGGTATAAAAACAAAAATGGCTATCAAAAAATAGCCATTTTTGGTAATTTTATTTATGTTAACTCTATTAAACACAATTTGATTTACATTAGGTTTATTAATCAAATTTTATTACAACTATAATTTGCTAAAAACTAAATTTAGTATTTTAAAACAATTTTATTTATCCAAGCCTTATAAGTGCAACGGTATTATATCTTGTATCCGCTTTTGGTGCAGGCAATTGCCCTATTACTTTGCCACCTTCACCTTCCACTTCATAAGGTATACCAAGATTTTTCAAAGTTTTTACCGCTTCTTCTGGGGTCATATCCATTAAGTTTGGCATAGGAACAATTTTTCCAAGTACTTTCAAATCGTTTTCATTATATTGCGGTTTGTAGCCTTTATAGTTAAAAATATTAGCAAACAATTCTCCAACATAAGGTCCTGCAACCAAACTTCCGTAATATACATAACCTGTAGGTTCATCTACTGTCATCAAGCACAAGTAATCATCATTGCCTACACTTGCAAAGCCCATAAATGAAGACACATACTTACCGCGTGCAATTACGCCATTTTCATATTTTTGTGCAGTACCTGTTTTGCCGCCTATTTTATAACCTGGGATATAAGCATATTTACCACTGCCTTGTTCTACAACTCCATACAACATTTCTCTAACTTTATCTGAAGTGCTACTGCTTATAACTCTACTGCCCACTTTTGGCGAATTACTTTCCACAACCCCAAAATTGGTATCAGTAATATTATTCAAAATATAAGGAGTAATCTTGTTACCGCCATTTATACAGCTACTTACAGCTGCGCACAAACCAATAGGCGTTACCGCTACCGCTTGCCCAAAACCTATGCGTGCTAAGTCTACATTTTTTACCAAACTTTCGTTAAGCATAAGTCCTTTACCTTCGCCAACCAAATCGACGCCTGTTTTTGAATTAATACCAAACTTTCTTAAATAATCGTACATTGTTTTTGTACCAACTTTGGTTGCAATATCCATAAATACGCAGTTGCAGCTGTTACAAACTCCTTCTGCAAAAGTTTGAGAGCCGTGACCTATGGAACGCCAGCATTTAATTCTTTTTCCGTCTACTATTCTTGAGCCATTACAATAAAAACTATGGCTATCAGGGTAAGTTTTTTCTTCTAGCCCAATTGCAGTTGTAAGCACTTTAAAAGTTGAACCTGGCTCATACACATTTGAAATCATACTGTTTTTTGCCATACTATAAAGTGCATCTAAATTATCTCTTGGTATATTATTCAAGTCAAATGTCGGTGCTTGAGCCATTGCAAGTATTTCACCTGTTTTAGGGTTCATTACCAAACAATTTGCACCTTTTGCATTAAAGTCAATAACCGCATCTTTTACAATTTTTTCCGCAAAAGACTGAATGTTAAAATCAACCGTAAGGCTAACTGTCATACCATTTATACTAGGCAAATATCCAGTTATATTATTAGGCAATTCTTTACCTACTAAGTCCGTTTGAGTCAAAATCTGACCATTTACACCTTTCAAATACTTATCGTAGTATTTTTCTACACCAAACTGTCCTTCGCCGTCAATATTGGTAAAGCCAAGTATTTGCGACATAAAATCACCATAAGGGAAATACCTTACACTCTCTTCAGAAAAATAAACACCATTAAAGTTTTGTGAAGATATTGCCATCATTTGCTCTTTTGTCAGTTTTTTGGCAACTGTAATTTCAGATACACCTTTTTTATTTATTTTATTGTAAATTGTGTCATAATTTTTACCTGTTGCAGCAGCGATTGCTCCTGCAACTGCTTTTACATCAGTCATTGAGTTAGGACGCACATACAAAGTATACGCAGTTTTTGTATCTGCAACAACCACACCATTTCTATCTGTAATATTACCACGGGTTGCTTGCATAGGCAAATCTCTCGTCCATTGTGAAATCGCCCTATTTGTTATTGTTTTACTTGCTATTATTTGCAGATATGCTAATCTTGCAATAATTGCAGTAAACACAAATGCAATCAAAACAAACACTACAAGTAGTCTTTTACTCAAATTGGAATTAGTGATTTTTGACATAAATAACCTCTCTTTATATAGCAAAATATATGCAGTAAAAAAGCGTTTTATTACTTTTAAGGCACTAATCACCAATAGCAAATCTATCACAAGTTACTTGCATACTATTACAAAAAAAATATTATTAAATACTTACCCTACTACAAAAAAAACTCATAAATAAACAAAAAAAATCCTACCTTAAAAAGATAGGAATTTTTTATCCAAAAATCATTAATAATACGATATTTACTTTGTGTGCGGTATAAATATTTAATTATTAAAGAAATCTAATGCCAATTTTATTAGTCAAACAATTTGCTCAAGCCGTTACAAAAATTATCAAACCAGTTAGTTTTTGTATCATAAACATAGCCATCGCCTTTTGTAAGACCGCTTTCGCTTTGAACTGCTTTTTCAGTCTCATTAACAGCTTGCTCATTCACAATTTCTTGATTTGGAAGTTTTGCTGCAGATGTTTGTGCACTTACTGCTGGAATAGCATTTATAAGTAGCATAGCAACAATAAGTACTACTAAAGCAGCGTATACTCCAACCAAAATTTTACCTTTTGTACTTATATTTATTTTTGACTTTGTTTTTTGTTTCTTTTGTGGCTTGATATCAGTTGTAATGTCTGAAAGCTCAATTGGTCTAAAAACATTTTCACTAGCAGAACATTCATATTGATTGTTATAAAAATCAATATCTGCATATTTATCCGCATATCTTCTGTTACGGCTATCTCTGCACTCTTCTTGATAGTCATCATTGCCTCTGTAGGAATATTCAGGGCGATAATCATCATAACGCAATGGTGCATACTCATTTGTTCTTTCTTCTCTTAAGTTTACATCATATCTTTCTCTAGTACCTATCATACTCCCTCCTCACACAAATCGAATCTGGAACCAATTCCTAATCCTTTGTGAATACTTTAATTTATCTTTTTTTAATTTCAAATGATTTATCTTTTTTTTATTAGCTATTATCTTTTGCATTTAAGTAAATTTAAACAATTTAGCTTTTGTTATCTTTGCAGACAATCTATTAAGATTTTTACCTGTTTTCAGTTTTTTATAAGTATTTTAAAAATTTGACTTTTGTATCTCTTATAAAATTATTAAGATTTACTATTTGTTATTTAAAAGATTAAACTTTATTTAGCTTTAGTATTTTTATTAAATCCGATTTAGATTTTTTCTATAATTCTAAGTTTAGCACTTTGTGAACGCTTATTTTCTTGTAATTCTTTATCTGTTGCTACAATCGGTTTTCTTGTTATAATTTCCACTTCTCTTTGTTTGTCGCAAGTACAAATCGGTTGATGTGGTGGACAAATGCAATCGCAATATAAATATTGGAACACATTTTTTGTTATCCTATCTTCAAGAGAATGGAAAGTAATTACACACATTCTTCCTTTTGATTTCAATCTTCTTGCCATTTTCAAAAGACTGTCGTACAAACCTTCTAACTCTTCGTTTACTTCAATTCTAATTGCCTGAAAAACTCTTTTACAAGGGTTGCCACCTTTAAACCTAACAGCTGCAGGATAAGATTTTTCAATTATTGCTGCAAGCTCGCCTGTTGTTTCTATAGGTCTTTCTTTTACAATATTTGCAGCAATCTTTTTTGAAAATTTTTCTTCGCCATATTCAAAAAATATTTTTGTAAGTTTTTCTATGCTGTAATTATTGACAACTTCTTTTGCTGTAAGTGATTGCTCCCTATTCATTCTCATATCTAAGTCAGCATCGCCAATATAGCTAAATCCTCTACTTCTGTTATCCAATTGGTAAGAACTTACACCTAAATCAAGTAAAATTCCATCAACTTTATCAATTCCTAATTCGTCCAATATTTCTGGCAAATTTTTATAATCATTATGTACAAAAATTACGTTGTCGAATTCTTTTAATCTTTCTTTAGATACTGCTATTGCATCTAAATCTTTATCTATCGCTATAAGCTTACCTTCTTTTGAAAGTCTTTTTGCAATTTGATAGGAGTGACCAGCACCGCCCAAAGTTCCATCTACATATATGCCTGTGGGATTTATATTTAAACCATCAAGGCATTCATTAAGCATAACCGAATAATGTTGAAATTCCATATCAAATACCATAAGCACTTAAATCTGGTTCTTCGCCAGCTTCATTTGTCCTGTTGTTGCTTTCAAACTCTTCCCAACGAGCTTTATCCCAAACATAAATTCTGTCATTAAAACCAATAAACACAACTTCTTTTGAAATGCCTGCATAACTTCTTAATGTTTGATTGATAGTAAATCTACCTTGACTATCTTCATCAATCGGATAGATATTTGACATGAAAATCAATAATTGGTCGTGAACGGCTTTTGGAACACCTAAAGAATTCATTCTCTCACCGATTGTTTTAATAGTTGATGATGGATAAATAACTAAACAACCATTTTTGCCCTTTGATATGCTAGAAACATCTGCTCCAAATTCAGTTTTTAAACGTGCGGGTATTCTTACTCTGTATTTGTTATCTAGATTTTGAGTATATCTACCATAAAACATACATTTACCCTCCCGTTTAGTTACATTGATATTATAACACCACTTTTGTCCATTTGCAACCACTTTTAGTAAAAAAATTGAATTTTTTATAAAAAAATAGGAAATTTATAAAAATCAACATTCAAAAACGGAAAAAATACCCCCAAAAAGGGTAACTTTTTGCAACATTTTGTCACATAAATATTTAAATAAGACAAATAATCTCTAATTTATGAAAATTTTCGTCAAAAAGACAAAAGTGGTAACCCGTCCCTACTTTTCCACATTTCCACATAGTTATCCACATTTTCGGAAGGGAAAAACTTACTTTTCCACTTCTAAATTTCAATAATAAGCAATATGCTATTAGTAATGCTTAAAAAATGGTACAAAGTGGTCAAAATAATACATAGATTTTCAGATAAACCCTTTTAAAAATATCCTTTAAGTATCAAGTTTTTGAAATATTCTCTTTTTTCATTTTTTGCAAATAAAAATATAGCCAATTTTAACAAATCTATTAAATTAATAGCTTTATAAAATTCAATTATTTTTATCTCATTCCCTTACATACTAATAACCATAATTGTTTGTTTAAATTTTTTAAATCAAAAACAGCTTTATTAAGTTTATAATTTACATTATTTATTTTTACTCCACAATAAATATTGTCAAAATTTATTTAAAAATTAATATATAAAGCGGCAATTAATTGTATTCAATTTTATATTTTTTTTAAATTGTACAAGTCTATTTAAGATAATTTACTTTAAATAATAATTTTAAAAATTTAATATAGGGTAAAATTACAAGAATATTAATTTACTCATTATGTGTATTAAAAGTATAATTTATTATAAAAAATACGCTATTTTATAATTAAATTTGCAAAATTATTCTATTTTAATGCGATTTTTATAACAAATCAATTAAAACAATAAACAAATCGTGTGAAAATAATTTTTAAATTTTCGTTAAAAAATTCCCTTTTAAAGTGTTAAAATATTAAGTTTTTAATAAAGCAACCTAAGCAAAAAAAAATCATTTGCAATTTTGTGTTTTTTATGATAAAATAAAGTTATGAAAATATTTGCGATAAGTGATTTACATCTTAGTATAAACAACCCAAAACCAATGGATATTTTTGGTGGCAGTTGGGATAACTATTGGGAGAAAATTAAAACAGACTGGAACAATGTTGTTAGTGCCGAAGATTTGGTGCTAATAAGTGGTGATATATCTTGGGCATTAAAACTTGAAGATGCTATCCCCGACTTACAAGAAATTGCAACTCTTCCCGGCACAAAAATAATAATTCGTGGTAACCACGATTATTGGTGGTCATCATACAACAAAGTTAAAAATATTTTACCAACAAGTATTTTTGCCATTCAAAACAATGCAATTAAATTTAACAATTGCATTATTTGTGGTACTAGGTTGTGGACAATACCAACCACAAATAGTACAGAACACGATAAAAAGATTTATGAACGCGAATTAATAAGATTAAAAATGACATTGGATGACGCAAATAAATTAGCAGAAAATGATTTGCCTATTATCCTAATGTTGCACTACCCACCTTTTGGTGCTTTGTGGCAAGATAGTGAAATAACAGATATTATTAAGCAATACCCAAATGTCAAAAGCGTTATTTATGGTCACTTGCACGGCAAAGATTGCAGAACTAAAAATATAATAATTAAAGACAACATTCCATATCACTTAACTTCTTGCGACCAAGTTAACAATAAATTACAATTAATTTTTGAAGTTTAAGATTTAAAAATATTACAATTAAAATCAAACAAGGCTATTTATTTTAAATAGTCTTGTTTTTTTGTGTTTTATATTGTATAATAAGTTTATGGAAATGAAAGAAATTAAAATAAACATCAATGATTATCCAAACGAATTGGAATATTTTTTAAAAAATAGTAAAATTTACGATAGTAGCTGTTCAAAAGAAGCTAAAGTTATTTTTTCAGACAAAGATAGCGGATATTTTATAAAAAAAGCTAAAAAAGGTCAATTAGAAAAAGAGTATTTAATGACAAATTATTATAACAGCTTAGGATTATCTGCACCAGTTTTGCATTACATGTCAAAAGAAAATGATTTTATGGTTACAGAAAAAATCAAAGGAAATGACGGCATTTTCTATAAATATTTGGAACAACCTGAAAAATTGTGCGATTTATTTGCAGAAAGACTTGCAATTTTACATAGCATCAACCCAAAAGACTGCCCAATAACAAATCATACAAAAAATTATTTAGACTTAGCATACAGCAATTACACTTCTGGAAATTATGATAAAAGCCAATTCCCAGATAGTTTTGGTTACAAAAACGAATTGGATGCAATAAATATAATCAATCAAAACAAGCATTTATTGCAAACCGATACGCTTTTGCACGGAGATTATTGTCTTCCTAACATTATTTTTGATAATTGGAAATTTAGTGGATTTATTGATTTAGGCGATGGTGGTATCGGCGATAAACACGTGGATATATTTTGGGGAATTTGGACATTCTTTTATAATCTTAAAACTTTTAAATACTCAAAACGCTTTATGGACGCCTACGGAAAAGATAAAATAAACACCGATATACTAAAATTGATAGCTGCGATTGCAGTTTTTGGCTAAAAAAAGTAAATTTAATCACTCATTATTTAGAATAAATTATTAGAAAGATAACTTAATAATAAAATTTCGGGTTAAACAACTACACATAATTTAAAAATAAAAAATGGTCTTGCGACCATTTTTTTTTAATTTTGTTATATTCAAAATTTATTTATATTTATAAAAACCTTCGCCTGATGACACACCTAACTTACCTGCATCTATATATTGTTTTAGCATTTTTTCCATACCTTTAAAATTATATGGTGCTAGGAATGACGGTATTTTAACATACATTTTAACTATGTTATAAGCTGTTGTAAGACCAACAATATCAAGTATTTCAAATGGTCCTTTTGGTGCACCTGTACCCAATTTCCAAGCCTTATCAATGCTTTCAGGGTCTGAAATTTCATTTACATACAAATCCATACCAGAACATAACAAAGGCACTAACATAGAATTTAATAAATAACCTGATTTTTCTTTTTTAACAGGAAGTGCAACCATACGAATTTGAGTTGCAAAATCCATAATCAAATCAAAATATTTGCTATCTGTTTTTGGCTGCGACATAATTTCTGCAGTATTGTTTGTCCAAATATGGTTAGCAAAATGCAATGACAAATATTTTTCAGGTCTTCCTGTATATTTTGCAAACTTAGATGGCAATAATGTGGACGAATTGGTAACCAAAATAGTCTTTTCAGGCATTAGCGGTGCTAATTTCTTATAAAATTTTATTTTTTGCTCACTATCTTCTGCCATTGATTCAATAACCAAATCGCAGTCGCTTACAGCTTTTTTCATATCAAGTTCAAGTTTAATACTATTGTACGCATTTTCAACTTTTAAAAGACACTCATCTTTGTCAAAAGTATCAAAATCCGCAATACCATTTGCCCAAACTTGTGGTGTTTGACCTTCTTTTGTTGCCATCAAATTAATTGTTTCAATATATTCTTTTTTAAGATTATCAAGTTTTGGTCTTGTTCTTCCAATACTTCCTTCACTTCTAAGCCATATAGTTACATTAAAACCGCAATATGCAGCTTGAAAAGCAATTTGACTGCCTAAAACACCGCCACCTGCTACAACAACATTTTTAATTTCCACAAATGTTCCCCCTAAAATAAACAAATTTTATAATAAAATTATACCATAATTAAATTATTATTGTCAATATCAATTTTTATACTAAAATAAAAAAACAAGCAGATTTTATTCTGCCTGTTTTTTAACATTAATAGTTATTTAAATTGCTTGATTTTTCTAATATATCCATTAATACAGCACTGTCTGCACTGGTTATGCCGCCTGTATTTAATATTAAAGCAGATAATATTTGATAATCTTTCAAACTATCTTTATCGCCATTAATAAGCTCTCTTAAATACATCATATCACTCGCACTCAATCTTCCGTCACCATTTAAGTCACCTAGTACAGATATATATGTTCTTCCACTTCCATTTATCTCGTAATACCAACCTGTGCCTACTACCACATTATCGTCTGTGATTTGTGTGTATTGATTATTGTATATTGTTATTTGTGCTGTATTTACGCCTAGTGTAGCTAACTTTGCTTTAAACTCACTTACCTTTGTATTAACAGATATATTACCTATTACATTAGTTGCTGTTTCGCTTACTACTCTATTATACTTTTCATTCTCTTTATTTAATGTTAAATATGTGTAATTAGTAGTTTCATTTTTAGCTGTGCTTAAGAATGTAGTTATATCTATATTTCCGCTTATTACATTATGCAATATCTCACTATCTATATTTGTTACATTACCTTTGTTGTTTATCATTGCGGCAAGCACATTTTCCAAAGCCATTGTGTTTAATATGCTGTTATCTTTTGCTATCTCTCTTATGTATGCTATGTCACTTGCACTTATTCTTCCGTCGCCATTTATGTCTCCCAATACGGATAGGTATACTGTGTCAAAAGCAGTTGTGCTTGTACTATTTTCAAATAGTTCTACTTTGTAGCCTGTGCCTAATATTTGTTTTCCTGCACTATCAGTTATTTCACCATTGCTTGCTATTCCGTCATATATTACTGCATTGTTATTATCATATACTTTGATTAATTTTAAATCATTTCTTAAGTTACTTAAAAATACAGATAATTTTGTGTTTACGCTAATCCCACCCATTACATATCTGTTTTTTCCTTCTATCAAAGATATATCGTTATCGTTTACTCTGTGAATATATTTTTTGCTTGAATAACTCTTTCTTACATTATTATCTTTGTAAATGTATCCATACTCTGAATTATCGGTTAGTAAAACACCAGGGTGTACTATTTCAAAAGGTATTTCAATTGTTGCGGAACTTCCATTATCCCAAACATAATTTTTGTTATCTAACAAAGATAATTTTGCTTTATACTTACCCATTTCAGTAGCTTTATTACTTTCTAGCTTCATCAAACTACTATCAAAAGCGCTAATCGGGTTATATGTTTGCTCTGCTCCATTGTACACTATTAATTTGTTACCAAACTGCGGTATTTGCAATTGTTTTGGCACAATTTCATATTCATATAGTATTATATCACTCGTACCATTTTGCCACATATAGCCTTCCTTAGGGACAATATAAGCAGTATAAAGTCCAACTGTTGTTGCAGTATTATTGTAAACATACATCGTATTTGAGTCAAACCCAGCTATATTATATGTTTGACTGTTTCCATTATAAATTATGGTGTTATTATCGTGCGTTGGTGCATTTATTTTACCGCCTTTTACAACAACTGTAAATGTCGGATTCAAATAATTTCCATTTGCATAAAAAGCGTGAGTACCTGTATCCGATATAGTAAAACTTGTCGCACTTACACCATTTTGATTATAAAAAGCACCACCGCCAATACTTATCGTATAAGAATTACCTGAAAACGGAAGCGTTACAATTGAATCTTGTGTACTACCACTACTTGAACCACTCCAACGCCAAGTCAATTTGCTTGTTGGTCTTGCTTCGTTCGAATAACACACTTCTCCGTTTACTTGAGAAATGTTTTTGCTTGATATATCGGAAAAAAAGTATCTTGACGGCGAAACACCGCTATTATATGTACTATAACCACTTGTAAATGCAACAGATGTCGCCCCACCTTCATAAGTTACACCTATATGCGTGATTTTATTATTGCTACATAAGCTATCAATAATATGCAGTACGCTACTATTATTACGATGTATAGCTAAATTGCTTTCTGTGTTTTTAGAATCCTTATTGCCAAAAATTTGTGTTCCTGCACCAATTCTCATTATATTAGCGTTAAAAAGGACTCCGCCAAATAACTCTCCTGAAGTATTTGCAGTAACTATTCCACCAGCAAGCAAAATATTACCATCGCTACGAATTCCGCCGGCATTTACTCCTGCTTCATTATCTCTAATCTCTCCTCCATAAATTTCAGCAATAACACCATTTCCAGAACTATTCATTAAACCACCGCCAACATAAATACAATAATTTCTTGCAATTAATCCGCCGTGCATAATAAATTTTCCACCATTTGTTATTCCACCACCTGACGAACCACGCGGGATTCCGTATACATTGTTGTCTACTATTTCTCCACCATTTAAAATAAATGTGCCGTTAGAAAAAACGCCACCAGCCGCTGCATAGCTACGGTTATTTGCTATACGACCGCTTGACATTACCAAATATCCGCGATTATCTATTCCACCACCAGGTCTTGCGTTTTCAAAATTACCTTTATTGCCACCTGTAATAGTACCTTTCTTTTCTGAGCTACTATCAAGTATCTGAAAAGAGCCATAATTAATAATTACATTGCCGTTTTTTACTGCAGTAGTTAAATTCCTATTTAAAATTTTATTATTCAAATCCAAGGTTATATTTGCATATCTCGGAATAAATAATGCTCCATCTTCAAATCCAACGCCTTCGCCAAAAGTAGTGGTTAATGTAGCACTATTTTCCGCTATCCAGTCAGAATTTAAAATTACTTTAACATTAACACCATTATTATTAAGTGAGTAATCAATAGCGTCATTCCATATTTTTGTTTTTTGTACATTGCTACCTGCTAGTATTACGCTATTATCTGCAGCAAGTTGCAAATTATTATTTAAGTCCAAGATATTTCCATTATTACTATTAGCTTTTGACAGTGTATTTACTCCCACAATCAACAAGCAAGATATTACTAAAACAAAAAATATTATCCCCGCACGCTTAATGCATTTTGCCATAATAAAACTCTCCTTTTTGTAAAGTACATAGAATAAATATATCTATGTACATTTTTGGGCATTTTTTGGATTTAAATATATATTTTTTGTTAAATTTAACTAAATATCTTACAAAGTCTTGAGCGAACGATTGACAAAAGCTTACATTTATCCTTATAATGTCTATATAATATGTACATAGATATATTTATTCTATGTACTATTTTTTTACATTTAAAATGCTGATATTTTTAATATAATACCGATTTTCAGCAGTTTTATTGTGTAAAAACATACGACTTCGAAATTAAAACTTTACACAAAATCTGCAACCACTTTTATTATCATAAAATTAAAAATAAATTTATAAAAACGTAATTAGAAAAATCTAAATATAAGAATTATTTTGGCTTAATTTTTAATTATATTTTGGAAGGTATCTTTGCATTTCAAATAAATTATGATAAAAATAAAAAAATGACTTGCTACTACAAGTCATTTTTTTGGTATGCCCGAAGAGATTCGAACTCTCAACGAGAGCGTCGGAGGCTCTTGTTTTATCCAATTAGACTACGGACATATAATTATAGCATATTTTAAATACTTTAATTCAATATTTGCTTTACTCACTAATTATAATATAACTTTAATTTTATGTCAATGAAAACCAATTAAACAAACTACCGATTTTCATTTAAACCAGTCACTTATTTTTGCTCATTTGCATAATGTTAAGTAAAGGATAGTAATCAGCCTAACTCTAAACAATTAAATATCGACATAATAACACCACTTTGCTTACTACATATTCAGCTTTGTACCCCAAAGCTATATGTAGGATTTTTATATATAGGAGAATGAAACAATGCCTTTTATTGAGCGATATACTAATGTCAAAAATGGTGGAATTCTATTTTGCGGAAACACACTTGGTTTAAGCAAAATTGCTAACCAAACTGCTCCGGGAACAGAAGGTTCAATTGGTGCTTTTACCAGTCTTAACACTGCATTGCAAGTTGGTACTTTTCCACAAGGTACGACACTGGATTACACTTTAAACGGGTCAAGAGCAAATCTTAATCTTCCCGCGGGTTCAACAGTACTTTACGCCGAACTTGTTTGGGGTGGTCTTTTCCGCTCTGAAAACAATAATATTTCGTCACTTATCAACAATAGCATAAAATTCACTACCCCACTAGGCAGTAACACAATTGCGCCTGACGCTGCCACAGCACAGACATTTAATATTGATGTAGATGAAACAACAATCGGTTTTTATGTCAGAACAGCAAATGTTACTAATTTAGTTCAAGCTGCGTTAAGCGGAAGTTATGCAGTGGAAAGTGTGCCTGCTTTAATTGAAGCAATTGACAATGTTACACAAGATACAAACCACGCAGGTTGGACACTAGCTGTTGCCTACGAAAATCCAAATGAAGATTTAAGAAATCTTACTATTTGGGCAGGCGGTACTGTAGTTTCTCCTGACGCAGGTAGTACAACAATAACAGTTTCAAACTTTTTAACACCTGTGCAACCACCAGTAAGCGGAAAAATATTTGTCTCTGCAAGCGAAGGCGATGCTGTTCTTAATGGCGACCAAATGTTATTTGGTGACAGCGTGGCAAATTTACAAGTGCTTTCTGGACCAAACAATCCGCAAAACAACTTTTTTGCATCTCAAATAAATGGCCAAAATGGTATTCTTGACACTACAGGAACTTTTGGCACAAGAAATGCAAATGCTGCTACAGGTACAAATACAATTGCCTGCAGACAAGGTTGGGATATAACTGCGGTTGACGTTACAAATAAACTATTACCAAATCAAACTTCTGCCGTTATACGATTTACAAGTAATGGTGATTTGTATGTGCCTAATGCACTTGGTTTGCAAGTTGATAGTAAAGGTGCACAAATAGACGTAAACAAAACTGCCGATAAAGCTTTTGCGAATGTTGGTGATGAAATAACTTATACAATCGGAGTTAAAAACTTTGGTGATGCAGATGCTGTCGGTGTAATAATTGAAGATTTATTACCACCAGATACTACACTTGTTGCAGGTACAATTACTATCAATGGTGTAGCTTATGCTGGCGGTTTACCTGTAACTATCCCTACTATTGCAGCTGGAACAACTACTGATGTAAAATTTGCAGTTACAGTAGATGCCCTTCCGCCAAACAACAATATTGTAAACGTCGCTAATGTACAATACACCTACTTCCCTTTTACGGGCTTAGAAGAACACGGTATTGCTAACTCTAATCAAGTATCTGTATTTATAGTAAACAGAGATGTTTCAATGGTTAAAAGCGTTGATAAAGCATTTGCTATTAAAGGTGAAACCTTGACTTATACAACAACAATAACAAATAACAGCAATGTTGATGTCGACGATATTTATTTTACTGATGCTATTCCGGCAGGTACTACTTTTGTGAATAATTCTGTTAAAATAAATGGCGTAAGTATACTAGGCAATCCAGAAATAGGCTTTAATGTACCAAATTTAACACCTAATTCCAGCACAATTATAACATTCCAAGTAACAGTAAATTAAGGAGCGAATTATGATAATACCAAACCAATCAAATATAACATTTAGTTACACTTTGCCTGACGGACTAGCAGAAAGAGATAGTCAGGAAAGCAATATTGTCAATACAGAAATTTTAACTTACTCTGTTCCTAAAGTAAAAAGTTCAAACAAAACATCTGTTCAACAAGGTGGAACTGCTCACCATACAGTAACAGTAACCAACAATTCAGCAACACAATTATTTAACAATACGTTTACAGACCAAATGTCAGCAGGTGCAAGTTATGTTGCAGGCAGCGTTAAAGTTAACGGCGTCGCACAACCTAGCTATGACCCATTAGCAGGATTTGCTTTGCCAAACCTTAATCCAGGCGAATCTGCCACAATTGAATATGATATTAAAGCAGATAATCCTTCAACTAATACACCAGTGACAAACTTTGCTACAATTAACTATACGATTGATGACCCTGCAAGAGGCAATGTAAGCTACTCTGAAAACACAAATACAGTTTCATTAGATGTATTTGCAAATAAATTGACAGTAGAAAAAGTCGTTGATAAGGCTTTTGCAATTAAAGGCGATATCCTTCATTACGTTACTACTGTTGGAAATATGGGCGATTTGGACAATACAGATATCGTATTTAAAGACCCTATCCCTGTAGGCACAACTTTTGTGGCTGGTAGCGTAAAAATCAATGGCACAAGTTATCCTGCATACAATCCTGAAGTCGGCTTTGATTTACCTGATTTAGAAGTAGCCGCATTTGTAATTGTAGAATTTGATGCCAAGGTGAATTAGTATGAGAGTCATAACAAACATTTCCAATGTAACTGACAATTCAGGCACAACCCCGATTGTAACTTACAGCAACCCAGTAACAACAGTTATTCGCCGTGAGCCTAACAACATTAATCCAAGAATTTGCGGAATAATAGTCTGTGGTTCGCCTTGCAATATTGATTGCTGTGGAAATACTTGTGGCTGCAAACAAAATTGCTGTAACTGCAATGACTGCTGTCACTATTATCACAACTCTTGCTGTAATATAAATAGCCATTGCAACCAAAATAATAATTGCAACTTCTACAGACAAAATAATTGCAATGAGTGCGATAACCAATCAATCATTTATCACTACTATTGTAATGATTGTGATAACTAAACAAACAATACGCAAAACAAAAAAGAAAGCAGCTTAAAAACTGCTTTCTCTATTTTGTAACAATTAAATTTATTTAATAATCAATAAATTGCGTTTAACAAGTTATTTTAACTATTTGCAATTACTTTGTTAAATTTGCCATCAGCTGTCAAGTTAATTCTTGTAACACGACCTTCAAAATCACTTACAACAATATAATCACTATTTGTGTCTTTTCCAATAATAACTTTACTTAAAACAGGTGCCCCAATTCTGAAAGTATCGACCTTTTCGCCTGTATTTTTATTGACAACATAAAGATTCCCGTCCATTGCACCAAAATATAGCAAATCGCCTTTTACTGCAATTGTTGACTCAACACCTTTTGAGCCTTTACCGCTATAAGGAGATGCGTAAATCATATTTGCATCGGTATTGCACTCCCAAACCACTTGCAATGTATCCATATTCATAGCAATTACGCCATTTTTATTTGTTGCAATATATGCAATATTTTTATCTAGATATGGCACAGATGCAACATTAAAGTTATAATTATGCTTTTCTCCGCCAATTTCAGACTCTATTGTAATAGGTTCACCAATTATTTTGCCTGTTTTTGGGTCTAATTTAATAATTGTTTCGCCATTTAGCAAATAAATATTATCTTTATAACTAAATGCACTTGCTTGTGCGTTAATCCACTTGTCAAGTGTCCAATTTAACTTGCCTGAATTTTTATCCAATGCGTAATGTGCACGCCAGTTGTCACCTATAATCAATTGGTCGCCTATAATTTGCATTTTGTATGGGGAAGGTTCTCCTTTACCTTTATTGGCTTTCCACAACTGCTCGCCTGTTTTTACATTCAAGCAATATACAAACCTTGAATTACCGCAATATACTTTATCGCCTTCGCCTACAATACCTGTCATTGAGTAACGATAAGTAATAAGCATTAAATCTTTTTTCCATAACTGCCTGCCGGTATCTGCATCTAAGCCATAAACTATGCCTGAAGAATCTTGTACTACAGCTACTCCGTCACTCACATAAAAATTATTTTTTACAGACGTTTCAAGCTGCATTTCCCATATAGTTTCGCCATTTGCCACATTTAGGCACGCAAACACAGGTTTTCTTGGATAATCATTATCCATCATACCAACATAAACTTTATCGCCTACCAAAACAGGGTCTGCATATAAGTTTCTGCCACTTAATTTAACTTGCCACTCATAACCTTGTTGACTTGCTTCATCAGGCTCATAGTCTGTATAACGCATATAAGTGTTCTTAATAACATTATTTTCTATATCTACAAGTCTTACACCACCAATAGAACTATCAATTCCACCTACCAAAGGTGTAGTTGAAATATTTAAAATTCCGTCATAATTATTGATAAAATTATAATGTAAATGTCCGTTTATCCAACCAATAACGCCTTCTTTTTTAAGTTCGATTTTTTGCGTTCCTGACTTTAAAACCATTCCTGTTTCGTCACGGCAAACATCGTGATTAAAAATAATAACTCTTTTATTGTCATCTACAGTCTCCAAATCGTTCTTTATCCAAGTAACAACATCGTTAAAATTGTATTTAGCAATGTAATCACCATAAGCTAATGAAGATACAATATAATGTATATTACCAACATCAAAGGAATAATTTACAGGTCCGTAATTATCTTCAAACAACTGCTCGCTGTATTTTCCGTATTGAACAAAATCGTGATTACCAATAGTATATCTTACAGGTATTCCCATATTTTCACTATTCATATCTACAATATGTTGCTTTAGTCCTGCTTCATAGCAAATATCGCCTGTATGTATCAAAAATGCAGGATTTGTCTCTTCAACTTGCTTTTTTAAATGATTAAACCAATCACCAACACCATTTTCGTTAATCTCTGTATCGGTAATTTGCATAAATGTATGATTGGTATCGTCAGTATTCCGTTTTGTCAAAGTAAATGTGTAATCGTCGGTTTTTCTATCAATTTCTTGATAATATTCTTCCGTCCAATACCCTGTCGGATTTGTTATTGTAACAAACCTTGCCTTATGCCAACCTTTTAGTTTAAACCTGCCGTCTTCGCCAGTTTTTACAACATTTCTGCCGTCAGTCACACTGACATTTGCAATTGGTGTATTACTTTCTGCATCAATTACAATACCTTCAGTAGGTATTGTCGCCACGCCAAAGTAAATACCAGTTGCAAGACCGCCCAAAATCGCCATTGCCGCTAACACAATTAGCACAATTATAGCAACTTTTTTCTGTTTACTACTTATATTCATAACTCACTCCTTTTTACAATTTTTTAAGTGTTATTTTATTCTTCAAATAGTATTTCTAAATCTTCATAAATAGCTTTGCATGTACTATTGCTATCTTTATATTTTTTAGCCGAATTAAATGCTTTAAATAAAAACTCTTCGTATAATGCATATATTTCGATATCGCCATATAAATTAGCTAAATTATTATAACTACTTGCTAAATAAGGCTCAAAAGTTTGTGGATTAATAACTACTAGTCGTTCTCTTATCTCTATTGTTTTTTTATACAATTTTTCTGCTAAATGATATCTTTGAGTATCGCTATATAAATTTGCTAAATTATTATAACTTTTTGCTAAATAAGGCTCAAAAGCTTGTGGATTAATAACTACTAGTCGTTCTCTTATCTCTATTGATTTTTCATATAATTCTTCCGCTAAATCATACCTTTGTATAATATTATATAAAATTGCTAAATTGTTATAACTCATAGCTAAATCAGGCTCATATACTTGCGGATTTTCTTTTACTAATCGCTCTCTTATCTCTATTGTTTTTTTATGCAACTCTTCCGCTAAATCAAACCATTGAGTATCACTATATAATAATCCTAAATTATTATAAATAGTAGCTAAATTAGGCTCATAAGCTTGTGGATTTTCTTTTGCTAATCTCTCTCTTATCTCTATTGTTTTTTTGTATAAATCTTCCGCCAAATCAAACCTTTGAGTATCATAATATAAAACTGCTAAATTATTATAACTATCAGCTAAATCAGGCTCATAAGCTTGCGGATTAATAACTACTAGTCGTTCTCTTGTCTCTATTGCTTTTTTATACAATTCTTCTGCTAAATCATATCTTAGAGTATCGCTATATAAATTTGCTAAATTATTATGACTACTTGCTAAATTAGGCTCATATACCTGTGGATTTTCTTTTACTAATCGCGCCCTTATCTTTATTGCTTTTTTATGCAATTCTTCAGCTAAATCAAAGCTTTGAGTATCATAATATAAAACTGCTAAATTATTATAACTATCAGCTAAATCAGGCTCATAAGATTGTGGATTACTATCTACTAATCGCTCTCTTATCTCTATTGCTTTTTTATACAATGATTCCGCTAAATCATATTTTTGAATATGTTTATATAAATTAGCCAAATTATTATAACTAATTGCTAAATTAGGCTCATAAGCTTGTGGATTAGTATCTACTAATTGCTCATATATCTCTATTGCTTTTTTATGTAATTCTTTCGCTAAATCATATCTTTGAGTATTTTCATATAAAATTGCCAATAGATTATACAACATTGCTCTATCATATTCAGATATATCTTCATTATCCCAATATGGCAACAATTGTTCTGCAATTTCAATAGCCTTGCTGTGATTATTTTGATTATGCAAATAAAAAGCATAATCATACAAAACATCTAGTTCTACTTGATATTTTTCTGCAGTTTTTATAATTTTTTCATATCTACTTTCAATTTCTGTAAATCTATTTTTGTAAGCGTACATTGTTTGCAAAATATCTATTGCAAGTATATGTTCTTTTACATAAATTGTAGCTTTTATCTTACCTTGTCTTTCTTGCTCTTTTTCCCACCTTTTAAAATCATCGTCAATTTCCTTTTCGTCAAGTATAGTAAGACAGCCCTTGCTATCGCCTTTTTCTAACAAGCGATAGGCTTGTTTCATTCTTGGAGTTAAATCACAACGCACTTCGTCCTTGCTTAATCTTAAGGATAAGTCAAATATATTTTTTTTAAGTTCGTCTATTGTATCCAAAAGTGATTGTCTTTTTATTGCAATTTCGCAATATTCTTTATAAAAAGTGTCATTCATTTTGTTACTTTCATATAAAGGTTTCATTTCAAAATATTTTTCTTCTATATTACTTAATTCTACTTGCAACTGCTTCAAATCTTGGTTGTTTGCAAACTCAGCAACATTATCAAGGTTTACAAATGGTTTTCCGTCAACAAGACATACATTGTCTTTCATTTCAATTTTAACAAAATCCATTTCTTGTATTTTCAAGTTTAGCAAAATACGAAGTTTGATAGTATCAATACTATCAAAAGTACCATAGTAATGACCATAAGTTTTGTCAATTTCTTTTGCAAACTCTTTTATTGAGTCGTGGGCACTTGCACCTTCAGGTAAATTTTTAAAATATACATAAATTTTTGGTTTATGATTCTCGCTATTTTTAAAATGATTGTATGCTATTTTAAACTCTTCAATTGTATATTCTCCTGCACGCGTAAAAAACAAAAAGAATACCATTTCACTATTTTCAATTTCTTCATTATAGCAGTCTTGTTTTCTGCCCTTTTCCATACAAGGGTCAATACTTTCACAATAAATTGGTTTTATTTTAATATTGTAATTTTCTTCAAATTTATCGCTAAGGTCACGAATAAACAACACCAATTCGCTACGCTCATTTTTAAATTCTACTAAAGAAGATGCTAAAAAAATATTAATTTGCTTATCAAATTTACTCATAAAACTTTTTCCTTTTGTATATTTATTAAAATATATAATAACTTTTATTAATTGTAACATAAATTTTATTAAATGTAAATATCAAAAAATTTATTTACCTTACATTTTACATTGATTAAAGATTACACTTACTTAAACGCAAAAAAAATGGTCAATTGACCATTTTTTTTGCTTATTTATTTTTAATTTTCACAATTTCAACATTTTTTATAGCGTTTTCAATTAACTCTTGCAAACCTTCTATTTTATTATATTCTGCTTGTGCAACACTTAGTTTTGGTTTTATAATTGGGTTTTTAGGCAGGAAAATCGTGCAACAATCTTCATACGGCAATATACTTGTCTCAAAAGTATCAATATCCTTGGAAATTTTGATAATTTCTGTTTTATCCATATCAATTAGCGGTCTTAAAATAGGCAAACTTGTTACTCTACTGTTAGTTACAGTAATACTCTCTAGCGTTTGAGATGCAACTTGTCCTAAACTTTCGCCTGTAATTAATGCACCGCAGTTTTGACTAATAGCAATTTTTTCAGAGATTTCAATCATAATCATACGCATAACGGTAATCATAAAATCTTCTCTACAATATTTATGAATAGCTTGTTGAATAGCAGTAAAAGGCACTACAAACAAAGGGAAATGTCCGCAATAATTACTTATAATCTCACCAAGCTCAATAACTTTTTCCTTTGCCTGAATACTTGTAAACGGATAACTATGAAAATGTATTGCATTTATTTGCATACCGCGTTTTGCCATTCTAAAACCTGCAACTGGGCTATCAATACCGCCACTTAAAAGCAACATACCTTTTCCGCTTGAGCCTACAGGCATTCCTTCATAACATTTGATATTTTCATAAAAAATATAGCTTGTCTTGTTTTCTCTAATATCAACATTAATTGTTAAATCTGGATTATGTAAATCAACAGACATTTGCGGTTTTAGTAGCAAAATATCCCCACCGATTTTACCTGCAATTTCCGTACTAGTCATAGCAATAGTTTTGTCTGCCCTTTTTACAGTGACTCTAAAAGTACTAGCCTGTGGCAACACAGGTGCAATAACACCCGCAACTTTTTCAATATCTGTAGGCATTTTTATTGCAGGGCTTACGGAGTGAATACCAAAAACTTTTTGCAATGTTGCAATAATATTACTTTCAATTTCCGTATCATATTTTGTGGCATAAAACCTGTTATGAGATTTTTCGATAAAACAATCGTAAATACTCAAAGCATTTTTTATATTTTTCTCAAGCAAATTTTCAAAGAACTTTTTATTTTTACCCTTTAAAAAAATCTCGCCAAACCTAATTATAATAACTTTTTCCATTTTTTCTCCTTGGCTTAATTCAAATTACATTTTTACTTTTTTATTTCATAATATTGCTTAAAAATTTATAGCAATTATCAAACTCTTTTACAAACAACTCAATTTCTTCAAAAGTTGTGGAGTTATCAATACTTATCCTTAGCATTCCGTCAAAATACTCTTTTGAAAGCCCTAAAGCAATAGGTATTCTTGTGTGAGCTTTTTGTGCTGAACACGCAGAACCTGTACCTATTATTATGCCTTTATCTTCTAGCAAATGCAACAAAACTTCACCCCTAGTATTAGGCACTGAAAACGACAAAATATTTGACAAACTACGCTGAAAATCGGTATTAATTATGCAATTTGGCACAATTTTGCGTAAGCTTGTCTCCAAATAATTCATAATTTTTTTATTCTTTTCAATATCTAAATTTTTGTAAGTTTTCTCTAAAGCGTAAGCTGTGGAAATTATACCGCTTACATTTTCCGTTGCAGACCTTAAGCCGTTTTCCTGTCCGCCACCAAAAATAATTGGATTAATATTTACGCCCTTTTTAATATAAAGTCCGCCTACACCTTTCATTCCGTGAAATTTATGTGCAGAAAAAGTATACAAGTCCACACCTAATTTATTTAAATTTATAGGCATTTTGCAAACAGCCTGCACTCCATCACTATGAAAAATAGCTCTTGGTGCTAGTTGGTTTGTAAGTTTAACAAGCTTTTCAATATCGTTTACTCCGCCTGTTTCGTTGCAAGCGTGCATTATTGAAACAAGCGCAACATTGCTTGATAATTTAGCTTTAAAATCGTCTTCGTCCACTATTCCAAACCTGTCACAAGCTACATATTCAACTTGTATGCCTTGTGCTTCAAGTTTTTTTGCACACTGGTAAATAGCACTATGTTCTACATTTGATATCAGGATTTTGCAGTCTTTAAACTTCTTACTGCCGAATATTGCCATATTATCTGATTCTGTTCCGCTTGCGGTAAAAACTATATTGCCTGTTCCGTGCAAAATATCCAATATTTTTTGTTTGGCATTTTTTATATCTTTAGCAACATTAAGCGCATTTGTATACAATGCAGACGGATTGTAGTAGTTATCCACTGCATACTTTTTGATTATATCAATTATTTCGGGATACATAGCTGTTGTTGCCGAAGTATCTAAATAAATCATATTTCACGCCCCTTTAAAACACTTGCATAAATATATCTGTCCAAATTGCACAAAACATTAAATTTTTGTCCTTGTACCATATACAATTCGTCTACCTTTACACTTAAATCTATAAAATTTGTAGGAGTAGTAGCTATTTTATCAATCTCAATTTTACTATCAATTGGTGTAATTTTTATATTCTCTAAATCTTCGCTCAAAACCACTTTTGTTTTATTAGGATAAATTTTTGATATTATAAGCTTTTCGTTCTGCAATTTACACTCAACATTGTACACCAATTTTAATGCAAATACTCTTAAAATAATGCCTAACAAAATACTGGCAAACATTATTGCAATATACCACAAATTGCCTAAAATTGAAAATATTAAACTAAAAACAGTTGCCAAATCACAAAGCAATCCACCAATTAGCAGAAAGATTTTTAAACCGCTTGCATATTTTAATTTTTTCTCAAAAACTAATCTATAAAACATTATTTTAGTTCAGCGATAGTAACGCCCCATTCTCCTTCGCCATATTGTCCCAGTCTAAAACTTGCAATTGCAGGGTGAGTTTTAAACATATCGTGTATAGCCATTCTCAAAGCACCACTGCCTTTGCCGTGTACAATTCTTACTTCGTGCATACCTTTCAAAACCGCACTATCAATGTATTTTTCCACAATAGACAAAGCTTCTTCTACTCTTTTACCAATCACATTACACTCAAGTGGAAGTGTTGCGTTATTTATCGGTCTGCTGACTGTAACATTATTTGTTTTCTTCTCAGACTTTTGAGCTTTAGGCACAATTTTTTTGACTTTACCATATTTAACATTCGTTGTCATTAACCCAATTTTAACAGTATACTCTGCCTTACGCTTGTCATCTGCCACAACTATTGCAGTTTTATCAAGTGAAGTAATATAAACGCTATCACCGATTTTTATAGGTGTATTGTCATATTCTTGTATATTTTCGCCACTTTCGTCTTCATAAGACAATTTTTTTAGCTTGCTGTTAAGTTTTCTTGCTTCAAAAAGACCTTGTTCAGTTGGATTTTGTGCAATTTTTTTAATTTTTTCAATAGTTTCTTCGGCATCAATCAAATAATCCTGCAAAATTTTATTTGCTTCCTTTCGCATAGTATCATTTAGCTTTTGCCTTTCATTTTCAACAATTTCTCTTGTTTGCCTTGCAAGATTATGTTCTTTTACAATTTCTATTTTAAGTTTTTCTATCTCTGCTTTTTCAGCTTCCGCTTGCCTTCTTGTGCGTTCTGCGGACAAAATAATAGCGTCAAACTGCACTTTATCGTCACTAAGCAACGATTTAGCACGTGCTACAATACTCTTGTCAAGTCCAAGCCTATCTGCAATTTGTATTGCATTTGAGCTACCAGTGCCACCTAAAAGCAATTTATATGTCGGTGCAAAAGTGACAGGGTCAAAATCCATTGATGCACACTCAACAATATCGTGAGTTAAAGCATACTCCTTCATTTGTTGATAGTGTGTTGTAATAACAGATGTCGCACCCAATTCCACTAGTTTTTCAGTTACTGCAAGAGCAAGGCTTGCACCTTCTACAGGGTCAGTACCTGCACCTAACTCGTCAATCAAAACCAAAGTATTATTATCGGCACAATTTGTAATATCTACAATATTTACCAAGTGAGAACTAAAGGTTGATAAACTTTGCTCAATGCTTTGCTCGTCGCCAATGTCGGAAAAAATCTGTTTATACACTGCAATTTTACTGCCATAATCGCAAGGCGGATATATACCGCACATTGTCATAATGGAAAACAAACCTATTAACTTAAGCGTTACCGTCTTTCCGCCTGTATTAGGACCAGTAATCATAAGCACTTTTTTACCACCTGTTATTGCAAGAGAAATAGGTACAACTTTGTCCTTTGCAATAAGTGGGTGCTTACCATTTTTGATAATCATTTCGCCTTGATTATTTATTTCAGGTCTTTCAGCTTTCAAACTATGTGCAAAAAGTGCTTTTGCAAATATAATATCCAAATCTGTAAGTACATCAAAGTTTTGTCTTATATTATCTGCTTCCCCGCCTACTCTTATAGTAAAAGTTTTTAAAATTCTCTCTATCTCCAAACTTTCACTAATACGCAAGGTTGCAATTTCATTGTTCAACTCTACAATCTGAAACGGCTCAACAAATACTGCCTTTCCGCTTGAAGATTGGTCGTGAATAAGTCCTTGTATGCTGTTTTTAAATTCAGTTTTTACAGGAATAACAAATCTTCCATTACGAATAGTAACAATAGCATCTTGCAAATACTTGTTGTAAGTAGGGCTTGTAACAAACATATTTAGCTTATTTTTTATGTTGATATTGATTTTGGTAATAGCATCTCTTATTCTTTTTAAATCGCTTGATGCATTGTCTGCCATTTCATTTTCACCCAAAATTGACTTATAAATATCATTTTCAAGCATAACATCTGAAAAAAGCATATTTGCATAATCTTTTATAAGTTCAATTTCGTTACTGTTTATCCTGCCAATTGTATCCGCAGCCAGTCTTGAAATTTTCATTACTCTAGCTACTTTTAGCAATTCTGCCATACTCAAAGTAACGTTTTTATCTGCTTTATCAATAATTTCCTTTATATCGTCAAAAGAAAAATCGGGACTTTCCGCAAACTCGAATAAAATTTTATCTGCTTGATAAACTTCATCAAGCAGTATATTTATACTTGTTATATCTTCAAGTGGTGATAATGTAAAAATCTTGTTTTTACCACTTTGAGATACGGCAAATTTTTTTAAAATTTCCCTGATTTTATTAAATTCCAAGGAAGATATAGTTTTTTCGGAAATCATTTTACTTTACTTACAAGCTTGTTACTTGACACCCCTTAAATATTGTCCTTTAGTTAATTTTATACTATTATTTAAAATAATGCAAGAATTATTTAAATAATTATCAATGATATTCTCTTGATTTTCAAAATTCGTAACATCAATGCACGCAAAATTGCTATTTGAAATTGTATTTTTTTCAATCAAATGACAACTGCTATTTAGCATTTCAAAATAACAATTAGCAACCTTTATCCTTGCCACTTTATACTCGCCATATTTATCACTCAAATTATATTCTTTATATTTGCAATCACTGCAACTGCAATTTGTAAAGTGCTTTACAGGACAATGTGAAAAAGTCATAACAGGCAAAAATCCAAAAGCGTAAACGCTACAAGGAAGGCCAATATTCTCTATTTCATTTTGATTTAATTCACTGCTTACAACAAATGAATTTAGTCCTAATAACTTAACACTTTCGCTATTAAAAATATTAAGTCCAAGTCCGCCGATAACTTTTCTTTTTGTAATTAAAGCAAGATAATATTGATACAAATTATCTGCATAAATCCCAACCGATAATGGAAGATTTTTTACAAAATCTAAGATAATATTCAAATCTGCTTTCATTGCTATTTTCGGTAGCTTAACATACAAATTATTATGATTTTTAGCGTAATTTAGAATAATTTCGTTAAAATTATTATGATTTACAACGATTTTTGTAATACTTTTTAATTTTTCACCATCAAAATCAATTTTATCTGTTATTATTATATCCGAATTCTCAGGCGATAAAATTTGATATTTTTGCTTAAAAACAGCTATTTCATTTTGAGCAATTTTGTTACTTATGGCGCCTTTTTTCCTGCTGTTGATTTTAATAATTTCCACTCTTAAAAAATCCGTAAAATTTCTTCTTATGCCATTAATCAAACTTTTTGGAATAAATAAATTTTCATAAATTTTTATATCGTCAATCTCAAACTCAAATGGTGTATCCCCTGTTTTGCAAAGTTGTTTTTTTATCTCATCTATACTTGCAGGATTATTTGATGCTAATTCAAAATTACATTTTTCAAAATATTCAATTTTGTTATTTTTGTAATCAGCTACAAAATGCACGCTATCATTTTTAATATTACAACTAACAGTAACTTTTATTTTTGGCAAAATTGGATTTTCAAATTTTTGTCTTAAGTTACTATCAAGTGTAATGTTAACAATGTCTCCCCTACTAAAAGGAATTTTTGAGTATAGTTTATAATTGTTTTTATTTTTTTCGATAATAGAAATTTCAAAACCACCAACTTCAGTGCCATTTCTAAAAATTTTTACTCCATCACCATTATGTAGCTCAAAGTCACTCTTTATTTCTATCTTAAAATAATCTTTGCATTTACTGCAATTTAAAACTTCGCCTATTTTTTCGCCAATATGGTTTTGAGTTTTTGTATAAAGCAAATTACCTTTTGAATCAAATGCGTACCCTTTGCTGAAGCCACCACGATTAAATACTCGTTTCATTTCACTATAGTCTTTATTATCAATTGTTAGTCCATCTACGGCTTTTCTGTATTTTTCAGTAATAAGTCCTACATATTCGTCTGATTTTAGCCTACCTTCAATTTTAAGAGAATCTACACCTGCATCAATTAATTGTTTTAAATTATCTATTAAGCATTGGTCTTTAGGTGAAATTAAATATCCACTGCTACCTGTCAAACTTTCTTTATACTCTTTCCTACAAGGCTGCAAACACAATCCACGATTACCGCTATTGCCACTTGAAATGCTTGATAACAGACAACCACCTGAAAAGCATACACACATTGCCCCGTGTACAAAATATTCAATTTCAAGATTTGTATGTTTTTTAATTTCTTTTATATCTTCAATTTTGCACTCTCTAGATAAAACAACTCTTGAAAAGCCCAATTCTTCCAAAAATTTAGCACCTAAATAATTATGAACTCCCATTTGAGTGCTTGCGTGCATTGCTACAGACGGACATATTTTTTTTGCTTTACTAACAACTGCCAAATCGGTTACAATTATTGCATCAACGCCCGAATTTTCACAAGCTATCAAAATCTTATCTAAATCGTTTAATTCATTTTCTTTTATTAAAGTATTAATCGTTACATAAACTTTAACACCATATAAATGACAAAATTCCACCCATTCCGTTAAGTTCTGAGTGGAAAAATTATCGGCTTTAAGCCTTGCATTAAATTGTTCTAACCCCAAATATACAGCATCAGTGCGGCTCGCCACCGCACTTTTTAATGCTCCAATATTTCCTGCAGGGGATAAAATTTCTACCATAATACTTCTTTAATCAAACAATTTGCTATATCAAATTTGTAAAACGAATACTTTTTAAGGCAATTTAATGTTTTTTAATTAATTATCTTAATTTAGCATTAATTTCGCTATCTAGCATCTTAATGATTTTATTCATTTTATTATTAATTTCTTCATCTGTCATAGTTTTTTCATAGCTTGTAAACTCAAACTTAATTCCGACAGATTTATAACCTTTTTCAATTCCTTTACCACGATAAATATCAAAAATATAGGCATTTGAAAGCATTTTACCAGCATATTTACTTGCTATAGTTAAAATTTGCTCTGCAGTAACACTCTCTTCTACTACAACAGCCAAATCTCTTTCCACAGTAGGATATTTTGGTATTGCTTTAAACTCATAGCTGTTATCATAAAGATTATTTAACAAATCAAAATTGATTTCTGCCACATAAATTTTATTTTTAATATCGTATTTCAGGCTAATGTCAGGTCTAACTTCACCAAAAACAGCAACGATTTTGTTATCTACTATTACATTGGCACTAATACCAGGGTGCAAATAAGTAGTTTTAGGACGAGTGTAGCTAGCCTTAACACCAAAATAATCTATAATATTTTCGATTATACCTTTTAAAGTGTAAAAACTTTCACAGTCGCCATACACGCCAAGCACCAATTTTTGAGTTTCAATAGGCTGCTCTGTAACAGGTAGTTGTTTTGGCATATATGTGTTTGCAAACTCAAAAAACCTTGCTGCTTTGTTACCACGAGTGATATTTTTAGCCATTATTTCAATCATACTGTGCATTAGAGTTGTACGCATAATTGAAACATCTTCACCTAACGGATTTAATAAAGTAACTACTTTTCTTAAGTCGCTATCCTTTTCAATCTCCAATAAATCAAACATTTTAGGAGTTGTGAAAGAATAAGAATAACTCTCATTCATACCTTCTCCAACAAGTAAGCTTTTTACATTATCGACATTTTGTTGGTCTATTGATTTACCGCCAATTGTTTGAGCCCCACTATCCATTAATGTGCAATTGATATGGTCATAGCCATAAAGTCGTATAATTTCTTCCGCCAAGTCATTAGCGTTTTCAATATCATCACGATAAAGTGGTACAGTGCAAATCAAATTGCTTTTTTCTATTTTTGTCTCAATCTGCAAAGAGTTTAAAATACGAACCATTTCTTCATCAGGCACAACAATACCCAAAATTTGATTGATTTTTGAAGTTTGACAGCTAATTTGTTTTGGAGTCAAACTTTCTTTGCAAACATCTTTAATACCGCTACAAATTTCACCGCTTTTTGTCTCATAAATCAATTGTAAAGCTCGCATCATACCAATTTCTTGAGATGCTAAATCAATGCCTCTCTCATATCTTGTAGAAGAATCTGACCTTACATTTAATTTTCTGCTTGTACGTCTTATGCTTTCGCGAACAAATTTTGCAGACTCAAAAATAATATCTTTTGTGTTTTCATTTATTCCGCTAAACATACCGCCCATTATACCGGCAATAACACTTGGCTTTTCACTATCAGCAATAACAAGCATATCTTTTTCAAGTGTATAAGTCTCACCATTAAGCAGTTTTATTTGCTCGCCGTCTTTTGCATTTCTAACTATAATACTACCATTTGCAACATTATTTAAATCAAAAGCGTGCATAGGTTGTCCGATTTCCATAAGTACATAGTTTGTAATGTCTACAATATTATTAATTGGACGAAGTCCTACTGCCTTTAATCTTTTTTGCATATATTTAGGTGAAGGTTTGATAACTACATTTTTCACCATTGAAAGCATATATCTTGGGCAAAGGTTAGAGTTTTCTACACTCACACTTGCAGTATTTTCACACTTAGACACTTCGTATTTAAGTGATGGCATTTTTAAAGGTACATTTAGCACTGTTGCAACTTCCCTTGCAATACCAAACACACTATTACAATCAGGTCTGTTTGCAGTAACACCAATATCAAGAATAATATCATTTGTTCCTATAACTTCGTTAATATCTGTACCAAGCGGATAATCTTCGTTTAAAATCATTATGCCATAAACGCCTGCGCCTTTATAGTCGTCTTCCGTAACCTTTAATTCTTCACCTGAGCATAGCATACCATTGCTTGCAACGCCACGCAATTTGCCTTTTTTAATGTGCATACCGCAAGGTAAATCACTACCGTCCAAAGCAACAGGCACTAAATCTCCAACTTTTACATTAGTTGCGCCTGTAACTATCTGAATAACTTCACTGCCAATATTAATAGCACAAACTTGCAATTTATCTGCATCTGGGTGCGGCTCTAATTTTTCTATTCTGCCTACAACACAATTTTTGCAGTTATCTGCTTGTCTAATTACTTCTTCAACTTCAAAGCCAACACTAACAAGTTTGGCACACAACTCTTCAATAGAACAATTTATATCTACATAATCTTTTAACCAATCAACTGAAATCAACATTTTGTATGCCCTCCTTAATTAAATTGTTTTAAAAATCTAATATCGTTATCAAACAATATTCTCATATCAGGTATGCCGTATTTAATCATTGTAATACGCTCAATACCTAAACCAAACGCAAAGCCACTATAAACATTGCTATCAATACCGCAGTTATCCAAAACTTTAGGATTTACAATACCTGCACCTAAAATTTCTATCCAACCTGTACCTTTACAAATTCTGCAACCTTTACCGCCACACATTGCACAAGTAACATCAACTTCTACACTAGGCTCTGTAAATGGGAAGAAAGAAGGTCTTAATCTTGTTTTTGTATTTTCGTTAAACAAAGCTTTTGCAAAAGTCTCCAAAATGCCTTTTAAATCACACATTGTAATGCCTTTATCAATAACCAAACCTTCAATTTGTTGGAACATTGGGCTGTGTGTAGCATCATCATCAGGTCTATAAACTTTACCCGGAGTAACAATACGAATAGGTGGTTTTTGACTAATCATAGTCCTTGCCTGCATAGGAGATGTATGTGTTCTTAGTAATAGTTCGTCATTTATATAAAAAGTATCTTGCATTTCACGTGCAGGGTGGTCTTTAGGAATATTTAAAGTTTGGAAGTTAAAGAAATCTGTTTCCACTTCAGGTCCTTGTTTTACTTGAAATCCCATTTGAGTAAAAATGCTTAAAATTTCGTTTATAACCAATGAACAAGGGTGCAATCCACCTTTTGGATTACGCTTGCTACTCAAAGTAATATCAACGCTTTCACTATTCAATTTTTCTGCAATACTTTTGGCAGTAAGCTCGGCAATTCTTGCTTCAATACGGCTTGTAATCTTATCTCTAGCTTCATTTACAAATTTACCGATAATAGGCTTAAGTTCGGGTGCTATATCTTTCATACCCCTAAGCAAACTTGTAAGTTCGCCGTTTTTGCCCAAAAATTGCACTCTTATTTGATTTATTGCTTCCAAATTTTCCACATTTTCGCTGTCATCAATCAAAGTAAGTGCTTTATTCAAAATTTCTTTAATTTTGCTTTCCATATTTACTCCTTTTAAAGTGTTTCTCTCAAATTATTAACTTTATTATTCAGTTTTATATTTATAGTAATAAAAAAACACCCCAATACTCTCGTATTAGGGTGAATAATCACGGTACCACCTAACTTCACATAACTAACAAAACTTGATTTATTTAATTAAATACTCTTTAAAAAAACATCAAATTTATGCAAAATTATGTCTCATTATGATTTAACGCAGTCCTACGGCTTTAGTTACTTAATTTCCCCAAAGCAACTCGTGAGTGAATTCACAAATAATATGGTATCGGCTCTCACCAAACTCGCCTTTTCTCTGTTACCATTAATTAGATGTTACTTATCTCAGTCATCGTTATTAGAGTAATTTTATCATTTACACAAATAAAAGTCAAGTATTATTACAAAATTACAAATGTTTTATTTATAAATAATAAATTTTTATAATCTAGTAAAAGATTAAACATACTAGCTTAAAGACTTAACTCTTAATATATTTGCAAAATTATTTATGTCAAGTACAAATTTTTTTTATTTTTAAAAATACTCATCAACTTGGTGACAATTTTAATTTACCATAAGAACCGCTACCATTAAAATAAAATTCAGGAACTTCACCAACAATTACATTTTCACACACAAGTATTGCAGTTGAAATGTTTACAGGCACGCTTGAAATAGGTAGTACTAGCGATATAGTTGTTTTTATGTTGATATAAATACTATGTCTTGTTTGATTTATACCCACTTGCTCAAAAAAAGATGTAAAATCGCATTGTACACTACCAATTGGTAGCAAAGCAATATTTACTGGTGGTCCTAAATCGGAAAGCACTACCGAACCTGTAAACGCACCTAAAGGAATTTGCACCGATTGTTGTCCGATTTTTTCAATATTTGACTGACACAAATTTGCTAGGTCTCTCGTAAGTCTGTTTATCTTTATAGTATTGGCTTGCACAAATTGTATTTTTTCATTTGAATCTTTTTGTATGATTACAAAATCTTCATAGGACACTTCACTATCAACAACAATATGAGCTGCATTGTTTATTGCATTTACTGCCATAACTTTTACACTCGCTTCACTCATTGTCAAAATTGCAGGCATTATATTGCCCCTAATATAGGCAAGCAGTCCTACAAATAGTAAAACAATTACTACGATGATTATGAAAAATTTTAATAAAAAATGCCGTCGCCTTTTTACAACGTTACCTACCTTACTCATTGTATTAATATATGCTATATTATGACAAAATGTGCTATTTTATAACACAAATTATTCTATCTACATTATGTAGATAGAATACATAATTCCACATAATTAAGATTAATTTTTACATTTTATCCACAATAAACAAGAAAATTTTTATAAAAATATGACATTTATGCTGCTTTTGAGTAAAAATTAAAAAAAATCGCTAAAAAACAAATTAGCAATTTTTTTGTTTTAAATATAAAATTTCGACTTTTTTTACATTCGTTTTGTTTTTGATTTTGAGACAACTGAAAAAATAAATCCAAACACGATTGCCGCAGTAAGTCCGCCCGCAACCTTTTGCATACCGCCTAAAACTGCTGGAATAATGCCGTATTTTGCACCATCGATTGCACCTTTAGCTAAGTTTGAACCAAAGCCTATAATAGGCACTGTGATACCAGAACTTCCAAATTCTTTAATATATCTAAATACACCTACAGCTTCAAGTACTACACCTAATGTCAAAAACAATACCAGTATTCTTGCACTTGTCATTTTTGTCTTATTTATCAATATTTGTCCTATAAAACAAACTAGTCCACCAACTAAAAAAACTTGTAAATATCTTAAAAAAATATCCATAATCACCTCATATTTCAATGTCAATCGCGTGTGCTATTGAAGGAATTGATTCCCCCTGCATAGTTGACACACGAGAAAGTAATGCACCTGTCGGCACTAAAAGTATCTTATGCAAGTTGCCTGCAAGCAACTCTTTATGCAAATATGCACAATACACTATTGTTGAACAACCTGCTCCACTACCACCTTGACCGCTGTTTTGCTTTTCGGTAAATATTCTTGCACCGCAATCATCAAAAATGTTTTCAGTAACAAGTCCGTCAACTTCTGCAAAATGCTTTAATAAATCCAAACCATATTTGCCCAAATCGCCTGTTATTATTAAATCGTAATAGTCAGGAGTTCTATTCATATCCTTCAAATGTGTAGATATTGTGTCATAAGCAGCGGGTGCCATTGCAGCCCCCATATTTGCAGCATCTTTAATGCCATAATCTATTACTTTTCCAATTGTTACACTTTTGATTTTAGGGAAATTACCGCTGTTTTTCTCAAGCAATACAGCACCTGCACCTGTTATAGTCCACTGGCTGGTAGGAGTCGGCTGAGTGCCTAGTTCTAGCGGAAATCTATATTGCCTTTCTGCAGTGCCGTAATGTGAACTTATTGCACATACTACTCTTTGCATATTATCGCCGTCCATAAGCATACTTGCAACCGCTAAACTTTCACCAAATGTTGAGCAAGCACCATATAGTCCTAAAAATGGAACTTCAAACTCCCTTGCACTAAAACTAGATGAAATTATTTGGTTTAACAGGTCACCACCAAATATACAATCGATATTTTTATGCGTAATATATTCTTTTTTCATAACGCCGTCAATTACTTCTTTATGCAGCTTTATTTCTGCCTTTTCATAAGATTTGCACTCCCACATATCGTCATCGAGCAAGTAGTCATAATAGTCCTTAAAGCTTCCTTCCGCTTCTTCAGGACCTGCTATACTATATGTGTTTTTAATGCAAATATCACCTTCAATTACATAGGTTTGACTTCCTCTTTTTTTACTCACGCGAATACCTCTATTAAATAAAAAATTATTCCTACAATAGCGGACAATGTTACACCAGAAACGATAACCGGTCCTGCTATATCAAACATTTTTGACATAACGCCTTGAAATACACCTTCCCTGTTAAACTCAATTGCAGGCGACACAATGGAATTGGCAAAACCTGTTATCGGTATAATTGTTCCCGCTCCGCAATGTCTGCCTAACTTATCGTAAAGCCCAAGTGCAGTTAAAAATCCACCAATGAATATCAATGTAATAGTTGTAAGTGTTGCAATTTCTTCTTGTCCGAGCATTGGCAAAACTGCTGTATACAAATCCAATATACCTTCGCCTATCATACAAATTATACCGCCCGAAATAAAAGCAGTAAGCAAAGTTTTTAGTTCTTGCGTTTTTGGAACAGTTTTGTTAACATACTCTGAATAGGTAGTTTTATCAATCATTCAATTTTCTCTCCTCTATTATTTTATTACCTTTATAAAGTATTTCCGTTTCATCAATATTAACGTTGTCTAAATCCTTCATATTTCCTCCATATCGCAAAAAAATATGTATATATTAATTGTTGCCACTAGCAATTTAATATATACATTGATTTTTTATCTAAATATTTTAAGATTTTGTTTTTGAATTTTTTAAAATCGTATGACGATGCAAATGATTTTAATTTTAACCTGTAAGTTCTTTTTTCAGTTTGGTTATTATTTTTGCTTCCAATCTTGATACTTGAACTTGAGAAACGCCAAGTATTTTTGCAATTTCACTTTGTGTTTTATCTTTATAATAACGCAAAACTATCAACATTTTTTCTCTTTGCGGAAGCTTTTGTATACAATCTTTCAAAGTAAGTTTGTTTAATAAATCTTCTTCTGATTCACCGCTTGACAACCTATCTATCAAGCTTTTACCATTATCTTCGTCGCTTTTTTCATAAATACTTACAGGCATTTTTGAACTATCTAGAATATACACAACTTCTTGTTCGTCAATATCAAATTCCTTTGCAATCACACTTATTTCAGGTTCTTTTGCATACTTTTGCTGATAATCTTCAACAAATTGTCCGATTTTATACGACATTGTTTTTAATGCACGCGATACTTTTATTGCACCATCGTCACGAATAAATCTCTTAATTTCACCCGTAATCATAGGTACGGCATAAGTTGAAAGCCTTACCCCAAAATCCGGATTGAAATTATTTATTGCTTTAACCAAGCCAAGTGAACCTAACTGCATAAGGTCATCATATTCGATGTTTTTGCCCTTATAACGCTTCACTATGCTTTTAATTAGCGGAATATTTTCCTTAAGCAAAATCTCTTTTGCTTCGCTATCGCCACTTTGAGAAAGCAATATTAATTCTTTTGTTTTTTCAGCATCAATCATTAACTCCCTCATTACCGATTATTTTAGTCATTACAATTGTTGTTCCCTTATTTTCTTCGCTATATACATCAAATTCGTCCATAAAAGACTGCATTAAGGTAAATCCCATACCACTTCTGTCACTATCCGGTTTTGTAGTATAAAAAGGCACCAATGCTTTTTCAATATCGCTTATTCCAACGCCATTATCAATGATTGTAATAGTAGCCCTATTTCCGCTAATTTGCACTTTAATTGTGATTTCGCCGTTATCAATTTTTTCATATCCGTGTACAATGCAATTTGTAACTGCTTCAGATACAGCTGTTTTAATATCGTCTAGCTCTGACAATGTAGGGTCTAATGGCACTAAAAACCCTGCCACAGTATTCCTTGCAAATTTTTCGTTTTCACTTATACTTTTTAGTTTTAATTCAAAATAATTTTCCACAATAAACCTCCGATTTAAGATATTTTTCCCATTATAGTGTAAATCCCACTCATTGTAAGCACTCTGTCAATTTGCTTATTAGACCCCGTTATCATTGCCGCTCCACCTAACTTTTTTATCAATTTGTAACGCCCAAGTAATACTCCTATACCCGTGCTATCCATAAAAGACAAACCTTTCATATCAAATATGACTTTATCAAATCTCTCACTCAATATAGCTTTATCTATACTTTTTCTTGTAAAATCTGCAACACTCTCGTCAAGTTCTCCGTTTAAACAAATAACAAGACTACCATTTACTTTGCTCGTTTTTATATTCATTTAACAATTTCCTCCTATATGCGATTTAAATAAATTATATACATTTTCTTAATTAAAAATATTTCCGAAATTGTGGAAAATGCACAAATTAATGTCAATTTGTAATTGCGGTATATAATACTTTTCACATATTGACTTTGAACTTAATAATATGTTATAATTAAAATGTAATTAAGGGGTAAATTATGAAGAAAGCTATAACGATTACATTAAGCATTATTTTAAGCATAATATTAATTACCACATTGGTTTGTGTTATTTATTTCAATGTAAAAGTTGATATTAGCAAAGAAATAGATAAATTTTTCGCACAAAGTGAAGTTACATATTTTTCTCCAAATATTGGTTGCTATCCCAAAGCTCAAAAATATGAATTAAGTTCAGAAAAAGCAAAAGAAATTGTAAATAAACATTTAAAAGGCATAAAATTTAAGCATACAACAGGATATCCAATTTATTTTGGTGGTGGCGTTGATGACATAATATGCGGAGACAAATATTTTGCAATTTCATATATGGTTGTAATTAATGGTAAACGATACAAGCTAACAGAGGAACTTAGACCAATTTTTAATGATATGTGTGACGAACTTTTAGAAAATGGAACATTACTGCCTAATCAAAACGATAACCTTGAAGAGACTGAATAATAATTGTAAAAAAAACTATAACTTCTCTTAAAGTTAAAGTTTAAACTATAAATAAAATATATTTAAGAAAAAAAAGCCGTGTTAAAAATAACACGGCTTTTTACATTAAAAATTTTATGCAATACCTAAAGATTTTATTAATTTGTTAAATTCAGGATTTGATAATATTTTTTCTATTTCGTCGTCAGATGCAATCAAATCGTCTTTTGATACATTATTTTTACTCTCTATCCTTGCAAGTTCTTTGCTGTATTGTTCTTCTGCTTCATTAAGCCCCACATCTGTACTCAAAGATATACCTTTGTTTATTCTTTGCACAAGTTCGTCTTCAAGCATAGTCAAAACACCTATAACTTCACCTTTAACGCTAGTGAATCCAACTATGCCCTTACATTTTTCCGCATAAGATACCCATTTATCTCGCCAAATTCTTAGTCTTTCAAGCTCTATATTATAGCTCTTTTTAACAAGCATTTCCATTTCTTGTGATTTTTCTATTGCTGTAATCAAAGCTTTATTTACATTGTCTTCACGCAATTTATACTCGTCAAGTTGCTTATTCAAATTATTATTCAAATGCAAAAGTTCGGAAATACGCATATTTTTATCCGAAACAGTCTGTTTGTAACTATCGATTTCTCTTGCAATGTAACTATCAACTTGCTCTTTGTTGTAACCTTTTTTTACTATATCGAATTTATACATATTACACCCCATATTACTTGCAATTTACTTCCTATAGTTTATATTAACATAAATATAACTAATAAAAATAAAGAAAATGTCAAATTATATCTTTGTTTGTCAAAAATCCCTTAAAATCCGATAAATAAAAAGTCAAGCTATAATTGCCTGACTTTTTATCAAATTATATTTTATTTTTTATTTAAAACTAATATACACTTAATACTAGTTTTCAGTATTATCTTTTTTTGGTTCTTCATCTGTTTGTTCTTTTTCTATTGTTACATAATGGTCATTATTCTCTTTTTTAGACTTTGATTCCTGCTTAATAGCAAACAATCCAAACAAAATATAAGCGATACCTATCATTATAACAACTGCTGGTATAACATAACGCCAAACATCTAAAATAGTACTAACTAAAACTATTGCACTGGCAACTGTTGTAATCAAACCAAATCTCATAGCTTTTGGTGACCATTTGCAAATCTTATCCGCAAGCACTATACCAATGCCTATAAACAACGGAATAATTGCAATTATTTTACCGACAACTAGATTTTCCACCTTAGTTGATATTGAAATCACCAAATAAATACCTGCAAGCAACATTGAAAGCACATAAATTATCGGTGCTTTTTTTACAATAGCATAAGTAAGCAAACAAGCTGTGACAAACAAAATAACTATTGTATACCAAGGTGTAAAGAAATCATCAATATACTTAATATCCAATTGGTCAAGCAACAATAGCAGTCCAAAAACAACCATTAAAATGCTTATAACAAGTTTTAAAACATTATCTTTATTTTTCATTTTACTCCGATTATCAATAATTTTATTCCGCTAAAATTATCTCTTTTTTATTTAACATTTATAAAAACATTTTATGCGATTAAACAAATAGTGTTACTCGTCCTTTTTATCGTCTTGCTTTTCTTTTTTCTTACCATTCGGATTGCTATCAAAAAAGCTGTTTAAAAATTTTTTAAAACCTTTTGGAGCTTCTTTTTCTGTATCATCTGTAACAATATTATCAAATTGACCTTCTACATACTCAGGTGGTTCGTGAACTAACTGAAAATGTCTTTCATACATTACAGGTGTTTCAAATTTAACATAGCCAAGTTGCAGTAAAACCAAGAACACGATGCCGATAGCTGCACATAAGAAACAAATAAATTGCACTGCACGAACGCTACCCCACATAAGTTGTCCGACTTTTACAAACTCCAACAATCCTCTAACTACACCATACCAAATAATGTATAAAACGCTTAAAAAGCCTACTTTTAATTTCTTTTTTATTGTAAATGTAAGTGTAAGCATTATTATTAACATTACAAGGTTAAGCATCATTTCATAAAAGAAATTTGCTGCGTGCCAAGCATAATGCCCATTATCATATACCCATACTGCAAACGGGAATTTTGCAAATGCGTCATTAGTGATTTCAAAACCATAAAGCTCGCCATTAACAAAGTTACCCCATCTTCCGATAACTTGTCCTAAAAGCAAACAAGGAACTATCAAATCTGTTATTCTGAAAAAAGATTTTTTGTATATACGACAAGATATATACACACCAAGCGCTCCCATAGGTATACCGCCGATTATAGTTAAACCACCTTCGGATATATTGAATGCCCTTGCAAAACCTTCCCAAGTCGTAAAATATTCGTTAAATCTAGGCACTACAAAGAATAATCTCGCCCCAAAAATCGCAAATATAATCGCAAACAGAAAGGTTGACAAACAAAAATCAGGCTCGACTTTTTCCCTTTTTGCAAGAAATAACATCAAAAATAAAGCACAAACCATACCTGTTGTCAAAATTACGCCATACCAACGTATTTCCATTCCAAACAGTTCAAAGCCTTTGCTTATTTCGCACATTAACTTACTAGTAAAACTACCCATACTCTTTTGTCCTTAATTAAATTTCAACCTGTCTTGTACCGCTGTTTCTAATAGAAATTTCAAACACATTATCTGCACCAAAAACAGCTTTTAAATCTTTTACAAGTGTGTTTGTTAGTTTTGAAGGCACATAAGCAATCATAGTTCCTGCAAATCCACCGCCGTGAACTCTTATTGCACCTTCGTTTCCGCAAATATTTTTACTCAAAGCAAGTGCCATTGGTATACGCATATCACGGTCACCTTCTGGATAACAGTTTTGCAATAATTTGTATGAACTATCACCACTTTGATTTATCATATCAAAATATTTGTTTATGTCAACATTTTTAATTGCCAAAGCACAATTATCAACCCTTTCATTTTCGTCAAAATAGTGCATTGCTCTCAAAATAGCTCTGCCTGAAACATCACTTTGAATAATAGGAACAGTTGATATAAACTTATCTTTATTTACAAATCTAAGAACCTTTTGTCCAAAGATTTTTGCAACATCTTCCATTTCTGTACGGATTGATGCGTATTGGTCAGTAAGTCCACAATGGTCACCACCACAGTTAACAAGAACGATATCAACATCTTTAAATTGCCAAGGTATACTTTCAACTTCAGGAGCTTTAGTATCTTTAAAATCGATATAACTTACACCGCCAAGTGCAATTGCTGATTGGTCCATTAATCCACAAGGTTTACCAAAATATTTGCTTTCAGCAAGATGTGACGCATACGCTTTTGTTAATGCATCCATTTTTCCGTCATTATAAAGCACATTTAAGATTTCGCAAATAAGCACTTCAAAACAAGCTGAAGAGCTAACGCCCGCACCTTTAAATACATCTGAAGTTGTTGTTGCATAAAAACCACCTATATTATAGCCGTTTTGTTTAAAATAAGCACAAACACCACGAACTAAACCTTCACTTTTACCAAACTCAGAGGTTTTTGGCTCTAAATCATTAATATCAACAACTAGTGGAGGATAACCGACAGATGCAACAGTAATAGTAGACTCAACCACAGGTGTCACCATTGCTATTGTGTCTACACTAATTGATGCACATAAAACTTTACCATTATTATGGTCTGTATGATTACCGCATACTTCTATTCTTCCAGGTGATGAAAAAATAAGTACATTTTCACCGCTAAACTCGCTATGTATTTTATACAAGTCCTTGTATCTTTTTATTTGATACTCAGTACCATTATTCTTCGAATATAGTTTGTCACATTCCTTTGCAAAATTTGTATTTGAACCTAAATTGTCAAAATCTTGTTTGCTTAAATATTTCACAGATTTTCCCTCCAACAATATATATAATATGAAATAAAATTCTATAAACCATAGTTTGTATTTATTTTAGCACAAAAAAAACTAAAAATCAATATTTTTTGCAAAAACTTATAATATACTTGCAAATATTTAATAAATATTATATACTTAATATAAACTATGTGTCGATAAATTTGAAAAAACTCAAATTTATACAAAAGCTAAAGCTTTTTCTTGATAAATCAAGTCGACACAGTTTGAAAAATCGTCAGTTATTGCAAAATGTGGCTTTGCCCCGCTTTGCGACAACTTCCGATATTATTATGAATAATATTAAAATTAAATATATTTATGCTAAAAGCTTTAATTTTTTTATTTGAAATTATTTTATGGATTTAGGAGAATTTTATGGCACAAGATAATCAAATCTTAATCGCAATCGAACAATTGGTTGATTACGCAACCAAAAAACTATCACTTGACAAATATGACGTTCATTATGTAAGAAACGCATTGCTTGATAACTTTAAATTGGGTGCACCTATTACTTTAGATGCTATTCCTGAATATGACATTCAAGATACTATGGATTTTATGGTTAATTATGCAATTGAACAAGGTTTTACAACTATTGATGATGCTATTTTGTACGAAACAAAACTTTTTGGTCTTGTGACACCTGCACCTTCTTCTATTATTATGAAATATGATATTACCGAAGCTGTGGAAGGCGTTGAAGCAGCAACAGATTATTTGTTTGAGCTTGGAAAAGCAAACAACTATCTAAGAATGAAAGATATTAACAAAAATGTTATGTGGGAATATGAAGGTTCTAAAGGCGGTTTGGTTGTTACAATAAACCTTTCTAAACCTGAAAAAGACCCAAAACAAATTGCAGCTGCACTAAAAGCTAAAACTGGCTATCCTGCTTGTATGTTATGTACTTCTAATGTTGGCTTTGCAGGCAACGCTGGACACCCTGCAAGACAAACTTTAAGAACTATTCCTATCACTATCAATGACGAAGCTTGGTGGATTCAATACTCACCTTATCAATATTATCATAAACATTTGATTTGTTTTTGCGACGAACACAGACCTATGAAAGTTAACCACGACTGCATAGCAAGACTTGTGGATTTTGTAGACCAATTCCCACACTTCTTTATGGGTTCAAACGCAGCATTACCTATAGTAGGTGGTTCTATTTTGACACACGACCACTATCAAGGTGGTGGCAAAGGTCTTCCTATGTTTAAAGCTAATATCAGAAAAACTTTCAAATCCCCTATCAAAGGTGCGGAAATTGCTATTGTAGATTGGTACAACAGCGTTGTTAGAGTTTCTTCTAAAAAGAAATTGGTTGCTATTGAAGCAGCAGATTATGTTTTGAGACAATGGGCTGAATATTCAGACGAGTCAGTAAACATTTTATGCAAAACAGATGCTCAACATAATGCGGTTACACCAATTGCAAGATATGAAGATGGCAAATACATAGTTGATATGATTTTAAGAAACAATCGTACAGACGATAGCCACCCTTATGGTATTTATCACCCTACTGAAGATTTACATAATATCAAAAAAGAAGGTATTGGTATTATTGAAGTTATGGGTACATTCATTTTGCCAGGTAGACTTGATAAAGAGCTTAAGGCTATTCAAAATTACCTTACAGGTGAAGAGAAATTTGATTACAACGAAGTTAGCAAGGAAACTCACCCACTTACTAAACATAAAGATATGATTAAATATTTGACTGAGCAAAACGGCACTTCTAACACACCAGAAGATAGTAAAAAAATTGTTAAAGACTACATTAATCTTGCTTGTGAAAAAATACTTGAATGCACTGCTGTATTTAAAAATACTGAAGAAGGCAGAAACGCATTTGATAAATTTATGACTCAAGGTTTAAGTTGCAAGTAATAAAAATAATCTTAGCTTTGATAAGCACAAATAATAAAGCATTTAAATAAAAAACAAAAAGTCAAACTGCTAGTTTGACTTTTTTAGTTATAAAAATTACTTAAATCATAAATTTTTGATATTGCTTATATTTATAAAATTAAAATTTATTTCAAAGTATTGCATTTTGCCGATAAAGTGATAAAATTATAAATATGTACAACTAGGAGAAATTTATGAAGACTTATGCTTATGCAAGGGTTTCTGCAAGTGACCAAAACTTATCAAGACAGCTTGATGCTTTTAAAGAATTCGGTGTCAGTAAAAGAAATATTTTTACAGATAAAAAAAGTGGTAAAGATTTTGAGAGAATTAACTATAAAAAATTGATAGAAAAGTTGAAAAAAGGCGACTTATTAGTAATAAAATCTATTGATAGACTTGGCAGAAACTACAATGCGATTATTGACGAATGGCGACTTATTACACATACAATAGGTGCAGATATCTGTGTGTTAGATATGCCTTTGCTTGACACACGCTCAAAATACGATTCTCTTACAAAAAAATTGATTTCAGACATTGTTTTGCAAGTGCTTTCTTTTGTTGCGGAAAATGAAAGAATCAATATCCGCGAAAGGCAAAAAGAAGGTATTGCAGCTGCTCAAAAGCGTGGCGTTCAGTTTGGTAGACCCAGAAGGTATTACAGCGAAGATTTTATTGCCGTAGTGCAAAAATTCAAAGATGACAAAATTACCACTCACGAAGCAATCAGTTACCTATCAATTAACAGAACTGCTCTTTATTTCCATTTAGATAACTTAACTAAGCTAGGCTATTTGTATTAACCATACAGAGAAAAATAATAATTAATTTTAAAATTTATTTCCATATTAATTAATTTTTAATACAAAATTTTATATATTTGTTAATCAAAAAACTATTATCATTCAAAAATGTTAAGCCACAGCGCGTTTGCTGTGGCTTAACTTAATTTTAATCTTGTTTGTATTTCATAGGCGGAACGCGTTTATGTTCTGTTTTTTTATGAGCTGACATTATTTTGTCTGCAAACTTACTTTCACCCGTTTTAATAAACTTATCTATTTCACTATAACTAACACCCATTTCCTGCTCATCAGTTTGTCCTTCATACAAACCGGCACTAGGCTTTTTGTTTACAACTTCTTCAGGACAATTCAAATATTTCAACATACCATATACATCTTCTACAAGCAAATCGTTTATAGGATTAAAATCATATCCGCCGTCTCCCCATTTAGTAAAGTATCCCATATAAATTTCACTTGCATTACCAGTTCCTGCAACTAAATAACCTTTTGCTTGTCCTATTGCATAAATAACAGACATTCTTAGCCTTGGATTTATATTATTATATGCCATTGGCACATCATTTCCAGCAATTGGTTCTATAACCTTTTTTAATTCCTGTTTAGCACGTGTAATGTCAACTTCTATTGTCGGAATATCAAAAGCTTTTGCAACAAGATATGCGTGTTCCCTATCAGACCCGTAATTTTGAGAAGACTCGCAAGGCATTATAACAGATAATACATTAGGAGTTGCTTTTCTGCACAAAATTTCAACCAAACTGCAATCTTTGCCACCGCTGTTGCCCAAAACAACGCCTTTAGCACCTGTTTTTTTTAAAATATCCTTAATCCATTCAACTCTGTTTTTTACTTCCTGTTCGTAATTCATAATCAATTTTCTTCTCCAAAATTAACATTTGATAATAATTGCTCTACTGCATTAAATCCAAGCTTTTTCAAACGCTCATTTCTTGCAGCAACTTCAACTACAATTGCAAGGTTTCGTCCTGGCATCACTGGCATAGTTAGCTTTGGTATCTCTAACCCCAATATATCTTCAAACTGACTTACAATACCAAGCCTATCATATTCAATATCCTTTTCCCAAGCTTGCAATTCAATTACCAAATCTATACTTTTTTCTCTAAGTACTGAGCCTACACCAAACATACTGCGTACATCGATTATTCCTACACCACGAATTTCCATAAAGTGCATAATATTATCTGGTGAAGTACCGATTATCTCGTCTTGAATACGCTTTGCAATAACATTATCATCGGCAATCAATCTGTGTCCGCGGTGAATCAATTCCATAGCTGTTTCACTTTTACCCATACCACTATGTCCTGTAATCAAAACACCAATACCGCTGACTTCAAGCAAAACGCCGTGAATAGTTGTAAATGGAGCAAGCTTTCTATTAAGATATGTTACCAAATCGTTTACCAATTGAGAAGTAAGTTTATTTGACTTAAATATAGGTATATCATACTTACTTGCAATCTCTAAAACTTCTTCAAATGGCTCGATATTTTTAGACAATATTATACAAGGAATTTTTCTTCCAAATAAACTTTCTATTTTTTTGTATCTATCTTCTTTTGTACAAGATAGTAAATAATAGTACTCGGCATTGCCCATAACTTGTATTCGCTTTTCACCAAAGTAATCTTCAAAACCTGCAAGCAATAACCCCGGTCTATTTATGTTTACTGTAGTCAAAAACATTTCCCCTGACTTATTGCCTTGCACCAAATCAACACCGCAGTCTTTTGCAAAATCTGTTAAGCTGACTATTTCGCCATCTCGCTCTTCCCTTTCTTCTATCATATTACTCCTAATCAATTTTATCCTTTTAACATTGTCAAAATTGAAATCTAACTTGTTTTTTATATTTAATACCGATTTTTGAATGGTTTACTTTAATAATATCTCTTTAATTACCTTAGATACACCATTCTTGTTATTGGTATCACAAACAAAATCTGCAACAGCTTTTGTCTCTTCCATAGCATTGCCCATTGCAACACCGAACCCTGCAAATTGTATCATACTATTATCATTTTCGGCATCGCCGATTGCGCAAATTTGTTCTCTTGGAATATTATATCTCTCAGCAATCCATTTAACCGCATTGCCTTTGCTTGCCTTATTGTTTACACACTCAAGTAGTCCTTTACTAGATTGGTTGATATTTAGCTTATCGCCAAACTCCGCTATCATATCCGCAATAACTACTCTTATGTAATTATTATCTGTTAGACTCAAAATTTTTCTTACATTAAGATTGTGTTTTTCAACATATTTGTCAAGTTTTTCATTTACACATACTAGCGGTACTTTTACAATACTTGCAAAATATCTATTAAACTCATTTTCTTCTTCAATTATACATTTATCGTCATAAAATAATATAGGAGAAGTTATATCAGAATATTTTTTGTACAAAAAGCTATAAACACTAACTGCCAAATCTTTTTCAATTTCTTGTGACATTAATAGGGTATCTGTTTTTAAATCGTAAACTCCACTACCTTGATAAGTAATAACTTCATCTGTCAGTTTAAAAAGTTCTGCAAAAGGTTTTACCGCTTGATACAACCTGCCAGTTGCTATAATAAACTTTCCGCCCCTAGCCTTAAATTCTTCAACTGCATCAATCGTCTCTTGCGTTACTTTAAAATCGTCTGTATATAAAGTTCCGTCAAAATCACAAACCAATAATTTATACTTCATTTTTATCTCCTATTGTTTTTAAGCAAAAATATTATCTATATATACTTTTATCATTTTAACACTAAAACACTCTTTAGTCAATCACAGTATGATAAAATTGATAAATATTTGTTGCGACTTTTTTACTAACACCTTTTACTTCTGAAAGTTCTTCTACACTTGCGTTTTTAATAGCGGATAAAGTTTTAAATGCAGCAAACAACTTTTTAATTGTACTATCGCCAACCCCTTCAATCTGCAAAAGTTCGCTTTGAGTTTGACGTTTACCACGCAAATTACGATGGTAAGTTATAGCAAATCTATGTGCTTCGTCTCTGATTCTTTGCAATAATCTTAACGCTTGACTATCTTTTGACAGCACTACAGGTTCAGATGTGTGCGGAAGATAAATTTCTTCTTCACGCTCTGCCAAGCTTATGATATTAAAATGCACATTACTCTCTTCCATTGCTTGTAAGGCATATTTTAATTGACCTTTACCACCATCAACAACTATCAAATCGGGGTATGATGAAAAAGAAATATCGTCGTCACTCAAATGAGAAAATCTTCTAATCAATGTTTCTTTCATTGATGCAAAGTCATTGCTACCTTCAACTGTTTTGATTTTAAATTTTCTGTACATTTTGCCTGCTTTTTCACCATTTTCAAACACAACCATACTAGATACTTTATCTGTACCGCTGATATTAGAAATATCATAACACTCTATTCTGTTTGGCATAACAGGCAAATTTAACATTTGTTGCAATTGGCTTACTGCACCCAAAGTCATATTATAAGTTCTTTCTTCTTGATTTTTGCATTTAGCAAGATAATCTTGAGCATTTGCATAAGCCATATCAACCAATTGCTTTCTAACACCCATAATAGGAGTTGCAACCAAAACTCTGCTACCTTTTTTGCCAGTTAAATATTCGCTTATTAATTCAAAATCTTCAAATTCTTCATTGACCAAAATTTGATTTACAAGCAAATTATCACCATTGTAATAGCTATAAACAAAACTTTCCAAAGTTGATGCACAATCTAGGCTAAGCGAATTGACAAGTTGCTTGTCACCGCCCAAAAGCTTACCGCCCCTAACAAACAACATAGAAATAACTGTATTAATTCCGTCACTTGCTATTGCAAAAATATCCAAATCTGCATCATTTGGCAAAGCGGTAACTTGTTTTCTTACTAACTTTTCAAGCACTTTTAGTCTTTCACGATAATAAATAGCAAGTTCAAACTCTTCCTTTTCACTTGCATCAAGCATTTTTTCCTTTATTATTCTTTCTATTGATTTGTCATTTCCTTGCAAAAATTTTATAACTTCGCCAATAATATCCATATATTGCTCACGTGTTATTGCACCTACACAAGGTGCTAAGCATCTTCCGATATGATTATTCAAGCAAGGTCTGTGGTTTTTTGGTGGGTTTTCCATATTAATATTGCAAGTTCTTAATTTAAAAGCAGAATGTATAAGTTCCATAATCTCTTTTGCAGAAATCCCTTGCATATAAGGTCCAAAATACTTTGCTCCGTCTTTTGCAAGTTTTCTTACAACTTGGATTTTAGGAAATTTTTCATTCATATTAATTCTTATAAAAGGGTAATTTTTATCATCTTTCAATAAAATATTGTAAGGTGGTTTGTGCTTTTTAATAAGGTTATTTTCAAGTACCAATGCTTCAATTTCGTTGTGAGTGATAATATAATCAAAATTATAAATTTTAGACACCATAACCAATACTTTGGTAGTCTTATTTTTCGGAGAACCAAAATATTGACGCACCCTATTTTTTAAAGAGCGAGCCTTACCGATGTATAAAATTTCCCCTTTTTCCGATTTCATAATATAAACGCCGGGTTTTTCGGGCAAATCTTTCAATTTTTGTGCTATTAATTCATTCATACACAACCAAAAATAAGCTTAATTTACTTGCCAAAAGTATTTTTACTTTTAACAAGCTATGTATTTATACATTAGTATTTTAGCATAATTTTCGGTTTAGTGTCAATATATTTATCCAATCCTTCTTGTATCATAAGTTTTTTGATAGTTATCTACGCCTGTTACAATAACATCATTTACAAATGGATTAATAATATAATAAACAATCAGTTTTCCGTCCCTTTTGCAACCAACTATTTTAGCGTCACGCAAAATTTTTAATTGATGAGAAACCGTACTTTGATTTAGCTTTAGCGTATAGCATAAATCACAAACACACATTTTTGCAATAGACAAAGCTGACAAGATTCTTATTCTTGTATTATCACCAAAAACAGAATAAAATTCCGCTATCATATTACTTGCTTCAAAAGACGGCATATATTTTCTCAAAAACTCTTCGTCCGCTTTATTAATATTTACGTATTCTTCCATTTTTACCTCCGGCAATTAATTATAAATTTATTCTCTAAAATATTATTTTACAAAATAATACCCAATAATGACAAAAAAAACTTTCCGTTTTTATGTAACAATTTCTGTAAAAGACGCATATTGTAGTAAAAGAAAGAAAACATAGATTTTTGGAGGTCTTATGAATAATTGTAATTGTAGCGGATTGTTACCTTTAATTTTTGGTTATTTTACTGGCAGTGCTTCACAAAACGGCTGTAATTGTTGTTGTAATTGCGACAATAATGTTATGCCAATAAACAATAATAATTTTAATGGATTTGGTAATTGGAGTTGGCTTATTATCTTGTTATTACTTTGCTGTTGTGGCGGAAATAATTGCAATTGCGGTAATAATTAATTTTAATTATTTGACTACATTTTTTAAATTTTTGTTATTTTAATAAAACTACCTAATAAAAATAACACAAAAAATCCGTGGAAAACATTCCACGGATTTTTTTGTTTAATTTCAATTTAATACCGATTTTCAAAAGCTTTTAGCTAAATTTTTAAACAAAATATTATTAAAACAATTTAACCAAGCACACATCAATTTTTGCAAATATTAAAATCTAATCGTAATTATTTTAAAAGTAAAATTAAATTACATAATGTATTTTTTAGATTTTTTAATGCCTGCTCTTAACTCATTAGCTTTTTCTTCGTAACCTGGTCTGCCAAGCAAAGCATAAGTTGCATTCTTACCTTCTTCAACACCTGGTTGATTAAATGGGTCAATGTTAAGCATAAATCCACAATAAGCAGTTTTTAATTCAAAGAACATCATAAGTTGTCCTAAAGTATATTCAGAAACTGATGGCAAATAAATTGTGTGATTTAACTTACCTGCTTTTGTTACAGCGTACTCTGTAGCTTTTCTTTCTGCAGTAATAAGCTCATTCATAGTGTGTCCGCATAGGAAGTTTACATTTGGATAATCTTCACAACCTTGTGGAATAACAACCTTTTTACGATATTTATCAACAGCGATAAAAGTAATAACTTTATCAAAAGGACCTTCTGTATAAAGTTGAATTTGGCTGTGTTGGTCTGTAACGCCAAGAGCTTTTACAGGAGTTTGTCCTATATTGCAAGGGCTACCATCCATAAGTTTATTTTTACCTAAGCTTTCACCCCATAATTGGCAATACCAGTCAGCAATAAATTTCAAGCTGTCTGCATAAGGCATCATTACTGAAATGTTATGACCTTTTGTTATAGCAATATATTGCAATGTAGCTGCTGTCAAAGCCATATTACTTGCTTTTTCACCATTAACACAGCTATCATACATAAATTTAGCACCTTCAAGCATTTGTTTAATATCAATACCAAGTACTGCAGCAGGCAACAAACCTACTGGGCAAAGCTCACTAAATCTACCGCCAACGCCGTCAGGAATATAAAAAGTCTTATAACCTTCTGCCTTTGCAATTTTAATAAGATTACCGCTGTTTGCTGAAGTAGTTGTAATGATATGCTCTTTTGGATTCAAACCAGCTTTTTCCAAAGCATCTTTGATAACAAGATATTGAGTCATTGTTTCACTTGTTGAACCACTCTTTGTGATAACGTTAAACATACTATCTTTTAATTTGATAGTGTTTAATAATGCAACCATTCTTTCAGGGTCAACGTTATCTTCTACATAAAATTTAGGAGCATTTTTTCTGCGTCCTTGATTTACTTCATTGTGATGTAAATGGCAAAGTGCTTGAAATGCAGAAATAGGACCTAAAGCAGAACCACCAATTCCCAAAACTACAAAGTTTTTAAATTTACTGCGTACTTCTTCAGCTGTCTTGATAATATCTTCTACAACTTCATCTTGCTCATCGTGAAGTTTAGTCCAGCCCATAAAGCCTGTACCCTTCTTTTCGTTAAAGTAATCAACTGCAAAGTCAACTCTGTCTGTTACTTTTTCAAAATCAGCTTTTGTAAAACCTTTGTCGCCGATTACATCTGCCATCATATTGTTGTAATCTAATCTAATTTTATTTTTATCCATATACTCCTCCAATGGTATAAATTTTCATTTTTTAAGTCGCAAATATTGTAAAATGCAATTTTTGCAACAATGATAATTAAATAATAAATATTTTTTATAAGCTTTGCTATCATAAAATAGCATTTTTAATCTTAGCAAAAATCACTTTACATTGTCTAAACACTCAAGCAAATACTCATAGGAATTTTGCAATTCTTCTATACTTTGATAGCCTTGCGGATAAACTTCCATAAGACAAGCCCCGTCAAATCCCATATCCAAAAGTATTTTAAATAACTCTACAAAATCAAATTTACCTTTGCCTGGAATAAACAATTTCCTATTTTCGTCATAGTCGCAAAGATGCACAGTAGTAAGATTATCGCCAATAGCATTTAAAAAGCCGCGATAATCACCGCTTGCCTGCATAATTTGTTTAATATCAAGTGTCGCTTTCAAATCGGGACATTGCTTTTTCAAATTTGCAAAATATTGCGGTTCACTAAAATATGCCCAATGCACTGTTTCATAACTCAATGTAATATCATACTCTTTTGCAACATTAATCAAATTATTTACGATTTTACCTAGTCTTACATAATCAAAGTTGTAATCAATTTTTTTAAGTCTTGTTGCTCCGTGAAAAGTATAATACTTTGCACCAAGTTTTTGACCTGTTGACAATGCCTTTCTAAAAATTTTTAAAGAGTCACTACTTGCCCTTGGATTTAAACTGAATAATTCAGGCTCAAATTGATTTGTCAAAGTATGTATGGAATGCACATCAACACATTTATTATTCACAATTTTTTGTGTAAATTCACCGTCATACTCACTAAAACTTGACAAAAACACCTCGCAAACGGGTGCTTTAAATGCTTTTATGTATTCAAATGTGTCTTCAGTATCAACTTTTGTAAAAAAAGATGCAGTTGATATACCTAATTTCATATTATTTACCTTTTATACTAAATAGAAATTTAAAATTGTTTATTAACTAAATTAATATCCAAAAATTAAAAACTAACCACAAGCCAATTATTTAATTTTAATATAAACACTACCTACAATATTTTGTTCTGCAGTGTCCAATAAATCTAAACACTTGTTTGCAGCAAAATAACTTGAGAAGAATCTGTTTATTAAAACATAAAAATCAACTGACTTTGGAAGTGCTAGATAATTTGTGCTATATTTTGGTGATGGTACGCAAAAAATCACAAAATCGTACTCAGAAAACTTGTTTTTTAAATCTTCCAATTGCATACCACAAAATAAATCGGCAGAAGACGGCAATAAAACATCGATTTCTTTATAATTTACTATTTTTTCATTATCATTAGATGCAACCAATAAATTATTAATTGCTTGACTTTGTGTATCTAAATTAATAACCAAAACATTTTTGTTATGTTTTTTCAAAATATAAGCAACATTTAAAGTCACAATTGCAGAAATATTAGAAGATTTAATATCAGTTGTAATAGCACTGAAATTTGTGTCTTCCGTCTTTTTACTCAAAAGAGTCATTGCTAAATTTTCATAATTTAAAGAGTTTACATTATTTTCTGCACATAGCAAATTTTTATTTATTTCACTCTGCTTTTTCATATTGCACACTCTCCTTTTGCTTACGATTTTTAAAATAAGGTAACTCTATTTCAGCAATCAAATCTGCTTTAACCAAAGTTTTAACTTTTTGTTTATTTGTGATATATCCAATTATAAAATCAATCAAAATAACCAAAACAACATAGATTGCAAAGCTTATAATAGTAATTTTTACGAAACTTATAGAATTTCCGTCTATTACTTTTGAATTTTGTAAGATGGTAGGCAAACTTGCAGGATTGATAATATTAAAACTCAAATTTACATCTTCAACTACGCCACCAAGTATATTATCCGTATCGTCTGGCAAAATATCATTCATACATTGCATAATAAATGAATTTACACTTTGAGCAACAAGCGGATAATTTTTATCCGAAAAGCTAACTTTAAATATAGTAGTTCCTTCATTTTTTTCAACTAAAAGATTTGCTTTAATATCGTTTCTTGTAAGTTTAGATACAGCATCAAGATTTTCTTCATCGAGATTATATTTAGCAAAACTACCAAGCGTATTACCTAAATCAGCCTTTATATTCTCAACAACATAATCTGCAAAAATGTTGCTATTTGCACGGTGAATGACATTTTTCATATAAGTGTCCAAATTATTATCACTATTAACAGAACTTGAAGAAACAGCAAGCTCTCCTACACTGACATAACTACCACGGTCAATAATATTAGGATTATTATTTATTGCACCACGAACATAACTTACACCAAACACAATTGCAAACATAATAACAAACAAATATATCTTAAACAAGAATAATTTTAATACATTTGATAAATTACACATAATACTCCTAACTACAAAACATAAAGCATTGCATATTATATATTGACTGCTATTATTATATATTATTTTGATAGTAAAATCAAGTCATTTGTTAAAATTTGTTAAAACTAGTATAAATTGCTCTATTGCGTCAATAATTGAAAAGGTGAAATAGTAGAAAAAAAACAGCCATTTACATATCATATATTGGTGGCAAAGGAGCAATATGATAAAAAGAGGAGAAATATATTACGCAGACCTAAGCCCGGTGGTAGGAAGTGAACAAGGCGGAATACGCCCCATACTTATTGTACAGAATGACATCGGCAATAAATACAGCCCTACCGTAATAGTTGCAGCCATAACCAGTCAAATAAATAAAGCAAAGCTACCAACCCATATCGAACTAAAAAGTGGAGAATTCGGACTTCAAAAAGACTCTGTAATTCTGCTCGAACAACTGAGAACATTGGATAAAAAACGGCTGAAGGAAAAGGTGGGCGAAATCGGAGATGAAATTGTTATAAAAAAAGTAAATGACGCACTGCTTGTAAGCTTAGGTTTCTTTGAATAAAAATAGGTTTTGGCATTAAATTTTGCCAAAACCTTATTTGTTTTTTATTTGTATAAAATTTACATATTTTATACAAAAATACCAAAATTACTCTAAAAACAGCGTTATTTCATAATAATTTATTAAGTTTTATTCTAATTTAATTGAGTTTTTATAATTTATTAAAATTGATCTTTTAAAATTTTACTCAAAATGAATCCAACATCATTTGCTATCATATTAGGCAAAACACTTTGCTTGCAAAATGCTTCTGACTCAAATTCAGCTGTCTTTCCACATATATAAGCTGCTACAACAGCACTCTCTAAAGGTGGAATTTTTTGAGCTAAAAGACCTGCAATTACACCTGACAAAACATCTCCTGAACCACCTTTTGCAAGTGCGCTATTACCGCTAGTACTAAGATATATTTTATCCCCGTCTGTAATAATTGTAGTTGGTCCTTTAAGCAATAATACAACTTGATATTTATTAGCAAAATATTCTGCAATTTCTATCGGATTATCAATTATCTCCTGCAAGCTCAAGCCTGTTAATCTGCTAAATTCCATTAGGTGTGGCGTAAGTACACAATTTTTTAACTTATCTATCTTGTCAAAATTTTTAGACAAAATATTCAATCCGTCTGCATCTATTACCTTCTTACAAGGCAAATCACACACGATATCAAATACTTCATTATTGTCCTCGATACCCATTCCAAATGCAATGCTATCTAGCTTATGATTTTTTAAATCTTTATGCGAATACAAGCAGGAATGTGTTACTCTGCTCCACATATACGGCAACATCATTTCAGGGACAAACAAATAGCTATATCCACAACCGACGCTTAAAGAACTTGTCCCCATCTTTTCGCAAGAACTAGCTACACTATAAGATGAATCATATGACAAAATCCCCGCTCCAACATAATGTTTTGAGCAAGCTACAATTCCGCATCTTCCATAATCACCTTTATGAGAATTATGCAATCTTGGCAAAAATATCTTTTTGACAAATTCATTATCACAAATATAATACTTTTCACCTAAAACTTCAATTCCTATATCACAAACCTTTAATTCGCCTGTATGGTCTTTGCCGTCCTGCAAAAAATGACCTGGTTTATAACATTGTATTGCGATTGTTTTATTTGCCTTTACGCTGACAGGTGATTTTACACCAGTATCACTATTTAATCCGCTCGATATATCGCAACTTATAATATATTTGCCTGTATTTATAACATTTATATAGCCAATATATTCGTCAGTCAAATTGCCTTTTATTCCATTTCCAAGCAAACAATCAACAACTATATGATATCTTGATAGATTTGTAATATTTGTAAGTTTTGAAATCTCCTTAAAATCAAACGGATATTTATTTATTAATATATCAAAATAATATCTAGCACTATCTGTTTTAGGCGTTTTGCCAAAAACAGCTACGTTATATCCTTTGTCTAGCAATTTTAATGCCAAGCAATAACCATCGCCACCATTATTTCCACTACCACAAACAATTGCAATTTTACGATACTCCCCGCTTTCTATCTCATTAAAAATAGCATTAGCTGCCCTATCCATCAACTGAATAGCACTCACGCCACAATTTTTTATTGTATATTCGTCTGAAAGTCGCATACTTTCACTGCTTATTGCAAAATCCATAAAATTTAACCGATATTTTATAATTTATAAAAATTTTATTATTTGTTTATTAAAATTTTATTTTTCAAAAGCATTTAAAATTGCTCTTGCCATTAATGTTGGTGCGTAACAAGAGATTTTCATAAAATCACCTTCAACTTCACCACTTGCTAAAGCAAAAATAGCATCTCCGTCCACCATAGTATGACAAGGTTTAATCGTCATAGCATAGCCGTCGTGCGCAATGTCTGCAAGTTTATTTGCTTCACTTTTTGTTAATTTAGCGTTTGTAAGTACACAACCGATAGTAGTGTTTTGTCCTAAAGATTGCAACATTTTTCTGTCATAGTTAAGCAAATCTATAATATCTATACTTTGCCCATTAATAACAGCACCACTTACTTTTTTACCATTACGGAAATCGTAAATATCGCCAAAAGCATTTACTGCAACTATAGCACACATTTCTACGCCATCATCAAATGCAAAAGTTGCAATTCCTAGTCCACCTTTAGATGCACTCATTGCTCCCAAAACTTTGCCAACAGTCGCACCGCAACCTGCACCTACATTTCCGCACTCAAAGTTATTTTCCTTTGCATTTAGGCAAGCTTTATAACCTAATTCCTTATCTGGGAATCCTGCATTTATATATTCCAAATCATAAAGGCAAGCACCACAAACGATAGGAACAGGCATTGCAGATGTACTATAACCAATACCTTTTTCCGCAAGATATTGCACAATACCACTTGCACTATCAAGTCCAAAAGCACTACCGCCACTCAAAAAAATTGCATTTACTTTATCCACTGCATTTTCAGATTTTAATAGGTCAGTTTCCCTTGTCGCAGGGGCACTACCACGTACACTCACACCACCTGTCGCCCCACCTTCTGCAAGAATGACCGTTACACCTGTTGATTTTGTTTTACTCTCTACATTTCCAATCTTAAAAAAATCAAGCATTTTATACCTCTATATCGCCTAATATTATTTTTTCTATTACTCCATTATTCTCTAACAACAAATAACCTTCTTCACTCAAGCCTACACCAAACCCAGATTTTTTAATTCCACCATTGTTTACTACCACATTGTGATTTAATGTAATTGATAAATCTGTATAATCTTGTATAAATGACGAAAATCCATTTTCTTGATATTTATCTAGCATTTGATAAAGCAATTCTACAATTTCAACAATCAATTGTTCTCTTGGCATTGTCTTTACATTCTCAAGTTTTAAAGATGTTACTTTTTCCTGCAATTCAAGCGGAATTTCATTTGTAATGTTTACCCCGATTCCCAAAAATATTGCTTCTGTCATATTCTCCGTAACAACAGATTCCAATAGTATTCCACAAATCTTTTTACCATTTACAAACACATCATTCGGCCATTTTATGGTAACATTATCAGTGTATTTTTTAAGCACTTTTGCAACGGCAAGTCCTGTAAGCAACACAAGTTTTAGTGAGTCAGACACCAGTAATTTTTTAGGCTTATAACAAAGCGTAATGTAAGCTCCGCCATATTCCGATACAAAAACTCTATCAAGTCGACCTCTACCACTAACTTGTCTTGGTGCAACGAACAAAAAATCTTTGTTTACCTTCGGATACAATCTTTTAACTTCGTTATTTGTACTTGTAACTTCTTCCACAAACACAGGAATATCTATACCTTTTGATGATAATTTTTTCATAAGCGTTTGTGGTGTCAAGCTATCATTTTCTATGTATTTATAACCTTTTCTGCTAATTTCTATATCTATCCCGCTTGCAATAAGTTTTTTAATTTGCTTATTTACCGCAATTCTGCTTATTCCAAGCAAATTGCCAATATATTCACCACTTAAGTACTCATTTGTATTAATTAGCAATTCCAATATTTTATCACTCGTCTTTTCCAAACTTCAATACCTCTCTGCATCTGTTAATTAAATCGTAATCAAAACCACGATATGCCATAAACCGCAAAAACTTTTGATTATCTTCCAAACTCTCTAAGCTATGTGACCTGTACCATTTATTCGCAACAGCCATCGCCGACTCAAACATATCGTCTTTATCTAAGCTTTCCAAAACTTGCTCGATTATGTCGCTTGCAATTCCTTTGTTTATCAATTCTGCCTTAAGTCTATGTTTGCCAAGTTTACCCGATTTTCTTGCAACAAGATTTTCCGCAAAAGCAAAATCATCTAAATATTTATACTCTATTAGTTTTTGGATTGTGTTATCTACAACCTGTTTTGTATATTCTTTTTCATATAATTTTTGTCGCATTTTTTTAACAGAAACAGCATATCTTGCAAGATATTTTATAGAATACTCAAATGCCTTTTCCAAAGCAACTTTAGTCTCTATATCCATAAGCAAGCTATCATCTACTTCACTGCCTTTATGCAACCTAAAGTCAAAGGCAATAATATAAGGTATTTCAGCCCAAAACTCTCCGTCAATCCATATATTCACATTTTGTCCGCTCACATTAAATTGTGTTATTACCATAAATTAACCTTCAAACATTGTAAATTACACAAATATTTTAGCATATTAAAACAAAAAAATCAAGGCTAAACTAAATAAAGCCAATCAAAATCAAAATTTGCATTAAAATAAAAAGGCAATCAAACGACCGCCTATTTAACTATTTAAAATATGTATTTTTATAATTTTGTATTTGGTATTTTGTAAAAATCAACTAAAGTTACTTAAAATTTAATCAAAAAGTATTTAAAATCTAAAAAATTTATCAAATTTGTCAAGCTGTTACTGTTTTTTTATTGCGTCTTTCGTACTCACGGCAAAGTTTTAAATATTTATTTGCAAGTTCTAGCACATATCTGTTTTTGCCGTCCTCCGATAAACTTTCATAATATCCTTCGTCCATAAGTTTTGTAATAGGATTTAACACTATTTCGTCACTTTCTATTATCGACGCTACAACTTCGTACATTTCATTATCTACTTGTTCAATTTCTTGCATTATTGCAATTTTCTCATTTTTAACTTGCGACCAATATCCGCTTTTTATGCGCGACTTGGCTTGTTTTGCCACACTCTGAATAGAATTTTTCATTTTTAAATCTCTCCTTTAAATAATACATAACAATCATTAAACACTCCTTAGTAATTAAAATATTCTTGTTTTGTTTTTAATAATTCCTTTAAGTGGATTATTCTGCTGCCTACGAATAATACTTCTAATATTATTAGGCTAATGTCAATTAAAAGTGTAAGTAGTTTATTTCAAAATTTTCTACTTTAAACTGCTTACTTCTGTTTTATTATGTTCTGCTATATTTATTTTTTCAGTTGTTTTTTATTATTTATCTAAAAGTATTAAATCAAAAATTTAAGTTATTTAAAAAGTATAATTATTACCAATGTAAAAGCAAAAATATTACACAATTCTCCTAAATTCGACAAAAAATAACCCCGTTTACACGGGGCCATTAATATTATGCTTTATACATTCTCTTTCTAGCAGCTTCTGCCTTTTTCTTTCTTTTTACACTTGGCTTTTCATAAGCTTCTTTACGGCGAAGGTCACCAATGATACCATCTCTTGCACATTTTCTCTTAAAACGGCGAATAGCGCTGTCCAATGACTCATTCTCTCCAACTCTAATTGTAGACATACCTTTTGTCCCCTCCTTCCCGAGATGCGGATTTATTACTATTTTATTATACTTATTTTTTTGATAATGTCAAGCAAAAAATATAAATTATGCCATTTTTTCGGATAATTTTTCTCCACCAAGTATGTGAATGTGCAAATGTCCTACACTTTGACACCCATTTTCGCCTTTATTAGACACAATTCTAAAGCCATCTTCAAGCCCTAAACTATCTGCAAGCTCACCAATTTTCTTTAACATTTTGCCTACTACTTGTGCTTGACTATCAGTCATTTCTACAATATTTGCAAAATGCTCTTTTGGTATTGCAAGATAATGTTTTGTTGCTTGCGGAGCAATGTCATTAATAATAATCATTTTATCATCTTCATACACTTTAGTACTAGGGATTTCACCTTTAATAATTTTGCAAAAAATACAATCCATATTTATCCTCCTAAAAACAATTAAATTGCTATAATATATACGATATTTATTTTGTAAATAATAATCTTTAAAATTTAATATTATCTCTCTCAAATATTAAAAATATATTAACACCTTATGAAAATCGGTATTAAATTTTATTTTCCAATTTCACACAAGCAAAACTTCATTTATTTCATCATAGCTTGTAGGTACAACTTTCAAAAGTTCACCTTCTATTCCACTTGTCAAAACTTTGACATATTCCCTTGTATAACCGCCGGCATTTTCCATTAAAATTTCAACTTTTTTTCCGATAAAAGATTTATAATAATCCGCTTTATTTTTTCGGGCAATTCTCTCTGCAAGCTTTGTACGGCTTTTTACGATATCACCGCTTAAAGCTCCGTATTTACTTGCAACAGTGCCTTCCCTTTTAGAGTAAGCAAATATGTGCATATCGGAAAATTTAATTTCATCTATAAACTTTAAAGTGTTTTCAAACTCTTTATCTGTTTCTGTTGGAAATCCGCAAATCAAATCTGTAGTAATTCCGCTATTTGGATAAAACTCTCTAACTAAACTTACTTTTTCGGCATAGAATGCCCCAGTATACTTTCTGTTCATATTTTTTAAAGTATTGTCATCACCACTTTGAAGAGATAAATGAAAATGCGGACAAAACTTTTTCAGGCTCTTAGTCGCTTGCAAAAATTCTTTTGTTATAACTCTTGCTTCTAATGACCCTAATCTTATTCTTACATTAATATCTTTCAAGCTATTTATAAGTTCTGTCAAAGAACTTCCTATATCTAAGCCATAACTTGACATATCTATGCCTGTTAAAACTATTTCATTTGTAGATTTTTGCAATTTCTCACATTCTGCAACTACACTCTCAATACTGCGAGACCTTGACCTACCACGCAAATAAGGTATTATACAATATGAACAAAAATTATTGCACCCGTCCTGAATTTTAACATAAGCTCTTGTTCTTACTAAATCAGGCTGCAATTCTTCTTCATACTTACCCTCAATCTTTGATACAAAAACGCCTTTTTCATTTAATATATCTGGAATTTTATTTTTATTTGCAACACCACTTATATATGTAACGCCATCTTTACCTTCAAATTGTTTTGAGTTATGCTCCGATGCACACCCACAAACTATTATTTTTGCATCTTTATTAAAGTTAAGACATCTACTTATAGCTTGTCTAGATTTTTTTTCTGCTTCATTGGTAACAGCACAAGTGTTAAGCACATAAGCATCAGCAAATTGCAAGCTATCAGAAACTTCATATCCTAACTCAGATAATTTTGTTAAAATCCCGTCACTTTCATATTGGTTGACTTTGCAGCCAAGATTGTAAACAACTACCTTCATCTGCTCATTTCCCCTAACTCATACATAACAATACCACAAGTTACAATTGACGCTGTCTCACATCTCATTATTCTACTACCAAGCGTAACTGAAACTGCACCTTGTTTTTTGCACAAATCAACTTCCTGCTCACTAAAACCGCCTTCACTGCCAATAATTATTGCAATATTGTTATATGTGCAATTTTCAAGTTCGCATTTTATGCTGTTAACTTTTTCATCTTCATAGCAGATTATAACTTTATCATAAATTTTTAAGCTATCTAACATTTTATCAAAAGTCAAAAGCCCAGAAATATTAGAAATTCTTGACCTGCCACATTGTTTGCAAGCTTCCACATTTATTTTGTTTAATCTATCTAAATTAAACTTTTTTTCGCTAACATAATCGGAATTAAAAAATACTATATCTTGAACTCCAAGTTCTACAGCTTTTTGTACTATCAAGTCAATTTTATCGCCTTTTGGCAGTGCTTGATACAATGTCACGGCAACTTTTGTTTTACATTCATTATCACAAATTTTTTGTACTATTGCCGTACAATAATCTTTTTCGATTGTTTTTATTGTGCAGTAATAATCTTTTCCGTCCTTATTATTGCAAACAATGATTTGATACCCTACTTTGTACCTTAAGACTTTAGTCAAATGCCAAAACTCGTCGCCACTAATAGTAACGACATCTTCGTTTATATCATTGCAATCAACATAAAATCTTCTTATTTCCATATCAAACAACCTAAATCAAAAAAACTATTTTTTTAGTCTTAAGCCACACCACTCGCCCAATACAACAGATTTATCTACTATAAACCCTTTGTCAAGATATGCTTTTAAAACTTCGTCATATCTTTGGTGAATTATACCGGATAAAATGATATAACCATTTTCATTTAATACATTTTCTATATTTTGAGATAAATAAATCAAAATATCCGCTGTGATATTTGCAAAAACAATATCACCTTTTATTGTTGCACTCTCAAGCAAATCCGCCTGAGTAATTATGGCGTTTTTTATATTGTTAAGCTCAGCATTTTCTTTGCAAGCTTTTACTGCAAGTGGTGCAATATCGCTCAAATACACCTGTTTTGCACCGCATATACTTGCCGTAATACCCAAAATACCACTACCAGCGCCTATATCAAGCACGCTTTTGTCTATAGTGTCAAGTTCACTAAATAATTCTAAACAAAGCCTTGTACTCTCGTGTGAACCTGTTCCAAAAGCCATACCTGGGTCAATAAGCACAACTTTCTCATTTTCCTGTTTTTGATATTTTATCCATTTAGGAACAATTACGATATTTCCAATATGTATGGGTTTATAGTACTTTTTCCACTCATTAACCCAATCAGCATCGTCCAATTCGTTAACTTCTATCTCCAAACTTCCAAGCTCAAAAGGTGAATTTTCCCTTAAACTATTAAGTCCATTTAAAACATTTTGATAAACTTCGCTAAAATTTGTAACATCATAAAAACCTTTGACTTTGCATATAGGGCTTTGCTCTAAAACTGAAGGCTCAATATAATCCCAAATGATATCACTTTTTATAAGTTCCAATATATCTTTGCTGTCATAAATGCTTACTCCATCACTGCCACATTCATACAAAACCATTGAAACTAAGTCACTACCTTCTGTTGTAGTGTTTACTGTTATCTCTTTATATTTCATTAGTCGCTTATCTCTCCAAATTTAATCAAAGCTTGCTTACTGCATTTTTTTTCTGCATCTTGTTTCTTTTTACCTTGTGCTTCACAAATTATTTCGCCGTTTATTAAAAGCTGCATTGTAAAAGTTAAATCGTGTGAAGGACCTGTAACATCTTTTTGCTCAAAAGTAATAAGCATTTTTTTAGCACTGCAGTATTCATACAGCATAGATTTATAATCAAATGTATCGTTTTTGATTTCTGCAGAAATATAAGGCTTTAAATACTTCAAAATAAATTGTCTTGTTGCTTTAAGTCCATTACTATCCAAATAAATAGCTGCCACAATTGACTCAAAAAAATCGCTTTTCTTTTTTTGTTTAAAGGTATTTGTCTTGTCATACAAAACATATTCAAAAATCTTGCTACTATCGATAATATCTGCAAGCGGTGCAGAACTTACAATATTCGCTTTAAATTTTGTAAGCATACCTTCGTCAAACTGCGGATATTTTTTGTAAAGTTCGTCCGCAACCACAAATCCAAGAATAGAATCCCCTAAAAATTCCATTCTTTCATAACTTTCCCCTTCTATCCCTTTAAGAGTATTGTAAGAACTATGAGTGATAGCTCTTTGCAATATTTTTTTATCATTAAAGGTATATCCGATAATTTTTTCTACAGCTTTTACACTGCTAAGTTCCAAATTATCTTCATTGTTTTTTCTAATTATCATAATCTTCTAACCCACTTAAATTTGTTTTAATTTTGCTTACTATATCATTTTGTGCAAGTAGCATAGCTTGCTCGATACATCTGCAAATACTTGCTTCCTTTGATGAGCCGTGTGCTTTTACAATAATGCTATCCACACCAAGAACAGTACCACCAGCTTGCTCGTTAACGTCCATTGTAGACTTAAGTTTTCTTACTGCAGGCTTGATAAGCAATCCGCCAATCTTTTGCAAAATGCTTCCGTTTTTAATAGAATTTTTTATCATTCTCATTACGCAAAGTGCTGTACCTTCAATAGTTTTTAAAGCAATGTTGCCACTAAAGCCATCACAAACCACAACATCATAGTCACCAAATAATATATCTCTTGCTTCTACATTTCCTACAAAGTTAATAGATTTAGTACTCTCAAGTAGTGGATAAGTTTCTTTTACAAGTTCATTACCCTTGCCTTTTTCCTGTCCGTTACTAAGTATAGCAACTGTAGGATTTTTTCTTCCAAACAATGACTCAACATAACAACTTCCCATAACGGCAAAATGTTGCAAGTTTATTGGTCTACAATCTGCATTTGCACCGCAATCCACAAGTACAAAACACTTTCCGTCAATAGCTGTTGGAAGGCTTGGTGCTAGGCAAGGTCTGCTAATGCCTTTTATTCTTTTTGCAATAAATAGTGATGCAGTAAGCAACGCTCCAGTATTGCCTGAGCTTACAACGCCGTCAATAGTTGGGTCTTCTTTTGCCATACGAATAGCTTTTACCATAGAAGAGTCTTTCTTTTGACGAACTGCAATAGTCGGAACATCATCATTTGTTATAACTTCTCTACAATCGCAAACAGTAATTTTATTTCCGGAATAATTTTCAGATAAAACCTTATTGACTTCTTCCGCCTTACCGCAAATTATTATCTCCAAATCTTTATGCTTGTTAACTGCTTTGATAGCACCCATTACAGCTTGGTCTGGATAATCTCCGCCTTGTCCATCTAAAATAATTTTCATACTCGCTCCTTATATGGTCAAAATTTATACACAGATATTTTAGCATATAAATTAAAAATTTACAATTATTTTTTATAAAATAATAATATATTATGCGTAAATATATTAAGCTAATAAATAATTACAACAAAATCTTCAGGCATTTTAAAATCTTTAAAAACAATATTAGCTAGTTACCTAATATGATTTTATAATATTTATTGGTAAAAAAATCAAAGATAATTTTACTAAAACCCTTCAAAAATCGGTATTAAATTTAAATCAGTGGAATAAAATATATCCCACTGACACAAATTTTAATTGCTTAAAAACTTGTTACAATATAGTTTATTAAGCTTTATCTTTAGTATGAACATTTATCTCATCTTTTTCGCTATCATAAGTTGCAAGCAAAATTTTCTTTAATTCGTCTTTAGTTTTTGCATTTAATCTTCTTAGTAGCCATTCTTCGCCTTTTTTCGCTTCACTTAATCCGGAATAAGATATTGCTCCGTCCACTATCAACACATTAGATAATTGTGCAGTTTTAACCTTATCATTACCTAAATCTTCTGCAACAACAGGTCTTTGATTTCCTTTTGGTAGCACTGACAATTCACCGCTTGTCTCAAATACTGCGTAAGCTACATCTTCTATATCAAAAAAGCCTTTTTCCCTAAGCATTGCAAGCAAGTCATTAACGTCAATCTTGCTCTTTTTTAGTTGTTCATAATCTATTTTACCTTCGTAAACAACACAAATAGGCTTACCCTTCATTAATCTTTTAAAGAAAGTACATTTTCTGCCAACAATATCCACAAGCAAAGCAAGAAACATAAATATTGCCATTGCAATTAAAAAGTAATAAAAAGGTATTTCTGAATTGATTGCCATTTCTGCCGCAATCGAACCCAAAGATATACCAACCGCGTAATCTATAAACTCAAGTTGTGCTATTTGCTTTTTGCCAAGCACTTTAGATATAATAAATAAAAATATAAACGATACTACAGAATTAATAAGTACCCAATAAATAGGTTGTATTCCAAATTGCATAATTCTCCTCCACATAGTTAAATTTTGCAATTTTTACTCAGTTATACCTTTTAACTAATATTTTTGATTTCACAATCGCATATTGTTATTTAAACAATAAAAAAACAAGCCGTAAAAAGCCTGTTTTTTTTATTTAGTATCGATTTTTAAATGGTTTAAAGGATAAAATTAACTCCAGCAATATACGGAATATCATTTGCAGTTTTTATTGTATGATTACCTTTTGACAATTTAACGCCAATTGCTTTGCCGGCTATATCACCTTTAATAGTAAAAGTAATTTTTTGCTGTCCGTAAGTTACAAGCTTTTTGTTATCATAGCTTGACACATAATAATTTTTAGCCGTATCAATATTAATAATATTATTGGCTTTATCACATACTACAATTTCCATATTATTTATAGTAAGCGGTGTACCTAATCCGAAGTTGGTGATAACAAAAGACAATTCAGTATTTTCACCTACTTTTTTAATTTCAAGATTATCTAGCATAAGCACATAACCCAAATAATCTCTCAAATATTCATAAATAGAACGCTTTATTGTGCTACCATTACTATCTTTAAACCAACTATCATAGTAAGGCAACTTATTAGCTTTTAAAATTTCAGGTGTAACATACTCTGTCTTCCACCTTGCAATATTATGAGAATTATGTATAATTCCGTCCTTTCCTACTCGTGGCTCAATATAGTTGTGCTTTATACTTAATGTTCCCAAACTATGCTCTCGCATTTGTTTTAAAAAGTTTATTCCGTCAACTTTTTCATCAGGCTCATCGGTATAACCACCCCAAGGCATTTCGCCGTCATTAAGCCTATATTGGGCATTGTTAATGAATTTTTTGTAATCGTTACTTTTATATTTATCACCAGCCGTATTCCAAGGGTGCGGTCTTCCCACCAAAAAGTCATTGTGGTAGCCAACATATTCCGACTTAGGATTTTTGTCTGTTTGATTTACCACACGCATATATCTACCTTGAAAATATGTACCATCAGGAAAAGCGTCAATCATAGCATTTAATAATGTTTTTTCATTATATTTTCCAAAAGTAGCACCCCACTCTCCCCAAGCACCAATCATACCGAATTGGTAGGCAGTCAATGTGTCTTTTATCAATTGAGCATTTCTAATATTAAATTGCTTGATTTGATTTAAATGTTCAAGAATAATTTCCTGTTTTGGGCTATTATCTTCGCCTTGAGTATGGTCGTATGCAAATCTTAATAACATACTCATACCTTTTGAGCGAATATATTCAAAATAATCTTTCATTTGATTTAAAGCTATATCGTCTAGCGGTTTATCGATATACTCTGTAAGATAAATATAAACTTGTATTTCAACAGGTTTGTCATCTTTATAAAACTCGATTTCTTCATCAAGCATTTTATATCCGTCACTTCCTACATCTGTCGGCCAAGCTCTGCCACTGCCCAATGTATAATATGTTTCCAGTCTAAAGCCCCTATCAACATTATTTAACAACTCTTCACTTATATCACCTGTTAAATGCTTTATACTCTCATTAGGAGTAATTGAAAGTGATAAATCAGATAATGTAATTACGCTTTCATAATTGCAAGCAGATAAAGTAAATATCAGCGTAAAAATAGCAATTATAAAAACAAAATATTTAAAACTTTTTCTCATAATAATTCTCCATACAATTCTATTAGTTTTATTTTAACATATTTTTATTTTAATTTCAACTGCAAAATAAAAAAAAGGAATGCCATAAACACATTCCTTTTCTCATTATCCGTTATTGATAATTAGTCAGCTTTCTTTTCGCTCATATCTACTACAGTTTTTCCATCATAAGCACCACAATTTGGACAAACTTTGTGACTCACAATAAGTTCTCCACAATTTGGGCATTGAGATAGATTTGGCGCGCTAATTTTCCAATTTGCTGCTCTTGTATGTTTTCTTTGTTTTGAAGTTTTATTCTTTTGAACTGCCATTTCTTGCACCTCCCGTAGATTTATTTTAAATTTTTCAACACGCTAAACGGATTGTTAGGTGTAATAGTTTCTTGATTTTGCAATTTATCACAATCGCAATTACTGTTGTTTAAATTTGTACCGCAAACTTGGCATAAACCTTTGCAATCTTCCTTACAAAGCACTCTTGTAGGTAGATTCAAAATAATTTCTTGCATTGCAGGCTCTGTCATATCAACAACATTGTTTGAATAAGGATAATACCCTTCTTCAACTGACTCACCTTCCAAATAAAAACTTGCCATACATCTTATATTGAAAGATTTTTTAACATCTTCAAGGCATCTTGCACATTTAAAAATTATATCAAAACGCAATTTGCTATCAATATAAACATTGTCTTTATCTGTTACATAAGTACCTTCGATTTCAATATCTCCGTCAAATGTAGCAAGGATACCTGACAAAATGTCATTGTTTGCTTTTATTGTCTCTTTAAAAGGATAAAACTCGCCTTGATTTGCTTTTGCAATATTTATAGACATAGTTACCCTCCTTAGTCTATCAAATTATATATCAATATCAATATTTTGTCAATTAAAATAACATAGTTTTATTCAAAAAGCCATTTTATTATCGTAAATATGTTTGATTGAGCTAAAATCAGGTAAACTTTGCACAATATTCATAAACAATATATAAAATAATTGTTTAAATTGCGAAATTCTCTCAAATTAATTTATTTGATTAAATCTTTTGTTTCTCTTGCAATAACAAGTTCTTCGTTTGTAGGAATAACAAATACTTTTACTTTTGAATCAGGTGCTGAAATTTCAACATTTTGTTTTCTTGGACAGTTATCGTTTTTATCCCAATCAATCTTAACACCAAGCCACTCAAGTTTATCAAGTACTCTACGGCGTGCAGCAAAAGAATTTTCACCAATGCCACCTGTAAATACGATACAATCAACACCTTGCAAAGCTGCTGCATAAGCGCCAATGTATTTTCTAATGCGGTAAGAAGTCATTTCTTGAACAAGCTGTGCTCTTTCATTTCCTGCATCTGCAGCCTTACCAACTTCTCTTGCATCTGAAGACACACCTGAAACGCCTAAGAAACCACTCTTTTTATTTAGGTAATTAAGCATTTCGTGAATATCCATACCTTTTTTGTCCATCAAAAACTCAAGGCAAGCAGGGTCAATATCTCCTGAACGAGTACCCATCATCAATCCTTCAAGCGGAGTCAATCCCATTGAAGTATCTTGACATTTTCCGTCCTTAACAGCAGAGATAGAAGAACCATTACCTAAATGACAGTTGATAATTTTGCATTTATCAGTACCCATCATTTTAATAGCTTCACCAGTTACATATTTGTGTGATGTACCGTGAAATCCATAACGGCGAACTTTGTATTTTTCATAATCTTCGTAAGGAATAGCATACATATATGCGTATTTAGGCATTGTCATATGGAAAGCTGTGTCAAAAACTGCAACCATAGGAACATTTGGTAACAAACTCTTGCAAGACTCCACACAAGCTAAGTTAGCTGGCATATGAAGTGGTCCAAGCGGGATATTTTTTTTCATTGTTTCAAGTGTTTCAGCAGTTATAACAACTGAGCCGTCAAAATCTTCACCGCTATGCAAAACTCTATGACCTACTGCACTAATTTCGCTAATATCATTTATAACGCCACACTCTTTATCTGTCAAAAGATTAAATACAACTTTTAACGCTTGTGTATGATTGTCAAAGTGATGAGTTTCAATATGCTCTTTTTTACCACTTGCTTTATGTTCGATTGTAGAAGTTTGTTGACCGATACAATCAACGCCACCACTGCAAAGACAACTTTCGTTATCCATATCAATTACTTGATATTTTAAAGAACTACTACCTGCATTTACAACTAAAATCTTCATTATTTACCTCTAAAATTATTTGTCAGACAATATAAATTTAAAATGTCTTATATTTATTAAAATTTTATTTAAAGCTTTTACTTTTAATCAACTATTTTACTACGCTTTGTTTATAATTACTTATTTTCGGTTTGAACTGCTGTAATTGCTACAACGCCAATAATATCGCTAACTACGCAACCTCTTGACAAATCGTTGATAGGTTTTGCAAAACCTTGACAGATAGGACCTACTGCTTCTGCTCCTGCAAGTCTTTGAGCAAGTTTATATCCAATATTACCTGCACCAAGGTCTGGGAATATCAAAACATTTGCCTTTCCTTCAAGTTTGCTGTTTGGTGCTTTAAGTCTTGCAACAGATTTAACCAAAGCTGCATCTACTTGTAACTCACCATCAATAATCATATCTGGGCATTTTTCTATAACTTTTTTAGTAGCTTCTACAACTTTATCGACATTTGCGTGTTTAGCACTACCTTTTGTTGAGAATGAAAGCATTGCAACTCTTGGCTCTAAACCTGCAAGTGTTGCAGCAGATGCAGCTGTAGAAATTGCTATATCACAAAGTTGGTCGGCATTAGGGTCAGGATTAACTGCACAATCACCAAATACCATAACTTCATTATCTTTATACAAAGTATTGTCAAAGCTCATTAAAAAGCAACTTGAAACAGTACTTACACCTGGTGCGGTTTTTACAACTTGAAGTCCTGCTCTAAGCACATTACCTGTTGAATTGATTGCACCACCAACCATACCATCAGCTTCACCCAATTTTAACATAATAGCACCAAAGAAAAGTGTATTGTTTTTAACCAAACTTTCCGCTTGTTCCAAAGTCATACCTTTTGCTTTTCTTAGCTCATACAAAGTATTTGCATAAGTTTCAAATTTGTCTGAAGTTTTTGGATTAATAACTTCTATATCATCTACATTAATATCTGAGCGAACAGCTTTGATAACTTCTCTATCACCTAACAAAATAACTTTTGCAATTTTGTTATCAGTAATACATCTTGCCGCTTCGATAATACGCGGTTCTTCACCTTCAGGCAATACAATAGTCTTGCCAAGTTTTGTTGCTTTTTTGATTATTGAGTCCATTAACTTACTCATAAATTCCATTCCTCCAAAACAATATCGTCAAAATACTTTTATTTTTTCAAAAAATGTTATATAATGAATATATAATTATTCATAAGTTTAATTATAATATATTTTTTAATAAAAATCAATACTTTTTATTACAAAATAAAGCAATATTTATTTTATATATTTTAAAGGAGAAGAAATTTGATAGCAGCAATTATTGTGGAATATAATCCATTGCACAACGGACATATTTACCATATTGATAAAACTAAAGAGATTCTATCAAGTCTTGCACCTACTGAGCAAAATTATATTATCGCAATTATGAGCGGTAATTTTACTCAAAGGGGCGATATTGCTGTTTTAAATAAATACACTCGTGCAAAACACGCTATAGCTGCAGGTAGCGATATGGTTATCGAACTTCCATCAATTTATGCAACTTCTTCAGCTGAATACTTTGCAAATGGTGCTATACAAATAGCAAGTAAAATACAAAACTTGGATTTAATAGTTTTTGGTGCGGAATGTGACGATATAGATACTCTTACGGAAATTGCAAATATTACAACTTCTAAAGAATATGATTATCAAATTAAAAAATATTTGGACGAAGGTTTATCCTACCCTGTATCTTGTGAAAAATCATTTAAAAACCTTTCAAAAATCGATACTAATTTGATTAACTCTCCAAACAACATACTTGGTATAGAATATATTAAGCAAGCAAAAAAATTAAATTTAAACGCTAAATTTGCCCCAATAAAACGCGTTGGTGCTAGTTACAATCAAATTGATTTTGATAACAAATTTAATAGTGCAAAAAGTATTAGAGTTGCTATTGCCAGCAACAACTTTGACTTAGACGAACTTAAAGTACCAAAATTTGTATATGACGATTTAATAAATTACAACATAGATTACAACAAATTATTTGCCATAATATCTCATAACTGCATAAATATTGATAGCGTATATGAAGATAACGAAGGCATTATAAACAGAGTAAAAAAATACTCACAAATAGCAAATAACTATGACGAACTTGTAACACTTGTACATACAAAAAGATATACTAAATCAAAAATACGAAGAGTGCTACTGCATATTGCTCTAAATCACACTAATTCAATAACAAATATAGGAAAACCTAATGTGCTTGCCGTCAAGGCAGATTGTAAAAACCTTTTATCAAAAATTGATTTTAACGGAGATTTAACTTGTGGTGAACAAGTAAGTTATTCAAATAAAATATATAATATTGTAAGTAAAGATAAAATTACTTCAAATAAAATGCTCATAATTTAAAAACACAACAATTATTTAACTTTTACTAATTACAGCAAATAAGTCGCTATTAAGGGTATCTGTTATAGGGATTTCCTTGTTGGCAAAGAAATAGCGCACTATCTTCGCTTGCGAAGTGTAGTGCGCTATACTTAATTAAAGATTAGAAAGATAAATTTAAGTTTACTTAGAAAATCGAATGCGTCAACTTTTCCACGGACGGCTTTTACCAAGCCAACCGTTATTATGCCAATACTCATTGTCAAGTCCTGCAACACCATTTTTACGCACTTTCTTTTGTATCAGACGACAAAACTTAAACTTAATTTTAGTCATAAGTGTTGTGTGCGCTGGTTTGGCATAATTGATTTTAGAGAATCGAACAGCAAGTTCGTTTATCTTTTTAGTTAACTTCTTGCGCTTCTTTTCGGAAAGTTTATCCCAAATAATATCACTCAAAAGCGAACCGCTAAACATACCGATTTTCGATATTCCCCACCAAGACAAACTGTGTTTTATATCTTTTGATGTTGACTTTGCGCCTGCACCAAGACATTGCGTAATAATTACCGCACGCTTACCGAACATTTCGGGCGCAGGTCTATGCGGCATCCAACGATACCCCAAATGGTCTAATAATGATTTCATTGCGCCCGTTGCGTGCATTACATATGCAGGCGACGTCATAACGATTATATCTGATTCAATAAGCGATTTTTCAATTTTATGGGTGTAATCAAAGTCTTTACAGTTATTTTCGCCTTTCATAAAACAATTCGTACAACCTATACAAAAAGACGGACAATCTTTCGGCAGATAAAACTCAACTACGTCTGCGCCTTGAAAGTTTTGTAAAAAAATCTCTTTTAAGCGATATGTAACGCCGTGTTTGTGCCATTTATCACTGTTATTTTCATATAATCACCGCCAAATTACTGTTTATAGTAGTTTTATTATAGCATAACCGTGCTAAAAAAGCAAGGACAATAATCAGTCCTTGCTTTATCCCTATGAAATACACCGCTATTAGCGGCTTTTTTGGTATATTCTATACATATTACACCTATAACTTTCATATTTATATTTTTTTGGCATAAATTGTAATGTGTTAAAGAAAATAAGCAAACAACATATACTTACATTTTTTATAATAAGTATTATAATAACTGCTCTGTTATCCCCGTCCGATTATATTTCAGGAACGCTCGGGGCATTCATACTTTATGCAAAAAACGTATTACCTGCACTATTCCCATTCATATTTTTTAACAAAATGCTTACTATGATAGGTACAGCAAATGAATTGTCTGGAGTTCTAAAAAAGCCATTAAGCAAAATATATCACGCCCCTGCAATAAGTGGATATGTAATGGTAATGAGCATTTTTTGCGGTTATCCGATAGGTAGCAAACTTACCCGTGATTTATACGATAGCGGTGCGATAACAAAGCAAGAATGCTTTATAATGAATGTATTATCAAGCATTTCAGGTCCTATATTTATAATTGGCACAATAAGTAATATGTTACACAATACATTATACGGATACATAATTTATATAGCACATTTGCTTTCTGCTTTTATTAATGGATTAATTTACAGACCAAAACAAAAGCCTGACGATAGCAATCACAAAATAGTTGTTCAATATGATGACATATTAAGTAAAAGTATGGTAGATAGCATAATAAGTATAGCAATAGTAGGCGGATACATTGCGATTATGAGCTTTTTTATTACTATGCTTGACAAAATCTATCTTACAAAAACTATAACCACCTTATTTGAAAATATCGGTGTTGAAGAGAGTGTTACAAAAGCTGTTTGGTATGGGCTATTTGAAATGACGCGTGGCATCGCAAACCTTTCAAATTGCAATTTAGCCCCGATTTTCAGCGTATCTATTGCAACTTTTCTTGTAACATTCGGCGGTGTTTGCATTGCGCTTCAATCGTTAAACTACTCGCAAAAATGTGGTTTAACTATTCCTAAATATATGCTATACAAATTCACACAAGCTACTATTGCTACAATAATAAGTATAATTTTATCATTGCTGTTTATCAAATAATTATTATAAAATAAAAACTACCTTATAATACATATGGTAGTTTTTTTAGGCATCAAATTTTTATTACATTTCAGCGGCGTCTTTTGCTTCTTTAGGAATAGTGATTTTATCATAACCAATACCTAAAGTGATTGTAACTTCTGTTCCGCCTTCTGTAAATGTTACAGCCATTTCTTTACTAGATAGTTTTACTGTTACGCCTTCAAGGTCAGTTCCTTCATTTGCAACATACACACCATCTTTTTTAGTGAAGTTTTTATCAAAATCCTTAAAGTCTTCACTGCTAAATTCCATTTGTTCTTTAATAATATCATTTATGTTTTCAATGTCAGTATCAAGTTTCAACATTTCCTTAGCTTCTGCTTTAGTCATTGTCTTTTTTGTCCAAACGATTTTGCCATCTATTTCCGCACCATTATAATTTATGACATTATCCCCGTCTATTTCCATATAAGCATAAATATCTTTATCATTAATTTTTGTTTTAGTATATGCAATATTTCCATTAATACCTACTTCGATATTACCTGCTTTCATATACTTACTATTGCAGTCAAACCATTTATCCAAGAAATCACTAGGATTTTTTGGTGCACAACCAACCAACAACACACAAGCAGTTACAGCAACTAAAACAATTGCTACAACTAAAACCAATTTCTTTTTCATTTGCTTTACTCCTTAAAAAATATATTTATAATAACGAACATTTCTGTTCTATTACTATCTAAATATCATTAATTAACACAAAAACATATTAAACTGTCAGTAAATGTATACTTTTTCTGACAAATTATACTTGACAAAAATCAATTTGTTTTGTATAATAAAATTGTTAAAAAAGGTAAAATTTGCCAATTTTATAACATTTAATTATTAATTAGAAGCAACACAAAAGTGTCAGAAAAAGTATACTTTTTCTGACACTTTTATTACATTTTGAGTATATTGCTAATTTTGTATATAAATTTTATAATTAATATATACCTTTTTGCAGTAATCAAATACTATAATATTAATATTTTTATATAAACTATTGAATCAAATTTTAATTAGTATTAAAACAAAAAATAGTTGCCATATTAGCAACTATTTTTTTGTATAATTTCAATTTTTATTTAATTAAACAGGTTGAATACCATTTTCAACATCGCCAATTTCAGAATCAAGATTAATTTTGTTTGCTTGACGATATTTGAAGAATTTTAAGGCAACTTGTGGGAACAAAGCGTAAGACAATACATCTTCTTCTTGCTCAATATATTCTTTAATTTCTTCACGATATTTTTCAAGTTCAGGTCCAATATTATCTGCAGGACGGCAAGTAATTCTTGCTTCGTCACCGATAATCTTTTTAACAAGTTCAGGTTTGATTTCTACAGGCAATTTACCATATTCGCCACGAACAATACCTTTAACTTCTTTAGTTACCATTTTATATCTTTCACCTGAAAGCACATTTAAAACTGCTTGAGAACCTACAATTTGTGATGATGGAGTAACAAGTGGTGGATATCCTAAGTCTGCTCTTACCTTTGGAACTTCTGCAAGAACTTCGTCATACTTATCCATAGCATTTGCTTCTGTCAATTGGTTCATTAAGTTTGAAAGCATACCGCCTGGTACTTGATAAATAAGACCTTTAACATCAGTTTGAAGTGCTTTTTTATTCAAATAACCATCTTTTGTCAATCTTTCAGCAACACCTTTAAAGTGTTCTGCAATTTCTGTAACATAGCTCAAATCCAAACCAGTATCATACTCTGTACCTTGAAGTGTTGCAATAAGTGGCTCTGTTGCCGGTTGAGATGTACCATTACCCATTGGAGATAATGCAGTATCAACAATATCAACACCAGCTTCAATTGCTTTAAGGTAAATCATATTACCTGTACCTGAAGTGTTGTGAGTATGCAAATGAATTGGACATTTAACAGCTTGTTTCAAAGCTTTAACAAGCTCATAAGTTTCATAAGGCAACAACAAGTTAGCCATATCTTTAAGACAGATAACATCTGCACCCATTGACTCCAACTCTTTTGCAAGGTTTACAAAGTATTCACGAGTGTGAACTTCACTAACTGTATAACACAAAGTTGCCTCACAAACAACGCCTAAACCGCTTTTATCTTCATTCTTATATTTAAGAATAGCATCTATACAAGCTTTCATATTTCTTGTATCGTTAAGTGCGTCGAATATTCTGATAACATTTATACCATTTTGAATAGATTTTTTAACAAACTCTTCAACAACATCATCTGCATAGTGTTTATAACCAAGGATATTTTGTCCTCTTAATAACATTTGAAGCTTTGTTTTAGGCATAGCTTTTCTTAACTTTCTAAGTCTTTCCCAAGGGTCTTCGTTCAAAAATCTCAAGCAAGAGTCAAAAGTTGCACCGCCCCAACATTCTATACTATAATAACCTACTTCATCAAGCTTGCTTGCAACAGGCAACATTTCATCAAGACGCATACGAGTTGCAGCTTGAGATTGATGAGCATCACGAAGTATAGTTTCTGTTAATTGTACTTTTTTTGCCATTTTATAATCCTCCTTAAATTAGCCGAAAATCGCAAGTAATGCACCAGCAGCAACAGCTGAACCGATAACACCGGCAACGTTTGGTCCCATTGCGTGCATCAACAAATAGTTGTTTGGATTTTCCTTTTTACCTACGTCTTGAGCAACACGAGCCGCCATTGGTACTGCAGATACACCTGCTGCACCGATAAGTGGGTTGATTTTGCCCTTAGACATTTTACACATAAGTTTACCAACAAGTACACCGCCTGCAGTTGCAATACCAAATGCAACAACACCAAGAACGATAATCTTGATTGTTTCCCAGTTTAGGAATTGGTTACCATAAGCTTTAGAACCTACTGTTACACCCAAGAATATTGTAATAATATTGATAAGTTCGTTTTTAGCAGTTTCTGCCAAGCGTGGTACAACACCAGACTCTTTCATTAAGTTACCAAGCATTAACATACCTAGTAGTGGAATTGATGATGGAAGAATAATACCTACAACACCAGTTACCACGATTGGGAACAAAATCTTCTCTCTTTTTGACACAGGGCGAAGTTGTTCCATAACAATCATTCTTTCCTTCTTTGTAGTCAAAGCTTTCATAATAGGTGGTTGAATAACTGGAACTAACGCCATATATGAGTAAGCTGCAATTGCTATTGAAGACATCAAATGCGGTGCAAGTTTACTTGTAAGATATATAGCTGTAGGACCATCTGCACCACCAATTATACCGGTAGATGCGGCTTCCGCACCAGTAAAGCCAAACAAAGATGCCAAGATAAATGTTACAAATATACCGATTTGTGCTGCTGCACCAAGAAGTAAGCTCTTTGGATTTGCAATAAGCGGACCAAAGTCTGTCATTGCACCAATACCCAAGAAAATAAGTGGTGGGAATAATACCCAGTCAACACCTTTGTACAAGTAATAGAACAAACCGAAATCTGCAACTGTTGTGTGCTTAGTTGTCACATTGCTGATAAATGTAGCTACATCTATATCTGCGGGCATATTCACTGTTTTAACTATAGCATCTAAAATTGCACTAGTCTGTTGACCTATAGTTGCATTGTTTGCAAGTGTAATTTCTAAAGCTTTCTTCAATTCTGGTAATGTACCTGACCAAGCAACAAACTCACCATCTACAATACGTCCGATTACACCTTCTGCGTTTATTATACCTACTTGAATCAAATCTTCAATTTCTTGTCCAGTAAATGCAGCTTTATTCAAAGTAAAGTCATATCCTTGAGTACCATACAAAATGTTGTATGCTCCCGGTATATTTATAAGAAACATACCAAAAGCCATTGCAAGCAACAAGTTTGGCTCAAATTTCTTAGAAATGGCAAGGAATAACAAAAGCCCCGCAACTGCCATCATTACCAAATTTAGCAATGTGTCAGTATTAAAACCCGCAAAACCAGTACTATCCCACAAGTTTTGCAATGATCTTAAAATTTGCGACTCGCTTCCGCCAAGTGCCAATGTAAAATTAAACATTACTACAACCTCCCAAATTATGCAATTGTAAATAATGTATCGCCACTTGCTACACTAGCACCTTTGCTAACTGCAACTGTAACAACACCATCTTTTTGTGCAGTCATATTGTTTTCCATTTTCATAGCTTCTAACACTAAAATAGTATCACCTTTTTTAACAGTTGTTCCGTTTGCAACACAAACATCAAGAACTGTACCAGGCATTGGTGCTTTAAATGGCTCGCCATTTCCAACAACAGGTGCTGCTGCCTTTGGAGCTGCAGGTGCTGCTTGAACAGGAGCTGCAACTACAGGGCTAGTTGCTACGCCACCAATTTCTTCAACTTCTACTACATAATTTTTTCCGTCTACATTTATATTAAATTTACGCATTTTTCTAATCTCCTTAATTTATATGTTTGATTGAACGCACCTTAAAGGTAACTTTTCTTTCTGCTTGTTCTTGTTCAGTTGCAACTGCAATCGCTGCACTGATAATTGCAATAAGCTTGCTGTCTGTAACAACTTCTTCACTTGGAGCGGCTATCATAGTAGCACCTTCAGGTTTAGGAAGTCTTGCTTGTTTTTGACTTGTTTTCAAATCACTTATCGCTTGTTTGATTTCAGGTTTCTTTGATTTATATTCTAATTTGATTTGTGCTTGTTGCTCTTTAAACTCCAATTTAGTAATTACATTACAATCTAATTGTTTATAAAGTCCGTTGATTTTTTCATCTCTATCCGCAACATAGGATTGTTTGATAGCTTTTCTCTCTGCTTTATTTGCACGATAAATAGCCATCATATCGTCCCAATTGTTAAGCAACTTATTTAGATATTGTAAAAGTTTTACAACACCGATAAGCAAAAACAAAACTATAAATACCATTGAAACACCGATTAATACAACTATACCTGCCTCTGCCAATTTATCGCCAATTGTTTGCTTGGCACAAAAAAGTAAATTATTAATCATTGATTCTCTCCTTAAATACCCAATAGCATCATTAAAGCACTAGCTATATATGGACGCATAGTTGATAACTCAATAATGTTATCAATAAATCCGTCTTTTGCACTAATAAATGGATTTTGTTCCATTTCCAAATAACGTGCTTCAAGTTTTGCTCTGTCTTCACCTGATTTTAACTCTTCTGCATATTCGATTGCTGCACCTGCTGCAGTATTAACAGGACTGATAACAGCATCACTGCTTGCCAAAGTATAGTCAAAGCCAATACCTTTGCTTGCAAATACAGAGTAAGCAAGACCAATTGCTTTGCCAGTAATCACACTAATCATTGGGGTATCACAACTTGCGATTTTTGCCATTAAGCTTGCAAGTTTACCTGCTAAACCATTAATTTCATCTTTAAGGCTTGGTTTAACGCCAAGGCTATCTACCAATGAAATAATAGGCATACCATTTGCTGTACATTTATCAATAAATTTATCTGCTTTAGCAATACCATTTGCAGAAATATAACCATCATTTACTGAGCTATCCAAAGCAATTATACCAACACTAATGCTATTTACCAAAGCATAAGCTGTTACAACTTCTTTTGCATAATTTTCATTAGCAACAATATATTTTTGATTGTCGCAGATTGCTTTTAAAGAACCATCTACGCTGTAAGCCTTGTCCAAAGCAGGAGTCTCACGATTAGCATCGTCATCACTCTCATTTACTTCACCGCCACAGATAGTCAAAATGTACTTTAATTTTTCTGCAAGTTCTTTATTAGATTTAAATGTGAAGTCAGCAATATCACTATTTTCAGAATAAGCTTTGTATCCAAGAATTGTGTTTAGCTTTGGATAATCTTTTTCCAAAGATGCAATCGCTTGTGGAGATGCAACGCTCATTACACTGCTGTCTGCCATAAATACAAAGTCTGCCATTGCACTGATTGCAGCCATCATACCAACACAGTTGCCTTTAATAATGCAAATGTGCGGAATATTTTCTTTAGCAAGATTAATTGCGTTGATTACTTCGCTGTATGCTTCAAGCATAGCAACACCTTCACCAATTCTAGCACCATTTGAATCAATAATAGAAATCAATGGTGTACCTGTTTGTACCGCTTTTCTGATAACTTTCAAAATTTTCTTTGCGTGTGCTTCACTAAAACTGCCCTTCATAACTTCTTGGTTTTGTGCAAAAAAATGTACAGGTCTGTTGCCGATAGTAGCATAACCTGTAACTACACCTTCACCTAGAGCTTCTCCGCAGTCAATAAAAGACTTACCAGCTGCAAAAACATCAGTCTCTACAAAACTACCTTCGTCAATTAAATCAAAAGCAAAAGACTTAATTTTCTTTGTTGCTTTTTCAATCAACTTAATGTTGTTTTGTAACATTGCTTCGTTCTTCATAATACCTCCAGTGTATTTAAAAAAATCATAATTATTTCAAATTTCAAACGAAATTCGTCAAATACCATTATAAAGAAATTTTTAAAAATAATCAAGTGTTTTACTCCAAATTTTACTAAAAATTTATATAAAATAAAAAGTACTTATAATAATAAGATTAATATATCATTATAATCATTATAAAAAATTTTCAAACCTAATTTATATCTGACAATTAAAGTTTTTTGTTAGTTTTTTGGATAAAAAATAATGCTTTATAATTGTAAACAAAAATTTGCGACATAAATAATAAATATCCCCACGTTAAACGTGGGGTTTTTCACATACGGGTATAACCCTTG